>NZ_JCASIJ010000002.1:0-1034515 GCF_059685895.1 Telluria sp. ZT3P25
ATGCCGCCAGCGTTCAATCTGAGCCAGGATCAAACTCTTCAGTTCAATCTCTGTTTGTTGGCATTTCTGCCACCCTACCTTACGGCAGGGGTCGCTCACTCAAAATACTGACCGTTACTCATTGCTGAGCAACGTATTTCTTTTTTGTGAACATTTGATAATTTAAGTAATCAAGAACCGAAGTTCTTGGCACCTTCATCAAACGCCCACACTTATCGACTGTTAATTTTTAAAGAACTTATTCGGTGCTGCTTCATCTGCCGTTTGCTTCGAATCGTTTTGTTCGCTGCAGCAGAGGAATGAGATTATGCTCGACTAGCTGAGCTTCGTCAACAGCTTATTTTTCAGTTGTGTGACAAATGTGGCCCGTTTTCACGCTCGCTGCGGATGAAGTCAACGAAGGCACGCAGCGGTGCCGGCACCAGCTTGCGGCCCGAGTAATACAGGAACGGGCCGGAGAACTGCGGCCACCATGGCTGCAGCACTGGCTCGAGCAGCCCCTGCGCGACATACGGCGCCAGCCAGTCCTCGAAGAGGTACACCATGCCCAGACCCTGCACGGCCGCATCGATGGACAGGTCCAGCGCGCCGCCGATCTGCACCAGCAATTGTCCGTTGGGTTCGACGGTGATGGTTTCTCCATCGCGTTCAAACACCCACTGGATCATCGCCCCGCTGGCAAAGCGCGCCCGGATGCAGGCACCTGGCGACAAGTCACGCGGATGTGCAGGCACGCCATGCCGGGCCAGGTACGCGGGTGATGCCGCCGCCGCCATGCGCTGGATGCGCGGCCCGATCGGCACGGCAATCATGTCCTGCTCGAGCCGCTCTTCATACCGGATACCGGCATCGCACCCCGCGGCCAGCACATCCACGAAGCTCTCTTCCGCGACCACCTCCAGGCGGATCTCCGGATACCTCGCCAGGAATCGTGGCACGATGGCGGGAAGTACCAAGCGTGCTGCACTCATCGGCACGTTCAGGCGTAACAGGCCCGTCGGCGTGTCGCGAAAGCCATTGATCACATCTAAAGCGGCGTCGATCTCCTGCAATGCCGGATCGAGCCGCGCCAGCAGGCTGCTGCCTGCTTCGGTCAGCATCACGCTGCGCGTCGTCCGGTTAAGCAAGCGCACGCCGAGCCGCGTTTCAAGACGTCGCACCGCCTCGCTCAGGCCAGATGCGCTGCCATCCGTCGCGCGCGCCGCCTCACGGAAGCCGCCGGCACGCGCCACTGCGACAAAGGCAGACAACTCTCCCAGATCGGTTTTCATTGTTCGTTTTTTCGTACAACCTGTGTGGATTTGCCTGGATTGTCACACAGACGCATGCGTCGTATCGTGATTCCACTTACCCACAAGAAGGAAAAACATGTCCAACATTGAACAGGCAGGCACCTATACCCTCGGCGACCGCACCGTACGCCGTCTCGGCTACGGCGCCATGCAACTGGCCGGCCCTCACGTGTTCGGTCCGCCGAAGGATGTGGACGCGGCCCGCGCCGTGCTGCGTGAAGCGGTCGAGCTTGGCGTGAACCACATCGACACGTCCGATTTCTACGGTCCGCACGTAACCAATCAATTGATCCGCGAAGCGCTGCATCCTTATCGCGACGACCTGGTGATCGTGACCAAGATCGGGGCGCGCCGCGGTCCGGATGCCAGCTGGCTTCCGGCCTTTTCCGCGCCGGAACTTGAACAGGCCGTGCATGACAATCTGCGCAACCTGGGACTGGATGTACTCGATGTGGTCAACCTGCGCGCGATGTTCGACATGTCCAAGCCGGCAGAAGGTTCGCTCGAGGCGCCGCTGACCAAGCTGGCAGAGCTGCGCCAGCGCGGTCTGATCCGCCATATCGGCCTGAGCAACGTCACGCCGCAGCAGGTGGAAGACGCCCAGCGCATCGTGCCGATTGCCTGCGTGCAGAATATGTACAACCTCGTCCATCGCCAGGACGACGCCCTGATCGATGCACTGGCCACAAAGGAGATTCCCTACGTACCCTTCTTCCCGCTGGGCGGCTTCACGCCCTTGCAGTCGGATGCCCTGTTCGGCGTCGCGCAACAACTCGGTGCGACACCAATGCAGGTGGCGATCGCCTGGCTGCTGCGCCGTGCGCCGAACCTGCTCCTGATCCCAGGCACCTCATCCGTGGCGCACTTGCGCGAAAACCTGGCCGCTGCGCAACTGGTGTTGCCGGACGATGCGATGACGGCGCTGGACGGTATCGCTACTCCCGCAGCGTGACGGTCGTGTAGTTGGGGTCGGCCTTGATCTTCTCTTGCGTAAAAGGAAGGCTTGGCCAGCTCTTGCGCGAATACAGCAACGTCTGGTCGGCATACCACGGCGATGTGGGGTCGACCGACTGCCCATACGTCAGCATCGCCTGCGCCACCGGCCCCTGGTCGTCGAACGTCACGGTCTGCAGATAGCTCTGGCCCCAGTGCGCGCCGACATAGCCTTGGGCCGTCAAGCTGCTGCGCATCGTCAGCGAGCCATACGTGCCTTCCTGATTCCCATTGCCCCCATGCAGTGGAATACGCACGCCGTTGCGTAGCTCGACCTGGTAGTCACCCAGTCGGCCATCGAGTGGCACGCCGAGCGACTGCAGCTTGTCGGCCGCCGTCCTGAGCGCCACCAGCATGGCGGGCATGGCCGCCGGCGCCACGCCGGCCGGCGTGTTGACCGGATCCGTGGGGTCGAACGGCCGCGCCCATTTGTTGGGGATCGCCGTTGCCAGCGCCCAGAATTCGCGGAACAGCACCGCGCCGCGGCTGTCGAGATCGGCGCGCCGGTCCCATGCTTGCAGCGTCGTGCAGGCTTGCTGCACCAGTGTGCTGCTCGCGCTGCTGCAGGCGGTCAACAACTCGGGCAGCACCAGCTCGGCCGCATAGACGCGGTTCGAGAACGCAAGCGCCTGCATGTCGGCAAGGTTCAACTTGTTGCGCTGGGCCAGCAGATCCTCGACCTGGCGGAACCCGATTCGCGTGCGCAGGCTTTGCTCGGCATTCACGCGCCCGTAGAGTGGCGAATAGCCCAGTGGCGCCGGGCCAGTGAGCAGCGCCTTCGGATTGGTTAGCCAGTAACTGTCATTCGAATTGCCGACGTAATCGGTGCGTATCATCCACGGCGCCGTGGCCGGCGCGTAAATGCCGGCCGGCGCGCCCACATCCTGCCCCCAGCCGCAGCTGCTCTTTGACCCGTCGAACAGCAGCGCCGCCTGCAGCAACAGGCAACCATTCCCGAACTTGTCTGCATTCATGTGCGGCACGACACTGGCGTCCGCAAACAGCGTATTGCCGTCGCGGTCGGCCGCCACCGTGTTCACCCATGGCAGCCCCACCACCTTGTCGAGCGAATCCTTCAGCGTGCGCACACTGGTGGCGGTGCCGATGCCCAGCCACTGCTCGAGCATCCGGGTATTGCTGCGGTTTGGGTCGGCCAGTACATAGGCAGCCTGAGACGTCCAGGTCAGTCCCGCCGCCGGCCGGCTGATGACGGCGCCCTGGTGGCTGAAATAAAATGTCTTGGTGCGCCGCCCGATCAGGCCATCGGGGAGCAGCGCCTCGACCGTCACCGTTTTCGACGTCATCGTGCGCCGCGTCCCATCATATAGATAAGTGGTGCCACTGGCGTCGCCGGGATCCAGCGCCAGCCGGAAGGTGGTGAAGTGATTGGCGAACGTGACCGTGTGGCTCCAGGCCACGTCGCGGTTGAAGCCGATGACGACGGCCGGCACGCCGCCGATGATCACGCCCATCGCGTCGTAGCGCCCCGGCACGGTCAGGTGGGCCTGATAGAAGCGGTCGGTCGTGGTCCATGGATAATGCGGGTTGCCCAGCAACAGCCCGCGCCCATTGGCGGACAACTCCTTGCCCACGGCCAGCGCATTGCTGCCGAAACCTTGCCGGTTGAGCAGGTCGAGCTGTGCGACCAGCGACGACGCATCGATCTTGCGTGGCGCCACCTTGGCCAGCGTCACGGTGGCGCCAGGAACCCGGCCAGCCGCAACGAAATCACGGGCGAAGGCTTGGCCCGATGCGTGCAATGCCTTTTCCGCCACCACCAGCATCATGTCGTCGAGCGAGATCGGCCTCACCCATTTCGTGTTGGCACAGGCCGCTGGCAACTTGCTTCCCGCATCCTTCAAGTACCGGTTGTAGCCTTCAACATAGCCTTCAAGCAGGTCGCGTGGCTCTTGTGCACCGCTGGCATAGCCGGCGCGCAATTGCTCAATTTCGAGGTAGCCTTTGAAGAAGAAGTCACTGTCCTCGTTGTTCAGGTCCATGAACCCGCTGCCGCCGCCATACTCGTCACCCGTGCGCTGGCGTGGCCGCGCGTCGGCGCCAAAGAACAGCGAGCGCTCACCGCGCACGGTCAGCACCGCATCGGCGAACATGCAGACATTGTCCTGGGCATACGCGTATGCCAGTCCATAGCCCAGGCTGCGGAAGTCATCGGCCCGCACATGCGGCACGCCATGCGCGGTGCGTGCGAGTTCGACGTTGATGCGGGCGGCGGTGGCTGGCGGTGATGGCAGGACGGCCGGATCGTCATCACGATCCCGACCGCAGGCACCCAGCGCCAGCACGAGTACGATTGCAAGGAGGCGACGGGGCGCAGCAGGATGACGACGTTGCATGAGAGACGCTTTCTGCGGCAGGCGCCGCGCGATCGAACCATGGCGAAGTAAAACTAATGCAATACTTTAAACCTAAAATAGTGCCAGGGTGCTATTTCTCTCGCGTGAATGCAGCATCGATGCGACAAACACGACGCCGCAAAGCAAAAAAGCCCACCAGACACCTGGTGGGCTTTCTCTATATAACTAGCCTGACGATAAACTACTTTCACACTGGTTGCAGCACTATCATCGTCGCAAAATCGTTTCACGGTCCTGTTCGGGATGGGAAGGGGTGGGACCGATTTGCTATGGTCATCAGGCATAACTTGCTGGAAAACTGTTCCTCTACTGGGCAACAGGCTTCCTGAATTCCGGCTCACATTCTAACAAGCAATTTCCGATACCGCCAGCTTTATCGCATACCCCGTCAAAAACGCGGCAACGGCTGCACCGGGCCAGCCTGCAAGCCGGCCTGACGCATCGCCACTTGCACCGCATCGATGCGCGCGGCCATCGACGGATGCGACGCCAGGTAATGCAGCACGGCCGGCGTCTTGCCCTCTTCGCGCTGCAAGGTGGTGAACAATTCGGTGGCGCCGCCAGCATGCCCGTAACGACATTGCAAGATGGCCAGTGCCTTCGCATCCGCAGCGGCTTCACGGCCGCGCGAATACCCCGACTCACCCAGATGCTGCGCCGGCGCCAGCACGCCTGCCGTCCCGCTGCCGTCACCCGTGAGCACGGTGGCAGCGGTAATCAGCACCACGCGCCGCCCGACTGCGCGCAGGTGATCGCGGTTGGCCATATGCGACAGCTCATGGGCCAGCACGAACGCCATGCCGTTTTCGGACTGCACACTGTCGAACAGCGCCGAGAACACGACCACCACGCCGCCCGGCGCAACCATCGCATTGGGCGTGTCCGAGCGGTTCACGCGCACCGTGACGGGCCCGCTGACGCCGGCGCATTGACGCATGCCATCGACCAGATCCTGGGCCCACGCTTCGCGCGTGCGCATTGCCGGCTCGCTCGCGGGCGGCGTCCATGCCACCATCTGCGTCAGTTGCGCCTCGGTCTCCGGTCCCATCCGGTCCACCACCACATCAATCAGCCAACCCAGCACCAGATAACCGACCACCACCGCCGCCGACAGCGCGGCCAGGATCAGCACGAAATCCTTGAGCGGATGGCCGGGCGTGACGTTGTCGTTGTGCTCGGGCAGCGACGCCTGGTATTTCATGGTGCGGCGCTCTGTTCCACATAATAGATGGCGGTGCCGTAGGCCAGCACTTCGACGCCGTTGATCTGCTGCTGGTTACCGGTCAACGGCATTGTTTCGAGGCGCACGTTGACGATCTCGTGGGCGCCCGGGCAGCTTTCCTTCAGGCGCAGCACCGCTTCACGCTTGGCGCGATCGAGCAGCGTTTCATACGACTGCACCGGCCCGCCCACCAGCGAGCGCAGCGCCGACGCCGCCTTCTTGAAGTGATCGACCGCCACCACCACGCTGCCGGTGACCAGTTCGCTGCGCGCCACCGGCGCAGACCCGAGCACGGTCTTCAGCGATGTCGCTGGCAAGCCCAGCCACGTTTTTTCCCTGGCGATGATGGAGCGGTAATGCCTGGCTTCTGCCATGCGTCCAAACACATAGCCGAGCGCAATCGGCACCGACCAGAAGACAATCAGGAAAATCAGGTCCATCAGCCCACCGTCACCGCAGTGCCGTAGACATAGATCTCGGCGGCGCCAGCGGCCACCGACGAGGTCGAAAAGCGCACATTGACGACGGCGTTCGCGCCGATCTGCGTGGCCTGCGCCTGCATGCGCTGGGTCGCCTGGGCGCGCGATTCTTCCAGCAACTCGGTGTAGCCCTTGAGCTCGCCGCCAACCATATTCTTCAGCCCCGCCATGATGTCGCGGCCCACGTGCTTGGAGCGCACCGAACTGCCGGAGACAACGCCGTGGCACGCCGTGATGGTCTTGCCCGGAATGGTTTCGATATTGGTCATCAACATGGAAGACACTTTCTAAATAAGGAGTGGTCGATTGTAGACACCAATCTTTATTTGAAGCAATGTCAACTGCATAGTCACGCGACCATTGGTGGCATCACAGTAAAATACTGCCTTCAAACCCCCTCAGCCTGCCGCTACCATGTCGATCCTGCTCACCACCCTGAACGCCCGCTACACGCACGCCTCGCTTGGACTGCGCTACCTGCTGGCCAATATGGGGCCGCTGCAGGACCAGACCCGCATCCAGGAATTTGTCACCGGCGCCAAGACCGCCGACCTCGTCGAGCGCATCCTGGCGCACGCGCCGCGCATCGTCGGCTTCGGCGTGTATATCTGGAACGTCGAAGAAACCACGCGCCTGGTGGCGATGCTCAAGCGCGTCGCACCCGCCGTGAAGATCATCCTGGGCGGCCCGGAAGTCTCACACGAGACGGGCGAACAGGAAATCGTTCAGCTGGCCGACTACGTCATCACCGGCTGGGGCGACGTCACGTTCCCCAAGCTGTGCGGCGAGATTCTCAATGGTCCCAAGCCCTTGATGAAGATCCACGCCGGCGTGCAACCGCCGATGGACGCGATCACCCTGCCCTATGCGCTGTACAACGACGACGACATCGCCAACCGCACCCTGTACGTGGAAGCCTCGCGCGGGTGCCCGTTCAAGTGCGAGTTCTGCCTGTCGTCGCTCGACAAGACCGCCTGGCCATTCCCGCTCGACGCGTTCCTGGCCGAGATGGAAGCAATGTACGCACGCGGTGCGCGCCTCTTCAAGTTCGTTGACCGCACGTTCAACCTGAACGTCAAGACGAGCCTGCGCATCATGGACTTCTTCCTCGACAAGATCGCGCAGTATCCGGACGACCCGATCTACGCCCACTTCGAGCTGGTGCCCGACCATCTGCCCGATGCGCTGAAGGACACCATCGCCAAATTCCCGGCCGGCGCGCTGCAGTTCGAGATCGGCATCCAGAGCTTCAATCCCGAGGTGCAGGCGCTTGTGAGCCGCCGCCAGAACAACGAGAAGGCGGCCGAGAACATCCGCTGGCTCACACAGCACGCCACCGCCCACCTGCACGTCGACCTGATTGCCGGCCTGCCCGGCGAAGACGTGGCCAGCTTCGCGCGCGGCTTTGACCAGCTGGTGGGTCTGGGCGCCGAGGAAATCCAGTTCGGCATCCTCAAGCGCCTGCGCGGCACGCCGATCATCCGCCACACCGAAGCCTTCGGCATGGTCTACGACCCGTACCCGCCGTACACCGTGCTGGCGACGGACAAGATCGACTTTGCGACCATGCAGCGCCTGGTGCGCTTTGCGCGCTACTGGGATCTGGTGGCCAACTCCGGCCGCTTTGCCAACACCACGCCGGTGCTGCTGGGCGAGGCGCCGTTCGACAACTTCATGGCGTTTTCGGACTGGATCTACAAGCGCACCGATGCGACGCACCGCATTGCGCTCGATCGCCTGGCCAAGCTGGTGGCCGAGTACTTACAGGTGCGCGGCATGGCGGCGCATGAAGCGGCCAGCCTGCTCGCCAGCGACTACGCCGGCAAGGTCGATGCACCGGCGCGCACGCCGCAAGCGGTCGCGGGCACAGTCGCGGATACGGTGCGCGCGGTGGCCCCATCGCGCCAGGCACGCCACCTCGCGGCCTGATCGCGAAACCAACAATGTGGCAGCAGGCGCGATTCTCTTTTACACTGCCGCAATGCAGATTGAAAATGCGCCAACATTAACCATTCAACAGGCCGGCCAGGGGGCGGGCCAATCTGTCATCGCCAGCGGGGTCTGGCAAGTCCACGGCCTGTCGCAGCACGGTATATTGAAGGGCATCACGCGCCAGCTCGCGGGCCTGAAAGACAAATCGGCCTGCACCTGGGACCTGTCCGGCGTCGATAGCCTCGATCACATCGGCGCCCAGATGTTCTGGAATACTTGGAACAAACAGCGTCCGCAGCGCCTCACGCTCGACCCACGCCAGGAAGACCTGTTCAAGCGCATCGAAGCAGCCAGCAAGATCACGCTGCCACGCCAGCGCGTCAGTCCCTTCGACTGGCTGATCAAGCTGGGCGCCGGCATGCTCGACTTTTTCGCGCACCTGCGCAGCTTCATTGGTCTGATCGGCATCGTGATCCAGGACCTGTGGCGCTTTGCGCGCCGCCCTGCCACAGGCCCGTGGCGTGAAATCTCGGCCAATATCTATCACTCGGGTTTCCAGGCGCTGGGCATCACGGCGATCGTGGGCTTCTTGATCGGGATCGTGCTGTCGTTCCTGTCGTCGCAGCAGCTGCGCATGTTCGGCGGCGACGCCTACCTGGTCAACATCCTCGGCATGGCGGTGATCCGTGAACTTGGCCCGCTGCTGGCCGCGATCCTGGTCGCCGGCCGCTCCGGCTCGTCGATCACGGCGCAGCTGGGCGTCATGCGCGTGACCGAAGAACTCGATGCGATGCTGGTGATGGGCGTCTCGCACGGCTACCGCCTGATCCTGCCGAAGGTGATCGCGCTGGCGATCTCGATGCCGCTGCTGGTGGTCTGGACCGATGCGATGGCCTTGCTGGGCGGCATGGTGTCGGCAAAAATCGAGATGGGCATGTCGTTTCGCTACTTCCTGCAAAAGCTGCCCGACGCGGTGCCGTTCGTGAACTACACCATCGGCCTGCTCAAGGGCGCGACCTTCGGCGTGCTGATCGCGCTGATCGCGTGCCACTTCGGCCTGCGCATCAAGCCCAATACCGAAAGCCTCGGGCGCGGCACCACGACCTCGGTCGTCACCGCGATCACGGTGGTGATCCTGGCCGACGCGGTCTACGCGATCATCTTCAGCAACACGGGATTCTGATGGCCGACACCCAACCGCAATCCCCCCAGCGCCTGAACCTGCGGCCCGATGAAGACGTGGGCAAACCCGTCGTCGAGATCCGCAATCTGTGGACCCGCTTCGGTCGCACCGTCGTGCACCAGGACCTGAACCTCGAGATCTACGATGGCGAGATCCTGTCGATCGTCGGCGGCTCGGGCACCGGCAAGACCGTGCTGCTGCGCCAGATGCTGGGCCTGGAGCGCCCGTCGCAGGGCAGCGTGCACGTATTCGGTGAAGACATCAGCGCGGCCAGGCCCGAGCAGCTGCAACGCATGCGCAACCATTGGGGTATGCTGTTCCAGCAGGGCGCGCTGTACTCGGCGCTGAACGTATTCGACAACATCGCCCTGCCGATGCGCGAGCTGCATGCACTGCCCGAAGACGTGATCCGCGACGCGGTGCTGCTCAAGATGGACATGGTGGGGCTAGGGCCGGAGCATGCGGCCAAGATGCCGTCCGACCTGTCCGGCGGCATGGTCAAGCGCGCGGCGCTGGCGCGGGCACTGGCGCTCGAACCGCAGCTGCTGTTTCTCGACGAGCCGACCGCAGGCCTGGACCCCGACCTGTCGGACGCTTTCGTCACGCTGATCCAGACGCTGCACCGCGAACTGAAACTGACGGTGGTGATGGTCACGCACGATCTGGACACGCTGTTTGCGCTGTCCTCGCGCATCGCGGTGCTGGCCGAAAAACACGTGCTGGCCGTCGGACCATCGTGCGATGTGCTCAAGGTCGAGCACCCGTTCATCAAACACTTTTTCCTGGGCCCGCGCGGCCAGCGGGCACTGGAAGTGCTCGACGAGCGCCGGACCCGGAACGAATCGGAGACACACTAGTATGGAAAACAGGTCACATGCGCTGATGACCGGCATCTTCACGATCGCCCTGCTGGTGGCGACGGTGCTGATCGGCCTCTGGTTCAACCGCGACAAGACCGAGCTGGTGCAGTACGAGATCGTCACTACGCAGTCGATCCCCGGCCTGAACCCGCAAGCCACGGTGCGCTACCGGGGCCTGGAAATCGGCCGCGTCGACACGATCGTTTTCGATCCGCGCGTCACCGGCCAGATCCTGATTCGCCTGTCGGTCGATGAAGCCTCACCCATCACCAGCACCACCTATGCCTCGCTTGGCTACCAGGGCGTGACGGGCATCGCCTTCATCCAGCTTAACGACGAGCGCACCGGATCGCCGCGTCTGGCCACCGGTGGCGAGCGCATTGCCCGCATCCCGCTGCGTCCCGGCCTGCTCGACCAGCTGGAAGACCGCGGCTTGGCCATCCTCGACAAGGCCGAAAAGATCACCACCAGCCTCGACGAGCTACTCAGCCCCGAGAACCGCGCCACGATGCTCGGCGCGTTCGAGAGCGTGGACCGCGCCGCCGAGGCCTACGCGGCGATCCCACAGCGCCTCGATCCGGTACTTGACCGCCTGCCGTCACTGGTCACGAAAATCGATCGCAGCATGGACTCGATCGACACGCTGGCCACCAGCGCCACCTCGATGACGCGCAATTACGACAACCTGGCCACGCGCCTGCAAGCGCCGGACGGCCCGATCGAACGCCTGAACAGCACCATCGGTGCGCTCGGCGCGGCCACCAGCGAGCTGGAACTGGAAACGCTGCCGCACGTGGTGCAGATGACCGACGAAGCACGCGCCTCGCTGCGCGCCGTGCGCCGCACCGCAAATTCGTTCTCCGACCGCCCGCAAAGCATCCTGTTCGGCACACCGGGCGACGCGCCCGGACCGGGCGAGCCGGGCTTCGCGCCCCCGACCAAATGAGGACCACCGTGAATCTCCGCCCCTACCGCCTCGCCGTTGCCGTTACCGTTGCTGGCGCCGCGCTGCTGGCCGGCTGCGCCAGCAACAAAGGCGCGCCCAATACCATCTATGACTTCGGCGCGCCATCGGCCCAGGTGTCCACGCCCGTGCAACCGGCGTCGCTGCCCCCGATCGTGGTGATGGATGCCACCGGCGGCGCCGTCCTCGACAACGAGCGCATGGTCTACCGGCTGAATTACGCCGATCCGCTGCAAGCCCGTACCTACGCCGGCAGCCGCTGGAGCGGCACGCCGCTCGCCCTGGTCACGCAGCGCCTGAAAGTGCGCCTGGCGCAGGCCGGTGTCACGGTGCTGTCGGCCACCGACGCCGCCAACCGCGTGCCGATCCTGCGTATCGAGATCGACGACTTCGTGCACGCGTTTTCCAGCACCAGCGCAAGCGAAGGGCAGATCCTGCTGCGCGCGTCGGTCCTGGCCGACCATCGCCTGGTGGCCCAGAAAAGCTTCGCACATAGCGCCCCTGCCCCGAGCCAGGACGCTGCGGGTGGCGTGGCCGCACTGGCCGCCGGCACCGACCGGATCGCGCTCGATCTGAAGAACTGGCTGTCGACCCTCGACCTGCAGGGCAAATGAGCGACGAGGCCATCTCCGCCGAAGTCGCGGCCGGGCGCTCGCGCGGCTCGCCGATCGTGCGCGCCGCGCTGATGGCGTATCTGCTCCTGATCATCTACGCCAGCTGGTTTCCGTTCACCGGCTGGCGCGATACGGGCGTGGCGCCGCTGGCGTTCCTGAACCTCGTCAAGCAGCGCTACTTCACGGGCTTCGACGTCGGCGTCAATATCGTCGGCTACATCCCGTTCGGGATGCTGCTGGTGCTGTCGTTCTATCCCCGTGTGCGTGGCGTCTGGGCGGTGCTGCTGGCCGCGCTGATCGGCATCTTCACCACCGGCGTCATGGAAACCGTGCAGAACTTTTTGCCCAGCCGCGTGCCGTCGAACCTCGACTTCGTCACCAATGCGGGCGGCGCGCTGCTCGGCGCCGTGCTGGGCGCCTTGTGGGCCCCTGGCCTGCTCGATCGCAGCCGCCTGTTCAAGCTGCGCCAGCGCTGGTTCGCACCGCATGCGAGCCAGGGCCTGGTACTGGTGGCTATGTGGCCGCTGGCGCAGATCTACCCGCAAAGCTATCTGTTCGGCCATGGCCAGGTGCTGCCGATCGTCTCCGGCTGGCTGTCTTCGTGGTTCGATACCGACATCGACCTGGTGGCGATGCTGCGCCCCGGCGTGACGATGAGCGTCGAGCAGTACTGGCTGTCCGAGACCATCATCACCGCCTGCGGCATGACCGGCGCCGCGCTCACGCTGATGTGCCTCGTGCGCCGCGGCGCGCCGCGTTTCTGGCTGATGATCGCTCTCCTGGGGTCGGCGCTGGTGCTCAAGGCGTTTGCCAGCTCGCTGCTGTTCCGGCCCGATAACGCGCTGGTCTGGGTCACGCCAGGCGCCGAAGGGGGCTTTTTGATCGGCATGATCATGCTCTCGGGCCTGGTCTTTGCGCCGCAGGTGGCGCAGCGGCGTCTGGCGGTGGTGACGCTGATACTGGCGCTGGTGGTCGTCAACACGATTCCGGTGAACCCGTATTTCTCGTCCACGCTGCAGGGCTGGGTGCAGGGCAAATTCCTGAACTTCAATGGCGCGGCGTGGTTCCTGTCACTGAGCTGGCCGTTCTTCGCGCTCTGGTTCCTGCTGCTGCCGTCACATAAACTCAATCGCCAGTAAGATAATACTTCTGCCTTTTTCGACGAGAACGCCATGACCGACCAACCGTTTTACCAGCACCACGTATTTTTCTGCATGAACGAGCGCGAAGGCAAGGATGCACGCCAGAGCTGCGGCAAGTGCGGCTCTGAAAAAGCCCAGAAACACGCCAAGAAGCGCATCAAGGAACTGGGCCTGAGCGGCGAAGGCAAGGTACGCATCAACCAGGCCGGTTGCCTCGACCGCTGCGAAGAAGGCCCCGTGCTCGTGGTGTACCCGGAAGGCGTCTGGTACACCTACGTCGATAACGAAGACATCGACGACATCATCGATACCCACCTGGTCGGCGGCAAGGTCGTCGATCGTCTCAAGATCTGACCATGAACATCCACTCGCAAAAATTCTATCTGGACGGCGACGCCGGCAAGATGCAATGCCTGCTCGACTTGCCCGACGACGCCCCGCGCGGCATCGCGCTGGTCGCGCACCCGCACCCGCTGTACGGCGGCACCATGGAAAACAAGGTGGCGCAGACGCTGGCGCGCACCTTCGTCACGCTGGGTTACGCCGTGGCGCGCTTCAATTTCCGCGGTGTCGGTGAATCCGAAGGCGTGTACGATGACGGCAAGGGCGAAGTGGACGACATGGCCATCATGTACGAGCACATGCGCGCGCGCTACCCCGACCTGCCGGTGACGCTCGCCGGTTTTTCGTTCGGCACCTTCGTGCAGGCGCAATTCGCGCTGCGCCTGGAAGCCGAGGGTCGCGCGCCCGAGCGCCTGGTGCTGGTGGGTACTGCGGCCGGCAAATGGCCGATGCCGCCCGTGCCGCAAGACACGATCCTGATCCACGGCGAGCAGGACGACACGATCACGATGCAGCAGGTATTCGACTGGGCGCGCCCGCTCGATATCCCGGTGATCATCATTCCGGGCGCCGATCACTTCTTCCATCGCCGGCTCGGCCATATTAAAAATCTGGTCGTTCAACTGTGGCGCCGTGACATTTAACGGTCACAGTCCCCTATAATCATTCCCTTCTCTTGAGGCAGTGCCCCCGGGCATTGCCTTGCGCTCTACCACCGCTTCACCTTTTACAATGACGAACGTTTCCATGAAAAAACTGTTAGCGGCCTTTGCCGCCAGCCTGGTAATGATCTCGGCCAGTGCGCAAACCGTGCCGGCTCCATCCATCGCAGCCAAGTCGTGGTTACTGCTCGACACCACAAGCGGCCAGGTCATTGCGTCGCAAGACCAGAACATGCGCATCGAGCCGGCATCGCTGGCCAAGATCATGACCGCGTATGTCGCGTTTGCTGCAATCCGTGACAAGCGCCTGTCGATGAACCAGATGGTCAATGTGTCCGAGCGCGCCTGGAAAGTCGACAGCAGCAGCTCGAAGATGTTCATCGACCCGCGCGTGCCAGTCTCGATCAGCGACCTGCTGCATGGCCTGATGATCCAGTCGGGCAATGACGCCGCCGTGGCGATCGCCGAAGCCGTCGCCGGCGACGAAGCGACCTTCGTTACGCTGATGAACCGCGAAGCGCAGCGCCTGGGCCTGAAGTCCACGCGGTTTGCCAACCCGCACGGCCTGCCGGACGCGAACAACTACTCGACCGCAGCCGACCTGGCCAACCTGGCCTCGCACGTGATTCGCGACTTCCCCGAGTTCTACAAGATCGACTCGATCAAGCAGTTCACATACAACAAAATCACCCAGCAGAACCGCAACCGCCTGCTGTGGCTCGACCCGACCGTCGACGGCATGAAGACCGGTCACACCGATTCGTCGGGCTACAGCATGATCTCGTCGGCGCGCCGGCCGAATGGCAGCACGGGCGAGCGTCGCCTGGTCGCCGTCGTACTGGGCACCAGCTCGACCGAGGTGCGCACGCAAGAGAGCCAGAAGCTGCTGAACTGGGGCTTCCAGAACTTCGACACCGTCAAGCTGTACTCGAAAGGCCAGGCGATCCAGACCCCGCAGATCTGGAAGGGCTCGCAGCCGACCGTCAAGATCGGCTTCACGCGCGACATCCTGGTGACCGTGCCGAAGGGCGTGGCCGGTAAGCTCAAGCCGGTGCTGGAGCGCCGCGATCCGCTGGTCGCGCCGCTGGCGCGCAATGGCGCGGTCGGCACGCTCAAGATGACGGTCGACGGCAAGCCGCTGCTGGTGCTGCCGGTGGTGGCGCTGGAAGAAGTCCAGGAAGCGAGCATCTTTGGCCGCGCCTGGGATTCGATGCGTCTCTGGATGCAGTAATCCGGTCATCAGTATCTGACAAGCCTGCCCGCGCAGCTGCGCCGGCGGGCTTTTTTCATGGGAGCCCGGCAAGGAGTTGGCGATGGCAGGGCTATAATCGTGCAATCCTGTCATGACGAAAGAAACACGATGTCGCCTGCCCTGCCTGCCGATCTGCACTGCCCCCGCACCCTTACGCGCGAAGGCGGCCCGATGCTCTCGCGCATCGTCGCCGGCATGTGGCGCATGACCGAATGGGCGATGCCGGTCGCGGCGCGCGTCGAGTTCATCGAACAATGCATCGCGCTGGGCGTGACCTCGTTCGACCATGCCGATATCTATGGCGACTACGGCGTCGAGATGCTGTTTGGCGAGGCGCTGCGCGCCCAGCCGTCGCTGCGCGCGCGTATCGAACTGGTGAGCAAGTGCGGCATCCGGCTCATGTCGGCCAAGCATCCTGGCCACACAATCCAGCACTACGACACCGATGCGGCGCACATCATCGCGTCGGCCGAAGAATCGCTGCGCCGCCTGCATACCGATCACCTCGACCTGCTGCTGATCCATCGCCCTGACCCTTTGATGAACTTCGACGAGATTGCCGAAGCGTTTACGCGCCTGCAGGCGGCCGGCAAGGTGCGGCACGTGGGTGTGTCGAATTTCACGCGCCACCAGTTCGAGTCGCTCAATCGCCGCGTTGCCCTGAGCACCAACCAGGTCGAGTTCTCGCCGCTGGTGACGGCGCCCCTGTTCGACGAAACCTTCGACGGCCTGCAAGACCTGCGCATCGCGCCGATGGTCTGGTCGCCGCTGGGTGGCGGGCGCCTGTTCGACCCGGCCAACGAGCGCGCCGCTGTGCTGCGCCAGACGATCCAGGGCATCGCCGAGCGTTTGAACCAGCCGTTTGCCAGCGTGGTGTTCGCGTGGATCATGCGCCTGCCAAGCCGGCCGATCCCGCTGACCGGCACCGGCCGCATCGCGGCGATTGCCGACGCGGTGGCCGGTACCACCTTTGAACTCACGCGTGAAGACTGGTTCCAGATCCTGCGCGCCGCGCGTGGCCACGAGGTGGCCTGATGCTCGAAGCCCACGTCAAGATCGTCGAAGGCAAGGCGTTGACGGCGCCGCAAAAGAAGGATCTGCTGAACCGGCTGGCGCGGATCGAGGGCCAGCTGCGCGGCGTGCAGAAACTGATCGCGCTGGCCGACACGCCATTGGACTGCGACGCAGTGGCGCAGCAGATGGCAGCGGCGCGCAAGGCGCTCGACCGCTCGTTCGTGCAGTTGCTGACCGCATCGATCGTGACGCAGACGAGCGGCGCGGCCGACCTGCCCGAGGCGCGCGAACGGGCCGCGCACCTGGCGGCGATGCTCGACAAGTTCGCCTGAACGAAAAAACGGCCCTTGTCAGGGCCGCCGGTTCACTCTTCGTCGTAGACTTTCGGCTGCGCCACCCCGCGCCAGCCCATCTTCCAGCCAATATTGAGCAGCAGCGTCAGGCTGATGTACACCAGGAAGAACAGCACGAAGAAACGCGTCTGCAGCACGGCCAGCAAGGCCGCGCAGACAGCGACGATGACGATCATCAGCTTGCCGCTCGGGTGCTTGGAGCTGGGGAAGCGGATCGTCGAGACCATCAGCGCGCCGACCACCACCATCAGGCCCGCCACCATGAACGCCTGGGCCATCTGTGTAACCGGATCGGGCCAGGCCACGACCACGGCCGACACGCACGCCGCGCCGGCGGTGATCGGCATGCCGACAAAGTAGCGCGGGTCGGTGCGGCCCTGGCTGATATTGAAGCGCGCCAGGCGCAGTGCGCCGCAGGTGACGAACACAAAGCAGGCCAGGCCACCCATGCGCACCAGCGTCGGATGCACGTCGGTCAGTTGCGTGAAGCCGTAGCAGTACAGCAGCAGGCCCGGGGCGCAGCCGAAGTTCATCACGTCGGCGATCGAGTCGAGCTGCATGCCGAAGCTGGACTGGGTATTGGTGGCGCGTGCCACGAAGCCGTCGAGCGCATCGAACACGCCGGCCAGCACCAGCAGGATCGCGGCCAGGCGAAAGGCCTCCGGATCGCCCACGCGCGCATTGTCGACCGAGATCACGATACTGGCGAAGCCGCAGGCAATCGACAGCAACGTGACGGAACTCGGCAGGGCGAACTTGGCGCGTGCGAGGCGTTGTTGGTTAATAGGCTTCAATGGACGACTCGACAAGATAAATGATGGCTTATTCTACAGCCTGCAAAACAAGGTGGTTGCGCGTTGACGTCACCACCCGCCATGACGTCCAGATTTGCCCTAGAATATCGAATTAAGCCCGTATTGACAGGAGTTGTAAAATGAGCTATACGCTCCGTTGGCAGTTAATGATCCCAGCCCTGGCTGCCGTCCTGGGCCTGGCTGGCTGCGGCAGCAGCGATAGCGACAGCATGACCCGGTCCGGCCAGGTCACCGGCGGCACCGCCGTCAATCCGGATTCCTCCGTCGCCCAGGATCCCACCGGCGTCGCGGCGCCGGCGCAGACCGGCAATATCGCCGTCGACGGGCGCAACTGGATCAATTACCGGCGCGGCCAGATCGGCGTCCCGCAGGTGCCCCAGAACACCCAGATCAACAACGCCGCGCTCGGGCATTCCGAGTACCTGCGCGTCAATAACATCATGAGCCACGACCAGGTCGCCGGACGCCAGGGCTTTACCGGCGCCGACCTGGGCGCGCGCCTGAACGCGGCGGGCTACACGCTGAACCCCGAGCGCGGCTACGCCTATGGCGAAGTGATCTCTGGCAGCAGCAACGGCTCCGGCTTCTACATGGCCGAAGAACTGATCACGGCGATCTACCACCGCTTCGTGATCTTCGAGCCGATGTTCCGCGAAATCGGCACCGGCGCGGCCACGGCCAGCAGTGGCTATCGCTACTTCACCGCCGATTTCGCCAGCCGCGACGGCTTCGGCCCCGGCATCGCACGCGGTACGCTCGTGACCTGGCCGTTCAATGGCCAGACCCAGGTCGTGCCGAACTTCTTCAGCAATACCGAGCAGCCCGACCCGGTCCCCAATGCCAACGAAGTGGGCTATCCGATCAGCGTGCACACCAACCTCGATGCCAACGTCACGGTGACCAGCTTCACCGTGCGCCCGCGCGGCGGCAGCGACCTGGCCGTGCTGCGCATCGCGCCCCTGTCCGACAACAAGCCGGCGGCGGCAATCATCCCGCTCCAGCCGCTGCGCGAGGCCACCGCCTACGACGTCAGCTTCGCCGGCACGGTCAATGGCGCGGCCGTCACGCGCACCTGGTCGTTCACTACCCGGTGACGGACGCGCCGAGCAGCGACACCGGCGCCGTCATCGACCTGGCGACAGCTCTGGAGCGGGTCATGGGCGACCGTGCAATGTTCCTGCGCCTGCTGGCACGCTTTGCCAGTGACTACCGCAACCTGATCGCGCGCCTGCACGGCGCCATCGATGCCGGCGACGCTGTACTGGCGCAACGCATCGCCCACACGCTCAAGGGCGCGGCCGGGATGATCGAGGCACTCCCGCTGCGCCGCCTGGCGCTCGAGGTCGAACTTGCGCTCAAAACGGACGGCGCCGCCCCGGCCGCGCTGATCGATACGCTGGACGTCGAGCTGACACGGGTACTGGTGGAAGTGGATGCGCTGCTGGTGGCGCCGGCTGCAGCGCCTTTGCCGGAGGTGTCGTCAACGGCAGCGCCAGCGCTGCCGGTCGATGCGCGCCACCTGGCGCGGCTGCGCACGATGCTCGACATCGGCGATGGCCGCGCACCCGAGCTGGTGGAGCTGCTACGGCCACGCCTTTTGGTCACGCTGGGCGCTGACCGCATGGCGGCGCTGGAGAAGTCCATCGAACGTTTCGATTTCGAGCATGCGTTGCTGCTGCTGGCGCAGGCAGGCAACGCATCGCCGCTAGACCTCAACGCGTAAATTCGGCTTCTTCGTCAAAGGCATCGGCGCAGGGCTTGCCGCAGAACCGACGCACGCTGTCGAGCGGCTTTTCGCAATACCAGCACGAGCCCTTGGCGGGCAGGTTGGCGCGGGTGGGCGCGGCGCTCACGGCGGCGGCAACCGAGACGGGTGGCGCCTGCAGCGGCCGGCCACCATTCGGAAAACTCTCATAAGTCGTTTCCAAGATCCACCCCCTGATACGGCAACCTGAAGTCAGAGAAAGATTACTTCAGTGGAACTCCATGCCCATGAGAAAGCGCAAGCGGGAGCCCAACTGGCGAACCCATCACTGCGGTTCTTTGCGTATCAGTGTGCTCCGAATGCAATGTGGGTGCAATCCCTGATCTGCCGTGCCGATGCAATTTGACGCAACTGCAACATGCGGATCGGATTGCGTTACTTCGCCGGTTCGAGCGTGACCAGGAGGCCCGTGCGGGTGGTCTGGATGCGCGTCGGGACGAATTGCACGCCGGCGTAACGCAAGTCGCTCTGGTCGAACGCATATACCGGCATGTCGCGCGCGACGGTGTCGATCAGCGTGTTGGCCACGCGCGTCAACTGGCGCTCGGCGTCGGGATTGCCAAGCTGCAGGCGGTCGACGCGCGGCTCGGCCATCATGACGGCGGCGCGCCCCGGATCGATGTACAGGCGGCCCGAGAACGCGACGTTGCCGGCCCAGGCGCGTGCAAACGGCGGTGCGACCGACGCATCGACGGCGAGCGCTACCCGGTCCTGATCCGGCACCAGCGACAGTAGCGGACGCGTGAGCTGGACGTCAAAGATGTCGAGCAGGCGTTCATTGATCGGGAAGCGCTTGTCGAGGCTGGATTGCAGCTTGTGCAACGGCAGCTCGACCTGACGCGGGCCGAGGACGCTGGCGCAGGATGACAACAGAGTGGCGCCAGCCAGCATGGCGGCGAGCCGAAATAGCGTGCGGCGCGCAGGATGGGGGGCAAGGGTCGTGATTCGCGTATTCATAGCAGCAAGCCTAGCATGCCCGGCGGTGTTGGCGCGCGACGCGTCGCGACAACGGCGGTAAGCGATGCGCAAATGCGAGCCGTTGCGCTTTGGACAGCTACCGCTATTCGCACACGCATTTCATACAGTTGATGCGCTGGCGACGCGCAAGACCGTCCCAAGTTTTGGACAACACAATACCCACTCACAATTCATCGGAGGTGGGTATGGCGAATCGTATGAGGTGCGCAGTTCTGTGCGCTGTCCTGACGCTGATAGGCGGCGCTGCGGCGCAGCCGCTTGGCGCATTCACATGGCACCTGTCGGGCGATAGGTTCGTGGCAAAGGTGGCCGGACAGCCAGGCGTGGATAAATGGAGCCAGCAGCCCGATGCGGCGTTCCAGCAGCGGTATGCAGAGGGCTATCAGGCCGGGGTTGTCGATGCAACGCAGGGGCGGCTGTGGTGCGCGCCGCCCGGCATGAAGCCGCTGGAAATCGATGATCGTATATGGGACGAGCTGCGCGGGCGCGCTGGCTCGATGCCGGGCAATGCAGCCGCCGAGCTGATAGCGCTGTATGTGGCTCGCTTCCCTTGCGCTGATGAAAAACTACCCGAGTAACCGCGTCGTCAGCCGCGACACGTTGTTCCAGCAGATCGGGTGGAATGACCTGATCAAAAATTCCGGCTACGGCAATACCTGCGCGATCCGCGTCAGTTTGGCGCTGATCCGGTAGGGCGTCACAATCCCCGGTGGTCGCCTTCCTATCAAGAGGATTGAGCCGGGACAGGCATCGAATCACCCATTGGCGACTATCTATTTCCCAATACAGAATCGCCCAAAAATCACCCCCAGCAAATCATCCGGCGTGAATTGCCCGGTAATGCTGGAGAGCTGATCCTGTGCCAGCCGCAGCTCTTCGGCAAAGAGGTCCAGCGACTGGTCATCCTGCATTGCATGCTGGCGCGCCAGCTCCAGATGGTCGCTCGCTGCGCGCAGCGCAATCAGGTGCCGCTCGCGCGCCAGGAACAGCGATTCGCCCGTCTGCTGCCAGCCGGCGATGCGCAGCAGTTCGGCGCGCAGCAGGTCGATGCCCAGCTTTTCGTGCGCCGACAGATACAGGTGCACGGCGTCCGTGCTTTCATCCTTCGACGGCTTGTGGCCCGACAGGTCGATCTTGTTCCAGATGCGCACCACCGGCACGTTGGCCGGGAAAGCTGCGACGATGGCTTCGTCGGCCGCGCTCGGCCCCAGGTTTGCGTCCAGCAGGTGCAGGATCACGTCAGCCTTGCCCACTTCGCCCCAGGTGCGCTCGATGCCGATGCGCTCGACCACATCGATCTCGTCGCTGATCGCGCGGATGCCGGCGGTGTCGATGATGTTCAGCGGGATGCCTTCGATCTGGATCGTCTCGCTGACCTTGTCGCGCGTGGTGCCGGCAATCGGCGTGACGATGGCGACATCAGCCCCGGCCAGTGCATTCAGCAGTGACGACTTGCCCACGTTCGGCTGCCCGACCAGCACGACATTCAACCCTTCGCGCAGCAGCGCGCCTTGCGCCGCCTGGCGGAACACATGCTCCAGTGCCGTGATGATGCCGGCCAGTTGGCCGCGGGCGTTCGATTTTTCGAGGAAGTCGATTTCTTCTTCCGGGAAGTCGAGCGTGGCTTCGACCAGCATGCGCAGATTGGTCGTCTGGTCCACCAGCGTGTGTACCACTTGCGAAAACGCACCGGACAGCGACTGCGACGCCGACTTGGCGGCAGCTTCGGTGGAGGCGTCGATCAGGTCGGCCACCGCCTCGGCCTGGGCCAGGTCGAGCTTGTCGTTGAGGAACGCGCGGCGCGTGAATTCGCCCGGTTCGGCCAGGCGCAGGTCCATGCTGCTGCCCGCTTCCAGCACGCGCCCCAGCAGCATCTGCAGCACGATCGGGCCGCCGTGACCCTGCAGCTCCAGCACGTCTTCGCCGGTGTACGAATGCGGACCCGGGAAGTACAGGGCCAGGCCTTCATCGATGATGTCGCCGTTGGCGGCCTTGAACGGGATGTAGGTTGCATGGCGCGGCGCGAGCGTCACGCCGGGGAACAGCGCGGCGATCAGCGGGCCGAGTTCCTTGCCGGAGGCGCGCACGACGCCGATGCCGCCGCGGCCCGGGGCGGTGGCGATGGCGGCGATGGGTGAGGTATCGAGTTTCATGGGGCGATTGTAAGGGATGCGCGCAGCCGGGCCTATCGGCGGGCCGCGAAAAACAAAAAAGCCCGCGCACAAGGCGCGGGCTTTTCTCGACGACGCCGGCAGCTTACTTCGCTGCGGCCGTCTCGAACTTGCGCGTGATGACCCACTGCTGCGCGATCGACAGGATGTTGTTGACCACCCAGTACAGCACGAGGCCGGACGGGAAGAAGAAGAACACCACCGAGAACGCGATCGGCATGAACAGCATCATCTTGGCCTGCACCGGGTCGGTCGGCTGCGGATTGAGCTTGGTCGTGATGAACATCGACACTGCGTAGATGACCGGCAGGATGTAGAACGGGTCAGGCTGCGTCAGATCCTGGATCCAGCCGATCCATGGCGCGCCGCGCATCTCGACCGACGCTTGCAGCACCCAGTACAGGGCGAAGAACACCGGCATCTGCACCAGGATCGGCAGGCAGCCGCCCAGCGGGTTGATCTTCTCGGTCTTGTACAGCTCCATCGTGGCCTGCTGCATCTTGACCGGATCGCTCTTGAAGCGTTCGCGGATCGCCTGCATTTTTGGCGTGACCACACGCATCTTGGCCATGCTGCGATAACCTGCCGCCGACAGCGGGAAGAACGCCAGCTTGATCAGGATGGTCAGGGCGACGATGGTCCAGCCCCAGTTGCCCAGCATTGCGTGCAGCTGCGTCATGACCCAGAAGATCGGCTTGGCGATCACGGTCAGCATGCCGTAGTCCTTCACCAGCTCCAGGCCCGGGGTGATGGTTTCCAGCGTGCGCTCGTCCTGCGGCCCCGAATACAGGCGCGAATCAACCGACACGGTGGCGCCAGGCGCCACGGTGCCCATCGACTGCACGGTACCGATCGCATACAGGTTGGTGGCGATCTTCTTGGTGAAGATGTCGCGCGGCGTCCGGTCGACCGGGATGAAGGCCGAAACAAAGAAGTGCTGCGAGATCGCGACCCAGCCGTTGTCGGCCTTCAGCGCGTGATCCGCACTGCCCTTTTCGATCTTCTCGAAGGTCAGCTTCTGGTACTTGTCGGCGTTCGTGTAGAGCGTCGGACCGGTGTAGCTTGGCATGAACCACGAATCGGTGGCCGGCTTGGTGCCGTCATGCTGCAGCTGCAGGTACAGCGATGGCTGGACCGGCGCGGTGCCGATATTGGTCACGTCGTGACGCACGCCGATCAGGTAGTCGCCCTTGCGGAACGTCAGCGTCTTGGTCAGGCGCACGCCGCCCTGCTCCGCATCCATCACGACCTGCACCTGGCCATTGGCGCCCAGCGTACGCACGCCAGGACGCACGGTGAACGGCGTGGTGTGGTTCGGCAGCACGCCAGCGGCGGTGGTGCCGATCAGGCCAGTCTGGCCCAGATACACGTTCGGACCGTTCACGCTGAACAGGACCTGGTTCTTGGTCTTGTCGAAGTGATCGCGGTACTGGAGCATCTCGAGGCGCTTGATCACGCCGCCGACCGGGTCGATGTCGACCTTGACGACGTCGGTGGTCACGGTAACGACCGGGCTCGCCACGGCGGCCACTGGCGCGCCGCCAGGAACGGCAGGCGCACCTGCTGTGGCCGGCACACCGGGCACGGCATTGCTGCCCGCTTGCGGTGCAGCCGGCACATCGGATGTCTTTTGCTGGGCAACCTGGGCCGGACGCGCCGGCGAGAACATCGACTGTTTGCCGTTAGCCACCATCCAATTGTTCCAGAGAACAATCAGGGAAATGGCGAACACGATCCACAGGACAGTACGTTTATTGAATTCCATTGGAGTCTTCAGGAGTGGTTGCAACCGCAAGCGGCTGAATGGGATTCCTTGGCGCCGTGAGGCGGCACCGGGTCGAGGCCGCCGGCGTGCCACGGATGGCAGCGGCCCACGCGGCGCGCGGCCAGCCATGAGCCGCGTGCAGCGCCGTGGACGCGCAACGCTTCGATCGCATAATTGGAACAACTGGGATAGAAACGGCAGCGCGGCCCGAGCATCGGCGAGATCAGCAGTTGATAACCGCGCAGGATCCCGACAAACAACGAGACGAGCAGCCTTTTCATGCCGCGTCCACCGGCGCCGGGCGCCGCAGCTGCGACGCGAACAGGCGCGTCAGTTCCACCTTCAACGCGGCCTTCAGGGCCCGGTTCGTGGCCGGGCCATCCTTGCCGTTGACCGGCCGCGACAAGCGGACGATGCAATCGACAGGCGGCAAGCCGGTGGTGCGGAACAGTTCGCGCGTGATGCGCTTGATCGTGTTGCGCGTGACCGCGCGCGGCGCAAAGCGCTTGGCCGCAACGACGCCCAGCCGCGCATGCGGCAGTGCGTTCGGTCGCGTATAGAGCACGAAATGCGCCGTTTTTTGCGCTGGCCGCAAACGAAAAACGGATGAAAATTCATCCGTTTTAACGATGCGCCGAACGCGCGCGAAGTCGTGCGAACCTTCGCCTGTCATCACTGACCGCAACGTGCGGTGTGTGACTTAGACAGCCAGACGCTTGCGGCCTTTGGCGCGGCGAGCGTTCAGGACTTGACGGCCACCACGGGTAGCCATACGTGCGCGGAAGCCGTGCGTGCGCTTGCGACGGACGACGGAAGGTTGGTAAGTACGTTTCATGGTGGTCTCGCTTAAAGCAAAATAAGATGCAAAATCGGGTCTGACTTGAGTCAGATTCGGCGCCGATGACAATTTCGCAGATTAAGCTCGCGTCATGCCACAGGTCTCTCTTCGCCCGACTACCAGCCGCTGAAATTATCAGCCTGACACGGTGCACGGACGGGGAACCCTGAATTAGACTCTAATTCGCGCCTCAGTGTCAAGGTGGATGTTGTTTCGCAAGCCGCCTTTCTCGCCCTTCCCGGCCCGGTTACCGGGCGCCCCGACAGACCGTTTCGGTGGAAAATATGTGCGTCGCCTGTGGATAACTTTGTCCGGTGCGGGTAAAATAGCGTGTTACGTATCAACAAGCGAAGTAATGGAAAATTTTTGGCAGACCTGTTCCGCGCAGCTAGAGCTCGAGCTCACGCCACAGCAATATAGCGCGTGGATCAAACCGCTGGTCGCCCTCGACTACGAAGACGGCAAGCTGCGCGTGGCCGCGCCGAATCGCTTCAAGCTCGACTGGGTCAAGACACAGTTTGCCACCCGCATCACGGAGTTGGCAGCCCAGTACTGGGAAGCGCCGGTCGAGGTGCAGTTTGTGCTCGACCCCAAAACGCATCCGTCGCGCAACACGGTCAGCGCCGGTGCGTCCGGCTCCACCGCGACCGTCGACTTCAACGCCCCGCGTCCGGCGCCCGGCGCTGAACACCCGAGTCCAAACAGCGGCAATGGCCCGAGCCACAACCAGAATCTGAACATCGCCAACTCGCCGAAACGTGAGCAAAGCCGCATCAACACCGAGCTGACCTTCGACAGCTTCGTGACCGGTAAGGCCAACCAGCTGGCGCGCGCCGCCGCGATCCAGGTGGCGAACAACCCGGGCGTGTCGTACAACCCGCTGTTCTTCTACGGCGGCGTCGGCCTGGGTAAGACCCACCTGATCCATGCGATCGGCAACCAGGTCATGGCCGACCAGCCGAACGCGCGCATCCGCTACATCCACGCGGAGCAGTACGTGCGCGACGTCGTCACCGCCTATCAACGCAAGGGCTTCGACGATTTCAAGCATTACTATCACTCGCTCGACATGCTCTTGATCGATGATATTCAGTTCTTCGGCGGCAAAAGCCGCACGCAGGAAGAATTCTTCTATGCGTTCGAGGCACTGATCGCCGCGAAGAAACAGATCATCATCACGTCAGATACCTATCCGAAAGAGATCACGGGCATGGACGACCGCCTGATCTCGCGTTTCGATTCCGGCCTGACGGTGGCGATCGAGCCGCCGGAGCTGGAAATGCGCGTGGCGATTCTGCTCAAGAAAGCGCAATCCGAAGACGTGACGCTGTCGGACGACGTCGCCTTCTTCGTGGCAAAACACCTGCGCTCGAACGTGCGCGAGCTCGAAGGCGCGCTGCGCAAGATCCTGGCCTACTCGCGCTTCCACGGCAAGGACATCACGATCGACGTCGTCAAAGAAGCTTTGAAGGATCTGCTGTCGGTGCAGAACCGCCAGATCTCGGTGGAGAACATCCAGAAGACGGTGGCCGACTTCTTCAACATCAAGGTTGCGGACATGTACTCGAAGCGCCGGCCGGCCAACATCGCCCGCCCGCGCCAGATCGCGATGTACCTGGCCAAGGAGCTGACGCAAAAGAGCTTGCCGGAAATCGGCGAATTGTTTGGCGGACGCGACCACACAACCGTGTTGCACGCGGTGCGCAAGATCGCGGGCGACCGCC
This sequence comes from Telluria sp. ZT3P25, assembly GCF_059685895.1. NCBI lineage: Bacteria > Pseudomonadati > Pseudomonadota > Betaproteobacteria > Burkholderiales > Oxalobacteraceae > Telluria > Telluria sp. ZT3P25. The sequence goes on from NZ_JCASIJ010000002.1 coordinate 26,736, forward strand.
AGAAGAATCCCGAATGCAACCACGAGCTGCACGTGCTGGAACAGACCCTGAAAGGGTAATCCGGCAGCAGCCGGGCAGACGCCTTGTGTTTGCCGCAGGCAATGGCACAATATCGTTTTAGTAATAATTAACCAATCAAACGTACTGAGGATAAAATGCAACTGGTCAAATCCACCCGAGATACGCTTCTCCGGCCACTGCAGATCGTGAGTGGTATTGTCGAGCGTCGGCACACTATGCCGATTCTGGCCAATATCCTCATTCGCAAAGATGGCCAGAACGTGTCGTTCCTGTCGACCGACACCGAAGTACAGATCACCACGCACGCCAATATCGGCGCGGGCGATGAAGTCGCCGGCACGACAGTGGCCGCGCGCAAGCTGCTCGACATCCTGCGCGCACTGCCGGAATCGGGCGACGTCACGATGACGCTGCAAAACAAGCGCCTGGCCGTGCAGAGCGGCAAGTCGCGCTTCGCGCTGCAGACGCTCGCGGCCGAAGAGTTCCCGACCGTGTCGATCGCCGACACCTACAACGTATCGGTCACGCTGCCGCAAAAGACGCTCAAGCACCTGTTCAACATGGTGTACTTCTCGATGGCGCAGCAGGACATCCGCTACTACCTGAACGGTCTGCTGCTGGTGCTCGATGGCAGCAACATCATTGCCGTGGCGACCGACGGTCACCGCCTGGCCTTCTGCTCGGTGGAAACCGAACAGCAATTCGAGCGCCAGGAAGTGATCATCCCGCGCAAGACCATCATCGAACTGCAGCGCCTGCTGGAAGAAAGCGATGAAACGGTCCGCCTGGACATCGCCGCATCGCAAGTCAAACTGACCTTCGCCGACATCGAGCTGGTCTCGAAACTGGTTGAGGGCAAGTTCCCTGACTACACGCGCGTGATTCCAAAGGGCTACAAAAACGACTTCACGATCAGCCGCGATGAGCTGCTGCGTTCGCTGCAGCGTGCCGCGATCATGACCAGCGACAAGTTCAAGGGCGTGCGTTGCATCATCGAGCCGGGCGTCATGAAGATCAGCTCGACCAATGCCGACCAGGAAGAAGCGGTCGAAGAACTCGAGATCGACTACGGTGGCGATTCGATCGACATCGGCTTCAACGTGACCTACCTGCTCGACGTGCTCAACAACCTGAAGTGCGACCAGGTCAACATCGCCCTGGGCGACTCGAACTCGTCGGCGCTGATCTCGATTCCCGAGGTCGGCGACTTCAAGTATGTCGTCATGCCGATGCGTATTTGATGCCTCGAACGGGCCGCTCCGGCGGCCCGGATGCAGCGTACCGCACGCTTCGCGTGCCGGTCTGAAATACTCAGTTTTAAAGAAAGTAGTCCATGTCCGAGAATACCCCAGCAGAAAATATCCCCGCCATCCCGGTGGATGATTATGGCGCCTCCTCGATCCAGATCCTGGAAGGCCTGGAAGCGGTGCGCAAGCGCCCGGGCATGTACATTGGCGACACGTCCGACGGCACCGGCCTGCACCACCTGGTCTTCGAAGTGCTGGACAACTCGATCGACGAATCGCTGGCCGGCCACTGCACCGAAATCCACGTCACGATCCACTCGGACAATTCGATTTCGATCACCGACAACGGCCGCGGCATCCCGGTCGGCCTGAAAATGGACGACAAGCACGAGCCAAAACGCTCGGCGGCCGAGATCGTCCTGACCGAATTGCACGCCGGCGGCAAGTTCGACCAGAACTCGTATAAAGTCTCCGGCGGCCTGCACGGCGTGGGCGTCTCGTGCGTGAATGCCCTGTCAAAACTGCTGCGCGTGACGATCCGCCGCGACGGCAAAGTACACCAGATGGAATTCGTGCGCGGCGTTCCGCAAAACCGCGAACTGGCGATGGTCAACGGCATCGAAGTCTCCCCGATCAAGGTCATTGGCGAAACCGACAAGCGCGGCACCGACGTGCACTTCTGGGCCGACGAGACCATCTTCAATCATGTCGAGTTCCACTACGAAATCCTGTCCAAGCGCATCCGCGAACTGTCGTTCCTGAACAATGGCGTGAGCATCAAGCTGACCGACCAGCGCTCGGGCAAGGAAGAAATCTATGCATTCGAAGGCGGCACGCGCGGCTTTGTCGAATACATCAACAAGACCAAGAACGTGCTGCACCCGACCGTCTTCCAGGCGACCGGCGAGCGCATGTCGGACCAGAATACGAACATCTCGGTCGACGTCTCGATGCAGTGGAACGATGCCTTCAACGAGCAGGTGCTGTGCTTCACGAACAACATCCCGCAGCGCGACGGCGGCAGCCACCTGACGGGCCTGCGCGCGGCGATGACGCGCGTGATCAACAAGTACATCGACGAGCACGAGTTTGCCAAGAAGGCCAAGGTCGAAATCTCTGGCGACGACATGCGCGAAGGCCTGACCTGCGTGCTGTCAGTGAAAGTGCCGGAACCGAAATTCTCGTCGCAGACCAAGGATAAGCTGGTGTCGTCCGAAGTGCGCGGCCCGGTCGAAGAGATCGTCGCCAAGACCCTGACCGACTTCCTGGCCGAAAAGCCGAACGACGCCAAGATCATCTGCGGCAAGATCGTCGAAGCCGCCCGCGCCCGCGAAGCCGCGCGCAAGGCACGCGACCTGACGCGCCGCAAAGGCGTCATGGACGGCCTGGGCCTGTCGTCGAAACTGGCCGACTGCCAGGAACGCGACCCGGCGCTGGCCGAACTCTACATTGTCGAGGGTGACTCGGCAGGCGGCTCGGCCAAGCAGGGCCGCGACCGCAAATTCCAGGCCATCCTGCCGCTGCGCGGCAAGGTGCTGAACGTGGAAAAGGCGCGCTTTGAAAAGATGCTGTCGTCGGAGCAGATCACGACCCTGATCGCCACGCTCGGCACGTCGATCGGCCCGGACGAATTCAACGTCGAGAAACTGCGCTACCACCGCATCATCATCATGACCGATGCGGACGTCGACGGCGCCCACATCCGTACCCTGCTGCTGACGCTGTTCTACCGCCAGATGCCGCAGCTGGTCGAGCGCGGCCACATCTACATCGCGCAACCACCGCTGTACAAGGTCAAGGCCGGCCGCGACGAACGCTATCTGAAGGACGACATCGAAGAAGCCAGCTACATGATGACGTTCGCACTGAATACCGCGTCGCTCATCCCGCGCGATGGCGCCGAGCCGATCAGCGGTGAAGCGCTGGGCGAACTGGCACGCCAGTACAACCTGGCCAACACCATCATGATGCGCCTGACGCGCGTGATCGACCGGGCCGCACTAACCGCGATCTTCAGCGGCGGCGTGGCACTGGACCTGACCACGCTCGAGAACGCCGAGGCATCGGCACAGGCGATGGAAAAATCGATCAACGACCCGGCCGTCAAGGTCAAGGTGCGCTCGGACGACCTGTCCGAAAAGCACGCGCTGCGCATCGAACGCATCTACCACGGCAATGTGCAGGTGACGTCGATCGATGCCGACTTCGTGGCAGGCGCCGATTACGCGGTGCTGGCGAATTCGGCAGCAACGTTCCAGGGCCTGATGGGCGAAGGCGCGATCGTGCGCCGCGGCGAAGGCGAGCGCATGAAGGAATTCGCCGTGCGTGACTTCCACGCAGCGATGCTGTGGCTGCGTGAAGAAGCCGAGCGCGGCGTGTCGAAGCAGCGTTACAAAGGTCTGGGCGAGATGAACCCGTCGCAGCTGTGGGAAACCACGATGGATCCAACCGTGCGTCGTCTGCTGAAGGTGCAGATCGATGATGCGATCGCGGCGGATCAGATCTTTACGACGTTGATGGGGGATGACGTGGAACCGCGTCGGAACTTTATTGAAGCGAATGCACTGCGGGCGGGCAATATCGACGTTTGAGATGTTTGCTTGAACGATCAGCGAGAAGGGGCCAACCATGCGGTTGGCCCTTTTTTATTGGATGCGCGCCAGGCACCGTTACATGGCGTGCAACCCGTGCTAGTATTGACGCTGGGCTGGGCAGGCCGCCCAGCTCTCGCGAAAGCCAATGCACCTGCTCAGGAAAATCCGTTTCAGGAGTCATACCTGTTCAATCACAGTCGCCGTAGCGAGAGCGGCAACATCATGTGAATAGGATCAGGCATGCGCCCCCAAACTCAGCAACAAATCCCGCTCGACACCAACACCGACTTTTTGCGCCGCCACGCCCGTGGCATGTTGCGCAGCGCGCACTCGGACCAACCCAGCAAGGCGCTCCCTATCGTCCGCCGTGTCCACACGGCGCGCGCGTTTTCTATGCCACGCCTGACCGAGCTTTACCATGCTCGCGCCAAACTACAACTCAAGCATATGTTTCGCACTCTGGCAGCAGAACTTGGCTATGCGAGTTGGGATGCCTGCAAGCGCGACATCGATCGTCGCCCGAGCGAGATTCTGGATCGCTTTCGGCTCGACATTGGCGCGTTCGGCGACCATGAGCATGTCTGGTTCGCAGACCAGCTTACCGCAGCTGCGTGGCAGCGCCAGCACGGCGGCCGGATGGTCTTGTACGGTACTCAGGCTGTCATGATGCCGGCTTGAACGGTCAGTATTCGGGATGGCCGGCCGTCTGAGCGGCCATCCTGTTTAATTGGCCTTCAGCGATCAAATGTCGTTCATGACTTAGATGACAATCCGGCTGATCGTCAAGGTGACGGTGTTGGATTAACGTGCCAGCAAACGCTGATTGTCTCGCGGCTCGATCTGTTCGTCATACACGTTCAGCCGTTTTTTCACGTTGGCATCGCTGCCATATTTCTTTTTGAGCGATTGCAGTCGCCGATCAGTACCGCGACAGCGTTTCTCGATCTGGCCAGTGACTTCTCGCATCCGCTCTGCCTCTTCAGGATCGGGTAGCTCGCCGCGAAAATGATCGCACGCGTCGCGTTGCGCAATGAACTGTCTAACATCGTTTGGCAGTTTTTCCGCTGCGACAATGGGCGAGAGGGAGAACAGAAGAAGAGCAGGAATCAGGCCAAGCATCTTCATAAATCTCCCTATCGCCGACGTGCCGTTTACCGCAGCCGAATCTTGACCACCGCATTCCCCGACGTCACATACAGCAGCCCTTTACCGTCCGTAACGATGCCGCGAACATCGCCCAAGCTCCCCGGTAAATCCCCAACCCGCAACGTCGTCGCCCGCGCCGTCCCTGCCACCGTCGTCACCACACTCGTCGGCGTAATCTTGCGCACCAGATTATTCACCGCATCGGCCGCATACAGATTGCCCTGCGGATCAACCGTCAGCGCCACGACCTGCTCGAACCGCGCCGCGTTGCCGGTGCCGTTCACCGCGCCGCGAACGTTCGGCGCACCAGCGATCGTAAACAGATTGTCCGACCCAAAATTGGCTGTCGGATTCCAGCGACTGATCTCACGCTCGAGGTCGAACAAGTACACGACATTGCTGCTGTCCACCGCCACCCCGCGCGGTGCCAGCGTCCGCGTGCCGAACAGGTCGCCCACCGTGTTCTGCCCTTCCAGAATCCCCGTCCCGCCCGCACCAATGGCGAAGCGGCGCGTGCCGTAGTTGTTGGTGATGTAGAGATTGTTGTTGGCGTCGACGGCAATCGCGCCTGGCGTGACGTCAGGCCGGCTCGCTGTCGCGACGTTGCTGCCAACCGGGATCGTGGTCACCGTCGCGACCTGACCACCCGTTGTGATGCTGCGGATATTCACATCATCCGCGACATACACCGTGCCGCCACTCCCCACCGTCAACGCAACCGGATTGACGAAGCGCGCATTGGCGGCGGCGCCATTGGTCAGCCGGCTCTGCCCTGCGCCGCCGGCCAGCGTGGTCACCACACCGTCCGGCGTGATCTTGCGGATGACGTAGTTGCCGCGATCTGCCACGTAGACGTTGCCGCTGCTGTCGATCGCCAGCCCGTGCGGATTGCTGAAGCGCGCCGCCGTGCCGGTGCCGTCCATGGTCCCGTCGGCAGTCGGGTCGCCCGCGAACACCGACAGCGCCGCCGTTGGTGCCGGTGGCGGCTTGTCATCGTCCTTGTCCTTGTCCTTCGGGATGCCGTCACCGCAACCGGCCAGCAGCGCCATCAAACCAAGGGCGCCAAGCAGATTCAAGCGCGAACGGGACACATCATCAACAGGACGGCGCATTGGCAAAATCTCCAGAAAGTATCGCCGTCGATGCTATCACGCGCCATCCTGAGAGCAGGCACTCTCTTCCATGGCACCTGCATAAACGACGACCCAAAAGCCGTATGAGCCACTCAGACTGCCGCCGAGAACTCGCCCGAATTCCCGTACTTTCTTTTCCACACGCGCCTATTGTCCGCTTGACATACGGCGCCGAGTTCCTTAAAGTCGAAATTATGTCTTTCACCCTGCATCTGTCGAACACTCTCCCAGCCGCTGGCGCGCTATCGCTAGCTGCACTGCTACTACGCGCCTGATCGTTCGGCCGTACGCCCGGCACACGCCGGTCCCCACAGCAGCAGGAAAGTCGCAGATGTCTACCACGCCAATTTTCGCTTCATCGTTTTTCCTCACCGGGTCCATCCTGGCGGCGAGCGCTTGCGTCCCATCCGCAGCGCTAAACCTACCGACCGGTTGCCGGGCCTCGCGTTTCGTGGCCCGCCCGGCAGCCTCCGCCACCCAAGGCCCTACCGCCGCCCAGTGACCAAACCAATCAGGAGCACCCGATCATGTTGACCAATCCCGCCGCAAAGTACCGTCCCTTCCCTGCCATCGACCTGGCAGACCGCCAGTGGCCAAGCCGCACCATCACCACGCCGCCGATCTGGATGAGCACCGACCTGCGCGACGGCAACCAGGCATTGATCGAGCCGATGAGCCCGGAGAAGAAGCTGCGCTTCTTCAAGATGCTGGTCAAGATCGGCATCAAGGAGATCGAGGTGGGCTTCCCATCCGCGTCGCAGACCGACTTCGATTTCGTGCGCATGCTGGTCGACGACAAGCACATCCCGGACGACGTCACCATCATCGTGCTGACCCAGTCGCGCGATGAGCTGATTCGCCGCACTGTCGAATCGGCCGTCGGCGCCAAGCGTGCGATCGTCCACGTCTACAACTCGGTCGCGCCCGTGTTCCGCCGTGTGGTCTTCAATATGGAGCGCGACGAGATCGTGCAGATCGCGGTCAAGGGCACGCAGCTGATCAAGGATCTGACGTCCCAGCATCCGCAGACCCAGTGGGGCCTGGAGTATTCGCCGGAATCGTTCTCGACGACCGAGCTGGATTTCTCGAAGCAGATCACCGATGCGGTCAGCGCCGTCTGGCAGCCGACGCCGGCCAACAAGATGATCGTCAACCTGCCGTCGACCGTCGAAGCGGCCACGCCGAATGTCTACGCCGACCAGATCGAGTGGATGTGCCGTAACCTGAATAACCGCGAATCGCTCGTCATCAGCGTCCACCCGCACAACGACCGCGGCACCGCCGTCGCCGCTGCTGAACTGGCCGTGATGGCCGGTGCGGACCGCGTCGAGGGCTGCCTGTTCGGTAACGGCGAGCGCACCGGCAACGTCGATCTGGTCACGCTGGCGATGAATCTGTACACGCAGGGCGTGCACCCGGGCCTGGACTTCTCCGACATCGATGCCGTGCGCCAGCTGGTCGAGGACTGCAACCAATTGCCGGTGCACCCGCGCCATCCGTATGCGGGTGATCTGGTGTTCACGGCGTTCTCGGGTTCGCACCAGGATGCGATCAAGAAGGGTTTTGCGAAGCAGCAGGCCGACGCCATCTGGGAAGTGCCGTACCTGCCGATCGATCCGGCCGACCTGGGGCGCAGCTACGATGCGGTCATCCGCGTCAACAGCCAGTCAGGCAAAGGCGGCATGGCGTATCTGCTCGAGCAGGAATACGGCCTGCAACTGCCGCGCCGCCTGCAGATCGAGTTCTCGCGCGTCGTGCAGCGCCAGGCCGACGAGAGCGGTCGCGAAATCAACCCGGCCGATTTGCACGCGCTGTTCGCACGTGAGTACCTGGATCAGCAGGAGCCGTATCACTACATCGCGCACCGCATGACCGAAGACAGCGCGCACGACGTGCAGCTCGAAGTCGATGTGGCCCGTCACCATGCGCCGCAGGTGTTCTCTGGTCGCGGCAACGGCCCGATCGATGCATTCGTCACGGCGCTGGGCCTCGAGATTCGCCTGATGGATTACCACGAGCATGCGATCGGCTCGGGCGCCGATGCCCGTGCGGCGTGCTATGTCGAGCTGCGGGTGGGCAATGGCCCGACGTTGTTCGGTGTCGGCATCGACAGCAATATCGTGACGGCGTCGTTCAAGTCGGTACTGTCGGCAGTGAACCGCCATGTGGTCAGTGCAGAGCCGAATTCGGACGCATTGGCGGCATAACGAGATCGCATGGACGGGGCAACCCCGTCCATCTCACCGCCCGCTCATCCGATCCACAATCTGCAACGACGCGCGCTCGCTCATCACCAGCACGAGCTTGAGCCGCGCGCGTGTCATCCCCACAAACAGCTTGCGCAGCGTCTGCTCGTCGAGCTCCGCGAAATCGATCTCCGTAAAAATCAGCGCCGGCGCCGACTGCCCCTTGAAGCGGTACACCGATTCGGCCAGCAATCCGCCTTCGCGGAACACCGGCGTGCCGAACAGGTCATACGCCCCCGTGAACGAGCGCAGCGAGTGCGCGTCGCTCAGGCGATCGAGCTGCAAAATCGCCGACTTTTCGCGGCCGCGAAATGCGCAGATCGCGATGTCCTGGCGCCCGAAGCCGGCCGCCAGGCACGACGTCACGGCGCGCCGCGTCTGCGCCAGCATCGCCTCGACGTCGCCTTCGGGATAGGTCAGCTCTTCGATGTCGGCGCCCTTGAACGGGCTGCCCGCCTCCACCGGCTGGTGCGATGCGCCGATGGACGTGAGCATGTCGACGATCTGGCGCGGGCTGCGGTAGTTGACATGCGAATGCAGCGTCACCCAGCCCGGCAGCGGCACCATCCCGCGGCCGTACAGGTTCTGGTCCGGGTCTTCCATCCAGATCGCGCGGCCCCCCTCTTTCAGCATGCGCAGCACGATATCGCGCCACGCCACCGAAAAATCCTGGCCCTCGTCGACGATGACGACGTCGAATTGCCACGTCTCGGGCAAGGTTGCGTCAGCCATCGACGCTTCGATCTTTTCCCACACATCCGCCGCTGCGTAATCGGGCGTGATGTCCTGCGCGCGCAACCAGGCGTCCGACAGCATGTGGAAGGTCGCGACCCGCCCGCCGGCCGGCACCAGCCGTTCGATGTGGTCGGCCAGCGGCCGGTTGAAGCAGACATACAGCGGACGCAGGCCGGCGTCGATGGCGGCGCTGTATTCGGCCAGCGCCAGCTGGGTCTTGCCGCTGCCGGCGGTGCCGATCACGTGCAGCCGGAATGGCGAGAAATCGAGCCGCCGCGCCCAGGTGGCCAGGCCGCCCGAGAGTTTCGTGACCATCGCCTCGGCATTGCCGATCATGGCGCTCGGATCGGGCCGCAGGTTCAGCGTGTCGCCCAGGAAGCGCGTGACCTTGTCGAAGTCGTCGGTGCGCTCGGTGATGGGCAGCGCCTCGCGGATCACGCGTGCCAGCTTGGGTTTGTTCGATGCATCGATGATGTGGTCGGCATCGATGCCGGCCAGCGGCTGATCGCGCACGATGTAGTCGGGACAGTACAGCAGGTAGTCGATCGACAGCTTCCCCTGGAAACGCTTGGCCAGGCCCTCGATCGTGGCCAGGATCTGCGTGCGCACCTTGCGCGGCTTGCCCTGGTAGCTCTTGACCAGGCCTTCCGGCGTCTCGTTCAAAAAGCCGGCGACCTGCTCGATGACCAGGATGCGGCCATTCGGCGCGAGCACGATGAAGTCGACGTCGCCGTACACCGAATAACCCTGCTCGACATTCGTCCAGTGCACACCGTGGTAGATCACGTAGGGCGTGTCGGCCAGGCGCTGCTCCAGGTAGGCGAGCGTCTCGATTTCGCGGGCGGCGGCGCCCGTGACGGACAGTTCGCGCCAGCCGCTTGGTTGGATATAGGCCATGGTGTCCGCTAACGTTAATAAGGTGGAAACTATTGTAAGACTGTTTCCACGATAGCCACACACCGTTGTCCATACCACGCACCCGGTGCGCGGAAAGCTGTCGAATGGTTGCCTGAGTGAAAAATCTATTGTGGCTGTACGGCAATCCAGTGCACACTTTCGTTCATCCCGTTTCGTGCAGGTTTCCTTGTGTATTTCACTTCCCCGTTCTCGCTGATCCTGCGCACGGCGCTGGCCCTGTTCGCCCTGCTGCTTGCAACCGGCGCCGCCCAGGCCGGCACGACATACCGCTTCGGCGGTGCCGCAGTGTATGGCTGCTCGCTGTCGGGCAAGGTCTACACCTGCCCCAGCAGCGCAGGAATCGCAGGGGACGACCGGATCGTCATCGACACTGGTTATACCGTCAGCGTGCAGTCCGATTTCACGTTCGGCTACAACCAGGGCCTGACGATGTCGGGCACCGCGCGCCTGACCAGTACCGGCAACCTGAGCATTGCCGATCTCCCGCCTGGCAACCTCAATGTGTCCGGAGGTTCCTTCAGTTCTGCCAAAACCTTCACCGCTGGCAATCAGGTGCAGACGTTCAAGGCGGACATCAGCGCCGCGACGCTGGTGCTGGGCAGCGGCTCGACCTTGCAGATCACCGGTACGCTGGTCTCCACTGGTCCTGTCACCATCGGGTCGAACACGACGATCACCGGCCCTGTCACCGGTACCGCCATCACCATTGGTACGCCGGTCAAAATCACGGGCGACGTCAAGGCGTCCACGAGCCTGTTCCTGGGCTCGGGCAGCACGATCGACGGCAACGTCGACACCGGCCAGATGACGCTGCAAGCCTCGGACGCGCTCATCACGGGTAATGCAGCGGTCGACTTTGCCAAGCTGGAGTGGAATGGCCGTGTGGCCAAGAAAATCATCTGCAAGACAGGCACGCGCCCCGGCATGTGCGACTGCGTGGACAACCAGAGCGGCAATCCGGTCGACACGCCCAAAGGGCCGACATGCGAGGCCGCCAAGCCGGCGGCGGGCACCTTGCAATACCTGTTGATCACGCACGACGGCAGCGCCGGCACCTGCACCAGTGAAAGCGTGACCGTGACCGCCTGCGCCAACGCGGGCTGCAACGCACCGCACTTTAGCGGTGGCGCCAGTGCCACGCTGCAACCGGGCGGCGCTGCGGTCGTCATCGGTTCGACTGGCACCACGACGGCCAATGCGACGAGCATCGCGACCGGCGTCACCAGGCTCGCGCTGACCGGCACCTCGGCCCCGGTCCAGTGCTATAACAGCGCGACCAGAACGTCGAGCTGTGACATGAACTTTACTGGCGACGTCAATTTCGAGATCAAGGTGCCCGACCATAAAGCCGGCAACACGATCAATGCCACGATCCAGGCGCTCAAGGCGAATGCAACGGCCACCGCCTGCATCCCGGGCTTTTACAACGAGACGAAGAACGTCGAGTACAGCTGCAACTACGTGCTGCCGACCTCGGGCACGCTCAAGATGGGCGTGAACGCCCAGTCGTTCGCCTGCAATGCCACCGGTACCACGTCGCTGTCGACCAGCTTCGACAGCACCGGCACCGGCAAGCTGACGCTGGTCTACCCCGACGCCGGCAAGGTCGCGCTCAATGCCAAGCTGGACAAGGTCACGGGCAAGAAAGAGTTCATCGTGGCGCCGGATCATTTCGACTTCGAGTACCCCGCATCGATGCGCGCAGGGGCCGACTTCAACGTCAAACTCCTGGCCAAGAATCTGGCAGGCGACCCCACGCCGAATTTCCATGCGGCCGGCCTGAACACCGATACGGTGCTGGGCAAGAACGCCACGCTGACGACGCTCGGCCCCGATTGCATCGGCGGCGGCTTGACCGGCAACCTGCCGCCGGTGTCGGTCGAATTCACGCAAGGCGTGGCAACGGCCACGATGAATTTCAACGAGGCGGGCTACCTCGATCTGATCGCCGCCCGGAACGATTTTCTGGGCAGCGCCATCGACATCAGCAGCACGACCGGCGGCCTGGTCAACAACGTGTGCGCGGCCAGGGTCGGCCCGTTCGTGCCGTGGGCCTTCCAGGTCGAGTTGAACGATGCGGCGCGCAAGACCGCCAATTTCTACTATGCGGGCGAGCCGGTCATGCTCAGGCTCACGGCCATCAACCGCAAAGGCGCGCTGACGAAAAATTATCCGAAAGGAGTCGGCGCCGGTCAGACCATCAAATTCAGCGCGCTGCAGGAGGACGGCACGGCCTTCACCACGGCCCCCGGCACGCTGAGCGGTACGTATGCGGCCAATGGCTTTTCGTCCGGCATGACGCCGCTGTCGGGGACGTCGATCCCGCAGGCTACGTATGCGTTCACGAACGTCAGGCAGGCGCCGGTGCAGATCCGCGTGCGCGCCGACAATGGCGAGACCAAGCCTGAACTGTTCATCACGTCCGCCACCGCGCCCGTGGGGACAGGCCTGGCCGGGACGGAGCAGGTGCGCCCCTGGATCCGTACCGGCCGTGTACGCATCGGTAGCCGCTTCGGCCGCACCGGCACGAGTCCGGTCGAGATGCCGGTGACGGTCGAGTACTGGAGTGGCAGGAGCTGGGTGCTGAACGATCAGGACGGCTTTACGGTGATCCCGGCGGATGCTTTCGCACTGACGGCATCGACGGGTAACACGCTCTCCACCAGCAAACAGACGGTCAGACTCACGCGAGGTGCAGGCGTGCTGCCACTTACAAGCAGCCAGCCAGGGTCGATCGACGTTGCCATCAACCTCGGCGCGTCCGGACCGGACACCTCGTGCCTGACAACCAAGGGTTCCAGCATCGCCAGCAAAATGCCCTGGATGCGCACAACGATCACCTGTCCAGGGCAGACGCCAAGACAGGCAGATCCATCTGCACGCGCCACCTTCGGCATCTTCCAGGCCGAAAACCGCCGCATCATCCACGTGCGCGAGGTGTTCAATTGAGGCGCCAGCGCGGCTTCACGATGGTCGAGCTGATCATGGTGATGGTGATGGTCGGCGTGCTGGCGGCGATCGGCATTCCCAAACTGATGGGCGGGAATACCACCGGCGCACTGGTCTTTGGCGACCAGGTGGCCAGTGCGCTACGCCATGCACAAACGTCGGCAGTGTCGCATCGGCGCGTCGTGTGCCTGGCAACTACCGAGCGCACGCTGGTCATGCGCATCCGTACCGCACCTTCGACCACGACCGAGCCCTGTACTGCTGCCTTCGGCCCGCTGCTGCAACGCGCCGACAACGACACCTACGACAGCAGCGATACGACGGTCACCATGACGGGTGCCCCTGCCAATCTGTACTTCCAGCCCGATGGCACGATCACCGACGCGCCCGCCGGCGCGCCGCTTGGCAACGTCAGTATCGCCATCCAGCTTGCTGGCAAGACCCAGCGCACGATCGCCTTCGAAGGGAGCACCGGCTATGTCGAATAAGCGCCGCATGGCCGGCGTCACGCTGGTCGAACTGGTGGTGGCGATGGTGATCGTTGGTATCGCACTGGCGGGACTGATGACGGTCTATAACCGCGCCAGCATCGCCAGCGCCGATCCCCTGATCACGCAGCAGATGCTGGCCATTGGCGAGACCATGATGGAAGAGGTCATGCTCAAGCCGTACGAGTCCACGACGGGCACGAAATCCACGCGTGCGCAGTTCGACGCACTCGATGATTACGCCAGTTATGCCAAACAGACCGTGACCGACGTCGACGGCAATGCCATTGCCGGCCTCGAACTTTACCGGGTCGCCGTGACGGTGGACTCTACGGGGCAGACGCTGCCCAGCGTGGCGACTTCGGATGTGAAACGCATTGTCGTCACTGTCTGGAACGGCGACCAGAACCTGGTCCTGACCGGGTGGAGAACCAAGCCATGACGCAATCGTTCATCAAGTCACAACGCGGGTTCTCGCTCGTCGAGCTGATTGTCGTCATCGTCCTGATCGGGATTCTCGGCGGCATCTTCGCCATGCAGGTGCTGCCGGCGATCCGCGCCTATCTTGCGGTGGGCCAGCGCGCAGCATTGACGGGCCAGGCCGATACCGCGCTGCGCCGGATCGTGGCCGACGTGCGCCGCGCCGTGCCCAACTCGCTGCGGGTCAGTGGCAACCAGTGCCTGGAGCTGGTGCCCAGCAGCGATGGCGGGCGCTATCGCAGTGACCAGGATTACAGCACGGCGACCGCGTCGGGCGACTTTCTCGATGAAACCACCAAAAAAACCAGGTTCGACGTTTTGACCAGGTGGAACAAGCAGCCGAGCGAAAATGACAGGATCGTCATCGGCAACCAGAATGCAAATGATGTGCATAGCGAGAAAAATGTCGGTATGGTGCAAAGCGCGGTCCTGTTGTCCACCCCTGTTGCTGCTTACAGCATCACACTCAAAGGCACCGGTGTGCGCGCCCCGGACAACTACACGGGCGCACGCTTCTCGGTCGTGCCAGCCGCCGAGCAGACGGTCGCCTATGTCTGCAATATCAGCGCGGGTACGCTGCGCCGCGTTACCTATCCGTCCCTGTCGCTGGCGCCGCGCTGCGCGGCACCGACGGGTAATTCGGCGCTGGTCGCCACCGGCGTCACTGCCTGCAACTTCGTCTATGCCGCCAACCAGGGCGCCACGCAGCAAAGCGGTTTCGTCCAGCTCCAGCTGACCCTGAGCGGCAAGGGCGAATCGGTGCCGCTCACGCTCGGCGCCCACGTGGACAACACGCCATGATCCGCTTGTATACAAATGTGCGTGCCCAATCCGGGTTCGCGTATATCGCGGCGATCGTGCTGCTGGTGGTGGTGGCCGGGATGGCGACTGCGCTGCTGCGCCTCACCGGCACCCAGCAAAGCACGGTGAACCAGGCGCTGCTCGGCGCCAGGGCGAGCCTGGTCGCGCGCGCCGGCATCGAATGGGGCTTCAAGACATGCCCAACAGCGTCGGGCATGACCGACTTGGGCCAGTTCAAGAACGAAACCGGATTTAACGTCAGCGTAGACTGCCAGTTCACGGACTACCAGGAGGGTGAGCGCGCATCCGGGCAGACGAGCGTGTCGCAGGTAAAACGCATCGTGCAGATCAGGGCCGTCGCCTGCAATGGCGGCGCCGCGCGCTGTCCGGAGTCCAATGCAGGCATCGTTGCCGGCGCCGAGTACGTCGAACGCGCACGGATGGCCACCATGTGCATCGTACTCAATGCGGGTGTTCCGGATGGCCCGTGCGAAACCTGATCCTGCGCGCCGCCGGAGGATTGTGCAATCTTCCCGGACCATCGCACGCGCTGCCGGTGGTCTAATGGCACGTTGTCCACCGACCCGAGAAACTGTCCATGCAAGCGATCCGCGACCTCGCCACCCAGATTGCGCAGCACGTCCCAGGCGACGGCCTGCACGAAAGCCCGGTTCCCGGCATGTGGCTGATCCGCAGCGGCCAGACCACCAAGCCGCTGCGCGTTCTGCATACGCCGGCCGTGTGCATCATCGCGCAGGGCGCCAAGCTGGTCTCGCTGGGCGGCACTGACTACCGTTACGACACGGCCAAGTTTCTGGTGGTGTCGGTCGACCTGCCGGTGACCGGCTGCGTGACGCTGGCGACCGAGGATGAACCCTATCTGTGCCTGCGGATCGACCTCGATGCGCAGTTACTCGCCACGCTCGACCTGGAACTGCCGGCGCGCCCGGCCGCGCGCGGCATGCCGCCGGCACGCGGACTGTTCCTGAGCGAGACCACGCCTGCCCTGCTCGAGGTCGCCAGCCGCCTGGTGCGCCTGCTCGATGCACCACACGACATCGCGGTGCTGGCGCCACTGCTGCTGAAGGAATTCCACTATCGCCTGCTCACCGGCGAGCAGGCCGACACGGTGCGCTACTGCGCGCGCGGCGACGGCCGCATGGCGCAGGTGACGCGGGCGATCTGCTGGATCAAGAACCATTACAACCGGCCACTGAGCGTGGAGCGCCTGGCTGGCGAGGTGGGCATGAGTTCATCGACACTGCACGAACACTTCAAGACCGTGACGTCGATGAGTCCCCTGCAGTACCAGAAGCAGCTGCGGCTGCAGGAAGCGCGGCGCCTGATGCTGGCCGGATCGACCGATGCCGCAAGCGCAGGCCACGCGGTCGGCTACGAAAGCAGCTCGCAGTTTTCACGCGAGTACGCGCGCCTCTTCGGCATGTCGCCGGGGCGCGATGCGACGCGGTTGCGCCAGTCGCTGCAGGCGGGCGGTACGCAGGCCATGCGCTGACGGCGACGTGCCGGCTCTGCGGTCTCTATAATCGCCGCATGACTTCCATTCCACTGACCCGCGCATGAGCTATCGCCTGGCGATCTTCGACTTCGACGGCACGCTGGCCGACTCGTGGCCCTTCTTCATGAGCGTGTTCAACGAGATCGCCGACCAGCACGGTTTCCGGCGCGTCGACGCCGCGCAGGCCGAGCAGCTGCGCCACTACGGCCCGCGCGACATCATGCGCCATGTCGGCATGCCGGCCTGGAAACTGCCGATGGCCTCGCGCTCATTCAT
Source organism: Telluria sp. ZT3P25 (assembly GCF_059685895.1). NCBI lineage: Bacteria > Pseudomonadati > Pseudomonadota > Betaproteobacteria > Burkholderiales > Oxalobacteraceae > Telluria > Telluria sp. ZT3P25. Next base: position 43,286 of record NZ_JCASIJ010000002.1, read on the forward strand.
CGACCGCATGCGCGGCGCCACCGGCCGCATCGCGCTGTTCGACGGCATCGCCCACACACTGCGCGAGCTCGACCGCAACGGCGTGCGCCTTGCGGTGGTCTCGTCCAATGCCGAAGACAATGTGCGCGACGTGCTAGGGCCGGAACTGGCAAGCCTGATGGGGCACTATGAATGCGGCATGTCGATCTTCGGCAAGGCGGCGCGCATCCGCAAGGTCGTGCGCCATGCCACAGTGCCGGCGATCCAGGCGCTGTATGTCGGTGACCAGACCACCGATGGCGATGCCGCGCGCCGGGCCGGGATTGCGTTCGGGGCGGTCGGCTGGGGCTATGCGTCGATTGAAGCGCTGCGCCGGGTGGCACCGGAGCGCGAGTTCGGGACGCCGGCGGATCTGCTGTCGCTTGCATGATAAGCGTGCCCCCACGGAATTGCCCACGCGCATAGGCCAGTTGCTATACTCGGCAGCAACTGCATCAATGAACAACGGACTTGCCCATGCGCCTTCCACTCATCTTCCTGGCCCCGCTGCTGCTGAGCGGCTGCTTCATCGAAACGTCGACGTACGTGATCGACCTGAATACCGATCACGCGATCACGCTGAAGGTGGAGAAGGACAATTTCTGGACGAAAGAAGGCACGCTGCGCGTTGTCATGTCGCGCCTGCCTGAGTGCCAGCGCCAGTACGAACTGGGCTCGGTGTGGCTGGCCGACTTGCAGGTCGAACTCTTCGGCAACGGCAACAACGTCTACACGCTGCGTGCAGACGATCAGGCGTGGCAGATCGACACCACCACGTGCAGTGAGTTGAAGGCGCCCGACGCGGACGCAGTCACCGGCCTGCCACTGGGCATCTTCACGCTGGACAGCGACAACAAACTCAGTTTCGAGAAGCCGGAAGCGGCCAGGGAGTAACCGCTCAGTAGCGCTGCATCAGCGCGCGCAGGCGTGTCAGCTCGAGCTCGCGGCCTGATTTTTCAAGCACGTTTTCAAGCAGCGACTGGCCGTTCTCGCGTTGCATGGTCCACTGGGTGAAATACTCGTGCACCGTGCGCCACGGCGGGAAATCCGGCGGCATCGCGCGCCAGGTGGCGCCGTTGTGCAAAAAGTAGAGCACGGCGCAAAACACGTCGTACAAATCGTGCTTGCGCGGTCGTGTCTTGCGGCGCGCCGCTTCAAGCATGGCACGCACGCCCTCGAAGTGTTCGCGGGGAATATCGCTGGGGTAGACAGCTCGGTCCATGGTGACCTCCAAAACAGCTTGGAGGCCCGGATCTGGAACAGGTTCCCTAGCTGTATTTACAGTCTACCCAAAATCGTTGAACGACGCTAGTCTCGCGCCAGCGCCAGGAACTCGGTGCGCAACGCCAGGTTGGGTTGCAGCTCGCCCAGCAGGGTCGATGTGATGGTTTCTTCGCCGATGGCGCGGATGCCACGGCTTTCCATGCACAGGTGGCGGCATTTGATGACCACGCCCACTGCTTTTGGTTCCAGTACTTCCATCAGCGCATTGGCGATCTGCATCGTCATGCGTTCCTGCACCTGCAGGCGCTTGGAAAAGATATCGACCAGACGGGTCAGCTTCGACAGGCCGACGATTTTGCCGTTCGGCAGGTAGCCGACGGTGGCCTTGCCGAAGAACGGCGCCAGGTGGTGCTCGCAATGGCTGTAGACCGGGATGCCACGCACGACGATCAGCTCGTTGTATTCTTCGGCGCCATCTTCGAACGCCTTGAGCACTTCCACCGGGCTCTGTTGGTAGCCCGAAGTCCAGTGTTTCCAGGCCTTGGTCACGCGCGCAGGCGTTTCGATCAGGCCGGGACGGTCCGGATTTTCGCCCAGCGATGTCAGCAGACGACGCCAGTCGTGTTCGGTGAAAGCTTCTTTGTCAGACATGGTGCACCCTAAAATAACGATTGCCGCCAGTATATAGAAAACGTCTGACCCCGGTCGGGGCAGCCCTATTCTTGCGCTAAATCATCCTCTGCATGCGACATATCTCATAACGTTGAACACGGCCACCACTCGGGGAGAGCGTCATGTTCGGCAGCACGGTCATGGAAGTCGTCATCGGCATGGCATTCTGCTACGGCTCTTTGGCGCTGACAGTCGCCACCTTGCAAGAGGCATTGTCGGCTGCGTTCGGCCTGCGCGCCGGCATGCTGCGCGACTGCATCCAGCGCATGCTGCGCGACCCGCAGTTCACCGGCACGGCGCGGGCGGTCTACGCACACCTCTTGATCAGTGCGCATGACGATCTCACCGACCCGCATGCGCCGCGCCATCCCGGTCCATCCTACATCGAACCGGTCAACTTCGCGCTGGCCCTGATCGACGCGATTCGCGGGGGCGGCGCAGCGCTCGATGCCGCCATCACCGCCGTGCCCGATCCGCAATTGCGGCGCACGCTAAGCACGCTGTACGTGCAAACCGGCGGCGACGTGCAGCGCTTCCAGGCGGCGCTGGGCGGCTGGTTCGACAGCGCCATGGCGCGCCTGTCGGGCGCCTATAAACGGCGCCAGTTGCTGGTCTCGTTTCTTCTGGCGCTGTTGCTGGCAATCCTGCTCAATATCGACAGCATCCACCTGTTCCAGACGCTGTGGCGGCACCCGGCCCTGTCCGCCGGCGTCCACGCCGTACCCGCCGCGCTCGATGCGAATCTGGTGAACGATCTGGCGGCGCTGCCGATCGGCTGGGGCAGCTTTCCGCCGGTCCCGGATGCCGCATTCGCGCTGCAGGTCGCCGGCTGGCTGATCACGGCCAGCACGACACTGTTCGGCGCGCCGTTCTGGTTCGACATCCTGCAGCGCGCGATCAACCTGCGCAGCACGGGCACCAAGCCGGCCCCCGTGCGGGTCGGGCAGGCCATGGCGCACCACGCCGGCCCGGCGGCGCCGCAATCCGGTCTCACAGCCGGTGGCGTCCCTGCCAGCGTGCCGGTGGCGCCGTAGCGCCACGTCAGGCGTTACGTCCAGGCGTTACGTGCCGGGCGGCCGGTGCGCGTCAATCAGCACGCTCGAGATCGAGATCTGCGGTACCCGTTCCGGCCACTCGTCATCCGGACCGAACCAGCGCGCCTCGGCGATTTCGGCCGGGTCCACCCGGATCTCGCCATCCAGATAATCGGCCGTGAAGGCCAGCATCAGCGAATGCGGGAACGGCCATGACTGGCTGGCAAAGTAACGCGGATTGTGCACGCGCAGGCCGACTTCTTCGAACACTTCGCGCGTGATGCATTCTTCGATCGACTCGCCCGCTTCCAGGAAGCCTGCCAGCGGCACGAAACGCTGCGTTGCGTGCAGCACGTGCTTGGCCAGCAGCACCTGATCGCCCTTGCGGATCAGCACCATCATGGCCGGCGAGATGCGCGGATAGGCCATGTGCCCGCACTGCGGACACTTGAAGCAGCGCTCACCGGTGGCCAGCACCGTGCCGCTGCCGCACACGCCGCAGAAGCGGTGGGTGCGCGCCCATTCCGCGACCTGGGCGGCGCGACCGGCAACGCCCACCAGGGACTCGTCCATCACGCCAAACAGCGCGCGCAGGCCACGCCAGGCATACCCTGCTGGCAGTACCGGTTCAGCATCGAACCAGCCGGTCTGGCAATAGCGACCATCGAGCAGGCCGAGCGGCTGCAGGTAGTCGCGCAAGGCGCCAACCTGTTCGAGCAGCGCGGCATCGGGCAGCGCCGGCCCGTCTTCACGCACCAGCAATTGTCCCTTGTAGAACAGGAAGTTCAATGGGGCCGGATCGGGATGCGGCGCAAACAGTGGCGTAAAGGAGGCAGGCGTATGCAGCATGGTGAATAAACGGTCAATGAGATCGTCAAATGATACCGCCTTTCATCGTTCGGGATTTGGGGTGGCTGCCCACACATTTATGGAGCGAACGGATGGATTGACCAGTATGTGTACTGAGTGTTTGCCTTCTCATAGCCACCATAGACCAGCATTGACGGCAACAGACCGGCAAGCACATTGAACTGAGATTGAACCGGTCGAATCGATGAAATCCGCCCTACATATGTATAGACAGGTTATGTTGCATTCTGTCACTGTCCGTCTCGCTTTCTTCGCAACCGATTATTCTCTAAGTCGTTAATTTATTAGAGAAAATTGTGTGGTCTTCGTGACCAGAGAGCGTTGTATTCCGGATGAAATCTCACGGATTTCCACGCAGAAATATCGCTTTTCGTCCAGAATAGGTAGCTATCTATCTAAATCGTACTGTCATGGACAAACTGTCATCACTGGTCGGTCGCCACTCTTTCAATGCCCGTCTTTTCTACAACGGTGCGTTTTGCGATACCAATCAATTCACCGAAAACGGTGTCTCCGGCCAGCTGCACGTGGTGCGCGAGGGTCCAGTCGATTTCATCCATGAAGATGGCGAGGTCATCACCGTGACCGAGCCGTCGCTGCTGTTCTATCCGCGCGGTGCCAGCCACCGTCTGCAGGTACATCCCGGCCACACCGCCAACCTCCTGTGTGCCCACATCCAGTTTCAGGACGAGATGAGCAATCCGCTGTCGCGCGTGCTGCCCAATTGTCTCGTCATGCTGCTGAGCGAAATGCCCGGTCTGCGCTCGACGCTCGACCTGTTGTTCAGCGAAGCCAGCCAGACCGAACCGGGCCGCGAAGTGATCCTCGATCGTCTTTGCGACGTGTTGCTGATCCAGGTGATCCGGCGCGAATTCGACAGTGGCCGCTTGTCGCTGGGCCTGCTGGCCGGCCTGTCGGATCGCCAGTTGTCGCTGGCACTGACGGCTATCCACGAGCGCCCGCATGAGCCATGGAGCCTGCAATCGCTGGCCAAGGTGGCTTGCATGTCGCGCGCCGCGTTCACTGAACGCTTCCGCGACGTGATGGGCATGCCACCGGGCGAATACCTGACGCGCTGGCGCATCGGTGTCGGCAGCCGCCTGCTGCGCCAGGGCATGCCGGTCAAGCAGGTCAGCAGCCGCGCCGGCTACACCAGCCCGTCCACGTTCACGCGCGCCTTCACGACCATGATGGGCGCCTCGCCGCGCGAGTGGCTCAAGCAAGCAACGGGCTGAGCCAGAAACGACAATGCAGACGGGCCTTGCGGCAACGTCTGCATCGATGTTGGCAGCTCAGGCATGCGGCCATTCAGGGCCGCACATCCATCACTTCAGCATGCGGGTACGGCATGCCACCATCGCGATCACGATCGACAGCGCGCCGATATAGGCAATGGCTGCCTGCATGCCGATAAAGTGGGCGACGGCGCCGATGGCTGGCGGGCCCATCAGGCTGCCGCTGTAAGCCATGCTGGCCACTGCGGCCAGGGCCGCCGGGCCTTGCGCGCCGGCCGCGCTGAACACGAACGGGAACACCAGCGCCAGGCCAACACCCGCAACCGCGAAACCGATCAGCGCGACATAGGCGTTCGGGGCCAGCACTGCGAAGAACAGGCCGGCGGCCGCGACCATGGCGCCGGTGCTCACCAGGCGCTTGGCGCCGTGGCGCTCTTTGAGTTTGTCGCCGAACATGCGCGAGATCAGCATCATCACCGAGAACGCCGACAGCGACAGCGGCGCGAGGCCATCCGATGCGCCGAAGTGTTCTTTGAGGAACATGCCGCTCCAGTCGGCGATGCTGCCTTCGGCCATCGAACCGAAGAAGCCCAGCAGACCCAGCAGCACCAGCGGACCACGTGGCAGTGCAAACGATTTTTTCTCGACCTGGACGCCGACTTCATCGGCTTCCAGCACGCTAAAGGCCATCCACAGCACCACCGCCAGGGGACCAGCCAGCATCAGGAAGTGGGTTGCCGGTGCGATCTTGAGGCTGGCCATCAGGCTGCCCAGCGTGGCGCCAACCAGGCCGCCGGCGCAGCACAGGCCGTGCAGACGCGACATTTCCGACTTGCCACTGACTTTTTCGCGGCGCGCCGCTGCCGAATTCATTGCCACGTCGAAGATGCTGGCGGTCACGCCCAGCATCAGCACCGACATCATCAGGCGCGGTACCGTCGGCGCCATGCCGATCGACACCAGCACACTCAACAGCGCCATGCCTGCGAGCAGGATGGTCTTGCGGGCGCCGAAGCGGCCCATCATGAACGATGACACCGGGTACGACAGCACGGCGCCGAGGCCGCCGCAGACCAGCACCATCGACAGTGCCGCATGCGACACATTGACGCCGGCGGCCAGCGCGGGGATACGGCCAGCCCACGAACCCATGATCAGGCCGAACAGTGCAAAGACGAGTGGGAGGGAATATTGCTGGGCTTGGGCGAGGACAAACGACGAACGGCGCGGCGCGGAAACAGGGGTGTGCATGAAAGCGGTGAATTGTTAAATTATTGAGGTGTCAAAGGATTGCCAAAGTGCTCTTCAGAAGCCAGCCGCGCGTGAAATATTTACTTCAGGCATCTGATGGAGCGCAATTCTAAACACCTTTTTTCGCTATGGTTTTCAAAGCGGAAAAATATTTTCAACCGTTGTTTTGCATTCACACATAAATGATGAAAGCATTGGCTCGAATACATCACCAAATAACAATATCATATCAAAAATCACAAAAAAATCCTGTAAATCGCGAAATATGTAACGATATATTGCGTCTCTTGCGGTATTAGAGAGCTTGGTAGTCACAATCAGGATTTGCTGCGTCGCACCAAAAAGCGCAGATTCTGGTGCCAAAGCGGCAGTTGATGACCTGCCAAAGAGAAGAAAGTTTCATGGCAAAGGTTTTTCTTAGGAAATTACCTTGCTTCGCGCAGCCCCTCAACTAAAGCCAAGGCCAATTGTTAAATCCTGACTAAAAAATGACATTGATTTTTAGTGCGGGCGCACGAAAAAAGGCTGCCCCCAGGCAGCCTTTTTCATCATCGGCACGATCTTGGTTCCCAAGCGGCCTGCTTTTCAATCATTCGCAACAGATCACGGCCGGGGTCAGGTCTGACATTCAGACACGACCTCAGCCTTAACCACTTCCAACGGTACCATGCCCGGTATCAGACTGGCCCGGTATCAGCCGTTCCAACTACTCGACTGTCGAGATCGTGTCCGAATGTCAGACCTGACCCCGGCTTTTTCTACCTGACTGTCGAGATCGTGTCCGAATGTCAGACCTGACCCCGGCTGTTTCGTCATTGGCATGGTCCTGGTTTCCCAGGCAACCGGGGCTTATACCAGTTGCAGCGTTACGTCGATATTGCCGCGGGTCGCGTTCGAGTACGGGCAGACGATGTGCGCGCGGTCGATCAGCGTTTGCGCTTCATCGGCCGGCACGCCTGGCAGGCTGATCTTGAGCAGGACTTCGATGCCGAAGCCGGTCGGGATCGGGCCGATGCCGACCGTGCCTTCCACCGCGACGTCCGGCGAAATCTTCAGCTTGTCGCGGTTGGCGACGAATTTCATCGCGCCCAGGAAGCAGGCCGAGTAGCCTGCCGCGAACAATTGCTCAGGGTTCGTGCCAGGCAGACCATTGCCACCGAGTTCTTTCGGGGTGGTCAGCTTCACATCCAGTGCGCTGTCGGACGACACGGCGCGGCCCTCGCGGCCACCCGTTGCGGTGGCGTTGGCGCGGTAGAGAACGTTTTCGATTGCCATGATGAGACTCCTTGAGAGGGTGGCGGAAGACCGCCGAACTATTTAACGCTATTATATAGCGCGCTATTTAAATGGTTGTTGCCTTGGCCCGCCGACCCGCTTACCTGTTGCGGAGTACGTTCGGCGCTGCCATGAACAACATATTACATAGCTCGCTATTTAATAGCAAGCGATTTTATTCGAGCATGTTGCGCCAGCTTGCCAGCAACACGGCGTCTACACCAGCCGCACCGACTCCCGCACCACCAGACTCAACCCCGGCACATCGGCTGCCGGTTGCTGATGCCCCAGCATGGCCAGCATGCGCTGCCCGATCCCGGTGCCGACTTCGTACAGCGGCTGGCGCACGGTGGTCAGTGGCGGCGTCGTGTACATCGAGCTTTCCAGATCGTCGAATCCGACCAGCGAGATGTCTTCGGGTACCCGGATATTGCGCCGGTACAGCGCCAGACGCGCGCCGTAGGCTGTCAGATCGTTGGCCGCGAAGATCGCGCTGAAACGGACATTGGCCACCAGCAGGCTATTGAGTGCCAGCAGGCCGCTGGATTCGCTGAAGTCGCCCGTCACGACCAGCCTCGGGTCGCTCGCGATGCCGTGTTTGGCCAGCGTGTCGTTGTAGCCCGCCAGGCGCTCGCGCGCATCGCGATGATCGGGTGGTCCGGCGATATGAGCGATGCGCCGGTGCCCCTGGCCGATCAGGTATTCCACCGCTTCGCAGGCGCCGCCGTAGTTGTCCAGGCAAAACGCCTGCGTGCGCTCGCCCTGCACTTCGCGCCCGAACGCCACGATCGGTACGCGGCGCGAAAAGTCGAGGATCTGCTTGTCGCTCATATTGCCGGTCAGGATCGCCACGCCATCGACGCGGCGCCCGATCAACAGCTCGACCCGCTCGGCTTCTTCGTCGGCATGCCAGTGGCCGCTCATGATCAGGAGCGCATAGCCGGAGGCCTTGACCGCATCCTCGATGCCGACCATGGCGCGGTTGAAATAACCGCTCTCGAGCGACTGGGTCAGTACGCCAATGGTGTTAGTGCTGCCCATCTTGAGGCTTTGCGCCAGGCGGTTGGGCTTGTAGTTGAGCTCATCGATGACACGCTCGATCGTGCGCCGCTTGTCGTCCGACACCTTGGCGGTGCCGTTCAAGAAACGCGAAACGGTGGCCGGCGACACGCCTGCCCTGCTGGCGACCTGGTACAGCGTGGTGATACCGCTATCGATGTTTTTCATGAAGCGTTCTGGACAGGTCCGGGGCAATTTGTTGCTTGAAGTATATCACGCAGCTTTCCAATAAAACGGCGGCTGAACCATGCTTATGAAACGCTTTCATAAACAATCCGTCGTTGACCTGCAACAAACCCACTACTCCCTATCATAAATACTAATTGACATTTTTTTACCGTTGAAATTACTATGAAACCGTTTTCAAGATTGATGAAACCGATTTCTTATCAGTCCTAACGCAAGCAGCATCCATAAAACTATATCGGAGACAAGCATGACAACCATGACGCCCCAACTGGCAGGGGTCCGTACGCCCTCGTCCGCCCCTATCCGCCTGGCCATCCTGACGCTGCTCGCCAGCATCGGTACAGCCCACGCACAATCGGCTGCCGATCCGGCCTCGCCCGCCGCCGCCACCCCGGCCGCCGTCGTCGACAACGGCCGCATTGCCGAAGTGGTCGTGACCGCCACCAAGCGCTCGACCTCGCTGCAGCGCACCCCGATTGCGGTCACCGCGCTGACCGCCGCCACGCTGGCCGACAACCATGTCCAGACCCTGCTCGACGTCGTCGCACTGGTCCCAGGCTTCCAGGCCACGGCCCAGGGTGACCACGGCGTGACCACGATGACGCTGCGCGGCATCGGCAACGACAGCGCCAAGACCGAATACGCCGATCCTGAAGTCGCCTCGTTCGTCGACAACGTGTATTCGCCACGCGCCGAAGGCGCCACTGCCCTGCTGTTCGACGTCGAAGGCATCGAAGTGCTGCGCGGCCCGCAAGGCACGCTGTGGGGCCGCAACTCCACCGTCGGCGCGGTCAATATCCAGACCGTCAAGCCAGAGCTGAACAGCCGCTCGGGCTATGTTGAAGGCGGTATCGGCGACTACAACCGCATTGGCACACGCGGCGCGGTCAATGTCCCGCTGTCCGAAACGGCCGCACTGCGCTTTGCCGTCGTGCACGAGCGTCATGACGGCTATGTCGATTACCAGCAATTCCCGAACCCGTCGATCGCGCAACAGCGCGCTGCCTACCTGGCCGCCGGCGGCGCCGCTGCCGGCTTCCGCCCGATCAACCCGAACAACTACGTCTCCGGCGGCGACAAGTACAGCGCCCAGGACCAGACGGCAGCGCGCATGTCGCTGCTGTGGCATCTGGCGCCGAACCTGCGCTGGAACATCGCCTACGAAAAATTCATCGACCGCGGCACCCCAAGCGCCAACCTGATGCAGACGCCGCGGGCGGGCCAGGACCACTGGTCGACGCTGTCCGATTCGTCGCCATGGGTCAACCGTGACAGCGACAATGTGCGCAGCCGCCTGAGCTGGGACATCAGCCCCGACCTCGCGCTGCAATACGTGGCCGGCTGGTCCAAGTACAGCGGCGACATGCGCTTCGACCAGGACGGCGGCACGATCCTTCCGACCTCGATCATCTCGGGCGGCAAGTTCCAGGAACACACCACGACCGACTCCAACTACCGCAGCTACAGCCACGAAGTCCTGCTGCAGTCGGTCGGCGCGCGCACCATCGACTGGCAGGTCGGCGCCTACTACGGCAAGGAAAAGAACAACATCCGCTTCGACATCGGCGGCATGAACGGCACCGAAGATGGCACCGTGGCATGGCAGGGTTCGTTCATCCAGCCGGACCAGACCGTGGAAAACTCGGCCGTCTTCGGCCAGGCCACCTGGAACATCACCGACGCCTGGCACCTGACCGGCGGCGTGCGTTACACCCACGACAAGCGCGTCCACATTGGCGGTCGCGGCTACACCTGGGCTTACGACGCCAGCGCGCCACAATTGCCGCTCAATCCGCAGATCGATCCGCGCGATCCGGTCAACGGCTACCAGTCCGGCGTGCCGAACGATGGCCGCTACAGCGACAACAAGGCCACCGGTCTGGTGCGCGTGAACTACGACATCGACCGCAACAATATGGTGTATGCGAGCGTGTCGACCGGCTACAAGGCGGGCGGCGTGCAGGATCGCGGCTTGCCATACCAGCCAGAGACGCTGACCAACTTCGAGATCGGTTCGAAGAGCACCTTCATGGATGGCGCGCTGCGTATCAACAACGCGCTGTTCTACATGGACTTCAAGGACTTCCAGTTCAATTCGCCGGTCAGCTTCTCCGACGGCAGCCGTGGCCTGGCCATCGAGAATGCCGATGGCGCCAAGGTCACGGGCCTGGAAACCGAGATCGCCGCCCGTATCGCGAAAGACGGCCGCCTGTCGATCGCACTGGCCGTGCTCGACACCAAGCTCGGTCACCTGGTCGCCGGCTCGAACGACTATGCGCTGCCACCGTGCACGGTCGACACCCGCATCGAGACCTGCCTGGACGTGAGCGGTCACAAGCTGCCGCACGCACCGAAGTTCTCGACCACGGTACAGTACCAGCACACGTTCCGCCTGGCCGATGGTGCTACCCTGGTGCCGCGCATCACGGCGCGCTACGAGGATGACGTCAGCCTGAGTGTGTTCGACCTGGGTCCGGAAGACCGCCAGAAAGCCTACGCCAGCGCCGACCTTGGCCTGCGCTACGCGAAGGACAAATGGTGGGTCGACGCCTTCGTGCGCAACGTCGGCGACAAGAAGATCAAGACCAGCGCCTTCAACGGCTTCGGCCCTTGGCTGGCGCAGTACAAGCCACCACGTACGGTTGGCGTGAATACCGGCTTTGATTTCTAAAAGCTGAAGCATGGCAAGCGCGCCCGGTGGGCGCGCTGCTTTTTTTGTTTGACCTGAATCTGCACCAGCAGTGATCCGAGAGTTCCATGACCAACAGCCCCGACTTCGACTTCCGCAATAATTTTCCTTCCGACTTCACCTGGGGCGTGGCCACCAGTTCCTTCCAGATCGAGGGCGCTGCCGCCGTCGATGGCAAGGGGCCGTCGATCTGGGACACCTTCTGCCTGGACCAGAACAATATCAAGGATGGCAGCGACGGCATTGTCGCCTGCGACCACTACCACCGCTACCAGGAAGACGTCGGCATCATGGCCTCGATCGGCGTGGACGCCTACCGCTTCTCGTTCGCCTGGGCGCGCGTGCAGCCGGATGGCAAGGGCGCCTGGAACGAAGCGGGCTTCGATTTCTATGACCGCCTGCTGACCGAACTGGCGAGCAAAGGCATCCGCGCGCACGCGACCCTGTACCACTGGGACCTGCCGCAAGGCCTGCAGGACGATGGCGGCTGGCTCAATCGCGAGACCGCCTACCGCTTCGCCGATTACGCGCGCGAAATCGCGCGCCGCTTCGGCAACCGGATCGAGGCGATCGCCACCCACAATGAGCCGTGGTGCACGGCCAACCTGGGTTACGGCAACGCGCAGTTCGCACCCGGCGTCGCTGACCTGAAGCAATCGATCCAGGTCTCGCACCACCTGCTGCTGTCGCACGGCCTGGCCATGAGCGCGATGCGCGAGGTTGGCAGCAGCGCGCAGCTGGGCATCGTATTGAACCAGTGGACCGCCGATGCGGCCACCGATTCGCAGGCCGACCGCGACATGGCCGAATTCGAATATGCACGCTCGGTGCAGTGGTTCATGGACCCGATCTTCAAGGGCCGCTACCCGGAACTGGCACTGCGCGGCCATGGCGAGAACGCCCCCGTCGTCGCTGACGGCGACCTGGCCATCATCCACCAGAAGATCGACTTCCTCGGCTCGAACTATTATTTCCGCTCGTGGTGCAGCGCCAGCACCCCGCCCGTGCCGGCGCCGGCGCGCCACGGCGTGACCGACATGGGCTGGGAAATCTTCCCCGAAGGCCTGTCCGAACTGCTGCTGAAACTCAAGGCCGAGTATCCCGACCTGCCGCCGGTGTACATTACCGAAAACGGCATGGCCAATCCGGACGTGCTGGAAAACGGCCGCGTGCACGATACGGCGCGCATCGCCTACGTGCGCAGCCACCTGGCCGCGCTCAAGGACGCGATGGACGCAGGCGTCGACGTGCGCGGCTACTTCCTCTGGAGCCTGCTCGACAACTTCGAGTGGAATTCGGGCTACGCCAAGCGCTTCGGCATCGTGCATGTGGACTATGCGAACCAGCAGCGCACGCTGAAAGACAGCGCGCTGTGGTACCGCGAATTCATCGCCAGCCGCATCAAGGCTTGATCAACGGGATCATCATGCGCCCTGCCAAAACCGTATCACCGCTGCTGTGGGTCCCGACCGGCTACTTCACGATGGCGCTCGGCTACGTGATGCTCACCAGCGTCACCGCCATCATGTTCAAGAATCTGGGCATGGACAACGGCCGCGCGGCCCAGTATTCGAGCCTGTTGATCCTGGCCTATACGGTCAAGCCGCTGTTCGCGCCGTTCGTCGAGATGTACCGCACCAAGAAGTTCTTTGTCCTGTGTTCGCAGCTCGCCATCGGCGCCGGCTTTGCCGGCGTGGCGCTGCTGATGGAACTGCCCGGCTATATGACCTTCCTGATGGCGATCTTCTTTGCGCTGTCGTTCATCGGCGCGACGCAGGACATCGCCAGCGACGGCGTGTACGTCACGTCACTCGACGCGCGCGCCCAGTCGCTGTACTGCGGCATCCAGAGCCTGTCGTGGAATATCGGCCCGATCGTCGCTGCCGGCGGCATGGTCTACCTGAGCGGCTACCTGCACACCCACGTGTTCGGCCATGATCCGGGCGTGTTCGGCCCGGACTGGATCGATGCCTGGCGCATCATCTTCCTGCTCGTCGGCGGCCTGACGCTGCTGATGGCGCTGTGGCACTGGCGCTTCATGCCTGAGGGCGCGCGCGCTGCCGATACGCCATCGAGCGCGAAGGACGCCGGCCGCATCCTGGTCGACGCCTTCGTCACGCTGTTCCAGAAGCGCGGTGTGTGGCGCATGATCGCGTTCGCATTTCTGTTTCGCTTCAGCGTCGGCCTGCTGGAAAAGATCGGCCCGTTCTTCATGGTCGACCCGGCCTCGAAAGGGGGCCTGGGTCTGTCCAACGAAATGCTGGGCCTGATCTACGGCACCTATGGCCTGGCCGCGGTGCTGGTCGGCTCGCTGCTGGGCGGCCTGTATGTCGCCAAGCGCGGCCTGAAATCGACGCTGTTCGTGCTGTGCTGCGCGATCAACATCCCGAACGTCGCCTTCCTGGTCATGAGCATTTACACGCCATCGAGCCTGGTGCTGATCACGCTGGGCGTGGCCATCGAAAAGTTCTTCTTCGGTTTCGGCGCGGTCGGCTTCATGATCTACCTGATGCAGCAGCTCGCACCAGGCAAGTACACGACCACACACTACGCGTTCGGCACTGGCCTCATGGGTCTGTGCGGGATGGTCACGGGCGTCATCAGCGGCCACCTGCAAGAGATGATGGGCTACGTCGCCTACTTCGGCCTGGTGATGGTCGCGACCATCCCGTCGTTCGTGGCCACCTGGTACGCGCCGTTCTATCACGATGACGGCAGCACGCAGGCAGCGGGCGTCGGCACGGATGGCAAGACGGTGCCGGCATGAAACGCACCGTGCTCGCCATGGCGCTGCTGACGCTTGCTGCCGGCGCCGGGTCTGCGGAGATCAAGGTCAATGCAGTGGGCTTCCTGCCGCAATCGTACAAGCTGGCCGTCATCCCGCAGGCGCTCCGTGCGAACCGGTTCGAGGTCGTCGACGCTGACGGCAAGGTCGTGCTGGATGGCGCGCTGGGCGCGGCGAGCCGCTGGGCGCCGTCGGGCGAGACCGTGCGCGTGGCCGACTTCAGTGCACTGACGCAGGCCGGCGCCTACCGCGTGCGCGTGGGCGGCCTGGTCTCCGATCCGTTCACGGTCACCCAGGATGCCTACCGCGCGCTGGGCGACGCTGCCCTGAAGGCGTTCTACTTCAACCGCAGCGCGCTCGCCCTCACGCCGCAATTTGCCGGCCCGTGGGCGCGACCCGCCGGCCATCCGGACGACAAGGTGCTGGTGCACGCGTCGGCGGCGTCAAAAGCGCGCCCGCAAGGCACGGTCATCGCCAGTCCCAAGGGCTGGTACGACGCCGGCGACTACAACAAATATGTGGTCAACTCGGGCATCTCGACCTACACGCTGCTGGCCGCGCTCGAGCACTTCCCGGAAGTCTTCAAGCGCGACATCGGCATTCCCGAATCCGGCAACGGCGTGCCCGACATCCTCGACGAGGCAATGTGGAACCTCGACTGGCTGCTGACGATGCAGGACCCGGCCGATGGCGGCGTGTACCACAAGCTCACCAACCTGCGCTTCGACGGGATCGTGATGCCGCACGCGGCATCGACCACCCCGCGCTACGTGGTGGCCAAGAGCACGGCGGCGGCGCTCGATTTCGCCGCCACGATGGCCACCGCCAGCCGCGTGCTGGCGCCGTACGACGCAAAGTGGCCGGGCCTGTCGCAGCGCATGCTGACGGCGGCGCAGGCCGCGTGGCGCTGGGCCGAAGCGCATCCGAACGTCGTCTTCAAGAACCCGAAAGATGTCGTCACCGGCGAATACGGCGACGCGCAGCTGGCCGACGAATTCGCGTGGGCGGCGGCCGAACTGTTCATCGCGACCGGGCAGAATAACTATGCGCAGGCGTTCATGCGCCGTGACGCCGCCTTGAGCACGCCGGGCTGGGACAATGTGGCGGCGCTGGGCTGGATGTCGCTGGCGCACCACCGCAACCACCTGAAACCCGGCATCGACCGCGCCCTGATCGAACGCCGCATCGACGTGCTGGCCAGCCAGCTCGCGAAACATGCCGATGGCGGCTACCGGGTGCCGCTGGCATCAAAAGACATCGTCTGGGGCAGCAATGCGGTGATCCTGAACCAGGGCATGATGCT
Organism: Telluria sp. ZT3P25; assembly: GCF_059685895.1. Classification (NCBI taxonomy): domain Bacteria; kingdom Pseudomonadati; phylum Pseudomonadota; class Betaproteobacteria; order Burkholderiales; family Oxalobacteraceae; genus Telluria; species Telluria sp. ZT3P25. Next base: position 58,890 of record NZ_JCASIJ010000002.1, read on the forward strand.
GCTGCAGGCCTACCGCATCAACGGCACGCCGGCCTATCTGCAGGCGGCGCAGTCGAGTCTCGACTATGTATTGGGCCGCAACGCCACCGGCTACACGTTCGTGACCGGCTTCGGCGCTCGTCACGTGATGCATCCGCACCACCGCCCATCGATGGCCGACGGCGTGGCCGCGCCGGTGCCAGGCTGGCTGGCCGGCGGCCCCAATCCGGGCCAGCAGGACGCCAGGGATTGCCCGCCGTATCCGAGCAAGCTGCCGGCGCTGTCCTATCTCGACCACGCATGCAGCTACGCCGCCAACGAGGTCGCCATCAACTGGAACGCGCCGCTGGTGTACGTCACGGCGGCGCTGTCCGCGCTCACGCCCCACCTCATGACTGACTCTGCCACCGTTTCGCTTGCCGCGCTGCTGCGCGAAGAACAGCAACTGCAATTCGACCGCTTCGACGACGATACCGCGCGGGCCGTCGGTGCGCAGCTGGTCGCGCGCGCCGAGCGCGAACGCAAGACGGTCACGATCCAGGTCACGCGTGGCGACACCGTGTTGTTCAAACAGGCGATGCCTGGCGCTTCGCCCGATCACGCCGACTGGATCCGTCGCAAGAACAACCTGGTCGGGCGCACCGGCCACAGCTCGTTCTATACCCACAATGAAGTGCGCCAGAGCGGGGGCGACCATGATGCGCTGCCGGGCCTGGACATGCGCGACTATGCCGCCCACGGCGGCGCGTTCCCCGTCATCGTGCGCGGCCAGGGCGTGGTCGGCACGGTCACTGTGTCCGGACTGCCGGGGCCGGACGACCATGCGCTGGTGGTCGCGGCGCTGAAGGATTACCTGACGCCCCCTTCGCCGTAACGGCGCGGCTTTATTCGTCGGTCAGGCTGCGCGCGACTTCCTGTCGGTACATCTGCCAGGCAAAGCGCCACACCACCACGGTCACGATGAACAGCTTGGTCCAGACCAGTAGCCAGATCACGGTGGTCAGGTCGATGCCAGGGTAGGCCGCGCGCACTGCAGCGGTGGCGATCATGATCAGCACGACCGGCGCCAGCGCCAGCAGTAGTGGTCGCACGAGCTGGCGCCGCGTGCGGGTAAAGGGAGACGTCATCGTGGCCGGGAATGGGTTGTTTGCATCGCCCGTGCAGGATTGACCGGGACGAGCCTGACATCCTACCAGCCTGCGTGTCGAACCAGGACGACTACCAGGAGGCCAGCTTTACGCCGCTTTACATTTGCCACCCTGTTGTGCAGTCAGTACCAGTCCGTTAAAGAGATACGACTCGCCACAGGACAAACATCATGGTTTCCAGTATCAGCAGCAGCACCGCAACCCAGGCCACCTACGCACCGGCCGCCAGGAAAACCCCCGATGAGACGGTTGCCACCCCCGGCCCGGTCGCCACGACCGAAGACCAGACAGCCGCCAGCGCACCGACCCAGAGCGCCGAATCGGCCGCCAGCGCGCGCCTGGGCGACCAGTTGAATGCCCAGGCCGACGCGTCGCGCGTGCAGCGCGCCGTGGACGAAGCAGGCACTGAAAGCGACACGACAGCGGCAACCGGGAGCGAAGCGTCGAGCGAGGCAGCCGCAGAGGCAGGGGTAGAGGCAGGGACAGCATCGGCCCCGACCGGCGGCGCGGCGCCCGCTGCATCGACGGCCACGTCCACCACGGCATCAACGACCAACGACTACGTCGCCGAAGCCGACACCGATTCGGACAAGACCGTCAGCGACGACGAACAGGCAGCCTACGAAACCAAGCTGCGCCAGCAGGGCGAGGCAGCTGCCGAAACGAAGGCAGCCGCCGCAAAAGAAGCCGATCCACAGGATGCGCTGACGGCCGAAGTGCGCGCCACGTATGGCGTCGACAAGGCCGCCGAACCGGCGCTGAATATTACTGCCTGATGCCGGATCATGCTGCACTGCACCCGAAGTTATCAGCAGTAAAATCGAAATAAACGACGAAACGCGTTGTAGTCAGGTCGTCAACTACGGTAGAGTGTCGCATTCCGAGAAGTATTTCACGAGGCGGCGCATGCCAGAATTCAGCCCAACTACGCCCCCCGGATCGTTGATTGCCAACCATCTGCACGCCTGCTCTGCCAGGCTGCCGGATGCAATCTGGCACGCAACCAACCAACAATCACCCCCGCTGGTAACCACAACTTTGCGCAACGCACTTGTGGCGCCGGCGGCGCTTGCCCATGGCGCGGCGCATCCACCACGGCTGCGCGCGCCGGAGAACACCATGAACCAGTTCCAACCTGCCCTGCGCCTGTGCGCGCGCCGTTACATGTCGCACTGCCCCGAAGGATGATGTCGATGACCTCACTGCCACTGATCCTCCTCGTCCTTCTCCCCTTCGCGGGCGCCATCATTTCCGCCTGCCTGCCCAACACGTCGCGCAACCGGCCCGCCGCTACCGCCGGCGTGTTCACCCTGGCGGCGCTCATCATCGCCATCTCCAAATTCGACGAACTCGGCGCCGGCCAGGTGGTATTGGAGCGCTATGAGTGGCTGCCGCTGTTCGGCCTGGACTTCATCGTGCGCATGGATGGCCTGGCCTGGCTGTTCTCGATCATGGTGCTGGGCATTGGCCTGCTGGTGATCCTGTACGCGCGCTACTACATGTCCAAGAAAGATCCGGTGGCGCGCTTCTACGCCTACATGCTGGCGTTCATGGGCTCGATGATGGGCGTGGTCCTGTCCGGCAACCTGATCCAGCTGGTGGTGTTCTGGGAACTCACCAGCCTTACGTCCTTCCTGTTGATCGGCTACTGGCAGGACAGCAACGACGCCCGCCGCGGCGCGCGCATGGCGTTCACCGTCACCACCGCCGGCGGCCTGTGCCTGCTTACCGGCGTACTGATCCTGGGCCACATCGTCGGCAGCTACGAGCTCGATGCGGTGCTCGCCGCCGGCGACCAGATCCGCGCCCATTCGCTGTACCTGCCGGCCCTGATCCTGGTGGCGCTGGGCGCGCTGACCAAGAGCGCGCAGTTCCCGTTCCACTTCTGGCTGCCCCATGCGATGGCTGCGCCGACGCCCGTCTCGGCCTACCTGCACTCGGCCACGATGGTCAAGGCCGGCGTGTTCCTGCTGATCCGCCTGTGGCCGGCGCTGGGCGGCACGCCCGAATGGACCTGGCTGATCGGCGGAGCCGGCGTCATCACGCTGCTGCTGGGCTCCTTCTTCGCGATCTTCCAGAACGACATGAAAGGGCTGCTCGCCTATTCGACCATCAGCCACCTGGGTCTGATCACGGTGTTGCTGGGCATCGGCTCGCCGCTGTCGGTGGTGGCGGCGATCTTCCACGTGATGAACCACGCGATCTTCAAGGCGTCGCTGTTCATGGCTGTGGGCATCATCGACCACGAAACCGGCACCCGCGACATGCGCGTGCTGCGCGGGCTGCGCCGTGCAATGCCCGTCACCGCTGCGCTGGCGATCGTCGCATCGGCCTCGATGGCCGGTGTACCACTGCTGAACGGCTTCCTGTCGAAAGAGATGTTCTTTGCCGAAACCGCGCATGTGGGCGGCACCGAAGACTGGAAGATGTCGTATGCGGCCGTGGCGATGGGCATCTTCAGCGTGGCGTATTCGCTGCGCTTCATCAGCGTGTTCTTCGGCCAGCTGGCCAAGGACCTGCCGCAGGAACCGCACGAGCCGGTACGCTGGATGCGCTTCCCGGTCGAATGCCTGGTGGTGCTGTGCATCGCCGTGGGCGTGATGCCCGAGCGCGTGGTGGGCGACATCCTGGCCGTGGCCTCGAGCTCTGTGCTGGGCGCGGCCATGCCGGCCTACGACCTGGCGATCTGGCACGGCTTCAACCTGGCCCTCGGGATGAGCGGCGCGGCGCTGGTACTGGGCGCCCTGCTGTACTGGGTGCTGCTGCGCCGTCACGATCTGCGTGAACGCACGCGGGTGCCGGTGCTGCACCGCCTGAAAGGCGCGCAAGCCTACGAGAGCACGATGCTGGCGCTGTCGCTGGGCGCGACCTGGATCATTCGCCTGACCGGCACCCGGCGCCTGCAGCCGCAGCTGCTGGTCCTGATGTCGTTCATGATCGTGGTGCCGCTGCTGCTGGTCGATCCCTGGTTCAGCCTGCCAGCGGTGAACCTGCTGAATATCGAACCGCTGTTCGCCGTGCTGTGGCTGATCGGCGCCGCCTGCGCCGCCGGCGCGGCCTACAAGGCCAAGTACCACCGTCTGGCGGCGCTGAGCATGGTCGGCGGCACCGGCATCGTCACCGCAATCACCTTCGTATGGCTGTCGGCGCCCGATCTGGCGCTGACCCAGCTGATGGTCGAAACCGTGACCACGGTGCTGATCCTGCTTGGCCTGCGCTGGCTGCCGCCGCGTCTCGTGCCGAAGGTACTCAAGCTCACGAAGGCGCCGCCAAGCACCTGGTTCCGGCGCTCGCGCGACAGCCTGATCGCCGTCGGCGGCGGCCTGGGCATCGCCGCGGCCAGCTACGCGGTGCTGATGCGCAGCCCGCCGCCGTCGATCGGTGAATTCTTCGTGCTGCGCGCCCTGACCGAAGGCGGCGGCTCGAACGTGGTGAACGTGCTGCTGGTCGACTTCCGCGGTTTCGATACGCTGGGCGAAGTAACCGTGCTGTCGGCCGTGGCGCTGACCGTGTACGCACTGCTGCGCCGCTTCCGCCCGGCGACCGAATCGATCGCGATTCCCGTGCAGCAGGCCAGCGACGTCGATCCGACCAAGGACCAGGCGCCGGCCGCGCAGGCGCGCAGCGGCTACCTGATGATCCCGGCCATCTATCTGCGCCTGCTGCTGCCGGTGATGGGCGTGATGGCGGCCTACTTCTTCATGCGAGGCCACAACCTGCCCGGTGGCGGCTTCGTCGCCGGCCTGATTTTTGCCACTGCGCTGATCGTGCAGTACATGGTCGCCGGCACCGACTGGGTCGAATCGCACCTGCGCCTGCGTCCGCACCGCTGGATTTCGTGGGGTCTGTTCTGCGCCTGCTTCACCGGCATCGGCGCCTGGTTCCTCGGCTACCCGTTCCTGACCAGCCACACCGCCCACCTCGACCTGCCCGTGCTAGGCGAACTGCACGTGCCAAGCGCGTTCATGTTCGACCTGGGCGTGTTCCTGGTCGTCGTCGGGTCGACCATGCTCACGCTCGTCGCGCTGGCCCACCAGTCGCTGCGCAGCCACCGCCTGGCGGCCGACGCCACGCGGGTCACCATTCCACCTGCCAAGGAGATCCTCTGATGGAGCTTGTTCTTTCGCTTGCCATCGGCATCGTGTTCGCCTCCGGCATCTGGCTTGTCCTGCGTCCGCGCAGCTTCCAGGTGCTGTGCGGCCTGATGCTGATGTCGTACGCCGTCAACCTGTTCATCTTCGCGATGGGACGCCTGTGGATCGACGCGCCGCCGCTCACCCCGGCCGGCACCCTGGCCAATCCGGCCATCCTGGCCGACCCGCTGCCACAGGCGCTGGTGCTGACCGCGATCGTGATCGGCTTTGCCACCACCGCCCTGTACCTGGTGGTGATGATCGGTTCGCGCGGCCTGACCGGCACCGACCACGTTGACGGCAAGGAGCCCGATCTATGAGTCTGCACTGGACCCAGCACCTGATCCTGGTGCCGGTAATACTGCCGCTGCTGGTCGGCGCCGCGCTGGCCCCGCTCACGCAGGGCTGGCACCGCCTGAAGTTCTGGCTCAGCTACGCGTCGATCCTGGGCCTGGTGGCCAACGCGCTGGCGCTGGTCCACATGACCGACGGCGGCGCCTGGCAAGACGGCATGGGCATCTACCTGGCCGGCAACTGGAGTGCGCCGTTCGGCATCGCGCTGCTGGCCGATCGCCTCAGCAGCATCATGCTGCTGCTCACTGCCCTGCTTGGCCTGGCCTCACTGCACTTCACCAAGCAGCGCTGGGGCCGGATCGGCGTGCACTTCCACACGCTGTTCCAGTTCTTGCTGATGGGCATCAACGGCGCCTTCCTGACACACGACCTGTTCAACCTGTTCGTGTTCTTCGAAGTGATGCTGGCCGCCTCGTACGGCCTGGTGCTGCACGGGTATAACGCCGAGCGCATCCGCGCCAGCATGCAGTACATCGCGATCAACCTGGCTGCCGCGCTGCTGTTCCTGCTCGGCCTGGCGCTGATCTACGCGACCACCGGCACGCTGAACATGGCCGATGTGGCGGGCCGCGTGCCGCTGCTGGCGGGCGACGATCTGGCGCTGTTCAAGATTGGTGCCACGCTGATGGCGCTGACCTTCCTGACCAAGAGCGCGATGTGGCCGCTGGGGTTCTGGCTGCCGACCACCTACGCTGCTGCATCGCCGCCGGTGGCGGCCATGCTGGTGCTGATGACCAAGGTCGGCGCGTATGTGGTGCTGCGCCTGTGGCTGCTGATTTTCTCGGACGACGCCGGCGCTGCTGCCGGCTTCGGCAAGGATGCGCTGCTGTATGGCGGCATGGCCACCATCGTGTTCGGCGCCGCCGGCATGCTCTCGACCGACACGGCCGGGCGCATGGCCGGTTATGCCGCAATCATCTCGTCCGGCACGCTGCTGGCAGTGATCGGCTACGGCCAGCCGAACCTCGTCACCGCAGGTATCTACTACCTGATCGGCTCGACGCTGGCGGTGGCCGCGTTCCTGCTGTTGATCGAGCTGATCGACCGTATCCGCACGCCGCGCTCGGCGATGCTGGCGCTGACCATGGAAGCCTACGCGGTCGAAGACGCACCGGCCGAACCGGTCGGGCGCGGCGTGCCGGCCGTGATGGCGTTCCTGTCGCTGGCCTTTGCCGCCTGCGCGCTGATGATCGCCGGACTGCCACCGCTGCCGGGCTTCATCGCCAAGTTCGGCATGTTCCATGCGGTGCTCCATCCGCAGGTCGTGGCCACAGCCGCGAATGGCGTCATGACGGGGCCGACGACGATCCCGACCGCCGGCTGGGTGCTGATCGCGCTGATCGTGCTGTCAGGCCTGATCGCCGTGATCTCGATGATGCGCTTCGGTGTGCGCACGTTCTGGGCCAGCGGCGTGCTGGTGCCGCCCAAGCTGCACCGTACCGAAGTGATGCCGATTATCTTCTTGCTGGGACTGGCGATCGGGATGACGATCCAGGCCAATGCGCTGTTCGGCTACCTGGCACGTGCCAGCGACGCGATCCATCGCCCGGCAACCTATATCGGCCGCGTGCTGTCCGAACCGAGCCTGCCCGGGCCAGCCTCGTCGCCCGCCCCCACCATCAACCTGACACCGGAGGCGCCATGAAGCGCTGGCTCCCCCACCCCGTCGTCTCGCTCCTGCTGTGCGGCCTGTGGCTGCTGCTGAACCAGACGTTCTACCCGGGCCACGTCCTGCTCGGCGCCCTGCTTGGCATCGCCGCGCCGATCCTGACGCGGCACCTCAACCCGCTCGGCTACCCGCGCATGCGCGCACCCGTCGTGGCGCTGCGCCTGCTCGGCTTTGCCTCGGTCGAGGTCGTGCGCTCGTGCTTCAACGTCAGCCGCGTGATCCTGTTTGCCGATTACGCCAACCTGAAATCGGAGTTCATCCGGGTGCCGCTGACGATGCGCGACGAGTACGGCCTGGCCGCGCTATCGTGCCTGATCAACATGACGCCGGGCACGGTATGGACCGAGATCCAGCCCGAAAACCATGAGCTGGTTCTGCACGTGTTCGACCTGCACGATGCGGCCTGGTGGATCGACACCATCCAGACCCGCTACGAGCAACCCCTGATTGAAATCTTCGAGAAGAAAGGCCCCCATGGCGACCCTGCTTGAACTGTCGATCGGCTACGCCCTTGTGTGCGCCATGGCGGCAATGCTGCTGTGCGCCATACGCCTGCTGATCGGGCCCTCGGCCCACGACCGCGTGCTGGCGCTCGATACCCTGTGGATGTGCGGCATGCTGCTCGCGCTGGTGCTGGGTATCCGCTTTGGCACGCAAATCTATTTTGAGGTGGCGATGCTCATCGTGCTGGTCGGCTTTGTCTCGACCATCGCGATCGCCAAGTTCCTGATGCGCGGGGAGATCATCGAATGAATGGCATCGAACACTTGCCCGACTGGGCTGCCCTCGTCGTCTCGCTGCTGCTGATCGTTGGCGCGAGCATCGTGCTGATCGGCGCTCTGGGCCTGCTGCGCCTGCGCACCTTCTACCAGCGCATCCACGGCCCGGCCATCACGGTCACGATCGGCGCCGGCAGCCTGCTGCTGGCCTCCATGCTGTACTTCACGGTCGCGCAATCGCGGCCCGTCGTGCATGAAGTGATCATCACGCTATTCATCCTGCTCACGGCGCCCGTGGTGTCGATGATGATCATGCGCGCCGCCGTCTACCGCGACCTGCGGGCCCGCAGGCCCGATGCCGGCGCCACCGCCGGCGACGTCTACTCGATCGTCGACGAAGAATAAGTCACGGGCCGGGGCCGATCTGCGCCCCGGCTTACCTCTTCCGTAGAGTAAATACAACACTCCTGTCATGACGTTGGCGCATCGCAGCAATGATAGCGCTATCAAGTCACGCCGTCGCGCTTCGAGTCAGCGGCCCTGCGCAACTTCGAAATTTCCTGCGAGACACCGGCGCCACGCCGCAAGATTGCATTGCGTTGCAACATCGATATCTGGTTTACAAATTTCATAAGCTCGACAACACTAAAAAAAAGCGTGATGTTAGCGCTAACGAATCGAGGAGAAATGATGTCGGCAAGCAGCACATCCCCCGCCCTGCGCTGGGTCGTCATGGGTGTCAGCGGATCGGGCAAGAGCACCGTGGGGGCCATGCTGGCCGCCCATGACGGCGTCCCGTTCCTCGAAGGCGATGCCTATCACCCGCCCGCCAACGTCAGCAAGATGAGCGCCGGCATCCCGCTCGACGATGATGACCGCGCCGGCTGGCTGGCCAGCCTGGCCGGCGAAATCCGCGCCGCGCGTGAACAGGGCCACGGCCTGGTGCTGTCCTGCTCGTCGTTGAAGCGGCGCTACCGCGACCTGCTACGCGACGCCGATCCGGCGTTGCGCTTCGTCCATCTGGCCGGACCGCGCGAGCTGATCGCCACGCGCATGACATTCCGCCCCGGCCACTACATGCCGCCGTCGCTGCTGGAGAGCCAGTTGCGGATTCTCGAGCCGCTGCAGCCGGACGAAGCCGGCCTGACTCTCGACATCACGCTGGTGCCGCAGGCGCTGGTGGAACGCATCACGGCCAGCACCTGATCAGCGCAGCCCTTACCCATTTGCCAGCAGGCGCAGCCACCCACCCATAGAGGCGGCGCGCTTTCATCCAACGAGCATCGAGGAGACAACCATCATGCGCACACCCGTTCAACGCACTCTCATCAGCCTGGCCGTGGCCAGCGCCTGCTGGATGGTCGGCGCCGCCGCCCACGCCCAGCAGGCGCAAACCGAGCCTGCCATCGACACCACACCCGAGGCTACCGCGCCGGATGCCAGCCTGGCTGGCCCAGCGACAGCGGCAGCGGCAGAACCGGCCTCCACGTCCGTGGTGCGCATCTCGGGCTCGCGCATCGCTGCGCGCGGCTTCTCCCAGCCGACGCCCACCACGAGCCTGAGCGCCGCCGACCTTGAAAAGGCGGCCAAGCCGAACCTGTTCAACACGCTGACCGAACTGCCGGCGCTGCAGGGCAGTACGGGTCGCACGACCAGCACCAACAGCACCAGCAGTGGCATCCAGGGCCTGAGCTCCCTGAGCCTGCGCGGCCTGGGCACGATCCGGACCCTGACGCTGCTCGATGGCCAGCGCGTCGTCGGCGCCAACGTCACGGGCGTGACCGATGTGAGCCAGTTCCCGCAACTGCTGGTCAAGCGCGTCGACGTGGTCACCGGCGGCGCCTCGGCGTCGTACGGCTCGGATGCGGTCGGTGGCGTGGTCAACTTCGTCACCGATAAAACCTTCACCGGCTTCAAGTCGAACGTCCAGGTAGGCCAGACCAAATACGACGACGACCGCGGCGCCACGGTGCAGGCAGCCTGGGGCCGGGCGTTCCTCGACAACCGGCTGCACGTGACGGCCAGCGGCGAATTCACGAAAGAAAACGGGATCGAATCGCCCGGCATCGGCGGCGTGGGCCCGAACGGGCGCACCTGGTACCAGAACCCGGCCTATTCGGTACGGCCCCTGAACCAGACCGGTGACGGCTTGCCGCAATATCGCGTGATCTCGAACGCGCAGCAGTACCAGTATTCGAAATACGGCCTGATCACGAACGGCCCGCTGCAGGGCACCGCATTCGGCGATGGCGGCGTGCCGTACCAGTTCCAGTATGGCTCCAATGGCCGGCCCACCGGCACGGGCGCCGTTACCAATTGCGTCAATCCGTTCTGCATCGGCGGCGACTTGAGCGGCAGCGTGGGCTCGGGCACCAACCTGGCCATGAACTTCAAGCGCCAGGTGGCCTACACCCGCGTCTCGTACGACCTCGATGCCGACAACCAGGTCTACTTCACCGCCAACTACGGTCAGGTGGCTTCGCGCTTCTCGCCCAACCCGGGCGCAGCCAAGAACGCCAACCTGACCGTCCAGTGCTCGAACCCGTTCCTGCCGGCCTCGATCCTGGCCGCCTGCGCGCAGAACAACATCACCAGCTTCCAGTACGGCACGGCGAACGCGATCTTCCCCGACAACATCGACGTGCAGCCGACCCGCACCCAGCGCCGCTTCGTCATCGGCGCCGAGGGCCGGTTCGACCTGTTCGGCAAGTCGTGGGCGTACGACGCGTATGTCACGCATGGCGAGAACAAGACCAATCTCGATGCGAACAACATGACGATCAACCGCCGCTACAACGCCGCGATCGACGCCGTGCGGGCGCCGAACGGACAGATCGTGTGCCGCAATCCGGTAGCCGCCGCGTCGGGCTGTGTGCCGCTCAATATTATCGGCAACAACCCCGTCGATCCGGCTGCCTGGGCCTATATCGCGCCCGAGAACGGCCCGCGTCAGCGCACCACGCAAAGCCAGGACGTCGGCAGCTTCAATATCAATGGCGAATTGTTCGAGGGCTGGGCCGGTCCGGTGTCGGTGGCCACGGGCGCCGAATACCGGCGCGAGAAATACCGCGTACGCGGCGACGCCTACGGCAACGGCGTGTCGCCTGCTTCGCCGAACAACGCCATGTATCCCGTCGACCCGCTGCTCGATACCACGGTCGGCAACAACTGGTACGCCGGTAACTTCCACAACGGCGAGGGCAGCTACAACGTCCGCGAAGCCTACGTGGAGCTGAACATCCCGCTGCTGAAATCGGCCACCTGGGGCGAAGCGAACCTGAACCTGGCCGACCGCGAAACCAAGTACAGCACCGCCGGCAGCGTGGGCAGCTGGAAGATGGGCGCGACCTGGCAAACACCGGTCGATGGCCTGCGCCTGCGCGGCGTGACGTCGAAAGACGTGCGCGCGCCGAACCTGAGCGAGCTGTATGCCGCGCCGGTCGTCGTCAACAACGTCGTTCAGTACCAGGGCAACACGATCAGCGTGCAGGAACGCACCGTCGGCAACACGGCGCTGCGGCCCGAGATCGCCCGCAACAACTCGTTCGGCATTGTCCTGAGCCAGCCAACGTGGGCGCCGGGCTTTTCAGTGTCGCTCGACTACTTCGACATCAAGGTCAAGGGCGTGATCGCGGCGCTGACAATCCAGCAGGAAGTCGACCTGTGCGTGGCCGGCAACCAGGAAATCTGCGCGGCGATGGTGCTCAACAGCCCGGGCAACAACTACGTCACGCTGCAGAACTTCAACCTCGCTTCGCTGCAGACGAAGGGCTTCGATATCGAGACCTCGTACAGAACAGGACTCGAACGAGTGAACCTGCCGGGGCGCTTCACGTTCCGCGCGCTGGGCACGCGCAACCTGCACTTCATCACCGATACGGGCGTGGTCGGCACGATCCCGGTGGACGCAGCCGGCTCGAACATGAGCAACACGCCGAAGTGGAAAGTGCTGGCGCAGCAAAGCTGGGAGCACGACAAGCTCAGTCTGACGCTGACCGAGCGCTGGGTCAGCGACGGCACCTACCGCAACGACTTCATCGAGTGCCAGACCGGTTGCCCGGTGTCGACGCTGATCCACCCGACCATCTACAACAACCGGATGAAGGGCGCGACCTACTTCGATCTCGGCGGCAGCTACAACGTGTCCAAGCAGTTGCAGCTGTACTTCAAGATCGACAACCTGGCCGACAAGGACCCGGAACCGGCGCCGCAGACCAATGCCAGCTACGGCATCAACCCCGCGCTGTATGACGTGGTCGGGCGCACGTACCGGGCCGGCCTGCGCTACGGCTTCTGACCGGCCGACGGCATGCTCGATATCGTCTCGGTACTGCTGGCGGTGGGCCTGCTCACGCTCTTGATCGCGTGGGGCAAGGTCCAGCCGCTGCTGGCCTTCGTGGCAGCGTCGCTGCTGGCGGCGCTGCTGCTGGGGGTGCCGCTGGCGCGCATCCCCGGCGCCATCGAAAAAGGCATCGGCGACCTGCTTGGCTCCCTGGTGGTGATCATCTGCCTGGGCGCCGTGTTCGGCAAACTGATCGCCGACAGCGGCGCGGCGCGCCGCATCGCCACCTGTCTGGTCGATGCGCTGGGGCCGCGCCGGCTGCCCATCGCATTGACGATCACCGGCTTCGTGGTTGGCATCCCGCTGTACTACAACGTCGGCTTCGTGCTGCTGGTGCCGCTGATCTTCTCGCTCGTCTACAGTTCGGGACGTCCCGCCGTGGCGCTCGCAATTCCGCTGCTGGCGGGCCTGTCGATCGCGCACGGCTTCCTGCCGCCACACCCATCGCCGGTAGCGCTGGTGGCCGCGATCCACGCCGACATGGGCACCACTCTGCTGTACGGGATCCTGGTGGCGGTGCCGACCCTGATCATCGCAGGGCCGGTGTTCGCCATGACGCTCACGCGCATTCAGGCCAAGCCGGCCGCCATCTTCCAGGAGAGCCAGCAGGCGCCGATTGCGCAGCTACCCGGCGCGTTCAACAGCTTCGCCACCGCGCTGCTGCCGGTGGTGCTGCTGGGCGCGACGACGCTGTTGACGATGGCGCGGCCTGACCTCAATGGCGTGCTGGCGTTCTTTGCCAATCCGCTGGTCGTGATGCTCGTGTCGTATGCGGTGGCGATCGTCTCGCTCGGCCTGGCGCAGGGCCGCTCGTTCGTCACCGTGATGCAGGGCCCGGCCGAGGCGATGCGCGAGATCGCGCCGATCCTCCTGATCATCGCCGGCGCCGGCGCGCTCAAGCAGGTGCTGGTTGAATCGGGCGTCAGCGCCGATCTTGGCGCGCTGCTCTCGGGCTTGCCGGTGTCTCCGCTGGTGCTGGGCTGGCTGGTGGCGACCGTGATCCGCATCTGTCTTGGTTCTGCCACCGTGGCCGGCGTGACGGCCGGCGGTATCGTCGCCCCGCTTGTCCAGAGTTCGGGCGTCGACCCGAACCTGATGGTGCTGGCCATCGGCGCCGGAAGCCTGATGTGCAGCCACGTCAACGACTCCGGCTTCTGGATGTTCAAGGAATATTTTGGCCTGTCATTGCAGGACACGTTCCGCTCATGGACGCTGATGGAAACGCTCGTCGGTGTCTTCGGCCTGCTGTTCGTCCTGCTGCTGTCCCAACTTTTATCGCTGTGATCCGTTTCAAGGAAACCACCATGATGACCAGGATGTTTGCACTGTCGCGCGCCCTCGCGTTTTTGCTGTTTCTCTCCGCCACCGCATCTGCCGCGTCGCTGTCGGCCTACCCTGCCATGCCGGTCGACCCGCGTGCGATCGTCGTGCGCGCCACCGGTGACGGCGTCACCGACGACAGCGCTGCGCTGCAGGCAGCGATCAACAGCGCGGCCAACGAGGGCCAGGGCGGCGTCGTATTCCTGCCGTCCGGACGCTATCGCGTCACACGCTCGATTTTGATTCCACTGGCGGTGCGTGTGTATGGCGTGGGGCCCACGCGCCCTGTGTTCGTGCTGGCGGCGAATACGCCCGGCTTCCAGAAGGGTGTCGCGAACATGGTGATCTTCACCGGCGGCGACCAGTACAGCGTGGGCAAGGTGCCGATGCCGGTGCCGAGTGCCGTGCCGTTCAGTGCTGAAGACGGCAAGGCGGTACGCAACGCCAATTCATCGACCTTCTATTCGGCGCTGTCGAACGTCGACTTCGAGATCAAGGACGGCAACCCGGCCGCTGCCGCCGTGCGCATGCACACGGCCCAACACTCGAACCTGAGCCACATCGATTTCCATATCGGCTCGGGCCTGGCGGGCGTTTATCAAGTCGGCAACGTGGCCTACAACCTGCGCTTTCACGGTGGCCGCTACGGCATCCTGAGCGAGAAGACCTCGCCCGCCTGGCAATTCACGCTGCTCGATTCGACCTTCGACGGCCAGCGCGATGCGGCGATCCGCGAGCATGAGGCGAGCCTCACGCTGATCAATGTCGACATCCGCAACACGCCAGTGGGCGTGGAGATCAACCGCGGTTATGGCGACTGGTTGTGGGGCAAGGATGTGCGCTTCGAGAACGTCAGCCGCGCCGCGCTCATCGTCAGCAACGAGAACAATGTGTACACGCAGGTCGGTATGGAAAACGCCAGCGCGCGCAACGTGCCGACGTTCGTGCGTTTTCGCGACAGCGGCAAGACGCTGGCCGGCAAGGGCCGCGACTATCTGGTGAAGGAATTCAACTACGGCCTGTTCATCAAGCAGATGGGCGAGCCGGGCCAGTTCTCGACCAACTACAAGACGGCGGCGCTGCCGGCCAATGCGGCGTCAACGCGTGCGTTGCGCGCGCTGCCCGCATCAAATGACTGGGCCAATGTGCTGGACTTCGGCGCGAAGGGCGACGGCAGCACCGACGATACGGCGGCGCTCCAGAAAGCCATCGACAGCAAGCGCACGGTGTACCTGCCGCTGGGCTTCTACGTCGTCAACGACACGATCCGCATGAAGCCGGACACGGTGCTCATCGCGCTGCATCCGGGCCTGACACAACTCGTAATTCCGAATGGCGCGTCGCAGTACCAGGGCATCGGCAGCCCGAAGGCGCTCCTGGAAAGCGCACGCGGCGGCGACGGCATCGTCTCGGGCCTGGGCCTGGCCACCGGTGAGGTCAACAACCGCGCCGTGGCGCTGCTGTGGCGTGCGGGCGAACAGTCGCTGGTAGACGACGTGCGCATCCAGGGCGGCCACGGCACGCGCCTGTACGACGGCAGCCGCGCCGACCCGTACAAGAAGGACGCCAAATTCGACACGACCGCGCACTGGGACCGTCAGTATCCGAGCGTGTGGGTGACCGACGGCGGCGGCGGCACGTTCTCTGGCATCTGGTCGCCCAGCGGCTATGCGCAGGCGGGCTTCTACGTCACCAATACCACCACGCCCGGCAAGGTCTACGAGCTCTCGGCGGAGCACCACATCCGCGCCGAGATCGTTCTGGATAACGTGCAGAACTGGGAATTTTTGGCGCCGCAGACCGAGGAAGAAGTGCGCGACGGGGCCGATGCGGTATCGGTCGAGATCCGCAACTCGAAGAACATCCTGTTTGCCAACTACCACGGCTACCGCGTGACGCGTTCGTACAAGCCAATGCCGGCCGCGATCCTAATCACCAATTCCAGCGACATCCGTTTTCGTAACGTGCACGTGAACGGCGAGAGCGGCTTTGCCAGCTGCGACGACGCGGGCTGCGCCACCTATCTGCGCGCCAGCAAGTTCGCCTACGAAAACGCGATCCGCGACGTGACCAACAAGCTCGATGTGCGCGAACGCGAGTTCGCCGTGTTCGACTACAGCGGCGCGCAGCGCAAGGCGCCTGCGCCGCTGGGCAAGGTCGCCAAGCTTGAAAGCGGCTTCTATTCGATCGCCGGCGGCGCTGTCGATGCGCAGGGCAAGCTGTACTTCGTCGACCGTCACTGGAAACGCATCTTCAGCTGGACGAAGGATGAGGGCCTGGTCGTGGTGCGCGATGCGCCGCTCGATCCGGTCAACCTGGCGATCGACAGCAGCGGCAACCTGATGGTGCTTTCGTCCTACGGCCCGCAGGCGAGCGTGTATGCGTTCGATCCGCGCAAGTCCGGCCTGGACATGACGATGATCCAGCCCACGCCGGTGGCCACGCGCAACGGTGGCCGCATCGCGGTGCCCGTCAACTTCTGGCAGAACGGCGAATTCAAGGACCAGCTCAATCCCGATACCTACGAATTCACGACGCTGGCCGAGATGTTCGCGCGTGACGTGGCGCTCCCGAAAGCGAATGAATACGTCTCGCCCGACGGCAGCCTGGCGCTGCCGGCCTACCGCGTGCTGCGCCAGGGCGCGGCAGACCACCTGGGCTGGCGCTGGGCCGATTCACTGCAGACGCACGGTTTTGTCACGGCCCCGGTGGGCGGCCGCGTGGTGTTTACCAACGGCTCGGAAAACCGCACCTTCAGCGGTGTGGTGGGCGCCGGCGGCGGCATTACTGACCTCAAGCTCGTGGCCAACCGCGGCGGTGAAGGCGCGGCAGTCGCGCCGAATGGCGACGTGTACGTGGCCAATGGCCAGGTCTTCATCTACGGCAAGGACGGCAAGCAAAAGGGGCGCATCGACGTGCCGGAGCGCCCGCTGCAACTGCTGTTTGGCGGCGCGAACAAACGCACGCTGTTCATCCTGACCCACCACGCGCTGTACGCAACGCAGATCAATTAAGGACACCACGATGAGACGCATCACCAGGGCGCTGGGCGCAGCGCTGCTGCTGGCAGCGGCAGCGGACGGCATGGCCGAGGACCAGTTCAAGCTGCTGGTGCTGGCCATGCCCGGCAAATACCACTACGAGTACATCCCGATTGCGCGGGACAGCCTGGAGCGCATGGCCAAGCTGCACGCGTTCGAACTCACCTACACCAACAAGCCGCAGGTGTTCGAGGGTGACCTGACCCAGTATGCGGCCGTGATGTTCCTGAACACACCGGGCGAAGAGCTGAACGCGGCGCAGCGCGCGAAGTTCGAGGCCTATATGCGCGGCGGGGGCAACGCGATCGTCGTGCATCGCGCCGCGATTACACCGCCGAATGACTGGGTCTGGTACGAAAAAATGGTGGGCCGCTCGGTCGGCCCGCACCCGAAACTGCAGACGGGTGTGGTCACGGTCATCGACCAGAACTTCCCCGCCACCTTCGGCCTGCCCGCGCGCTGGATCTGGAGCGACGAGTTCTACGTCACGACCAATCCGTATCAGGTGAAGATCGACACGGTGCTGAGCGTGGACGAATCGAGCTACGACACGACGAAGATCTGGCCGGGGCAAACCGTCAAGGGCATGGGCAAGGACCATCCGATCGCCTGGCACCACCGGCACGAACAGGGGCGCGTGTTCGTCACCACGCTGGGCCACAACGGCGAGATGTACCGCGATCCGCAGTACCTGAATCATCTGCTGGGTGGGATTTACTGGAGTGCGACGGGGTTGGGGCAGAAGCGCTGATCAGGCGTTCAAACCGAGCTCGCTTTTGTGGTGCAGTAACGAACGTTGGACGCGTGGATGGCGTAGCCATCCACCCTACATGGAACGTATCGTCCGCGTAGGGTGGACGGCTATGCCGTCCACGCGTTCAAACCAGACTCGATTGGCGGCGCAACAACGCACATCGGGGCGTCAGCGTCGCTCAGCATCGTCGTCATCGCCACACCAGGCCTAATCGCTCGCGCGCTGCGCAGCAGCAGTGCTCGCGGCAGCACGCTGGACACGGCGCCATCCTGCGCGCGCAGCAGCGTACGCACGGTGCGGCCCAGGGCGCTCAGGTACAGCGTGCCGCCCACGCGGCGCCATTCCAGTTCGAGCGTGCCGGGATGCGCGCGCAGCAATACGGCCGCATCGATTGCCAGGTCATCGCTGGCCAGCGCCCCGCCTGCAAACGCGAGGCTATCCTGCGCGGTCGCGCCGGGATCGGAAGGAAAGCCGAACGGGCCGGCCGACAGCCAGCCGCTGAACAGCCAGGTGATGACGAGCACACCGCCGCTCAGGCCCAGCCAGTGGTGCCAGCCTTGCCAGCCTTTGTACGGCGACATGCGCCCGCCCGCGTAGCGGCGTTGCACGCGCAGCCGCTGGACGCCCAGCACCATGCCGGTCACGGCCAGCAGCAGTGCGACGCCGGACGTCGACATCACGGCCAGGCGCCATGCTTCGTTCTGCTTGCGCAGCGGCGTGACGTAGATCCAGTGGACGACAGCGCCAACCCAGTTCCAGGCGCGCTCGCTGCGTATCGTGTCGCGCACCAATTCGCCGGTGCGGCTCGAGACGTACACCACGCTGCCAACGTCATCGTCGGTCGTGACGCGCAGCAGTGGCTGGTGCACGCGCACCGCGCCGAACGTCCACTGGTCCACGTCGATGGCTTCGAACGACAGCGAACGCGCATCCGGCGCCGCGCTGCGCGCACTGCTCGACGCTACCTGCTCGTCGACCACCAGCACTGCGCCGTTGTCGGCCCACACCGAATTCCAGGTGCCATCATGGCCAAAATGCCAGGCCGGGCGGCCCGCGACCGTATTCAGGCGCACCGCATCGGGCATGCCCTTCAATGCCATCTCGCGCCACGCCGCATCCGCGCTCACCTGGACACGTTCCGGATCGAGCGGCGCAAGCCAGGTCCGACGCTCCGCTTCCGTCAGCTCGGGATACGGGACATACATCATCACGATGCCCGAGCCAAACCACAGCAGCACCAGCAGGCCGATACCGATCCCAAGCCAGCGATGCCACAGGTGCAGCTGGCGCTTCATCGAAGCCATCGCAATCCCGATCAGTAGCGCCAGTGGACCGTCAGCTCGGCATGCAGTGCGTGCGACAAGGTTGTTTTCGTCATCTGCTCTACTTTTTTGCCGGGGTTTCCGTGGGCTCGATCAGCACCAGCTTGCCGGTCTTGGGATCGCGATAGACTTCGCCGACGCGGTCGTAACCGCTGCCGTCTTGCGTGACGCCGCTCGCCGGGCGCTCGATCTGGCGGCCTTTCTCGACCGGTTGCGGCGGTTTGATGGCGCCTTGCGAGCCGGCGATCGCCGCGATCAGACCGCAGGCAAAGACCAGCATCACGTCGACCAGATTGACCAGGCTCGCGCGCGGGTCTTCGTCGCTCTGGTCGAAGCGCGCGTCGAGATGGCGGTACAGGCGCAGACGGCCACGTGCCGGGGCGCTCATGCCAGCGGCTCCATCGCGTCGAGCGTCTCTTCGTACCAGCGGCGGCGCAGCTTTCCGATCACCAGGCCGGCAATGCCGGCAACGAGGCCCAGCACGGTCGCATCGAAGGCAACCGTCACGGCGCTGGCCAGCTTGGCCGGATCGCCTTCACCCAGCGCGGCCAGGCCAGGCCCGAGCGGAATGATCGTGGCCATCAGGCCCAGCATCGGCGGGATGCGCGCCAGCAGGTCGGCGCGTTCGAGGCGGTGACGGGCAAGCTTCTGCACGTGCTCGACGTTGCCGGATGCCCGCAGTCGGGCCAGCCCGTGAAAGCGCTCGCCGACGGCGATGCCCGATTCGACCAGCGCAATGGCGCAGCCGGCCAGCAGCGCCACCAGCGAAGGCGTGAGCAGCCAGCTGACGGCGTCGTGCAACCAGGCATAGGACAAGTGATCGATCATGGAGTACTCCTTACAGGTTGGGGGATGCTGCGGCCGCGCCACAGGCCGAGCGCAAACAGGGCGAAGCAGGCGGCCAGGATGACCAGGACCTGCACGATGCGCAGGCCAGGGAGCGGCGCGGGTTCGGGTTGTTGGTTGAGTTCATAGACGCGCATGGCTGGCGGGGCTGCCGGTGCGGGCGCAGAAGGCGCCTGGCCCTGCTGCGCGTCGGCGCGTGGTAGCGCCTGCGGGGCCGACGCCGGTCCCGGCGCGCCGGCAGGCGCCGGGACCGCAAGCGCCGGCAGCATCTCACCGCGCGCCTTCGCCAGCGTCACGCCGAGCTGCTGCGCATCGCCGCGATCGAGTTGCGGCGCCAGCCAGCCCCACATCGGGTGATCGGGCGACGTGTGGCCGCTGCCCGGCAAGCCGTTGGCGGCAACCAGGCGCGCCAGCTCGCCGCCCATCGTGCGGATCGTTTCCGGGTCGGTCTTCCAGAAGCCTTTTTCGGCAGCCACCATGAATACGGCCAGCATGTGCGCCTTGACGTGCGCGTTGTGGCGCTGACCCAGAAATTCGGGCAGGCCGAGCTTGTGCGCATCGTCGAAGTAGACGGCCTTGACTTCGTCCCAGGCCCAGTTCTTCACGAGGTCCGGGCGCGTGACCTGCCAGCCCCACAGGTTCTCGATGAATTCCTGGCCCATCGTGCGTGCGCCCGAGTAGCCGTTGTCCATCAATGGACGCAGCCACGCGGGATTCAAAAAGCGCCCGCGCAATTCGCCCAGCAGCGCGGTGGCCAGCGGCTCGACGTCGGCCTGGCCTGGCTGCCCGTGCTGCAGGATCAATGCGTCCGGCACGCGGCCGGTGCGCGTCTCGACGGCCAGCGACAGGCCGCCCAGATAGTCGAAGGCGTCGTTGTTGTCGAGCAGGCCGTACAGATTGCTGGCGCGGCCGTGGTAGGTGCGGTGGATGCCGTCCAGCGCCACGTCGAACGCGCGGTGCTGCGCGTCGCCGTCGGCGTCCAGGCCGTACGCGTGGCCCATGCGGTTGCGATACGCGCGGCCGATTTCCTCGCGCTCGCGCCAGGCGCCCGAGCGTTCGGTTAGGCGGTTCACGCCGGTACCGTACGCGCCCGGCGCGTCGCCGAACACGCGCAGCGCGGCGCCCTGCCCCGCTTCGATGGTCGATGCGCCACCGGCGACCAGCGCGCGCTGGCGCACCAGCCATTCTCGTGCAACCCGGTTGTCCTGCACGGCTTCACTACCCCATGCGGCGCCCTGGAGCGGCGCCAGCGCGGCTTGCAGCGCCTCGCGCAGGGCCGGGTCCTGGCGCGCCATCGTCTCGGCGGACGCCGCCAGCGCCAGCCGGCCGGCGCGGTCGATCAGGCGGATCAGGTTCGGGTACAGGTCGCGAAACAGGCCAGACGTGGTCACCAGCGCATCGCGCCGCACAGCGCCTGGCACCAGGCGCACATCGGTGACGATGCCGCGCGCATTCCAGACCGGCTCGGCGCCCATCATGGCCAGTGCGAAGCCGACCATCACGCCCTCATCACGCACGGCGTCCGACGCCCACAGGATGATGCCTTCGCTGCCCTGCTCCCGCGCGGCGTCGCCCTTGCTGCGCGCCATCGCCTTGGCCGCCATCTTTTGCGCCAGCCCGAAACCCAGGCGCGTGGGCAGGATATCGCCATCGACCGCGTGGAAGTTGCGGCCGGTCGGCAGCGCCTCGGGTGAGCGCAGCGGGTCGTTGCCCTTGCCCGGCTCGATGTAGCGGCCATCCAGGCCCGCGAGCAGGCCGACCATCTCGCGTCGTGGCGAGTCGCGCAGCTTGTCGGCGATGGACGGATCGTCGATGCCGCTCTTGGTCATCGAATCGAGCATCAGGTCGAGCGACTTCTGGTCCCACGGCCGGCCGAAGACGTGCAGGCCAAACGGCATGAACTTCTCCTGCAGCTTGGTCAGGTAGTGACCGACCTCGTGCGCCAGCAAATCGTCATCGGCGGCATCGAAGCCGATGCCGCGCACTTCGAGCACGTCGGACATCGACGCTTCGAGTTCGGCGCGCAGGTTCAGCGCCACGACGCGTTCGCGCATCAGCTGTGCGGCCTGCGTCTTGAGTGACTCGGACGACGCGGCTTCGAAACTCTCGACGATCTGACGCAGCGACAGCAGCTCGTCGTACAGCGGCGTCGTCGCCAGCGGGGGCGTCAGGTGGTCGACGATGATCGCCAGGCCGCGGCGCTTGGCCTGCGTGCCCTCGCCCACGCCGTCGACGATGTACGGGTAAATGCCCGGCAGGTCGCCTGCGATCAGGCTGGGATAATCGTCGCTCGACAGGCCCACCGCTTTACCGGGCAAAAATTCAAACGTCGAGTGGCGCCCCACGTGCACGACGGCGTCGGCCTTGAAGCGGTCGCGGATCCAGTGGTAGAAGGCCAGGTACTGGTGCGGCGGCGTGATGCTGGTATTCGCATGCAGCAGTTCTTCATCGACTTCCCAGCCGCGCGGCGGCTGCGGGCCGATGAACACATTGCCGAACGTGAGGCCCGGCACCAGCAGCTTGCCGCTGTCGACCATCACCTTGCCCGGCGTCGGGCCCCAGCCACGCATGCCTTCGATGCCGTAGCCGATCAGGCGCCGATACAGCGGCGCGAGCGCCTTGCACGGACTGGGTTTACTGTCATCGAGGCAGGCGCGGTAGCCGTCTTCGAGCGCATGCAGGTCGCGCGTGGCCTGCACGCGCTGCGGATGGTCGACACCCTCGACCAGGTGCAGCAATTCCTTGATGATCGTCTCGGCCTGCTTGCGGCCCGGCGCGCGCTCGCCCTGCGCTTCGGCGACCAGCACGTCGGCATGCAGGCGGCCCAGCATGCCGTCCTTCATCTCGCCCTGCACGCGCGGTGCAAGCGTCGCGAACCAGCGCGCGTAGTCGGCCGCGCTGACGCTATTGACGGTGGCGCTCATCTCGCGCAGCGCGGCGCGGTCTTCAGGCAAGTTCACGCCGTGCGCCATGATCATGTCGAGCAGCGCTTCAGGCGTGGCGGGTAAATCGCCGACCGTGTAGCCGGCTGCCTTGAGCGCGTGCAGCATGTCGAACAGCGACGCCGGCACGTTCAGGTTGTCGGCGCCGATGTTCTGGCGGCCCGGCGGGTGGTTGTAATAGACCATCGCGACACGCTTGTCGGCGTTGCGCTTGGCACGCAGCGCCAGCCAGCGGCTCACGCGCGCCGTCATGCGATCGACTTCGGCCGGCAGCAGCACCGGCGGGCGGTTCTCGATGCCGGTCAGGCGGTCGCGTTGCGACTGGCCCAGCGCCGCCACCACCATCGGCTGGCCGATGCCCTGCAGTTCGGGCAGCGCGACGCGGTACTGGACCGAGTCCGGCGGCAGGCCATCGGGCGAAAGCTGCCACTGAATGGCGGTGCGGTCCGACAGGCGGATCGCCTTGAACACGGGGATATCGAGGCGTTTGAAGGCTTCGCTGACGACTTCGCGCCCTTCGGCGGCGCCGACGACGAAGTCCTGCAGCACCACCAGCGCCGCGGGCTTCGCTGGCGCGATCAGCTCGGGCAGGCGCACCAGCGCTTCGCGCGAGGCGCCGCCCCAGCGCGTGAGCAGCTGCACGCAGGCCTGCCCTTGTTCTTCGATGCGGCGGCACAGGGCGGCCGGCACCATGCCATCCATGTTCGCCAGGTCGAGCACGACGACGGTCGGGCGGTCCTTCAGACCCAGCTTGGCGGCGTTGCCCCAGGCGGCGGCATCCTGCAGCTCGTTCTGGCCGACGCGCAGGCGCAGCGTCGGTTCTAGCAGCGGGGCGCCCAGCGCTGTCGACGGATGCAGCAGGTGGGCGATGAGGGCCGTGGTGTTGTCCACGCCGCCGGCTTGCCAGACGCGCCGCGCCGCGAGCCAGTGGCGGGCGGCGGGATTCGCCTCTGCCGCCTGCAGCGCGGCCGCGGCTGGCGCTTCGGCTGCGAGTTCGCGCAGCAGCTCCGGCGCGAAACCGGCCAGGCTGCCGTGCGCCGCGCGCGTCATCAGGTTCAGGCTTGCTTCACCATTGAACGCCAGCACTGCGGTGCCTGGCTTGGCGTGGCGCGCCAGCGCATCCTTCATGCGGCGCGCCGGATCGCCGAACAGCGACACCGCCAGCACCGTGTCTGCGCTCGCGATCCACTGGCCTACCTCGCGTTCACTGGCGGCCATCAACTGGGCCGGTGTGCGCAACTGAATGCGGTCGCGCGGTTGGCTGGCCAGGTGGCGGTGGGCGGCTTCGATCGCGCCCGGTGCGGCGCGCTCGGTGACCACGGCGAACATGGTGGCGGCGTGGCTGTGGGCGCAGGCAAGCAGGAACGCGAGCAAAAGCACCAGCGCAGTACAGGCGCGGGGGAGCGAAGCAGTGTTCATGTGAACGTCGACCTTTCAGCTGCGCGCCAGGGCGCGCATGACAACGGGCAGACGTCCTCCTTCCATGCTGAACGCAACAAGCCATGCGCACGCGTACGTGCGAGGCCTGCGCGAACGCATTGGCAACACAGAAGGAACGACGAACTACCAACCGGCACGCCCACACCCCGGGACGTACGCAATGCATCGTGATTGGCCGGTCTTCTGGCTTGCCGTCATCCTTCCCGGGTCCTGCCTTCCCGTGCACGGGGCACAGTGGCGTTCGACGAGGGTCGTCAGGCATACAGCAGCGGGGGCTGCGCCGGACTGGCGTGCGATGGATTCGCACACGTCACCGGCTTCCCGTTTCACCTTCCTGCAGACGAGCAGGATGGCACCATTCACTTGATTGGGCGCGATTCTACAGCCAGGGTGCGCCACTGTCACCGCATTCTTTGGCCTCTAGCCTAGAATGGCGGTATCGTCCGGCCAGGCCGGCACCCACTACTTCTTCGCGACCGTTCACATGATCACACGACAAGACTGCCTGGCCCTCGACGCGGCCGACCCGCTGGCTCCCCAGCGCAATGCCTTTGCGCTGCCGGACGGCGTGATTTACCTCGATGGCAATTCGCTCGGCGCCCGCCCCCGCGCGGCCCTGCAACGTGCGCAGGACGTGATCGCCGCCGAATGGGGCAATGACCTGATCCGCAGCTGGAACACGGCCGGCTGGTACGACCTGCCGCAGCGCCTGGGCACTCTGATCGCGCCGCTGATCGGCGCTGCGGCCGATGAAGTGGTGGTCACCGATTCGACCTCGGTGAACCTGTTCAAGGCGCTGGCTGCGGCGCTCAAGATGCAGGCCGACGCACCGGCGCACGCGGCCCGCCGCATCATCCTGACCGAGCGTGACAACTTCCCGAGCGATATCTACATGGCCGAAGGCCTGATCGGCTGGCTCGAACGCGGCTACGAGCTGCGCCTGCTCGACAGCTGGGCCGACCTGCCGGCCGCCCTCGAAGGCGACGCCGGCGGCCAGGTGGCGGTGGTGATGCTCACGCACGTGAACTACCGCACTGGCCGCATGCTCGACATGAAGACGATCACGGCGCAGATCCACGCCGCCGGCGCGCTGGCAATCTGGGACCTGGCCCATTCGGCCGGCGCCGTGGAGGTCGACCTGAATGGCGCAAACGCCGACTTCGCGGTGGGCTGCACCTACAAATTCCTCAACGGTGGACCGGGCGCGCCGGCATTCATCTGGGTACCGCAGCGCCACCACGCGCAGTTCACGCAGCCGCTCACAGGCTGGTGGGCGCACCGCCAGCCGTTCGCGATGCAACCGGCGTTCGCGCCGGTGGCCGGCATCAAGCGCGCGATGTGCGGCACGCAGCCGGTGGTGGCGCTGGCGCTGATCGAATGCGGGCTGGCCGTGTTCCAGGACGTGACGATGGCGGCGCTGCGCAAGAAGTCCCTGGCGCTGTCGGACCTGTTCCTGGCGCTGCTCGAACAGGAATGCGCCGCGCATCCACTGGAACTGATCACGCCGCGCAATCATGCGGACCGTGGCAGCCAGGTGAGCGTGACGCACCCGCATGGCTACGCGGTGATGCAGGCCCTGATCGCGCGCGGCGTGATCGGCGACTACCGCGAGCCGCAGGTGATGCGCTTTGGCTTCACGCCGCTGTACACGGGATATGACGATGTGTGGCAGGCGGTGATGGTGCTCAAGGATATCCTGGACCGCAGCGACTATCAGGTCGATGCCAAGCGCACTGCGGTGACCTGAGCGATTCTCGGTCTATTCTCAAGAGAGGACACGATGCCCTGCCCTGTTGACCCTGATTCGTCGGCCAGCAATGCCGATATGAGTGGCTGCCCGGTCTCGCAGCCCGGCTACCACGGCGCCAAGCTCGATTTCAGCAAGGACATGAGCTACGGCGACTACCTGTCGCTCGACACGATCCTCAACGCCCAGCATCCGCTGTCGCCGCAGCATAACGAGCTGCTGTTCATCGTCCAGCACCAGACCAGCGAACTGTGGATGAAGCTGATGCTGCACGAGCTGCACGGCGCGCGCGACAACATCGCACGGGGCCAGTTGCCGGCGGCGATGAAGATGCTGGCGCGCGTGGCCGCGATCATGAACCAGCTCGTGCATGCGTGGGATGTGCTGGCGACCATGACGCCCCCCGAGTACACGGCGATCCGCCCATACCTGGGCGCGTCGTCAGGGTTTCAGTCGCACCAGTATCGCGAGATCGAATTCATCCTGGGGAACAAGAACGTCACGCATTTGCAGGTGCATCAGCACAAGCCGGACGCGCATGCGGCGCTACAGGGCGTGCTGGATAAACCGTCGCTGTATGACGAAGCGATCATGGTGATGGCGCGCAGTGGATTGGCCGTGGATGCGGCGCGGCTTGCCGGGCCGTGGCATCAGGCGACGCGGTCGGATCCGTCGGTGAAGGCCGCGTGGATGGTCGTGTATCGCGATACTGACCAGTATTGGCCGCTGTATGAGCTGGGTGAGAAGCTCGTCGATATCGAGACGGCGTTTCGCTTGTGGCGCTTCCGGCATGTGACGACGGTGCAGCGCGTGATCGGTTTTAAAACCGGCACGGGCGGCACGGACGGTGTAGGGTATCTGCGCAAGATGCTCGATGTCGTGCTGTTCCCGGAACTGTTCGAGTTGCGCACCGAGTTGTAATCATCTTCATTCAAGGACCGCCTGCCATGATTTCCCATCTCGATCATCTGGTGCTGACCTGCACCGACCTCGATGCGACGAAGCATTTTTATACGAAGGTCATGGGCATGGGGATGGAAACCTTTGGCGCGGGGCGGATCGCCTTCACCTTCGGGAACCAGAAGATCAACCTGCATCAGCGCGGCGCCGAGTTCGAGCCGAAGGCGCACCTGCCGGTGCCGGGGGCGCTGGATCTGTGTTTCATTGCCTCTAGGCCGCTTGATCAGGTCATTGCACATCTTGGCAACTGCGACTGGCCGATTGTCGAAGGGCCGGTGGAGCGGACTGGGGCAACGGGCAGGATCCGCTCGGTGTATGTGCGTGATCCGGATCTGAATCTGATCGAAATTTCAGAGATGGTTGGCTGATAGAGTTGCTGCATCTTTCTCACCCGACGGGTGTAGACTGGTCTGCGCTTCAGATCCGAAGCGCTACCGGAGGGCATATGAAAGCAATATGGAATGGTGAAGTGCTGGCGCAGTCGAATGATACGGTCGTTGTCGAGAACAACCATTATTTTCCACCCGCCTCGTTAAATCGCCAGTTTTTCAGCGAGTCGAGTACGACGACCAACTGCCCCTGGAAGGGGACAGCGAGCTACTACAACGTCGAGGTAAACGGCAAGGTCAACAAGGATGCGGCCTGGTTATATGCGACACCAAAATCCGCTGCGGCAAATATTACTGGCCACATAGCGTTCTGGAAGGGTGTCGATGTGACGCCCTGAAACGGTGAACCGGGGCCTGCCAAAATCCAGCGCACATTCAGCCTGCATGTATTTCCGCGAGCACCTCACGCGCACCCGTCCACGCGTGCACGCCGTAACGATCGTTATCGAGCGGGTGCAGTTTGCCGCGCCCGCTCATCATGTCGCGTAGATATTGCATGCCCTGCCACGCAGGAAACGGCGCGTCACTTGCCGGCGACAGCTTCCGGGTAATCGCGATCATCGCCGACAACGCGCCAATGCCCCCAACGCGCAGTGTGGCGTAGCGCTGGCCCGTCACGTCGGTCATGATGCGGGCGAGGTCGACAGGCGACACGGTATCCCCGGCAATGCGAAGAATGCGCGGTGCGGTGTCGTCCATCGCTGCCGCCGCGGTGAACGTCGCGACATCGTCCTTGCTGGTGAAATCGAGCTGCTGTTGCGCATCGCCGAAGTGGATGACGCGCCGGATTCCTGTGGCAATAATGGGCGCCTGGCCAGCCAGCAGATCGATGAAGCCGCCATTCAGGACAGACGTGGCGCGGATGGGTGCTGCGTCCAGTGTCGCCATGAAACGGCGGCGGAGATCGAGGTTGCGATTGTCGCCGGGGATCGTTTTCGTGAAGTCGAGTGAATAGTCGCTTGGGATAAAGCGGGCGACGCCCTCGGCCACTGCCGCGTCGAGCAGACGTTGCTGGGTATCGATCACCACTGGCGCCAGGCCATTGAGTGCCGACACGATGCAACCCGACCCGCGCATTGCCGCGCGCAGCGCTGCTGCATCCCGCATCTCCACTGCCTTGACGTCGACGCCAAGCGCGCGCAGGGCTGCCAATGTGTCGGGCGCTGTGCCGGGGCGGACGATGGCGTTGACGCTGGCGCCCTGCGCTACCAGCGCTCTGCCGATTCGCGCACCGAGGTCGCCGGTGATGCCGGCGAGCGTGACACGCTGTGGCTGGGGACGTTCGTGAGGTGTGTTCTGCATGCGATCTCCTTGGTTGGGCCACATGATATGCCGTGCTTGATGCCACCATAAGGCTGGCGACAGGGAACATGCTGTTCCATTCAACGGAACAGCTAAACGCCGGAGATGGCGTCGGGCGCAACCCGCATGTGCTCTTGCAGCGCATCGATGAACAACCTTACTTTGGACGATACGCTGCGGTTCCTGGCATACAGGGCGTTGACTGGAATACCGTCGCTGTGCCACCCGGGCAGCAGGCGAACCAGATCGCCGGACTGCAGGTGCGGCCTCGCCAGAAAATCAGGCAGCCGCCCTACCCCGGCACCGCCCAGCACCACTGCCTGGAGTACCGCCGGCTCGGCCACTGCAGTTCCCGGCGCGACCGCACAATGCTCTTCGGCGCCGTCGTCCGTGTGGAATGTCCAGCTTGTTTCCCCTGCGCGGCAAGCGATGAGGCGATGGACCTCCAGTTCGGCCACCGTGGCCGGCACGCCGCGCCCGTCGAGGTAGGCCGCACTGGCGCAAGGCCACAGTGCGATGACGCCGAGGCGACGCACCATCAGGTCGGAGTCGGCCAGCGCACCGAGCCTGATCGCAACATCCGCATCGCCCCGCGCAAGGTCGATGACGCGGCTGTCGCTGTCGAGTACGACCGACACATCGGGATACTGCGCCAGGAACGATGGCAGCATCGGCGCAACGACGCCGAGTGCGAACGTGAAGGCCGCATTCACCCGCAACACACCCTGTGGCTGGCCTGCCAGTCCGTCCACTGCCAGTTGCGCTTCCTCGGCACTGTCAAGCAAACGACGCGCGTGCGGCAGGAACAGCTGGCCTGCGTCGCTGAGCCGCAGGCCGCGCGTCGAGCGCTCGAGGAGCACGACACCGAGTTTGCCTTCAAGCCGCACCAGTGCCCGACTGATCGTCGATTTCGGCATGGCTCGCAAACGCGCCGCAGCAGACAGCCCGCCCGCATCGACGGCCTGGACAAAGATTCGGACGTCGGTCAGGTCAAGCATCGTGGCAGCGTGCCGTTATGGATGTCGTGGTGGTGTCAGTTTTCAAATGTGTTGCCATGGCGAAGAAAGCGCGTGCCGTAGCCGACCAACGCCACCTGGCGCAGGATTGATCGTTCATCCAAGTGTTTCTCCGAATCGTTACGCAATCAGTGGCTGACAGGCATCGCATGTCAGCCGCGCTACGCGACAGTTTATCGCGCCCCCTGCGCGGATAAAAAAACGCCGTGAGTCACAGACCCACGGCGCTTCGATCGCTGCAACAACATTCGGTCTTAGAACGGAATGTCGTCATCCATATCCGAGAAGTTCGGGGCCGGCTTCGGCTGCGGACGTGCTGCCGGTGCCGGTGGCGCCTGGCGTGGCGCTTGCTGGCGTGGCTGCTGTGGCGCCGAGTAGTCGTCGTCCATGCCGCCACCGCCCATACCACCACCCATGCCGCCGCCGTCGCCGCCCATGCCCTGGCGACCGCCCAGCATCTGCATGTTTTCAGCGATGACGTCGGTTGCGTAGCGCTCGATGCCGTCCTTGTCGGTGTACTTGCGGGTCTGCAGGCGGCCTTCGACGTAGACCGACGAGCCTTTTTTCAGGTATTGCGCAACGATCTCGGCCAGGCGGCCGAAGAACGAAATACGGTGCCACTCGGTCAGCTCTTTTTGCTCGCCGGTGTTGCGGTCTTTGGATTTGTACGAGGTGGCGACCGCGATGTTCGCGATGGCGTCGCCGCTCGGCATGTAGCGCACTTCTGGGTCGCGGCCGAGGTTGCCAACGATGATGACCTTGTTAACTGATGCCATTTGATTACTCCTGCTGGGTATGATCCACCCTGACTCTGCATGGTTCTAGGCGTCAGGGAACGTGGTAATACAGCTCACCATTATGAGGCCGATATCGGCTTTTGCCATAGCGTTTTATTGGCGCGTGTCAGCCGCAATGCTGGCGTCATGTCGCACTTTTTGTTGTCAATCCGACCTCGTCCATAGCTCAACAGGGAAATTTATTTTGCGAATCTGAACGCTTTGTCATTGAACCGTTCCGAGGGCGACCCACATACGGCGGACATGTCGTTGTCCAGGCCATCGCGCCACCCGGATGCGCTTGCCGATCCGGCAATGCGCACATTAGAACCACTGGACAAATATACAGCCGTAACAAAAACCAGCTACACTAACGGGTTCTCCCCGATTGGCCCGCTGACCCGGTCGCTTAGCGTTCGCGGCTCCGCCACGGTGGCCCACATAAACTAATAGAAAGTCTGCCCAACTTAATGGAAGAAATTCGCATTCGTGGTGCCCGCACGCACAATCTGAAGAACATCAACCTCGACCTGCCGCGCAACAAGCTGATCGTGATCACGGGTTTGTCGGGCTCGGGCAAGTCGTCGCTCGCTTTCGACACCTTGTACGCCGAAGGCCAGCGCCGCTATGTCGAGTCGCTGTCGGCCTACGCGCGCCAGTTCCTGCAACTGATGGAAAAGCCCGATGTCGACCTGATCGAAGGCCTGTCCCCAGCTATTTCCATCGAGCAGAAGGCGACCTCGCACAATCCGCGCTCGACCGTCGGCACCGTCACCGAAATCCACGATTACCTGCGCCTGCTGTACGCGCGCGTTGGCACGCCGTATTGCCCTCAGCACCCGCACCATCCGCTGGCCGCGCAGACCGTGTCGCAGATGGTCGACTCGGTGCTGGCCATGCCGGAAGGCACCAAGCTGATGATCCTGGCGCCGGTCGTGGCCGGCCGTAAGGGTGAGCATGGCGACCTGTTCCTGGCGATGCAGGCCCAGGGCTTCGTGCGGTTCCGTATCGCCAGCGGTGTGGCCCCGGCCAAGATCTACGAGATCGACGAGCTGCCCAAGCTGAAGAAGACCGAGAAGCACACGATCGACGTCGTGATTGACCGTATCAAGGTCAATCCGGACATCAAGCAGCGCCTGGCTGAAAGTTTCGAGACCGCACTGCGCCTGGCCGATGGCCGCGCGGTCGCGTACGAAATGGACACCGAGAACATGACGGTGTTCTCGAACAAGTTCGCCTGTAATGTCTGCGGCTACTCATTGCAAGAGCTGGAACCGCGCCTGTTCTCGTTCAATAACCCAATGGGTGCCTGCCAGGAATGCGACGGCCTGGGCCACATCGAATTCTTCGATCCGAAACGGGTCGTGGCCTTCCCGCACCTGTCGCTGGCGTCCGGCGCCGTGAAGGGCTGGGATCGCCGCAACCAGTTCTATTTCCAGATGCTGCAAAACCTGGCGTCGCACTACGACTTCGACCTCGACGTGCCGTTCGACAAATTGCCGGCGGCATCGCAGGATGCCGTGCTGTTCGGCTCGGGCAAGACGGCAATCCCGTTCAGCTATGTGAACGAACGCGGCCGCACCGTGATTCGCGAGCACACGTTCGAAGGCGTCGTCAACAACCTGCAGCGTCGCTATCGCGAAACCGATTCGATGGCCGTCAAGGAAGAGCTGGCGAAGTTCATCAACGAAAAGAAGTGCCCGTCGTGCGAAGGCGCGCGTCTGCGCACCGAAGCGCGGTACGTGAAAATCGGCCAGGGCGCCCAGCAGCGCGCGATCTATGAAGTGTCCGACAAGCCGCTGCGCGATACGCTCGAGTTCTTCGAAACGCTCGAACTGACCGGCGCCAAGAAGGACATCGCCGAGCGCGTGATCAAGGAAATCATTTCGCGCCTCAAGTTTTTGAACAACGTTGGCCTGGATTACCTGTCGCTCGACCGCAGCGCGGACACCTTGTCCGGCGGCGAAGCGCAGCGTATTCGCCTGGCGTCGCAGATCGGCTCGGGCCTGACGGGTGTCATGTACGTGCTCGACGAGCCGTCGATCGGCCTGCACCAGCGCGACAACGATCGCCTGATCGCGACGCTGAAACACCTGCGCGACATCGGCAACAGCGTGCTGGTGGTCGAGCACGACGAAGACGCGATCCGCACCGCCGACTACATCGTCGACATGGGGCCGGGCGCGGGCGTGCACGGCGGGCAGATCATCGCCGAAGGCACGCTCGAGCAGATCATGAAGAACGAGCATTCGGTCACGGCCCAGTACCTCGATGGCCGGCGCCGGATCGAAGTGCCGAAGAAGCGTACCAAGGCCGACCCGGCGCGCCAACTGGTGATCACGGGCGCCAAGGGCAATAACCTGAAGGATGTGACCCTGACGCTGCCGGTGGGCCTGATGACCTGCATCTCGGGCGTTTCGGGTTCGGGCAAGTCGACCTTGATCAACGACACGCTGTACCCGGCGCTGTCGCGTCACCTGTACGGCTCGCAGACCGAGCCGGCCGAGCACACGTCGATCCACGGCCTGGAACACTTCGACAAGGTGATCTCGGTCGACCAGGCGCCGATTGGCCGCACGCCGCGCTCGAACCCGGCGACGTACACGGGCCTGTTCACACCGATCCGCGACCTGTTCTCGACGGTACCGACGGCCAAGGAACGCGGCTACAGCGCGGGCCGATTCTCGTTCAACGTCAAGGGCGGGCGCTGCGAAGCGTGCCAGGGCGATGGCGTGATCAAGGTCGAGATGCACTTCCTGCCGGACGTGTATGTGCCGTGCGATGTCTGCCATGGCAAGCGCTACAACCGCGAAACGCTGGAAGTCAATTACAAGGGCAAGAACATCACCGAGGTGCTGGAACTGACCGTCGAGGATGCGCACGAATTCTTCAAGCCGGTGCCGGTGATTGCGCGCAAGCTGCAGACGCTGCTGGACGTGGGCCTCGGCTACATCAAGCTGGGGCAGAGTGCGACGACCTTGTCGGGCGGTGAAGCGCAGCGCGTCAAGCTCTCGCTCGAGCTGTCCAAGCGCGACACGGGCCGCACGCTGTATATCCTGGATGAGCCGACGACCGGCCTGCACTTTGCCGACATCGACCTGCTGCTGAAGGTGATCCACCGCCTGCGCGACCAGGGCAATACGCTGGCAATCATCGAGCACAACCTGGACGTCATCAAGACGGCGGACTGGGTGGTCGACCTGGGGCCGGAAGGCGGCGCCGGCGGCGGCGTCATCGTGGCGACGGGTACGCCGGAAGACGTGGCCAAGAACAAGGGCAGCGCCACCGGCAAGTATCTGAAGCCGTTGCTGAAGGTGTCGGCAAAGGCGTAATACGCCGCTTCAGGCAGCACGATCAAACAGGGGCAACGCCAGCGGCGCTGCCCCTGTTTTTTTATGCGCGCAAGGCCTGCATTGCCGCGCTGATAAACGCCCGCATGCGCTCGTCGACCATCCCCGATTGCTGCAGTGCCGGCTCGTTCTGCAGCGCTTGCCGGATCTTTTGCTGGGTTGCCGGCTGGTCGCCTGCAAACGAGCGGAACAGATCGAACCACGCCAGCGCCAGCGCGCGTGCCTGCGGGGAGTCGGGCGCATGGCCTTCGTCCATGGCCGTGCGGACCTGTGCCACCAGTGGCGGCCACTCGGCGTCGCGCTTGCTGAAGTTGGCGCGCATGAAGGCAAATTCGTCGTCGTCGAGATAATTCCGGTAGATCGACAACTGGCGCGCTTTCGATGCCGCCAGGATGAACGTCATCATCTGCGGCGAAATACCGGTGCGCTCCTGCACACTGGGCTCGTGTTCGTGCATCGCGTTCAGCTTGGCGAACAGGATCGGATTGTCACCGGTATCGCGCCGGACCATGTCCATCCACTGCGTTGCCAAAACCTGCGCCTGGGGATTACCAGGATCGGTGCCGGCATCCATCAGCGCCTGCACTTGCGCAACCAGTGCCTGCCACTCGGGCTCGACATCATCGGCCTGGCTATAGATCGGTAATTGCGTGAGTTCTTCCTGCGAAAAATACTTGTCGTACATGGTCATGTGCTCCAGTGTTGTCAGCCAATCGGCCAGATCCGGTTCCTGTCCGTCGGACAGCTGACCCTGCAGTTGGGACAGGCGGCTGCGCAAGGCTTTGGCCTGCTGGATCTGCTCGGTCAGCAGGCCGATCTGGCGCGCGACGACCGTGGCCAGTGACAGGTCGGCTCTGGTGAGGGTGGTTCCGATGTCGGCCAGCGCCAGCCCGAACCTGCGCAATGCCAGAATGCGGTGCAGGCGGGCGATGTCGGCTTCGTTGTACAGCCGGTAGCCGGCATCGGAGCGCGCAGAAGGCGATAGCAACCCGATCGCGTCGTAATGGTGCAAGGCACGGACCGTCAAGCCAGTACGTTTTGCCAGTTCACCAATTTTCAGCAGCATCGTCGTCATCCTTTCTTCATGCGTGAAGACAGGATGGAGCCTGACGCCACGTGAGGGTCAAGCCTACAATGAATCAGGGGCAGCGCCACCGGCGCTGCCCCTGTTCTTTTTTTTATGTTTTCACCGTCACGAAGACGGCGCCTCCCCCACCAGGCAGCTTAAGCTCAAGCAGCCAGTTGTTTCTCCAGCCGGTCACGCGTGGCCACCAGCTCTTGCGGCAGGTGGTAGGCCAGCTTCTCGAACAGCTCGGTATGCAGTTTCAGTTCTTCGCGCCAGGCGTCCTTGTCGATGGACGTGATCTGCGCAAATTGCTCTTCGCTGAAGTCCACGCCTTCCCAGTTCAGGTCGGTGTAGTTCGGCGTGGTGCCGAACAGGTGCTCGGTGCCGCCGGTGGCGCCGGCGGTGCGGTCCAGGATCCACTTCAGCACGCGCATATTATCACCGTAACCTGGCCACACGAAGTTGCCCTGCGCATCGGTGCGGAACCAGTTGACGCAGAAGATCTTCGGCAATGCCGCCGGATCAATTGCTTCGACCTTCTTGCCCAGATCGAGCCAGTGCTGGAAGTAGTCGCTCATGTTGTAGCCGATGAATGGCAGCATCGCGAATGGATCGCGGCGCACGACGCCCATCTGGCCGGCAGCGGCGGCGGTGGTCTCCGAACCCATCGCGGCGGCCATGTAGACGCCTTCCACCCAGTCGCGCGCTTCGGTCACCAGCGGCACGGTCGTCGAACGACGGCCACCGAAGATGAACGACGAGATCGGCACGCCGGCCGGATCGTCCCAGGCAGCATCGATCACCGGATTTTGCGTAGCGGCGACCGTGAAGCGCGCGTTCGGATGCGCAGCTTTGGTGCCCGATGCCGGCGTCCAGTCCTTGCCCTGCCAGTCGATCAGGTGGGCCGGTGCTTCCTTGGTCATGCCTTCCCACCAGACGTCGCCGTCGTCGGTCAGCGCGACGTTGGTGAAGATGACGTTTTCACGCAGCGAGGCCATGCAGTTCGGGTTGGTCTTGTCGTTGGTGCCCGGGGCCACGCCGAAGTAGCCGGCTTCCGGGTTAATGGCGACCAGCTTGCCATCGGCGCCCGGCTTGATCCAGGCGATGTCGTCGCCGATCGTCGTGACTTTCCAGCCGTTGAATGCCTGTGGCGGGATCAGCATCGCGAAGTTGGTCTTGCCGCAGGCCGACGGGAACGCGGCGGCGATGTATTTCTTGTCGCCTTGTGGCGATTCGACGCCCAGGATCAGCATGT
This sequence comes from Telluria sp. ZT3P25, assembly GCF_059685895.1. NCBI lineage: Bacteria > Pseudomonadati > Pseudomonadota > Betaproteobacteria > Burkholderiales > Oxalobacteraceae > Telluria > Telluria sp. ZT3P25. The sequence continues at coordinate 94,760 of NZ_JCASIJ010000002.1, forward strand.
GTTCGGCCAGCCAGCCGGTGCCGCCCTGCTGCGCTTCCTGGTACCCCATGTTCGAAGCGATGCGCAGTGCGAAGCACTTCTTGCCCAGCAGCGCATTGCCGCCGTAGCCGGAACCGAACGACCAGATTTCGCGGGTGTCCGGATAGTGAACGATGTACTTGGTGGCATTGCATGGCCACGCGACATCGGCCTGGCCGTCGACCAGCGGCATGCCGACCGAGTGCACGCACGGCACGAAGTCACCATCCTGGCCCAGCACGTCGTACACGGCGCGGCCCATGCGCGTCATGATGCGCATGTTGACGGCAACGTAAGGCGAGTCGGACAACTCGACGCCAATGTGGGCGATCGGCGAACCGAGCGGGCCCATCGAGAACGGCACGACGTATAGCGTGCGGCCGGTCATGCAACCGTCGAACAGGCCGTGCAGCGTATTGCGCATTTCGGCCGGTTCCATCCAGTTGTTGGTCGGGCCGGCTTCTTCTTTCGTGGCCGAGCAGATATAGGTGCGGTCTTCGACGCGCGCCACGTCCGACGGATCGGACCAGGCCAGGTAGGAATTTGGACGCTTGGCCGGGTTCAGCTTTTTCATCGTGCCAGCGGCAACCATCTCGGCGCACAGGCGGTCGTATTCGTCTTCCGAACCGTCGCACCAGTAAATGCTGTCAGGCTTGGTCAGCGCAGCAATCTCAGCCACCCAATTGATGAGTTTTTGATGTTTGATGTAAGCTGGGACGTTCAGTGCGGCGACGCCGCCCATCACAGGTTGGTTCATGGGGATACCTCCAAATGCCAATTAAGAATTCGGGTGGACCGTTACCTTGCATCGTTTTCAGCCGGGGCGCCCTGCGGTCGATCACGACGTTGGGCAAGCACTCTGCGGCAGAAGCAGGCGTCAACACTTGACGATACAGCGGGCAGGTCGGCAGCTTCGATTGAAGCCTTGCGGTGCGTCTCGTGAGCACCGTTGGATACGTGTCATTCGCTTAAGTTCTGCGCCGATTGTACACCCGCAAAACGGCGTTTCGACGGCTTTCACTACAAAAAAGTAGGAAAAATGCCCGACTAATGTAGTAGGCTATTTGGGCATTTGCCCTATCGTGTTATTTGTTTACAGGCAGATCATACAATTGTGACAACACCACTGAAAATCGCGATTCTTGATGACTATCAAGACGCTGCGCGACGTCTCGCGTGCTATCCCTTGCTCGACGGCCATGAGGTCAAGGTCTTCCAGAGCTCGACCCGTGGCCTGGGCCAGCTTGCCATCCGGCTGGCGCCGTTCGATGCGCTGGTGCTGATCCGTGAACGCACCGCCTTCCCTGCGGCCCTGCTGGCCAAGCTGCCCAACCTGAAACTGATTTCGCAAACCGGCAAGGTCAGTGGCCACATCGACGTCGCCGCTGCGACCGCGCGCGGCATCGCAATTGCCGAGGGCGTCGGCTCGCCGGTTGCCCCGGCAGAATTGACCTGGGCACTGATCATGGCAGCCAGCCGCAAGATCGTGCCGTATGCCACCAATCTGAAAGAGGGACTGTGGCAGACGGCCTCGACCAATCCGGTGCTCAATGGCGTGGGCCGCGTGCTGCACGGTCGTACGCTGGGCCTCTGGAGTTACGGCAAGATCGGCAAGCTGGTGGCCGGCTATGCGCGGGCGTTCGGGATGCGCGTGGTGGTGTGGGGCAGCGAAGCGAGCCGGCAGGCGGCAGTCGCCGATGGCTTTGAAGCGGCGCCATCGCGCGAGGCGCTGTTCGAGATGGCCGATGTGCTGAGCCTGCACTTGCGCCTGGCCGAATCGACCCGTGGCATCGTCACTGCAAGCGATCTGGCGCGGATGAAACCGGACGCACTGTTCGTCAATACCAGCCGCGCCGAACTGGTGGCCGATGGCGCGCTGGAAAGCGCCTTGAAGAAAGGCCACCCTGGCATGGCCGCGCTGGACGTGTTTACCAGCGAGCCGCTGGGACCGGATTCACCATTGCTGCGCATTCCGACCGTGCTGGCGACACCGCACCTGGGGTATGTCGAGCAGGACAGTTACGAGTTGTATTTCAGCGCGGCGTTCGAGAATATCGTGCAGTTCGCGCAGGGTACGCCGACCAATATTCTCAATCCAGAGGCGTTGAACAAACGCTGAGCACAAGACGCCGCAGGCTCAGCGCAGTTCGGGCTCGCCGGTGATATTGATCTTCGGCGCCGGCAGCACATGCGTGCCGGTCCAGAGGCCAGCCCAGCCCGGCGGCCAGCCAATATCCGGCCCCGCGTACGGCTTCAGGCCCGCGCGCACCGGCACGATCGGCACCGGTGGCGCTTCGATCAGGCCGCCACCCGGTGGCCGCTCCATGTTCAGGCTATACATATACCCGGGCAGCAGCAGGTCACATGCCTGCGCGAACCACGCGGTGTGATCTTCGTCGCGGCCCAGCGCCTCGGCCAGCCCTTGCGGATCGAATTTCGCCAGTGCATGGATCAGCTCATCGGTGCTCGCGCCCGGCACATCGTTCCAGCCCATGACCGGGTTGTTGTTGTACTCGGCGCCCGAGCCATACCAGCCTTCGCGCCAGGTGCGCTGCATCCAGTTGCGCGGCCCCGTGAACAGGTGCCAGCGCCAGTGCAGGCCGGATGGCTTGGGCCACGAGTACAGATACAGTTTCTGGTAACCGGCCTCGTGCAGCGCACGCACGACGGCCATCAGGCGCGCGTGCGGCATGCGGTCGGGCGGCGCGCGCCGGAACAGGATCGGCTCGCCGTCGGCGTGCTGCACCTCGTCGTTCGACAGGTTCAGGTCTTGCGCGCGCGACTCGTTGCCGAAGCGCGCCGACACCCACCCGGTGAGCAGGTTGACATGCGTGATCACACCATAGCCGCGATGGCGCTGGAAGATCACGGTTCCGGGGGCAACTGCTTTCATGGCAAATATGGAAATAGACAGAAGAAAAGTAAAACGGTGGAAGAAGTACTCATCCGATCCGGACGATTCTAGCGCAGTCGCCTGGAGATCGCCGGTGGTTTGGCGATATCATGGGGACCTTTTTTCAGCGAGTGGATAAACCAACATGACTTTGCGACTCATCGCCACCGGCGGCACTTTCGACAAGCATTACAACGAACTCAATGGCGTGCTGGGCTTCGCCGAAAGCCATTTGCCAGAGGTCATCAAGCGCAGCCGCATGACGGTGCCGGTGGCACTGGACGTGCTGCCGCTGCTCGATTCGCTCGAAATGGGTGACGCCGACCGCGAGCGTGTACTGACGACCTGCCAGGCCGTATCCGAGAAGGCCATCGTGATCGTGCATGGCACCGACACGATGCGCGAGACGGCCGCTGTGCTGGGGGCGGCGGGCCTGGGCCAGACCATCGTGCTGACCGGCGCCATGATCCCTTACTCGATCGCCAATTCCGACGCGCTGTTCAACCTGGGCTTTGCCTGCGGCGTCGCACAAGTGCTGCCGGCCGGCGTCTACGTGGCGATGAACGGTCAGGTGTTCCCTTGGGATAACGTGACCAAGAACCGCAGCGCCGGCGTGTTCCAGGGATTATAAATATAGTCGAAAAACGGAAACGAAAAACGACAACGGCCGGACGCCATGTCCAGCCGTTCGATCCGGCCGGCGCCCGCTCGGGCGCCGTGTGTCTGACGCCTGATTACGCCTTGGCTTCGCCGCCCAGTGCTTCGACCACATCGGCCAGCATCTTCGACAGCTCGCCCGTCATCAGGACGATATCGTTGTCGAAACGTTCGTCGTCATTGTGGGTCGCGCTTTCGCCTTCCTTGATCACGTCCAGCGGCTTGATGCCCTTGATCGCCAGCGACTCGGTCAGCACGAAGCTGACGCGGTCGTTCCAGGTCATGGCCAGGCGCGTGCACTGCTTGCCGGCGGCGATGTGGCGGCGGATGTCGTCCGGCTCCAGCGTGTGCTTCACGTAGCGCACTGCGGCGCGGCTCTCGCCCGTGGCGCGCAGTTCGGTGTCCTGGTCGATCGTGAAGCCGTACGGCGCTTCATCGGCTTCGAGCCAGCCGGTCATCACGGCCACTGGCGAGCGTTGCACACGGAGCGACTCCAGCGGCATCTTGTCGACGGCCTTGAGCAGCAGCTTGACGACATCGTCGGCCTTGGCCGGGCTGGCCGCATCGACCACGAGCCAGCCATTGACCGGGTCGATCCAGGTCCAGACATTGCTGCGCAGCGTGAAGGCGCGCGGCAGCAGTTCGTCGGCCACGCGCTCCTTCAGTTCCTTCATGGCTTTTTTGCCTGGCGGGAAGCCCTGCGCTTCTTCCATCTCGGCCGCCTTGGCCTTGGCCACCTGGTTGATGACCGATGCCGGGAGCAGTTTCTTTTCGGTGCCCAGCATGATCAGCATCTGCTTGTTCACGACATGGACCAGGCCGCCGTTCGGGCGCGGTGCGTCCCAGCCCTGGCGCAGCAATTCGTTGCTGTTGGCAGGCACGAAGCTGCCCGGCTCGAGGGCCTTTTCCAGCTGTTCAGGGGTGTAGGCCCAAGGGGCCGGCAGGCGGTAGATCTGGAGATTCTTGAACCACATAGGCTTAATCCGATTGTTTCACTAATACAAGGGAACGACATTCTACGCTGCACAGCAGCCGCAGCGTCAAAAATGTCAGGGGGTTGTCGCGTCATCCAGAGAATCGTCGAACAGCCGTAACTGCTCGACAATCTCGGTGTCGCCCAGGCGCACGCCGACGCCCAATAATCGCACCGGCCGGCTGGCGCGCGCCCAGCCGGTCTCCAATAAACGCGCATAGGTCGGGATGTGTGGCGCGTACCCGACGCATTCGACGGTTGTCTGCTGGAAATCCGAAAACTTGATCTTCACGAACAGCTTGTTGATGAATTTTTCAGCATTTGCCCGCTTGATACGGCCCAGCAAATGCTCGTGCAAATCGGGCAGCAGCTTCAGGCAGGCGGCCAGGTCGGGCACGTCCGGCGTGTAGGTTTCCTCGGTGCTGATCGACTTGCGCTCACGCGAGGTATTTACTTCGCGATGGTCGATCCCGCGGCTCAGGTCATACAGCCGCACGCCGAAGCTGCCCATATGCTCTTGCAGCTTGTCCAGACTCCAGCCGCGCAGATCGGCGCAGGTCTGGGCGCCGAGCCGGTTCAGTTTCTCGGCCGTGACCTTGCCGACGCCGTGCAGCTTCTTGACCGGCAGCGCCGCGACAAACGCATCGACTTCTTCGGGCCGCACCAGGAACAGGCCGTCGGGCTTGTTCCAGTCGCTGGCGATCTTGGCGACGAACTTGTTCGGCCCTACGCCGGCCGAGGCCGTGATGCCCACTGTCTCGACGATGCGGCGCCGGATCTCCTGCGCGATCAGCGTCGCGCTGCCCTTGCAGTGCGGCGAATCGGTCACGTCCAGATAGGCTTCGTCGAGCGAGAGCGGCTCGACGATCTCTGTGTAATCCTGGTAGATGGCCATGATCTGGCTGGACGCGATGCGGTATTTTTCCATCGCCGGCGGAATCACCACCAGCTCCGGGCACAGCTTCATCGCCTGGGCCGTAGCCATCGCCGAATGGATGCCGAAGCGGCGCGCCTCGTAATTGCAGGTGGCAACCACGCCACGCTGGTCGGCGCGCCCGCCCACCGCCAGCGGCCGGCCGCGCAGCGATGGATCGTCGCGCATCTCGACCGATGCATAAAAGCAGTCGCAATCGCAGTGGATGATTTTTCGGGCTGGGGCGTTCACGCTGGCGGGGCCGCCCCATGCGGTCACACACTGCCGGGGTCGATGACTGTAATTGCATACAGTATCTTCTAAAAATCTCCCCCGTGCAAATCTTGCTTATTTCTTGCCAGACTTCTCGGTGAATCCGTTCTTCACCTTGCTGAAGTCGGCCTTGTGGATCATCCCGTGCACGCCCTTGGTGCCGTCGACCACCTGGCTGACCTGGAAGTCGCTGGCCGCGCTCAGATAGGCAAATGCGGTGGGGCGGTCCATGCCCAGCATCTCGGTCAGGAAGCGAATCGATTCGCGCGTGGCGTCCTTCATCGCCTCATCCAGATCGGGGTTCAGGCCGATCGTCACCCAGTGATCGGCCGTCTCGCCCAGCGGCCTGGCCAGGCTGCCCGAGCGCGATGGAATGCCGGGGTCGCCTTTTTTCAGCACCGTGATGCGGAAGGTCGGACGCATCGAATGCTCGAGCGCGGTCAACGCCACCTCGCCGTCGCCCTGCGCCATGTGCGGGTCACCCGTGTAGAAATTGCCGCCCTTGACCAGCACCGGCAGATAGACGGTCGAACCGACGCCCAGGTCGTTGATGTCCATATTGCCGCCGTACAGGCCGGGCGGCACCGAATGCACCGGCCTGGTCGTGTCTGCCGCGACGCCCATCACGCCCATGAACGGCGCGGTCGGGAACGTCACTTCGGTGCCGTTGGCGGTCTTCATCACGGCCTCCCACTTGCCGGCCTTGGTGCGCCGGATCGGGGTGAACACCGATACGTTGTTGTAGGCGCTCGGGTTGGCGGCCGAGGCATCTGCTGTCGGCTTCGGCGTTTCCGGGAATTCGCCGGGCAACGCCCCCTTGCCGTGGCGATTGGAAATCACGCCATACGGCACGCGCGGCACGGCCGACAGCAGCTCCACCTTGAGCACGTCGCCCGGCTCGGCGCCGTCGATCGCCACCGGCCCCGTCACGATGTGCGGCCCATCCTTGAAAAAATCATGGGCCATCGACGAGCCCGTGATGGCGATGCCATCCTTGAGGACCATATTGGCGGGAATGCCCTTGCTGCCAAAATACGCCAGCGGATTGCGGCCCTGGTCTTCGACCAGGCCTTCATGCGACAGCGTATCGAAGACAATCGTCGCGCCGGACGGCACCGACAGCACCGGTTTGGTGGCCGCGTTCGGCAAGTAGCCCCAGGTGACCGTCTCCACCGTTGAGGGCACGTAATACACCTCGTGCCTGGTGCCGGGGACAACGACCCGCCCCGGCTTGTCGGCCAGCGGTTGCAGCGGGAGCTTGTCGGCAGTCTGGGCGAACACCGCCGTTGCGGGTGCCAACACGGCCAGGGCAAGGGCGGTCGCGAACGTAATGGTGCGCAATTTCATGATGGACTCCGGTCGATGGCTGCTTGGCAGGGAACCCTGTATGAATGCAATCAACGTGCCATGTGAAATAACGCAGATCATGCTGCCAACCTGGCCGCGCACGCACCGGCAAGGTGCGAACCCGCAGCTTACCGTGTCAACGATAGCGCATACCGACCGTTGCTCGCGCCGGTGCCGCCGCTGACATAACGTACCTGCAGATAGAAGACCGCCGTGCCGGTGCCGATATAGGTCAGCCCAATGGCGTCAGCCATGCCCGCCCGGTTCAGGCTGCCGCCCAGTTGCCTGCCTGCGCTGTCGTACACGTACAGATCGTAGTTGGCCGTGGCCAGCACCGCGCTCAGACTGACCTTCAATGTCTTGCCGGCTGGCAGATCGACCCGGAAGTAATCGGTATCCGTCGTCGCACCGATGTTGCCGGTGATGTTGCCGTTGATCGGATTGGCCGTGGCGACCGTGTTGTTCGCTTCGCTTTCGGCAACCACGACGGGCGCAGGACTGCTCCTGGCCCCTGTCAACGCGGCGGCCGCATCGACGATGCCGGCGCCGCACCCGGCGCAACTGGCCGGGAACGCGCGTGCCGTCGACTTCAGCCTTGTTGCGATCTCATCCGGTGTCAGCTTGGTGTTGGTTGCCAACATCAGTGCGGCCACGCCGGCCACGTGCGGCGCGGCCATCGACGTGCCCTGGTAGACCGCGTAGGTATCCGCCAGCGGTCCGCTCCTGCCGCTGTTGAGCGTGGACAGCACGCCCGACGCGCCATCCCCGCCCGGCGCGGCCACCGCGACCTGGGCGCCGAAGTTGGAATAGCGTGCCCGCCCGCCAGTACGGCCTGTGGCGGCAACCGCGATCACGCCGGCGCAGTTGGCCGGGCTGGCGTTGCTGACGTCCATGGCCGAATTACCGGCCGCAGCCACCACGACCGCGCCGCGCGAGCGGGCCCCGTTGATGGCATTCTGCATCGTCGCACTACAGGCACCGCCCCCGCCCAGTGACAGGTTAAGCACGCGCGCCTTGTTGGGATTGGCTGGCACGCCCGCGACCGTACCGCCGGACGCCCAGGTAATGGCATCGGCAATGTCGGATGTGTAGCCGCCGCACTTGCCCAACACGCGTACCGGCAGGATTTTGGCGTTGTAGGCCACGCCCGCCACGCCGGCGCCGTTGTTGGTGCGCGCCGCCACCGTGCCGGCCACGTGCGTGCCGTGCCAGCTGGATGGCTGGTCAGAGAATGGCTGGCCGCCACCGCAGGCACCGGCCGTGATGCCGTCACCCGGGTCGCTCGCATCGCTGTCGCGACCGTTGCCGTCGTTGCCGATGGCGGCGGTGCTGATGAAATCGTAGCCAGGCAGGATCTGGCCAGCCAGATCGGCGTGCGGACGGTAGCCGGTGTCGATCACGGCGACCACCACCCCGGCGCCCGTGGAGATATCCCAGGCCGCCGGCAGGCGCAGCCCGCCAACCGTATCGTAGTAGTGCCACTGGTCGGTATAGCGCGGATCGGTCGGCGTGGCCGCATGCGTCATGATGCGGTCCGGCTCGGCATACTCGATCGATGCATCGCGCATCATCATCTCGGTCGCCAGCGAGCGCACCTCGGCCAGATTGTGCCGGCGATCGAGCTTGAACACTTTCGCGCCGTTCGAGAGCGCATGGCTCTCCCGGACCAGTACACCAAACTGCTGGCCGGCGCGATCGAGCCTGGCCTTGCGCGCACTGCTGCCACCCTCGACGATCACCGTTGTTCCGTTGGGGGCGGGCTGGGCGTCGCGGTACTTCACGATGACGCGGTCGGTTTCCAAGATGGACTGCGGCTCCTGGGAGCCTGCGGCGGCAGCGGCCGCACATAGCGGGAGGGACGCCAGCGCCAGCCAGAATGTGGCGCGCTGCGTCAACGCTGCAGTGTGCATCGAATGTGTGTGCTTCATGATCTTCCCGTTCAAGTTATGCATCAGGCATATCGATGCGCCTGAGTCATGACGAGACCAGCTGCACCGGCGCCGCTCCATAGCAGCAAAACCAGAGTAGCCTGAGGGAAACATTGTGTCGCGTGGAAAATCACACCCTTTCGGCATAGTTACAACACTTGCACCACACGTTTCCTCAATAACATTTTTTCTTTGGAGTAACTTTTTGAACGCGAAATATGTAACGGCTCATTTCAGTTAATTAACAATCATGAACAGAGAATGCAGAGCCCAAAAAAAACACGCGCGAACGAATCGCGCGTGTTTCGGGTCCAAAGCGACCCTGGCCATGAAAATGGCGCAGGGTCACTGGCTTACCAGCTCAGTTTCAGCGAGTAACGGCCATTGGTCGCGCCAGTACCGCCCCCGTAATACGTCACACGGACATAACGGATTGCCGTGCTGCTGGTGGTATTGGCCGAATTAACGGTATCGGTCGCGCCGGCGCCATTCTGGCTGGTGCCCAGTTGCGCGCCGGTGCTGCTGTACACGTACAGGTCGTAGTCGGCCGTCGTCGAGGTCGGGGTCAGGCTGGCTGCCAGCGTCTTGCCGGCTGGCAGATCGACGCGGAAATAATCGGTGTCGGTCGTGCTGCCCAGGTTGCCGGTGACGGTCGTGTTGCTGACCGTGACCGGGTCTGCCGTGGCCATCGTGTTGTTCGACTCGCTCTCGGCCAGCGTGGTGACAGGCGTGCCGCCACCGCCGCCCGTCGCCGACGCCACGGCAGCGGCCGCATCGACGATGCCGGTGCCGCAACCCGAGCAGCTGGCCGGGAACGCGCGCGCCGTCGACTTCAGTTTCGACTCGATCTCGTCCGGCGTCAGGTTGGTGTTTACCGCCAGCATCAGCGCTGCCACACCGGCCACGTGCGGCGTGGCCATCGACGTGCCCTGGTAGGCCGCGTAGCTGTCCGCGGCCGGTGCGCCGGTGCCGCTGTTGAGCGTCGAGAGCACGCCCGAAGCGCCATCGCCGCCAGGCGCTGCCACGTCCACCAGCGTGCCAAAGTTTGAGTACGACGCGCGTCCACCGGTACGGCCGGTGGCCGCCACCGCAATCACGCCCGAGCAGTTGGCAGGGCTGGCGTTGCTGACGTTGACGGCGTCGTTGCCGGCAGCAACCACCACCACCGCACCACGCGAGCGGGCACCGTTGATGGCGTTTTGTGTGGTTGCATCGCAGGCACCGCCGCCGCCCAGCGACAGGTTCAGCACGCGCGCCTTGTTGGCGTTGGCCGGCACGCCCGACACCGTACCGCCCGACGACCAGGTGATCGCGTCGGCGATGTCGGACGTGTAGCCGCCGCACTTGCCCAGCACGCGCACTGGCAGGACCTTGGCGTTGTAGGCCACGCCTGCGACGCCGGCGCCGTTGTTGGTGCGCGCTGCCACCGTGCCGGCCACGTGCGTGCCGTGCCAGCTCGATGCCTGATCACGGGTTGGCTGGCCACTGCCGCAGGAACCGGCGGTGACGGCGTCGCCCGGATCGCTCGCGTCGCTGTCGCGGCCGTCACCATCGTTGCCGATGGCGGCAGTGCTGATGAAGTCATAGCCGGCCAGTTGCTGGCCGCTCAGGTCGGCATGAGGGCGCGAGCCGGTGTCGATGACGGCCACGATCACGCCGGCGCCGGTCGAGACATCCCAGGCAGCCGGCAGGCGCAGGCCACCCGCCGTTTCATAGTAATGCCACTGATCGGTATAGCGCGGGTCGGTCGGCGTGGCCATGTGCGTCATGATGCGGTCCGGCTCGGCGTATTCGATCGACGGGTCGCGCGCCATCATTTCGGCGGCCAGTGACTTCACTTCGGCAAGATTGCGCTTGCGGTCGAGCTTGAACACTTTTGCGCCGGTGGAAATAGGATGGCTTTCCTGGACCACCATGCCGAACTGCTGGCCGGCACGGTCGAGCTTGGCCTTGCGCTCGCTACTGGTACTGGCCACGCGCGCAGCGATGCCATTGACGGCCGGTTGCGCGTCGCGGTACTTCACGATGATCCGGTCGGTTTCCACGATGAACTGTGGCCCCGGGGACGCCGCATCGCCCGCGGCCGCCAGCGCCGCGCTCGAGGCCAGCGCCAGGGATACCGCGGCGCACATCTTCAATACGACAGGACGAATCGAATGCGTTTGCTTCATTTTTCTTCCTTGTTCAAGGTTTTCCGTCGGGCGAAAGGGCTCGCCCGTATCGTTGTAGTCCGGACTTCGCCGGCGCCGCATCGAGGCGGCTGAGCCAGCGTAGCGCGAAAGAAAGATTTAACGGAACGCAAACCTGAGAGAGTGAAGCGTGCATACAACGGTTACATCGCTAAATTTTGCAAAAACATGTTTTGTTCGGCAAAGCCTAAATTCTGCCGAATACTTGACACCTAAAATTTGTTGACGAAGGTTTATCGCATCGTTCCCAGATGCAAAAAAGGGCCGCGCAGTGCGCGGCCCTTTTTGTTTGTGACATGCCTGCCTCTTGCGAGGCCGGTCAATTCTTAGAAATTACCCTTGAATTGCATGCCCCACTGGCGCGGCTCGTTGGTGAAGCCGGTCAGGTTGTTGAAGTCGATCGCACCGGTAATACGGCGCTGGTCGAGCACGTTGCGGCCGAAGGCAGCCACTTCATACTTGCCATTGCCGAAGATGTAACCGACGCGCACGCCGCCTTCGGTCAGTGGTGCACCGGTGAACTCGGTCGACTCGTACAGGAAGAAGTTCACCTTGCTGCGGTACGACCAGTCGGTGTAGAAGTACAGCTCGCCGTCACGGAACGGCACGCCATAGCGGGCGGTTGCGTTGAAGGTCCAGCGCGGTGCCTGTGGCAGTGCATTGCCATCGATCACGACACGGCCGGCGCCGTTGATCGGATCGGTGATCGTGCACTGCGCGCAGCGGTTGACCGACAGGCTGCCGTCGCGGATCTGCGTGTAGTTGTAGCTCGCGCCGGCGCTCATGCGCAGGGCAGTGCTGATCGCTGCTTCGAAGTCGAACTCGGCGCCGCGGCCCTTGGTCTTGTCGGCGTTGATCAGGCGGTTGACGTTCGAATTGCCACCCACCACGGTCAGCTGCTGGTCTTCGATCGTGTAGTCATAGATCGAGAACGAGCCACGTGCGCGGCGCTCAAACAGGTCAGCCTTGATGCCCAGCTCGACCGACTTGATGGTCTCGGCATCGGCCACGGTGATCGGCACCGACGCCGAGGCAGCAGCGATACTCGGGGCGCGGAAGCCCGTTGCGGCGCGGCCATACACGTTCACGTCAGGCGTGAGCTTGTAGGTGGCCGACAGATCCCAGCTGACCTTCTTCTTGTCCGCTTCGACCGACGACGGGCCGATCTGGACGACGTTGGTCGCTTCGATGGTGCGGAACTCTTTCTCGTCCTTGGTGTAGCGCACGCCGCCGCGGATGGTCCAGTCAGGCGTCAGGTTGTACGTTGCTGAAGCGAACGCAGCCCAGGCCTTGTTCTTCTGGGTCGACACCAGGCGCGAGGTGCGCGCGTAGGTGGTGCTGTCGAAGTTGTCGCTGCCGCCGGTGACGTCTTCATCGAAGAAGTAGACGCCGGTCTGCCAGTTGAACGGGCCGGTGTTCTGCGATTCGACGCGGAATTCCTGGCTGTACTGGTCGAGGTTGTTGATGTAGCCGTTGGTTTCGACCTGGAACGGGATGAAGCCCGGGCCGGTTGGCGTGCCGCCGTCGATGTCGCCGCGGCTCGAGTAGCCGATGATGTGCTCGTAACCGGTGATCGACGACAGCTTGTAGCCGCCCAGATCCCATTCCAGACGCAGGTTGATGCCGTTGGTTTTCAGGTCCTGGTCATTCTGGGCATTGGTGACGATCTGGTCCAGATCGGTGCCGTCGGCGAAGGTGTTGCTGCCCTTCTTGATCAGGTTGGCGCGGAACAGACGTGCGCTGCCATTGGTCTGACGCTGGTGGAAGCCCAGGAGGCCGGTAACGCCATCTTTGCTGTACAGGAACTGCACGCGCTCGGCGTGTTCGTTGTAGCCGTCGAGCTCACCGCGCTTGGTGGTCTTGGCCGGGGTGCTGTAGTTGTCGACGTAGTCGTCGCGGTGCTGGCCGACGGCCGATACGCGCATTGCCACGTTGCTCGACAGCGGCACGTTCACGGCGCCTTCGGCATTGAACGTGTAGTGCGATGCCGCCGACACGTTGTAGTAGCCTTCGGTGCTGTTCAGGCGTGGCTTTTCGGACTCGAACTTGACGACGCCGGCCGGGGTATTACGGCCGAACAGCGTGCCCTGCGGGCCGCGCAGCACTTCGACGCTGGCCAGGTCGAAGATCGGGAAGCCCTTCAGGATCGGGTTCTCTTGCACGATGTCGTCGTACACGAGCGAGACCGGCTGCGAGGCGAAGGTGTTGAAGTCGGTATTGCCGTAGCCGCGGATGTAGAAGCGCGGGAAGGTACGGCCGTTCGACGATTCCACGTTCAGGCTCGGCACTTTGCCGGCCAGCAGACGGATGTCATCGCCACCGGAGACCAGGACATCCAGCTTGTCACCCTTCAGGGCCGTCACCGACACCGGCACGTCGCGGATGTTCTCGGTACGGCGCTGTGCGGTCACGGTGACCGATTGCAGCTGCAGGGACTCGGGTGCCGGTTGGGCCGGGGCCGCCGTCTGGGCTGCAGCCTGGGCGATCGGCAGCAGGACGAGGAACGCCAGCGCTGCGCCATGGGAGCAGGTGACGCGCTTGTGCATCTTGGACATCTTGGTCATGGAGTATTTTCCTGGTGATGATAAAAGAACCGGTGTCTCCGTTCTTCTTTTCCAACGCCCCCCCGCCGGGTGCGCGGGCGGTGCTACCCCGCCCTCGGCAACGCGCATCTGTGGCGCCCATCTTTGCGATGTTTTAAGGTTGCCGACTTGCTAAAGGCGGTATTGTCCGTGATGGTTATCAGCCGGGCAAGTAAATAACGCCATGACGCCATGATTACAACACATGCATATCGTTGGCTGCGGCCGGGGGTCATGACCAGAAAAAATAGCGCTTTCGATATTTTTTCGAAAAACCTCTTGCGGACCCTCAAACGCACCCTCTATAATTCGGTCCTCTTCGACGCAATGACAAGCGTCAGTAGACATCAACGAGATGGGCGCTTAGCTCAGTTGGTAGAGCGGATCCCTTACACGGATTAGGTCGGGAGTTCGAGCCTCTCAGCGCCCACCAAACATCTCGACGATGGATCGAAGGCTGATCTTAGTAAAACGGAGTGGTAGTTCAGTTGGTTAGAATACCGGCCTGTCACGCCGGGGGTCGCGGGTTCGAGCCCCGTCCGCTCCGCCAGCATCACTGAAAAAGGGTCCGATTCGTCGGGCCCTTTTTCTTTTTCTGCGCGTGTCTGTGTGCCAGCTTGCGCCGCACTTCCCCGCTACGCCCGCTTGCGCACCAGTTCCCCGATTTCCACCCGATCCCGCCCCGCGCGCTTGGCCGCATACAGCGCATGGTCGGCACGCGCCATCGCCCCGCCCAGATCCTCATGCGGATCGAGCACCACCACGCCGATGCTGACCGTCATCCGGTAGGTCGGGCCGCTGGTGATGACCGTGGCTTCGCGGATCGCCCGGCGCAGCCGCTCGGCGGCCTGCACCGCCCCATCAAGATCGGCGCCGGGTAGCAGCAGGGCGAATTCTTCGCCGCCCAGGCGGCCGATCGTTTCGTGCTCGCGCAGAAGATGCCGCACGGTACGGGCGAACACAACCAGTGCCTCGTCGCCGGACGCATGGCCCCAGCGGTCATTGATCTGCTTGAAGTGGTCGATGTCGATCATCAACAGGCCCAGGCCGGTGCGCTGGCGCTGGGCCAGCAGGCGTGCGCCATCGGCCTGTTCCAGGAACGCATGGCGGTTGGGCAGCCCGGTCAGGCAATCGGTCGAGGCCAACCTGGCCATGCGCTGATCGTCCTTCTGCTTGCACAGCAACAAAAAACCGAAACCGTTGACGATCATGAGCAGGTAGCCCGTCAGGTATGCCACCTGCTGGGCGATGCTGTGGTCGAGCGGGCCCTCACCCAGCCATCCCGACACGACCCAGATGGCGACGGCCGTGGCGAACAGCGCATCGTTGACGCCGATGATCCGCTGCAGCAGCGAGGCGCTGCGCCGGCGCAGCAGCGCCCACGCCATGGCGGCGGCAAAGAACGCCACCACGGCGCCCACGAGCGCACTGAGCTGGACGTGATCGGCCCCACGCGCTGCGCCGGCCAGAACGATGGCAGAAGAGAGCAGCGTGATCGGCAACAGCACCCGGCCCCAGCGTGCGAAGCCGAAGAAAACACAATAGGCCGCCATTTCAAGCGACATCGCCAGAATCCAGACGAGGCCCTCCAGGCCGACGACCAGCGGCCAGCCCAGCAACGGACTGGCCCAGCCGATCAGCTGGCTCACGCCCATGCCGAGCCGCGCCCACATCCACAGGCGCAGCCCGGGACTGGGCGCCGCGCCATGGGTGTATCCCGCCATCAGAATCGCAAAACCGACGTTGCCGATACCAAGTGCAAGAAGAAAAGTCTGTATATCAATCACTGCCTGTCCTTGAAAAGGCACTTGCGATCCGCCTCGCCTGCCAGCGCCTGCGGCAATTACAAAAAGACCATTTATGTTGCTTTATGGAATTATGTTACACGTTTTTTAATGCGGGCGAGCGCACGCTTGACGCCGGCTATGGACACGCCGCCACACCGCCGTGCGCACGCGACGCTTTTTGATGCGTGGCAGCATACGATCGCGGATAATCAAACAGACAACAGACCGCACCACCCTGGAGCACGCCTTGATTTTTCGTTTTCTCAAACCGCCGCGCATGTCGCCGCGCCTGCATCGACTCAAGAGTTCATCACTGTTTGCGGCACTTACGCCGCTGGAACTCAAGATCGTCGATGGCCTGCTGCACGAGCGCCGCTATCTGAAAGACGAAATCATGTTCGACGAGGGCGAAGAAGGCCAGGCGCTGTACCTGTTGATGAGCGGCCGGGTGCGCATCAGCCGCCTGCACGAGGGCATGACGCAGGTCGTGGCCGAACTCGAGCCGGGCGGCTTCTTCGGCGACCTGGCGCTGCTCGACAACTCGCCCCGCAATGCCCAGGCGCGCGCCCTCGAACCATGCGAAGTGGCCGTGTTCTTCCGCGCCGACTTCCTGGGCCTGATGGAAACCGACGCCGTCATCGGCTACAAGATCTCGCTGGCACTGGCGCGCCACATCGGCCTGCGCCTGCGTGAATGGATGGGCACCGGCCGGCCGCAGCTGGAAGCGCTGTGAGCACCCACCTCGACCCTGCCCACGGCCCCGAGCGGGCCGGCCCGGTCGTCTGGACCGGCATCATCGGCGGCACCTGCCTGCTTTTGCTCGTGGTCCAGAAGCTGCTGTGGCTCGCCCTGCCCTTCATCTTCGGCGCCGTCCTGTATTACATCCTGCTGGGCCCGATGCAGCGCATGGTGCGTTCAGGCTTTGGCCGCAACGCTGCCGCGTTGTGGGTCTGCACGCTGTTCTTTGCGCTGACCGCGCTGGCGCTGACGGCGGCCATGGCCTGGGGCGACGGCCCCGAAGAAGATTCGTGGGAAGCGACGATCAGCCTGTATCTCGACGGCGGCGTCGCCTTCGTGCGCAACTCCATGGGTTTGCTGGAAGCGAAATTCCCGCTGCTGGCCGAGATGCGCCTGACCTCGACCGTCAACCGCGCGTTCACCAACTACACGAGCGACTTCGCGCAGAACCACCTGGGCGACATCGTTGTCGGCATCGTGACCTGGGTGCCGTCGCTGTTCCTGGCGCCATTCCTCAGCTTCTTCCTGCTGCGCGACGGTGTGCGCTTCAAGAAGTTCCTGGCGCGCGCGGTGCCGAACGCCTACTTCGAGCCGGCGCTGTACCTGCTGCACGAAGTCGACCAGACCGCGCGCCGCTACTTCGAGGGGCTGCTCAAGCTGACGGTACTCGACACGATCGTGCTGGCGCTGGGCCTGTGGATCATCGGCGTGTCCTCGCCCCTGCTGCTGGGCCTGATCTCGGCGGTGCTGGCCTGGGTGCCGTTCGTCGGCTCGATCGCCGGCTGCGCGCTGGTGGTCATCGTCGCCTCGACCGATGCGCCGGGCAACCCGCTGATGGCCTACGGCGCGATTGGCGTGTTCGTGCTGGTGCGGCTGCTGGATGACTTCATCTTCATGCCAGCCACGCTGGGGCGCAGCCTGCACATCCATCCGCTGGTGACGGTGCTGATGATCTTCGTCGGCGGCATGCTGGCGGGCGTGGTGGGACTGATGCTGGTGCTGCCGCTGCTGGGCGTGGTGATGGTGATCGGCGAGACGCTGGGCGTCCTGGTCACGCACCCGCGCTTGCGAGCGCGCCACCGCTATGCCAATTCATTGCGTACGCGGCAAGCCAGCATGGATCTGGACATCGCGCGCGAACGGCGCGGGGCGCCGACGCCGAATGCGAAATTGAAGACCAAACCGTAACGGACAACATTGCACTGCCCAAAAAAAACCGGCGCCTGGGGCGCCGGTTTTTTTATCCCTTCAATCGTGTTTATTTGCGCACGGTCTTGGGCTTGGCCTTGATGGTCGACAGGATCGACGGCTTGACCTTCGACGGCGGCGCCATGAACGGCGTGGTGGCCGGCGTGCGGTCGGTGCGCCCGCGTGGTGCGCCGGCGCCCATCGTGCGCTTCGGTGCGCCATCGGCTGGCCGCCCTTTCGGCGCCATGCCCGGGCCGCGGCGCTCTTCGCGCAGCGAACCGCTGGCCATCTCGCCACCCGGGGCCGGGATCAGGTGCCGGTCGCTGTTACCGATCAGGTCGCCACGACCCATGCGATACAGGCCTTCGCGCAGGATCGGCCAGTTCTCCGGGTCGTAATAGCGCAGGAACGCCTTGTGGAGTTTACGCGTCTTGCCGCTCTTTGCCGTCTCGACGATTTCCGAATCCTCGGTCACCTTGGCCAGCGGGTTGCGGCGCGAGTGGTACATCGTCGTGGCCATTGCCATTGGCGTCGGCGTGAACGTCTGCACCTGGTCGAGCTTGAAGTTGTTTTTCTTCAGCCACAGCGCGAGGTTCAGCATGTCTTCGTCGGTCGAGCCCGGGTGGGCCGCGATGAAGTACGGGATCAGGTACTGCTTCTTGCCGGCTTCGAGCGAGTACTTGTCAAACATCCGCTTGAACTCGTCATAGGCGCCGATGCCCGGCTTCATCATCTTCGACAGCGTGCCCGCTTCGGTGTGCTCCGGTGCGATTTTGAGCAGGCCGCCCACGTGGTGGGTGACCAGCTCTTTGACGTACTCGGGCGAGCGCACGGCCAGGTCGTAGCGCAGGCCCGAACCGATCAGGATCTTCTTGATGCCCGGGATCGCGCGCGCCTTGCGGTACAGCGAGATCAGCTTGCTGTGGTCGGTGCCCAGGTTGCTGCAGATGGTCGGGTACACGCACGACAGGCGGCGGCAGCTTTCCTCGATCGTCTTTTCCTTGCACGCCAGGCGGTACATGTTCGCAGTCGGGCCACCGAGATCGGTGATGGTGCCGGCGAAGTTCTTGGTCGTGTCGCGGATCAGTTCGATTTCGCGCAGGATCGACGGCTCGGAGCGGCTCTGGATGATGCGGCCTTCGTGCTCGGTGATCGAGCAGAAGGTGCAGCCACCGAAGCAGCCGCGCATGATGTTGACCGAGTAGCGGATCATTTCCCAGGCCGGGATGTGCGCCTTGCCGTAGCTCGGGTGCGGCGCGCGGGCGTAGGCCATGTCGTAGACATTGTCCATCTCGTCCATTGCCAGCGGCAGCGGCGGCGGGTTCAGCCAGACGTCGCGGTCGCCGTGCGCCTGCACCAGCGCGCGCGCATTGCCCGGGTTCGATTCGAGGTGGAACACGCGCGACGTGTGCGCGTACATCACCGGGTCGACGCTGACCGTTTCAAAGCTCGGCAGGCGCACGACGGTCTTGGCCGCTTTTTCGCGGGCCGCGGCCTGGCGCTGCTCGCGCGTCATGATCATGATCGGCTTGACCTCGGGCTCCGGCGCGGCGTTGTCGAGCGCGCAGGCCGTCGGGTCTTCCAGCGCCATCGCGTACGGATTCGGCTGCTTGTCGATGCGGCCCGGCACGTCCACGCGGGTGGAATTGTGCACGCTCCACTCTTCGTCCGGCAGCCAGCCCAGCGGCACCAGGAACGCCGTGCCGCGCAGGTCGCGGATGGTCTTGATGTTTTCGCCGGCGGCGATGCGGCGCGTCAGGTCGACCAGCGCGCGCTCGGCGTTGCCGAAGATGAGCAGGTCGGCCTTCGATTCGAACAGCACCGAGCGGCGCACCTTATCGGACCAGTAATCGTAGTGGGCGATGCGGCGCAGCGAGGCTTCGATACTGCCGGCGATCACCGGCACGCCCGGGAACGCTTCACGGGCGCGCTGGCAATATACGGTCACGGCGCGGTCGGGGCGCTTGTTCGGTGCGCCTTCCGGCGTGTAGGCGTCGTCGGAGCGGATCTTGCGGTCGGCCGTGTAGCGGTTGACCATCGAATCCATATTGCCGGCGGTAACGCCCCAGTACAGATTGGGTTTGCCCAGTGCGCGGAACGGCTCGACCGAGGTCCAGTCGGGCTGGCTGATGATGCCGACCCGATACCCCTGCGCTTCGAGCAGCCGGCCGACCAGCGCCATGCCGAAGCTCGGGTGGTCGATGTAGGCGTCACCCGTGATCAGGATGATGTCGCACGAATCCCAGCCCAATGCGTCCATTTCGGCGCGGGACATCGGGAGGAAGGGTGCGGTCGGGGCGCGGCTGGAGCGCTTGGCGACCGTCGCAAAGAGATTGGCAGGGGAGTTCATTGCCCGGCATTGTACCGGAAAACCATTTACGGAGCATGGAAGGCCCCGAAAAATGGCTTAAAATCAATGACTTGTGGCTATTAGCCTACTATTTCAGCAGCGCAGGTCAAATGCCCATGTTCGACAGGATCTGGCCCAGCTCGCGCAAGCCGTGCTCGACGCGCGGGTGGCGGGCGGCAAAACTGGCTGCCAGCTCCTGTGTGCGCGAGCCCAGTCCATAGGTATTCGCATCGAGTTCCTGCTCGGCGCGGCGCTCGAGGACTTTCTCAATGTCGCCATCGAGCTGGCGCAGCAGCGTTTCCAGTTCGACGTCGGTGTCGCCGGTTTCCTGCAGTTCGCGGTGCAGGGCTTTCAGGCGTGCCTTCAGGTCGGCATCGTGTTCGGGTTGCATCGTGGTCTCCGTGGATTGGTCGATTTCATTGTAAGGCATGGGGGGCGTGGGAGAGAACACGGCTGTGTGGAAAACAAAATGAACGGGGCCCCCGCCTGCGCGGGAGCCCCCTTTGTCCGGCAACGCGGAAGCCGTTAGTTACCCGTCAAGCCGCGACGCTCCAGCAGCGGCTTGATATCCGCATCCTTGCCGCGGAAGTTACGGTACATCTGCATCGCGTCCAGCGTACCGCCACGCGACAGCAGCGTCTTGCGGAAATGGTCGCCGTTCTTGCGCGTCAGGCCGCCGTTGGCCTTGAACCACTCGACCGTGTCGGCGTCGAGCTTTTCGGCCCACAGGTAACCGTAGTAACCGGCCGAGTAGCCGCCCGAGAACGTGTGCGAGAAATACGTGCTGCGATAACGCGGCGGCACCAGGGCGAAGTCAACCCCGGCCTTTTTCAGCGCCTGCGCTTCGAACGCCAGCACATCGGTCGGGATCTGGTTCGGCGCCAGCTGGTGCCAGGCCTGGTCCAGCAGCGCGGCGGCCAGGTACTCGGTGGTGCGGAAGCCTTCGTTGAACTGCGACGACGCCTGCACCTTGTCCAGCAGCGCTTTCGGCATCGGCTCGCCGGTCTGGTAATGCTTGGCGTAGTTGGCCAGCACTTCCGGCCAGGCCATCCACATCTCGTTGACCTGCGACGGGAACTCGACGTAGTCACGCGGCACGCGCGAACCCGAGAAGCGCGGGTACTGCACGTCCGAGAACATGCCGTGCAGCGCGTGGCCGAATTCGTGGAACGTGGTGCGCACTTCGTCGTAGGTCAAGAGCGTCGGCTCGCCGGCGGCCGGCTTCGGGATGTTCAGGTTGTTGGCAATGACGGGCTTCGTGCCCAGCAGCTTGCTCTGGCCGACCCAGGCGTTGGCCCAGGCGCCGCCACGCTTGTTCGAGCGGGCGTACGGGTCGAACGTGAAGATTGCCAGTTGCTTGCCGTCGACGTCGAACACGTCGAACACGCGCACGTCTTCGTTGTAGCCCGGCAGGTCCTTGCGTTCCTTGAAGGTGATGCCGAATTCCTTGGTCGCGGCAAAGAACACGCCATCGACCAGCACGCGGTTCAGTTCGAAGTACGGGCGCAGCTGGCTGGCATCGAACGCGTAACGTTCGGCGCGCACCTTGTCGCTGTAGAAGCTCCAGTCATACGCGGCGGCCTTGAAGCCACCCTTCTCCGCATCGATCACCTTCTGGATATCGGCCGCTTCCTTCTTCGCGTTGTTCACGGCAGGCGTGGCCAGTTCGGCCAGCAGGCTGTTGACGGCGTCGGTGGTCTTGGCGGTCTGCTCTTCCAGGTTATAGGCGGCGTGGTTCGGGAAGCCCAGCAGCACGGCGCGTTCGGCGCGCAGCTTGGCGATCTGCAGCACGGTGTTGCGGGTGTCGAATTCACCGCCACGGCTGCCGCGCGCCATCGAGGCGGCCAGCAGTTTTTCGCGCGTGGCGCGGTTGGTCAGCACCGACAGCGATGCCTGCTGCGTGGTGTTGACGACCGGCAGGACGAACTTGCCATCCATGCCGCGTTTTTTTGCTTCCGCAGCGGCAGCGTCGATGGCCTTGTCGCTCATGCCCGCCAGTTCGGCGCGCGAATCGACCACCAGCGCCGAGGCGTTGGCTTCTTTCAGCGTGTCTTGTGCGAACTTGGTCTGCAGGGCGGCCAGCTGGCTGTTGAAGGCCTTCAGCTTTTCCTTGTCGGCGTCCGACAGCTTGGCGCCGGCGCGCTCGAAGTCATTGTTGTAGCGGTCCAGCAGGTAGGCCGATTCGCTGTCGAGCTTCAGGCTGGCGCGCTTGTCGTACAGTGCCTTGATGCGGGCGTACAGCTTGCCGTTCAGGCGGATCGCATCGCTGTGCTGCGACAGCTTCGGCGCCATATCGCGGCCCAGCGCGATCAGCGTGTCGTTGGTGTAGGAACCCGACAGCGTGCCGAAGGCGGTGCTGACGCGATTGAGCATGCGGCCCGAGCGCTCCATCGCCACGATGGTGTTCTCGAACGTTGGCGCCGCCTTGTTGTTGGCGATCTTCTCGATCTCCGCCGCATGCTGGCGCATGGCTTCCGCGTAGGCTGGGGCGAAGTCCTCGTTCTTGATCTTGTCCCAGGCCGGGTAGTTGTATTGGAGGCTGCTCTCTTTGGCGAACGGATTGCTCGCGCTGAACGGTGCCGCGGCGCTCATTGGCGCGGCGGTCGCTGGTGCCGGCGCCGCGAATGCGAAGTTGGCGACGGCGGCGCTGATGGCGGCGGCCAGGATGATATGGGTACGTTTCATGTTCTTGTGCTTTTCACGGTAATGGTTGGGCTTGCTGGCATCAGTTCAGGCCGCGGCGCTCGAGCAGCGGCTGGATGACCGGATCGCGGCCACGGAAGGCGCGGTACATCTCCACCGCATCGACGGTGCCGCCCTTCGACAGCACCATGGTGCGGAAGCGGTCGCCGTTCTTGCGCTGCAGGCCGCCGTTTTCCTTGAACCACTCGCCGGCATCGGCGTCGAGGCGCTCGGCCCACAGGTAGCTGTAGTAGCCGGCCGAATAACCGCCGCCCATCGCGTGCGAGAAGTACGTGCTGCTGTAGCGCGGCGGGACCGGCGCGAAGTCCAGGCCCGCGTCCTTCAGCGCCTGCCGCTCGAACGTCTTCACGTCGGTCGGGATCGCTTTCGAGCCCAGCTGGTGCCAGCGCTGGTCGAGTACGGCCGCAGCCAGGTATTCGGTGGTGCGGTAGCCTTCATTGAACTTCTGCGACGCGCGCAGCTTGTCCAGCAGTTCCTTCGGCATCACGGCGCCGGTCTGGTAGTGCCTGGCGTAGCTGGCCATTACTTCGGGCCAGGCCATCCACATTTCATAGACCTGCGATGGCAGCTCGACGTAGTCGCGCGGCACGCTGGTGCCCGAGAAGCGCGGGTACTTCACCTTCGAGAACCAGCCGTGCGTTGCGTGGCCAAATTCGTGGAATGTCGTGCGCACTTCGTCCCAGGTGAGCAGGGTCGGCTCGCCTGCGGCCGGCTTGGTCAGGTTCAGGTTGTTGGTGATGACCGGTTTCTTGTCGAGCAGGAAGCTCTGGTCGACCAGAGAACTCATCCATGCGCCGCCGCGCTTGTTCGGGCGCGCGTACGGATCGACCACGAAGATGGCCAGGTGGGCGCCGTTTTCTTCGAACACGTCATACACGCGCACGTCGGCATCGTAGGTCGGCAGGTCGGTGCGGCGCTTGAAGGTGATGCCCCACAGTTTGGTCGCAGCGAAGAACGTGCCTTTTTCGAGCACGTTGTCGAATTCGAAGTACGGCTTGAGCTGGTTGGCGTCGAACGCATACTTGGCGGTGCGCACCTTGTCGCTGTAGATCGCCCAGTCCTGCGCGGCCAGCTGGAAGCCGCCCTTCTCCGCATCGATCACGGCCTGGATCTCGACCGCTTCCTTCTTTGCGTTGCGCACGGCCGGCGCGGTCAGGTCGCCCAGCAGCTTGTTGACCGACGTGGTGTTCTTCGCAGTCTGGTCTTCGAGCGAGTAGGCGGCGTAGTTCTCGTAGCCCAGCAGCTCGGCGCGTTCGGCGCGCAGCTTGGCCAGTTGCAGCACGACGTCGCGGTTGTCGAATTCGCCGCCGCGGCTGCCGCGGATCATCGACGTGGTGAGCAGTTTTTCGCGCGTGGCGCGGTTGGTCAGCACGGCCAGCGGCGCTTGCTGCGTGGTGTTGACGACCGGGATGACGAACTTGCCTTCCAGGCCGCGCTTGGTCGCTTCGGCGGCCGCCGCATCGATGGCTTTCTCGGACAGACCGGCCAGTTCGGCGCGGGTGTCGACAACGAAGGCCGAGGCGTTCACTTCCTTGAGCACGTTCTGGCTGAACTGGGTCTGCAGCGCGGCCAGCTTGCCGTTGTAGTCCTTCAGCTTGATCTTGTCGGCAGCGGACAGGTTGGCGCCGGCGCGCACGAAGTCCTTGTAGTAGCGCTCGAGCAGGAATGCCGATTCGGCGTCCAGGCCGAGCGTGGCGCGCTTGTCGTGCAGCGTCTTGATGCGGGCGAACAGGGCCGGGTTCAGGCGGATCGCGTCGCTGTGGGCCGCGAATTTCGGCGCCAGGTCCTTGTCCAGCGCCTGCAGCGTGTCGTTGGTGTACGAACCGGTCAGTGTGTAGAACACGGCGCGCACGCGGCCCAGCAGCTGGCCCGAGCGCTCCATCGCCACGATCGTGTTGTCGAACGTCGGCGCAGCCTTGTTGTTGGCGATCTTGCCGATTTCAGCGGCCTGCTCGCGCATGCCTTCGTCGAACGCCGGCGCGAAGTGCTCGTTCTTGATCTTGTCGAAGGCCGGGTAGCCGTACTGCAGGGTGCTCGGCTTGGCGAACGGATTCGAGGCTGGCAGCGCAGCGCTGGCCGACTTGGAAAACGCGAGAGTGGCAAGGGCAACGCCGGCTGCGATCAGCAGCAGTTTTGGACGGTTCATGGAGTCTCTTGTACGAAGGGAGAAAAAGGCAGGTCAGTCGCGCAGCGCCCCGCCGGCGCCGCTCGTGACGGTGCAGACGGGATGCTGGCATGGCATCAGTCGTTCGATGGCGTCGCGGTCAGGCCGCGGCGTTCCAGCAGTGGGCCGATGACCGGATCGCGGCCACGGAAGTTGCGGAACAGGTCCATCGCTTCTTGCGTGCCGCCACGCGAGAGCAGCGTCTTGCGGAAATGGTCGCCGTTCTTGCGCGTCAGGCCACCGCTTTCGGTGAACCACTTGACCGTCTCGGCGTCCAGACGCTCGCTCCACAGGTAGGCGTAGTAGCCGGCCGAATAGCCGCCGCCCATCGAGTGCGAGAAGTACGCGCTGCGGTAGCGCGGCGGCACCGGGGCGTACGCGACGCCCGCATCGGCCAGCGCCTTCGCCTCGAAGCTCAGCACGTCGGTCGGCACCTGGTTTGGCGTGATCTGGTGCCAGCGCTGGTCGAGCAGCGCCGCCGCCAGGTAGGCGGTGGTGGTGTAGCCCTGGCCGAACTTCTTCGACGCCACGACCTTGTCCAGCAAGTCCTTCGGCATCGGCGCGCCGGTCTTGTAATGCTTGGCGTAGTTGGCCAGCACTTCAGGCCAGGTCACCCACATTTCATTGACCTGCGACGGATACTCGACGAAGTCGCGCGGCACATTCGTGCCCGAGAATTTCGGGTATTTCACGTCCGAGAACATGCCGTGCAGCGCGTGGCCGAATTCGTGGAATGCAGTGACCACTTCGTCGTACGTCAACAGCGTCGGCTCGCCATTTGGCGGCTTTGGAATGTTCAGGTGGTTGCCGATGACGGGTTTCTGACCCAGCAGGTGCGATTGCGAGACGTACTCGTTCATCCAGGCGCCGCCCTGCTTGTTGCTGCGTGCGTACGGGTCGAAGATGAAGATCGTCAGCAGCTTGCCATCGACGTCGTACACGTCGAAGGTGCGCACGTCAGGATCGTAGGTCGGCAGGTCCTTGCGTTCCTTGAACGTGACGCCGTATTCCTTGGTCGCGGCGAAGAACACGCCATCGACCAGCACGCGGTTCAGTTCAAAGTACGGGCGCAGCTGGCTGTCGTCGAAATTGAATTTCTCGGCGCGCACCTTGTCGGCGTACAGCGGCCAGTCCCAGCTTGCCACTTCGAATTTACCGCCGTCCTTGTTGATTGCAGCCTGGATCTCGACGGCTTCCTTCTTCGCGTTGGTGACGGCCGGCTTGGCCAGGTCGCCCAGCAGCTTGTTGACAGCGGCCGGGTTGCGCGCGGTTTCCAGCTCTTGCGAGTAGGCCGCAAAGTTCGGGTAACCCAGCAGCACGGCGCGTTCGGCGCGCAGCTTGGCCAGGCGCAGCACCTGCTTGGTGGTGTCGAATTCGCCGCCCTTGGTGCCGCGCTCGAGCGAGGCTTTCATCAGGCGCTCGCGCGTGGCGCGGTGCGTCAGCACCGACAGGCCAGGCTGGATCGACGTGTTGACGATCGGGATCGCAAACTTGCCCTTCTGGCCGCGCTTGGTTGCTTCAGCAGCGGCGGCATTGATCTCGGCGTCGGACAGGCCCGCCAGTTCTGCGCGGGTGTTGACGATCAGGGCGGCGGCATTCGCGCCCTTGAGCACGCGCTGCTGGAAGTCGGACTGCAGCGAGGCGATCTCGCCGTTGTAGGCCTTCAGCTTGGCCTGGTTGGCCGCCGACAGATTGGCGCCGGCGCGCACGAATTCCTTGTAGTAGCGCTCGAGCAGGTGCGTCGATTCGGCGTCCAGGCCCAGCGAAGCGCGCTTGTCGTGCAGCGCCTTGACGCGCGCGAACAGCTTCGCGTTCAGGTGGATCGCATCGGTGTGCGCCGCCAGCTTGGGCGACATCTCGCGATCGACTGCGTCGAGCGTGTCGTTGGTGTTGGCGCCGTGCAGATTGCTGAAGGTCGCGTTCACGCGCGCCAGCAACTGGCCGGATTTTTCCAGCGCCACGATCGTGTTGTCGAACGTCGGCGCCGCCTTGTCATTGGCGATCGCCTCGACTTCGCGCAGTTCTTCGCGCATGCCGGCAGCGAATGCAGGCAGGTAGTGCGCGTCCTTGATCTTGTCGAACGCCGGGTATTGCAGCGGCAGGCTGCTGGGCTTGGCGAACGGATTGGAAGCGTCGAGGGCGGGTGCGGCAGGTGCTGCGATGGCGGAACACGCCAGCGCGACGCTGGCTGCCACGATGAGCAGTT
Organism: Telluria sp. ZT3P25; assembly: GCF_059685895.1. Lineage (NCBI taxonomy): Bacteria > Pseudomonadati > Pseudomonadota > Betaproteobacteria > Burkholderiales > Oxalobacteraceae > Telluria > Telluria sp. ZT3P25. The sequence continues at coordinate 121,669 of NZ_JCASIJ010000002.1, forward strand.
GAGGACGGATCATGAGGTCTTTCGCTAACACTGAGGAAGGGCGCTGTCGCCAACGGCTCGACAGCAGTGCGCTGAAGATCATAGCAGGCTTGCATGGCGCTTGTAACAATTAAAAAGTACCGCAATGTATCAATCCGCAGCCCCTGTATTGACGTGCATATGGTGAGCGCCGTGCTAGCATCGAAGCCCTTTTGCGGTCCCTTCGCGGCCCCTTTCCATGACCCTTTCTTCCTCTTCCTTTGACGCCATCGTGGTCGGCACCGGCCCTGGCGGGGCCAGCGTCGCGCGCGAACTGGCGCGTGCCGGCAGCCGGGTCCTGCTGCTCGAACAGGGCGGCGGCGCGCCGCTCGCCGGCACCGTCACGCAGATGGCGTCAATGGCGGCCGTGCCCGGGCGCGGCGCCTTCATCCACCGCGATGCGTCGCTGCTGGTAGGTGGCACGACGCTGGGCGGTAGCTCGGCCGTCAACTTCGCCACGGCGGCCGCGCCACCGGCGGCGTACTTCGCCGCGTACGGCATCGACCTGGCCCCGAGCCTGGCCGAACTGCGCGCGGAATTGCCGCTCGCCCCCCTGCCCGATACGCTGGTCGGCCCCATGGCCACGCGCATCATGACGGCGGCGCATGCGGCCGGCATCGACTGGAAAAAACTCGACAAGATGATCCGGCCGGCGCTGTGCCGCAGCGGCTGCTGGCGTTGCACCTATGGCTGCCCGTACGGCGCCAAGTGGAGTGCCCGCGATTTCGTCGAACAGGCGGTGGGGCTTGGCGCCGTGCTGCAAACAGGCAGCCGCGTCACGCGCGTGCTGCTGGAGGCAGGCCGCGCCAGCGGCGTCGAGGTGAAGCATGGCGGGCAGTTGCAGACCATCCATGCGCCGCTGGTGATTCTGAGTGGCGGCGGCATCGGCAGCCCGCGCATCCTGCATGCGTCAGGCCTGGGCCCGCGCGATGCGCCGTTCTTCAGCGATCCGGTGGTGGCCGTGATGGGCAGCGTGGCGGACATCGATGGCGGCGCCGAAGTGCCGATGGCGGCCGGCTGGCATGACCCCCAGGCCGGCATCGCGCTGGCCGACCTGACCTTGCCGCGCCCGATGTACCAGGCCTTCGCAACGCAGGTCGGGCGCGTGGACCGCTTGTTTGCGCACCGGCGCACCCTGAGCATCATGGTCAAGATTCGTGACGATATCAGCGGACGCGTCGGACCGCGCTGGGCCGACAAGCGCCTGAGCGATGGCGACCGCGCGCGCCTGCAGCAGGGCGAACGAATTGCGCGCACGATCCTGGAGGCGGCCGGCGCGCGGCACGTGTTCAAGAGCTGGCATTTCGCGGCGCACCCGGGCGGCAGTGTGCGCATCGGCGCCGGGGTCGATGCGCACCTTCAAACGAAGGCGCCGGGTCTGTATGTGTGCGATGCGTCGGTGATCCCGCAGCCATGGGGCTTGCCGCCGACACTCACCCTGCTGTGCCTGGGCAAGCGCCTGGGGCAGCACCTGGCGCAAGTCGGGTGACTCAATAGTGTGGGGGCCGTTCGTTGAGTGGTGCCTGGCCGGCGTCGCGCAGGGAGCGCAGGTGGTCGGCAAGCTTGCCGACCATTGCCTCGAGCTCGTCGATACGGCGCTCCTGGCGGTAGATGGTCTTGTTCAGCTCATCGAGCAGGTCTTCCTGCTGGGAGAGCTTGATTTCAAGATTGACGAAACGTTCTTCCTGGTCCACGGCGCACTCCGGTAAAGCCGGCATTATGCCAGCATCGACGCGAGCAGGACCGTGGACCCGGTTAGCCGATCAAACCGTCCACAGCCCGTCGTCAGCGACGGCGGCAGTACCGATCACCGCAACCGGCGTGGTTGGTGTGACTGGTTCTTTCCAGGGTTCGAACTCCATACCGCTGGACGTCACTTGATAGACCTGGATCTTGTTTTCGATACTCTCACTAAACTCAAGCATGACCTGGGCCCGGCTCGAGTCTTCTACCGTGTTGGTAAGACGGTACATCCAGTAGGCAAAGCCTTCGGCGTCTGGCTGGCGATGCAGGACATTTTCATACAGCTTGCCGAGAAACACTTCGTTGCTCGATTCTTCGCCATAAATCCGGTAGAACTCTTTTTGGGTCAGGAATTCTTCGGCAATCGTGCGCATTGAAGCGCCTTTGTCCACACGGTCGATCCAGTAACCGAGGCCCCAGGCATCCGATGCACGGCCGAGAGAAGCCTGATAGAGGCGGAACACCTGGGCCGTTCCCTCATCGATCGCATACGAGCTGTCGCTGAATTCGAGACGCTCTACATTGTACAAACCATCAACGCCACCGCTGGCATCGGATACGGCGTGTCCCCACGCACCCTTTACCACCTTGTACTCGTTGCGCGCGCCGCTGAATACGGCAGTATCGATACCCGCACCGCCGTCGATTGCATTATTACCGGCCTGCATGACAAATTTGTCCGTGCTGCTGCTGCCAGTGATGTTGGCAGCGTTATTCACGGTGAACGATGCATTTTGCGCCAGACTCGCGGCGTTGCCCGCCACATCGACCGACGAACCGATCACATTGTAGACACCGTTCGGAAGTGGCGCGGAATCGATTTTCCAGGTGCCGTTTGTGCCGACCGTGGCGCTGGCGATCATGATGAAATCGCCTGTCCGATAGAGTTCGATGGTAGTCCCGCTCTCACCGGTGCCGCTGAATACCGGCTGGTTGCTGCCAGCATTGAACGCCACGTTCATCGTCGGTGTCGATGGCTGAGTTGCATCGACATGGAAGATGGCCTGCTGACTCGCTGCCGAGATGTTGCCCGCAGCATCGATCGCCAAGGCGTAGCCTCGGTAGTTCAAGCCATCGGCCAGCGGCACGGACGACACGGCGCTCCACAGGCCGTTGGCGCTGACCGTGGTAGTGGCCACCAGGATGTCGTTGACATACACCTTAATTGTCGAATTTGCTTCTCCCGAGCCATTCATCAACGGCCGGGCACCTCCGGTGGAATACATCGCCGCATTTTTGGCAATGGCCATTTGCGGCGCGGTTGGCGGCGTCGTGTCGCTCAAGCTGGCGCGTGAGACAGCCATATCGGCGAATTGCAGCATTTCGATCGATTGCAAGGTCGTGGTTCCTGATGTGCCCGTCACTGCGAGCGAACCATCCTGCAGCACGCTGAAATTGAATGCGTTGCGGTTGCCGTTAAATATTGTTGTGTCAAAGCCATCTCCGCCATTAATCATGTCACTTCCTCCGTTGCCCTGCAATGTATCGTTAAATTGGGTACCCACCAGGGTGTCTGCCTTGAAGCTGCCGGTGATGTAGCGTCCGCCTGTTGTGCTGTTGATGCCGAGCGCGCCGCGCAGGCCGTCGCCGCCATACAGCCAGTTCAGTGCGGCGATGTCATAAGGGCTGTAGGTACTGTGCCAGCCGCCAGCGCTGGTGTACGACATGATCGTGTTGTTCGTGTTGTCTTCGTTGCCTGACAGAACGGCCTGCCCTTCTTCACCCGGTTCCGGGAACGGGTGCTTCAGGCCAAGGGCGTGACCCAGTTCGTGCAGCAGGGTTTCGTAACCCTGGGTGCCGACCTTCAGGTTCTGCGTCATGCCACGCCACTCGGCATTGTCCAGATACACATAGGCATTGGCGTTGTACGAGGTCAGCGTGGTCTCGGTGCCACTGCGTTGCGATATCCAGCTGTTCAGGCCCGTCGTGTAGGCGCCTTCCAGGTCAAGATTGGCCAGATGGAACTGGGCGCTCGTGCCGGATGCCGTCTCCTGGAACTGAATCCCGGTCACTTGCTGCAGATAGCTGAACGCCGTCCGCGCATTGGTTTGCTGGGATGCGCTGAACGCTTCCTGGCCAGTCCGGTCGCTTTCATTGCCCGAGGAGATCGAAAACGTGTAGAACAGGACATTGGCGTTGTTATTGCTGAGGAAGTTCCAGTCGGGGCCCTTGTCCAGCAAGGCGTCGATGTGGTTCAGTCCGGTAAGCGGCGTGACGGTGATGTCGGAAGGAGTAGCCATGAATCAGTCGAAAATTATTGCAGCAAGGTAAATGCCGTGGGAATTTAGATATCAAAATCTCGTTATTCCGGCAAGTATTTCTTGAGCGACACATGAAGTCAAATAGCATTTCAATCGTGCGCACGACTTGCCGATTCATCAAGGCTTACGCACAACGGTTTACTCCGGAACCGGCCTTGGTGTTGCCAACAAAGCTTTCAAACTCGCCAATCTTGCCTTTGGACTCAGTATTTCCGACTCCATTGGCGCGGCCTCACCAACGTCCAGCGCCATTTCCTTGATGAAGCGCGACGGATCGCAATTGACCAGCTCGCCCGCACGCTTGCGCCGCTTGCACCAGCTCACGTGCAGCGTGCGCTGGGCGCGCGTGATGCCCACGTACATCAGGCGCCGTTCTTCCTGGATGCGCGCCGAGATCGTCTCGATGGAGGCATCCGGGTCGCCCTTGTGCGGCAGGATGCCTTCTTCCACGCCGACCAGATACACGTGCGGATACTCCAGCCCTTTCGAGGCGTGCAGCGTCGACATGCGCACCGCGTCCTGCTCCTCATCCTGGCCTTCGAGCATCGACATCAGCGCCACCATCTGCGTCAGTTCCAGCAGGTTCTTTTCTTCGCCATCGCGGTCGCGCCCGCCACGGCCGCGGTCCTTGAGCCAGTTGGTAAATTCGAGCACGTTCTGCCACTTGGCCTGGGCCGCGCGGTCGTCGAAGCCCTCGTACAGGTAATGCTCGTAATTCATTTCCTTCATCATGTCGTCGAGCACCTCGGCCGCATGGTCGCCGGCGCCCAGCGGCCCGGGCCGCGTCGCGCGGTCTTCCAGCTCGCTGATGAAGTGGCAGAAGTTGCGCACCGATCCCAGTTGCCGTTCGGCCAGCTTGGCCTCGATGCCGCCCTTGCGCGCCGCCTCGAACAGCGAGCAATTCCACTGCTTCGAAAATTCGCCCAGCACTTCGAGCGTGGCCATGCCGACCCCGCGCTTGGGCGTCGTGATGGCGCGGATGAAGGCCGGGTCGTCGTCCTGGTTGGCGATCAGGCGCAGGTAGGCAATGATGTCCTTGATCTCGGCCTTGTCGAAGAAGCTCTGGCCGCCCGACATCGTGTACGGGATGCGCTCCTTGCGCAGCGCCTGTTCCATCACGCGCGCCTGGTGATTGCCGCGGTACAGGATGGCGAAATCGGACCAGTTGTTCTTGCGCTGAAAGTGCTCAGACGAAATCAGCATCGCGATCTGGTCGGCTTCCTGGTCGTCGTTCTGCATGCCCATCACCTTGATCGGCTCGCCCAGGCCGTGCTCGGACCACAGCGACTTCTCGAAGATTTTCGGGTTGTTGCCGATCACGGCATTGGCCGCCTGCAGGATGCGCGTGGTAGAGCGGTAGTTCTGCTCGAGCTTGATCACGCGCAGGTCGGGGAAATCGACCTGCAGCGTTTTCAGGTTTTCGACGGAAGCGCCGCGCCAGGCATAGATCGCCTGGTCGTCGTCGCCCACGGCGGTAAACATCGGCTTCTTGCCCAGGCCCGTCACCAGGAGCTTGACCAGCTCGTACTGGCAGGTGTTGGTGTCCTGGTATTCGTCCATCAACAGGTAACGCAGGCGGCGTTGCCAGCGGTCGCGGATCGGCTCGTTGTTGCGGAACAGTTCTACCGGCAAGCGGATCAGGTCATCGAAGTCGACTGCCTGGTAGGCCTGCAGCGTGGCCACATAGCTGCGGTAGACGCGCCCGGCCTGCGCCTCGTCTTCGTCGCGCGCGGCGTTGATCGCGTCTTCCGGGTCGACCAGGCCGTTCTTCCACAGCGAAATCGTGTTCTGGATGCGGCGGATTTCCTGTTTATCGGTGCTCAGCGCCAGATCGGACACGATCGTGTAGCAATCGTCGCTGTCCATGATCGAAAACTTGTCCTTCAGCCCCACCCCGGCCGCTTCCTGGCGCAGGATGCGCACGCCCAGCGAGTGGAAGGTGGACACGGTCAGTTGCTTGGCCTGCTTCGGCTGCTTGAGCAGCTTGGCAATACGCTCCTGCATCTCGAGCGCCGCCTTGTTGGTAAAGGTCAGCGCGGCAATGGTGCGCGGATCGTAGCCGCAGTGCTCGATCATGTAGGCGATCTTTTGCGTGATCACGCGCGTCTTGCCGGAGCCGGCGCCAGCGAGCACCAGGCAAGGGCCGTCCAGGTACAGCGCGGCTTCGCTCTGCGGCCCGTTGAGGCCGAACTTTGGTGCGTTTGACATGGGGAAGTTTTCGGTGGGACAGAGAGCGATTGTAACAATCTGGCGGGTGCAGCGGGCGATGGCGCGTTGCAGGCTACGCCGGATTGCAACAAGCCGCTGCCAGGGTTTGCTTACCGGCACGCTCCTGCGAGTCAGCCGGGGATCGGGTACCATGCGACCTTTGCAGCGCGCGACGCCACGCGCTACGCTGACGCCCTATTTTTCTGGAAATTTGCCCCATGAAATTCGAACATCTCGTCGAAATCAACGATCCGATGAACCCGCTTCTCGACACGCTCAGCCGCGAGCAGCTGTGGCACGGCCTGGTGCTGCGCGCCGAGCAGCCGAAACTGTTCATTCCGCACCTGGACACCTGCGAAATTCTTGAGCGCGATGCCGGCATCATGCGCCGCCGCCTGACCTTCGGCAAGCTGGTGATCGAAGACACGGTAACCTTGACCCCGCTGCAAGAAGTGCATTACGACGTGCCGGCCCAGGGCGACATCGCCGCCTCGACGCTGCGCATGGTCATCGAAGCGCCCACCAGCGCCATGCTGCTGGTGCGCTTCTGCTACGACGACGGCATGGGCGAACACGTCGACCAGGCCAATGCGATGTACGACGAATTCAAGAAGTCGGCCTACGAAGAAGCCGACATCGACACGGTACGCATCCTGCGTCAGCTGGCCGGTCAGGGCAAGCTGGCCACCACCCTGCTCAACTGATCCGGCGGTCCGGCGATCCGGCGGCGCGGTTTAGAGACCCGGCTGGGTTTCGGCTGCGAAGGTGGTGCTCTCGCCCTGCGACAGGTTGGTCGCCAGGTCGCGCAGCGCCGTGCGCACGCCCTCTTCGATCACCGGATGATAGAACGGCATCTCCAGCATCTGGTCGACCGTCAACCGCATCTGGCATGCCCATGACAGCAGGTGCGCCAGGTGCTCGGCGCGCGGCGCGATCATCTCGGCGCCCAGGAACAGGCGCGAGCCGTATTCGGCATACACCCGCAGCATCCCCTTGTTCTGCAACATGACGCGGCTGCGGCCCTGGTTCTCGAACGACACGCTGCCCACGGCGAACTTGCGTTGCCCGCCCGCGCACAATTCCCGATAGCTCTTGCCCAACGTGGCGATATTCGGCTCGGTGAAGGCCACCGCGATCGGCGTGCGGCGCAGACCCGGGCGCACGTCGGGGTAGCGGCCCGCATTGTCGCCGGCGATCTTGCCGTGATCGGCCGCGTCGTGCAGCAACGGACGCTCGTCGTTGGCGTCGCCCGCGATAAAGATATGGCTGGTGCCGCACTGCATGGTGCGCGTATCGAAGGTCGGGATGCCGTCGGCGCCCCGCTCCAGGCCGGTCAGTTCCAGACCCAGGTCATGCACGTTCGGCGTGCGCCCGGCCGCCATCAGCACGTACTGGAAGCGTTCGCTGCTTTCCTCGCCCAGCGCATCGCGCACGCGCAAGACCACCTCGTCGCCCTCCTGCTCTGCACCCATGATCTGGCTCTGAAACGCGATGTCGACTTCTTCGCCCAGCACGTGCGCCGCGCAGCGCAGCACTTCGGGGTCGCTGATATTGGCGATGGAGCCGCCGCGCGCGTAGAAACGCACGCGCACGCCCAGACGGCTCAGGGCCTGGCCCAGTTCGAGGCCGATCACGCCGGTGCCGATCACGGCCACCGAGGCCGGCAGGTCGTTCCAGTAGAACACGTCGTCGCTGGTAACGATGCCGGGGCCGACGTTCTCGAGCTGCGGCAGGCGCAGCGGTGTCGAGCCGGTGGCGATGACGACGCGCCCGGCGTGGATTTCGGTATGGTCGTCGACCTGCAGCGTGCACGGACCGGTAAAGCGCGCATGGCCCTGCAGGCGGTCCTGGGCGGGTATGGCTTCCACGGCCTCGAGCACGAAACCGACGAAACGGTCGCGTTCGCGCTGGACGCGCGCCATCACGGCCGGACCATCGATCCGCACTTCGCCGGCATGCACGCCAAACGGAGCGGACGAGTGCAGCGTGTGCGCCACCTCGGCCGCGGCGATCAGGAGCTTGCTTGGCATGCAGCCGACCCGGGCGCAGGTGGTGCCGTAGTGCGCGCCCTCGATGACCACGGTGCGCGCGCCCTGCGCCTTGGCCGCGCGATAGGCCGTCATGCCGGCGGTGCCGGTGCCGATGACGGCGACATCCACGTTCAGTTGTTTCATGGGGCTCTTTCGCTGTGTCTTCGCAATTAACAGGCAAAACGATACGCTATTTCACGTGCGCAGGTGGCGTTTCAGGCGGGACGCCACGCCAGCGCGCCCCGGCATTGCAACCAACAGTGCAGAAAACGATGTCGACCACTTTTACAGATTCCGAACGCCAATTTATATTGCTTTAATTTTTCCCAACGGAATCAACAAGATGGATGAGTTCTTCACTGCGGCACGGTATTTGCATACACCTCGGGCTCAACCCCAACCCAGGAGATGTCATGTCACTCGCTTCGCTGAACAAATTGCTTGTTAGCCTGTCGCTGTTCGCTTGCTCATCCGTGTTTGCCGCACCGCTGGTCGTCAACGTGGCGGGCATTACCAGTTTTGGGGAATACGGCGACGCCAGCAACACAGTGCTGAGCTATAACGTCGGCGCCAATTCGATCATCACCAGCGTCTCCTTTTCGGCCAACCTGACCGCCTTCTCGCCGAGCTGGTTGTCCGAACTGACCCTCTCGTTCGAAAACGCCGACCAGACCGATGGCGTGTTCTTCAACCCCGGTTTCAATGATGACAGCCCGGGCACCGCCACGTATAACGGTTTCGCCGACCTGGTCGACCTGGACCTGAGTTTCGCTGTCGGCGCCGACGGCATCCTGCGCCTGGAATTCTTTGAAGGGTTCGATGATTTCGATGGCCCGGACGGCATCTGGAACTTCGGCACCATCACGTTTGGCGTGGAAACAGTCGGCGGTGAAGTGCCACCGGGTGAAGTGCCTGAACCGGCCACCGGCCTGCTGCTGGGCGCCGGCCTGGGCATGATGGGCTATGCCAGCCGTCGGCGCCAGGCAGCGCGCAAGGCTGCCAGCGCAGCTTAAATATCGAGCGGGTCGACTTCGAGCGACCACTTCACACGGGCCTTCATGGCCCGCAACGCTTCCATCCACTCGCGCAGGAACGCCTGCAAGGCCGGGCGCGAGCTGGACTCCACCAGCAACTGGGCGCGGTCCATATTGTGCACGCGCGTCATCGTCATCGGGATCGGGTCGTTGATCAGGATGCCGTCATGCGCCAGGCAGTCGCGCGCGGTCTCCAGAAATGCAATCGCAATCGGCAGCTCGCGCGCTTCGGCCCGCAGCAAGGCCTGGTACATGTACGGCGGCAGCCCCGCTTCACGCCGTTCGTCGAGCAACTGGCCGGCAAAGCGCTCGTAATCGTGGCGCATCACCGCGCCGTACAGCGGATGCTGCACGTAGCGCGTCTGCACCAGCACCTCGGACGGCGCGCCGGCACGCCCTGCCCGCCCCGCCACCTGCATCAACTGCGCGAACAGGCGCTCGCTGGCGCGGTAGTCCTGCGAGAACAGCGCCGTATCCGGGTTCAGGATGCCCACCAGCGTGAGCTTCTTGAAGTCGTGGCCCTTGGCGACCATCTGGGTGCCGATCAGGATATCCACCTCGCCCCGGTGCACGCTGTCGAACGCCGCCTGCGCGCTGCCCTTCAGGCGCGTGGAGTCGGCATCGATGCGCAGGATGCGCGCCTCGGGGAACATCGCCCGCAAGCCCTCTTCGACGCGCTGCGTGCCCCGGCCCAGCGGCTGGATGTCGACGTTGCCGCAGGTAGGGCACGAGCGCGGGATGCGCAGCTCCAGGCTGCAGTGGTGGCAGCGCAGCCGGTTCTCGGGCTTGTGCAGCACCATGAAGGCGGTGCAGCGCGTGCAGTCGCTGATCCAGCCGCACGCGTCGCACGAAATCACGGGGGCGTAGCCGCGCCGGTTCAGGAACAGCAGTGACTGCTCACCGCGCTCCAGGCGCAGGCGCAGCGCGGCGACCATCTCGGCGGTCAGGCCGTCGCGCCCGCGATCGCGCTCCATGTCGATCAGGCGCACGCGCGGCAGCACGGCATCCTGCACGGCGCGCTCGCGCAGGTCGAGCCTTGTATAGCGCCCCGAGCGGGCGTGGTGCCACGATTCGAGCGACGGCGTGGCCGAGCCCAGCACGATCGGAATGCCCAGCTGGTGCGCGCGCCAGACGGCCAGGTCGCGCGCCGAATAGCGCAGGCCTTCCTGCTGCTTGTACGACGGGTCGTGCTCTTCATCGATCACGATCAGCTGCAAGTGAGGCAGCGACGCCAGCAGCGACAGCCGCGTGCCGAGCACGATGCGCGCCTGCCCCAGGTGCGCCGCCAGCCAGTGCAGCATGCGCTCGCCCTCGGACAGGCTGCTGTGCAGCGTGGCGAGCATCATGCCCGGGAAGCGCGCCCGGATATTGCCTTCGAGCTGCGGCGTGAGGTTGATCTCGGGGACCATGATCAGGATCTGCGCCTGCGGGTCGCGCGCCAGCACCTGGGCGCAGGCTTGCAGATAGACCTCGGTCTTGCCGCTGCCGGTGACGCCCCATAACAGGAACGGTTTGAAACCGGTGGCACCGCCGATGGCGTCGGCCGCCTCTTGCTGGGCCGTGTTCAGCACCGGCATGCCCACTGCAGTGGCGTCCTGCCCGGCATCGAGCTTGGCCAGCTTTTTCAGCGCGCGCCCCAGCGCGACTGTTTTGGGCACCCGCAGATTCTTTGGCAAGCCGGGCAACGCCACTTCACCGAGCGGGCGCTGGTAGTACTCGGCGGCAAACCGCGCCAGCGCGAGCCAGCGCCCGGACAGCGGCGCCAATTCACTGCGCACGGCCAGGGCATCCTTGAGTTTCTCGGGCGGCACGTCGCTGGTGGACTTGACCGCGACGATCAGGGCCATCACTTCGCGCCGTGCAAATGACACGAGCGCCAGCTGGCCAGGCAGCGGTTCATCACCCGGTTGGCAGGGCCAGCGGTAGTCGAAACTGCTGTTAAGCGGCGTATCGATCACGACTTCGAGGAAGCAGTACGGTTCGGCCGGTGCGTGCGTGCTGGTTGACAATCTGGGCCCTGTGCAAATCTGTGGAGAACTTTGTGAATAGTGGGGGACTTGACCCCATCAAAGGTTTACGTTAGATCAAGTCAAAGACGAAAATTCTTCAATTCAAGATAATTTTAGTCTTCATAATCAACGACTTGCAAAATCACTCGAAAACCTGTTAACAACCTCGACCACATTTCGCGCCTTGTGCATAACTCTGCAATTTTCCGTGGAAAACTCGCTGCGATGCGTCATAAAGTTAAGGCAACACATGAAGTTTCACGCTAAGTCTCGGTAAACCAAGCACTTTTCCCCATCCTTGCAAGGCCTGTTGATAACTTTGTGAACAAGGCGCCAAATCAGACTGAATTCCACTGGACAACGTTCATCGACAAGACAGCCAGATCGCATAAGCCAGGAAGAAAACACTTATGAATCATTGACTTGCGCGTAAACACGAAAAATCGAGATGTCCACAGGAACGTTTATCGGATTTACGGAAGTTGTGAACAAGTGAGGAAGTCGGCTTGCAATCGCGCTCTTGCGAGTGCGCAGCAAGCCGGGGACAAGATTACGCGGCGCGCTGCTTGCGGCTGAAGCTGTGCACCGCTTCGACCATTGCGGTGACCGATTCCGGCGGGGTAAATTGCGAGATGCCATGGCCCAGGTTGAACACGTGGCCATGGCCATCCGACGGTGTGCCGTAGGCAGTCAGCGAGCGCTCGACTTCGGCTGCAATCTGGTCCGGCGCGGCAAACAGGATTGCCGGATCGAGGTTGCCCTGCAGCGCCACGCGGTCGCCGACCAGCGCGCGCGCCGTGCCCAGATTGACGGTCCAGTCCAGGCCCAGCGCGTCGGCGCCGATGTCGGCCATCTGGTCAAGCCAGATGCCGCCACCCTTGGTGAACACGACGGCCGGGATGCGCACGCCATCCTTTTCGCGCTGCAGGCCGGCCAGGATCTGCTGCATGTATTGCAGCGAGAAGGTCTGGTAGGCGCCGTCGGCCAGCGCCCCGCCCCACGAATCGAAGATCATCACGGCCTGCGCGCCGGCGTCGATCTGCGCGTTCAGGTAGGCGGTGACGGCCTTGGCATTGATGTCGAGGATGCGGTGCATCAGGTCCGGCCGGCTGTACAGCATCTTCTTGACGGTGTGGAACTCGCGCGAACCGGCGCCTTCGACCATGTAGCAGGCCAGCGTCCATGGGCTGCCCGAGAAACCGATCAGCGGCACGCGGCCATTGATGGCGCCGCGGATCTGCGTGACGGCCTTGAACACGTAGTCGAGCGAGGCCATGTCGGGCACTTCCAGCGCATGGACCTGCTCTTCGGTGCGCAGCGGACGCTCGAACTTCGGGCCCTCGCCGTCGGCGAAATACAGGCCCAGGCCCATCGCGTCCGGCACGGTCAGGATGTCCGAGAACAGGATCGACGCGTCCAGCGCGAAGCGGTCGAGCGGCTGGAGCGTGACTTCGGTGGCGTAATCGGGATTTTTTGCCAGGCCCAGGAACGAACCGGCGCGCGCGCGGGTGGCGCGGTATTCCGGCAGATAGCGGCCCGCCTGGCGCATCAGCCATACCGGGGTGTAGTCGGTCGGCTGGCGCAGCAGCGCACGCAGGAAGGTGTCGTTCTGGAGCGGGGCAAATTGTGGCATGGGAGGCATCGGTTTTATAGGCAGACGCCTATTATCGCATTCTTGGGGGCGCACTATAATGCTCGTCCACCCTTCGAAAAAGCCCCTCTATGACCGTTGCCACCAGCAAACAAGCCACGCCATGCGGCGCCTGGACTTCCCCGATCACTGCTGCCGTCGTTGCTGCCGGCGCCGTGCCACTGGCGCAGCCGATGCCCGACGGCGCCGCCATCGGCTGGCTCGAGGGGCGCACCAGCGAAGGCGGACGCATGACGCTGATGGTGCACGACGCCGACGGCACGCGCGAACTGACGCCGGCGCCGTTCAATGTGCGCAGCCGCGTGCATGAATACGGCGGCGGCGCGTACCTGCTGAGCGGTGGCGGCGCCTGGTTCTCGCACCATGCGGACAATCGCCTGTACCGGGTCGAGAACGATGGCCAGCCGGTCGCCGTCACGGCCGCCGACACCGGCCACCGCTTTGCCGACTTCGTGCTCGACGCCGGGCGACGTCGCCTGGTGGCGGTGCGCGAAGACCATTCGCTGGGCGCGACCTACCCGGTCAACACGCTGTGCGCGGTGGGCTTTGATGGTACCGAGACCGTGCTGGTCGAGGGCAGCGACTTCTACGCCGCGCCGCGCCTGTCGCCCGATGGCCGCCAGCTGGCCTGGCTGTGCTGGGAGCTGCCGCACATGCCGTGGGAAGGCACGGCACTGTGGCTGGGCGACGTGGCCGCCGACGGCACCATCGTCAACCGGCGCCTGATCGCCGGCGGGGCAGACGAAGCGATCTGCCAGCCCGAATGGTCACCGGGCGGCGTGCTGCACTTCGTGTCCGATCGCAGCGGATGGTGGAATCTGTACCGTTACGCCGCTGACGCTGTCGACGCCCTGTGCGAGCGCGCGGCCGAATTCGGCGTCCCGCAGTGGAACTTCGGCGGTTCACAGTACGCCTTCCGTTCCGAAGAACAGATCGTGTGCGCGTATATCGAGATGGGCGTGAGCCACCTGGGCATCGTCTCCACCCACGACGGCAGCCTGACGCCGCTGGAAACGCCCTATGAAGACATCCGCGACGTGAAGGTCAGCGGCGACATCGTGACGCTGCTGGGCGGCGCGCCGACCATCGCGCCCGAACTGGCGCGCATCGACCTGGCCGGCGCGCCGCTCGAAGTGCTGGCGCACTCGATCCCGCAACTGCCGGCCACGTCGTACCTGGCCGTGCCGCTGGCGATCAGCTATCCAAGCGCGAACGGCCGCACCGCGTACGCCTTCTACTATGCGCCGGCCAACCCCGACCACGCGCCGCTGCCGGACGAACTGCCACCGCTGATCGTGATCGGCCACGGCGGCCCGACCAGCATGGCGACCAGCACGCTCAAGCTCTCCACCCAATACTGGACCAGCCGCGGTTTCGCGGTGCTGGACGTGAACTATGGCGGCAGCACGGGCTTCGGACGCGAGTACCGCAACCTGCTCCAGCACCAGTGGGGCGTGGTCGATGTCGAGGATTGCGTGGCCGGTGCACGCCACCTGGCGGCCATCGGGGTGGTCGACCCGGAACGCCTGCTGATTCGCGGCAGCAGCGCCGGCGGCCTGACGGTGTTGTCGGCGCTGGCCTTCCACGACGTGTTCAAGGCCGGCGCCAGCTACTACGGCGTGTCCGACCTGGCCGGGCTGGATGCAGATTCGCACAAGTTCGAGTCGCGCTACAACGCCTACCTGACCGCGCCGCCCGAGCGCGCCCAGGCCGTGTACCGCGAACGCTCGCCGATCCACCACAGCGACAAATTGCGCAGCCCGATGATCTTCTTCCAGGGTCTGGACGACAAGGTCGTGCCGCCGCAGCAGTCCGAAAGCATGGTCGACGCCCTGCGCGCGCAAAAGCTGCCGGTCGCCTACCTGACGCTCGAAGGCGAAGGCCATGGCTTCCGCAAGGCCGACAGCGTGGTGCGCACGCTCGAAGCGGAGCTGTATTTCTACCTGCGCGTGTTCGGTATTGCGGTGCCGGCCGACCTGCCCGCGATCGAGATCGAGAATCTCGCCGCATGAAGGGTGGCCCACTGCTTGAAGACGTACGGGCGCAGCTGGCTGCCTGCAGCGCCGAAGAACACGCGATCCTGACGCTGCTGGCGATCGCCGGCGAGCCGATGGGCCGCCAGCGCATCCTCGAGCACATGCGGGCGCTCAATGCCCCTTTGCCGGCCGCGCAGTGGGCCGATGAACTGGCGCGCCTGAAGGCCGAAGGGCTGCTGGTCGACGCCAACGAACGCGGTCTGGCACTGGCCCCGGCGGCCAGCTGGCCCGTGCTCGACTTCGCCCTCGACAGCGGTTTGTTCGACGTCGTCGCGGGCGCGTATGGCGCGGTATCGACCGTGCGCCGTGACTGGCAGGGCCACCTGATGCTGCGCAGTTACCGCCAGGGCCTGGCCCTGCTGCGCATCGCGCTGCTGACGCGGCAAGACATCGACGTCGTCACGCCGCTGCTCGACGCCTGCCTGGCCTGCCATGAGGCGAGCTACCTGCATCCGCTGGTCGACGTCTGCGCGCGTCCTTTCACGCCGGCGCTGATCGAGCGCATCCACCCGCGCCTGCGCGAGACCGTCCTGCACGTCCTGGTCGTGCATGTGCGCAGCGAGCCGGCGCTGGCCCCGGCGGTGCGCGCCTGCGCCGAGGGCTACATCATGCATAGCAGCCCGGAAAGCCTGCTGCGCCGCGCGCTGGGCGAGCACTACATCCTGTGCGGGCGCCTGGACGATGCGCTGGCGCTGGTGGCCGAGATGACCGATTCGCCGGGCCTGTTCCTGCGCAGCGTCGTGCAGCTGCTGCGCGACGACGTGGACGGCGGCCTGGCAGGCGTCGAGGCGGCCCTGAAGCAGTTGCGGCGCGAGACCGGCAAGCGCAAGGCCACCTTCAGCGGCCACTGCGCGCACATTGCGGTGGCCGCCCTGCTGCGCAGTACCGAACCGGCGCACCGCAAACTGGCCGATGCCTGGCTCGAGATCGAAACCCGCGCCGTGCAGCGGCCCGACAACGCAGTCTGGTTCCAGCTCGGCATGCTGCACGAAATCCGGCGCGGCACCGTCGACGCCAGCCTGTTCGCCACCCGCAGCTGGGAACTGTCGCTGGAGCCGACCGTGTTTCGCGCGCTGATCCACTACTGGCTGGCGCTGCCCGCCTTGAACAGCCAGCGGGCGCGGCTGGAAGACATGCTCGCCCAATCCGAACTGGCCGGGTTCGACCTGTGGTCGGCCCAACTGGCCGGCGTGCTGGCGCAGATGGGCCAGGCGGGTTATCTGATGCACGAGGCGCGCGCGAGCGAGCTGCGCCAGCGCCACCGCTTGCCCGACATGGCGCTCTGGTTCACGCGCGAAGAGCCGTGGGAGCGCCAGCTCAATGCGCTGATCAACCTGCAGCCCGCCCTCACGGTGGAGCAAGTCAAGGAATCGCGCCTGGTCTGGCTGATCCGCCACGACCCGCACCTGGGCGTGCAGGAGATCGAGCCGCGCGAGCAAAAGCGCGATGCGCAAGGCGCGTGGAGCCGCGGGCGCGCGCTGGGCCTGAAACGCCTGGCCGAAGAAGGCGCGCAGCTCGAGTTCCTCACGGCGCAGGACCTGCAGGCGATCAATGCGATTGCCGGGCGCCGTTACTACGCCGGCAGCGGCATCCGTTTCGAGCTCGAAGTACACAAGGCGCTCGCTGCCCTGGTCGGCCATCCGCTGCTGTTCTGGATGGCCTCCCCCGGCACGCGCGTCGAGCTGCTGCCGGGCGAGCCGGAACTGCTGGTGAAAAAACAGGGCGACAAGGTGTCCATTGCGCTGCACCCGCCGATCGACAACGAGGACGGCGACGTGGTCATCACGCTCGAGACGCCCACGCGCCTGCGCCTGGTGCGCATCAACGACGAACACCGCCGCATCGCCGCCATCGTCGGCGCCGGGCTGGAGGTGCCGCTGTCGGCCGAGCGGCGCGTGCTGCGCGCCATCGGCGCGGTGGCATCCAGCGTCACCGTGCAGTCGGACATCGGCGCGAGCAGCGCCGATATCGAGACCGTGCCGGCCGACGCGCGCATGCACATTCACCTGCGTCCCTACCAGCAGGGCCTGCGCATGCAGTTGCTGGTGCGCCCGCTGCCCGGCGGCGCCTACTACGGCCCGGGCGAAGGTGCGGCCAGCGTGATTGCCGATGTCGACGGCATCCGCACCGAAGCGCAGCGCGACATGAACGCCGAGCGCGAGGCCGAACGTCAGCTGGTCGGCGCCTGCCTCGTGCTGGAACAGGGCGAGCAGGAACACGGCGAATGGCTGCTCGGCCAACCGATGCTGGCACTCGAACTGGTCGAAGAACTCAGGACACTGGACCCGGCCTCGATCGTCGTCGCCTGGCCCGAGGGCGAATCGTTCCGCGTCACCAAAAAAGCGACCTCGAAATCGGTGCGGGTGCAGATCCGGCGCGAGCGTGACTGGTTCGCCGCCAGTGGCGACATCGTCATCGACGAAGGCCGCGTGATGAGCCTGCGCACGTTGCTGGAAAAGCTGCGCGAGAGCGGCAGCCGGTTTGTCGCGCTGGGCGAGAACGATTACCTGGCCCTGTCCGACGAACTGCACCGGCGCCTGATGGAGCTGGGCGCGTATGGCGAACTGCATGGCGACGGTATCCGCACCCACGCGCTGGCCAGCTTTGCGCTGGGTGAACTGGCGGGCGAAGCCGGCAGCGTCGACGGGGACAAGGCCTGGCAAGCGCACCTGACGCGCATGGCTGACAGCGCCGCCTTCACGCCCACGCTGCCGTCGACGCTGCAGGCCGAGTTGCGCGACTATCAGCTCGAGGGTTTTGACTGGCTGGCGCGTCTGGCCCACTGGGGCGTGGGCGCTTGCCTGGCCGACGATATGGGTCTGGGTAAAACGCTGCAGGCGCTGGCGCTGCTGCTCACGCGCGCCAAGGATGGCCCGGCGCTGGTGGTCGCACCGACGACCGTGTGCCTGAACTGGATCGACGAAGCGGCGCGCTTTGCGCCGACGCTGAACCTGAAATTGTTCGGGCCGGGTGAGCGCGCGGCGACGGTGGACGACGCCGGGCCGTTCGACGTCGTCATCGTCAGCTACGGCCTGCTGCAGCAAGAGGCCGCGCGCTTCAAGGGCCGCCGCTGGCACAGCATCGTGCTGGACGAGGCGCAGGCGATCAAGAACATGCACACCAAGCGCTCGCAGGCCGTGATGGCACTGCAGGGCGACTTCCGGATGGCGGCCACCGGCACGCCGCTCGAAAACCACCTGGGCGAATTGTGGAACCTGTTCCGCTTCATCAATCCGGGTTTATTGGGCAGCGCCGAGCAGTTCCAGCTGCGCTTTGCCGGCCCGATCGAGAAAGCCCAGTCCGAGAAGGTGAAGGACCGGCGCGCCGAAGTGGCCGCCCGCGCGCGCCTGCGGCGCCTGACCGCGCCGTTCATCCTGCGCCGCACCAAGGCACAGGTGCTGGCCGAACTGCCGCCGCGCACCGAGATCGTCATCCCGGTCGAACTGAGCGCCGAAGAAAGCGCGCTGTACGAATCGCTGCGGCGCCAGGCGCTTGACAAGCTGGCCGCGCTCGAGGCGCCCGAAGGCCAGAAGTCGATCGAGATTCTGGCCGAGATGATGCGGCTGCGCCGCGCCTGCTGCAATCCCGAGCTGGTCGCGCCTGGCGCCGGCATCATCAGCAGCAAGCTGGCCGCGTTCGCGCGGCTCACGGCGGACCTGATCGAGAACCGCCACAAGGTGCTGGTGTTCAGCCAGTTCGTCGGCCACCTGAGCCTGATCCGCCAGTATCTCGACGCCCAAGGCGTGCGCTACCAGTACCTCGACGGGTCCACGCCGATGCAGGAACGCAAAAAGCGGGTCGACGCATTCCAGGCCGGCGACGGCGACATGTTCCTGATCAGCCTGAAGGCGGGCGGCGTGGGCATCAACCTGACGGCGGCCGACTACGTGATCCACATGGACCCGTGGTGGAACCCGGCGGTGGAAGACCAGGCCTCGGACCGCGCGCACCGGATGGGGCAGCAGCGGCCCGTGACGATCTACCGGCTGGTCGCGCGCGGCACGATCGAAGAAGGCATCGTCGACCTGCACCGCCACAAGCGCGACCTGGCCGACAGCCTGCTGGAAGGCACCGAGATGGCCGCGCGCATGTCGCCAGCGGATATGCTCGACATGCTGCGCACCGGACTGGGCAGATAGCGCTGCCTTAATAGAACAGTAATATTGCACTTTGTCCCGTTCGTGTCGGAATGTTTCATCCGTCCGCAAACGGCGGGTTTGGTGCTAACCTGCACGCGATTCGCGCCGTTGCGGATCACGAATTCACACTTGTTACAGGGCCGAATACGATGATAAAAACGAAAATCGCGCTGGCAGCCTTGCTGGCCTGCTTCGCACTGGCGCCGGCCAGCGCCGCCACCAAGCCAGCCAAGAGCAAGGCGAAATCGACGAAGGTCGTCAAGAAGTCGACCAAGGCCAAGAAGGCCGTCGTCGGCGCCGCCGCCATTGGCGCGACCACCGCTGCCGCCAGCACGAGTGCAAGCGCCAGCACCAGCGACAGCGCCGCGCCGGCTCGGACCAGCGAAGGCCGCCTGGATCGCCGCATGTCCACGCTGAGCATGCAGTACCTGACCGCGCTGTGGCGCGTCGACCCGGAAGGCGGAATCTACGTCGGCAAGTTCGACCAGGCCGCGAACCTGACGCTGCCCGACCCTGCCACCCGCGCCAAGCAGCTGGCCTTTGCCAACGAATGGCTGGAAAAGTTCGGCAAGCTCGATCCGAAACAGCTCTCGCCGCGCTACCGCACCGACCTGGTGCTGCTGCTCAACAAGCTGGAAAAAGACCGCTGGGCCTTAAGCACCTGGCGCGAGTTCGAGTGGAACCCGTCGGCCTACAACATCGCCGCGCCGCTCGACCTGATCCTCAATACCGATTACGCGGCCAAGCCGCAGCGCCTGCGCACGATCCTCAAGCGCCTGACCGACGTGCCGGCCTATTACGCGGCCGCGCAGGCGTCGATCAAGACGCCGACGCGCGAGCACACCCAGCTGGCGATCAGCCAGGCGCCGGGCACGCTGGCGGTGCTGGCCGACCTGGGCAAGGCGGCCCAGGAATCGATCCTGACCACGCAGGAAAAGACCATCTTCGCGCAGCGCATCGCCAACGCCGGCACTGCAGTATTGGGCTACGTCGACTTTTTGAGCGACATGGAAAAGCGCCAGGCCGCCAATGGCCAGGCGCGGCCGTTCCGCATCGGCAAGGCGCTGTACGAGCAGAAGTTTGCGCTCGACATCCAGTCGTCCAGCAGCGCCGAGCAGACCTACCGCAAGGCCCTGGCCACGCGCGAAGAGCTGCTCACGCACATGGACAAGATCTCGGACGAACTCTGGCCGCGCTACATGGCCGGCGTGACCAAGCCAGCCGAGCGCTTCCAGAAGATCGGCATGATGATCGACAAGCTGTCCGCACGCCACGTCAAGCGCCAGGACTTCTTCACCGAGATCCGGCGCCAGATCCCGCTGCTGCAGGACTGGGTCATCAAGCATGACCTGCTGACGCTCGACCCGAGTAAACCCCTCGAAGTGCGCGAGACGCCGATGTACCAGCGCGGCGTGGCCGGCGCCAGCATCGATGCGCCGGGTCCGTACCGCTCGAAGGACAAGACGTACTACAACGTCACGCCGATGGACAGCCTGACGGATGCCCAGGCCGAGAGCAGCCTGCGCGAGTACAACGAGTGGATCCTGCAAATCCTGAACATCCACGAAGCGATTCCAGGCCACTATGCGCAGCTGGTGCACGCGAACCGCTCGCCGTCGCTGATCAAGTCACTGTTCGGCAATGGCGCGATGGTCGAAGGCTGGGCGGTCTACGGCGAGCGCATGATGCTCGAATCGGGTTATGGCGACAACGCACCCGAGATGTGGCTGATGTACTCGAAGTGGAACCTGCGCAGCGTGACCAACACGATCCTCGACTACAGCGTGCACGTGAACGGCATGAACCAGGCGCAGGCGATCGACCTGCTGACGCGCCAGGCCTTCCAGACGCGCCAGGAAGCCGATGAGAAATGGCGCCGCGCCACGCTGACGTCGGTCCAGCTGACCAGCTACTACAGCGGCTACGAGCAGATCATGGAACTGCGCGAACGTCGCAAGGCGCAACTGGGGGAGCGCTTCAATCTGAAGGCGTTCCACGATCAGTTCCTGAGCTACGGCAATGCGCCGGTCAAGATGATTTCGGAGTTGATGCAGTAATTGGGAGAAGGGGGCGGCGCCTCAAGGGGCCGCCCCCATATTGGAACGAGGCGTTTGTTACGCCGTTTCTTCGGGTGCGCGCGTGGCGCGGGCGAACATCGGTGCGACCATCAGGCCCAGCTCGTAGAGCAGGCACATTGGAATGGCCAGCGCCAGCTGGCTGACCACATCCGGCGGTGTGACGATCGCCGAGATGACGAACGCGCCAACGATGACATACGAGCGCACTTCGCGCAGCTTCTCGATCGGCACGATGCCCATGCGCACCAGGATCACGACGACCACCGGCACTTCGAACGAGGCGCCAAACGCCAGGCACATCGACATCACGAAATCGAGGTAGTTTTCAATATCCGGTGTGACGGCAATCGACGTCGGCGCAAACGCGCTGATGAAGTGGAACACGCGCCCGAACACGAAGAAGTAACAGAACGCCACGCCGCCGATGAACAGCAGCGACGATGAAATCACGAGCGGCATCACCAGGCGTTTTTCGTGGGCGTACAGACCCGGCGCGATGAAGGCCCACGCCTGATAGAACACCCAGGGCAGCGCCAGGATGAAGGACAACAGCAGCGTGACCTTCATCGGTACCAGGAACGGCGAAATCACGCCGGTGGCAATCATGGTCGAGCCTGGCGGCAGCGACGCAATCATTGGCGCGGCGATCAGGTCATAGATGTGCGACGGGCCAGGCCACGCCATCAGCGCGGCGCACACGATCGCAATGCCGATCGAGGCCTTGACCAGGCGGTCACGCAGCTCGACGAGGTGCGAGATGAAGGTATCTTCGCCGGCGGCTTGTTCAGTCATCAGCTAGGCGATCAGAAAAAAGAGGAAGTGGAATTCGTGCCGGCACCGGGACGGTACTTGCGCACGCGGGCCGCGCCCGACATCACATGGCGCTTGGTGCCATGGCGGTTCTTGTACCAGGCCGGCACGCTGGAGGTGCGCACCAGCTTCTTGCGGCGGAAGTCCTTGGCCTTGCGGTCGATGTCGGCCACGGTGGGCGTGATCACGTGGGCAGCTGCATCCGAGCCGCGCTCGTCCCACAGTGCCTCGACTTCATCGACGTGGCTGGTGACGGACGAGCCGAATTCGCTCGTTGCCGATTCGACGTCGTTCTTGAACGACTGCGCACGGTCCTGCACTTCCTTGTGCAGGTTGCGCAGTTCGTCGAGTTCGATTTCACGGCTGACCTCGGACTTGATGTCATGCAGGTAACGCTGGGCACGCCCATAGAGCGTGCCAGCCATGCGCGCCACCTTGGGCAGCTTTTGCGGCCCGATCACGATCAGCGCGACAACGCCGATGATCGCGATTTTTGACAGTCCAAGATCGATCATGAGGACGCCGGATTACAGGCGGGTCTTGTCGCGGGCTTCCACGTCGATGGTCGACTTGTCGGCCACCTGCTGCGTTGCCTGGACACGGGCGGCTTCTGCTTCGGCAGCGCGCTCTTCGTCACCCTTGACGCCATCCTTGAAGCCCTTGACGGCCTTGCCCAGATCGGAACCCATATTGCTGATCTTCTTGGTGCCGAAAATCAGCATCACGACCACCAGCACGATGACCCAGTGCCAAATACTCAATCCACCCATGTTGTTCTCCTGATGGCGCCTGGCGCCTGAAAAATTAGTGAAGCGCAAACTGCATAGACATCGAGTATATGCGATGCGGGAGCCCGTTGCTCCCAATCGAACTTAACCCGAACTTAACCCAAACTTAGACGCTGCCTAAAGCCCCAGCCCGCGCCATGGACGCGGACCGCCGTACATGTGCAGATGCAGGTGATACACCTCTTGCCCGCCATCCGGACCGGCGTTGATCAGCGTCTTGAAACCGCCAACAGGCTTGCCAGCGGCGTCCATCTTGACCGCAATACCATTTTGCTCGGCAAGTTTTGGCGCCAGCGCCAGCATCTTGCCCAACAACGCCGCATGCTCGTCGGTGCAATCGGACAACGTGGCCACGTGCACCTTCGGAATCACCAGCAAATGCACGGGCGCTGCCGGATTGATGTCCTTGAACGCCAGCACGTCGTCGTCTTCATAAACGATGGCAGCCGGAATCTGCTTGGCAACGATCTTGCAAAAAATGCAGTTATCCATTCGGTCTCCAGATGATTACATTGCATGACACGCAAGCGAGCACGGGCATCCTACCAAGGCTCCATGACATCGCCATGACGACGAGGGACTGATTATGACACCGGTTCGGCGGGTTGGCACGCCAGCCCTGCACGCGGGCCGGCGTGCAGGCTCAGGCGTCGGTGCGCGCGGCTTTCTCGTCCAGCCCGGACACACCTTCGCGCCGCGCCAGCTCGTCGAGCACCTGCTGCGGCGTGAGGTCGAACTTGGCCAGCAGCACCAGCGAGTGGAACCACAGGTCGGCGCATTCATACAGCACCTTGGCAGCATCGCCATCGACGCGGGCATCCTTGGCGGCCATCACCAGTTCGGTGGCTTCCTCGCCGATTTTCTTGAGGATGGCGTCGTCGCCCTTGGCGAACAGCTTGGCAACATAGGATGCAGCCGGGTCGCCGCCATTGGCGGGTTTGCGCGATTCGATCACGGCCGCGACGCGGGCCAGGGTAACGCTCATGGGGTCTTCTTGTCTTTTGAGTAAATCGTGTCGGGGTCCTGCAGCACCGGCTCGACGCTGTGCCAGTCGCCGTTGTCGTACTTCTGGAAGAAGCACGAGTGGCGCCCGGTATGGCAGGCAATCCCGCCGACCTGCTCGATCTTGAGCAGGACGACGTCTTCGTCGCAGTCCAGGCGGATCTCGCTCACCTTCTGGATGTGGCCGGACTCTTCGCCCTTGTGCCACAGCTTCTTGCGCGAGCGGCTCCAGTACACCGCTTCGCCCGATTCGACGGTGCGGGTGAGCGCTTCACGGTTCATCCAGGCGAACATCAATACATCGCCGCTGGTCGCCTCTTGCGCGATGACGGGCACCAGGCCCTGTTCATCCCAGCGCACCTTGTTGAGCCATTTGGCATTCGTTGTCATTGCGTTACTCCAGGCGCATCGGGATACCGCGGTCATGCATGAAGCGCTTGGCTTCTCCGACCGTGTGCTGCCCATAGTGGAAAATGCTGGCCGCCAGCACCGCGTCGGCGTGGCCCTGCAGAATGCCGTTGGCCAGGTCTTCCAGGCCGCCGACGCCGCCCGAGGCGATCACCGGGATGCCTACGGCATCGGATACGGCGCGGGTCAGGCCCAGGTCGAAGCCCGATTTGGTGCCGTCGCGGTCCATCGACGTGAGCAGTAACTCACCGGCGCCGAGGCTTTCCATCTTGCGCGCCCATTCGACGGCGTCCAGCCCCGTCGCATTGCGCCCGCCGTGGGTAAAGACTTCCCAGCGGCCGGGGGCGATCTGCTTGGCGTCGATCGCCACCACGATGCACTGCGAACCGTGCTTGTGGGCGCAGTCGAACACCAGTTGCGGGTTGGTGACGGCCGACGTGTTCATGCTGACCTTGTCGGCGCCGGCGTTGAGCAGCCGGCGCACGTCTTCCACCTTGCGCACGCCGCCACCGACGGTGAGCGGAATGAACACGGTCGAGGCGACGGCTTCGATGATCGGCAGGATCAGGTCGCGGCCATCGCTCGAGGCGGTGATGTCGAGGAAAGTGATTTCGTCGGCGCCTTGCGCGTCATAGCGGCGCGCGATTTCGACCGGGTCGCCGGCGTCGCGCAACTCGTTGAAATTGACGCCCTTGACGACCCGGCCGCCGGTGACGTCCAGGCAGGGGATGATGCGTTTTGCGAGCATGGAATCAGGCGCCAGCGCCTTCGGTCAGTTCATCGGCGCGGTCCTGGGCCGAGGCCAGGTCGAGCGTGCCTTCGTAGATCGAACGGCCGCAGATCACGCCCTCGATGCCTTCGTCCTGCACTGCGCACAGCGCTTCGACGTCGGCCAGCACGTGCACGCCGCCCGAGGCGATCACGGGGATCTTCACCGCGCGCGCCAGCTTGACGGTCGCGTCGATGTTCACGCCGCCCATCATGCCGTCGCGGCCGATATCGGTGTAGACGATCGATTCGACGCCGTAGCCTTCGAATTTCTTGGCCAGGTCGATCACTTCGTGGCCCGACATCTTGCTCCAGCCGTCGGTGGCGACCTTGCCGTCGCGCGCGTCCAGGCCAACGATGATGTGGCCAGGGAAGGCGCCGCAGGCGTCGTGCAGGAAGCCCGGGTTCTTCACGGCGGCGGTGCCGACGATGATGTAGCTGATGCCGTCATCCAGGTAGCGCTCGATGGTGTCGAGGTCGCGGATGCCGCCGCCCAGCTGGACCGGGATCTCGTCGATGCCATTGTCTTCAGCGTATTCCTGCACGATCTGCAGGATCGACTTGATGGCCGACTCGTTCTTCGGTTTGCCCGCGAATGCGCCGTTCAGGTCGACCAGGTGCAGGCGCCGCGCGCCCTGCTTGAGCCAATGCAGCGCCATTTCGGCGGGATCTTCGGAAAACACGGTGGCGAGTTCCATATCGCCTTGTTGGAGGCGAACGCAGTGACCGTCTTTCAGGTCGATGGCGGGGATCAGCAGCATGGTCGTTGTCGGTAGAGTTAACGGGTTGAAAACAAAGGGTGAATCAAGGATTCCAATGGATGAAATTACGGTACAGGCGCAAGCCCGCTGCCGCACTTTTCTCCGGGTGGAACTGGGTGGCGACGATATTATCGCGGCCGACAGCGCAGCAGAAGGGGCCGCCGTAATCGGCTTCGCCGATCACATCATGCGCGTTTTCGGGCGCTGCGTAATAACTGTGCACGAAATAGAAGTAGCTGTTGTCGTCGACGCCGTCCCACAACGGGTGGGCGCGCGACTGACGCACGCGGTTCCAGCCCATTTGCGGGACCTTGAAGCGCGAGCCGTCGTTCTGCAGTTTGCCGTCGAGTTGAAAGCGCACGACCTTGCCCGGCAACAGGCCCAGGCCCGGCGTGCCGCCGTTTTCTTCGCTGGCATCGAACAGCATCTGCTCGCCCACGCATACGCCCATGATCGGGCGCGTTTTTGCGGCGCGCAGCAATGCGTCCTCCAGGCCCGATTCGCGCAGGCTGCTCATGCAGTCGCGCATCGCGCCCTGCCCCGGCAGCACGATGCGGTCGGCCGCATCGAGGTCGGCGGCCGAGCTGGAAACGAGCACGTCGGCTTCAGGCGCGGCGGCGCGCAGCGCCTGGACCACCGAGCGCAGGTTGCCCAGTCCGTCGACCACAACAATTTTATTGGCCATGTCGCGTCTCGCCTTACAGGCTGCCCTTGGTCGACGGGATGATGCCGGCGGCGCGCTCATCGAGCTCGCTGGCCATGCGCAGCGCGCGGCCAAACGCCTTGAACACGGTTTCGCACTGGTGGTGCGCGTTCACGCCGCGCAGGTTGTCGATGTGCAGCGTCACGCCGGCGTGGTTGACGAAACCGCGGAAGAATTCGCCGGTCAGGTCGACGTCGAACGTGCCGATCATGGCGCGCGTGAACGGGATGTGCATTTCCAGACCCGGGCGGCCCGAGAAGTCGATTACGACGCGCGACAGGGCTTCGTCCAGCGGCACGTAGGCGTGGCCATAGCGGCGGATGCCCTTGCGGTCGCCAATGGCCTTGGCCACGGCCATGCCGAGCGTGATGCCGGTGTCTTCGACCGTGTGGTGCGCGTCGATGTGCAGGTCGCCCACGGCCTCGACTTCGAGGTCGAACATGCCGTGACGCGCGATCTGGTCGAGCATATGGTCGAGGAACGGCACGCCCGTGTTGAGCTTCTGGCGGCCGGTGCCGTCCAGGTTGATCGAGACGCGGATCTGCGTTTCGTTGGTATTGCGGGTAATGTCGGCGGTACGGGTCATTGCTCGGGCGCTTTTCAAGGTACGTAACTACGGGACGCTACTACAGGGAAGCCTTCAGGGCGGTCAGGAACTGGTCGTTTTCTTGCGGCGTGCTGACCGTGACGCGGATGCAGTTGGCCAGCAATGTGTGCATTTTACTCAAATTTTTGATCAGGACCTTCTCGCCGTGGAGAAGCTTGCAGGCGCGCTCGGCATCGGGCACGCGCAGCGCGATGAAATTGGCAGCCGACGGGAACACTTCCACACCCGGCAGGCCAGCCAGTTCCGCGGCCAGGCGGGTACGCTCGACATTGAGCAGCTCGGCCTGGCGGTCCAGCACATCCAGATGCTCGAGGGCGAATTCGGCCGCCACCTGGGTCAGGATATTCACGTTGTAGGGCGGGCGCACCTTCTCGAATTCGGCCAGCAGCGGCGCGGCCGCTGCCATGTACCCGAGGCGGATGCCGGCCAGGCCGAGTTTGGACAGCGTGCGCATCACGATCAGGTTCGGATGCTGCGGCAGGCGGTCCATGAAGCTGACCTTGGCGAACGGCTGGTAGGCTTCGTCGACGACGACCACGCCATGCTCGCCCAGCGCCGTGATGATCGCTTCCATGTCGGCCGCGTCGTACAGGTTGCCGGTCGGGTTGTTCGGGTAGGCGAGGAAGACCAGCGACGGCTTGTGCTCGTCGATGGCCGCCAGCATGGCCGGCAGGTCCAGCGAAAAGTCGGGCTTGATCGGCACGCCGACAAAATCGGCGCCGGCAAACTGCGCCGAGCGCGAAAACATCACGAACGCCGGCACCGGCGCCATGACCACGGCGCGCTTCGAACCGTCGCGTTCCTGGCGCGCGATCGTGGTCGCCAGGATCGTGATCAGCTCATCCGAGCCATTGCCGAGCAGGACGTCGTAGCCGGCCGGGATGCCCAGCTTGGCGCAGATGGCGTCCTTCAGCGTGCGGTACGACGGCACCGGATAGCGGTTCAGCGCCGCATCGGCCAGGCGCGCGCCGAGTTGCGTGCGCAGCGCGTCCGGCAGCTGGTACGGGTTTTCCATCGCGTCGAGCTTGACGTAGCCAACCGAGTCCGGCACGTGGTATCCGCCCACGGCGCGCACGTCGGCGCGGATGGTGTTCTCGATCAGTTTGGCGATGTCGGTCATGAAGTTTCTTCCGTGGAGAGTGTGGCCATGGCGGCCTTGGCCGCCTTGCGTTTTTTTGCCCCGGTCAGCGGCACCTCCGGCGCCGCCAGGCGCTCGTGGATGATGGCGCAATACGCGGGATTGAGTTCGAAGCCGGTGAACTGGCGCCCCAGGCGCTTGGCGGCGATGGCCGTCGTGCCGCTGCCCATGAACGGGTCGAGCACGATGCCGCCCGGCGGGCACGAGGCCTTGACCATGCGCTCGATGATCTCGAGGGGCTTTTGCGTCGGGTGGTCGGCGCGCTCCGGATGCTCGCGGTGCAGGCGCGACACGCTCCAGACGTCCTTCGGGTTGTAGCCCACTTCGAGCCACTTGGCGCCGATGAAGATCGAGCGCGAGCGGGCCTTCTTGGTCGCGGCGTCATACGGAATGCGCACGGCGTCCAGGTCGAAGTAATAATCCTTGCGGTTGGCGAAAAAGCCGATCGTGTCGTGCACCGACGAGAAGCTGCGCACGCTGCCGCCCATCGACGGCACGCGGCGGTCCCAGATGATCTCGTTCATCATCGTCATGCGTTTTTTCAGCATCACGAAGATCTCGGGCGTGAAGCGCCACGTGAGAAAAATGTACAGGCTGCCGTTGGGCTTGAGCTTCGGCACCGCCGCGTCGATCCACTGCTCGGTCCAGGCCAGGTAGGCCTCGACGCTTTGCTGGTCCGAGGCGTTACCGTAGTCCTTGCCCAGGTTGTACGGCGGGTCAGTCAGGATCAGGTCGATGGACCCGTCCGGGATGCGCGCCAATCCTGACAGCGCATCCTCGCAGAATACCTGGTTGACCCAGTCGCTCATGATGCCTGGGGTGGGACTGGGTCCAGTCGTAGTTCCGCGCTGCGCGCGTGCGCCTGCAGGCCTTCGCCATACGCCAGCGTGGCCGCGACCTTGCCCAGCGTTTGCGCACCCGCTTCGCTGACCTGGATGATCGACGAGCGTTTCTGGAAATCGTACACGCCCAGCGGCGAAGAGAAGCGCGCCGTGCGCGACGTCGGCAGCACGTGGTTCGGGCCGCAGCAATAGTCGCCCAGCGATTCGGACGAGTAACGGCCCAGGAACATCGCGCCGGCGTGGCGGATTTTATCGGCCCACTGTTGTGGATCTTCAGCCGAGATCTCGAGGTGTTCGGCCGCGATGCTGCTGGCGATCTCGCATGCTTCATCCATGCTGCGCACCTTGATCAAGGCGCCGCGGTCGCCCAGCGACGTGGTGATGGTGGCTGCGCGCGGCATCGTTGGCAGCAGCTTCTGGATGCTCGCTTCGACCTTGGCGATGTAGTCGGCGTCGGGGCACAGCAGGATTGCCTGCGCCAGTTCGTCGTGCTCGGCCTGCGAAAACAGGTCCATCGCGATCCAGTCGGGATCGGTCGTGCCGTCGCACAGCACGAGGATTTCGGACGGACCCGCGATCATGTCGATACCCACCGTGCCGAACACGCGGCGCTTGGCGGCGGCGACATACGCGTTGCCGGGGCCGACGATCTTGTCGACGGCTTGAATGGTCTCGGTGCCATACGCGAGCGCGCCGACGGCCTGCGCGCCGCCAATGGTGATCACGCGCGTGACGCCCGCAATTGCCGCCGCAGCCAGCACCATCTGGTTCTTCACGCCGTCCGGCGTCGGCACGACCATGATGATTTCCTTGACGCCAGCCACGTGGGCGGGAATCGCGTTCATCAGGACCGACGACGGATACGCTGCCTTGCCACCCGGGACATAGATGCCGACCCGGTCCAGGGGCGTCACGCGCTGGCCCAGCACGGTGCCGTCAGGCTCGGTGAAGGTGAAGCCGGTGGACGATTCTTTCTGACGCTCGTGGTACACGCGCACACGGTCGGCCGCCACCTGCAGCGCGGCGCGCTGGTCGTCGGGCAGTGCAGCCAGTGCGGCTTCGAGCTCGGCCTGACCAATGTCGAACTGCGCCATGCTCGTGGCGCCGCCGTTCGGGATGCGGTCGAATTTGTTCGTGTAGTCGAGCACGGCGGCGTCGCCCCGCGCTTTTACATCGCGCAGGATGCCGGCCACGGCCAGTTCGATGGCGTCGTCGGTTTCGGCTTCAAACGCGAGCAGCGCGCTTAGCGTGGTGGTGAAGTCGGGTGCGGTCGAATCGAGCTTGCGGATCTGTACTGCCATTTTGGGTCTAGCCTTTTGCTTTGGATGCGCGTTCAAACGCGTCCAGGATCGGTTGCAGGCGCTCGCGCTTGAGCTTGAGCGCAGCCTGGTTGACCACCAGGCGCGAGGAGATGTCCATGATCTTTTCGACTTCGACCAGGTTGTTGGCGCGCAGCGTGCCGCCGGTCGAGACCACGTCGACGATGGCGTCGGACAGGCCCACCAGCGGCGCCAGCTCCATCGAGCCATACAGCTTGATCAGGTCGACGTGCACGCCCTTGCGGGCAAAGTGCTCGCGCGCCGTGTTGACGAACTTGGTCGCCACGCGCAGGCGCGCGCCCTGGCGCACGGCGCTTTCGTAGTCGAAGCCCGCGTTGACCGCGACCGACATGCGGCATTCGGCGATGCGCAGGTCGATCGGCTGGTACAGCCCCTCGCCGCCATGCTCGAGCAGCACGTCCTTGCCGGCCACGCCGAAATCGGCAGCGCCGTACTGGACGTAGGTCGGCACGTCCGAGGCGCGCACGATCAGCACGCGCACGCCCGGGTCATTGGTCGGCAGGATCAGCTTGCGCGAAGTCTCTGGGTTTTCCAGCACCTCGATCCCGGCGGCCGACAACAGCGGCAGGGTGTCCTCGAAGATGCGGCCCTTGGACAGCGCCAGGATCAGCTGGGTCTCGTCCGTATTGCTGGTAAAAGTCATGGTGATTCGATGTGATTACTTGATGCGGACGATGTCGGCGCCCACCGCCGACAGCTTCACTTCCATGCGGTCGTAGCCGCGATCGAGGTGGTAGATGCGGTCGATCAGCGTCGTGCCTTCGGCCGCCATGCCGGCAATGACGAGCGAAGCCGAGGCGCGCAGGTCGGTTGCCATGACCGGTGCGCCGATCAGGCGCGTGACGCCGTCGATGAACGCGGTATTGCCGTCGGTCGTGATCTGCGCGCCGAGACGGTTCATCTCTTGCACGTGCATGAAGCGGTTCTCGAAGATCGTTTCGGTCACGCGCGAGGCGCCGCCGGCGATGGTGTTCACAGCCATGAACTGCGCCTGCATGTCGGTCGGGAAGCCCGGATACTCGGTCGTGCGGAACGACACCGGCTGCGGGCGGCCATCCATCTTCGCGCGGATGGTGTCCGCGCCAACAGTCAGCTGCAGGCCGATTTCGCGCAGTTTATCGAGCGCCACGTCAAAGATGTCGGTGCGGGTATTGGTCAGCTGGATGTCGCCGCCGGTGGCCGCGACGGCGCACAGGAAGGTCGCCGCTTCGATGCGGTCCGAGATCACCGCGTGGCTGGCGCCATGCAGTTCCGGCACGCCCTGGATCACCAGGCGGTCAGTGCCGATGCCCTCGATCTTCGCGCCCATGGCCACCAGCAGATTGGCCAGGTCGGTCACTTCCGGCTCGCGCGCGGCGTTTTCGAGCACCGTCTCGCCGTCGGCCAGCGTTGCGGCCATGAGCAGGTTCTCGGTGCCGGTCACGGTGATCATGTCGGTGCGGATGCGCGCGCCCTTGAGCTTCGTGGCCCTGGCGTGGATGTAGCCGCCTTCGATCGTGATCTCGGCGCCCATCGCGCGCAGGCCCTGGATGTGCTGGTCGACCGGGCGCGAACCGATGGCGCAGCCACCCGGCAGCGAGACCTTGGCTTCGCCGAAGCGCGCCAGCAGGGGGCCCAGCACCAGGATCGAGGCGCGCATGGTTTTCACCAGTTCGTACGGCGCGACCAGGTTGTCGATCGCGCTGCCGTTCATGGTGACGTGTTCGTCGTCCAGATCGATTTTCAGGCCGGTGGTTTCCAGCAGCTTGAGCATCGTGCGCACGTCATGCAGGCGTGGCACGTTGGACAGGTGCAGGTCACCCGCGGTGAGCAGGCCCGCGCACAGGATGGGCAGCGCCGCATTCTTGGCGCCGGAAATCGCGATGTCACCTTGCAGGCGTTTGCCGCCGACGATCTGGAGCTTGTCCATGATTAGCCTTTGAATTCTTCAGGGGTCAGGGTTTTCATCGACAGCGCGTGGATTTCCTCGCGCATGCGGTCGCCCAGCGCGGCGTACACGATCTGGTGGCGCTGGATCGAGCGCTTGCCGAAGAACGCCGGCGAGACGATCACCGCCTCGAAGTGCTGGCCGTCGCCATTGACGGTCAGGTGGGTGCATTCAAGGCCGGCGCTGAGATAGCCGTGTATCAGTTCGGGTGTGGTGGCCACGATAACTCCAAAAATTTTTAGTGGCGCAGCTTGTAGCCGCGCTTGAGCAGGTTGATCGCCATGGCCGTCAGCACCGCGAAGAACACGGACACGATGGCCAGGCTGGTCCACGGCGACACGTCGGACTGGCCGAAGAACCCGTAACGGAACCCGTCAATCATATAAAAGAACGGGTTGAAATGCGAGACGGCCAGCCAGAATGGCGGCAGTTTTTGTACCGAATAGAACACCCCGGCCAGGAACGTGGCCGGCATGATCAAAAAGTTCTGGAACGCGGCCAGCTGGTCGAATTTTTCGGCCCAGATGCCGGCGATGACGCCCATCGTGCCGAGAATGGCTGCGCCCAGGATCGCGAACACGACGATCCACACGGGCGCGACGAACGTCAGGTGCGCGAACCACGCGGTAATCGCGAACACGCCGGCGCCGACGGCGATCCCGCGCAGCACCGCCGCGCCGACATACGCCGCCAGGATCTCGGCGTGCGACAGCGGCGCGAGCAGGATGAACACGAGGTTGCCACTGATCTTGGACTGGATCAGCGACGACGACGAATTGGCGAAGGCATTTTGCAGCACGCTCATCATCACGAGGCCAGGAATCAGGAACGACGTGTAGGCCACGCCCTGGAGCATCTCGACCCGGCCATCGAGCACATGGCCGAAGATGACGAGGTACAGCATGGCGGTGACGACCGGCGCGGCGACGGTTTGCGTGGCCACCTTCCAGAAGCGCAGCGACTCTTTGTAGAACAGGGTACGGAACCCGATGGAGAACAGATTCATTGTTTGCCCTCTTCCATGATCTGGATGAAGATGTCTTCCAGGTCGGCCTGCTGCAGTTGCATCTCGTCGATGATGGCGCCGGCTTCGCGCAGGCGCGCCAGGATCGGTTCGACGTCGGCGTAGTCGTTCACGCGCAGCGTGTATTTGTTGTTGCCGTTATTGGGTTCGTCATGCGACACGAGCGGACGCAGTTCAGCCGGCAGCGTGCCGGACTTCAGATGCACGACCAGCTGCGAACCCGAGACGCGGCGCAGCAGGGTGCTCATCGTGTCGAGCGCCACCACATTGCCCTGCTTGAGCATCGCCACGCGCTGGCACATGGCCTGCGCTTCTTCGAGGTAGTGGGTGGTGAGCACCACCGTGTGGCCGCCTTCGCGGTTCAGGCGCGCGATGAACTTCCACAGCGTCTGGCGCAGTTCGACATCGACGCCGGCGGTCGGTTCATCCAGCACGATGACCGGCGGACGGTGCACGAGCGCCTGCGCCACCAGGACGCGCCGCTTCATGCCGCCCGACAGCGCGCGCATGTTGACGTCGGCCTTGTCGGTCAGGTCGAGGTTGTGCATCACTTCGTCGATCCAGCCATCGTTGTTGCGGATGTCGAAGTAGCCCGACTGCAGGCGCAGCGTTTCGCGCACCGTGAAGAACGGATCGAACACCAGCTCCTGCGGCACGACGCCCAGGCGCTTGCGCGCTTCGCGAAAATCGGTCACGACATCGTGGCCATGGATTTTCACGCTGCCGGCGTCGGGCCGGATCAGGCCCGCAATGGTGGAAATGAGGGTGGTCTTGCCGGCGCCATTCGGGCCCAGCAGGCCAAAGAACTCGCCCTCTTCGATGGAAAGGGACACGCCCTTGAGCGCCTTGAAGCCTTTGTAGCTCTTCTCGACACGGTCAATCTGGATTGCAGTCATGCGTAATGGGAGGCGCGACGCGCGATAGTCAAAACAAAACGGAGGCCGGCTGGGGAACGCACCAGGACCGT
This sequence comes from Telluria sp. ZT3P25, assembly GCF_059685895.1. Lineage (NCBI taxonomy): Bacteria > Pseudomonadati > Pseudomonadota > Betaproteobacteria > Burkholderiales > Oxalobacteraceae > Telluria > Telluria sp. ZT3P25. Next base: position 155,961 of record NZ_JCASIJ010000002.1, read on the forward strand.
GCAGGGAAACAGTCCATTATAGGTGAAATCGCCATGTCAAGCGGGCCAGGCGGAGAAACCCGGCGGGACGCCGTGCAGGCGCCCATGGTGAAACGCGCAAAAAAAAACGGGCAGCCGAAGCTGCCCGTATTCATGCTGGTGCGACCAGCGTGTCGACCCCGTACAGGGCCGCGAGCTTGCGCACGTTGTCCGGCACGTTGATGAACGTGAGCCGGTGCCCGGCGCTCAGTGCGCGGCGCTGCCAGGCCAGCAGCAGAGCCACGCCCGACGAATCGGCCGACTTCACGCCGGCCAGGTCGAACACGGTTTCGCCAGCGCTGATCGCTGCCTCACCCTGCGCCAGCGCTAGACTGGCGCTGTCGAAGGTCATGGCGTCGATCGTCAGCATGGGGTTTGCCTCAGCCATTCGTTGCCGGTGCGGCCAGCGGCTTGGACGCCAGTTGCGCGTTGCGGTCAGCCAGGCGCTTGATCAGGCCATCGACACCGGTCTTGCTGATCTCGCTGTTGAAGGTGCTCTTGTAGGTCTCGACCAGCCAGGCGCCCAGGATGTTCACGTCGTAGATCTTCCAGCCGTTGCTGCCCTTGGCCAGGCGATAGTTCAGCGTGATTGGCTCGCCGCGTGCGACGTTGACCTGCGAGCGCACTTCGACATCGGTATCGGTGGCGGCGGCGCGCATAGGCTTGAACTCGACGGTTTCGTTCTTGATGGTCGACAGCGCACCGGAGTACGTGTAGACCAGCAGGTTACGGAACTCGGTGGTCAGGCGCTTTTGCTGGTCCGGCGTGGCGGTGCGCCAGTGGCGGCCAGCGGCTTGCTGCGTCATTTTTTCGGCATCGACGTATGGCAGGATCTTGGTATTGACCAGACCCATGATCTTGCTGCGGTCGCCCGACTGAATGGCCTTGTCGTTCTTGACGCTGTCGATCACTTCGGCGCTGATGCGCTTGACCAGCACGTCCGGCGCTTCGGCGCTGGCGGCAGGCTGGGCGATCACGCTCGTGGAAAAGGCAGCGGTGACTGCGGCGGCGGCGATCAGGTGCATGAATGGTTTCATCGTATTCCTTTCAACTTACTTCGTTTCGGAAGGTGCTGGCTCGGCGACGTCATCAGCCTGGCGCGGCACATTGCCGTCATAGACCTGGCTCTGGCGGCGCTGCAGGTAGCCGTCGCGCAGGAACTCGTAGCGGTCCAGTGCGGCGTCTTCCATCAGGCCCGAGGCGTCGAGCAGCGTGGCACGTTTGTCGATGATGCGAACGCCCGTACCCACATTGCGCCAGTTCACCGGCGTCTTGTAGGTCCAGATGTCGCCCGCGAAATCGGCTGGCAATGCTGCGGTATCACGTACCGTAGATGGGCCCAGCAGCGGCAAGATCAAGTACGGACCGCTCGGCACGCCCCATTTTCCCAGCGTTTGGCCGAAATCTTCGTTGTGCTTCTGCATGCCGGCTTCGGACGCGATGTCCAGCAGACCGAAAATACCGAAGGTCGAGTTGATCGCCACGCGGCCGAAATCGGTCGCGCCGGCTTCGCCCTTGCCTTGCAGCAGGTTGTTGATCGAACTCCAGGCATCCGACAGGTTGCCAAAGAAATTGTTTACGCCGGTCTGGGCAAAGCCCGGTACGACCTTCTTGTAGGCGGTCGCGGTCGGCTTGAGAACGGTGCGGTCGACAGCGTCGTTGAACGAATAGACGGCGCGGTTATAGCCTTCGAGCGGATCCTGCGGATTGTTCGCGGTGGTCGCGCAACCGGTCAGAACCAGGACAGCAGCGGCGGCGGCACAGAGACGCACGTGCGAAAGCGTGTTGGTGTAGTTCATTGACTACCTTCCTTTCCATCAGCAGCCTTGCTGTAGATAAATTGATTAATTAAGTCTTCGAGGACGGTTGCCGACTGCGTGCGAATGATGCGGTCGCCTTCAGCCAGATTGTTCGTGTCACCACCGGCTTCGATACCGATGTATTGCTCGCCAAGCAGACCTGCGGTCAGAATCTTCAACGAACTGTCTTTTGGGAATTTATAGTCAGTGTCCAGATCGAGGCGCACAGATGCCTGGAAGCTCTTGTCGTCAAAGGCGATCTCGCCCACGCGACCGACCACCACACCGGCGCTCTTGACTGGCGCCTGTGGCTTGAGGCCACCGATATTGTCGAACCGGCCGCTGACGGAATACGTCTGCCCGAACGACATGGACTTCAGATTGCCGGCCTGGAAGGCCAGGAACAGCAGTGCAGCCAAACCCAGCAGCACGAACAGGCCAACCCAGACGTCGATAGTTTTGCGATGCATTTTATTACCCTAAAACCGTGTTAGTTATTTATTGAACATCAGGGCGGTCATGACGAAGTTCAGCCCCCAGACCAGCAGCGATGCGATCACGACAGTACGCGTGGTCGCACGCGAGACGTCTTCCGGCGTCGGCTGGGCCTGGTACCCCTGGAACAGAGCAGTAAAGGTCACGGCGATGCCAAAGATAAAGCTTTTAATCACGCCGTTCAGTACGTCAGCGCGCACATCGACGCCAGATTGCATCTGCGCCCAGAAAGAACCTTCATCCACGCCGATCAATTTCACGCCAACGAGATAGCCGCCCATCACGCCGACGGCCGAAAACACCGTCGCCAGCACTGGCATGGCGATCACGCCTGCCCAGAAACGCGGCGCCAGCACCCGTTGGACCGGATTAATCGCCATCATTTCCATGGCCGACAATTGCTCGCCTGCTTTCATGAGGCCAATCTGCGCCGTCAGCGACGTGCCGGCACGGCCGGCAAACAGCAGCGCGGTGACGACCGGACCCAGTTCGCGCACGAGCGACAGCGCGACCACCTGGCCCAGCATCTGCTCGGCGCCATACTGGTTCAGCGTGTAGTAACCCTGCAGGCCCAGCACCATGCCGACAAACAGGCCGGACACGGCAATGATCACCAGTGAATAGTTACCGATGAAGTGAATCTGCTCAGAAATCAAACCCGGGCGGCGGAACGCGCCGGGCGACACGCGCAGGATGCTGAAAAACGAGCGAATGGCAAAACCGAGCGCGGCGAGGCCTTCGCGCACCGAACAACCGACATAACCAAGGAAGCGGGCGATCATGTGCGCGCTCCCAGGCCCAGGTCATCAGCCAGCGTCTTGCCAGGATAATGGAACGGCACCGGACCGTCCGGTTCGGCGTTGACGAACTGGCGCACGTACGGGTCAGTCGACACGCGCAGTTCGGTCGGCGTGCCTTCCGCGACGATCTTGCCAGCGGACATAAAGTAGACGTAATCGGCAATCGCGAAGCACTCTTGCACATCGTGCGAGACGAGGATCGAGGTCGAGCCGAGGGCGTCGTTCAGGTTGCGGATCAGGTTGGCAGTCACGCCCATCGAGATCGGGTCGAGGCCGGCGAACGGCTCGTCGTACATGATCAGTTCAGGATCGAGTGCTACAGCGCGTGCAACAGCCACGCGGCGCGCCATGCCGCCCGAAATCTCGGCCGGTTTGAGGCGATGCGCATTGCGCAGACCCACGGCGTTGAGTTTCATGAGCACGAGGTCGCGGATGAGTTCTTCGGACAGGTCGGTGTGCTCGCGCAGCGGAAACGCCACGTTATCGAACACCGACAGGTCGGTAAACAGCGCGCCAAACTGGAACAGCATGCCCATGCGCCGGCGCAGGCGGTACAAGCCCTGCGTATCGAGGCTGTGCACGACTTCGCCGCCAATGCGGACTTCGCCACGCTGGGGGCGAATCTGGCCACCGATGAGACGCAACACTGTCGTCTTGCCACAACCGGACCCGCCCATGACAGCAATGAGCTTGCCACGTGGGAAATCCATGCGCAGATTCGACAGAATGGAACGCTCACCGTAAGCAAAATGCAGATCGCGGATTTCGACTAGGTTCGACACAGCATCATTTGAGGTTAGGGAATCCGGTATTGTAGTGCAGAAAGCTATTTACCCGCTTGAGGGACCTGATTTTACCCCCGGCTGGCGACGTGACATTACAACACTAATAACTGTTCAGTCAGCTATTTAACGTTGTAAGCGATTGTTTTCATTGGATTATGCATACATGACAATATTGCGATTCCTTGTTAGGAATCAATATAATTGAAACATATTTACATAAACCGCGTGATACAGGCCGCGTGATAGGACGACAGCGTGTCAGGCTATTTTGCATCGCAGCATCCAATTGGGGATAGCTTTACGAATTAGCAAGTGACAGTTTATAAATAGTTTGTCATGCATTTGTCGCCGGATTGTCTGCAAGCCGGCGAACATGGCGGTCGCATTGCACGACCGCCATTGACCATATGTCTTACCGTGGCAAGACCGATGCGCCCATCAGGAACTCATCGACTGCCCGCGCGCATTGACGGCCTTCGCGAATCGCCCACACCACCAGCGACTGCCCACGACGCATGTCGCCCGCCGTAAATACTTTCGGGTTCGATGTCTGATAGGCCAGGTCGCCCTCGGTGGTGGCGCGCGCATTGCCGCGTGGGTCTTTCTGCACGCCAAACGCGTCGAGCACCTGCTGCACCGGCGAGACAAAGCCCATCGCCAGCAGCACCAGGTCGGCTTTCAGTTCGAACTCGGAATCCGGCACTTCCGTCATCTTGCCGTCCTTCCATTCGACGCGGCAGGCGATCAGCTTTTCCACCTTGCCGCCCTTGCCTTCCAGGCGCTTGGTCGCCACCGCCCAGTCGCGCTCGCAGCCTTCTTCGTGCGACGACGAGGTGCGCAGGCGCGTTGGCCAGTAAGGCCAGACCAGCGGCTTGTTTTCGTGTTCCGGTGGTTGCGGCAGCAGTTCGAATTGCGTCACCGACGCCGCGCCGTGGCGGTTCGAGGTGCCGACGCAGTCCGAGCCGGTGTCGCCGCCGCCGATGACGATCACGTGCTTGCCGGTGGCTTTCAGCTGGTCCTTCAGCTTGTCGCCGGCATTGACGCGGTTTTGCTGCGGCAGGAAGTCCATCGCAAAGTGCACGCCCTTGAGCTGGCGGCCCGGTACCGGCAGGTCGCGTGGCTGTTCGGCGCCGCCGGCCATGATCACGGCGTCGAATTCTTTTTCCAGGTCTTCCGGGAAGATGGTGTCGCGCGCCATATTGCTCACGCTCGCCGGGAAATCCTTGCCGATCAACACGCCGGTGCGGAACGTGACGCCTTCGGCCTGCATCTGCTCGACGCGACGGTCGATCAGGTCCTTTTCCATCTTGAAGTCGGGGATCCCGTAACGCAGCAGGCCGCCCAGGCGGTCGCTCTTTTCGAACACCGTCACGTCGTGGCCGACGCGCGCCAGTTGCTGGGCTGCAGCCAGGCCGGCAGGCCCGGAGCCGACGACGGCGACCTTGCGACCCGTACGATGTTCAGGCGGCTGCGGCACCACCCAGCCGTGCTCCCAGCCGGTATCGATGATCTTGCGCTCGATCGACTTGATGCCGACCGGGTCGTCGTTGATCCCGAGCGTACAGGCCGACTCGCACGGCGCCGGGCAGATGCGGCCGGTGAACTCGGGGAAGTTGTTCGTCGAGTGCAGGTTTTCCAGCGCGTGGCGGTAGTTGCCATGGAAGACCAGGTCGTTCCAGTCCGGGATGATGTTGTTGACCGGGCAGCCCGTATTACAGAACGGGATGCCGCAATCCATGCAGCGCGCGCCCTGCACCTTCGCCTGCGCGTCGGTCAGCGTGATGACGAATTCCTTGTAGTTCTTCAGACGCGCGACCGGTTCGAGATGATCCTCTTCCTGCCGTTCGAATTCCATGAAGCCGGTAATTTTGCCCACAATATTTTCCTTGGTCGTTGGTCCGCGGCTGCTTACGCGGCCTGATCGATCTTGTCGTTCGCTTCTTCCATGCTCGAGAAGTGCATCTCTTCGAGCGCGCGCTTGTAGTCGGTCGGGAACACCTTGACGAACTTGCTGCGGCTGTTGGCCCAGTCGTCAAGCAGGTTGCGTGCGCGCGTGCTGCCGGTGTACTTGAAGTGGCGCTCGATCAGGCGGCGCAGGATCGCTTCGTCCGACTCGCGCTCGCTGGTGCGCGACTGGCTGTGCCAGGCTGCCGGGTCGGTCTGGTCCTTCGACGCCAGCACGCGCTCGAGATTGACCATCGTCGTGTTGCAGCGCGCCTCGAATTCGCCCTTCGGGTCGTACACGAAGGCCACACCGCCCGACATGCCGGCGGCGAAGTTGCGACCGGTATCGCCCAGCACCGCCACGGTCCCGCCGGTCATGTATTCGCAACCGTGGTCGCCGCAGCCTTCGACGACGGCCGTGGCGCCCGAGTTACGCACCGCGAAGCGCTCGCCGGCCACGCCGTTGAAGAAGGCTTCGCCCGAGATCGCGCCATACAGCACCGTGTTACCGACGATGATGTTGTCGACTGCCCAGCCACGGAACTCGGTGTTCGGCCGCACGATGATGCGCCCGCCCGACAAGCCCTTGCCGACGTAGTCGTTGCCTTCGCCGACCAGGTCCATCGTGATGCCGCCGGCCAGGAAGGCAGCAGCCGACTGGCCCGCCGTGCCTTGCAGCTGGATGTGGATCGTGTCGTCCGGCAGGCCGGCATGGCCGTAGCGCGTGGCGACTTCGCCCGACAGCATGGCGCCGACGGTGCGATTCAGGTTCTTGACCGGCGAGATGAACGAGACGCGCTCGCCCTTCTCAAGGGCCGCCTTGGCTTGCGCGATCAGCTTGTGATCGAGCGCTTTATCCAGGCCATGGTCCTGTCCTTCGGTGTGGAACAGGGCGCGCTGGCTCTCGACTTTCGGCTGGTAGAAGATGTTCGAAAAGTCCAGGCCCTGCGCCTTCCAGTGCCCGATCGCCTTGGATTTGTCGAGCAGGTCGGCGCGGCCAATCAGTTCGTCATAGGTGCGAATGCCCAGCTGCGCCATGATCTGGCGCGCTTCTTCGGCGACGAAGAAGAAGTAGTTCACGACGTGTTCGGGTTTGCCCTGGAATTTCGCGCGCAGCACCGGGTCTTGCGTGGCCACGCCCACCGGGCAGGTATTGAGGTGGCACTTGCGCATCATGATGCAACCCTCGACCACCAGCGGCGCGGTGGCAAAGCCGACTTCATCGGCGCCCAGCATCGCCGCGATGACGACGTCGCGGCCGGTGCGCATCTGTCCGTCCGCTTGCAGGCGGATACGGCTGCGCAGGCCATTGAGCACCAGCGTCTGCTGGGTCTCGGCCAGGCCCAGCTCCCACGGCGTGCCGGCGTGCTTGACCGACGACAGGGGCGAAGCGCCCGTGCCGCCATCGTGGCCGGCGACGACGATGTGATCGGCCTTGGCTTTCGAGACACCGGCAGCGACCGTGCCGATGCCCACTTCCGACACCAGCTTGACCGAGATCGAGGCGCGCGGATTCACGTTTTTCAGGTCGTGAATCAGCTGGGCCAGGTCTTCGATCGAATAGATGTCGTGGTGCGGCGGTGGCGAAATCAGGCCGACACCCGGCACCGAGAAGCGCAGGGACGCGATGTACTCGGACACTTTATGGCCCGGCAGCTGGCCGCCTTCGCCCGGCTTGGCGCCCTGCGCCATCTTGATCTGGATCTGATCGGCCGAGTTCAGGTATTCGGCAGTGACGCCAAAGCGGCCCGACGCCACCTGCTTGATTTTCGAACGCAGCGAGTCGCCGTCTTCGAGCGGGATGTCGACCACGACGCGGCCATCGCCCAGGCGCGACGCCAGCGACTCGCCCTTCTTGATCGCGATGCCTTTGAACTCATTCATGTAGCGCGCCGGATCTTCGCCGCCCTCACCCGTATTGCTCTTGCCGCCAATGCGGTTCATCGCGATGGCCAGCGTGGCGTGGGCTTCGGTGCTGATCGAGCCGAGCGACATGGCGCCGGTGGCAAAGCGCTTGACGATGTCCTTGGCCGATTCGACTTCTTCGATCGGGATCGCCTTGTCGCGGTCGATCTTGAATTCGAAGAGGCCACGCAGCGTCAGGTGACGGCGCGTCTGGTCGTTGATCAGCTGCGCGTATTCCTTATAGGTCGAGAAGTTGTTGGCGCGCGTTGCGTGCTGCAGCTTGGCGATCGTGTCCGGCGTCCACAGGTGGTCTTCGCCGCGCACGCGGAAGGCGTACTCGCCGCCGACGTCCAGCGCATTGGCCAGCACCGGATCGGCGCCGAAGGCCAGCGCGTGCAGGCGCAGCGCTTCTTCGGCCACTTCGAACAGGCCAATGCCTTCGATGTTCGACGAGGTGCCCTTGAAGTACTTGTCGACCAGCGACTTGTTCAGGCCCACGGCCTCGAAGATCTGCGCGCCGCAGTACGACATGTAGGTGGAGATGCCCATCTTCGACATCACCTTCATCAGGCCTTTGCCGACGGCCTTGATGTAGTTGTAGCTCACCGTCTCGGCCGACAATTCCTGCGGCAGGCCATGCGCCAGTTCGGCCAGCGTTTCCAGGGCCAGGTACGGGTGCACGGCTTCGGCGCCATAGCCGGCCAGCAGCGCGAAATGGTGGGTCTCGCGCGCCGAACCGGTTTCGATTACGAGGCCGGCGGAGGCGCGCAGGCCGCGCGCCACCAGGTGCTGGTGCACGCTGGAGGTGGCCAGCAGCGCAGGGATCGCGACCAGGTCGGGCGACATGCGGCGGTCGGACACGATCAGGATGTTGTGGCCCGACTTGACGGCATCGACCGCTTCGGCGCACAGCGAGGCCAGCGAGGCTTCGATGCCTTCCTTGCCCCAGGCGACCGGGTAGCAGATGTTGAGCTCATAGGCCTTGAACTTGCCGCCCGTGTGCTGGCTGATATTGCGCAGGCGCGCCATGTCGTCGAAGTTCAGGATCGGCTGCGCGACTTCGAGGCGCATCGGCGGGTTGACGTTGTTGGTGTCGAGGATGTTCGGCTTGGGGCCGATGAACGAGACCAGCGACATGACCATGCTTTCTCGGATCGGATCGATCGGCGGATTGGTCACCTGCGCGAACAGCTGCTTGAAGTAGTTATACAGCGGCTTGAGTTTGTTGGACGTGACGGCCAGCGGCGAGTCGTTGCCCATCGAGCCGGTGGCTTCTTCACCCAGCACGGCCATCGGCGCCATCAGGAACTTCAGGTCTTCCTGCGTGTAGCCGAACGCCTGCTGGCGGTCGAGCAGCGTCAGCGGCGGCTTTTCGCCCTGAGCATCCTTCGCGCGGCCGGCGGCCAGCTGCGATTCGGTCAGCTTGATTTCATTGAGTTTGATGCGCACCGACTTGATCCAGGCCTTGTATGGCTTGGCGTTGGCGTAGGTGTCCTTCAGTTCCTTGTCGTCGATGATGCGACCCGCTTCGAGGTCGATCAGGAACATCTTGCCCGGCTGGAGGCGCCACTTCTTGACGATGCGCGATTCGGGAATCGGCAGCACGCCCGATTCGGACGCCATGACGACCAGATCGTCCTCGGTGATGACGTAGCGCGCCGGGCGCAGGCCGTTGCGGTCGAGCGTACCGCCGATATGGCGGCCATCGGTGAAGGCCATCGCAGCCGGGCCGTCCCACGGCTCCATCATCGCGGCGTGGTATTCGTAGAAGGCGCGGCGGTTGTCGTCCATCGACGCGTGATTTTCCCAGGCTTCCGGGATCATCATCATCATCGCCTGGGCGATCGGGTAGCCGGCCATGATCAGGAGTTCGAGCGCGTTGTCGAAGCAGGCGGTATCGGACTGGCCTTCATAGATCAGCGGGAACAGCTTGTTCAAGTCGTCGCCCAGTACGGCCGACTTGAGGATGCCTTCGCGCGCGCGGGTCCAGTTGAAGTTGCCCTTGACGGTATTGATCTCGCCGTTGTGGGCGATCAGGCGGTACGGGTGGGCCAGCGGCCACTCGGGGAAGGTGTTGGTCGAGAAGCGCTGGTGGACCAGGGCCAGCGCCGAGATGCAGCGCGGATCCTGCAGATCCTTGTAGAACACGCCCACCTGGTCGGCCAGCAGCAGACCCTTGTAGACGACGGTGCGCGCCGACATCGACGGCACGAAGAATTCCTTGCCGTGCAGGAGTTTGAGGGCCTGGATCGCGTGACCGGACGATTTGCGGATCACATACAGTTTGCGCTCGAGTGCATCGGTGACCATGATGTCCGGGCCGCGGCCGATGAAGATCTGGCGGATCACCGGCTCCTTGGCGCGCACGAACGGCGACATCGGCATCGTCGCATCGACCGGCACGTTGCGCCAGCCAAGAACGACCTGGCCTTCGATGCGCACGGCGCGTTCGATCTCTTGCTCGCAGGCGATGCGCGACGCATGCTCTTTCGGCAGGAACACCATGCCGACGCCGTACTCGCCAGGGGGCGGCAACTCGACGCCCTGACGCGCCATCTCGTCGCGGTAGTACTGGTCCGGAATCTGGATCAGAATCCCCGCCCCGTCGCCCATGAGCGCATCGGCGCCCACCGCGCCCCGGTGGTCGAGGTTCTTCAGAATCAACAGACCCTGTTCAACAATCGAATGACTCTTGTTGCCCTTGATATGGGCGATGAAGCCAACACCGCAAGCATCGTGTTCATTGGCGGGATCATACAAACCTTGGGCAATCATGCGACATTCTCCACATCTTTACGGGATCGAATGCCGAGAATAGTGCAATGCAAAATCCCCCGTCAACCTCAATAATTAGGGTCAGAGTCGAATTGTTTGACAACTTTTTGAGAAACGCGATAATTGGGGACAGAGTCATTATGCTGTGTCGATATGCTCTTCATTGGCAATTAAGCCATTGAATATAAAAGGTTTTTACAATAAAAAACGGCACGAATAACCGTGCCGTTGTGTCGGGAATTGCCCTTTTTTAAGCTTGTACGAGCGGTGGAAGAGGCAGATTAAATGGTCGCCCACGCTTGGCTGGCAAGATCTGGCGTTGTGTTTTTTGCTCCAGCTGGCTTTTGAAGGTGTCCGAGCCCAGTGGCTTGTTTCTCAGAATCGAGGTGGTAATGAAATCAACCTCTTCGGATGACAAACCTTGCTGGACCATGTCCATGTAAGCCGCCTCGCGCTGGAATGGCGTGTTGCCCAGTGCCCAGAACAGGCTATGGTCGCTGACGAGCGTATCGAGGCGCGCCCCCGCATGGTGAGCATAGCTCGACCATGGATAGTCGCCCGGGCCTGCCGACAACTGCGCGCGCACGGGATTGAGCTCGATATAGCGGCTGCAGGTCATGAAATACCGGTCCGAGTCGATCAGCGACGTGCGAAAACGGCCCTCGAACAAGCCACCGCTGCGCTCATACTTGTGGTTAAACCATGGAACATAGAGTCGGCCGACCTTCTGCATCATCAGCGCCAGGCCGGTGGCGTCGCTTGGTGTTGCCAGCAAGTGGACATGGTTCGGCATCAGGACATAGGCATGGATTGCCACGTCATAAAACCGCGCAGCTTCCTTGAGCCAGACGAGAAAACGCTGGTAATCCGTTTCGTCCCTGTAAATGATCTGGCGGTTATTGCCGCGTTGGATTACATGGTGCGGTTGCGCGGGAACGATGAGTCGGGGTTGGCGTGCCATGGCGTCGTATGTGTGCGATGAGCCAGAATTCTACAATGGAAAATGACTCTGTCCCTAATTAAACGCAAGCACCGTCAAAATCGGCCTGACTCTGTCCCCAATTATTCGGGCGAAAGCCCAGGCGCAATTTCTGCCGCGACTTTCAGCGCCAATTTGATTCGTGCAGACAATTGACCAAAGAAAATTGGCCAATAATTCGACTCCGACCCTAATTGTCTGAGTGGAAATTGGCCAATAATTCGACTCTGACCCTCATTGTGGGAGGGCAGAGGCGGGTCAGGAGAGAGTGAAGCCGGCGGAGAGGCTGTAGCCTTCGCCGTAGGCGCTGCGCAGGGGGAGGTCCTGGCCGAGGCCGGAGCGGGCTTTCTTGCGCAGGCGATAGACGAGCATGTCGACGCGGCGGCTGGCGTCGGGGTCGTCGCCACCCATGCCGGCCACGATGACGTGGCGCGGTACCGGGCGCGTGTTGATCGTCAACAGGTGCAGGAAGTTGCATTCCTTTTCGGTCAGATCGACCACTTTGCCCATCAGCTCGAGCTGGCGTGCGCTCACGCGCAGCATCCACTTGCTTGGTGCCGGCGCCGGATCCTGCGGGCGCACCCGACGGTCCAGTGCCTCGATGTGGGCGGCCAGTTCCGGGAACTTGATCGGCTTGGTCAGATAATGGTCGGCGCCCAGGCGCAGGCCCAGGATGCGGTGGTCGAACGCCACCCGACCGGTCAATACCAGCAGCCCGATTTCCGGGTACAGCTGACGCATGCGCGGGATGACATTGAAGCCATCTTCATCTGGCAACCCGAGGTCGAGCACCACGACCGCAGCCGGCGTGCGCGTCAGCGCCGCCCACATTTCACTGGCGGTCCTGGCGATCGTGACGTCGTGGTCCAGCTCCTTGAGGAACTCGGCCATGTCGTCGGCGTATTCGCCATTGTCTTCAACTATCAGTATCTGCGTCATGCCTTTGCCATATTAGTCACCTGTCCGTCGTTGATACCGATGGTAGCGTTATCCACGCGGAAGCGCGGTCCCGATTATCACTGCTGAGGCTACCCGAAGCAAGGAGTTATTCCTCTATAACCTCTATAAGACCAGCGCCGGCATCCAGAGCCGGAACTCTGCGCCGGCGCCCTGCTGCCCTGGCGCCAGGCTCATTACACCGCCGTGGACTTCGATGATCGAGCGCGCCATGTACAGTCCCAGGCCACTGCCGGACAGGCCAGCGGCGTTACGGCCGCGATAGCCCTTGTCGAAGACCCGCGACGCATCGTCCGGCGGCACGCCCGCGCCGCCATCGAGTACGGCGATCTCGACACCGCCACCGCTGCGTCGCACGCGCACCGTGATGTCGGTGGCGGGCGGCGAAAACGCCAGCGCATTGTCGATCATGACCTTCAGCGCCAGCCGCAGGCCTTCCGGTTCACCGCGCAGGATCGACGCGACATCATCGAGCTGCAACACGGCCTCGCGTCCGGCGGCGCGGATCTGGGCAGCACCGGTCTCGATCAGTTCACCGACCGTGATCGTGTTGGGCTGGCGGGTGCGCCCGAGCGTGGCCATGCGGTCCGGCGACAGGTATTCGTCGAGCATCCCGATCAGGCGGTCGACCGCAGCGCCGATCTTGCGATAGCGGGCGCGCACCGATTCCTCGGCATGGGTGGACGTGGCTTCCAGCCGCTGGATCGCGCCATCGATCGTCGCCAGGGGCGTACGAAATTCGTGATTGAGCATGCTGGCGAACCGTTTGTGTTCGCTGTCATGGCCGCGCCGGACCGACAGGTCGCGCAACAGGCCGACCAGCGTCGAGGCATCGTCCGGCGGCACGATGGCCAGCGCTTCCAGCGCCAGCGGGCGGCGCTCGGCGTCGAACAGATCGAATTCACGCCGGTTGCGTACCCCCGGCGTGCCGGCTGCCGTCGTGCGCAACCACGCTGCCAACGATGCCAGCGGCGAGGCACTGTCGCCGTCGAGCGCGCACTGCAGCGTCGCGACGTCATAGCCGCTAAGAACGGCAAACGCCGGACTCAGATAGCGCACGCGCCCCGCCGGCAGCGCAATGGCAAAGGCCACGTCATCTCCCAGTTCGGCGATGGTGCACAGTTGCCGGGCCGTGAGCATGTCATCCTCGCTGACAGGAGCGGGAATGGGCGGCGCGGTGGCGGCAATCGGACTGGACTTCATTCAGACTCTTTCTTCACCAACAGTTACAAGCAAGATATTGACCAGATAGTATATCTCTACCGTCACATTTTTGTGACATATTGCTGGTAAAAGGAAAAAAATGGTGTTACCGAAGAACACCGACAGACCGCGCATCCTGACCGGCATACCAGCTGCAAGCGAAACAAATGCGCCACATCGGCAGGGTTTGGGCGATAATTTCACTACCATGAACGATACCGCTACCCGCCCCCCACTCCCAGACCGGCTCTCGATCGATCCGAGCAGCCCATTCCACAACCGTGACGTCTTCCAGCACGACGTCGGCATCCGCTTCAACGACAAGGATCGCACCGACGTCGAAGAGTATTGCATCAGCGAAGGCTGGATCAAGGTCGCCGCCGGCAAGACCCTCGACCGCAAAGGCCGCCCGATGCTGATCAAGCTGAAAGGCACAGTCGAAGCGTATTACGCGTAATCCTTCGGTCGATACAACAATGGCGGGCTCGCGAGCCCGCCATTTCTTTATATATATACCAGCGCCAGCTTGCGCTGCGCTTACTAGCATTCCCGACTCGATTACTCCGCCAGCGGTGCAAAGATCGCCTGCAGGTCTTCCTGCGTCAGCGCCATCTTCTGCGACTCGCCTTCGGACAGGATCGAGTGCGCCAGCTCCGACTTCTTGTGCTGCAGCAGCTGGATCTTTTCTTCCAGCGTGCCCTTGGCAATCAGCTTGTAGACGAACACCGGCTTGTCCTGCCCGATGCGCCAGGCGCGGTCGGTCGCCTGATTCTCGGCCGCCGGGTTCCACCACGGATCGTAGTGGATCACGGTATCGGCCGCGGTCAGGTTCAACCCGACGCCGCCCGCTTTCAGGCTGATCAGGAAGATCGGCACTGCGCCCTGCTGGAACGCGGCCACCTGCGCCGAGCGGTCGCGCGTCTCGCCGGTGAGCAGCGCATACGGGATCTTGCGCAGCGTGAGTTCTTCTTCGATCAGCGCCAGCATGCTGGTGAACTGCGAGAAGACGAGGATCTTGCGGCCTTCGCCCAGCAGGTCTTCGACCATCTGCATCAGGTCGGTCAGCTTGGCCGACACCGCCGCCGTGTTCTTTTTAGACGGCATCGACTTGACCAGGCGCGGATCGCAGCACACCTGGCGCAGCTTGAGCAGCGCCTCGAGGATCACGATCTGGCTGCGCGCCACGCCTTTGCGATCGATCTCGTCGCGCACTTTCTTGTCCATCGCCAGGCGCACCGTTTCGTACAGGTCGCGCTGCGGGCCGGAGAGCTCGATGCGGCGCACCATCTCGGTCTTTTGCGGCAGCTCTTTGGCCACATTGTCCTTCGTGCGGCGCAGCAGGAACGGCCGGATGCGGCGATTGAGCAGCGTGCGGCGCACCGGATCGTCCTGGCGCTCGATCGGGTGACGGAACTGGGTGTTGAAGGTTTTCTCGTCGCCGAGCAGGCCCGGGATCAGGAAGTGGAATTGCGACCACAGCTCGCCCAGGTGATTTTCAAGGGGCGTGCCGGACAGGCACAGGCGGTGGCTGGCGTCGAGCGAGCCGGCCGTCTGCGCTGCCTTGGAACGGGTGTTCTTGATGTAGTGCGATTCGTCCAGGATCACCAGGTGATAGTGGTGCTTGCGCAGTTCTTCTTCGTCGCGCGGCAGCAGCGCGTAGGTAGTCAGCACGATGTCGGCGCCGTCGATCTGGTCGAACGACTCCATGCGCTCCTTGCCCTGCAACAGCAGCACTTTCAGGCTCGGGGCAAAGCGCGCGGCTTCGTCGAACCAGTTGGCCATCAGGCTCGTTGGCGCAATCACCAGCGCGGGACTGGTCAAGCGGCCCGCTTCTTTTTCGACCAGAATGTGCGCCAGCGTCTGCACCGTCTTGCCCAGGCCCATATCGTCGGCCAGGATGCCGCCCAGGTCATACTCGCGCAGGAACTGCATCCACGCCAGGCCATCGAGCTGGTAGTCGCGCAAGGTAGCCTGCAGGCCGGCCGGGGCCTCGACCTTTTTCACGGCGCCGAACTGGCTCAGTTTGCGGCCGGTCTCGCGCAGGCGCTCGCCGCCGGTCCATTGCAGCTCGACGCCGCGCGCCAGTTCTTCGAGCCGCGCTGCATCGAGCGTCGACAGGCGCAGGCGCGCCTTGACCTTGTCATTGAAATACAGTTCGCCCAGCGTGGCGAGGATGGGCTTGAGACGGCTCCATGGCAGCGCGACGCGCTCGCCATCGGGCAGCACGGCCAGCATCTGGTCGGACTCGCCATGTGCAGCCAGCACGCTCGGATCGAATTCGAGCGGCGCGCTGCGGATCAGCTGCACCAGCACCGGCAGCAGCGGCACGCGCTTCTTGGCCACCACGATGCCCAGCTCCAGTTCGAACCAGGCATTGCCTGCTTCCGCCGGTTCGTCGATTTCGGCGTACCAGTCTTCGACCGGCACCACGTCGTAGCGGTACTTGGTCGATTTTTGAAGGTGCCAGCCGGCGTCGGACAGCGCATCGACCGACTGCTCGGCAAAGCGCAGCCAGTGCGCCTGGCTCTCGAGCTGCAGCGCGCCAGCCATCACGTTCAGCGGCGCCGTGGCCGGCTTGCGGAAACCGATCTCGCCCAGCTTGTCGAGCGCATCGCTTTCGAGCTTGGGATCGCGCTCGATGATTTCGGTGAGGTCGCCCACCTGGCGCACGACGCGCTGCGACGGGTCGAACGAGACGCGCTGGCCATCGTAATCGAAGGCCAGCACGGCGAAGTCTTGCCAGCGCGCGGCGCTGCCGTCGGCCAGCTGCACCGCATCGAGCAGCAGGTGCGGAATCGGTTTGACATCATTGCGCAGGCGCTGCGTGAGCGGCTGCGGCAGCGGCATCAGTTGCTGCAGGCCGTGCGCGAGCAGCAGTTGCGAGACGCGTTTTTTGTCGGTGCCGGTGAGCGTGGGCGCCTGCGCCACGAGCGCCTGCAGTTCGGCCAGCGAAATGTCGATGCCGCCGCGATTGAGCTCGAGCGGCCCGCACGACAGATTGTCGATGTACCACGGCGGATCGGTCGGCAGCATGTAGTCGATCTGGTCGGCAGCGCTGTGCGCGGCCGCGCCGCCCACGGGTTCGACCGACCAGCCGAGTTTTGCGACGCGGCCTTCGTCGCGCCAGGCCAGGCTGGCCAGGCGGGTCGGGCCGCACTGCAGCGGGTAGACCAGGCCACCGGCCATGTCGGCCCACGAGTTCGCCCACAGCAGCTTGCCCTGCTCGAGCAGCATCTGCAGCAGGATCGCGCCGACCTTGCCTTTCGGCTCAGTAGCGCTGGTGCCTTGCGCCGACCCGCTGCGCATCGCGATGAAAAAGCGCACCAGGTCGATGTCGTCGCCTTCGAGATACGCAGGCGGCGCCGACAACAACGAGAAGACTTCGCTGACAGGACTGGCCGCGGCCACGTCGCCGTTGGGCCGCAGGCGCGCCTTGCACAGGCACAGCGCCACGTGGCGCCCGCCGCTGGTAGGCGCCATCACGTAGACGAACTTGTACTGCGCGGCCTTGGGGTCGACCACTTCGTCGGTCAGCTTCGGTTGAGGATGCGCCGCTGCTTCGACCCGCTGCAGCCAGCTCACCACCGGCGCCGGCAAGGCCGGAGAACGTGCAGGCGTGCGGGCGGATGGGGCGTCGCTGGCTTTCTCGCGAAGATAATCGACTGTTGTCATTGGGTCTCGTGGCAGGGTATTAAAAACGGCAATAACGACTATTATCTCGCATACGAACACTTCCGATTTGTTCGTAATCGCACCTTGCGGACAAATGGTGCATGCGCGCAACGCGTGTGTCTTTTGCCAACCGACTGTTCTCTCATGTTCGTCTGACCCTGTCAAGACTGGCGTATCGGCGTTGTTTGCGTATCATTGGCCGCTTGGTCCACGATCCCCGCTTCACCACTGCCTATGCTGCCATCCATCGAACAACGCCTCGCCAAAGAACTCGCCGCCAGGCCAGCCCAGGTGGCTGCCGCCATCGCCCTGCTGGACGAAGGCGCCACCGTGCCGTTCATCGCGCGCTACCGCAAGGAAGCCACCGGCGGACTGGATGACATCCAGCTGCGCCTTCTCGAAGAACGCCTGCGCTATCTGCGCGAGCTGGAAGACCGGCGCGCATCGATCATCGCGTCGATCACGGAGCAGAACAAGATGACGCCGGCGCTGCTGGAATCGATCGCGCTGGCCGAAGACAAGACGCGTCTCGAAGACCTGTACCTGCCGTACAAGCAGAAGCGCCGCACGAAGGCCCAGATCGCGATCGAGGCCGGCCTGGCGCCGCTGGCAGAGACCCTGCTGGCCGACCCGCAGCAGGATCCCGAGGCCATCGCGAAGGACTATCTGCGCGACGCGTTCACCAACGCCGACGGCGGCGCCAACCCCGGTGTGCTTGACACCAAAGCAGCGCTCGATGGCGCGCGCCAGATCCTGATGGAGCGCTTTGCCGAAGACGCCGCGCTGCTGCAGACGCTGCGCGAGTACGTGCAGGAACACGGCGTCGTCGAATCGAAGGTCGTCGCGGGTAAGCAGGACGAAGGCGAAAAATTCGCCGACTATTTCGACTACAGCGAACCACTGGCCGCAGTGCCGTCGCACCGCGCGCTGGCGCTGCTCCGCGGGCGCCGCGAAGGCATGCTGGACGTGGCGCTGCGCCTGGATTCCGAGCCCGAAAAACCGAAGTGGGATGCGCCGCTCAATCCGTGCGAAGGCCGCATCGCGGCGCGCTTCGGCATCAAGGCGCAGGGCCGCCCGGCCGACAAATGGCTGCTCGATACGGCGCGCTGGACCTGGCGCGTGAAAAGCTTCATGCACCTGGATACCGAATTGATGGGCGCCTTGCGCGACAAGGCCGAACTCGATGCGATCGGCGTCTTCGCGCGCAACCTGAAAGCCCTGCTGCTGGCCGCGCCGGCCGGCCCGCGCGCGACGATGGGCCTGGACCCTGGCCTGCGCACCGGCGTGAAGGTCGCGGTGGTCGACGCCACCGGCAAGGTGGTCGATACCGCCACGGTCTACCCGCACCAGCCGCGCAACGACTGGGATGGTGCGCTGCATACGCTTGGCCTGCTGGCTGCGAAACACAATGTGTCGCTGGTCTCGATCGGCAATGGCACCGGCTCGCGCGAGACCGACAAGCTGGCGCAGGATCTGATCAAGCAGCAGCCCGAGCTGAAGCTCACGAAAATCGTCGTCTCGGAAGCTGGCGCATCGGTCTATTCGGCGTCCGAATTCGCCTCGCGCGAACTACCCGACATGGACGTGTCGCTGCGCGGCGCGGTCTCGATTGCGCGCCGCCTGCAGGATCCGCTGGCCGAACTGGTCAAGATCGATCCGAAGTCGATCGGCGTGGGCCAGTACCAGCACGACGTCTCGCAAAGCCAGCTGGCGCGCTCGCTCGACGCCGTGGTCGAGGACTGCGTGAATGCCGTCGGCGTGGACGTGAACACCGCGTCGGCGCCGCTGCTGGCGCGCGTGTCCGGCCTGTCGTCCACGGTCGCGCAGGGCATCGTCGCGTATCGCGACACGCATGGTGCATTTGCCTCGCGCGCGGCGCTGAAAAAAGTGCCGCGCCTGGGTGAGAAAACCTTCGAGCAGGCAGCGGGCTTTTTGCGCGTGATGAACAGCGCCAACCCGCTGGACGCATCGGCGGTGCACCCGGAATCGTACCCGCTCGTCGAAAAAATCCTGCTCGACGTCAAGCGCGACATGAAAGCCGTGATCGGCGACGGCGCCCTCATTAAAAGCCTGAATCCGGCCAGGTACGCGGACGACAAGTTCGGCGTGCCGACCATCACCGATATCCTGAAAGAGCTGGAAAAACCGGGCCGCGATCCACGGCCCGAGTTCACGACGGCCACCTTCAAGGATGGCGTGGAGCAGATTTCGGACCTGCGCCCGGACATGATCCTGGAAGGCGTGGTCACCAACGTTGCCGCGTTTGGCGCATTCGTCGACATCGGCGTGCACCAGGACGGTCTGGTGCACATCTCGGCGCTGTCAAACACGTTCGTGAAAGACCCGCACACGGTCGTCAAGGCCGGCCAGGTGGTGAAAGTCAAGGTGCTGGAAGTGGACCCGAAGCGCAAGCGCATCGCGCTGACGATGCGCCTGACGGACAGCGCGCCGCAACCGGGCGCGCAGCCGGCGCAGCGTCCCGACCGCAACGACGCCAAACGCGTGCAGCAGCACCAGCGCCAGGAACGCACGGCGGCGCCGGCCGGCGGCGCGATGGCCGATGCGTTTGCCAAGCTGCGCAAATAACGGGCAGCCGATGCTGCGCGTCGTCCACGTCGATCCGGATCACGCCGACGCTCGGCGCGTTGTTGCAGAACTCGATGCGGCGCTGGCCGCAATCACGGGCGAGAGCGGCGCGGCCTCGTTCGATCCGCAGGATTGCCGGGGTGCGGGCGCGTGCTTCGTGCTGGCTTACGAGGCAGACGGCAGCGCAGTCGGCTGCGGCGCCGTGCGCGTACTTGCGGGCGATATCGGGGAACTCAAACGGATGTATGCGCGGCCTGGCAGCGGGGCCGGCGCGCACGTGCTGGCGGAACTCGAGCGGCATGCCGCGGCATGCGGCTACCGCCAGTTATGGCTGTCGACGCGGCGCGTGAATGCGCGCGCGGTGGCGTTCTACGAGCGCCACGGTTACGTCCCGGTCGCGCCTTACGGCCGGTATGTCGGCCGTAGCGCATCGGTCTGTCTCGGCCGACGCCTGCCTTGAAACCGTTACCTCAGCTGTGCTTGATCAGAATGCCGATCAGGTACACACCCAGGCAGCCAAAGCCGATCAGCAGCATCTTGTGCTGCGGGATCGCTGGTGCGCCCGTCTTCTTGATGTGCAGCGCGTCGCGCACCAGCAGCAGCGCGTAGATCAGCGCGGCGAGTCCCGACAGGATGTCGCCGGGACTCGGGCGCGTGAATCCCGTGTAGATATTGAGGATGCCGGGAATGCCCAGCAGGGCGGCGATCACGAGGTTCGCGTTCGGCGATGGTACGCGGCGGCGGGGTTGCTGCATCGGGTGCTCCGGTGGATGGTGACAAACGGCGCGATCATACCGCAATGCCGGGCGCCGGCACTGACGGCGCGCGAAGGCGCTCAGGCGAACAGGGTCGTGTTGCGCAGCACGAGCTTGATCAGGAAGCACCCGGCAAACGCGCCAAAGCAGATGAAGCCGATCAGCGTGACGCGCGGCGAGGTGAGCAGCGCCAGCCGGCCGGCGCGCCGCTGCAGCGCGCACCAGGCCAGAAACAGCGCCATCATCAACGGGCCGATCTGGACGAAGACGTCGACCGCGCGGCCGCTTCTCAAGGCATTGGCGCCGTCATACAGTGCCGGCAAGCCCAGCAGCGCGGCAAAAACCCACAGGGCCGCGATGGGCAAGGTAGCGAACGTGTTCTTCATCGTGTTTCCCGTCATCTTGAATCGACGCATGATACTGCAGCGTCGTAACGGCAGGCGATGCCGTCAACGTCGAATTCTTATAGAATGACGCCATCTACCTATTCCTCTCCAAAAGGCACACATCAAATGAGCGACGTTCAAACCTGGATCAAAGACACCGTGACCTCGACCCCGGTCGTGCTGTTCATGAAAGGCACTGCGCAGTTCCCACAGTGCGGCTTTTCCGGCCGTGCCATCCAGCTGCTGAAAGCGTGCGGCGTCGACAATGTCGCCACCGTGAACGTGCTGGACGATGCTGAAGTGCGTCAGGGCATCAAGGATTACTCGAACTGGCCAACCGTGCCGCAGTTGTACGTGAACGGCGAGTTCATCGGCGGCACCGACATCATGAACGAGATGTACGAATCCGGCGAACTGCAGACCCTGCTGAAAAACGGCTGATTGCATGGCTGACCGCCCGCGCCGTATTGTCGTTGCCCTCACCGGCGCGACCGGCGCAACCTATGGCGTGCAGCTGCTCAAGCGGCTGCACGCGACGGCCGGCATCGAAAGTCATCTGATCATTTCCGATGCTGCCACGCTGACGCTGCACCAGGAACTCGACCTGCAGCGGCGCGACGTCGAAGCGCTGGCCCACGTGGTACACCGCAACCGCGATATCGGCGCATCAATTGCCAGTGGCTCTTACCAAGTCGACGCCATGGTCGTCGCGCCCTGCTCGATGAAGACACTGGCCGCCGTGGCCCACGGTTTCTCGGACAACCTCGTCACGCGCGCCGCCGACGTGATCCTGAAGGAACGCCGGCGCCTGGTGCTGATGGTGCGCGAAACCCCGTTCAACCTGGCCCACTTGCGCAATATGACGTCAGTGACCGAGATGGGCGGCATCATCTTCCCGCCATTGCCCAGTTTTTATCACCGGCCTGCGACGATCGCGGACATGGTCGAGCACACGGTAGACCGTGTCATGGACTTGCTGGGGATAGAAAATGACCAGGCCGCACGCTGGGGCGGCATGAAGGGTGAACAGAACGACAGGCCGGCGTAACCAGCATGCCGGCTTGCGCCGGCATGGGTTGCATCAGCGTTTGTCGTCGTAACGGTTGTCTTCGGACTTTTTCAAGTCACGCGCTTCTTCGAGCATTCGCCGCCGGGCGTTGCGTTCTCGCATCAGTTCAGCATGACGTGCTGCCGTCATCGGCGGCACCGTCATCAAATCCTTGAGCTGGGCGGTATTGGCGTAGTTGTTTCGCATGCGTCAGCTGCTCCTGGGTGAACCTGAAACGGTGGCGGAAACCGCTACCACCTGATCAGATTATGGACCAGACCAGCCCTTTTGTACTGTTCTGCACGACAAAAGTGCAAACCAGCAATAACGCTAATGCGATAGCCGTTTACTTCGCTTCCGGCTTCGTGTGATTCACACGCACCAGCATGCGGATGAACTCACGCGCCAGCTGGCGGTGGTGTTCATCGAGGCGCTGGAGGTCGGCGATCAGCTTGACGTCGGCCGATTCGAAGCGTGCGCCACCGGCACCGGCGTCGCCGGCAGCCTGCTCGGCGCCACCGAAACGCAGCCAGTCGGCCGGTACACCCAGCCACTGGGCGATCATGCGCAGTTTTTCCTGGGTTGGAATCGCTTCGCCGACCAGCCACTTGCGGGCGGCATGGACCGTGATCGGGCGACCTTCAAAGCGGATATTGAATTCTCGCGCCAGACGCGTAGGGCTGTCCGGGGAGTAGTGTGCGTTCTTCAGAGCATGCTGGAGGCGTTCGCTGAAGCTCTCCCGTTCGTTTGTTGAATTCATTGTGATACTTGTTGTTAGACAGAGGACGGTTTTTCAGACGAGAAACCTCATCTGTAGACTATACAACTAAAAAGTCACAAAGATGTGGTTTTTTAATAGTTTTACACGCGATTTGTCGAATTCCCAACAGCAATTCTCACAAGAACGGTTGGTATCCAAAATCGGATTAACTGAAATGAAACAACTACGTACCATTACTTAGAACAGTCCACGGGAATGCACGTGCTGTTCAATATGTATCCAATGGTGACATATCGGGTGTTAGATTTGCGTGAAAAGTAACACCCCGTCGGCGCCCGCGACCCTGCTCAA
The DNA here is from genome assembly GCF_059685895.1 of Telluria sp. ZT3P25. Lineage (NCBI taxonomy): Bacteria > Pseudomonadati > Pseudomonadota > Betaproteobacteria > Burkholderiales > Oxalobacteraceae > Telluria > Telluria sp. ZT3P25. Next base: position 179,140 of record NZ_JCASIJ010000002.1, read on the forward strand.
TCGACCGTCGTACCAAAGCTTGTGCAGGTGCGCGAGCGCTTCGCCAAGGGCGAAACTGAGCTGGTGTGCATCGAGCGGGCGCCGGAACATGATGGGCACGATGTCGGCCGCCGATTGCGGCACTGCGCAGGCTGCAATCACTTCGGCCAACCGCTCTACATGGTGTTCGCGTAATTGCCGGATACGTGTGTGCAGCCCGCGAAACGGCTTGCCGTGGGAAGGCAGCACCAACACATCCTCGGGCAGGTCGGCAAACTTGCCGAGCGAGTCCAGATACAGTTGCAGCGGGTTACCATCGGGTTCCACGGCGAACACCGAAACGTTCGTCGAGATACGTGGTAATACCATGTCGCCCGACACCAGGATATTCAACTTCGCGCAGTACAGCGAGGCGTGTTCCGGCGAGTGGCCGAACCCGGTGATCACGCGCCACAATTGCCCCCCAATTGTGACATTTTGATCATCCTGCAGTCGCGTATAGGCCAGCGGCACCGTCGGCACCAGCGACGGATAGTAGTTGCGGCGGCTGCCCATCTGGTCCAGCATCGCCGCGTCACGCAAGCCGTGGCGCCTGAAATGCGGGATGGCCGACGGGCCGTCGACGCCCGGCAATGCGGCGGCCATCATGCGCATGAAACCGAATTCGCCCGTTGTGGTCCAGAACGGCGCGCTGAAACGTTCGCACAGCCAGCCAGCCAGCCCGACGTGATCGGGGTGGCAGTGGGTGGCAATGAGGCGTACCAGCGCTTGCCCGTCCAGCCCCTCGGCCAACAGCTGTTCCCAGGCGGCGCGGGTGGCATCGGTGCCGGCGCCGGTATCGATCAGGCTCCAGCCAGCGCGCAGCGTGCCATCCTGCTCGACGTTGTCCTGCAGCAGCCACAGGTTGACGTGGTCCAGCGCGAATGGCAGCGGCATGCGGGCCCAGCGCAGACCCGGAACGATCTCGAGTGCCTCGCCCGGTACCGGGATGGTCTCGCCAAACGCGTACGACAGTTGGGATTCAAGCGCATTCATGCAAATCTTTCCTTTTCTGGCGGAACAGCGGGCGCGCTACAATACGACGCAACGTCAATTTACGTAAACGGAAGTTACTGCTTGTTTCGATTTTACGCGATTTTTGGTTGTTTCCCAAACGCTACAGAACCTCATGCCGACTACCTATACCATCGCCGAACTGGCGCGCGAATTCGATATCACTGCACGGGCCATCCGTTTCTATGAAGACCAGGGCCTGCTCAGTCCAAAACGCGAAGGCGTGGGCGGCCGCAACCGTGTCTACACGCCACGCGACCGGACCCGCCTGAAACTGACCCTGCGCGGCAAGCGCCTGGGTTTGACGCTGTCCGAGATCAAGAGCATCGTCGACATGTACGAGTCGCCGAAAGACACGCAGGCGCAAATCGACCGCTTCCTTGCCGTGCTGGGCCAGCAGCGTGTGACGCTCGAACAGCAGCGCGCCGACATCGAGATGGCGCTGGAAGAAATCGTTGCCCACGAAGACGAATGCCGCCGCCTGCTGAGCGGCAATCACGGCGACAACGACGCCGACGCAGGCCGCAACGCCGCCTGAGTCTGCAGGCGAAAGGGGCGCTGACAACTTGTCCGCGCCCTTTTTTTGCCTGCTGATTGACGTTTACGTTAACGTAATGCGCGAGTATGATTGTCGCCACCCCTTCTCAATTCACCACTGCTCACCGCGAGGACGACATGCTGCACCTTCCAGGCCTGACTTTTGACCATGGCGACGATATCGCCGCGCTGCGCGAAGCCGTCCAGCAATTTGCCGCCAGCGAAATTGCGCCGCGCGCGGCCGAGATCGACCGCAGCGACCAGTTCCCGATGGACTTGTGGAAGAAGATGGGCGAGCTCGGCCTCCTGGGCATCACGGTGAGCGAGGAATACGGCGGCGCGAACATGGGCTATCTGGCCCACATCGTGGCGATGGAAGAAATCTCGCGCGCCTCCGCCTCGGTCGGCCTGTCGTACGGCGCCCACTCGAACCTGTGCGTGAACCAGATCAAGCGCAACGGCACCGAAGCACAGAAGCAGCGCTACCTGCCCAAGCTGATTTCGGGTGAGCATATTGGCGCTCTGGCGATGTCCGAGCCGAACGCCGGCTCAGACGTGGTCAGCATGCGCCTGCGCGCCGAGCTCAAGGGTGACCGCTACGTGCTCAATGGCACCAAGATGTGGATCACCAACGGCCCCGACGCCGACACGCTGGTCGTTTATGCCAAGACCGACCCCGAAGCGGGCGCACGCGGCATGACCGCCTTCCTGATCGAAAAAGGTTTTAAAGGGTTCTCGATCGCGCAGAAGCTCGACAAGCTGGGCATGCGCGGCTCGCACACGGGCGAACTGGTGTTCCAGGATTGCGAAGTGCCCGTCGAGAACGTGCTGGGCGGCGTCGGCAAGGGCGTCAATGTCCTGATGTCGGGACTGGACTTCGAGCGCACCGTGCTGTCGGGCGGCCCGCTGGGGATCATGTCGGCCTGCATGGACGTGGTGGTGCCCTACATCCACGACCGCAAGCAGTTCGGCCAGGCCATCGGCGAATTCCAGCTCATGCAGGGCAAGATCGCCGACATGTACTCGACCATGATGGCGTGCCGCGCCTATGTATATGCAGTCGGCCAGGCCTGCGACCGCGCCACGGGCCCGGAGCAGATCCGCGCCCTGCGCAAGGACGCCGCCGGCGCCATCCTGTACAGCGCCGAAAAAGCCACGTGGATGGCCGGCGAAGCGATCCAGACGCTGGGCGGCAATGGCTACATCAATGAATACCCGGTCGGACGCCTGTGGCGCGACGCCAAGCTGTACGAAATCGGCGCCGGCACCAGCGAGATCCGCCGCATGCTGATCGGCCGCGAGCTGTTCGGCGAGACCATGTAATTCCCTCAGATCCGGAGACCCATACCATGAACGATCCAGTCGTTATCGTCGGCGCCGCGCGCACCCCGATGGGCGCCTTCCAGGGCGATTTTTCCAGCAAGACCGCCAGTGACCTGGGCGCCGTCGCGATCCAGGCCGCCGTGCAGCGCGCCGGCGTCGATCCTGCCGCCGTCGAACACGTCTATTTCGGCAACTGCCTGATGGCGGGCCAGGGCCAGGCCCCGGCGCGCCAGGCGCTGCTCAAGGCCGGCCTGCCGATGTCCACGGGCGCCGTGACGCTCTCCAAGATGTGTGGCTCGGCGATGCAGGCAGCCATCTTCGCGCACGACCAGCTGGTGGCCGGCAGCGCCGACGTCGTCGTTGCGGGCGGCATGGAATCGATGACCGGCGCGCCCTACCTGATCCCGAAAGCGCGCGGCGGCTACCGCATCGGCCACGCGCCGATGTTCGACCACATGATGCTCGACGGCCTCGAAGACGCGTACTCGCGCAACGAAAAAACGGGTGAAGGCCGCTCGATGGGCACCTTCGCCGAAGAGTGCGTGGCCAGCTACGGCTTCACGCGCGAAGAGCAGGACAACTTCGCGATTGCCTCGGTCAAGCGCGCACAGGCTGCCGCTACCGACGGCGGTTTTGACTGGGAAATCGCGCCCGTCACCGTCACCAGCCGCGCCGGCGACACCGTCATCGACAAGGACGAAGGCCCGCTCAAGGCCAAGATCGACAAGATCCCGTCATTGAAGCCCGCGTTCAAGAAGGATGGCACCGTCACCGCCGCTTCGTCGTCGTCGATCAACGATGGCGCCGCCGCTCTCGTGATGATGCGCGAATCGACCGCCAAGGAACTCGGCCTGACGCCAATCGCGCGCGTGCTCGGTCACGCCACGCATGCGCAGGAACCGAACCTGTTTACCACCGCCCCGATCGGCGCGATGCAGAAGCTGTTCAAGAAAACCGGCTGGACGGCGGGCGACGTCGACCTGTACGAGATCAACGAAGCCTTTGCTGCCGTGCCGATGGCGGCGATGCGCGACCTGGCCATCCCGCATGAGAAGGTCAATGTGCACGGCGGCGCCTGCGCGCTGGGCCACCCGATTGGCGCCTCCGGTGCGCGCATCGTCGTCACGCTGCTCGGCGCGCTCAAGCGCACCGGCGGCAAGCGCGGTGTGGCAGCGCTGTGCATCGGCGGCGGCGAAGCCACGGCGATGGCGATCGAGCTGGTGTAAGCCCGCCCGCGATGCGCTGCAACGATGAACAAAGCATGCGACTATTGAAGGTCTTGTTCTACCAACCCTTCACAAGGAGCACAGCATGCCCACAGTATTGATCGTCGGCGCCTCGCGCGGCATTGGCCATGAAATGGCCGCCCAATATCGCCAGGATGGCTGGCGCGTCATCGCCACCGCACGCAAGCAGGAAGACTGCGATGGCCTCGTCGCGCTGGGCGCCGAAGCGCACCAGCTCGACGTGCTCGATGCCGAATCGATCGCCGCGCTGGCCTGGCGCCTGGACGACGAAAAGATCGACAGCGCCTGGCTGGTGGCCGGCGTGTATGGCCCGAGTCACGGGAGTTTCCCGACCGGCCCCGAATTCGACGCCGTCATGCACACCAATGTGCTCTCGGCGATGCGCCTGATCCCGATCGTCGCGCCGCTGCTGGCCGACTCAAAAGGCAAGCTGGCGGTGCTCTCGTCGCGCATGGGCTCCATCGGCGAGCGCTCGGGCACCGACGGCACGCTGTACCGCGCCAGCAAGGCGGCACTGAATTCGGTGCTCAAGGACGCCTCGATCACCTACGGCGCGCAAGGCGTGACCTGCATCGCCTTCCATCCGGGCTGGGTCCAGACCGACATGGGCGGCAGCGGCGCAGCGCTCACCGTGCAGGACAGCGTGCGCGATCTGCGCGCCACGCTGGCCAGGGTGGACGCGGGCGCCAATGGCAGTTTCCTGAACCACGACGGCGAGCCGATCGCCTGGTAACACACGATAAGAGACCCCATGATCCTGTCCGACGAACACCAGATGATCCGTGACGCCCTGCGCAGCTTTGCCCAGGAGCGTCTGGCCCCCAACGCCGCGCGCTGGGACCGTGAGCACCACTTCCCGCGCGAAGAATTGGGCGAACTGGCGGCGCTGGGCGCCTTCGGCGTGGCGGTGCCGGAGCAGTATGGCGGCGCCGGCCTGGATTATGTGGCGCTCGCGCTGGTACTGGAAGAAATCGCGGCCGGTGATGGCGGCGTCTCGACCATCATCTCGGTCAACAACTGCCCGGTGTGCAGCATTGCGATGATGTATGCGAGCGAAGCGCAGAAACAGCAGTGGCTGCGCCCCCTGGCGCAGGGTGAGCTGCTAGGCGCGTTCGCGCTGACCGAGCCGCACACCGGCAGCGACGCCGCGGCGCTGCGCACGACCGCCGTGCGCGACAGCGAACACTACGTCATCAACGGCACCAAGCAGTTCATCACCAGCGGCAAGTACGGCGATGTGGCGATCGTCATGGCCGTCACCGACAAGGCGGCCGGCAAGAAAGGCATCAGCGCATTCTGGGTGCCGACCAGCACGCCCGGCTACATCGTGGCCGGCGTCGAACACAAAATGGGCCAGCACTCGTCGGACACCGCGCAGATCGTGTTCGACAATTGCCGCATCCCGCTAGAGAACCTGATCGGCGAAGAAGGCATGGGCTACAAGATCGCGCTGTCGGGCCTGGAGGGCGGGCGCATCGGCATCGCCTCGCAGGCGGTCGGCATGGCGCGCGCCGCGTACGAGGCGGCGCTGGCGTATGCGAAGGACCGCGAGAGCTTCGGCAAGGCGATCTTCGAGCACCAGGCGGTGCAGTTCCGCCTGGCCGAGATGGCGATGAAGATCGAGGCTGCGCGCCAGCTGATCCTGCATGCGGCGTCGATGAAGGATGCCGGCCTGCCGTGCCTGAAAGAAGCGGCAATGGCCAAGCTGTTCGCATCCGAAATGGCCGAGCGCGTGGTGTCCGATGCGATGCAGGTCTTCGGCGGCTACGGCTACGTGGCCGACTTCCCCGTCGAGCGCATCTACCGCGATGTGCGCGTGTGCCAGATCTACGAAGGCACCAGCGACATCCAGAAGATCCTGATCGCCCGCGCATTGTGAACGGGCCCTTGACGCTGCAGGCACTGGTGCCGGAACAGCTGCCGCAGCTGTTCATGTATCTGGACGAGCACCTGCAGGAAAACGGCCGTGGCGCCGTGCCGCTGTTCCAGCCCATCTCGCGCGGGCAGTCGCGCCTTCCGCCCGACAAAGCAGCGTCGTTCGCCGCCAGTTTTACCGTGCCGTTCGGCCAGCCACGCTGGCGTCGCATGTGGCTTGCGCTCGATGCCCGTGGCGCGATCGCCGGGCACGTCGACCTGCGCGCACGGCCCGAAATCGCGGCCGGGCACCGCGCGCTGCTGGGCATGGGCGTGCACCGCGATCACCGCCGCGCGGGCCTGGGCCGCCAGCTGGTCGAGCACGCGCTGGCGTGGGCCAGCGTCACGCCGCCACTCGAATGGATCGACCTGGATGTCCTGTCGGGCAATCTGGTGGCGCGCCGGCTGTACGAGCGCGCCGGGTTCGTCGTCACCGGCGAGGTGCATGACCTGTACCGGATCGATGGCGAGTCGCACGGCTCGGTGACGATGAGCCGGCGCCTTCGCTGACCGCCCTACGACACGGCCGCTTCGAGCAGCGTGATCGTCTGCGCGTGTGTGTCGAGCGTTGCGCGCACGCCCATGGGCAACGTGAACTGGTTGCGGATATGCCCGATCGAATAACCGCTCACTGCCGGAATCACCAGCGGATGCAGGTGCAATGCCAGCGTGCGTTCGAGCGTCAATGACACGTCCTCGTGTTCCGGCCCGCAGTTCTGGCAAATCCCCACCACCAACCCGGCCGCATTGGCAAAGCCCCCGGCCAGGTCGAGCTGCGTCATCCAGCGGTCGATGCGGTACGGCGCCTCGTTGACGTCTTCCAGGAACAGGATGCTGTTGCCGATATCAGCCGCATACGGCGTGCCGGCCAGCGCCGCGACCATCGACAGGTTGCCGCCCATGAGCGGCCCCGTGGCCACGCCGTGCGTGAAGGTATGGATGCCAAAGTGCGGCTCTTGCGCGGCGCGTTCGGCGTTCTCGAGCGACATCGGAATCGTGTAAGTCGCCTGCGGCTCGGTGAGCACCGCCATCATGTGCTGCGTCGCATAATCGGTCAGCGTCGATGAGGCCACCGGCCCATGGAACGTCACGAGGCCAGTCTGTTTAAAGATCGCCAGGTGCAGCGCCGTGATATCGGAATACCCGATCAGCACTTTCGGATTACGGCGGATCAGCGCGACATCCAGGCCAGAGAGCAGCGAGATGCATCCCGAGCCACCGCGAATGGGCCAGATCGCCTTGACCTCGGGATCGGCGAACATCGCATGCAGGTCGGCCAGGCGCTGCTGGACTGAGCCTGCGTAATTACCGAACACCTCGCGCAGATAGGCGCCGGGTTTGACTTTGAAACCCAGCGCCTCGATATTGCGCACGGCCTTCTCGATGGCGGCATCGTTGGTATAGCCGCCCGGCGCAATCAGGCCGACGACATCGCCCCGGCGCAGGCGTGGAGGTTTGATCAGCTTGGGCATGGAACGCGAAGGCACGCGCGCAGCGGCAGCGCCGGACGCGATAGTGGACATGGCAGCGGCGATGGCGCCAAAGCTACGGCGGTTGATCTTCATGCGCGGTAGGCAATCCTGAATGAAAAAGGCCCGGGCACAGCCGGGGTCAGGTCTGACATTCAGACACGACCTCAGCCTTAGCTACTTCCAATGGTGTCTTGTCCAGTATTAGCAGGGCCCGGTTCCAGCCAGTGCCGACTACCCGATTGTCGAGTTCGTGTCCGAATGTCAGACCTGACCCCCGCTTTTCTCTGCGATTGTCGAGCTCGTGTCCGAATGTCAGACCTGACCCCCGCTTTTCGATCAGAAGAACTTGTAGGTCGCCATCATCGTGAACGAACGGCCACGCGGGTCGGCTACACGCGGCTCCCAGCTGCTGCCGGCGCCCGTGTTGCTGTCGTAGGTGATCGCGAACGGTGGATCTTCATCCAGGATGTTCTTGATGCCGGCGGTGAGCGTCAGGTTCTTGAAGCCTGTGTAGTTCGCGGTCAGGTGGAAGATCGAGTAGTCGTCCACCTTGCTGTTGTACTCGGACGGCTTGATGCGGCCGCTGGCCACGCCTGGCAGCACCTGGTCGGTGTAACCCGAGCGGAAGATATTCTGCAGCATGCCGCTCCAGTTGCCGTACTTGTAGGTCACGTAGGCGCTGTGCTTCCACTTCAGGCCCAGGTCACCGGTGTACAGGAAGCGGCCGATTTCGCTCTCGCCGAATTCGGCGTTCTTCGTGGCACGCGACTTCTTCTCGAGCAGGCGCGAACCATCGATGCCGATGCCCCAGATCGAACCGGTGCTGAACTTGCCGGTCATGCGCGCGCCCACTTCGAGGCCGCGCGTGATGCGCTCACCGGCATTGAGCCAGCGCTGGTCGATCTCGGTCAGGTTGCCGGCGGGATCACGAATGAACTGGTCCTGGAACAGGTTGTAGTTCGCGATCATGGTCACCGCGTTGAACGAGTCGATCGTGTTTTCCTTGCGGATTTCCCACAGGTCGGCATTGGCCGAGAAGCCGCCGGCCGGCTCGAACACGACGCCCAGGCTGGCCTGCTTGGCCGTTTCCGGACCCAGCGTGTTCTTGCCGCCGGTGAGAACGACCGGATTGACGGCCTGGCAACCGGCGACTGCGGTGTCGACACGGCCACTCGGGCAGGTAGCCGGATCGGCCAGGTCCTTGCCGACGTACTGGCTCTCGGTCACGCCGTTGAACAGCTGGTTGAACGACGGCGCGCGGAAGCCCTCGTTGTACGAACCGCGGAACATCAGTTGCGGGATCGGCTGGTAGCGGAACGAGACCTTCGGATTGGTCGTCGCGCCAAAGCCCGTGTAATCGTCGCGGCGGATGGCGAAGGTCAGCTCCAGCGCCTGCGTGACCGGCACCAGCATCTCGGCATACACGGCCTTGATGTCGCGGCTCACCTTCGGCAGCGCATTGACGTCATCGAACGGCGCATTGAGGATCGCCGGGCGCGCACTGACGGCGCGCAGGTCGCCATTGAACTTGTATTCTTCGCGGCGCAGGTCGGTGCCCAGGGCCATCATCACGGCGCCGGCCGGCAGCTTGAAGATTTCACCCGACAGCGCAGCGTCGAACTGGCTCAGCGTCGTTTTACCGCCGTACATAACGACGCCTGCAGCCGAGGTGGCGCGGATCGCGTCGATCGCGGCCTGGCTCTGGGTCTGGCCCGGCAGCAGGAACGGATTGACGATGCCCGAGCCGAGCACGTCACCCAGCGCCGCCGTGTAGTTGTAGCCGGTGCCCAGCAGCGACTCCGATTCGCTGTAGGCGCGCGACAGGCCGACACGGTAATCGTAGCGGTTGCCGAACAGAGTCAGCGGTCCATCGGCGCCCACCAGCAGGCGGCTGGCCTTGGTCTCGGTGGTGATCTCGCGGTTGCCGCACTCCATGCAGCGCCAGCGGTAGGCAATCGGCAAGCCGTAGTTGGCCGAGATGCCGGGGAAGGTCTTGACGAGTGCGTTGTAGACGTCGTTGTAGGCAGCGCCCGTGCTTGGGTAGAACGACCTCGCGTTGAAGGTCGATGCCGTTGGCGAAATCTGGTTCGGCGAGAAGCGTTTGGAGACTTCGACACGCGAGGCGACGCCTTCGGCGAACAGTTCGTGCTCGCCGATGCGGAAGGTAGCGCGGCCCAGCGCATTGGTGTTCTTGACCGGCTGCTGCAGTACGGCAGCGCGGCCCGTATCCCAGGCGCAGCCATAGGCGGCGCCCGGCGTGTCCCACAGCTTTTCGTCGTACGCGCCCATGCCGTCGATGCTGTCGCACCCGGCGCCGCCCGGCAGGTCAAGGAGGCTGATGCCGTTGTAGGCGACGCTGCTGCCCGGCAGGGTCGGGCCGGTGCCGGTGCGCGAGAGCAGCGTCGGCGCCAGCGTCGTGGCGAAGATATTGCCGCTCGGCGTACCGCGCGTATCGACCGACACGCCGCGGTTCGGCTGGAAGGTGTTGACGAAATCACGCTGGTTGCCGCGCAGCGCCTTGTTCTCGCTGTGCGAGAGGGTCGCCAGCACGTTCCAGCCCTGGGTGTCCAGATCGCCCCAGCCGCCGGTGAGGCTGGCGCGGCCGATTTCGCCGCCGCTCGCCTCGGCCACGTCGGTGAAGGCTTGCGCTTCCAGGCCCTTGTAGTTCTTGCGCAGGATGAAGTTGATCACGCCGCCGATGGCGTCGGTGCCGTACACGGCCGACGCGCCATCCTTGAGCACTTCGACGCGCTCGACCGCCGCCATCGGGATCGAATTCAGGTCGACCGCCGAGCCCTTCATGCCGTGCGTCGCGACGCGCCGGCCGTTGAGAAGCACCAGCGTCGAATCGGAACCCTGACCGCGCAGGTTGGCGCTCGAGGCGCCGTTGTTGCCGCGCTGGGCGCCCGACGTGACGTCGGCGTTCGAGGCCAGGTTGTCCGAGCCATTGCCATTGATGTTCAGCGTGGCGATGAGCTGCTCGGCCGTGACGATGCCCTGGTCTTCGATCTGCTTGCGCGAAATGATTTCAACCGGCAGCGCGCCCTCCTTGGCGATACGCTTGATGCTCGAGCCGGTGATTTCCACCCGCTGCATCGACGTGTCGGTTTGCGCTTGCGCCACGAGCGGCATGGCAGCAGGGGCAACCGCCCCCATCACGGCAATCAGCTGGGCCAGTTTCTTCAATTTCACGATGTTTCTCCTTGCGTTCCGGGGCGGTCGTCGGCCGGCGCACTGTATTGGACTGCACTGCGCCGACCTGCGTGTCGCATGCCAAGTTGACTCTTGGCATTACGTTATGTTTTCAATTCAGAGTACGCTCACAATTTTGTGACAAGCCAATGAATTATCCGGAGGGGAGTATAACCAGCGGGAATATTTTCTTGCGGAAAAACTAACGGAATCTATCGCTTGCCCCTGACCGAGCGTGCCCTTTGCGCAACATCGATATCGAGGTAGCGCCAGTTCGTGAATTCGACGGGATGGCGTTTGTAGTTTTTCAACCACGGATGCCTCAGATCGCCCGATAGAACATGGGTCAACGGCACCCATGGGTTATACGCATGGAGCAGCTGGTTCATCTCGAAATAGAGTCTGTTTCGCTCTGCACCATCCTGCAGCAAGCGTGCTTTTTCATAGCGCACATTGTATTGAGGCAGGTTGAAGCGCGCGTAGTTGGCCCGGCCTGCATTGGGCCCGTACAACAGCTGATAAAAGTTGTCGCCGTCGGGGAAATCGGCGATCCAGTTACTCTCGAACATCTGCACTGTTCCGAGGCGCGAGGCCTTGATGATCTCCGTCTTCTTGTCCGACTTGAACACGACGCGCACACCGATGGCATTCAGGCATTTTCGCCATAGTTCGTCGCGCAGGCGCCCACCCACGGTCGCTTCGCTGTGCATCTGCAAGGTCAGCGGCTTGCCACCGGGCGCGCGCCGAAAACCGTCCGGGTCGCGCTGGTCATAGCCATGTCGATCGAGCAAGGCATTGGCCAGCGTCGGGTCGTATGGCACCGGACTGCGATAGCGCGGATCGTAGCCGCGCACGTTCGGCGGCAACGGCGACTCGGCCTTGATCGCAAACCCTTTCTTCAGTAACGCAATGTCTTCGGCGCTGTTGTACGCCATTGAGATCGCACGCCGCAATGCAATGCGGTCCTTGCTGTAGCCGCCCACGACCGGGTCGGTCATGTTCATCCACATATAGTAGGTCTGCAGCACCGGAAAGCGCGACAGCACGATCCCGCGCGCGGCCAGCTCGGGTTTCAGGGCGCCGTCGTGCACGACCATTTCGGTCATCGATTCGGGGATCTGCTCCAGGTAATCGTAGTCGGCATTCAAAAAGCCCAGCATGCGGCCCTGGAATTCCTCGGCGATGCGCACCTCGACCCGGTCCACGCGCGGCAGGCGCTTGCCTTCCAATGCGGCGGCAATCGCCCGGTCCTCCGGGTCATCGCCCGGCGTGGCTGCGAACACGGCGGTGGAATCCGGATTGGCCAGCAGCACGATACGGTCGCTGCGCTTCCACTGCCCCAGCATGAACGGCCCGGTGCCGATCGGGTGGTTGCCCGCCTGGCCCGGATACGCTTCGATCACTTCGCGCGCCACCACGCTGCTGGCCGCCGTCGCCAGATAAAACAGGAAATTGTTATCGGGCGCAGCCAGCTGAATGCGCAGCGTGTAGCGGTCCGGCGCCTGCAGGCCGGCCACCGGTACATCCGGGCCGAAGCGCTCGCGCAGCGCGGCGTCGCCCGCGATCTTGCCTTCGAACATATACGCCCAGGGCGACTTGAGTGCCGGGTCATATAAACGCTTGAGGCTGTAGACATAGTCGGCCGCCGTGACTTCGCGCTTGCGGCCCTTGAACGCAGGGTCGGGCGTGAAATGGATGCCGGGGCGGATGCGGAAGGTGTAGGTCAGGCCGTCGCTGCTGACGGCCGGCATGGCCGTGGCCGTGTTGGGGCGCAGGGCGGCCGGGCGCGCCAGGTAGTCGTAGCGCAGCAGCGGATCGAACAGGTTTTCCAGCAGCGACAGCGTGGCGTTGTCGGAGGCCACTGCCGGGTCGAGCCCCGTCTCGCTGGTGGAGAGGAACATGTGCAGGACCTTGTCCTGCTCCTGTGCCTGCACGACCGGGCATGACACAAACAGGGACAGCGACAACAGCGCAGCAGCAGCGGAGCGAAATTTCATGAGGGCAGATCCTTTGGAGCATCCCATAGGGCGTGCCGTATCATAGGCGCGCTGCGCCCTGGCAAGCAACGCTCATAACTTTTGCGCATGGCGCGGCTGCATTCTTTCATCCACGCGGCTTGCCCTTGGCCCCTGTCCGCTGCACAATCGTCCGAACCCGGCGGCAACGCACCTATCAGCATCTATCAGAAACTAGCGGTTATCGATGGCACTCAATTACATCTGGACAGGCTTCTTCCTCGTCGGCTTCCTCGCAGCAATGGCGCAGTGGCTTTTCTTAGGCGACACCGAAATCTTCAAGCGCATCATCGACGGCACCTTCGATTCAGCCAAGATGGCCGTGATGGACATCGCCCTGCCGCTGGCCGGCGTGATGACGTTCTGGCTCGGGATCATGAATGTCGGCGAAAAGGCCGGCGCCATCAACCTGTTCGCGCGCGTGATCGGCCCGTTCTTTTCGCGCATCTTCCCCGGCGTGCCGCGCAACCACCCGGCCAATGGCCACATGGTGATGAACTTCTCGGCCAATATGCTGGGGCTCGATAACGCCGCTACGCCGTTCGGCCTGAAGGCCATGGAAAGCCTGCAGTCGCTCAATCCGAACAAGGACGAAGCCACCGATGCGCAGCTGATGTTTTTGGTGATCCAGACCTCGGGCCTGACGATCATCCCGCTGGCCGTGATGGCCCAGCGCGCGGTACTGGGCGCGGCCAACCCGGCCGACATCTTCATCCCGACGCTGATCGCGACCTACACCGCCACCATCTTCAGCATCATCATGGTGGGCCTGCGCCAGCGCATCAACCTGTTCGATCCGGTGATCTTCGCCTGGATCGGCGGCACCGCGGCGCTGATTGCGTCGATGGTCCTGTCCTTCACCTACTTCCTCGACAAGACACAGATCCAGCTGGTGTCGTCGGTCGCGGCCAACCTGGTGCTGTTTGGCGTCATCGCCGCCTTCATGACCGGGGCGCTGCGCAAGAAGGTCAATGTGTTCGAGGCCTTCATCGAAGGCGCCAAGGGCGGCGTCGAAACGTCCATCAAGATCATCCCCTACCTTGTCGGCATGATCGTGGCGATCAGCGTGGTGCGCAACTCGGGCATCCTGGGCATGGTCACGAGCGGCTTCGCGTGGGTGTTTGCCGCGCTGGGCCTGCAGACCGATTTCGTCGGCGCGCTGCCGACTGCGCTCATGAAATCACTGTCGGGCAGCGGCGCGCGCGCCATGATGATCGATGCGATCAAGACCTATGGCGTCGACTCGTTCGTCGGCCGCCTGGCCAGCATCATGCAGGGCGCGTCGGACACCACGTTCTACATCATCGCGCTGTATTTCGGTTCGGTCGGCATTCGCAAGACGCGCTATGCGGTCAGCTATGGCCTGCTGGCCGATCTGGTCGGCATCATCGCCGCGATCTTCGTGGCCTATCTCTTCTTCGGTTAAGGATTCACGCATGTTCAAACGCGCCACCCTCGTCCTGTCGCTGCTGTGCGCCACGTCGCTCGCCCAGGCCCAGCTACCGGCGCCGGTGGCGCAGCTGATGCAGCAAAGCGGCATCGCACCAGGCGAAGTGGGCCTGCTCGTGCTGCGCGGCGACGCCGCCGTGCTGTCGCACCAGGCGGCGCTGCCGATGCAGCCGGCGTCGACGATCAAGCTGGTGACGACGCTGATCGGCCTTGAGCGGCTTGGCCCCACGTTCCGCGGCCGCACCGAGCTGCGCACGACCGGCGACGTGAAAGACGGTGTGCTGCGCGGCAGCCTGTACGTCAAGGGCGGCGCCGACGCCGACCTGGCCGGCGAACATCTCGAAGCCATGCTGCGCGCGCTGCGCTACCAGGGCATCGAGCGCATCGAGGGCGACCTGGTGCTTGATCGCAGCCTGTTTCAGCCGGCGCGGCCGGATGTCGGCCTGCCGCCGTTCGACGAGTCGCCCGACGCGTATTACAACGTGATTCCCGACGCCCTCCTCCTCAACAAGAACATGCTGCAGCTCGACATGCGCGCGACCGGCGCCACCCTGCAACTGCGCATGTACCCGGAACTCGAACGCGTCTCGGTCACGTCGGCGATGACGCTGGTCGAGCGCGATTGCGCGAAGTGGGAAGACGGCTGGCAGCTGCCCGAAACGCGGCGCGCGCCCGATGGCCGCATTGAGGTGGTCTTGCGTGGCACCTTCCCGAAGAACTGCAACCGCAGCTACAGCGTCAATGTGCTCGACCGCGACGATTACGTGGGCCGCTTCGTGCGCCGCGCCTGGACCGATCTGGGCGGCACGCTCAGCGGCCGCACGATCACCGGCGCCACGCCACTCGATGCGCGCGTGCTGGCCGCGCACGCCGCGCGCGCCTTGCCCGAACTGGTCCGCGACATCAACAAGACGTCCGACAACACGCTGGCGCGCCTGCTGTTTCTGAGCCTGGGCAGCCTGCAGGGCGATCCGGTCGATGGCAGCCTGGCGCTGCCGTCCGGCGAAGTCACCACCTTCGCACGCGCCGACAGCGCCGTGCGCGACTGGCTGCGCGCGCAGCGCATCGACGACACCGGGTTCGTGATCGACAACGGCTCGGGCCTGTCGCGCATCGAGCGCATCAGCGCGCAACAGATGGGCAGCCTGCTGCAGGCGGGGTTGAAGAGTCCATGGGCGCCCGAATTCCAGGCCAGCCTGCCGATCGGCGCGGTCGATGGCACCATGCGCCGGCGCCTGGTCGGCACGCCCGCCGCCGGGCGCGCGCGCCTGAAGACGGGCACGCTGCGCAACGTCACGGCAGTGGCCGGGTACGTCCCGG
Organism: Telluria sp. ZT3P25; assembly: GCF_059685895.1. Taxonomy (NCBI): domain Bacteria; kingdom Pseudomonadati; phylum Pseudomonadota; class Betaproteobacteria; order Burkholderiales; family Oxalobacteraceae; genus Telluria; species Telluria sp. ZT3P25. The sequence continues at coordinate 194,641 of NZ_JCASIJ010000002.1, forward strand.
ATGCGAACGGCAACCTGTGCGTGGTGGTGGCGATGGTCAACAGCGAACGGGCCGGCGACGGGCGCGGGCGCGCGGTGCTCGACGCACTGGTCGACTGGGTGGCGCGCTCGGGTACGACGCAGGCGGCAGCGGTGCAGCGCTGAGCAAATTGTCACGGGATTGAACCGGGTTATCTTGCAAAACCAACAAAATAATTAATGAACTGATACATTTTGTTAGTTTCGAGTAAGAAAACCTTGCCACAATGGTCACTCGTCCGACGCCGTCACCGGTGATCGGTCCGGCCGGCGCTGACGCCGGATCATCCCGTCCTGTCCGACTACCGCCGAATGATGAATCGTGTGTCGCAGGCATCGTCACCTGCCGCACTGTTCATCGCATGCACATCCATTACCTGACCGGCGAATTCGCGCGCAGCACCAGCGAAACCGCGTTCCTTTCCAGCCAGATCGACCGCACACGCGCCATGCTCGGCTTCACGCTGATGTTCTGCGTCTTTTTCTTCCTGAGCTTTTTTGCCACGGATATTGCGGTGCTGGGTCTGGATGCAGCACTGCACGACACGCTGCCGGCGCGCCTGCTGGTCGCGGCCAGCGCCGGCACTTGGGCCTGGCTGGCCTATCGCCGTCCGCTGTCGATCCGGGCCATGCGCCTGGCGGCGTCGCTGTCCGAGGGCATCGCGCTAGGCTGCTTCATGGTGGTGGCGCTGGCGCGGCCGCATGAAGTGCACTGGCATGCGATGTCGATGCTGATCATGCTGGTGGTGATCTACCTGTATATCCCGAACCGCCTGGTGTATTCGACCGCGCTCGGCACGGGCGCCTCGATCGTCTTCCTGGCGCTCGTCACGTTCATGCTGCCGCCAAGGCCCGTGTCCGACCTGGTCACGATGGCCATGCTGCTGGTGCTGATCAACACGTTCGGCATCCTGGCGGCGCGCCGCTACAACTGCGTCGCGCGCGAACAGTTCCGGCTGCAGATGACACTCAAGCAGCTGGCCCAGCGCGACCAGCTCACGGGCTGCTACAACCGCCACTACCTGCACGATCATCTGCTGGAGCATGAGCTGCAAAGCGCTCGCCAGCGCCAGCATCCGGTGTCGGTCATCCTGTGCGACATCGATCACTTCAAGCGCATCAACGACACGTTCGGGCACCACGAGGGCGATGCGGTGATCCGCACCTTTGCCAGTTTGCTGCACGGGATGGTGCGCGACGGCGTCGATGCCGTGGTGCGCTACGGCGGCGAGGAATTTTTGCTGGTCTTGCCCGATACCGGCCTGACGCAGGGGGCACGTCTGGCCGAAGACCTGCGCGCGGCGTTCGCGGCAAACCGGGTTGCGCCCGTTACCGATGGCCCCGGGTTGCAGACCACCGCCAGCTTCGGCCTGGTGACGTTCGATTTCGCCCGCGACGACGGGCGCATCACGCTGCCCGACCTGATCCTGGCCGCCGACAAGCTGCTGTACGCAGCCAAGCACAATGGCCGCAACCGGGTCGAAACGATCGCGATGAACTAACGGCTACAGCACGCGCTGAAAGGTGCGCCGTACCAGATCGCGGTCGCCGCAGTCGAAGTGCCACCATTCGGTTTTGATGCCCAGGAAGCCCGCTGCCAGCATCGCCTCGCGCAGCAGGCGCCGGTTGGCCACCTGTGCTTCGGTGAGGCGACCGGCCAGCACAAACCCTTCTTCGAGCGCCGGATGCGACAGCTCGGTCATGTCGTCGAAACCGGTGCCCATGTCCAGTTCATGGCCAGCCGCGTCGATCAGCGTCAGGTCCAGCGCCATGCCGTACGAATGGATCGAGCCGCGCGCCGGATCGGCCAGGTACAGGCGCAGGTCGGTGCCCTCGAGCGCATCCCACAACTGCTGCTGAACGCGCTGCGGCCGCAATGCATCCAGCACCAGCACCGTCAGGTCGGGCCGGCTTGCGGCCAGCCAGGTCACCACGCGCTCGAGCGCTGCGGCTGCCTGCACATGCAGCCAGGCGCAATCGAACGGCGAATACAGATCCCGTCCGACGAAGTTGTTGGGGGTGGCGTAGCGCAGGTCGACCCGGATGCCGGCAATGCTGTCCAGGTGCCGGAATGCCGGGCTGGCGGCAATGTCTTCGCTGGCGATGAACGCGTGCATGGTGCTGAAAGAATCCTAGGCTGGTTCGAGACAGGCGCGCGCGGTCACGCCGATGCAGTTGGCCAGCTCGCGCGCGCCATGCGACAGCGGCGCGTGGCTGGCCGTGAGCAGGTACAGGTGCACGGGAATCGACGGCGACCACTGACGGCACTGCACCTGGTTCGCTGCCGCCGAAGCGGCCGTGAACGGATCGACCACCGCAGTGCCGGCGCCAGCTTCGACCAGCGAACGGGCAATCTGGTACGTCTGCACCACGGTGCGAAACACCGGTTGCACGCCCTGCGCTTCGAAGGCCGCCATCACCATCTCGCCAAGTGGATCGCGATCGGCCATGCCGATCAGTTCACCCGTCAAACCATCGGCCGCAATCGGCGTGCAGCATTCGGCGTCGCTCCAGGTGCCGCGCGGCGCCATCACCGTCAACAGGCCGTGCGCGATCGGCTCGGCCACGATGCCGGGATGGCGCGGGTCCTGCAGCGACAGGCCGACATCGGCTTCGCCCAGGCGCAGTGCATTGACGATTTCGCTCGTGTGGTGCGTGGCCAGCTCGCAGCGTGTTTCGGGAAAGGCGCGGCGCCAGGCAGTCATCCCGGCCGGCAGCACGCTCACGGCAATGGTCGGCGTGGACACCAGGCGCACGGTTTCCACCGCGCGCCCCTTCAGGCTCGCGGCCAGGCGGCGGATGCCCTGCAGGTCGCGGTGGAGCTTTTCGGTTTCGACGAACAGGCGGTGCGCTTCCGGCCTGGGATACAGCTTGCCGCGCACGCGCTCGAACAGCGGCATGCCAAGCTGCAGCTCGGCGTGCTGCAGCACCTTCGTCACGGCCGGCTGCGAGATATGCAGCACCTGGGCGGCGCCACTGATGGTGCCAACCTGCATGATGGCGTGGAATACTTCGATATGGCGCAGACGCATCGCTTATCCCCCGATTGCCGCCATCATGGCGTGGTGATGACCGGCGTGGCCGGGGCCGGGGCGGTTTCCGGCGTCGGCTCGACCGGCAGCACAGGCGTTGGCTCGGGCAAGGTCGGCGTCGGCGTTGGCGTCGACATTGGCGCTGGCGCTGGCATCGCGGTCGGTGCAGCGGGCGCCACGGGCGCCAGTGCGGCCGGCACCACCGGTGGCGGCGTGTTCGCCGGCGTCGTCAGCACTTCGAGCAGCGCCGCCGTCTCAGCATCGGCAACGCCCGAGATATCGCGCGGACGGTACTTCATCTGGAACGCCGCCAGCGTGGTGCGGGTCGCTTCGTCGTACATGCCGCTCTGCACCAGGCCGAAGCCGTGCATGGCCAGCTTGCGCTGGAACCAGGCGACGTCCGGCAGCAGGGCCTCGAAGGCCGGGCGCACGGCGGCGACGCGGTTCGCGTCCGGCCACAGCACCAGGCCTTCCTGCGCCAGGCGCTGCCACGGGAACTGCGGCCCCGGATCCTGCTTGCGAAGCGGCGCGATATCGCTGTGACCGAGCACGTTCTCGGGCGCGATGCCGTGGCGCGCCACGATGTCCTTCACCAGCGGCAGCAGCGCATCCATCTGCGCCTGCGGGAACGGTGCGTAGACGCGGCCCTGCGGCGTGTCCTTCCAGCCGGCGTTGACGATTTCGATGCCGATCGAGCTGTTGTTCAGTTGCGTGAAGTTCTTCCAGCTCGAATTGCCCGCATGCCAGGCGGCGCGGTTCTCGTCGACCAGGCGGTAGATCTTCGGCTGCACTTCGTCGGTCAGCAGGTAGTGCGAGCTGACCTGCTGCTGCGTCAGGATCTTGATCGAGGCCGGCGTGTTGGCCACCGTGTAGTGCAGCACCAGAAAGCGCGCGCGGCTCGACTGGCCGACGGCATCGTAGGTGGTGTCGTACTTCGGCGTGGTCGGAGCGGTAGTGGTACAACCTGCCAGCACGGCCAGGGCGAGAGCGGCAAAGATCGATTTCATGGGGATTCCTCGTTGATGTTCTTGTGGGTTGCGCGCGCCGGTGGCGTGACGGCCGGCTGCAATGCCAGCCGCGCGGCGCCGTGATGGGCGCGCAGGCCGGTCTGCGTGAGTACCATGCCGGCCGGCAGCGCGGCGCGCATCGTCTCGATGATGAGGGGGTGCAGTTCGCTCGCGCGGCCGGCCAGCACCACCGGGCGCGGGCCGAAACGGCGCGTGAGCGCCAGCGCCAGGCGCGCCAGTTCCAGGCCCGCTTCGCTCAGGATCGTGGCAGCGGCCGGATCGCGCTCCGCGCTGGCGGCAACGGCCAGCGCCAGCTTGCCGATTGCACCGCGCTCACCCTGATAGATGAACTGGCGCGACACATTCCAGTCGGCGCCGCCGATGTGCTCGAACACGGCCTGCGCCAGTGGCGAATCGCGCCAGCAGCCGGGTTGCTCGTCTTCGTTGCGCCAGATGTGGCGCAGCGCTTCGCGCGCGATCCAGAAGCCCCCGCCGCCATCGTCGAGCAGCACGCCGCGTCCGCCGGCGCGGTGGAACACGTGGTCGGCATCAATGTAGGCGCCGATCGAGCCGGTGCCCGCATACACGAGGTAGCCGGCGCCGGGCGCGAAATTGGCGCGGTACGCCAGTTCGATATCGTTGGACAGCGTGACGGCGCTGGGCGCGACGCCCAGCAACTGGGCCAGCCACGATTGCAGCAGTTCGTCGTCGCCGCCGAACCCCGTCAGGCCGGCCTGGATGCGCAGCGGGCTGGCATGTGCAAGCACCGCCGCCGCCAGTTCTTCGAGGCTGGCGCGCACCGCTGCGCGCCCGTCGGACGTGGCCATCTGCAGCGCCGACAGGCCCGCGACCACACCGTCGGCCAGGATGGCGCCGCCGGGGGCTGCGAGCGCCCAGCGCGTCTCGGTGCCGCCGGCGTCGATCCCCAGGCCAAACCCGCTCACGTTGTCACGATCAGATGACATCACAAAATCCGCCCATAAAACCCGATGCTACCTGCATTACGATTTGCCCCATACCCGCACGCGTGCGCCCTCGTTGCCCAGGCGGTCGACTGCGCTGACCACCACGATCTCGGCCGCGCCCAGCGTCGCGTCATCCGGCACCGACCAGGCCACGCGCACCGCCGGGACCACGGCGAAGCGCCATTGCCCGCCATGGCGCGACCAGACCGCGTACAGCGCATTGGCCTTGCCCGCCTTGAGCGTCAGGTCGACCGAGCGCGCGCGGCGCGAAGCCCCCACCAGCGGCGTACCGGGCCGCTCGTTGCCCAGCCACGTCGTCGCCGGTACCAGTGCCTGCCCGGCGTAGCGGGTCGTGCGCAGCTGGTCGGCAATGCCTTTGCGGTTCTGCATCAGGGCTACCATGCTGAAGTGGACGTGGCCAGTTGACAGCGGCCGCGTACGGGTCACGTCGACCTGGGCCAGCACCTCCTGCGGTTCGTAGGCCTTGGTCGCGGCGCCGATGCGGCTGGTGAACAGGCCCGGCCAGATGTGGCGGCGCTGCGGATTTTGCCTGATCCAGTAATCGAGCAGCACGTCGTAGGCCTGGCCCGGTGGCTTGATCGGCCAGTACAGCTGCGGCACGAAGTAATCGACCCAGCCTTTCTCGAGCCACAGCTCGGCGTCGGCATACAGCTTGTCGTACTGCGAAAAACCGTTGATGCCGGGCGGGCGGCGGTCCGGGCGGCCCAGGCCGAACGGGCTGATGCCGAAGCGCACCCAGCTCTTTTCGGCGTGGATCCCCTTGTACATCGCTTCGATCAGGCGGTTGACGTTGTCGCGGCGCCAGTTGGCGCGATCGAGCTGGCCACCGCCGGCCAGGTAGCGGTGCCAGGCCGGATCGTCCGGGAAGTCCAGTTCGCGCGTGCCGGTGCGCCCGTCAAGGGCTGCGGCGTTGCCGGCCACCTGCGGCGCGGCATCGATCGGGTACGGATAAAAATAATCGTCGATGTGCACGCCGTCGATGTCGTAGCGGCGCACGACGTCGAGGATCACGTCGAGCGTCTGCTTGACGGCGGCCGGCTCGCCCGGGTCCATCCACATGAATTTGCCGTAGCGTTTGACGATGGCCGGATTGGTGTTGGTGATGTGGTTCGGCGCCGACTGGCCGCGCGAGGCGTCCATGCGCGCGCGGTAGGGATTGAACCAGGCGTGCAGCTCGATGCCGCGCGCATGCGCCTCGGTGATCCAGTACGCGAGCGGATCGTAGAACGGCTGCGGCGCCTTGCCCTGGATGCCGCTCAGGTATTCGGTCCAGGGCTCGAGGTTCGACGGATAGATGGTGTCGGCGGCCGGACGCACCTGCAGCACGATCGCGTTCAGGTTCATGGCCTTGGCGCGGTCGAGGATGGCGAGCACTTCCTGCTGCTGCTTGGCGGCGCTCAGGTTCGGTCGGCTGGGCCAGTCGATATTGGCGACGGTGGACACCCAGGCGGCGCGAAACTCGCGCGGCGCAGCGGGCGGCTCATTACCACCTATGAAAGCAGTGGCGCCCGGTTTGGTGGGCTTGGTGCCGCAGGCGGCCAGGCCCAGGGCGACGGCGCTGGCCATGCCGAGCGTGAAAGTACGTTTGTTCAGGTTGGGAAGCAAAAAAAGAACTCCTTGATGTTGCTGTACCGGAGGTTGATGCTCCGCGCCGGCGCCACATCGGGCGCGGCAGCGCGGGCGTCAGCCGTCCGCTTATTTTTTTCCGAATTCCGGATCGATCTTGACGAGCGCCGCCACGATGAAGGCGGGGATGGTCGCAAGACAGGTCCAGATGAAGAAGTGCTGGTAGCCGAGGTATTCCTGCAGGTCGCCGCTCCACATGCCGGGCACCATCATCCCGAGTGCCATCAGGCCCGTGCAGATCGCATAGTGCGCGGTCTTGTTCGGGCCATCGGCCACCATGATCATGTACATCATCATTGCGGTAAAGCCGAAACCGTAGCCGAACTGCTCGAGCGCGAGGAAGGCGGAGACAATCATCAGATCGGTCGGCTGGGTTTGCGACAGGTAGACAAAGACCACGTCAGGCAAGTGGATCGCAAACACCATCAGCCACAGGCAGCGCTTGAGGCCCACGCGCGAAATCAGCCAGCCGCCGGCCAGGCCGCCCAGCGTCAGCGCGATGATGCCGACCGTGCCATAGGCGATGCCATATTCGGCGGTCGTCAAACCCAGGCCGCCGGCGCTGATGGGGTCTTTCAAAAATGGCGCCACGAGTTTGAGCAGCTGCGCTTCACCGAGGCGGAACGTGAGGATGAACGCGACGATCATCCAGATATCGCGCTTCTTGAAAAAGGCGACGAAGGTGCCAACGAAGTCGCGCAGCGGGTTGTCGCTCTTGGCGACAGCGTGGTCGTCGGCCGGCACGGGCAGCGCCCACTGGTGCCACGCAAAGGCGGCGAAGAACAGGCCGGCCAGCACGTAGAACACGATCGACCAGGCCTGGCGCACGTCGCCCAGGCTCACGGCCAGGTAACCGGCCAGCACCACGAGCGGGCCTTGCCCGAACAGCGTGGCCAGGCGGTAGAAGGTGCTGCGCACGCCGACGAACGCCGCCTGCTGCTTCTGGCGCAGGCCCAGCATGTAGAAGCCGTCAGCCGAGATGTCGTGGGTGGCGGAGCTGAACGCCATGATCCACAGGACGGCCAGGCTGACAACGAAGAAGGTGGGCAGGTGCAGCACGGTGCCCACCGCAATGAGCGAGGCGCCGACGGCCAGTTGCAGCAGCACCGTCCAGCGCCGCTTGGTGCCGAACATGTCGACGATCGGTGACCACAGCGGCTTGATCACCCACGGCAGGTACAGCAGGCTCGTATAGAAGGCGATGTCGGAGTTCGAAATCCCCATGTCCTTGTACATGATGACCGACAGGCTCATCACGACGACATACGGAATCGCCTGGGCAAAGTACAGGGACGGCACCCACAGCCACGGGCTGTTCGCTTGCGGTTTTTGCATGACTCTTTCGTGCGCCGTGCAGGCCGGTGCTGCTGAAAGGGCGCGTGCTTACGCGAGCGCCTGGCGCACGCTGCCGCGCGCCGCTTCCAGCAGCGCTTGCGCCTGCTCGACACTGGTTTGTTTGGACAAGGCCACGATCGCGGTCTTGACGTGGAAACCGCATTGTTCCAGCACCGCCTGCGCGGCCGCCTCGTCGGCACCGGTGGCAAAGCTCGTCAGGCGGATTGCACGTCGTACCAGTTTGGCATTGGTGGCCTTCAAGTCTACCATCAGGTTGCCGTAAACCTTGTTCAAACGCACCATCAGGGCGCTGGAAAAGGTGTTCAGCGCGATCTTTTGCGAGGTGCCCGCTTTCAGGCGCGTACTGCCCGAAATGACTTCGGCACCCGTGTCGAGCGTGATGCCGATCTCGGCCTGCGTGACCACCGGTGCGTCCGGGTTGTTGGCAAAGCCCACCGTCAGCGCGCCGGCGGCGCGGGCGGCGCGGAGCGCGCCCAGCACGTACGGCGTGGCGCCCGACGCCGCCAGCGCCAGCACGACGTCATTCGGGCCCACGTTCACCCCCGCGATATCCGCCGCGCCCTGCTCCAGATCGTCTTCGGCGCCTTCGACTGCAGCGAACATCGCGCCGTGGCCGCCGGCCAGCAGCGCCACCGCGCGTTCGTTCGGCCAGGAAAAGGTGGGGTACAGCTCGACGCTGTCGAGCACGCCGAGGCGGCCCGAGGTGCCGGCGCCGACATAGATCAGGCGCCCGCCTGCTTCCATGCGCGGCACTGCGGCAGCCACGGCAGCGGCGATGCGCGGCCCGGCCTTGCGTACGGCGTCCACTGCATGGAACTGGTCATCAACGAGGGCATTGACCAGTTCCGTCGTCGGGTACTGGTCGAGCGCGGTGTGCGCCAGGGAGGGGGTTTCGGTATTGAGCATCGCTGTCTCGCACCTGCACAGTTTGGTTAAAACCAGTGTAATACCACTTTGACAAGCGCTTCCATGAAAGGATCGGGCGCCGTCATGCCGCCAGGTTATGCATTCAGGCTTGCCGGCGCAGCTCGGCCACGAAATCGTAATGGTCGCTGCGGCAGTAGGAATGGGTCAGTTCGACCGGCTGGCCCGATTCGAGATACCCCACGCGGGTGATGAACAGCACCGCGCGGCCTTCGGGCACCTCTAGGCGCGTGGCCAGTTCAAGGTCGGCATTCATCGCGCGGATGTGCTGCAGCGCGCGCACCGGCAGGTGGCCGCTCTTGGACAGATGCGCGTACAGCGACGCGGCCACCAGCTCAGGGCGCGGCAGCACGGCGGCCGGGATCACGCTCACTTCGTAGGCCATGACGATGTCGTCGGCAAAGCGCAGGCGCTCCAGACGCGCCACACGCGCGCCGGGCGACAGGCCGAGCGAGAGCTGCTCGTCGGCGTCGGCAAGCATCGTGTCACGCCGCAACCATTGCGAGCGCGGGGTATAGCCGCGCTGCTGCAGTTGCTCGGAAAAGCTCGACAACGTCGACAGCGGCTGCTCGATGCGCGGCGCGATGTAGTTGCCCGAACCGCGCCGGCGCACCACCAGGCCCTGGTCGACCAGCTGGTCGATTGCCTTGCGCGCCGTGACGCGCGAGACGTCGAGCTGCTCGGACAGCATGCGCTCGGACGGCAGCGCCTGATCGGCCTGGTAACGGCCATCGCGCACGTCCTGCGCCAGCTTGCGCGCAAGCTGCTTGTAGAGCGGCGAATTGTCGTCGTGGTCGACCTGGAATCCGGGGCTGGGGCTGTTCATGGCGTCGTGGCGAAGGGGGCTGGCATACCATGGAAGCATACCACTTGCGACCAATGCAAAACGGTTATGCCCTGCGCACGGGTATTCATTGGTCAAGGGTTTCGCGCAGTCCGTATGCTGGACCGATAGTCACAATCACGCAACGCCAAGGGACGAACATGAATCACGGCAGGCGCACCCTGCTCGGCATGGCCATGCTGGGAACGATGGGACCATTATTTGCAGCGATGCCAACAGGCGGTGGCGCGGCGGGCACGGGCGGCGCCCTGCAGCGACAGCTCGACGCCGAACTGGCGGCCATCGCCGACGATCCGGCCTGCCCGCTGGCCAGCCTGTCGGTGCTGGCGCTGCGCGCCGGGCAGCCGGTGTACGAAGGCGCGTTCGGGCGGCGCACGATCGGCAACGGCGTGTTCCCCGACCGCCCTGCCACACCGGCGACGCTGTACCGGATTGCGTCGATCTCGAAACTCGTTACCACGCTCGGGCTGATGCGGCTGCTGGAAGCCGGCCGCGTCGACCTGGACGCCGACGTCTCGGGCTACCTCGGCTTCACGCTGCGCAATCCCCATTTCCCGACGCAGGCCATCACGCTGCGCCAACTGCTCGTGCACACGTCGTCGCTGCGCGACGATGCCGGCTACTTCTGGCCGGCCACGACGGCGCTGAAGGCCGTCGTCACGCCGGCTGCGCAGCCGATGTGGTCAAGCCTGGCCGGGCCGGGCGCCTACTACACCTACTGCAACCTGGGATTCGGACTCATCGGCACGATCATGGAGCGCGTCACGGGCGAGCGGTTCGACCTGCTGATGACGCGCCTGGTGCTGCAGCCGCTCGGGCTGCAGGCCGGCTACAACCCGGCCGGGTTGCCGAAGGCAGCACAGGACAATATCGCCACCATCTACCGCAAGCGTGCCGTCGACAGCGAGGTCTGGGCGCCGAACGGCCCGTGGATCGCCCAGGCCGACGATGTCGGCGCGCGGCCACCGGTGCCGCCGCCCGGCCTGGACGGCTACGTCCCGGGCACCAACGCGACGCCGTTCAGCCCGACCGGCGGCTTGCGCATCGCCGCGCGCGACCTGGGCGTCATCATGCGCATGCTGATGGCTGGCGGCCTGCATAGCGGCGCGCGCCTGCTGCAGGGCGCGACGCTCGAACGTATGTTCGTTCGCCACTGGTCGTACGACGGCGTGGGGGGCAATGGCAATCCGCTGGGCAGCATCCTCAGTCCGCGCGGATTCGGCAACGCGCACTATCCGGACCGCCCCGGCCTGCGGCTGGCGCCCGGCTTCGATGCGGTGGGCCACCTGGGCGACGCCTACGGGCTGCGCTCCGTGTTCGCCATGGACCGCGCACGGGGCCACGGCGTGATCGTGCTGGCCGGCGGCACCGGAACCGACCCGGCAGCCATGCCGGGGCGCGAGACGGCACTGGCGCGCTATGAAGAGCGCATCGTGGCCGCCTTGCACCGCCGCGCGATCCTCGGCCTGGCGGATTGACTGGCATGCGGGCGCGTACATATATCGCGGTTATGAGCGCGCGCGCTAGATTCATTGGCAGTGCGTGCCTGCTGCCCCTAAGCTCCCTGTCCCCACCCGAAAAAAAGAGTCCGGCATGCAGCACATAATCGTCATTGGCGGCGGCGTCGTTGGCCTGGCATCCGCCTGGTGGCTGCTCGAAGCTGGCCACGAGGTCACGCTGCTCGAGCGCGCGCCGGACGTGGGCAGTGGCGCCAGCTACGGCAATGGCGGGCAGCTCAGCTACCGGTACGTGGCGCCGCTGGCCGACGCCGGCATCCCGCTCAAGGCCTTCAAATGGCTGTTCCAGGCCGACGGCCCGTTGCGCTTCCGGCCGGAAGCCGACCTGCGCCAGTACCGCTGGCTGGCCAGCTTTTTGGCCCACTGCCGCGCCGACGTCAACCGCCGCACCACGGCCAAGCTGCTCGAGCTGGGCGACCTGTCGCGCCGGGCGATGGCCTCGCTCTCGCTGGTCGTGCCGCCCGAACGCTTCAGCTGGCGCGATGCCGGCAAGCTGGTGGTGTTTCGCACGCGCGCCGCGTTCGATGTCGCCGCGGCCAAACCGGGCGCCGGCCAGATCTGGTCGCCCGAAGAATGCACCGCGCACGAACCCGCACTGGGCGCGGCCCAGCACCTGCTGGCCGGCGGCATCTACAACCCGGGCGAAGCCGTGGCCGACTGCCACGCGTTCTGCGTGGCGCTGGCCGAGCGGCTGGGCGAGCATCCGCGCTTTCGCGGGGTCGTCAACAGCACCGCGCTGGGACTGCGTGCAGAGCGGGGCCGCATCACCGGCATCGACACCGTTGGTGGCCTGGTCACGGCCGACGCGTATGTGCTGGCCGCCGGCATCCAGAGCCGCACGCTGGCCGACACGGTGGGCATCTACCTGCCGCTGTACCCGCTCAAGGGCTACAGCCTGAGCGCGCCGATCCGCCAGGACGACATCGCACCGGAGATCAGCGTGACCGACTTCGAGCGCAAGGTGCTGTATGCGCGCATCGGCGACCGGCTGCGCGTGGCGGCGATGGTCGACATGGTGGGCGAGGATGTCTCGCTCGATGCCAAACGCGTCGCGGGCCTGACGCGCCTGGTGCGCGAGACGATGCCGCGCGCGGCGGATTATTCGCAGGTGTCGGCGTGGGCCGGATTACGGCCAGCGACGCCGGGCAGCGCGCCGATCATCGGGGCCACGCGCTACGACAATCTGTGGCTCAACGTCGGGCACGGGCCGCTGGGCTTCACGTTTGCCTGCGGCAGCGCGGCTGTGCTGGCGGATCTGGTGCAGGGGAAGGCGCCGCCGTTTGCGCTCGATGGCTTGACGCTGCGTGGTTAGTACTATATTTAGTACGCAATTTAGACCTATGGTGCTATGATCAGCGATCGACCAGCGGAGGCATCATGAACTTTTCCAACATCCAACCCATCAGCTATTTGAAAACGAATACCAGCGATGTGGTCAAGTTGGTTCAGGAAACCCATGATCCCGTGGCCATTACTGTCAATGGCCGGGTGCAGGCAATCGTTCAGGACCCGGTGAGCTATCAGAAGACGCAGGATCAATTGACGATGCTACGGCTTCTTGCCCATGGCAGGAAGCAAATTGAAGACGGCAAGGTCACCGGTCATGATGATTTTTTTGCGCAACTGGATGCACAAAACAACGCGCCCTGACAGATCATGAAGATCATCTGGACCGAATCTGCCCAGGACGACCTGCTCACGATCCGCCAATACCTGAAGCAGTCCGAATCACCGGACTACGCCAGAAAGGTGACGCAGCAAATCCGCGATGAAGTGGCATCCCTGATGCAATGGCCAAATAAAGGGACGCTCGTAGGCGAGCTGGAAGAGCTCAACCTTCCCCGATACCGTCAGCTTCTGGCCGGTCAACACCGCATTATTTTTGAGTGTGGCGATCGTGAATGCTTTTATATTTACATCGTTTGCCATACGAGCCGCGATCTGGCAGCACTGTTACGTCGACGAATCCTGTCGAGTTAGCCGGCTGGTCTCGCGAGGCCTTCCCGAAGCACCCACCTGACCATCGTTGGTGAAATCGCGGATAATTGCCGCCATGCCTCCCCGCCCCACCCCCTCCTGCCCCTGCGGCGGCCCCTCGTTCGACAGCTGCTGCGGCCCGTTCCTGGCCGGTGCGGCCTTGCCGCCCACCGCCGAACAGCTGATGCGCTCGCGCTATACCGCCTTCACGCTGGGCGATGAAGCCTACCTGCGCGCCACCTGGCACCCCAGCACGCAGCCGCAGGAACCGATCGTCGACAACGAGCCCGTCCGCTGGCTTGGCCTGGAGATAAAAACTGCTTTACGTTTACGTCAACGTAAAGCAGAATTGCCGGACGTTCCAGGCGACCACGATCACCCGCGCGACGAAGACCACGTCGAATTCGTCGCCCGCTTCAAGGTGGGCGGGCGCGCACACCGTCTCCACGAGCGCAGCCGCTTCGTGCGCGAAGCCGGCCCCGATGGCGCGCCACGCTGGTTTTACCTGGACGGCAGTTTCCCCGACAAGCAGTAAGCGCTGCCAAGCACCCAGGGCGGCGACAGACCAGAGGACGGCACATGCCCCAGATCGAAAGCAAACTGAACCCGCGCAGCGAGGATTTCAAGGCCAATGCCACCGCCATGCAGGCCGTGGTGGACGACTTGCGCGCGCGCGTGGCGCAACTGGCCCAGGGCGGCGGCGCCGAAGCCAGTGCACGTCACCTCGCGCGCGGCAAGCTGCTGCCGCGCGAGCGCGTCGAACATCTGCTCGATCCGGGTACGCCCTTCCTCGAATTTTCGCAACTGGCAGCCTATGAGATGTATGACGGCGCCGCGCCCAGCGCCGGCATCATCACCGGCATCGGCAGGGTAAGCGGCCACGAATGCGTGATCGTCTGCAATGACGCCACCGTCAAGGGCGGCACCTATTACCCGATGACGGTCAAGAAGCACCTGCGCGCGCAGGAGATCGCCGAGCAGAATAACCTGCCCTGCATCTACCTGGTCGACTCGGGCGGTGCCAACCTGCCGAACCAGGACGACGTGTTCCCCGACCGCGACCACTTCGGCCGCATCTTCTACAACCAGGCGAACCTGTCGGCCAAGGGTGTCCCGCAGATCGCCGTGGTGATGGGCTCGTGCACCGCCGGCGGCGCCTACGTGCCGGCGATGAGCGACGAGTCGATCATCGTCAAGGACCAGGGCACGATTTTCCTGGGCGGCCCGCCGCTGGTGAAAGCGGCGACCGGTGAAGTCGTCAGCGCCGAAGACCTGGGCGGCGGCGACGTGCACACGCGCCTGTCGGGCGTGGCCGACCACCTGGCGCAGAACGATCCGCATGCGCTGTCGCTGGCGCGCACGATCGTGTCGAACCTGAACCGCGTCAAACCGCAGCAGGGCGAACGGCGCGCGAGCGTCGAGCCGCACTATCCTGCGTCGGAACTGTACGGCGTCATCCCGGTCGATACGCGCAAACCGTTCGACGTGCGCGAAGTGATCGCGCGCGTGGTCGACGGCAGCGTGTTCGACGAATTCAAGGCGCGCTACGGCACGACGCTGGTGTGCGGCTTCGCCCATATCCACGGCATGAAGGTCGGCATCATCGCCAACAACGGCATCCTGTTTTCCGAGTCGGCATTGAAGGGCGCGCACTTCATCGAGCTGTGCTGCCAGCGCAAGATTCCGCTCGTGTTCTTGCAGAACATCACCGGCTTCATGGTCGGGCGCAAATACGAAAACGAGGGCATCGCGCGCAATGGCGCCAAGATGGTCACCGCCGTGGCCACCGCTGCGGTGCCGAAGTTCACCGTCATCATCGGCGGCTCGTTCGGCGCGGGCAACTACGGCATGTGCGGCCGCGCGTTCTCGCCACGCTTCCTGTGGATGTGGCCCAATGCGCGCATCTCGGTGATGGGCGGCGACCAGGCTGCGTCGGTGCTGGCCACCGTCAAGCGCGACGGCATCGAAGGCCGCGGCGGCCAGTGGTCGCCCGAAGAAGAAGCCGCGTTCAAGCAGCCGATCCGCGACCAGTACGAGCACCAGGGCCACCCGTATTACGCGTCGGCGCGTCTGTGGGACGATGGCGTGATCGACCCGGCCGATACCCGCACGGTGCTGGGCTTGGGCTTGTCCGCTGCCATGAACCAGCCGATCGGCGACACGACGTTCGGCGTGTTCCGCATGTAAGGGGATGACGATGACTTATGACACCCTGCTTGTGACCGTCGCCGACAAGGTCGCCACCGTTACTCTCAACCGCCCCGACCTGCGCAATGCGTTCAACGAACAGGCGATTGCCGAACTGGCGCGCGTGTTCGATGAACTCGGCCGCCACGACGCCGTGCGCGCGATCGTGCTGGCCGCCAACGGCCCGTCGTTCTGCGCCGGTGCAGACCTGAACTGGATGAAGAAGATGGCCGGCTACTCGCATGACGAGAACCATGCCGATGCCATGCGCCTGGCCGAGATGCTGCGCACAATTTACCTGTGCCCCAAGCCGACGGTCGCGCGCGTCCAGGGCGATTGCTACGCCGGCGGCATGGGCCTGGTGGCGGCCTGCGACATCGTCGTGGCGAGCGAGACGGCCGGTTTTTGCCTGTCCGAAGTGAAGCTCGGGCTGATTCCGGCTACCATCTCGCCTTACGTGATCAAGGCGATGGGCGAACAGGCGGCGCGCCGGTACTTCTTGACGGCCGAACGGTTCGACGCGGTCGAAGCGCAGCGCATCGGTGTCGCGCACACCGTCGTGGCGCCGGAAGCGCTCGACGCGACTGTCGCCGGGATCGTCAAGGCCCTGGTGAACAACAGCCCGCACGCCGTCCGGCAAGCAAAGACACTGGTGCGCGAGATCGTCGGCCAGCCGGTCGACGACGCGCTGCTGCTTGACACGGCGGGCCGCATCGCCGCGATCCGCGCATCGACCGAAGGCCGCGAAGGCGTGGCCTCGTTCCTTGAAAAGCGCAAGCCGACATGGATTAACTAGTATTGGAATTTTATAGTGAAGCAGCAAACCACCTCCTCCGACTGGATCGCGCGCAGCCTGCGCAGCGTCTGGCATCCCTGCACCCAGATGCAGCATCACGAAGAGGTGCCGCTGATCGCGGTCAGCCACGGCAAGGGGCCGTGGCTGTACGACTATGACGGCAAGCGCTACCTGGACGGCATCAGCTCGTGGTGGGTCAACCTGTTCGGCCACGCCAACCCGCGCATCAATGCCGCGCTGAAGGACCAGCTGGACAAGCTCGAACACGCGATGCTGGCCGGCTTCACGCACGCACCGGTAGTCGAGCTGGCCGAACGGCTGGCCGCGCTCACCGGCCATGCGTTGGGTCACGCCACGTTCGCTTCCGACGGCGCATCGGCCGTGGAAATCGCGATGAAGATGAGCTTTCACGCGTGGCGCAATGCGGACCAGTCGTCCAAACAGGAATTCGTCTGCCTGCAGGGCAGCTACCATGGCGAGACGATCGGCGCGCTGTCGGTCACCGACGTGCCGCTGTTCAAGGATGCCTACGGCCCGCTGCTGCGCGCATCGCACGTGGTGAGCGCGCCCGATGCCCGCAACGCCTTCGAAGGCGAGACGGCGCAGGACGTCGCGCGGCGCGCGATCCTCGAAGTGAAAGCGCTGTTCGAAGAACGGGGCGACAGGATCGCCGCCATCATCGTCGAGCCGCTGGTGCAGTGCGCCACCGGCATGGCGATGTACGACCCGCTGTATCTCAAGCTCCTGCGCGACCTGTGCGACCAGCACCGCGTGCACCTGATCGCGGACGAGATCGCGGTCGGCTGCGGACGCACCGGCACCTTCTTCGCCTGCGAACAGGCCGGCATCTGGCCGGACTTCCTGTGCCTGTCCAAAGGCATCAGCGGCGGCTACCTGCCGCTCTCGCTCGTGCTCACGCGCGACGACATCTACCAGGCCTTCTACAGCACCGACATCACGCGCGGCTTTCTGCACTCGCACTCGTACACCGGCAATCCGCTGGCCTGCCGTGCGGCGCTGGCCACGCTCGACATCTTCGAAGAAGACGATGTGTTGAACCGCAACCGCGAGCTGGCCACCAGGATGACGGTGGCGCTGGCGCCGCTGGCCGACCATCCGCGCACGCGCCACTTCCGCCAGCGCGGGATGATCTTCGCGTTCGACGCGGTCGAACCGGATACCGATCTTGCCTCCACCTTCGCGCGCCGCTTCTTTTCGACGGCGGCCGAGAACGAACTGCTGCTGCGCCCCATCGGCCGCACCGTGTACCTGATGCCGCCGTACGTGCTGGACGACGAAGAAGTGGCAGGTCTCGCCGCGCGCACGATCAAGACGTTCGAATCCGTCATCGCGGGGTGATGTGATGGATCTCATCGCCACCATCGACCGCCAGCTGGACACGCTGGCCGCGCGCAGCCTGACGCGCCGTCGCCGCATCACCGATGGCGCCTGCGCGCCGCGCCAGCTGGTCGACGGCCGTGACCTGCTGGCCTTTTGCAGCAACGATTACCTGGGCCTGGCCGCGCATCCGCAAGTCATCGAAGCGCTGCGCGAAGGCGCGCAGCTGTACGGCGCCGGCAGCGGCGCCTCGCACCTGGTGTCGGGCCACAGCCGCGCGCATCATCTGCTCGAAGAAACGCTGGCCGAGTGGATGGCGCCGCACCTCGAGCAGGCGCGCGCGCTGACGCTGTGCACCGGCTATATGGCCAACCTCGCGATCCTGAGTGCCCTGGGTGTGGATGCCGATGCGATGATCTTTTCCGAGGCGCTGAATCACGCCTCGCTGATCGACGGCGCCCGGCTCGCGAAAGCGGGCGTCACGGTCTATCCGCATGGCGACGTCGAGGCGCTGACACAACTTCTCGCAGCCAGCAGCGCCAGCACGAAGATCGTCGTCACCGACAGCGTGTTCAGCATGGATGGCGACCTGGCGCCGCTGCCGGCGCTGCTGGCCGCATGCGAGCGCCACAGCGCCTGGCTGGTGGTCGACGATGCCCACGGCTTCGGCGTGCTGGGCCAGAACGGGCGCGGCGCACTGGAACACTTCGGCCTGCGCTCGACCAACCTGATCTACATGGGCACGCTGGGCAAGGCCGCCGGTGTCGGCGGTGCCTTCGTGGCCGCGCACGCCAGCGTGATCGAGTTGCTCATCCAGCGCGCGCGCCCGTATATCTACACGACGGCCTGCCCGCCGGCGCTTGCACACGCCTTGCTCGCCAGCCTTGCTATCATGGGCGGTGACGAGGGCGCCGAACGGCGTGCACATCTGGCACGACTGGTCGAGCAACTGCGCGGTTCGCTGCACCTGGAACGCTGGGAACTGGCGGCGTCGACCACCCCGATCCAGCCCGTCATCATCGGCAGCAACGACGCTGCGCTGCACGCCGCCAGCCGCCTGCATGAGCAGGGCTTGTGGGTGCCGGCGATCCGCCCGCCGACCGTGGCGCCCGGCACCGCGCGCCTGCGTGTGACCTTGTCCGCCGCCCATGCCACGCATGACGTGGCGCGGCTGGCGCAGGCGCTCAACGAACTGGAAAGGCCGCACCATGAACAATCTGAATGAAACCGATGCACCGGTCATCGTGCAACCCGCACTGGACCCCGAGGTCGACCTGACCGAGCTCGACGAGCCGGTGCTGGAACCTGAACTCGAACTGCGCGCCGACGATCTGCCAATGCGCTTTGCGTGCTTCGTCACCGGCACCGATACCGAGATCGGCAAGACGCTGATCTCGGCCGCCATCCTGCACAAGCTCGTGGCCACGGGCCAGCGCGCCTGCGGCATGAAGCCAGTGGCGGCTGGCGCTGAACTGCGTGACGGCGCGCTGCACAACGACGATGCCGACCAGCTGATCGCCGCCGGCAACGTGCATCTGCCGGCATCGCTGACCACGCCCTACCTGCTGCGCGAACCGGCCGCGCCGCACATCGCCGCCGCACTCGAGGGCGTGACGATCGAGCTGGTGCCGATCCTGGCCGCCTTTGCCGAGGTCCAGGCCGCGTCCGACGCGGTCGTGGTCGAAGGCGTGGGGGGCTTTCGCGTGCCCTTCAACGACGACTTCGACAGCGCCGACCTGGCCGCACAACTGAACCTGCCCGTGATCCTCGTCGTCGGCGTGCGCCTGGGCTGCATCAGCCATGCGCTGCTGACGGTCGAAGCGATCGTGGCGCGCGGCCTGGTGCTGGCCGGCTGGGTCGCCAACACGGTCGACACGGACATGCGCTTTGCGCAAGAAAACATCGAGGCGCTGGCACAGCGTATCCCGGCGCCGCTGCTGGGCCGCGTGCCACGCCTGAACGAACCGACGGCTGCTGCGGCAGCCGAATTTATCGACCTCGCCGGACTGCCAGGCTGGCCGTCCACGCGGGTCTAGTTTTTGAAGGAACCGAAATGACCAATATGAACACTGTCGCCCTGCACCGCCCAACGGCAGCCATCAAGCCGCCCGAGAATGCAACCTGGCCGCTGGCCGACGTGCTCGCGCTGTTCGACCTGCCGTTCACCGAACTGATGCACCGCGCGTCGACCGCGCACCGCCTGAACTTCCCGGACGGCGACGTCGAACTGGCGACCCTGTTGTCGATCAAGACCGGCGGCTGTGAAGAAGACTGCGGCTACTGCCCGCAGGCGGCGCGCTACGACACGGGCGTGGAAGCCAAGAAGCTGCTCGACATCGAAACCGTGCTCGACGCGGCGCGCGCAGCCAAGGCCAGCGGCGCAACGCGCTTCTGCATGGGCGCGGCCTGGCGCAGCCCGAAAGAGCGCGACATGGACAAGGTCGAGACGATGGTGCGCGAAGTCAAGGCGCTGGGGATGGAAACCTGCGCCACGCTGGGCATGCTCGAAGCCGGCCAGGCCGAACAGCTCAAGCGCGCTGGCCTGGACTACTACAACCACAATATCGACACCGCGCCGGACTTCTACAACAACGTCATTTCGACCCGCGAATACCAGGACCGCCTGGACACGCTGGGCCGCGTGCGCGAAGCGGGCCTGAAGGTCTGCTGCGGCGGCATCGTCGGCATGGGCGAAACGCGCGAACAGCGCGCCGGCCTGATCGCGCAACTGGCGAACCTGAACCCGTACCCGGAGTCGGTGCCGGTCAACCACCTGGTGCAGGTGGCAGGCACGCCGCTGCACGGCATGGACAAGCTCGACCCGATCGAATTCGTGCGCACTATCGCGGTCGCGCGCATCACCATGCCGCAAGCGCGCGTGCGCCTGTCGGCGGGCCGCCGCGAAATGGGCGAAGCGGTGCAGGCCATGTGCTTCATGGCCGGCGCCAACTCGATCTTCTACGGCGACAAGCTGCTGACTACCGAAAATCCCGAGGCCGACGACGACCGCGTGCTGCTGGAAAAACTGGGCCTGAAGACCCGCGCCGCGACGCTGGACTCGGCGCCGAAGGAAGCCTGCAGCTGCTGAATGTCGTATTAAGTGCAGTACTAAGCGCAGTATCCGCGCGGCCGGGGAGACACGGCCGCGCAAGCATCACCCGAACAACCATAAGCGAAAGATAACGCGCATGTTCACCAAACTCCTCATCGCCAATCGTGGCGAGATCGCCTGCCGTGTGGCCGCTACTGCGCGCCGCATGGGTATTCGCACCGTCGCCGTGTATTCCGAGGCCGACGCCGGCGCCAAGCACGTCGCGGTCTGCGATGAGGCCATCCTGATCGGCCCGGCCGCTGCCCGCGACAGTTATCTGCGCGGGCAGAAAATCATCGAGGTCGCCAAGGCCACCGGCGCGCAGGCGATCCACCCCGGCTACGGCTTCCTGTCCGAAAACGCGGAGTTTGCCGACGCCGTCCACGCCGCCGGCCTCGTGTTCGTGGGCCCGCCCGCATCATCGATGCGCGCGATGGGTTCGAAGTCCGCCGCCAAGCAGCTGATGGAAAGCGCCAATGTGCCGCTCGTGCCGGGCTACCACGGCGACGAGCAGGATCCCGCGTTCCTGCGTCAGCAGGCCGACTGCATCGGTTACCCGGTGCTGCTCAAGGCCAGCGCCGGCGGCGGCGGCAAGGGCATGCGCGTGGTCGAGCGTTCCGAAGACTTCGAAGGCGCGCTGGCCTCGTGCAAGCGCGAAGCGATTTCCAGCTTCGGCGACGACAAGGTGCTGGTCGAGAAGTACCTGATCCGCCCGCGCCACATCGAGATCCAGGTGTTTGCCGACAGCCTGGGCAACTGCGTCTACCTGCACGAGCGCGATTGCTCGGTGCAGCGCCGGCACCAGAAGGTGCTGGAAGAAGCGCCCGCCCCCGGCATGCCGCCGGAGCGGCGCGCCGCGATGGGCGAAGCGGCCGTGAATGCTGCGCGCGCCGTCGGCTATGTCGGCGCCGGCACCGTCGAATTCATCGCCAACCAGGACGGCTCGTTCTACTTCATGGAGATGAACACGCGCCTGCAGGTCGAGCATCCGGTGACCGAAATGATCACCGGGACCGACCTGGTGGAATGGCAGTTGCGGGTCGCCTTTGGCGAAGCGCTGCCGAAACAGCAGCATGAACTGGGCATCCACGGCCACGCGATCGAAGCGCGCGTGTACGCCGAAAATCCCGAGAAGGGTTTCCTGCCGTCGATCGGCACCTTGCGCCATATGGACGTACCGCGCGCGGTCGCGTTCGAGCTGGGCAGCGACGGCGCCAATCCGGCCGCCGTGCGTGTCGATTCCGGCGTGCGCGAAGGCGATGCGATTTCGCCGTTCTACGATCCGATGATCGCCAAGCTGATCGTTTGGGGCGCGGACCGCACCCAGGCGCTGGCGCGCATGTCGCAGGCGCTGAGCGAGTTCCGCATCGTCGGGCTGGCCACCAATATCGCGTTCCTGAAACGCCTGGTCGAGGGCGAGGCGTTTGCCACGGCCGACCTGGACACGGGCCTGATCGAGCGCCATGGCGCGACGCTGTTCCCGCCTGCCGCACCGGCGCCGCTGGGCGCGCTGGCCCTGGCCGTGTTCGCGCTGCGCGACAACGCCGCCAACGATGCTGACCCGTGGAGCCAGGCCAGCGGCTGGCGCATGAACGGCGACTATCGCCGCGTGCTGTCATGGTCGGACGAATTCGGCGCCTACCGCGTCGGCCTGACCTACCGCCGCGACGGGCTCGAGATCGACCGCGACGGCCAGGTGCAGCCCGTGGAACGCGTCGGTCGAACTGGCGACGACCTGGCGCTGCGCCTCGGCGAGACGGCCGTCCAGGGCGTCGTGCGCCGCGACGGCGACGTGTTCCACGTATTTACCGGCGGTCAGCATTTCACGCTGACGTACAATGATCCGATGGCCCACGCCGGCGAAGTCGAAACGCTCGGCGGTCGCCTGACGGCGCCAATGCCGGGCAAGGTGGTCGCGGTGCTCGTCCAGGCCGGCGCCACCGTGGTGAAGGGCGAACCGCTCGTCATCATGGAAGCGATGAAGATGGAGCACACGATTGCTGCGCCGGGCGACGGCGTGGTCGAGGACGTGCTGTACGAGGTCGGCGACCAGGTTGCCGACGGCGCGCCGCTGCTGGCCTTCAAGGCGGCGTAAGCAACACCCATAAAAACCACCCTACACGATGAGGGGGAGACATGCGTATTGTCCTGTACCGGGGCGATGGCGTCAGCGAGCCTTGGGAACACGCGTTTGCCAGCGTGCTGCCAGGCGTCGAGACCGTCATCTGGAAAGAAGGCGAGCAACTGGCGCACTGCGATTACGCAGTGCTGTGGAACCCGGCCCCCGCGCTGCTGGCCCAGCTGGGGAGCGTCAAGGCGATCTTCCTGATGGGCGCCGGCGTCGACGCGCTGCTCAAGTTTGGCGATGCCTTGCCCGACGTGCCGCTGGTGCGCCTGGGCGACGCCGGCATGGGCGTGCAGATGGCCGAGTATGTGGCGCATGCGGTGCTGCGCTACTTCCGCCGCTTCGACGAATACGAGCAGCAGGCCAGGCACGGCGCCTGGAATCCGCTGCCGCAGCATCCGAAGGAATCGTTCACGATCGGCGTCATGGGCCTGGGCCGGCTGGGCATGCCGGTGGTCGAGGCGATGCGCCATTTCGGCTTTCCCGTGCGCGGCTGGAGCCGCAGCCCGAAAGACATCCCGGGCGTGCCAACCTATGCCGGCATGGCGCAATTCGGCGAATTCTTGCACGGCACGCGCGTGCTGGTCTGCCTGCTGCCGCTGACGCCAGAGACCACCAACCTGCTCGACCGCCACAATCTGGGCAAGCTGGCGCCTGGCGCGTTTCTGATCAACGTCTCGCGCGGCGCGATCCTGGCCGAGCCCGACCTGATGACACTGATCCGCTCCGGGCACATCGCCGGCGCCACGCTCGACGTGTTCCGCCACGAGCCGCTGCCGGCCCAGCACCCGTTCTGGAACGAGCCGCGCATCGCCCTCACCCCGCATATTTCGGCGCTCACCATGCGCCAGGACGCCGTGCGCCAGATCGTCGCCAAGATCGACACCCTGGAACGCGGCCAACCGGTCGACGACCTCGTCGATCGCCAACGTGGATATTAAGAAATGACACCCCTGCCAACCAAGGTCAAGATTGTCGAAGTCGGCCCCCGCGACGGCCTGCAGAACGAAAAAGAAGCGCTCGGCGCCGACGTGAAAATTGAACTGGTCGAGCGCCTGGCGCGCGCCGGCTTCGTCAATGTCGAGGCGGCGGCGTTCGTCTCGCCCAAATGGGTGCCGCAGATGGCGACGTCCGCCGAGGTGCTGGCCCGCATCGAACGCCGGCCCGGCACGATCTACTCGGCGCTGGTGCCGAACATGCAGGGCTTCGAGGCCGCGCTGGCCGGCAAGGCCGACGAGGTCGTGGTGTTTGGCGCAGCGTCCGAGGCGTTCTCGCAAAAGAACATCAACTGTTCGATTGCCGAGTCGATCGCGCGCTTCGAGCCGGTCGCGCGCGCTGCCAGGGAGCACGGCCTGCGCCTGCGCGGCTCGATCAGCACGGCGTTCGGCTGCCCGTACCAGGGTGCCGTGTCGCTGGACGCTGTGGGCGACGTCGTGGCGCGCATGCGCGACCTGGGCTGTGACGAGATTGATATCGCCGACACGATCGGCGTGGCAACCGCGCGTCAGACGCAGGCCGTGATGCTGCGCGCAGCGCAGGAGTTTCCGATGGACCAGCTGGCTGGCCACTTCCACGACACCTATGGCCAGGCGCTGGCGAACATCTATGCGGCGCTGGAAGTGGGCGTGGCGATTTTCCACTCATCGGTGGCGGGTCTGGGCGGCTGCCCGTATGCCAAGGGCGCAACCGGCAATGTGGCGACCGAGGACGTGCTGTATCTGATGCAGGGGTTGGGCATCGAGACGGGCGTGGATCTCGACCAGGTGGTCGATACCGGGCTGTTCATCTCCGCGCAACTGGGCCGCAAGAGCATCAGCCGCGCCGGCAATGCGCTGGCGGCCAAACGGGCCGGTTGACCTGCAGGCCCCCGGTGTGCCGGGGGCTGTTTCAAGGAAAACGGCCGCACAACGAAAAAAGCCGACAACTCACGTTGTCGGCTTTTCTCTTAATGCTGGTCGGAGTACAAGGATTCGAACCTTGGACCCCCTGGTCCCAAACCAGGTGCGCTACCGGGCTGCGCTACACTCCGAAGAAGCAAGATAATACCGGCTTGCCGTCACTTGGTCAAGGATTTCGCGTCAAAATCCTCACTCACCCCGGATCTGCAGCGCCCGCTCATACAAGGCATTCTTCTTGCGCCCCGTGATCTGCGCCGCCAGATTGGCCGCCTGCTTCACGCTGCATTCGGTGAGCAGGATCTGCAGCACGCGCTCGGCCTCGATGTCTTCAGCGTCGCTCGCTTCCACTGCGCCCTCGACTAGCACGACAAATTCGCCCTTCTCGCGGTGCGCGTCGGCCTTGACCCAGACCAGCGCCTCGCCCAGCGTGCAGCGGTGGATTTCCTCGAACATCTTGCTCAGTTCCCGGGCAAACACGACCTGGCGGGTCGGCTCGAATGCGGCCACCAATGCTTCGACGCAATCGACGATCCGGTGCGGGGCCTCGTAGAACACGAGCGTGGACGTTTCGCGCGTCAGGGGCGCGAGCGCCGTCTCGCGGCCCTTGGCCTTGGCCGGCAGAAAGCCGACAAAGTGGAAGCGGTCATTGACCAGGCCGCTGGCCGACAGTGCTGTGATCGCCGCCGACGGGCCCGGCAACGGCACCACGTTCAGGCCCGCGGCGCGCACGGCATCGACGATGCGCGCACCCGGATCGGACACCCCCGGTGTGCCGGCGTCGGACACCAGCGCCACGCGCTGGCCGGCGCGCAGGCGCTCGACAATCTTGTCGGCCACTTCGCGCTCATTGTGCTGGTGCGCCGCGATCGTGCTCTTGCTCAAACCAAAGCGTTGCAATAACGCGCCAGTCTTGCGCGTGTCTTCACAGGCGACGACGTCGGCCAGGGCCAGCAGGTGTAAAGCGCGCAGGGTGATGTCGGTGACGTTGCCAATCGGAGTAGCCACGACATACAGCGTTGCGGTAGGATAGGACTGCTGGGCCGCCTCGCCCATGACGGGAAGTCGGGCGATGTCGATGGTCTGCTGTTCTGTCATATAGGGTTCCGATGCTGAAGAAAAAAAATCTCACGGGCTTGATTGCCGCCTCACTCACGACAATGCTGGCCGCGTGCGGCAGTACGCCCCTGCCACCCGATACCGGTTGTGGCATGCCAGGCGGATTGTGCGGCCCAGGCGCGTCAGTGACAAGCCCTGCGCCAATCGCACCTGCTTATACACCACCTGCGCCGCGTTCCGATAGCGGTGTCCAGACCAGTCCGGTCGAATTGCCGCCGAGCGCCGACGGCAGCACGCCAAGTGCCGCGGCGGCGCCAAGTGGCCCGACCGTCCGTGTCGCGCTGCTCCTGCCCCTCGAATCGCAGGCGCTGGCCCAGCCGGCCGAAGCGGTACGCGCCGGCTTCATGGCCGCGTACGACCAGCAGCGCGGCGGCGTTACCGTCAACCTCGTGCCCACCGGCGACTCGTCGCAGGCCGCGCTCGACGCCTACCGCATGGCGGCCGCAGAGAACGACATCGTCGTCGGTCCGCTCGCGCGCCCTGCCGTGGCGGCCCTGGCCACGAGCGGCGCCGTCACCAAGCCGACCATCGCGCTGAATCACCCGCAGGTGGCGGCCGCGCTGCCGTCCAAGATGCTCGTCATCGGCTTCTCGCTCGAAGACGAAGCGCGCCAGGTGGCCGACTGGGCTGCGGGCGAGCAGCCATCCGGCCAGGCACTGGTGCTGACCGGCCGCGCCACCTGGCAGCAGCGCCTGTCGGGCGCCTTCAGCGCGCGCTGGTCCGAACTGGGCCGCACCCAGAACACGGTCGAACTGCCCAATGCCGGTGGCTATGTCGACGGCAATGCGCTGGCCGACCTGCGCGCGCGCCTGCAATCGCAGCCGCCGCAACTGGTCTACGCGGCGCTCGACGCCAACAGCCTGCGCCAGGTGCGCAGCGCGCTCGGCACCTCGACGCCCACCTATGGCACGGCCTCGGTCAACCCGGGCCGCGACCCGGCCAGCATCCCGCCTGAGCTGGTCGGCGTGCGCATCCTCGACCTGCCATGGACCGTGCAGGCCGATCACCCGGCCGTGGCAAGCTACCCGAGCTGGAGCAGCGGCGGCCAGGGCCTCGATCTGCAGCGCCTGTACGCGCTGGGCATCGATGCCTACCGCATCGCACGCGAGCTGTCCCTGCGCCCGTCCGGCGCATTCGAGCTCGACGGCGCCACGGGCCGCCTGTCGATCGACATGGGCCAGGGCGCGCGTGCGTTCCGCCGCGTCGAGACCGGCGTCGTCGTGCGGGATGCGATGCCTGGCGCCGATGGCGCCGCTGTCACCGGCCGCGTGTTCGAAGCGGTCTCCACCGGCCAGTGACATGTGGCCCGGGCGCCTGTCCCAACGGCAGGCCCAGGGCCACCAGTATGAACTTGCCGCTGCCACTTTCCTGCGCCGCCACAGGCTGGCGCCGGTGGAAGAAAACTTTCGCTGCAAGGGCGGCGAAATCGACCTGATCATGCGCGACGGCGCCACCCTCGTGTTCGTCGAGGTACGCCAGCGCGCCAGCAGCGCACAAGGCGGCGCCGCAGCCAGCATCACACCGGCCAAGATCCGGCGCCTGGTCTGCGCGGCCCAGGTGTACCTGCTGCGCTTTCCTGTCACCCCGCCCTGCCGCTTCGACGTCATCGCTATCGATGGCGAACAGATCGAGTGGCTGCAGAACGTGATTGAAGTGTAAGCAATTTTTACCGACCTTGCCCAGTGCCCCTTGCTACTACACTATAATCCTCGGCTATGAATACACAACGCATCCTCGCTCACTTCCAGGAGAGCGCTGACCTGAAGATGAGGTCGGCTGCAACCCTGGCTCCCCACATTTCGCAGGCGGTCGAACTCATGTTCGGCGCCCTGTCCAATGGCAACAAGATCCTGGCCTGCGGTAACGGCGGTTCGGCCGCCGACTGCCAGCACTTCGCTGCCGAGCTGGTCGGGCGCTTCGAACGCGAGCGCTTCCCGCTCCCGGCCATTGCGCTGACCACCGACACGTCGATCCTGACGGCCGTTGGCAACGACTACAGCTTCCGCGAAATCTATTCCAAGCAGGTGCAGGCCTTCGGCCAGGCCGGCGACATCCTGCTGGCCATTTCCACTTCGGGCAACTCGGGCAATGTGCTCGCTGCGGTCGAAGCGGCGCTCGAGCGCGAAATGCGCATCGTGGCGTTTACAGGCAAGGACGGCGGCCAGTTGGCCAAGCTGCTGACCGACGCCGACGTCCACGTCAACGTCCCGCATTCGCGCACCGCGCGGATCCAGGAAGTTCACCTGTGCGCCATTCACTGCATCTGCGACGGCATCGACGTCGCGCTGTTCGGAGGAGACGAGAATGCGTAATACCCGCCGGCCTATGGCCGTGCTGTTGACGAAAGTCGTTCTGGGTTCGGCCCTGCTGGCATCGCTGTCGGGCTGCTTTGGCCTCATCGTCGGCGCCGGCATCGGCAGCGCCGTCTCGGCGGTCGACCGCCGCACGCTTGGCGCCCAGACCGAAGACAAGTCGGTCACGGTCAAGGCCGAGATCAAGATGCGCGAAGTCACGAATGGCAACGGCAACATCAACGTCACGAGCTTCAACCGCAAGGTGCTGCTCACCGGCGAAGTGCGCGACGAAGCCATGAAGGCCGCGGCCGAGCGCGAAGTGCGCAAGATCGAGAACGTCGTGTCGGTCATCAACGAACTGAAGATTTCGGGTTCGTCGAGCTACACGTCGCGCTCGAACGATGCGCTCATCACCACCAAGGTGAAGGCCAGCCTGGTCGACATGAAGACCGTGTCGGCGATCTCGTTCAAGGTCACGACCGAACGCGGCGTGGTCTACCTGATGGGTCTTGTCACGCCGCGCGAAGGCAATATCGCTGCGGACGTCGCCAAGGGCGTCTCGGGCGTGACGAGCGTGGTGAAGATCTTCGAGTACATCAGCGAAGAAGACGCACGCGCCAAGCAGACCAACGCGCAGAACGCACCGCAGGGTTCCTGAACCCCGGGTGCATGCGCACCATGCAAAAAAGCGGCAGGGCTATAATGGCCCTGCCGCTTTTTTACTACGATCGCCGACCATGACCGCATCCCCCGCGTCCACCGCGTCCACCTCTTCCCGCTCCTGGATCAAGCCTGCCGCCATCGGCGCCGTCGTGCTGGCGCTGGCCGGTATCGGCTACGCCTCGCTGGCCAGCAGCACGCCGGCCCCGGACGTCACGTTCATTAGCATCGCCGGCGACAAGGTATCCACGCAGTCACTGCGCGGCAAGGTCGTGATGGTCAACTTCTGGGCCACCTCGTGCGTCACCTGCGTCAAGGAGATGCCCGACATGGTCGCGACCTACAACAAGTACAAGGCCCAGGGCCTGGAATTCGTCGCCGTCGCGATGCAGTACGACCGGCCCGACTACGTGCTCAATTTTGCCGAGCAGCGCAAGCTGCCATTTACCGTGGCGCTCGATTCGGCGGGCGATATCGCGCGCCAGTTCGGCGACGTTACGCTCACGCCCACCACCTTCCTGATCGACAAGCAGGGCCGCATCATCAAGACCTATGTCGGCGCACCGGACTTCGGCGCGGTGCACAAGCTGATCGAGAAAGAGCTGGCCGGCTGATTCTGATTACGCCTTCGGATACAGGATCATCTGCGTGCAGCGGAACAGCGCGATGGTCTTGCCGCTGGCCTTGTCCGTGACGGTGGCGTCCCAGATCTGCGTCGTGCGGCCCAGATGCACTGCGGTGGCGACGCAGGCAATGGTGCCTTCGCGCGCGGTGCCCAGGTGGTTCGATTTCAATTCGATCGTCGTGAAGTTCTGCGCGCCTTCCGGCAGGTTGCTGATGCAGCCGTAGCCGGCGCAGGTATCGGCCAGCGTGACGACGCTGCCGGCGTGCAGGTAGCCGTTCGGCGCCAGCAGGTGCGGCGCGACCGGCATCTCGGCGGCCAGCTTGCCGGGGCTGACCTCAAGAATCTGGATGCCCAGGTGGCCAGGCAGATAGGTTGCGCCGAAGGTGTTGAAAGCGTCAGGGGTATGCGGGATGCTCATGGGGTTGTCTCGGTGTTTTTATGAAACCGGCATCGTACACCGAGACCATGCTTGGCGTCAGCGGCGCCGCCCCTCATGGTGCTTGCCACCCTTGCCGCTACTCTTCCCGCCATGCCGCTGCCGGGCCGCCGCGTTCTGCTGCTGCAGCAGCGCGTCGACCCGCTCGGACGCTTCGCGCGCCAGCTCCTGCGCCAGCGCGATGCTCGGGAAGTACTCCGGCGCCCGGTAGCCCAGCCACGCATAGGCCGAATACACGCGGCACTGGTCCTCGACCTCTTGCAGGTTCATGTAGAACAGCTGCTGCGGATTGCTGTGGCCATGCAGCTTGACGACGATCTTCTTGGCCAGCGACAGGCACCAGTGTTCCCACGCCTTCTGCAGCGCCGGTACGCGGCTCGAGATCGGCACCAGGGAGAGCATGAACTTGTCGGCCACCGACAGCGGCAGCGTGTCGAGCCACTCGGCGCGCTCGTTCTGGTCTTCGGTGATGCGCGGGTAGAAGAAGCCGTCCGGCACGTCGATATTGTGGACAAACCGCTTGAGCAGCTTGACCAGCGACGTCTCGCCCGTCACCGACGAAATGCGGTGCAGCTGCTCGAGCGACGGCGCCACGGCAAAACCGCTCGTTGCCACCGCCGGAATTTTTTCCTTCATCAGCGAGCGCATGACCTGGTGCGTCTCGTCGTCGTAACCGACCACGAAGCCTTCGTCGTGCACGCCGTAGCGCCCTGCCCGCCCCGCGATCTGCTTGGCCAGCGCAGCGGAGATTTCTTCTTCTTCGACGCCGTTGTACTTGACCGTGGTCGTCATCACGATGCGCGCGATCGGCATGTTCAGCCCCATCGCCAGCGCATCGGTGCCAACGACGATATCGGCCTGGCCATCGCGGAAACGCTCGGCCTGCGCACGGCGCACCTCGGGCGACAGATTGCCGTAGACGGTGGCCACCGACAGCCCCTTGTCGGTGATCATGTCGCGCCACTTGAGCACTTCACGGCGCGAGAACGCGATCACGGCGTCGCCCCGACGCAGGTTCGACAGCTTGCGCACGGCCATCGGTTCCATCTCCAGAGGCCCCATCCGCTTGAGCACGTGCACCTCGAGCGGCACATCGAGCCGCTCGGCGAGCGCCTCGATCGCACGCCGCGCTTCCGGCGCGCCGACCAGGTACACGACCGATGCCGGCGCGCCGCACACGGCGGCAGTCCAGGCGGCGCCGCGATCGCGGTCGGCCAGCATCTGGATCTCGTCGATCACGGCCACGTCGATCGGCGTTTTGGTGTCGAGCATTTCAACGGTGCTGGCGACGTGCGTCGCGCCCTCCACCAGGCGCCGTTCTTCGCCCGTGATCAGGCTGACCTTGATCGCTTCGCCATGCGGGCGCGCAGCCTGCAGGCGCTCGTAGTTTTCCAGCGCCAGGAGGCGCAGTGGCGCCAGATACACGCCGCTTGGCGCCTTGGCCAGCGCTTCCATCGCGCGGTGCGTCTTGCCCGAGTTGGTGGGGCCCAGGAGCGCGATGAACTTGCGGCCCATGCGGCTGGCGACGTCGAACGAGCGCGGGTACTCGGCCAGGTTGATGCTTTCCTTGGTGCGCGCCGCGTGGCGCTCTTCGGCGTCGCGCTCGATCGCGTGGGTCAGCCGCTGCGAAATCCGCTGGAACACGTACTCGGCCGGCTCGGACGTCTGCAGTTCGTCCAGCACATCGAGAAACAGCATCGGATCGTAGCCGGCGTCGTCGGCGTCGCCCGCCAGGTCGCGCACGAATTCCTCGGCGTCCTGGTGCAGGCGCGCGAGGTCGGCGTCACCGGTGCGCTCTTCGATCAGTGCGCGCCGCCCGGCCAGATCCAGCTTGCGCCACTTGCTCGGCTTGGCCAGCACGCCGCGCGACGGCACCAGACGATATGGCACATGCAAGCCTTCGTAGCGCACCGCGCCCGAGAAGCGCAGGAACACGCGGCCTTCCATCTTGACCAGTTCGATGCCGCGCGCGGCCAGGTCAAGTGCGCGCTCGAGCGCGGCGTCGTCTTCGGGAATATCGGCGGGGGTCTCGTTCGGGAGAATGCTCATGGCTGGCTGCGCAAAAATCGGTTGCCGCTACTATATCGCGGATGCGAATCGCGCACGGCACTGGCCAATTCCTGTCGTGCTACCAGCCGCCGTCGCGTTACAGCACCGCCGTGTAGATGGTTTTGCCCGCCAGGCCCATCATGAACAACCCGAATCCCCGGCGCAACACCAAGGTCGGCAATGCCGCCGCCGCCCACACGCCGAACCTGGACGCCACCACCGCACACACGCTCATCACCAGCAGCGCATGCAGGTCGATATAGCCCCAGCGCCAGTCGTGCGGCGCGCCGGCGGTCATGCCGAAGCCGATCATCGCGCCCAGCGAGATGGGCAGGATGACGCCGGTGGCGGTGCCGATCGCACGGCGAATCGGTAATCCGACATGGGTCAGGAAGAACGTGATGACCGAAGCGCCGCCCATGCCCGCCAATGAATAGGCAACGCCTGACAATACGCCGGCAACCACCCGGAAACGCACGAAGGCCACCGACACCGTCCCGTCATGCTCGCGCTGGATCAGCAACTTGAACCCGAAATAGGCCAGCATCAGCGCCAGGCCGAGCGCAAGCCAGACGCCCGGTATGCGTGTTGCCACCAGGGCGCCTGCCGTCGCCCCCAGGCCTGCGGGAATGAACAGTTTTTTCAGCCAGACAAAGTCGACATTGCCACGTTCGCAGTGGCTCAGAAATGAGGCCAAGCCAGTGAATGCCATGGTGGCGAGCGAAGTACCGAATGCGAGACGAATTGCCTCGTTAGTGTCCATGCCGCCACTTTGGTACAGATACATCAGCACTGGAATAACAATCGCGCCACCGCCAATGCCGAATATCCCTGCCATAAAACCTGCGGCAACGCCCGCTGCGATCAGATTGAATAACATGGCACTTTTCATTTAAACGAACGGGAATGCATTTGCATGAGCGCGCGCATCAAAGCGTGCCGTCTATTCGAATTTTATCGAATGCTAATCAGGCTGCCGAAACCAAACTATATTAGCATCGCGACGAACGTTACTCCATTTCCTCCGCATATCACCGAAATATACAAAATTAAATGCTTCGAGCATTATTTAGTATTACGAGAGATTATATTCAGCAAGAATCAAGTGCCCAGAATCGAATGCCGCATCCATGCTGCAACGGCGGTCTTTAATAACGAGAGCGAAGGAAGGAACGTGGACATACGACCCGACACAGGGAGGATCGTCGCGCAGGGAGCGCTGCGGCAGCGGGGTCAAGGGAGGGGTTCCGCCGACATTGCTGCGGCGGCATGTCAGGCGGTGCGGCCTGCCTTCGCCGGCACGTGATGGCCGGAGAAGGCAGCTTAAGGGAGCTTAGGCCGCCACGCCCGCGTTGTGCGCCTGCTGGTCGGCGTGATACGACGAACGCACCATCGCACCGACAGCCGCGTGCACAAAGCCCATTTCGTAGGCTTTTTGCTCGAACATCTTGAAGACGTCCGGGTGCACGTAGCGGCGCACCGGCAGGTGCGAATTGGTCGGCGCCAGGTACTGGCCGATGGTGAGCATGTCGATGTCGTGATCGCGCATGTCCTGCATCACCTGCAGGATTTCTTCATCGGTCTCGCCCAGGCCGACCATGATGCCCGACTTGGTGACCGCGCTCGGGTACATCTTTTTAAAGTCGCGCAGCAGCACCAGCGAGTGCGTGTAGTCGGCGCCCGGACGGGCTTCCTTGTACAGACGCGGCACGGTTTCCAGGTTGTGGTTCATCACGTCGGGCAGGCCGTCGGCGAAGATGTTCAATGCTTTCTCGAGGCGACCGCGGAAGTCGGGCACCAGCACTTCGATCTTGGTGCCCGGGCTCGAGGCGCGCGTTTTCTGGATGCACTCCACAAAATGGCCGGCGCCGCCGTCGCGCAGGTCGTCGCGGTCGACCGACGTGATCACGACGTACGACAGGCGCAGCGCGGCGATGGTCTTGGCCAGGTTGGCCGGCTCGTTGATGTCGAGCGGGTCCGGACGGCCGTGGCCGACGTCGCAGAACGGGCAGCGGCGGGTGCACTTGTCGCCCATGATCATGAACGTCGCGGTGCCCTTGCCGAAGCATTCGCCGATGTTCGGGCAGCTCGCTTCTTCGCACACGGTCACCAGGTTGTTGGCGCGCAGGATGTCCTTGATTTCGTAGAAGCGCGACGAGGCAGTGGCCGCCTTGACGCGGATCCAGTCGGGCTTTTTCAGGCGCTCCATCTCGGCGATCGGCACGATCTTGATCGGGATGCGCGAGGTCTTGCTGGCGCCTTTTTGCTTTTCGCTGGCGTTGTAGGCGGCTGCGGAGGCGATACCGGTATCGATTTCGGAAGTCATAGGCTCGTTGCCCTCACGGGCTGTCAGTTGGTTTGTTCGGGTCTGGCTGGACGCCCTCGGGTGCCAGCTGATCGACCAGGGCCTGGGCCAGCGCCCGCTGTACATCGTGCAGCGGCGCCTCGACGCCCATCGTGCGCATATCGACTGTGACCAGTCCGGAGTAACCGCACGGATTGATCCAGGTGAACGGGGCCAGGTCCATCGCCACGTTCAGCGATACGCCATGGTAGGTGCAACCATTGCCGCGTACTTTCAGGCCCAGCGCGGCGATCTTGGCGCCTTTGCGCGGACCGTCTGCGATATAGATGCCGGGTGCACCGGCAACGCGCTCACCACCAAGATTATACGCCCCTAACACATCGATCACCGCCTGTTCGATTTTTTCGACAAACTGGCGCGCGTACAGCTTGCCGCCCGGCTTGTTGCGGCGCAGGTCCATCAGCAGGTAGATCACGACCTGGCCGGGCCCGTGGAAGGTCACTTCGCCGCCACGGTCGGTCTGGATGACGGGGATGTCGTGCGGCGCCAGTACGTGCTCGCGGTCGGCGCCCAGGCCCAGCGTGAACACGGGCGGGTGCTCGACGATCCACAGCTCGTCGCGCGACTCGGGCGTGCGCGCATCGGTGAAGGCGCGCATCGCCGCGAAGGTGGGCTCGTAGTCGGCCTGGCCGAGTTCGCGGATCAGCGGAGAAGTCGATACCATCGGGGGCGGCCGCTGTTACAGGACCATCTTGACCATCGGATGCGTCGACAGCGTGCGGTACACCTCGTCGAGCATTTCGCGGCTGGTCGCGCGGATGGTCACGGTCAGGCCCGTGTAGTTGCCCTTGGCCGACGGCCGGGTTTCCAGCTTGCTCTCGTCGAAGGTCGGGTCGAGCTGGGTCACCAGCGCCACGATGGTCGGGGCGAAGTCGATGTGGGTCGCGCCCATCACCTTGATCGGAAAGTCGCTCGGGTATTCGATGAGGGAATCTTTGGGGTCCATGGCTGTAATCCTGTGCAAAAGCGCATTGTAGCCAATACCGGCGGTTTCGCCCTGAGGGTGGGCTGAAAACCGCCGGTACCGGTCAGCGCTCCACGCGCGACACGCCGCGCGCGTCGGTGTTGGCGCGCTGATCGTTGTTGCGCTGCGCCGGCGTGAACGCGGGCGCCGATGGCTGCGGGCGCGGCGCCGGTGGCGCCACCATCTGCGGCGGCGCGGCAGGCCGCTGCGGCGCGTTCAGCATCGCAGCCGGCTCGGGACGCCGGTCTGGCTGCGATTCAGGCCGCCGGTCCGGACGAGCTTCGGGCCGCGAATCTGGCCGTGAATCTGGCCGAGCAAACACCGGCGCATTGGTCGACATGACCGGCTGCCGCTGAACGCGTTCGGCTTGCTCGCGCATGCGCTCGCGCCCGAACCGCTCGCGGTCGTTGCGCTCGACCTGGAACCGCATGCGGTCCATCTGGTTGCGGTTGTCGAACTCGCGCCCCATGCGTTCACGTTCGCCCTGCTCGCGCAGCGCCCGCTCCTGACCGTCCATGCGCTCGCGCGCCAGCCGCTCGCCGTTATTGCGTTCGCGCGTGAGCCGTTCCTGCTCGCCGCGTTCGCGCGCCTGCTGCTCGAACTGCATGCGGTCCAGACCAGGGCGCTCCCCATTTGCGCGCTCGAGCAGGTCGCGCCGGTCGCGGTTCCAGCCGGGGCGCGCCACCAGTGGTGGTGGTGGCGCGCTGCCCGGCGTGCCCGCTACCAGCTGCTCCGGACGGTTCGGACGCGGCGCGCGCGGGACAATCACCGGACCGCGCCCGCCGAACTGGTCGCGCGGCACGACGGTCAGGCCATTGTGGCGACCTGGCTGCTGTTGCTCGCGGCGGGTAGCCTGGCGCCAGTCGTTCAGGCGGCGCAGGCGCTCGCCCGACAGACGGTAGCCCGGCACATAGCGGTCATGCGGGCTCAGTGGATACCAGCCATGCGCCGCCAGGTTACGCGACTGAAAGCCCACATTCCAGTTGCTGCCGCCGACCCAGCCGACCAGCGCCGGCGACCACACCGGGCGCCGCTCGAGGCGCCCCGGTGCCCAGGCCCAGCGATCCCGGACCTGCACCCAGCGTCCGTAGTGGAAGGGCGCGTAACCCCACGGCGCATTGTCGACCCAGGTCCAGCCCCACGGGGCGATGAAGGTCCAGCTGCCGTCGCGGTAGGGCGTCCAGCCGGCGGCCACCTGCGGGGTCCACAGGCTGCCGTAGTCCGAACTGGTGCTCCAGCTGCCGTAGCGGTCGAGTTCTTCGTAGCCGGTCATCTCGGTGCCGATATGGCGCGAGGATTGCGCCGCCACGAGGGCCTGGTCGCGCGTGAGCGACCAGTCGTCGAAGTTGTCGCGCTGCGCCTGCAGCGTGCGCACATCTTCATCGCGCACCTGGGCCGAACGGCCACCGCGCACAGTCAGGCTGGCGCCGGCGCCGTCGACCTGCGCTTCGCCATCGAGCACGCTCACGAGGCTCGTATCGCGCTCACGCTCGGCGTCCACGCGCAGGCGCCCCGGCTGCGTCAGGCGCACGGTGGCTTGCGCGGTGCGCAGTTCGAATTCGGGCACGACATCGGCGTTCATCACGCGCACGCTGACGCTGCCGTAATGCAGGCGCAGGCGCAGGCTGTCGTCATCCAGTTCCGTGACCTCGAGCGAGCTGTCGCCATCGAGCCGGATGGCGGTGGAGCCTATCCGCAGCTCGGTGCGCGCGCCGCGCGCGGTGGAGATCAGGTTGCGCGACGTGATCGGCCAGTTCAGTTGCGCCGGGGACGATTCGGCCCCGATGTCGCCGCCGATGTCGACCTTGCCCTCCACCAGCGAGATACGTCCGGCCCGGCCCGGGGCCTCGGCCAGTTGCGTGTCATCCTGAAACTGGGCCTGGTCCTGTTCGAGCGCGTCGGTCTGCAGCACCGTTTGCGCGGGCACGGACGTGGAAAATGCCGCCAGTACGAGCAATGCGGCGGTCGGGGCGAAACGATGGGTCATGGTGGTGCTCCGGAGGGGAACGCAGACGGAAATCTACAAACGCATTACAACGCGCGCCCGCTCACCGGGCAACGCGGCTTACAAACAGTTGCATCTGCCGGCCGACCGGCGCGTCAGCCCGGCTGGCGCTTGACGAAAAACAGCATCGAGCCAATCACCACCAGCACGCCGCCGAACACGCGGTTCTGCAGTTTCATGTGGCGCGGATCGCGCATGTAGCGCTGCATCGACGCGGCCAGCGCCGCGTAGCAATGCATGACCACCGAATCGATGACGACCATCGTCACGCCCAGAATCGCCAGTTGCGTGAGCAGCGGAGCATCTTTCGAAATGAACTGCGGCAGCACCGCGACCATGAAGATGATGCCCTTCGGGTTGGTGGTGTTGGTCAGGAAGCCCGTCAGCACGCGGCGGCCAAACGACGGATGCGCTTCCAGGCCGACGGTCGATGCGGCGGGGCCGGGCGCAGGCGCGGCGCGCCACTGGCTCACGCCCAGGTAGATCAGGTACAGCGCGCCGACCACCTTGACGATCGTGAAGGCGACCGAGGATGCCAGCAGCAGCGAGCCGACACCGGCGCCGGCGATGATCAACACCAGCACCAGGCCCAGTTGCAGGCCCAGCACGGTGGCGCTGGCTTTCTTGAGGCCATAGGCCAGGCCGTGCGACATCGACAGCACCGCGCCGGAACCGGGCGAAATGGCGATCAGGGAACCAGCGATGACGAAGGCGATCCAGGTGGCGAAGCTCATGGTGGCAGGCAGGAAAAGGGGAACAGCGGGGAGGGTGGACGACGGGACGTTACTGCATCAGCCTCGCGCGCGCGACCCGCACAGGGCCGCGGCACAAGGCCGTGGGATGGTACTTACTTCTTTTTGGTCGGGTTGACCGATGCCTTCAGGGTCGCGCCAGCCGAGAAACGCGGGCTCTTCGACGCCGCGATCTTGATCACTTCGCCGGTGGCAGGATTGCGGCCCTTGCGTGCAGCGCGCTTCGTCACCGAGAAGGTGCCAAAGCCGGTGATGCCGACCGTGTCGCCTTTTTTGAGGCGCTCGGTGATGATCTCGATGATCGTGTTCACGGCCACGCCAGCGGCAGCACCGGACATCTCGGTACGCTTCGCGAATTCTGCGATCAGTTCGCCTTTTTTCATAAATCCCTCCGGGGTTAAAAGAGCGGGAAGATTAGCATAAATATTGCCAAGTGTAATGCCGCGCCAGGAGGGAAATCTGCAAGGAAGCCTTATGCGACGCCGGTTTCGCCGATCGGGCCGTTCAAACGGTTGCGCAGCGCGGCGTTGATCAGGGTCTGGTATCCGGTGCCGCAACGCTCGGACAAGGTGCGAAATTCGTTGAGGACTTCGTCGTCGAGATAGATGGTGATGCGGGTCTTGCGCTTGGGAGGACGGACACGGCGAACGGGAGCGGCGGCCTGGATCGAATCGGTGTTCATGGGATCTCCTTCGTGATGGGGGACGAGGCTGCAGCACCGCAACCTTCAGCATGGACGATACGTACAACGCATCCGGCACGCGCGGCAAAAGCGACGAGATGCAGATTGGCGGGGTTGAAACGCAAAAACCGGCGCTGAACCGTGTAGGTACTTTACGGCGCCTCGGTTACTATCATTGCAACTTAATTTTGAAGGAGCACGACCCATGGCTGGAGCAAGTTTACTGACCTTACTGGACGATATCGCCGCCGTCCTCGACGACGTTGCCGTGATGAGCAAGGTCGCTGCAAAAAAAACCGCCGGTGTCCTGGGCGACGACCTGGCGCTCAATGCGCAGCAGGTCACGGGCGTGCGCGCCGACCGCGAACTGCCCGTGGTCTGGGCGGTGGCCAAGGGCTCGTTCGTCAACAAGGCGATCCTGGTGCCGGCCGCACTGGCGATCTCGGTGTTCCTGCCGTGGCTCATCACGCCGCTTCTGATGATCGGCGGTGCATTCCTGTGCTTCGAGGGCGCCGAAAAACTCGCGCACAAATTCCTGCACAGCGCCGAAGAAGATGCACAGCACAAGGCCGCGCACGTGGCGGCGGTGGCCAATACCGAGGTCGAGCTGGTCGCGCTGGAAAAGGAAAAGATCAAGGGCGCGGTGCGCACCGACTTCATCCTGTCGGCCGAGATCATCGTGATTTCACTGGGCACGCTGGTGGGCGTGGCCTTCGGCCAGCAGGTCGCCGTGCTGGTGGCGATTGCCATCGTGATGACGATCGGCGTGTACGGCCTGGTGGCCGCCATCGTCAAGATGGATGACGCCGGTCTGCACCTGAGCAAAAGCCAGAACGGCGCCGCGCGCGGCCTGGGCAAGGGCTTGCTGGCGTTTGCGCCGCGCCTGATGAAGGTGCTGTCGGTGGTCGGTACCGCCGCCATGTTCATGGTCGGCGGCGGCATCATCGCCCACGCCATCCCTGCCGTGCACCACTTCGCGCAAAACATGGCTGCCGGCGTGGTCGACGTGCCGGCCATCGGCGGCGTGCTGGCGTTCCTGGTCCCGACCCTGGTTGACGCGCTCGTCGGCGTGCTCGTGGGCGCGATCATCGTCGCCGTGGTGACGCTGGTGCAGCGCATGCGGGGCAAGAAAGGCTGACGTGCTGGCGCAGCTGCGGGCATTGATGCAACCACCGGCCGGCATGGCGTTCGACTTCAGCCAGCCGGCCGGAGAACCGGCGCTGGCACCGGCCGGCGGCATCACCTGGCAGGTGTTCGCCAACCCGGTCGCGCTGTTTGTCGGCGGAGTGACGGCAGTGCTGCTCGAACTGGCCGAACCGTCGGTGCGGACCGGCGTGTGGGACCACAGCAGCTTCCGGCGCGACCCGGGCCTGCGCCTGCGCCGCACCGGTTTTGCCGCGATGATGACGGTGTATGGCCCCCGCTCGGCGGCCGAACAACTGATCGCGAACGTGGTGCGTATCCACCGCCACGTGCAGGGCACGACGCCGGCCGGCGTGCCGTACCACGCGAACGATCCGCGCCTGCTCGACTGGGTCCAGGCCACGGCCACCTTCGGCTTTACCGAGGCGTATCACCGCTACGCGCGCCGTTTGTCAGCGCTGGAGAAGGATGCGGCATTCGCCGAGGCGCAGCATGCGGCGCGCTTGTATGGCGCGACGGGTGCGCCGCGCTCGTGGAGCGAGTGGGAAGGCACGCTGGCCAGCATTGCGCCTGGCCTGGAAGGGTCGGCCATCCTGGCCGATTTCATTCGGATCATGGGCGAGGCGCCGATCCTGCCGGCGCCCCTGCGGCCGCTCCAGCGTCTGCTGGTACGCGCCGCTATCGAGATCACACCGGAGCCGGTGCGCTCATTGCCGCAACTTCGCGGCCACGGCCTGCGTTTGGGCGAGGCCATGCTGGTGCGGGCCCTGGCGCGCGGCGCCGGCTTGCTGCCACTGGGCGACACGCCACCGGCGCAGGCCACCCGGCGGCTGGCGACAGCCAGGCCGCACCACTAACACACCATTACTTCGGCGGTTGATTACGTCGCAAGAACATCGAGCCCAGCGCCATGCCGACGGCAATCGACGTGTAGACCACACCCAGGGACTTGTTCGACAGGCGTTTCTGGTACCCCGGCTGCAATGGCCGAGGCGTCAGCTTGTGGTCGGTGAAGGCGGCAAAGGCCGACGTTGCCGCTGCCGAGGCCAGGACGGCCGACGGGTTCTTCTGATCGAGCACGCCGCCCATCACACGCTCGAACACCAGCGCCCAGACCGTGGCGCTGGCATGGTGAATCAACAGACCGGGCACCGTATAGCGCAGCGAGAAGCGGTTGCGGAAGCTGGCCTTGCCACCGTTCACATAGTGGCTGACGGCATTGGTTGCGGCATAGGGGCTGCCGGTTTCTTTCTTTGCGACCAGCGCCATGGCGACCGTCGAGACAATACTCGAGGCCGCACCGGAGACGAGTGCGCGCTGTATTACCGTATATTTCATACAATCCTCTTTTCGATCGCGTAAAGGGAACATCGGATGCGGATTTTGCTGACGGGTGCAAGTGGGTTTGTTGGGCAACACTTGTTGCAAGCGTTGCTGACCGAAGGCCACCACGTCGTCTGTGCGGTGCGTCATCCCGAAACGAGCGACGACCCGCGCCTCAGCTATATCCATGCTGATTTCACTAACGATAACAATAAATCAACCTGGCTGTCGCGCCTCTCGGGAATCGACGCCGTGATCAACACGGTCGGCATTTTTCGCGAGAGCGGCCGCCAGACGTTTGTCCGCCTGCACAAGGAAACGCCGCGCGCCCTGTTTGCCGCCTGCGCCGAATCGCACGACGTGCAAATGGTGATCCAGCTGTCCGCGCTGGGGGCCGACCGCGAGGGTACAACGCCGTATCACGTGTCCAAGCGCGAGGCCGATGACTACCTCGCGTCGCTGCCGCTGCGTTCCTACATCGTCCAGCCGTCGCTCGTGTATGGCCGCGACGGCGCCAGCGCGCGCGCCATGCGCACGCTGGCCAGCATGCCGTTCACGCTGCGCTTCGGCAGCAAGCCGCAACTGGTGCAGCCGATCCACATCGACGATCTGGTGGCCGCCATCATCGGCCTGTTCAAGCACCGGCTGCCGATGGCGCCGGACGGCGGCGCAACGATGCGCGTGCCGCTGGTGGGGCCACAGGCGATGCCCTTCACCGAGTACCTGGCCACGCTGCGCCGCGCGATGGCGATGGGCCGCCAGCCGGTGCTGCACTTGCCCGGGCCGGTGGCCAGGTTCGCGGCCGGCGTCGCGGGGCTGCTGCCAGGTTCGCTGCTGGATCGCGACGCCCTGAAGATGCTCGATCACGACAACAGCGCCGACGCGACGCTCACGGCCAACCTGATCGGCCATCCACCGCGGCCGGTCAGTGCTTTCATTCAGGACGCCGAGTGCGAACGGGCGCGCGCCAAGCTTGGCTGGCTGCTGCCGGTCCTGCGCTACGCCATTGCCGCGGTCTGGATCATCACGGCGATCGTCTCGCTCGGCTTGTACCCGATCGAGGACAGCCTGGCGCTGCTGGCGCTGGCTGGCGTGCCACCGGAGCTGCAACTGCCCGCGCTGTACGGCGCGGCGGGCCTGGATCTGCTGCTGGGACTGGGCACGCTGTTCCTGCCACGGCGACGCTGGCTGTGGGTGGCGCAATTTGGCCTGATCGGCGTCTACAGCGTCGTGATTGCACTGAAGCTGCCGGAATTTCTGGTCCATCCGTTCGGGCCGTTGATCAAGAACCTGCCACTGCTGGCGGCCATCTGGCTGCTCTACCACCTCGAGGACAAATGATGGATTACCTGGTGCTCAAATGGCTGCACATCGTCTCGTCGACGCTGCTGTTTGGCACCGGCATCGGGTCGGCCTGGTACATGCTGTTTGCGAACGTGAGCCGCGACGTGCGCGCCATCGCGGTGGTCTCGAAATACGTGGTGATCGCCGACTGGCTGTTCACCGCCACCACGGCGGTGCTGCAGCCGCTGACCGGCTTCTACATGATCCACCTGGCCGGATATCCACTGCACAGCAAGTGGATCATGTGGTCGATCATGCTGTACGTGCTGGCCGGCGCCTGCTGGCTGCCGGTGGTCTGGCTGCAAATCCGGATGCGCGATCTGGCGTGCGCCGCGGCGCGCGACGATACCCCGTTGCCGGCGCTGTACTGGCGCTATTTCAGAATCTGGGTGACGCTGGGCGTGCCGGCGTTTGCAGCGTTCATCGTCATTTTCTGGCTGATGGTGGCCAAGCCGGTGTAAGGCAACCACCGCGCCTTTTTTCAACACGACATTCTTCAATACAGGAGCACCCATGCGGGCATACCAAATTCTTCACGGCGCCAATATCGATGGCCTGCAAGCCATCGAGTATCCAGTGCGCGACCTTGTCCTGGGCGAAGTGCGCATTCGCGTGCACGCCGTTTCGCTCAACTATCGCGACCTGATGGTCGCATCCGGTAACTACCTGGTCTCGGTCGACGATCCGATCATCCCTTGCTCGGACGGTGCCGGCGAAGTGCTGGCCGTCGGGCCGGGCGTCACGCGCGTGCAGGTCGGCGATCGGGTGGCCGGTTCGTTCTTTCCGTTCTGGCACGAGGGTGGCCCCACGCCGGCCAAGATCCGCAATGGCCTGGGCGGCGACATCGACGGCATGCTGGCTGAAGAAGTCGTGCTGCACGAGGATGCGCTGGCGATTGTCCCGGCGGGCCTGAGCTTCATCGAGGCTGCCACGATGCCCTGCGCGGCGGTCACCGCGTGGAATGCCATCTTCGTCTCGAGCAATCACGTCAAGCCCGGCGACACCGTGCTGCTGCTGGGGACGGGCGGCGTGTCGATCCTGGGCCTGCAACTGGCGCGCGCGGCCGGCCTGCGCACCATCGTGACCTCGTCGAGCGACGAAAAACTGGCGCGCGCACGCAAGCTGGGCGCGCATCACACGATCAACTACACCACGATCCCCGAATGGCAGGACGAAGTGCTGCACCTGACCCATGGCGTGGGCGCGCAGGTGGTGCTGGAAGTGGGCGGCCAGGGCACCGTTAACCGGTCAGTGGCGGCGGTGGCGATGGGCGGCACGGTGGCCATCATTGGCGGCGTGAGCGGCTTTGGCGGTGAAGTCAATCCGGCGACGCTGCTGGCCAGTGCCAAGCGCCTGGTGGGCGTGCACGTGGGCAGCCGCGCGATGCTGGAGGACGTGATGCGCTTCGTCGACGCCAGCGGTGTCAAGCCGGTGATCGACCGCGTGTTCCCGTTCGACCAGGCGCAGGACGCGTACCGCTATCTGGAATCCGGCGCGCACGTCGGCAA
This sequence comes from Telluria sp. ZT3P25, assembly GCF_059685895.1. Classification (NCBI taxonomy): domain Bacteria; kingdom Pseudomonadati; phylum Pseudomonadota; class Betaproteobacteria; order Burkholderiales; family Oxalobacteraceae; genus Telluria; species Telluria sp. ZT3P25. Next base: position 238,628 of record NZ_JCASIJ010000002.1, read on the forward strand.
GGTCGTGATCGACGTGACGAAAGCCGCGTGATCAGCGGCGCAGGCGTGGCACCAGCTCGATTTCAAACAGCTTGGGCCACAGCTTGCCGGTGACGAACAGGCGCTTGCCTTTCTCGTCCCAGGCGATGCCGTTCAGGACGGCGTCGACGGATGTGGTGCCGCGCGCTTCCGGCGGCAGCAGGCCGGTCAGGTCGATCAGGCCGAGGACCTTGCCGCTGTCGGGATCGATGCGCAGGATGAGGTCTGTCCCCCAGACATTCGAATACAGCTCGCCGTTCACGAATTCGAGCTCGTTCAGGCGCGGCACCGGCTGGCCCTCGGCCGTGACCTGGATGCGGCGCAGCTCTTTCATCGTCTTGGGATCGAGGATGCGGATCGCGGCGCTGCCATCGCTCATGTATAGCTGCTTCGCATCGCCCGCCAGGCCCCAGCCTTCGCCCTCGTACTTGAATTGCTGTTTGAGCTTGAAGGTCTTGAGGTCGAACACATAGCCAACCTGCGACTGCCAGGTCAGGCCGACCAGGGTATTGCCGACTGCGGTGGAGCCTTCGCCGAACACGTTCGCTGGCAGATCGGCCTTCTGCACCACCTTGCCCGTCTTGATTTCGACCTTGCGGATCGTCGAGTGGCCGATCTGGCCCGTGCTTTCGTACAGGTAGCCATCGCGGTAGGACAGGCCCTGCGTGAACGCTTGCGGATCGTGGGGGTAGGTGTTCTTGACGACGAAGCCGTAGACCGGCGGCGCAGCGTGGGCGCTGCTGGCGACGACAAGGGCGGCGATGGCAAAGGTGGTGAGCTGTTTCAGCATGGCGGGTCGGGAGGAAAGCGGCAGGAGACTGTAGCACGAAGCCCGGGTGGTTGTTCGAGAGGCTTGCTACACATAGGCCAGCAGCCGCCCGCAGGCGATAACGCCGATCCAGAGCAGCAGCGACAGCGTCGCGTGCAGCCGGGCGCGTAGCGGCGCTCTGGCGGGCCAGCGTGCTACCGCGCGCCAGGGCCCGACGTGAAACGCCAGCGCATTGCCACCCGCTGCACCGATCAGCGCCAGTTTGAGCAGGAAGGCCCGGTTATCCAGCAGCTCGGGCTGGGTCGAGAACAGCAGCACGCCACTGGGCACGATCAGCAGCAGTGCGGCCCACGACCAGGGTAGCAGGTGGCGCGCCAGCGCCTGCACGGGCAGCGCCTCGGCCGGCCGCGCAGGCCCGAAGCCGAGCAGGCGCAGGTCGAACATGGCAACCGCGCCGACCAGCACCGTGAAGCCCACGATGTGGACGATCTCGACGAGCGGGTACAACCAGGCGCCGTCGCGCAGGGCTTGCGCCGGCGGGGTCGCTGCGAGCCACGCCGCCGCCGCGTACGCGGCGCTCAGCGCAGCTCCGTGACCTTGTCGCCCACCGTGATGCGTTCGGCGCGCAGTTCGGCGGGCTTGGTGCGGTTGGGGTAACCGACGACGGTGACGGTGCCGCCGACGGCCAGCATGTCCCTGGCCAGGCCACGGTTCTCCATCCGGCCGGGTGGCGCCAGTACGACGAGCCAGGTTTTGTCCGGCGTCTTGAGGCGGACGTAGCCGTGAGGCTGGCGGTAACCCGATTCCTCGATGGTTCCGGTCAGCTGCTGCGGGCGGGTGGCGTCGTACTCGCTCCAGCCGTGGTGGGCGGCGGCGCTGGCGGACATGGCCAGCAGCAGGGCGGCCAAAGCAGGTGTGCGTTTCATGGGCGACTCCGGTGAAGGTGACTCGACGAATGCAGCGCCAGCATATGCCTGTGACGGGGATGCGGGCGCACGGTTTCTGCGCTTGTTTTCTGCGCACGTTTCCTGGTACGGGCACGTGTACGATGTGCTGTCATCAACCCATCAGGAGTGGATCATGCTGATATGCCGCGCGGCCACCGCAGCCGATCTTGCGGCCTTGTGGCTGCTACGCACACGGGCCGTGCGGGCCAGTTGCGCGGCGCACTATCCGGCGACCGTGATCGAGACCTGGTGCGCGAGCGCGCCGCCGGCGTCATTGGCGGCGCTGGTGAATCTGGGGAGCGCCGTGGTGGCGGAAGAAGACGGCGCGCTGGCAGGCTTCGCGATGCTCGACCTGGCCAGTGGCGAAGTCGATGCGGTGTTTGTCAATCCGGCGCATCAGGGACGCGGGATCGCGCTGGACTTGCTGCGTTGGCTGGAAGTGCTGGCGCAGAGGCGCGGCGTGCAACGCCTGTTCCTGTCGGCGTCGCTCAATGCGGTGGCCTTCTACGAGCGCGCCAGCTTCGTGCGGGTGCGCGACGAGGTGTACGCGCACCGCAGCGGGATCGGCATCGCGTCCGTGTTCATGGAAAAGATGCTGTCACCCGCTTGCGATGGCGCAGCACCGCTCAAATGAACGTGAACGTCGCCTCTTGAGCTTTTTCAGCATGACTGGTCAGGAGGAAGGCAGCAGCAAATCATGCAGGATGCGTGGACCTCGCCAGAGCGCGGTCTTACACTGTGCTGCTGATTACTGCCATCAAGGATATGGATGCGGAATTTTTTGAAGGTTCTGGGCGTCGCCGTTGCTGCGACTTTGCCGTGGGTCCCGGCGCAGGCGGCCTGCGAGGACTACACAAAGGAACTGCGCACGATGGTCAGCGCCGACCAGGCCTTGCGCTCCCGGCTCGACTTCAGCGAAATCAACACCCCGGCCCAGCAAAAAATTGGGGCGCACATGGGCGTGATCGACCGTGCCAACACGGCGCGTCTGAAAGTCCTGTTTGCACAGTGCGGTTTTCCTGACGCCGAAAGGCACGGTGAGCGCGCCGAGCGCGATGCCTGGCTGCTGGTGCAGCACGCCGATCACGACAGGGCATTCCAGAAGCAGACGTTGGCCTTGCTCGAGAAGATCGCTGCAGAGCTGGGCGAACCGGTAGGGCGCAACTTTGCCTATCTGTCCGACCGTGTCGCGGTGGCCGAGCGCAGGCCGCAGCTGTATGGCACCCAGCTGATGTCGCTGCCGGAAAAGCCGTGCAATCTAGAGTTCGATCGGCTGGACGATCGCGAGAAAGTCGAGGCACGCCGCGCTGCCCTGGGCATGCCCCCACTCGATATCTACAAAGAGATGGTCATCAAAAACGCAAACTGCCAGGGGGCAGTGCCGTAGACCAGGCCAGCATCGCCATCGCCACAGTAATTGGTGCGCAGGCCGCAGTGTACGCAGAGGTGACGCAAGACAAAAAAAAAGGCCCACCGAAGTGGGCCAGTCTTACGCTCGCATCAATCGATGAAGGTAAAGGTCGCCTCTTGCGTCAGGCGCGACTTCGGCAAACCCGCATTGAAGTCGGCTGACGACGAGTAGCCGAAGCTCACCAGTACCAGGCTGGTCAAGCCTTTCTCATTCAGACCGAATTCGGCGTCGAGGATCTTCTGGTCGAAGCCTTCCATCGGCGTGGCATCGATCTCCAGCGTGGCCGCGCCGACCAGCGCGGTGCCCAGCGCCAGGTAGACCTGCTTCTCGAGCCACTGGGCCACATCCTTGGTGCCGTAGCGATGCTGGTTGACGTAGCCACGGCGGGTGGCGTCCTGGCCGGCGCGCGCCTGCGCGTCGCGGAAGCGCCCGTCGCGTTCTTCCTGCTCCAGCACTGCGTCCAGGTGCGCTTCGTCCATATCGACGCGGGAGCACAGCACGATCACGTGCGACGCATCGTTGACCTTGGCGGCGTTGTAACCATAGCTGCCCTGGGTGGCCTTGGCGATGCGCGCGCGGCCTTCGGGCGTGTTGGCGACGATGAAGTGCCATGGCTGCGAATTGACCGACGACGCGCTGTTGCGCAGCAGGCCATACACCTGCTGCATCACCTCTTCGGGGATGCGGCGCCCGGTATCGTAGGCTTTGGCGGTATGGCGTTTCTTGGCGGCTGACAGAATGTTCATGGTGGTCCTTTCGCGTTCACGGGTGTTCGTGGGATTTTCAACCCCACGATGGTAAGCGATTCCCGCGTCAGAAGTTTTCGAGGACGATTTTTCCAATGGCCTTGCCGCTTTCGATCAGCGCATGCGCGCGGCGCAGGTTGTCGGCCGTGATCGGGCCGAAGTGCTCGCCGAGGGTCGTCGTCAGGCGGCCATCATCGACCATGTCGGCCACGCGGTTCAGCAGCTCGTGCTGGCGCACCATGTCGGGTGTCCCGAACAGCGAGCGCGTAAACATCAGCTCCCAGTGCAGCGAGATCGACTTGCGCTTGAGCGGCACCGCGTCGAGGGTGGCCGGGTCGTCGATCAGCGCCAGCTGGCCCTGCGGCGCAAGGGCCTCGATGATGTCGGCGTAGTGATGATCGGTGTGCGTCAGGCTGATGACGATGTCGACCTGGTCGAAGCCCAGTTCGGCCAGCTGCGGCTGCATCGGGCGCGTATGGTCGACGGTATGGTGCGCACCCAGTTTGGTCACCCACTCGCGCGTGGCATCGCGCGATGCGCTGCCGATAACGGTCAGTTCGGTGAGCTGGCGCGCGAGCTGAACCAGGATCGAGCCAACACCACCGGCCGCGCCGATGACCAGCAGCGATTTGCCGGCCCCGCCGCCTTCAGGCACGCGCAGACGGTCGAACAGCAGCTCCCAGGCCGTGATCGACGTCAGGGGCAGGGCAGCCGCTTCGGCAAAGCCAAGCGTACGCGGCTTCTTGCCAACGATGCGCTCATCGACCGCCTGGAACTGGCTGTTGGAGCCGGGGCGAATGAGCGATCCGGCGTAAAAGACTTCATCGCCGGGCGCGAACAGCGTGACGCTATCGCCAACCGACTGCACGACACCACTGGCATCCCACCCGAGCACACGCGGTTCAGTCACCGCCACGCCAAGGCGAATCTTGGTATCGACCGGATTGACCGACACCGCGCGCACCTCGACCACCACATCATGCGGCCCCGGCTCCGGCATCGCCAGTTCCACCTCGACCAGCGCCTTCGGGTCCTCAATCGGCAACCCATTCTGCGTATAAACAATTGCTTTCATTTCTTCTCCTAAAAACAAACAATGAGGGTCAGAGTCGAATTGTTTGACAACTTCAGTTAATCAATTTCTTATTAATTCGACTCTGACCCTAATTGATTTGCAAGACATAAAGCCGAGCTCAAGATTGAAGCCAGATCGAACGAAAATTGGATCAATTGCTCATTAATTCTACTCTGACCCTAATTGTTTAATGGGGTAATGCGGCATAAAACTATGCCTTTAAGATACTAATTTAAATCAGGAAATTAAATCATCCCTGATCGCATAAAATTCAAAGAAAACAATTAGGGTCAGAGTCGAATTGTTTGTCAATTTTTGAAAATAAATTGAAAATTAATTCGACTCTGACCCTAATTAAAGCTGGCACACATTCAAGTGATTCAATACTGTTGGCGCTGTAACATTTACTGGCTTGATATTGGGCTATTGCTCATTAATTCTACACTGACCCTCATTGTTAGGGGGTGAGGCGTTTGACGATGGTGCCGTTCTGGATGACGACGGCGGGGGCTTCCAGCAGGCGGATGTTTGACGTTGGGTCGCCTTCAACGGCGACGAGGTCGGCGTAGCGGCCGGGTTCGATGATGCCGACGTCCTTGCGTGCCAGTGCTTCGGCGGCGTTGATGGTGGCGCTCTGGATTGCTTGCAGTGGCGTCATGCCGTACTGGACCATGACGGCGAACTGCTTGCCGTTGCCGCCGTGCGGGTGGACGCCGGCGTCGGTGCCGAACACCATTTTCACGCCGGCTGCGTGCGCGCGCTTGAAGTTCTGGCGCTGCAGTTCTGTCACTTCGCGGTCCTTGCGCAGATTGTCTTCCAGCACGCCGTTTTTCTTACCTTCGGCCGCCGTGTAGCTGCCGTTGTAGATGTCCATCGACAGCCATGCGCCATGCTTCTTGGCCAGGGCGATGCCTTCGTCGTCGATCAGGCTGGCGTGTTCGATGGTATTCACACCGGCGCGGATGGCGTCCTTGATGCCGGCGGCACCGTGCGCGTGCGCAGCAACCTGCAGGCCCCACTGGTGTGCTTCCTCGACGGCCGCGCGCAGTTCGGCGAGGTTCATCTGCTGCTGGCCCGGCTCGGTGTTGCGCGAGAAGACGCCGCCCGTGGCACAGACCTTGATCACCTGGGCGCCGTACTTGCGCAGCGAGCGCACCGACTTGCGCACTTCGTCCGGACCGTCGGCGTTGTACGGGCCTTTCTGGTCCATCGATGGCGGGAAGTAGGTGCTGTCGCAGTGGCTGCCGGTCGGGCCGAACGACCAGGCGGCGGGGATGATGCGCGGGCCGCGCACCTTGCCGGCGTCGATCGCCTGGCCCAGGCCGACGTCGTTCCAGTCGGCCGAGCCGAGATTGCGCACGGTGGTAAAGCCCGCGTCGAGCGTCTTGCCCGCATGGACGACGGCCAGCGCCGACCAGAAGCGGTCGTTGTATTCGAGGTTGCTGTAGCCGCCGTAGGTGGGGTCGGCGTCGATGTGGACATGCATGTCGATCAGGCCGGGCAGCAGCGTCATGCCGGGCAGGTCGATCCGCGTGGGGGCTTCGCCAGCGGCCGCCACGCCGCCAGCAGCCGCAGCGCCACCCGCGCGCCCGATGCTGACGACTTTGCCGTCGCGCACCAGGATCTCGGGCTTGTCGATCATGCGTCCGGTTTTCACGTCCAGCAGCCGCTCGGCGCTGATGATGACGTCGGCGGCGTGCACGCCGGACCAGCCCACGGTGGCCATGCACAGGGCCATCAGATTCAGTGCCAAACGGTTCTTGCGGTTCAAGCGAGCTCCTCGAAAATTGGATGGACAAAATGCAACTTTACACCGCCATGCACCCGGTCCATCCACTTTTTTTGCAGCCTCACGCGTCGACCACGAGCAGCACCGCCAGCACCAGCATCACGGCGCCCGTCAGTGCCTCGATCACGCGCCACACCCCCGGCCGCGCCAGCGTCGACGCAAAGCGCCGCGCTCCCAGTCCAATCGCCGAGAACCACAGCGCGGATGCCGTGATCGCCCCCAACGCAAACGAACTGCGCTCGCTCGCGGCCAGGCTACTGCCGACCGCCCCCAGCAACACCACGGTGTCCAGATACACGTGCGGATTGAGCAGCGACAGTGCCAGCACGGTCGCCAGCGCCGCGCCCAGCGTCTGCGCCTGCGCTGCCGCGGCGCCGGACAAGGTCGCGCCGCCACGCCAGCTGCTCGACCAGCAGCGCAGGCCATACCAGACCAGGAACGCCGCGCCGCCATAGCGCGCCAGCGGCATCAGGACCGGCGACGCCTCGATCAGCGCGCCCAGGCCACTGGTGCCCGCCGCGATCAGGATCGCATCGACGACGATGCAGGTCGCGACCGTCGGCAGCACGTGCCGGCCCCGCACTGCGGTGCGCAGCACGTGCGCGTTCTGGGCGCCGATGCCCATGATGAGACCAGCGCCCAGTCCCAGCCCCTGAAGATAGATCTGTTGCGAGAACATGGCAGCCTTTCGTGCGAAAGCCGCCACTATTCCAGCCCCTGAAATCCACTTCAATTATATTCATGATTATTCAGGCCACGTAAGAAACGCTAATCATGAAGCTCGACCCTCGCCGCAGCGCCGCCTTCCTCGCCGCCATCGACGCCGGCAGCCTGGAAGCTGCCGCCGCCCAGCTCAGGATCACGCCGTCGGCCGTCTCGCAGCGCATCTCGGCGCTGGAGCAGGACATGGGCACGCCGCTGCTGGTGCGCAGCCGGCCATGCCGCCCGACCGCACCCGGCGCGCGGCTGCTGCAATACCTGCGCCGCTCCACGCTGCTCGAATCGGAGTTTTTGGCCGAGATGACGGGCGACCCGGGCCCGGCGCGCGTGACGCTCGCCGTCAACAACGACACGCTGGCGACCTGGCTGTTGCCGGTGCTGGCGCCCATCCTGATCGACGAACAGCTGCTGGTCGAATTCATCCTCGACAACCAGGGCCACACGTTTTCGCTGCTGGAAGGCGGCCACGCGGTGGCCTGCATCTCGGGCGAGCCGGAACCGATGCGCGGCTGCAGCGCGAGCCTGCTCGGCGTGATGCGCTACCGGCTGGTGGCCTCGCCCGCGTTCGCGCGGCGCTGGTTCCCGGACGGGATCACGCGCGCCACCGCGCAGGTCGCGCCGCTGATGGTCTTCGATCGCAAGGATGCGATGCAGTCGTCGTTCCTGCTCACGCAATTCGGTCTGCCCGAAGGCGCGTATCCGTTTCACTACGTGCCGGCCAGCGATCCGTTCGCGGAAAGCGTGCGCCTCGGACTTGGCTACGGCATGCTGCCGCACGAGCAGTGTGCGGCGCTGCTGCAGAGCGGCGACCTGGTCGACCTGTCGCCCGCCATCGCGCACGACGTGCCACTGTACTGGCACGCGTGGCGCATCCAGCCGCCACGGCTCGAACGCATGGGCGCGGCGCTGCTCAAGGCTGCCAGAAAGGCGCTGCTGCCGCTTGCGCCGCCTTGAACAGCGTCGTAACGAAAAAAAGGCCGGCTGCGCAAGCAGTCGGCCCCTCAGGTCAGGCAACGATCAGATCAGGCGATCACGAACCGATACGGCCACCGTCGTTCTTGGTGATGACCAGCGTTGCCGAACGCGGACGCTTGCCCGCGCCGTAGCCGGCGTTGGCTGGCCACTGGCTCGTGTACTTGGTCGGGTCGCCCAGATTGGCAGCGGCCGTAGTCTCGCCCGGGTGCTGGATGTTGACGAACAGCGCCTTGCCATCCGGCGTTTCGGCGATGCCGGTCAGCTCGCAGCCTTTCGGGCCCACCAGGAAACGCTTGAGCGTGTCCGCCGTGGCGGCCTTGCCGACGTAGGTGTCGACGTTCAGGATCGAACCGTCGGCCTTCACGTTCGGCACGGTGACCTTCTTGCCGTCGCCGACCGTGCCTGGCCGGCCGGCCAGCATCATGCAGTTGGTGACGTCGGTGTAGGCACCATCGTCGGTCTGGAACCAGCAGATGCCGGTCGAGGCGGTGAAGGACATGCCGTCCGGGCTCGAGAAGTCCTGGTCCGCGGAGAGGCCCGACAGGTTGATCGTGCTCGCAGCGGCAGCCGCTTCGGCGCCGAACAGGTACACGTCCCAGCTGAAGGTGGTGGCGGTCGAACCGGCCGCGTCTTCCTTCATGCGGATGATGTGGCCGTTCGGGTTGCCCGGCTGGGCGGTGGTGCCCTTCATGTCGGTGTAGGCGCGCGGATTGGCAGCGTCCAGACCCATCTGGCTCGAGCCGCTTGGTTCGGCGCGGCGGTTGCTGTTGTTGGTCAGCGTGTAGTAGATCTCGCCGTTGGCCGGATTGACCGAGCACCATTCAGGGCGGTCCATCTTGGTCGCGCCGACGGCATCGGCCGCCAGACGGGCGTTGACAAACACGTCGGCCTGGTCGGCGAACTTGTAGGTGGCGTAGCCGGCAATCGCGGCGTTGGCGATGTTCAGTTCAATCCAGCTGCCCTTGCCGTCGGCATTGAACTTGGCCACATACAGCTTGCCGCTGTCGAGGTATTTGTCGCCAGTGGCGATACGGTCGGCAGCGATGGCGTCGGCCGGATTCCACGGTGCGTCCGTGACGAACTTGTAGATGTACTCTCCGCGCGAATCGTCACCCATGTAGATGGCCAGCGGCGCGCCGGCCAGCAGGCGGCCGAAGGCAGCGCTTTCGTGAGCGAAGCGGCCCAGCGCAGTGCGCTTTTTCAGGGGGCGGGTCTTGTCGTAGGCATCCATCTCGACGATGTAGCCTTCGCCATTGAGCTCATTGCGGTAGTCGTCGCTGCCGTCCGTCGACTTGCCCGACTTGCTGATGTTCCAGCGTGCGTACTTGTCGTCCGCGCCGCCCGTTTCCCAGCCGTGGCGCGAGGCTGCGCCCTGTGCCACGCCGTAGCGATTGAGCGATGCGACGCTCTTGTCGCCGCGCGCCGTGTTGTCGGTGGCCGAGCGGGTGAAGTAGCCGGCCCAGTTTTCTTCGCCCGACAGATAGGTGTTCCACGGGGTGCGGCCGGTGCCGCAGTTGTTGAGCGTGCCGCGGAACTTGGTGCCGTCCGGCGAGTACTTGGTCTTGACCAGCGCATTGCCGCGCACCGGGCCCGAAATCTGAACTTCGGTCTGCTGGTGCACGCGGCGGTTGAAGTTCGAACCCTGCAGGTATTCCCACTTGCCGTTGCTAGTGCGCACTTCAACGATGGACAGGCCATGCAGCGCCATCTCCTTGTCGACTTCCAGCGCAGGGCGTGGCAGCGTGTTGGTGCCGCCATTGGCATGCACGAAGAACGAGGCCAGACCTTCGTTGGTGGTCGCTTCGTGGTTCATGGCCAGCAGGCCGCGCGTGACGCCGGTGGTCGAGACAGCGCCGTCGGCGGACAGCGAGAAGAATTCCATGCCGTCGTGGTGGTCGCCCGCGCGGTTCTCGAAATCGGTATCGGTGCCGTCGTTCTTGTAGGCGGCAGTGCCGGCCGCGAGCGGGTCGCCCAGCGCGTAGATCACGCTGGCGGTGTAACCGGCCGGGACCACGACGCTATCGGCCAGGCTCTTGCCGACGGCGGTAAAGCCCAGCAGCTTTTCAACCGGCGCCGGCGGGGTCGTGACCACTGGCGCTGGGGCCGCGGTGACAGGATCATCATCCGAACCGCCGCAAGCAGTCAGGCCGAACGTGCTCAGCAGGGCGGTGGCGGCCGTGGCGGCGCCGCCGCGCAGCATGTTGCGGCGGCTCAGGCGGGCGTTCATGACAGTGCTGAATTGCTCGTTCGACGAAGTATTCAGGTCGATATCGTCATGGTCGATGCCATGGCGGGCGAGATCGGTCGGCTTGTTCACGGGATGGATCCTGTATTTGTTGTGTGGATAAGGGAAAGCCCGTGAATAGTAGTAAGGCAAAATGACGCCGGCATGACAGTTTGGTCACAGTTTGATGACATGAGAGCCAATACGCCCATGGCCGGATGCACGGCGCATACATAAACACTGCAAGTTCACGCCGATCTCGGTAGAATTTCCTGTTGAAATTGTTTTAACGTTCTCCATCTGGAGGCATAGCCGGAAGGTCATACATGCAGGAACCCCGCGACACCATGCCGGCACAGGACGCCGTCACCTTCGGCTGGGCATTGTTCGAAGCCATCCCCGACTGCGTGAAGCTGCTCGACATCGATGGCGCCATCCTCGCGATGAACTGCAATGGCCGCAGCGTGATGGAGATCGACGATATCGCCGCGCTGCGTGGCCAGCCCTGGATCGCGTTCTGGCCGGCCGAATCCCACGCCGCCGTGCGTACGGCCCTCGAGACAGCGCGCGCTGGCGGTACAGGCCAGCTCATTGCCGCCTGTCCCACCGCCAAAGGCACGCCCAAGTGGTGGGACGTGGTGATCACCCGCACCGCCAGCAGCGATGGCCTGGGCGGCCACCTGCTCGTGATCTCGCGCGACATCACGCAGCAGCGCAACGCCAGCGAAGAGCGCGAACGGCTGCTGCACCAGCTGCAGGCTGCGAACATCGAGAGCGAGCGGGTGGTGGGGCAGCTGCGCGCCAGCGAAAAACGCTACCGCATCCTGTTCGACTCGGTCGACGAAGGCTTCTGCATCTTCGAGATGCTGTTCGACGAGGCGAACCGGCCCATCGACTACCGCTTTCTCGAGATGAACCCGACCTTCGAAGCGCACACCGGCCTGAAAAATGCCGTGGGCCGCACCGCGCGCGAGATGCTGCCGGGGCTCGACGACTTCTGGTTCGACACCTATGGCCGCGTGGCGCTCACGGGCGAACCGGTGCGCTTCGAGAACGAAGCACCGGCCATGGGTCGCTGGTTCGACGTCTACGCGACCCGCATTGGCGGCGCGGACAGCCGCAAGGTGGGGCTCCTGTTCAACGACATCTCGGTGCGCAAGCAGTCGGAATCGACGCTGCGCCGGCTGGCCGACGACCTGGCCGAGGCAGACCGCCGCAAGACGGAATTTCTGGCCACGCTGGCCCACGAGCTGCGCAACCCGCTGGCACCGATCAGGAATGGCCTGTCGGTGATGCGTCTGAGCGGCGACAATCCGGCGGCCATGGCCAAGGTGCGCGACATGATGGAGCGCCAGGTCGGGCACATGGTGCACCTGATCGACGACCTGCTCGACATCGCCCGCATCAGCGGCGGCAAGCTGGAACTCAAGTGCCAGCGCACCGACCTGGCATCCATCCTGGCCAGCGCGGTCGAAACGAGCATGCCGCTGATCGACGCAGGCGGGCACGCACTGACTGTCGACGTGCTTGAGGCGGCGCTACCGGTCGACGCCGACGCCACCCGCATTGCGCAGGTGGTGGCCAACCTGCTCAATAACGCGGCCAAGTACACCCCGCCAGGCGGGCAGATCGCCCTGTCGGCGCGGCGCGATGGCCTTGACGCCGTGATCACGGTGCGTGACAGCGGCGTGGGCATCGCCGCGGATGCGCTGGCCGGCGTGTTCGAGATGTTCAGCCAGATCGGCCGCACGGTCGACCGCTCGCAGGGTGGGCTGGGCATCGGCCTGTCGCTGGTACGGCGCCTGGTGGAGATGCATGGCGGCTCGGTCGCCGCCAGCAGCGCCGGCACCAATGCCGGCAGCCTGTTTACCGTGCGCCTGCCATTGGCCGCCGAAGCAGCGCAGGCCAGGGCGGTGCCAGGCGAGCCTGCGCCGGCGCTTGATAACGCGGCCGGCGGCCTGAAGGTGCTGGTGGTGGACGACAATGTCGATGCGGCCGTGACGCTGTCGATGATCCTGGAGATCTCGGGCTACACGGCGCGGGTGGCGCACGACGGCTACGAGGCGCTGGCCGTCGCGCAGGCGTTCGGACCGCGCGTGGCGTTCCTGGACATCGGCATGCCGGGCATGAGCGGCTACGAGACAGCGCGCGCGATTCGCGCCACGCCGGGTCTGGAAGACATCGTGCTGGTGGCGCTGACCGGCTGGGGCGCCGAGAGCGATCGCCAGCGCTCGAACGAGGCGGGGTTCGACCACCACCTGACCAAACCGGTGCAGCTCGACGTGGTCGAGGCGCTGCTGGCGGGTCTGTGACACCGGCGCCCCGCCGGGCCAGTCAGTTGCGGCGCAGTTCGTCCTCGAGGTCGCCGATCAGCTGCGCCACGGTGGGCGTGATGCCCTTGTCGCCCGGCGTATAGAACACGCCCGGCAAAACACTGTCTTCTTCGAGCTGCGGCAGCAGTTCTTCGATCAGTTCCTCCAGCGAGAACGCCTGCGCGTCGTAGCCGTCCCACTCGAATTCGGCGCACAGCGTGGCGTATTCGTTGGCCGGCCACATCGGAAACACGAGGGTGCCGTCGTCGGTTTTGGCCAGCGCCCAGCCATCCTGGTACAGGCCCCACACTTCGCGCGCCTCGGCCGCGCGCCGGATGAAATACTCGTAGCGTTCCGGTCCCGCCAGCGTCACGACGGCCGCCAGTTGCTGGCCAGCCAGCTTGATCGCCGAGATGATCTGTTCGCTCATCACCACTCCCGTCCATCGAGGCGTGATGCCCCACAACCATCAGGATACGCCATCAGGATGGACCGGGTGCGTTAGTCACACAACGAACGGCGACGATGCAGCAGGCTGTGTCTGGGCAATCGGGTCTGGTGTGGCATGCAGGTCGTAGCGCACATCGTGCCGGTCGCCCGGCGGCGCATCGAGCACCAGGAAGGCGTCCCAGCCCAGCCGGCCCGGGCTGATGGCGTCCAGTGTGGTGTTGTGGACGTCGGCCGCGCGCAGAACCACCTCGACTTCGTATTCGAGGGCGACGCCGGTAAACAGCGCCAGCACGCTCTTGAGCGCGCGCGCGGCGAGCCCGCCCGGCAAGAAGGCCTGAAAGCCCGCATGCGCCAGCGGCCCGACGATCAGGCGCAGGCGCAGCGTGCGCTGCCAGACACGCGCGCCGGCCAGCGCACGCGTGCCCAGCACGGCGCTGTCCTGGCCCAGCATCGATTGCTGCGCCCCCGGGATGTCGTACCAGGCGCCGATGAATTGTTCGGCCACGATCGGCTGGCCGAAATACTCCGACAGGACGCGCGCGAGCTGCACGGCCGATACTGGCCGGTGCCGGACCGACGCGGCAAAATAGCCGATCGATTCGTCCAGCACCGCGCCGTCGCCCACGTCGGCCAGGCGCCGTCGCAGCGCCTCGTTACCCAGCCCCGCAAGGCTCATCAGGATTGGCAGGAACGCATCGTGGCCATCGAGCTGGTACCTCAAAGGCAGGCGGTATTTGCGCCAGGCTTCGTAGAACAGGGCCAGCGAGCGGTTCGAGAACGCGTCCAGGAAGGCGCGCGGGCCATCGTCTTCTTCCTCGTTCTTGTGGTGCGCCTGGTGCGCCGCAATGCGCTCGGTGTAATGCGCCGGCAGCACGCCATTGCAGCCCAACAGGCCCATGAAGGCCGGCGTCAGGCGCACATGGCGCAACGTGCCTTCATGCACCGCATCGGCCAGCGCTGCAGCGTCGATCGGCAGCGCGAACGGCATACCGATCGACAGGTCGCGCACGTCGGCATGGATGCTTTCGAGCTGGCTGGCCGGAAAACCCAGCGAAACCGAATTCTGGAAGCGCAGCATATCGGCCACCAGCCTGCCCGGCGGCTTGCCGCGGCGCCGCAGCCACAATTCGAGCACCCGCACCGCCTGGAAGAAATCGAAGCGCCACGGCTCGCCAAACAGCTGCTCGATTACAGCAGACTCAGATCGCCGCTTCGGGGTACGCATCGCAGCAGTTCCTCTGACGATTGATGGGACACGATCACCAGCTGGGTAAAGCTGTTGGCGTGCACGTACAGCGCCAGAAAGCGCTCGATGATGTGGGCAAAAGCGTGGATGCCGCTGCCGACGAACGCTTCTTCGTCGACGCTCAGCCGCACCTCGATCCCGCGCACCAGGCAATTGAAGGGATTCCCGGACAGCCAGGCGCTGGTGGGCGTATAGGCAATCGCGAGGATGCCTCCGATCTGGCGCGTCGACGCGGCCGAGCGGGGCACGTCGTGCAGCGCCAGCATTTCGCGGAAGGCGTCGACGCCGCCATCGGCCAGCGACAGGTGGTTCAGCGACAGCAGCGAGATCAGGCGCCACTGCGCGCTGCGGCCGCGCGCAAAGCGCCAGGTGCGGGTCGGCTTGCGCAGGAAGGCAATGGCGTACGTACCCGAGTCGCCCTCCGTAAACAGATCGCCCCCCGGCTGGCCGTACGGCAGCAGCGATGGCAGATCGCGGTTGGTGCAGGTCAGTTCGAGATTGAGCGTGGTCTTTTCGACCTTGGCCGGATCGAAATCGATATCGACGATCGTGATCTGGGTCTCGAAACCGGGGCTGCGTTCGGCCAGCGCTTCATCGCGCGCCATGGCCCAGTAGTGGCCATCGTGCTGCGGCGTCTGTGCATGCTTGAGCGAATAGAACGGCTGGAACTGGATGATCGTTTCGCCCTGCGCCGTCTGACGCACCATATTGACGTCGTTGATCGCATTGACTTCGTAGCCATAGGCGCGGCGCG
Organism: Telluria sp. ZT3P25; assembly: GCF_059685895.1. Classification (NCBI taxonomy): domain Bacteria; kingdom Pseudomonadati; phylum Pseudomonadota; class Betaproteobacteria; order Burkholderiales; family Oxalobacteraceae; genus Telluria; species Telluria sp. ZT3P25. The sequence continues at coordinate 254,064 of NZ_JCASIJ010000002.1, forward strand.
CGTCGGCCAGCACCGGGTAGTTGGCTTTGGCGTGGGTCAGCTGGATCGGTTCACCGCGCTGGGGGAACAGGTTGATCACCGGCGTGCAGCCGGTGAGCAGGTTGTTGGTCGAGAGTGTCCCCAGCATGCGCGCCAGGTTCGAGTCGCTGCGAATGCCGGCCAATGCCAGATGCACTGTCAATGCGCGGGTGCCGCGGGGCAGGGCGGCCGTCAGCACGGCCAGGTCAAGGTCGACGAAGTTGAATTTTTCAGGAAAGCAGAAGTACTCGGTGAGCAGGCGATACGCCGCATGCGAGCGCGCCGGGAAATCGATCAGCGCCTCGTCGTCACCAAAGCCGGCGCTGCGCACCGGCAGCGTGGGCAGCGCAACCCAGTGTCCACCATCGGCCTGCACGTACGCCGCCACGGTGCGCACCAGCAGCGCATCGCGCAGCGCCGCGCACAGCGACGGTTCGCCATCGAGGAACAACCGCAGCGCCGGCAACGTCAGCGCCAGCGCATCGAGACCGCGCCCGTCGCAGGTGATGGCAACGCGCACGCTGATGCTGGCCGTGGCGCCGGCCGGCAGGCGCACCGTGTCGGGCGCGCCGATGATCGGGGAGAATGCCACGCGCGTGATCGCCAGCGGCGCGACCGCCACCGGATACACGGTGCGAAACGTGCATTCCATGCCGCGCACAGGGCGCGTGCTGAATGCGGCGCCGCGTTCGATCGTTGTCACGCCGGTCTGCTGGTCGGCGGCGCTGGTGCCGTCGATCTGCGCGATCGAGCACGATGGAAAAGGCCGCAGGTAATGCGGGTACAGCACGTCGAACAGCGCTTCGGTGAACTCGGGATAATCGTCGTCGAGGCGCCGGGCGATGCGCGCATTGAGAAACGCGAACGACTGGATCATGCGTTCGGTGTGCGGGTCTTCGCAGACTTCGCCGCTCATCGACAGGCGCCCGGCGATGCGCGGATAGCGTTCGGCGAATTCGCGCAGGTTGTGGCGCAGATAAGCCAGCTCGCTTTCGTAATACGGCAGCAGCTGGTCCATCTCAAGCCTCCTTCGCTACCGCCATCGCTGCCGCGCGGCCGGCCTTGCGGATGCTGTACCGGAGCGTGGAAGGCTGCAGCACGGCGTCGAAGTTGACCGGCTCTTGCGACACGCTCCCCACCAGCACCGCCGTGATCGAAAAGCTCAGACGATTGATCGACGGGCCAGCCGCATCGTCGCGCAGCGCCAGCTGCGCCTTCACATCGGTCAGGCGCGGCTCATGGCGCGTGATGGCCGCTTCGATGCAGGTGCAGATGTGGACCCGGTCGGAAGGACTTGACAGCGAGCGGTCGGCGAAATCGCACAAGCCATAATCGACCATCGACGTCTTGCACTCGGTGTATCCGGCAAGTTCGCCTTCGTGGACGATCGAGCGCGTGTTCAGGAGCGCCTCGAGGTCGCGCGCCACCGCATCCTTCAACTCGTCGACATTCAGACGCGCGACGACGACACCCTGGCGTACCGGCTGGCCGAGCAGACGGTCGAACAGATCCGGCGTGTAACCCTTCATGAGGCGTTCCTTCGCGGTGGAGCAGGGGGGAGAGAGGGGAAATGTTGCGTGGTGAAAACCAATCGCATGTTGCCATGGGGTTCGTCGCCAAACGTTGATGAACTTCACGTGGGCAACTCTATGTCGTCGTTATTGTTTCTTTCCGGCCATAACAACTGGGAAGACAGCACCATGACGAGCAAAGTTCTCTGGGGCGAAGGCTTGCTGCTGCGCCCACAACACTTCCAGCGCCAGGATGCGTATCACGAGCATTGCCTGTTCAAGAGCGTCAAGGCGGCCCATCCCTATGCCTGGGGCGTGGAGTTCTGCGAAATCGATCGCGAGGCGCTGGCCAGCAGCATGCTGCGCGTGACCGGGCTGGCGCTGCGCTTCCAGGATGGCGAGCTGTACGAGGCGCCCGGCAGCGACGAGCTGCCCGTCACGATCGACCTGAGCACGCTGCCGCAAACGGTGCAGGCGGTAACGTACTACGCCGCGCTGCCGGGCCTCAAGCCCTTCAATGCCAACTTCGTGCAGCCCGGTCAGGCCGCAACGTCGGCCGACAATGCGGCGCGCTTCATGCAGGCGAACCTGGAGGCGCCTGACCTGTTCACGCAAGCCGCGCCGGTGCAGCTGGCTTACCTGCGGCGCGCGCTGCGCCTGGTGGCCGAGTTCGAGCCGCGCGACGCCTACATCCACTTCCCGCTGCTGCGCGTGCGACGCGCATCCACCGGGGGCTTCGAGCCCGATCCGGCCCTGGTGCCGCCGGTCCTGTCGGTGGGCGCGTCGCCCGTGCTGTTCCAGGCCTTGCGGCGCCTGCTCGACGCGCTGCAGGCCAAGGTCAGTGCGCTGTACGGCCACCATCGCGAACCGACCCGCAACGTGATCGAATTCCGCTCGGGCGACATGTCGTCGTTCTGGCTGCTGCACACGGCCAGTTCGGCTTACGCCGCACTGACGCACCACTTCCATCATCCGGCGCTGCATCCGGAGCGCCTGTTCCAGTCGTTGCTGGACGTGGCCGGCGGCCTGATGACGTTCTCGAAGAGCTGGACCCTGGCCGACCTGCCGAGTTACCAGCATGGCGATCCCGGGCCTGCCTTTGCGAAACTGCACGAGATCATCCGTGAGCTGCTCGACACGGTCATCTCGGCCAAATACTTCGGCATCGCACTGAACGAGGTGCGCCCGTCGTACCACCTCGGGATGCTCGACTCGGGCAAGATCGACGACGCCACCACGTTCTATATCGCAGTATCGGCCGACATCGCGGCGCTCGAACTGGTCGAGATCGTGCCGCTGCGCTTCAAGGTCGGCGCACCGGACGACGTCGAAAAATTCGTGCTCTCGGCACTGCCCGGTGTGCGCCTGCAGTATTCACCCCAGCCGCCGGCCGCGATCCCCGTGCGGCCCGAGACCTGCTACTTCAGCCTCGAATCTAAAGGGCCAATGTTCGAGCGCATGCTCAAGGCGCAGTCGATCTCGATCTACGCACCGGAAGGCTTGAAGGAACTCAAGCTCGAAATGCTGGCCGTGGTGGCATGAACGGGTGCTGCGGACCCAATGGGGATAAACCTGTGGATAAGTCTGAATACTCAACCATAGCGCTGTATGCACAGCGTTTTTGCCATCAGCAACGACGCAACACATCCACGCTTTTTGGCATCGCATTCAATTCCCAGTGGAAACTATCGCGTATGATAAACGTCTCTTCACGACACGATCTAACGCGCAATGAACACTGCCATGGCCGCCCCACCGAAGGCCGAGATGCCCCCAGCCCTGCTCGCTGAACTGAGTGCCTGGGCCCAACAGTATGCGCACGATGCCGGCGCCGGTCTGCGCGACGCACTGGCGACGGCCGACAGCGAGAAGCTGGCGCTGCAGGCCGATCTGGACGAGGCCCAGGCCGCGCGCGACCATGCCCAGTCGATGGCCGAGGAACGCGACGAAGAAATCCAGCGCCTGACGGCCGAGCTGCGCAACGCACGCCAGATCGCCACCGACGCGCTGGTCGGCAAAGCCAAGGACCAGCTGGCCATCGACGGCAAAGATGCGCAACTGGTCGATCTGCGCCAGCAGCTCGAGCGCAACGTGACGGCCACGGCGGCCGAGTCGGATGCACGCCTGCAGGCCCAGATGGACCTGATCGGCGCCACGACCGAGCGCGATAACCTGATGGGCGAGCTGAAGGATTTGCAAACGAAACTCGACACGTCGCGCACCGAGCGCAGCGCGCTGCGGGCCGAGCTCGAAGCACTGCGTTCACGCAAATAACACGGTCTGCAACGCACAATGACAAAGGCCCCGGCGCTGTCAAGCATCGGGGCCTTTGTCATTGTTACGACGGTCTTGCTTACTCTTGCGATGCGGCCGTCACGTCGAGCGTGAAGGCTTTCAGGCCCAGGACAGCGCTGCTCTGCTGACGGATCTGGTTGGCATACGCTGCATCGCCGTTGAGCTTGCGGCCATACGAAGGGATCATTTCTTTCATCTTGGCTTGCCACTCGGGCGTCTTCAGCTTGTCCTTGAACGCCGATGCCGCGATCACTTTCAGCATGATCGGTGCAGCAGTCGAAGCACCTGGCGACGCGCCCAGCAGGGCTGTGACCGAACCGTCACCCGATGCCACGACTTCGGTACCGAACTGCAGCAGGCCGCCCTTGGCCGGATCGTCCTTGACGATCTGCACGCGCTGACCTGCGTTGACCAGTTTCCAGTCTTCCTTCTTGGCTTCCGGCAGGTACTCACGCAGGGTTGCCACGCGATCTTCCTGCGACTGCATCACTTGCTCGACCAGGTACTTGGTCAGCGGGATGTTGTCGATACCGGCTTGCACCATCGGACGCACGTTGCCGGTGTTGACCGAGGCTGGCATGTCGATCCACGAACCATTTTTCAGGAACTTGGTCGAGAACGTCGCGAACGGGCCAAACAGCAGCGCTTTCTTGCCGTCGATGACGCGGGTGTCCAGGTGCGGGACAGACATTGGCGGCGAACCGACCGATGCCTTGCCATACACCTTGGCGTTGTGCGCCTCGACCAGCGCCTGGTTGGTGGTGACGAGCCACTGGCCACCGACCGGTACGCCACCGAAGCCCTTGGCTTCAGGAATGCCGGTCTTTTCCAGCAATGGCAGTGCGCCGCCGCCGGCGCCGATGAACACGAATTTGGTGCTCACGGTCGAGACCTTGTTGTCGGCCAGGTTCTTGACGGTGACGTTCCACAGACCGTTTTCGCCGCGCTTGATGTCTTCGACCTGGGTACGCAGGTTCAGCGTCATCCCGTGGGTGCCGGTCAGGTGCTTGACCATGCTGCGGGTCAGGGCGCCGAAGTTCACGTCGGTACCGATTTCCATACGGGTGGCAGCCACTTTTTGCGCTGCATCGCGGCCATTCATGACCAGCGGCGCCCACTTGCGGATTTCTGCCTGGTCTTCGCTATACAGCATGCCCTTGAACAGGTTTTCCTTCTGCAGTGCGGCGTAGCGCTTGCGCAGGAAATTGATGTTGTCGTCGCCCCAGACAAAGGCCATGTGCGGCACGTTGTTGATGAAGGTCTGCGGCGCCCCCAGGTACTGCTTCTGCACCTGATACGCCCAGAACTGCTTCGACACTTCGAACTGCTCGTTGATGTCGACTGCCTTTTTGGTGTCGATGGTACCGTCCGGCATTTCCGGCGTGTAGTTCAGCTCGGCGAAACCGGAGTGACCGGTGCCGGCGTTGTTCATGGCATCCGAACTTTCGGCCGAGACCGAGTCCATGCGTTCGTACATCTGGATCGTCAGTTCCGGATCGAGTTCCTTGAGCATCGTACCGAGCGTGGCGCTCATGACACCGGCACCGATCAGGACAACGTCAACCGGCTTGTCATTGGATGGAGCGGGCGCTTTCGAGCACGAAGCAACGATGAAGCAAGAAAGGACGACTAATAGCGAGTTGCGCATACGAGTATCACCTGAAAAAATGTGTGCGATGGCCTGGCATGCAACATCTGATTTAAAAATTCGACGGCTCGGTAGTGGCGCATTCCGTAAGTAACCGGAGGCGCCATTAGAGAACGGGTTGTCGGGATCTGTCGCGGAAATCAACCGCAACAAGCCTCGGCAAACGACGCAATAGCAAGGCCGATGCATCGCTGCGACCGGGTCTCGATCGGGGCGGCATCATGGGCTGGCAAACAAGGATATAACGCGTTGACAGGAGAGTCAGGCGGGCCAGTCAATATCCCTGGCGTCCATCGAAACTGGGGGTAACTCTTGTATAGGAGTTGGGCAAGTATAGCCCAAACAAATCAGCCTTGCTTGGGGCTGGCCCCCTTAAAAGGGCGTCTCAGTATTCAAGCGGTAGCGTTCTGCGTACTAATACTGAGGCGGTGGCGCGACGTTTGTGCGGTGGGTTTCTTGCGGTGTGCGATGCGGGGGTTGAGCCGCTTTTGAACAGATGATTGAATCCGGCTGATCTGGACACATGTAGCATGTTTGATCAGGGATTTGATGACCATGACCCATGCAACAAGCGTTGATACCGCGTCGGCGCCGCAAATCCTGACGATCGACGGCACGAGTATCCGCGACATCGCCTCGTTTTATGATGAGATCAACCGCGTATTCATGGTGGGCGAGGATTGGCGGCTTGGCGCCAGCCTGGATGGTCTGGATGACATGCTATACGGTGGTTATGGGGTCCTGCGCGGCATAGCCCCGGCAATCGTCGTGTGGGACCAGATGAACAGCAGCCGTATCGCTCTGGGGGTCGAGGCGACCCGTGCTTACTATCTCGCAAAGCTCGAGCATCCGCAGGTGTTCAAACCGGGCCCGATTCACGCGGCATTGGCGCGCCTTGGGGAGGGTGGGCCGACTTACTTCGACCTGGTGCTGCAGGTATTTGCTGATCATCCGAACATCACACTGCGGGCGGCTGACCACTAATGCATTCTCCGATCGACGACACCTTCCAGCTTTGAATGTTCCGGGACATCGTGCATTCAATTTCTTCATTCGCCGCACCCGGTGCCATTGTTCTATCCGGGCTGGCAGGAACTATTCGCTCGCAACTTCACGCCATTGTCACCACAGTAGCGGTTACCCCGGCAAGTCGAGTCCCCGCGCCACTTCCATTAACTGCTCGCGCAGCCATCGATGCCCCAGGTCATTGTTCTGGTAGCGGTGCCACTGCATCGACATCCGCAAGGCAGGCAAAGGCACCGGCGGCGCAAGTACACGGACCGGCAACCGCTCCTGCATATCGAGAGCCAGCCTGGTCTGCGTGATGGCAATCATTTGAGTATTAACGATCATCGGGATCAGCGACGTGAAATCGTGCGTCGTGATGCAGATGCGGCGCGTGAGGCCAAGAGCGTCGAGGTGGCTCTCTGCCAGGGACGGTACGCTTGGCTGGCCCAGGCGCACGACGGCATGGCCGCTTTGCAAAAACGTATCCAGATCAAGTTCTTCTCCGACAGCCGTGTTGCCATTCCAGACGATGCATCTGAAGGTGTCTTCGAACAAGTGTTCATGCGGTTGTTCGGAATCGATAAATTCGGCCGGCATGATCGATAAATCGGTTTCGCCATTACGCAAGAACTGGTGGACGTTTTCGATCTGCGGGCGTAGTTCAATGCTGATGAACGGCGCTACTGCCTGCAGGCGGCGCATCAGCGGCGCAATCAACAGCTGCACCGCGTAATCCGAAACCGTGATGCGGAACGTGCGCTTTTCGTTCGCAATGTCGAGAGTGGGGCGGTGCGCCACCGTCGCCTGGATCCGTAGCAGCAGTGCTCGCACCGGTTCCTGTAGATCCTGACCCAGTGGTGTCAGCGTCATCGTGCGGCCGGTTGGCACCAGCAACTGGTCGCCGAAATACACACGCAATTTCGCCAACATGCCGCTGATGGCGGACGGACTGGTGAACAACCTCTGCGCCGCACCGATGATCTTCTTTTCATCCAGAAGTGCGTCCAGCACGACCAGCAGGTTCAGGTTGAGCCCGTTAAAACGCATGCAATCCCTTTCGATGCAGCTATCAGTTATTCAGACGGGTCGTATTTCTATTCTCGAACACCTGAATATTGCAATTAACATAAAATAGTTGCTTGATGTTTAATGATTTTAAGCAATTTTATTTTATCACGTACTAATAAAGAGAAGTTGACATGAAGAAATACCAGTATTTGGCAAGTGCAATGGCCTTGCTAGCCCAGTCGGCTTTCGCCGAGCCACAGCAAGCGAGTAGTGCCGCCGCCTTGCAGGCGAAGGAAATCCGCCTCGACGTCGCCGAGAAACAAAAAAACTTGACGACTGAGACCACTGCCGAAGCCCCGGCACCGGTCCCTGTGCTTGAGTTGCCGCTGGATGAAGCCGATTCGCCAGGAGCAACCAAACAATGATGCACGCTTTCACTCCTTCCCGCCGGACGATAATGCGTACTGGTTTCCTGGCACTGTCCCTCGGGACCATGGCCATTGCATCCGCCTATGACGTCACGCCTCGCACCACCCCGATGGTGGGCAACGACGTTGACGCCCGCGTGGGCGCAATGATCGACAACATGAGCACGTCGCAAAAGATCAACTTCACGCGTGTCAACGATGGCCACATGATTCCCGTGTTGCCGTCGCAAGGTCTGCCCGGAACGCTCGCCTACGATTCGTCGATGGGCGTTGGCAAGAATGCCGCCACATTCGGCGCGCAGTATCCGTCGCCGTCGGCGCTGGCCGCGAGCTGGTCAATCAACCGTGCCAAGCAGTTTGGCCTGGCGATTGCCTACGAAACGCGCAAGGCCGGCGCGCAGCAGATGCTGTCTCCAGGCGTTAATCTGTATCGCGCGCCATACAGCGGCCGCGCGGCCGAATACCTGTCCGGCGAAGATCCATTCATTGGCGCCGTGCTCGGGCCTGCCGTCACGAATGCCATCCAGGTGCAAGGCATCCAGGCGTCCGGCAAGCATTACATCGGCAACGATAACGAAGCCAACCGCCACCTGGCCAATGTGAAGATCGACGAGCGCACACTGCGTGAAATCTACATGCCGGGCTTCGAATCGCTGGTCAAGAACGCGAACATCGCGTCGATCATGTGCGGCTTTAACCTGATCAACGGCGAATACGCCTGTGAAAACCACCACCTGATCACCGAAGTGCTCAAGGGCGAGTGGGGTTTCAAGGGGTTTGTGATGAGCGACTTCAACTCGATCCACCACGCGCAAAAGGGCGCCTGGGCAGGCACCGACCTGGACATGCCGAGCGGTTTGCAATTCACCGAAGAAAATATCTGGAGCTACCTGTACAGCAACCAGCTGACCATGAACGTGCTTGACGACAAAGTGCGCCGCAATCTGCGTGCGATGGTCAGCTACGGTTTCGACAAGGGCTATGTGGATCCAGGCCCGCTCGACCGCTCGTACGGCGCCGCCGCCTCGCTGGCCCTGGCCCGTGAAGGTATCGTCATGCTCAAGAACGACGACGCGTCGACCCGGTCGCGCCATGTGCTGCCGCTGTCGATCGACGCGAAAGTTGCCGTGATCGGCGACCTGTCCATGCAAATGCCGGGTTCGCCGTTTGGCACCGCCTGGTCGCCGCCGACCAGCTACGTCACCACCATGGCCGGCATGCAGCAGCTGAATGTCGACGCTGCCAACATCACGTACATTCCGTCGATGTCGCTCAACCCGGTCGAGTCTGTTTGGTACCAGAGTGCACCTGACCGCAATGGCGCCGTGCCTGTCGCTGGCCTGACTGCCGAGTATTTCGACAACCTGACGCTGGCCGGCAAGCCGGTCGTAACGCGCACCGAGCCAGGCCTGGCGATGAATTTCCTGTCGGGCCAGAACGTCACCAATAATGGCCGCACCGCCATCGAGGGTTTTGCCCCGACCGCCGGCGCATTTTCGGCACGCTTCACCGGCACGTTCAAGCCGACCATCACGGGTGAACAGGTCTTCAAGATTCGTGCAGACGGCGCCTACAAATTGTGGATCGACGATAAGTTGATCATCGACTTCGACGGCACGCCGCTGTCGGGCGACGTGATCGATGCGGTCAGCCATTTCGGCAAAACCGTGAAACTCAAGGCAGGCCAGTTCTATAACGTCAAGATGGAATTCCAGCGCCTGAACGCCGGGTATTTCCCGGTCCTGGGTGGCATCAACGGTATCCAGATGAGCTGGGCATCGCTGGCGGCGCCAGACCTGTCACAGTACGACGCCGTGGTCGTGGGCGTGGGCATGAACGCCGAGTACGAAGGGGAAGGTTTCGACCGCAGCTTCGATTTGCCGGAGTATCAGGGCGAGATGCTGGCAAACGTGACCAAAGAGCACAAGAACACCATCGTCATCATGCATGGCGGTGCACCGTTCAACATGCGCCCATGGTCGAGCAAGGCCGGCGCCATTTTGGAAGCGTGGTATTCGGGCCAGTACGCTGGCCAGGCTCTGGCTGAAATCATCTACGGCAAAGTCAATCCGTCGGGCAAGCTGCCGGTGTCTATCGGCAAGAACGAAAGGGACTATCCGAGCTACGCCAGTTATTCGAACATCGACGACTACCTGCCGGCCGGCCTGTTTGGCTACCCTGCCACGAAAGCCAAAACCGAGCTGACCTATTCGGAAGGCCTGTACACGGGTTACCGCGGTTTCGACAAGACCAATATCAAGCCGTTGTATCCGTTCGGTTTTGGCTTGTCGTACACCAGCTATGCTTACAGCGACATGAAATTGTCGACGACGACGTTGAAAGGTGCCGAGACGGTCGAAGCGACCTTCACGCTGACCAATACCGGGGCCATGGACGGATTTGAAGTAGCGCAGCTGTACGTCAGCCCGGTCAAACCGCTGACGCACCGTCCCGAGAAGGAACTCAAGGGCTTTGCCAAAGTGTTCCTGAAAGCTGGAGAATCCAAGCGCGTGACGATTCCAGTCGATGCCCGTTCGCTGGCGTACTGGGTACAGAACACGGATACGTGGAATGTCGATGCGGCCAGCTACAAGATCCGCGTTGGCGGTTCGTCCGATGCCCTGCCGTTGACGCAGACGTTGAAGGCGGTTGTCGCCCAGAAGCTCCCGACCAATACGTCGAATCCGCTGCCAAAACCTGTTCAGCAGGCCGTGCAGGTGTCGGCTGATCAAGTCTACTGATCGGTTCGTTGCTCACTGTAAAAAGCTGAAAGGCCCCGCCGGATAACCGGCGGGGCCTTTTTTCGTCACCGGCTAAAATATCATATGTAAATCGAATGATCTGCGAAACCCGTAGCACAAGAGAATAGGGATGATGTAATGCATTTCAATCGCCTTGACTTGAACCTTCTTGTAGCTCTCGACGCGCTGCTCGACGAAAAAAATACCACAGTGGCAGCGAAGCGTTTATCCGTCAGTCAGTCGGCGATTTCTGGCATGCTGGCCCGCCTTCGCGTGTTTTTCGACGACGATCTGCTGGTACGCGTCGGGCGCCACATGGAGCTGACGCCACTGGGCCGCGACCTTGCCGACCCGGTGCGCCAGTTGATCCTGGAAATCAAGGCGACCCTTGCTATCCGCCCCGGGCTGTCGATCGCCACCGAGCGGCGCCATTTCCGCATTACAGTCTCCGACTATTCGGTTCCCATCCTGATTGCGCCGTTGGTCCGGCAGCTGCAAACGCTTGCACCGCACATCACGATCGAACTGCGTCCACAAACAGACTTTACTGGCCATGGGCTGCGCCGTGGCGAGACAGACCTGTTGATCATGCCCGACGAGTACATCGACCCTCAACACCCGCACTCGGTCCTGTTTGAAGATACGTTCAGCTGCGTGGTCTGGCAAGGAAATGCGCAAGTGGGTGAAACGCTGGATATGGACACTTTTTTGCGCTGTTCTCATGTGGCCCCGCGCCTGGGGCAACCTAGCTCGCCGACGCTGGCCGAACGCTATTTTGACGACAACAAGATCGTGCGCCGGATTGCCATTACCACGCACGACTTCACCTCGCTCGCTTCGATGGTTGTCGGCACTGACTTAATCGCGACAATGCAGACGCGCCTTGCGCGCGACAGTCAAACCCGTCTGCCCATACGGGTGCTGGCGCCGCCCGTAGCGGTAACATCGTTCCGCGCATGCATGCAGTGGAATCACTATCAGACGATGGATCCAGCGCATCGCTGGCTGCGGGAGCAGCTGCTCGTGGTGGCGCATGCTGGAGCGCCAACCGCATAACGGCTCATGCGCCGCATGTCTATTCGGAGAATTGCTTTTGGCCGAAAGCGGAAGTCCCTCAGGGTTTCCGCCTCGGCCTGGGGTCAACATGACTGTTTGCTCACAACAGTTGTGAACCAACAATATAGTTGGCCACAAGCTCCGCTATGAGGCGGGCCGATTCCGGCATGCTGTTCGTGCAAATAATGTTTGCCACAACAGCCTGGCGAACGGTCTTGCATCGTTCGCTTGCAACAATAAAGTCTGCCACAGCCTGGACGGCACGTTGGGTGCGCGAGAGTCCGCTTTCGACCCAAAGCGGCCGTTGTCATCCTCGCATATGCCAGCTCAAAACCCTGCGCATGCAATTGGTGGAATGTCAACACGCTCCACCCGAGAAGGAGAGTTTGACGACATTAGGTTGACACGCTCAATGCAGGTGTAAGGCAACACGCTTTGCTGCGTTTTCGCGCATGTGATTGAGGGTGCTGAGCTCCGGGACTCACACTCGAATCCCTTGCCTTCAAGCCGATTGATCGCTAACGGGATTTCCATTCTTGGTTGCACGAGAGCACGCACGTCTTGTGAGAATTGCTCGTTGCTTACCGTATAGCAGCCCGAGAGGCTTAGCAAAAATCCGCCAGCTAGAATTTGTAAGTGCCTACGTTCTCCTGTCTGGGCATGTTTGCTAAGCGGGTGCAGCTGGCCGAACTTGGCCGTTGAGCTCAGCATACCGGGTTACCAGGTCCGAAAACTCGCAGACTGTCACGAAGGGCAGAAACCGACCCAAAGCGGACCGTCGATTTCTGTGTCTATTCAGCGATTCGTAGTAAAAGCCGATCGTCAGCGCGGATAGACAATGAACTGAGCGATCTTGCCATCGGGAGTGAAGTAGGTCGGTACTCGCACGGTTCCGCCAGCGGTAGTGATGCGATAGAAACGATAAACAAGTCCGCCTCGACGGCCGGAACGCGTTTCAACAATACTTTGCATTTCTCCCAGCGGCTTAAGTGAAGTTGCGAAATCGGCGACAACCTGGTCACTGAAATGATCGCTCAAGCCGCCGCTTAAGATGCTGCGGTCCGGGCCTCCCGCTTGTAACTGTACGAAAAGCGCACGAACCTTGTCCAAGGCAATGGCGGCAGCGGAGTCGGCAACGGGAGCGAACAGCAGCGCTTCAATCTCGCCTGTCACTCTGTCGCTGGTACTGCCGCCGCCATTGGTCAGCACGACGATGGCTATGTCATCATTCGGAAAGATCGTGTTTTGCGTGCGAAAGCCGGCCACCTCTCCACCATGGTCCCAACGCAGGCGTGCCTCGGGGGTCATGCGCACAAACAGGCCAAGGCCATAATTCGTGCCAGTGCCGCCGGTCAGCAGATTTTCCGTCGTCATTACTTTGCGCGATGTGCTGCGCAGTATCGTGTCATGCATCAGCGCGATATTCCACCGCGCCAGGTCGCTTGCCGTCATCGCCAGATTCCCGGCGGCCCATACCCAATTCGCGCCTTCCGGTCGCGCTGGACGTGGCGGACCGAATGCCGCAACTTCGTAGCCTTGGGGTTCGCTGCCGTCCCACTGCGTCGCACTGGTGTCGACGACCGAGTGCATGCCCAGTCTGTCCGTGATGCGGCTACGGATAAACTTATCGAGCGACATACCGCTAGCCAGTTCGATAATGCGGCCGGCAATCGCATATCCGGTATTGCTGTATTCCCATTTTGAACCCGGCTCAAAGCTGAGCGGTCTTTTGCCCCAGTCGGTAAGAATTGCGTCCACGGTCGTGGGCTGCTCCATGAATGGCGCCACATAATCTAGCGGGTAGTAGTCCATATACCCGGCTGTGTGAGCCAGCAATTGGCGCACAGTGATGGCATTTGCCCGGGTCAAATCAGGCAAGAAGCGTGCAATATGATCATCGAGCGACAGTTTGCCGTCTTCAACCAGCAACAGCATCGCTGCCGCCACGAATTGCTTAGTATTCGATCCGATCTTGTAACGCATCTGCGGACTTGCCGCTAGGGCCCGGTCTATGCGTGCGACCCCGTACGCTTGTGCATAGACGAGTTTGCCGCCTTTGACGATGGCAATGGACACACTTGGGACTGATTTGTCTTCCAGGGCCTTTGCGACGATCGAATCAATCGCGCGGGTTGTTTCCGGCGCAAGTTGGGCATAGGCGACGTGGGGCACAGCGGCAAGTGCGACAACGCAAGCCATGATGGTATTGCACGTATTTAAACGCATCGTCCCGATCTGCAAAAGGGTGACGGCTTTTTCGAAGATGCTGGTGTGCTGTTTCATCGGCAGATGGTGTCTGGGAGTAGAGAGTTCAGACAGTGTAACGTTCCGAACAACAGGAATCGGAACATCGCGACGATTTGCATTATTCGTATGACAGGATGCAAGCCAGATAGATTCTTCGACCGTCCGCTCTTAGCCGAGCCCGACCGTTCACGCTAGCTTAGCAGGTTGCCTGGCTTGAAAAGGCACTGACTGTCACGACAGGCAGGTACCGACCCGAAGCGGACATAGGCGACTGTCAGGATGCGGGCAAACTGTCCGGTTGCATCAACAGGAAAATCGAGTTTCCCTCTCTGCCTGGCCCATGCGCTAAGGACTGGAGATGGAGTAGAAAACCTGCCAAATCCATTGGGTTAGTGTCGAGAGGCTTCCATGGCAATAGCTCCGCCCATCGCGCGCCGGCATCCATCAATTCCTCCGCCGAAGCCTCTCTAACTGCAGCCTGCAGACAGTCACTGAGTTCACGGAACGGTTCAAGGGATAACGGCACTGGTTCAGCAGAAAACGCGGCTCTTCCCGTGAGTGCCTCACCTAGCGAAATCAGCGCACTAGCGTTGGGCATTGTGATGCCAGTACAGGGAAATCGATCACACGCATCTTCAAAGCTGCAAGTGACGATCTGCTCTTTTTTGCATCCGAAAAAATCGACTGGGATCATGTGTGCGTCTACGCTGTCATTGTCCGGAAAACTGCACTGGGCCTTAGGTCCGCTTGTGGCCGATAGCGGCCGCTGGATATGGCTCAGTGTACGAGCCTGTTACAACCTGGACAAGCCGCCGGTGGGCTGGTAGACCGGTTGTTGTGGCAGACTTTATTGTTTTGAGGCGAACTTTATTAGTTTGTGGCGGATTTTATTAGCGCGCCACAACAGTGCTTTAATCAGCAAACGCCTTATTCCACCGTCACCGACTTCGCCAGATTACGCGGCTTGTCCACATCGGTCCCACGCGCCAGCGCCGTGTGATACGCCAGCAACTGCAGCGCCGCCACGTGCAGGATCGGTGACAGCAAACCATAGTGCTCAGGCAAGCGAATCACGTGCAGGCCATCGCCCGACGTGATGCGCGAATCGACGTCGGCAAACACGTACAGCTGACCACCGCGCGCGCGTACTTCCTGCATGTTCGACTTCAGCTTTTCCAGCAGTGCATCGTTCGGGGCGATCGTGACGACGGGCATCTCTTCGGTTACCAGCGCCAGCGGGCCGTGCTTGAGTTCGCCGGCCGGATACGCTTCGGCGTGGATGTACGAAATCTCCTTGAGCTTCAGCGCGCCTTCCAGTGCGATCGGGTAGTGGATGCCACGACCCAGGAAGAGAGCGTTTTCCTTGCGGGCGAAGTCGTCGGCCCAGGCGATGATCTGCGGTTCGAGCGCCAGCACTGCGGCCAGCGCGACCGGCAGGTGACGCATCTGCTTGAGGTGTTCGGCTTCTTCGGCATCGGTCAGGCGGCCATTGACCTGGGCCAGCGTCAGCGTCAGCAGGAACAGGGCGGCCAGCTGGGTCGTGAAGGCCTTGGTCGAGGCCACGCCGACTTCGACACCGGCGCGGGTGATGTAGGACAGCTTGCACTCGCGCACCATGGCGCTCGTCGAGACGTTGCAGATGGTCAGCGTGTGTTCCATCCCCAGGCTGCGCGCGTGCTTGAGTGCGGCGAGCGTGTCGGCCGTTTCGCCGCTCTGGGTGATGGTCACGACCAGCGTGTCCGGATGCGGGACGCTGTCGCGGTAGCGGTATTCGCTGGCGATCTCGACGCTTACGGGCACCTTGGCGACCGATTCGATCCAGTACTTGGCAGTCAGGCCTGCGTAGTAGCTGGTGCCGCAGGCCAAAATCAGCACACGGTCGATTTTCTTGAACACCGTGAAGGCGCCGTCGCCAAACAGTTCCGGCATGATGCCGGTGACGCCTTCGAGCGTGTCGCCGATCACGCGTGGCTGCTCGAAGATTTCTTTCTGCATGTAGTGGCGGTATGGGCCGAGTTCGGCCGCACCCGTGTGGGCGTGGACGGTCTTGACTTCGCGCTCGACCGGGCGGCCGTCGACGTCGACGATCCAGTACCGCGCCAGTTGCAGGTCGACCACGTCGCCTTCTTCCAGATAGATGATCTGGTCGGTCGTGCCGGCCAGCGCCATCGCGTCGGAGGCGACGAAGTTCTCGTCCTTGCCCACGCCGACGATCAGTGGCGAGCCCTGGCGCGCGGCGATCACGCGGTGCGGTTCTTCGCGGCAGAACACGGCGATGGCGTAGGCGCCGTGCAGGCGCTTGACGGCTTGCTGCACGGTCTCGAACAGGTCGCCGTTGTACATGTGGTCGACCAGGTGAGCGATGACCTCGGTGTCGGTCTGGCTCATGAAGACGTAGCCCAGGGCGGTCAGTTCGGCGCGCAGTTCATCGTGATTTTCGATGATGCCGTTGTGAACCAGTGCGATGCGCGCATTGTCTTCGCTTGGCGAGAAGTGCGGGTGGGCATTGTGCGATGCCGGTGCGCCGTGGGTGGCCCAGCGGGTGTGGGCAATGCCGGTGAAGCCATCCAGATGCGCTTCCTTGACCTGCGCTTCCAGTTCGGCCACGCGCGACGTCGAGCGCGAACGGGTCAGGCGGCCATCGAGGTGCACGGCCACGCCGCAGGAGTCATAGCCCCGGTACTCGAGGCGCTTGAGACCCTCGATCAGGACAGGGGTAATGTTGCGTTTTGCGACTGCTCCGACGATACCGCACATGGCTAACCTCACTTCAAAATATTCAATGAGTATTATCGTAGAGCAATTACGGTGAAATAAGCGTACAGTGTGCGGCTATATTTGTCATATTATTCCACGACCACTACGCTGTGAAATCTTGTTTCATATAGCACCATTAAATACTTTTAAATTTCATGCCAATCAATGCTCTCCCTGTTCTTGACGACATCGATCGTCGCATCCTGACCATTCTGCAGGCTGACGCATCGCAGACGAACGCGCAGTTGGCAGAGCAAGTGCATGTGTCGCCACCGACGTGCCTGCGCCGCGTGAAGACCATGACGGACAACGGCGTCATCCAGCGCCAGGTGGCCATCGTTGCGCCTGACAAGGTGGGGGCAAGCCTGAGCGCCATCGTCGAGATCACGCTCGATGTGCAGGCCGCCGAGCGCATGGTCGAATTCGAGAAATTGGCAGACACGGAAGCTGCGGTGCTGCAGTGCTACCGCGTATCGCCCGGGCCGGATTTCGTGCTGATCGTGCAGGTGGCCGACATGCCGGCTTATCACGAGCTGGCACACCGGCTGTTCACTGCGCATGCCAATGTGCGTAACGTGAAGGCCTATTTTGCGACCCACCGCAGCAAGTTCGAAACGCGCATTGCCGTGTAGTCCGGTCAAAAAGGCACGCGAATGCCTGTGGATAACAATGTGGATGACCACAGGGAAGAACTTGGGATAAGCATGGTATTACCCTGTGTTTATCTTGTTCATTTCCTGTGATTAGCCTGTGGTTAGCCTACGGTTAGCCTATACGCAACCGGTGGATTACTTCTTGATTTTCACTGGGCGCTTCCAGTTCTCGATGGTGACTTGCTTCGATCGCGAGATGGTCAGTTTGCCGGCCGGCGCATCCTTGGTCAGTGTCGTGCCGGCCGCCAGCGTGGCGCCTTTACCAACCGTGACCGGCGCGATCAGCTGGGTATCGCTGCCGACGAACACGTCGTCTTCGATCACGGTGCGGAACTTGTTGGCGCCGTCATAGTTGCAGGTGATGACGCCGGCGCCGATGTTGACGCGCGAGCCGATCGTGGCATCGCCCACGTACGCCAGGTGATTGGCCTTGCTGTGCGCAGCGACCGTGCTGTTCTTGACCTCGACAAAGTTACCGATGTGGACATCTTCGCCAAGTGCCGTACCCGGCCGCAGGCGCGCGTACGGGCCAATCTGGGAGGCAGCGCCGATCGTGGCGTCCTCGATATGGCAGAACGGCTTGATATTGGTGCCCGCGGCTACGGTGGCATTGACCAGCACGCAGTGCGCGCCGATACGCACGCCGTCGGCCAGCTCGACGCGGCCTTCGAACACGCAACCCACATCGATCGTGACATCGCGGCCGCAAATGAGTTCACCGCGCACATCGATGCGTGCCGGATCCATCAACGTCACGCCGCGTTCCAGCAGTGCGTGGGCAATGTTCAATTGGTGACGGCGCTCGAGTTCGGCCAACTGCACCTTGCTGTTCACACCCGCCACTTCCCATTCACCGGAAGGCTGGCTCGAGACGACGGGTACGCCGTCGGCCACGGCCTGGGCGACGATGTCGGTGAGGTAGTACTCGCCCTGGGCATTGGTATTCGACAGCGCCGCCAGCCACTTCTTGAGGTAACGGGTCGGAATCGCCATGATGCCGCTGTTGATTTCCTTGATGGCGCGTTCGGCCTCGGTCGCATCTTTCTCTTCGACGATGCGCACGATCTTGCCGTCTTCACGCACGATGCGGCCCAGCCCGAATGGATTGGCCTGCTCGACGGTCAAAATGCCCAGCTTGTCGCTACCTGCGGCCTCGACCAGGCGGCGCAGCGTATCGATCGTGGTCAGGGGCACGTCGCCGTACAGCACGATCGTCGGCTGATCATCGTCCAGTTGCGGCAGCGCCTGCATGACGGCGTGACCGGTGCCCAGCTGCGGCTCCTGCAGTGCGGTATCGATCGTGCTGCCGGTGGATTCTGCCACTGTTGCGACCATCTCTGGCACCGCTGCGCCTCCATGTCCGTAAATCACGCATAATTTCTGCGGACTCAGGCCACGCGCGGTATCGATGACGTGGCGCAAAAGGGGCTTACCAGCCAATGGATGCAGTACTTTCGGCAAGGCAGACTGCATGCGTTTGCCCATACCGGCGGCGAGGATCACAACGTTCATAAGCCGTTCTCAAAAAGTTGAATATATGAAAAATTTTAGCATGCGCGATGGCGCGTTCCGACGTGCTTTCGCACTCCTGCTGCTTGCCATGACGGTCATGGCCGCCGGTTGCAGCTCCATTCGCTTCTCGTACAACCAGGGCGACACTTTACTGTACTGGTGGATGAACTCGTATGTCGACTTCGAAGGTCAACAAGCGGATGTGGCCAAGCGCGATATCAAAGCTGTGTTCCAGTGGCATCGCAAAACCGAACTGCGTGACTATGCTGCATTATTGGGCACGTTCAAGCGCCAGCTGGCTGGCAACCCGACCCAGGCCGACCTGCTCGGCGCCTACCGCGAGATCCGGGTACGCGCCGATCGCCTGGGCCAGCGCGCCGTGCCGGAGCTGACGACGCTGGCCATGTCGATCACACCCGAGCAGATCACCCACATGGAGCGCAAGTTCAAGGACAAGAACGACGAATACCGCCGCAAGTTCATCGATGGCAGTGCCGACAAGCGCCAGCGCGCCCGTTTCAAGAAATCGATGGAGCAAATGGAACTGTGGTTCGGAAACTTCAGCAGCGAACAGGAGGCAACCCTGCGCCGCGCGTCCGACCTGCGTCCGCTGGACAACAACCTGTGGCTGGAAGAGCGCCAGTATCGCCAGCGCCGCGTGCTGGCCGTACTGACCGAGATCCAGCAAAAGAAACTCAACCGCGAGCAAGCTGCGGCGCGCGTATCGGGCTTGATGCGGGAGATGTCCAGCCGCATGGACTCGCCGGAGCGCAAGGGTTTCTATGATGCCAGCATCGATCACACTACCAAGTTCATCCTGACGGCGATCCGGATCGCGACGCCCCAGCAGAAAGCCCATGCGCAGGAGCGCATCCAGGGCTGGATCGGTGATCTCGACGCGCTGGCTGCAGGTAAATAAGCACGCAAAAAAGCACCTGAAGGGCGGCACGCAATCGCATGTAAACCCCATGCTATAGTGCCGCCCATGCACAGAAAGTCCATCAACTCCAAGCCTGCCGGCCTCAAGCCGCACGGCGCGCCGCGCATGGCGCAGCACCAGGTCCGCATCATCGGCGGCGCCTTCAAACGAACCCTTCTCCCGGTCGTCGACGCCCTTGGCCTGCGGCCCACGCCGGACCGCGTCCGCGAGACCGTCTTCAACTGGATCAATCACCAGCTCGGCAATGACTGGGATGCTGCTACCGTGCTCGACCTGTACGCCGGTTCCGGGGCGCTCGGCTTTGAAGCGGCCAGCCGCGGCGCGGCATCGGTGCTGATGGTCGACAACCACAGCCCGGCAGTACGCCAGCTGGAAGCAAACCGCGACAAGCTCAAGGCGACCAACGTCACCATCCTGCGCGCCGACGCCCTGACGCTCGTACGTGACCTGGCCAGCCGTGGCCAGCGCTTCGACGTGATCTTTCTCGATCCGCCGTACCAGCAAGACTTGCTGGCCAAGACCTTGCCGTTGTGCGCGGCGCTGCTGAACGAGGGCGGGATGGTGTATGCGGAAGCCGAGGCGCCGCTGCTGGCCGACGGTGAAGACGTGCCCGACTGGCTGGCAGGCTGGGAGGCCGTACGTGCAGACAAGGCCGGCATGGTCTACTATCATCTGCTCAAGCTGCAAGAAAAGCAGGCATGAGTTGTTGCAAGGCTGTGGAAACTGCACAGCCATTGGGCAAACCGCGCCCCAAGCTGGGGCGAATGCCGGGTATTTAAGGCATAATGCGCGTTCTATCACGGTGTATTTTTCACAGGAGCCGCAATGGTTGTAGCTGTTTATCCAGGTACTTTCGATCCGCTCACCCGCGGCCACGAGGATTTGGTACGCCGCGCATCCGGCCTGTTCGACCGTCTGGTGGTCGGCGTTGCCGATAGCCGGAACAAGCGTCCCTTCTTCACACTTGAAGAGCGCCTCGAAATCGCCAATGAAGTGCTGGGCCATTATCCAAACGTGCAGGTCGAGAGTTTCTCGGGCCTGCTCAAGGACTTCGTGCGCAAGCACGATGCCCGCGTGATCGTGCGCGGCCTGCGCGCGGTATCCGATTTCGAATACGAGTTCCAGATGGCGGGCATGAACCGCTACCTGCTGCCGGATGTCGAAACCCTGTTCCTGACCCCGTCCGACCAGTACCAGTTTATTTCGGGCACCATCGTGCGCGAGATCGCGATGCTGGGCGGCGATGTGTCCAAATTCGTTTTCCCATCGGTCGACCGCTGGCTGCAAAACAAGATCGCCAGCCTGCCCCCAGCACCGGTCGCCTGATTTACCTGGAAGTACCATGGCCCTTCTGATTACCGACGACTGCATCAACTGCGACGTCTGCGAACCCGAATGCCCCAACGATGCCATTTCGATGGGCGACGAGTATTACCAGATCAATCCGAACAAGTGCACCGAGTGTGTGGGTCACTTTGAAGAACCGCAGTGCCAACTCCTGTGCCCGGTCGCTTGCATCCCGCTCGACCCGGCCTGGCGCGAATCGCGTGAAGAACTCCTCATCAAGTACGAACGTCTGACGGCCGACAAAGCCGCCGCCTGATCGCCTTTCTGGCCGACGCCTCCCTGTCGGCTTGCTTCTCCCTCACCTCATCGCTTCACCGCCAGCTGGCTTGATCCGCCGGCGGTGGTCGTTCGCGTCCCTCAATCGCTTGGCATCCCGTTTATCCTCTGCTGTACTACATGGTTAATTTTATATAGCACTTTCAGTACCAAATTTTGCGACGCCTTTTTTATTACTTATGGTTAATCTATAAATTATAATAAATGTGAACTTATTTTAAAGTACATTAAAAGTTAGTATAATAACGTTATATTAGTCTAACTTATCCTATCTGTATCTAAATTACTTCCAAAAATTCTTTATTTCAATATTTCTTAAAATCGTCTAAAACACAACTTCATCTGGTTATTTTTGCTTTTCTACCGGCTAAAATCTGTTACGTATAAAATCATAATTCCATAAAATGTAATTCTATGTGAACTTCGTTAAATCGCTTCGCTGAGAAAATCCAGATGACATCAAGTCACTGTCAAAACCATGAGAGTTGGGCATGGGTTGCTGGAATACGAAGCAACAGACGAAAAAAAACGCGGCTACCGTGTCCGGTGCCGCGTTTCAGCGAAGGGAAAAGCAGATCAGCGATAGAGCATCATCAAGCTGATGTCGACGGCGGTGCCGACTTGCTGCGACGTGGGCGCACCGTCAGGTACAGCGCGCGGCCGATGCCGACCAGCAGGGGACGAAAGAACAGGGCAATCCCGCCGAACAGGGCGAGATACACGGTCATGCTGAACAACAGGCTGTAAGGCACCGCGCTGGCGGCTTGAACTAGGGTGGCGGTGGAAGACATGATGTACTCGTTCTGTAATTGTGGATAACTCTAGTGCATTGCAACATATAAATCCAATTCCCATCGCTGATGGCCCTTATACTGTTTGTGAATGAGTTGAGGTACACTTGTATTCACGACAGTTTTTTCCCGAATCCCATGAGCTTTCTGACGCTAGACCTGAATTTGCTGCGCGTATTCGACGCCGTCATGACCGAACAGAACCTGACACGCGCCGCCGGCCACCTGGCCATGACCCAGCCTGCTGTCTCGAATGCCATCAAGCGATTGCGCGAAAGCCTCGGTGACGAACTCCTGATCCGCACCGCCTACGGCGTCAAGCCGACGCCGCGCGCCGAAGCGTTGTGGCCCGCCGTGCGCCAGGCGCTGGCGGCGCTCGAAGCCGCCGTGATGCCGGAAACGTTCGACGTCTCCAAAGCACAGGCCACATTCCGCATGGCAATGGCCGACGCGACCGCCGCCCTGTGGCTGCCGTCACTGATGCGCTCGATCGAAGGCGAGGCGCCGGGCGTGAACATCCGCATGGTGCCGCTGACCACGCGCGAGCCGCGACCGATGCTGCTGCGCGGCGATATCGACCTGGCAGTGGGCTTCTTTCCTGGTGTGGCGGCCCAGCTGTCCTACGAAACCGGCTCGCCGATCCGCCACGAACGGCTGTATTCGGGCGTGTACGTGTGCGTAATGCGCAAGGATCACCCGTTGGCCAAGGAAAAGCTCGATCTCGACACCTATTGCAAGGCGAACCACCTGCTGGTGAGCTTCTCGGGCCGCGCCCACGGCCTGGTGGACGAAGCGCTGGGCCAGATGGGCCGCGAACGGCGCATCCTGCTGACGGTGAACCAGTTCTTCACGGCGGGTCGGGTGGTGGCCAATTCGGACCTGATCACCGTATTGCCCAAGCACTTGCTGGTCTCGACCGGCATGGCCGATGTTTTGATCTGGAAAGAGTTGCCGCTCCAGCTGCCGGCGGTCCACCTGGACATGTTGTGGCACGAACGCGATGGTCGCAGTCCGGCGCACCGCTGGCTGCGCAAGAACCTCGAAGGCATGGCCGAAAGCGCGTCCAAGGGTGGCGTGCGCAAGGTCGTCTGATACGTTGTCACCGGGGATGGCGCAACCGCACCATCCCGTTTTACCTGCACGCCGACCTCCTTGCTTGGTGGCTCTGCCTACCATGCAATTCCCAAATTCATTTTGTGCGAGATCCGTCACCGGGTTTGCGCTAGCTCATCCTGAACGATTCTTCACGTTCCAGAATGGTCATGCGCGGTGCATACCGCATACGCGCATCCATGGAGATAGGGAGATGACAATGCGCCATTTATCGACGGGCCACTACGGGGTGTTTGCGATCGCTGTGCTGCTCATGCTTGCGCTATCCGGCAGTGCCGATGCGGCTACGGAGGCCGACGCCACTGAGACCGGGCGCAGTGGTGGCGACATCTACGGCATCGTCAATCTCGCGCCACCAACGAGCTACATCGGTTTTGTCAATGCACGTGGTCAGGCGGCATTCGAGTACCTGGGGCCGGACGATCGCACGCAGGTGGCGTTCTTCAATGGCGATCGCATTGTCGATATCAGTCCTCCAGGCAATGAGCGTACGTTTGTCGGCGGCCTGAACGAACAAGGCGAGGTGATTTTCAATGCACGCTTCCTTGACGCGCAAAGTCCTGGCGGCCTGCGCTACCAGCCATTGCGCTGGTCGGCCGCAAGGGGCCGGGTCGTGCTACCGTCGCTCAATGCACGCGAATATGCCTCCCTGGATGCGATCAATGAACATGGCCAGATCGCAGGCCTGTCTGCCACGTCCAGCGACAACAGCAGCGTGCGTGCAGTGCGCTGGACGTCGGCAAATCGCCTGTCATCACTGCCCGGCGTCACCGGCTTCGTTCCAGGCGCTGCCTACGGCATCAACGATCTCGATGCCGTCGTCGGCTCGGGCAGCGCTGTCAATGGCGGCACGACCACGCTGGTCTGGAACGCTGACGGCCGTCCCACGAATCTGGGAACGTTCGGGGCACGCAGTGCGTTCGGTATCCGCATCAATAATCAGGGCGACATTCTCGGTTGGCGCATCGTCGACGCTGCAACCCGGGGCTTCTTCCTGTCGAGCCCTGGAAAGCCCGCAGTCAGCATCAATGCCGCCTACCCTACGACACTCAATGAAGCGGGTGAGGTCATCGGCGCCGTGCGGGGCCCGACCACAAACGAGTTTCGCGCCTTCCGTTATTCGCGTGCGCGCGGCTTTCTCAGCCTGCACCCGGCAGGGATGTTCACGTCCGAGGCCAACGCACTGAACGATGATGGCGTGAGCGTCGGCCTGGTCCGCTCCAGCATGCTCGACGAAGGCCGTGCGTATCGCTGGTCGCGCCCGGGCGTGGCAACCGATCTCAATCTGCATCTGCACAACGCGCCAACAGGATTGGTGGTGACCGAAGGGCTTGGTATTGCGGCCAACGGCGACATCCTGGCCCAGTCGAACGCCGGCCTCGTGTTCCTGCGCCGCAATGGCGGCAGCACCGATGCGCCGGTGCTGGGTCCGATACAAATCCCGCCGCCGCGCGAGAACGAACTTGCCAGGCTCACGCTGTCATTTCGCGACTGTAATGCCAGCGATACCCACACCGCCACCATTGACTGGGGCGATGGCGGCGGGCCGCTGCCGGCGGTCGTACGCGAGCGCAATGGTGCGGGTACCGTGCAGGCTGAACACACGTACGGTGTTGCCGGGGATTACCGCGCGACCGTGATCGTCACCGATTCGGCGCGCCGGCGTACGACGATGTCTGCGTTGGTCCGGGTCGGCTTCACCGACGGCGTGCAAATGGTGGGCGAAGGCATGCTGCAATCGGGCGTGGCGCCCGGCAGCGGTGTCAATTCGCCTGCCACCAGAACATTGTTCCGGCTGGCAGCGCCACTCACGCTCAAGACAGGGGGTAGTACGCCGTTCGTATTTCGTCTGCTGGGCAGCACGTCGTTCAAAGGTACAACCCTTGATCGGATCGCGCTCGATGGCGACCGGGTCCGGCTGGAAGGCACCGGGCAACTGGACAGTCGCCCGGGCTACCGCTTCGTGATCGATGCCGTGGCGGGTGAGGGCGCCGCGTCGGCCAGCGCCAGCAGGATGGCGGTGCGCATCGAGAAAGCGGATGCGGTGGGCGCGCTGCATACAGCAACGTTCGAAGCCGGCCGCGGCGCCGATACGCCGCAAGATCTGACTCAGGCGACCAGTCAGGACACGCAGGTGCCGCCGGCCAACTTACTGTACCGCGGCGCGCTACGCCTGACCGGCCAGGTGCGCCAGGCCGGGCAACCGTGATTCAGCGAATCGGCAGCTTGGTGGAATTTTTCACTTCTTCCATCACCGCATAGGTGTGCGTTTCGCGCACACCTTTCTGCAGCAGCGTCTTGCCCAAAAATTCGCGGTAGGCTGCCATGTCTTTTACGCGCGCCTTGACCAGGTAATCGAAGCCGCCGGCCACCATATGGCATTCGAGCACTTCGGGAATCATCTGTACGCTCTGCTTGAAGGCGTCGAACACTTCAGGCGTGGTGCGGTCGAGCACGACTTCGATGAACACCAGCAGCGACACGTCCAGCAACTGCGGGTTGAGCTGGGCAGTGTAGCCCATGATGTAACCCGATTCGTGCAGCTTGCGCACACGTTCGAGACAGGCAGCCGGCGACAAGTTGACGCGCGCCGCCAGTTCGACGTTGCTGATGCGGCCGTCGTTCTGCAATTCGGCCAGAATCTTTTTGCTAATCTTGTCCAGCATGCTACATCTCCTTGTAAATTTTATTTGGTCAGATTGTCGCATCAAAAACTATCTATTGCCAGTATCGGTTAAATCCAGAATAAATCCAGAAGAAATCCTTCTACAATCGAATCATTTCCACCAAGTTCCAATCTGCGCCGGCTGTTGCCAACAGCACGGCGCTTTTGCTGTACGGTGGCCCTCGTTGTGTATTTTTCTTTTGACTAGATAGCCATGCAGATTGCTGCTTCCCCGGCCTCCACCTTCGTGCCGTTCGACGCCCTTCACGCTGAAATCAAGCGCGACCAGACTCCCCTGCGCGCCGCCATCACGGCCGCCTACCGCCGCGATGAAACCGAGGCAGTGCAGTGGCTGCTGGCCCAGGGTTCCGGTGCCAGCCATGACGCCCAGGCCCTGGCACACCGGCTGGTTGCCGCCGTGCGTGAAAAACGCACCCGCTCATCGGGCGTGGACGCCCTGATGCACGAATTCTCGCTGTCATCCGAAGAAGGCGTGGCACTGATGTGCCTGGCTGAAGCCCTGCTGCGCATTCCGGACAGCGAAACGGCCGACCGCCTTATCGCCGACAAGATCAGCAAGGGCGACTGGCGCAAGCATCTGGGCGAATCGCCATCGCTGTTCGTCAATGCGGCTACCTGGGGCCTGCTCATCACCGGCAAGCTGGTCTCGACCAACAGCGAGCAAGGCCTGGGCTCGGCGCTCACGCGCATGATCGCCAAGGGCGGCGAACCGTTGATCCGCAAGGGCGTCGACATGGCGATGCGCATGCTGGGCAACCAGTTCGTCACCGGCCAGACCATTGACGAAGCGTTGAAAAACAGCCGCGAGAACGAAACGCGCGGCTACCGCTACTCGTACGACATGCTGGGTGAAGCGGCGCTGACCGAACTCGATGCACAACACTATTACGCGTCGTACGAGCAGGCCATCCATGCGATCGGCAAGGCCTCGAATGGCCGCGGCATCAAGGACGGGCCGGGGATCTCGATCAAGCTCTCGGCACTGCACCCGCGCTACAGCCGCGTACAGTCGGCGCGCGTGATGGGCGAACTGCTGCCGCGCGTGCGCAGCCTCGTGCTGCTGGCCAAGCGCTACGACATCGGCATCAATATCGACGCCGAAGAAGCCGACCGCCTCGAGATCTCGCTCGACATGCTCGAGGTGCTGGCGTTCGATCCCGAGCTGGCCGGCTTCGAAGGCATCGGCCTGGTGGTGCAGGCTTACCAGAAGCGCTGCCCGTACGTGATCGATTATGTGATCGACCTGGCCAAACGCAGTGGCCGCAAGTTCATGGTGCGACTGGTCAAGGGTGCCTATTGGGATGCCGAGATCAAGCGCGCCCAGGTCGACGGCATGCCCGGCTATCCGGTCTATACGCGCAAGGTCCACACCGACGTGTCTTACCTGATCTGCGCGCGCAAGCTGCTCGGCGCGGCCGACATCCTGTACCCGCAGTTCGCCACCCACAACGCGCACACGCTGTCGGTCATCTATACGTGGGCGCGCCTGGGCAACATCAGCAACTACGAATTCCAGTGCCTGCACGGCATGGGCGAGACGCTGTACGACCAGGTCGTGGGCAGCAAGAATCTCGACAAACCGTGCCGTATTTACGCGCCGGTCGGTTCCCACGAAACGTTGCTGGCCTACCTTGTGCGCCGTCTGCTGGAAAACGGCGCCAACTCGTCGTTCGTGAACCAGATCGTCGACGAGAGCGTTGCCATCAACACCCTGATCACCGATCCGTTCGAGGCCGCCCGCGCCAGCGGCGGCAAGCCGCATCCGGCGATCGCATTGCCGGTGAACATGTTCGGTACTGAGCGCAAGAACTCCGCCGGCATGGACCTGGTCAACGAAGACATCCTGGGCCAGCTGGCGGATGGCCTGTCGCAACAGCGCCGCCACATCGCTGCGCCAATCACTGCCGCGACGGTCGAAGCCGGACCAGTCGCCAATGTGGTCAACCCGGCCCAGTCGGCCGATATCGTCGGTCAGGTGCAGGAAGCCTCGCGCGCCGATGTCGACGCCGCACTGGCAGCAGCCAGCGCCTTTGCCGGCGAATGGGCCGCCACCAGCACGAGCGAGCGCGCCGCGATCCTGGAACGCACCGCCGACCTGTTCGAGCAGCATGGCGTCGAGCTGATGGCCCTGGCCGTGCGCGAAGCCGGCAAATCGCTGCCGAATGCGATTGCCGAACTGCGCGAAGCGGTCGACTTCCTGCGCTATTACGCGGTGCAGATCCGCGCTGTAAAGGATATTCAGTCAAACATGCAGTCGGGCGTCCAGGCACTGGGGCCGGTCAGCTGCATCAGCCCATGGAACTTTCCGCTGGCGATCTTCACGGGGCAAGTCGCGGCCGCACTGGCCGCCGGCAACGTCGTGCTGGCCAAGCCGGCTGAGCAAACACCGCTGATCGCCCACCGCGCGGTAGAGCTGTTCCTCGAGGCAGGCACGCCGCGCGCCGCGCTGCAACTGCTGCCGGGCCGCGGCGAAGTCGTCGGCGCCGCGCTGACGGCCGACAGCCGCATCAAGGGTGTGATCTTCACCGGATCGACCGAAGTCGCGCAACTGATCAACCGCACGCTGGCCAAACGCGCGGAGCAGGAAGGCATCGACATTCCGCTGGTGGCCGAAACAGGTGGCCAGAATGCGCTGATCGTCGACTCGTCGGCGCTGCCGGAGCAGGTGGTAGGCGACGTGTTGAGTTCGGCCTTCGATTCGGCCGGCCAGCGCTGCTCGGCGCTGCGCGTGCTGTTCCTGCAGGAAGACATCGCCGACAAGACCATCAAGATGCTCAAGGGCGCGATGCAGGAACTGCGCGTGGGCAGCCCGGATCGCCTGGCGACCGATATCGGCCCGGTCATCGATGCAGAAGCGCAGCGCAACCTGCTGGCGCACATCGAACGCACCAAGGCCACGGCGCGCAGCCACTTCGCACTCGAGCTTCCGACCGCCATCACCAGCTGCGGCACCTTCGTGCCGCCGACGGTGCTCGAGATCGCATCGCTGTCGGAACTCAAGCAAGAGGTGTTCGGCCCGGTCCTGCACATCGTGCGCTACCGCCGCGCCGATCTGCCGAAGGTGATCGCATCGATCAATGCAACAGGTTTCGGCCTGACGCTGGGCGTGCACTCGCGCATCGATGAAACGATCGACTACATCGTCAACCATGCGCATGTCGGCAATATCTACGTCAACCGCAATATCGTCGGCGCCGTCGTCGGCGTGCAGCCGTTCGGTGGCGAGGGCAAGTCCGGCACCGGTCCCAAAGCCGGCGGTCCGTTGTACATCAAGCGCCTGCAGCGCGGAGCGGCACCGTTGATGGATCACGTCCGTCAGTCTGACGTCGCACTGGAAGCGCTGATCGCCTGGCTGCGCATGAGCGAGCAGCAACCCGTCGTAGCGCTGGCCGAAGGCTATGCGCGCACGTCATTGAATGGCGTGTCGATCGACTTGCCGGGGCCGACCGGCGAGCGCAATCGCCTGTCGTTCACGCCGCGCGGGGTCGTCCTGTGCGCAGCAGGCACGCCGGCAGGTCTGCTCAATCAAGTGGCAGCTGCGCTGGCCACCGGTAACCGCGCCCTGGTGCTGACCACGTCACCAGAGGCGATTCCGGCCAACCTGCCGCAGGCGGTCAAGGAGCGCGTGCGCTTCATCGGCAAGGACGAAATCGATGCGGGTGAATTCGCGATCGCCCTGGTCGAATCGGGCCTGGCCGGCTCGCTGCGCACGCAACTGGCGGCGCGCAGCGGGGCCATCATAGGTGTGGTCGATACTGAACCACTGGCAGCGGTCGACCTGTGGCGCCTGGTCGCCGAACGCGCAGTCTGCGTCAATACGACGGCGGCCGGCGGTAACGCCAGCCTGATGACCCTGGGCCTGTAATTCACACCACATCGGCGACTTCGGTCGCCGATGTGCTTTTTAACCCGTACTAATGTCAGGAGCAGTAACAGCAGTCGCAGGAACCATACCAACAACAAGGAGACTCACCATGCTTGTAGGCGTTCCAACCGAAATCAAGAACAACGAGTACCGCGTCGGCCTCACGCCGGCGTCGGTGCATGAACTGGTGGTGCAAGGCCACCAGGTAATCGTCCAGCAAGGTGCCGGCAGCGAGATCGGCTTGCCCGACGCGCAGTACGTGGCGGCCGGCGCCAGCATCGTGGCCAGCGCGCAAGAGGTGTTTGCGCGCTCCGCCATGGTCGTCAAGGTCAAGGAGCCGCAAGCGGCCGAATGCGCGATGCTGCGCGACGACCAGATCCTCTTTACTTACCTGCACCTGGCGCCCGATCCCGAACAAACAGCCGCACTGGTGCGCTCAGGGGCCGCCTGCATCGCCTATGAGACGGTGACCGGCCCTGGCGGCGGCTTGCCGCTGCTCGCGCCGATGAGCGAGGTAGCAGGGCGCATGGCGATCCAGGCGGGCGCCGCGCACCTGGAAAAATCCAGGGGTGGCATGGGCTTGCTGCTGGGCGGTGTACCGGGCGTGGCCGCAGGCCACGTTGTCATCATCGGCGCCGGCGTGGTGGGCGCCAATGCACTGCAGATGGCCGTGGGCACGGGCGCGCGGGTGACCGTGCTCGACAAGAACGTCGATCGCCTGCGCCAGCTCGATCTGGTCTATGGCAACCGGATCGCCACGCTGCATTCCAATGCGCAGGCGCTCGAAGAAGCCGTGCTGTCGGCCGACCTGGTTATCGGCGGCGTGCTGGTGCCGGGCGCCGCAGCGCCGAAACTCGTCACGCGCAGGATGGTGTCACGCATGAAGAAGGGCGCGGTTATCGTCGATGTGGCGATCGACCAGGGCGGCTGCTTTGAGACCTCGCACGCCACCACCCACGCCGATCCAACCTTTGTCGTCGATGGCGTGGTGCATTACTGCGTCGCGAACATGCCTGGCGCAGTGGCGCGCACGTCTACTTTTGCACTGAACAACGCCACGATCGGTCACGTGCTCGCGCTGGCCGGCAAGGGCTGGCGGCGCGCGCTGGCGGACGATGTTCACCTGCGCCAGGGCCTGAATGTCTGCCAGGGCAAGGTCACGTTCGAGGCCGTGGCACGCGCGCTGGGTTACGACTACGTCCCGGTCGAGTCGCTGCTGGCCTAGAGCGGCACCTGGGCCAGATCCCGGCACAGGCGCCGTGTAATGTGAAACGCGTACTGCGCGGCCACGGCTTTGACGAAACCCATGAAGTCGTGCGCCGCGTGTTCGTTGGCGTTATCCGAAATCGCGCGGATGACGGCAAACGGCACGTTCAATTCGTGACACACCTGCGCCACTGCGGCGCCTTCCATTTCCACGGCCACCAGGCCAGGCAGCGCGCTGTTCATCGCATCGATCCGCGTGGCGTCATGCACGAACTGGTCGCCGCTGGCCACCAGACCCCGATGCACGCGTGGCTGCGTCAAGCCGAATGTGGCGCGGTCGGCCTGGGCGATCGCATGCGCCAGGTCGTCTTCGAGAAATGCATGCGCTGCACTGGACACCCGCAGCGACAGCTGGGCATCCGGCTGAAAATGCGTTTGTCCTGTCAATGGCACCTCGAAGCGGGGAAACAGGGGAGTGGCGTCCATATCGTGCTGGACAAGCGATTCGGCCACCACGATGTCGCCAACACGGATTGTCGTGTCGCCTGCGCCAGCCACGCCCGTGAACAGGATGTGGGTAACTCCGAACTTCTCCACAAGCGTCGTCGCCGTCATGGCAGCAGCAACCTTCCCAATTCGCGACAGGACGCACACGGCGTCGATTCCCCACAACTGTCCGAGAAAGTACTCACGCTTGCCGTGGATGAGCGTGGAGGGCCCTTGCAAGGCTCCCACGAGCCCTGCCTGTTCTTCGTGCAACGCGCTGATGATGCCTAAACGCATTTTTTTTGCTGGGCCGTTGTGCATAAGCGCCGGATTGTACACAGCATTGCCAGGCACTGGAGACAAATATCGAGACCTGAACATTCGTTCTGCAAAACGCTTTTTTTGCCTGCAACGTTGTTTGCTTATTTAATTAAGAGATCTGTATACAAATTTAATAGTAGTAAGTAAACGCGGACATTTCTGTGGATAAGGTTGGTTTACTCAACAGAATCAGCGCTTTAAGCCGGTATTTTTTCGTGGGACAAAGCTTGCGTGAACCAGGCATGGATCGGGGACAAAAATTGGCTTGCGTGAAAAAGGCAGGGTTCTGCACATCTGATGCTGTGGATATGCAGCTGCTTGTCCACAGGCGATTGTTTGTTGGGGCGGCTTGGCGTGGGTTGGCGCTGGTTTTTGGTGACACGAACAGGGTGGCTGTCAGTCGATGTCGGGACTGTGTCGATCCTGCGATCGCTTTTTTTTTTGAAAGCGCTTTTCAGAACGATCTGCAGAGGGGTTGCTGGTCAGCGATCTGGAGCGCGCAAGTTATGCAGTTTGTTTACTTAAAAGCTTGTATACAAAATAGTAGTAATAGTAAACGCGGCTCATTCTGTGGATAAGCGCGGATTTCTCCACAACATCAACGGTTTACATGGTCGTCAACTGGCTGGAGAACCATGCTGATCGTCGTGCAGCAAAGGTGGATAGAAATCCCGGCGGTCTTGCAAAACGGGTTTGTGCACATTCTGCCCTGTGGATATGCAGCGGGTTCTCCACAGACCTGCATCGAGGTTGCGAATACAGGACGCTGTCGATTTGCCACGGACGGAATTTTTTTTTTGAAACAGGCATCTCAGGTTTACAACCAATAACTGTATACAACATTGATAGTAATAAGTAAGGGTGACCCTTTTCTGTGGACAACCGGGTTAACGAGAACAAAATCATCCACTTACAGTGCGCATAAGGCAGTGCACT
This sequence comes from Telluria sp. ZT3P25, assembly GCF_059685895.1. NCBI lineage: Bacteria > Pseudomonadati > Pseudomonadota > Betaproteobacteria > Burkholderiales > Oxalobacteraceae > Telluria > Telluria sp. ZT3P25. Next base: position 286,913 of record NZ_JCASIJ010000002.1, read on the forward strand.
AGTTACCCGGCTTCCTGGTGGCAAATCTGGACAAGATTTTCGCTTGTGTACAAAAGCGTAGTTCTGCACAAACCGTACCTGTGGATATCCATTTGCTTATCCACAGGTAGGGTCTGGACAGGCGTTTACGTTCTGGTAAGCTGTGTTTCATCGAGTTAGCGCCAAGGGGAAACGCATGGAATTCGAGTCGCTGTACGCCAGGGTCAATGGCCTGAACATGCACTACGTGACAGCTGGCGACGGTCCACCGGTCATCCTGCTCCACGGTTTCCCCGATACCCACGAGATCTGGCGTCGTCAGATTCCTGCGCTTGCCGCAGCGGGCCTGCGTGTCATTGCACCCGACCTGCGCGGCTATGGGAAAACCGACATGCCGCAGGATGTTGGCGCTTACGCCGTATCGTTCCTGGCCGATGATGTGCTGCGATTGATGGATGCGCTGGGGATCGAGAAAGCGGTCGTCGTCGGTCATGACTGGGGCGCATTGATCGGCTGGCACTTGGCGATGCATGCGCCACAGCGCATCCTTCGGTATGCCGCCTTGTCGGTCGGCCATCCCAAAGCAATCGCTGCATCGGGACTCGGTCAGAAACTGCGGTTCTGGTACATGCTGGTGTTCAAGACACCTGTCGTCGCAGAGGCATTGTTGAAAGCAGGGGACTGGGCTGCGCTGCGAAAAATGATGCGCAGCCGCGAACAGCAAGAGATCTGGATCGCGGCGCTTGCGCCGCCAGGTCGGCTGACGGCAGCATTAAATTACTACCGCGCCAATTTCAAGCCATCATCACCGCGCGCCTGGTTGCCAGTGAACGTGCCGGTGATGGGCGTCTGGAGCGAACATGATCCGGCCCTTGGTGAGCAACAGATGCTCGATTCGCGCGACCAATGTACTGCCGGTTTTCGGTATGAGCGCATCGATGGTGTTGGGCACTGGCTGCAGCTCTCTGGCGCAGATCGCCTGAGCGCATTACTGCTGGATTTCGTGAAGTCACCAGTCGACTGATTCTCGGGTGAGTACTTACGGCTTGCCGTAAAATTGCATCTCGTACATTCCTTCCGAACTCTTCCATGATTGATGTTGTCTGGCTTGGCGGCGCTGCCTTCGCCGCTGGCCTGGTTGATGCTGTTGTCGGCGGCGGCGGCCTGGTCCAGCTTCCCGCCATGTTCTCTTTGTTGCCGAAAGAAGTTCCGGCAACCATTCTCGGTACCAACAAGTTTGCAGCAATCTTCGGCACCGGGTCAGCGGCGGTGGAATACGCACGTCGGGTCCGGGTAGCCTGGAGTACTGCCGCGCCGGCGGCGGCCGCCGCATTCTTGCTTTCCTTTGCTGGCGCCTGGACGGTGACGCGCGTGCCCGCCGATTTCGTGCGTGCCTTATTGCCGATCATCCTGGTCGCAGTGGCGGTCTACACGTTCAGGAAAAAAGACCTGGGTTCGGTGCACGCACCAATGCACAGTGGTCTGACCGAGCGGTACTGGGCAATCGGCATCGGCGCTGCGATCGGTTTCTACGATGGTTTTTTCGGCCCCGGTACCGGCAGCTTTCTGATCTTCCTGTTCGTGCGATTTTTTGGCTTTGATTTTCTCAGTGCTTCAGCCGCAGCCAAGATCGTCAACGTCGCCTGCAATTTTTCCGCGCTGATGTGGTTTGGCTATAGCGGCCATATTTTGTGGCAGCTGGGATTGTTGATGGCCGGTTGCCAGATCGCGGGTTCATTGTCGGGTACACGACTCGCTCTCAAGTACGGCAGCGGCTTTGTGCGGAAGGTGTTCCTGTTTGTCGTCAGCGCGTTGATTGTGAAGACTGCCTATGATGCGTTCACAAAGCTGGGTTGGTGATTGCGATTGTTCCACGTGAAACAAGTTGAAGCCGGTTTTGACCGGCTTTTTCTTTGCAATGTTCCACGTGAAACAATCGCACTGACAAATCAACCTGACGTTCCACGTGAAACAAAATTCGTCGTTTTCTGGCGGTCGAAGAATCTGGCAACGGAAAAGAATCTATAATCGCGCATTAGTCTCCTCGCCTCACATCCCATCATGCTATTTCCTACTGAATTCGACGTCATCGTCGTCGGCGGCGGCCATGCCGGCACCGAAGCTGCACTTGCGTCTGCACGCACCGGTCAAAAGACCCTGCTGCTGACCCACAATATTGAAACCCTTGGCGCCATGTCGTGCAACCCGTCGATTGGCGGCATCGGCAAAGGCCACCTGGTCAAGGAAGTCGACGCCCTTGGCGGCGCGATGGCCATCGCAACGGATGAAGCCGGGATCCAGTTCCGGATCCTGAATTCCTCGAAAGGTCCGGCCGTACGCGCGACCCGTGCGCAAGCCGACCGCGTCCTGTACAAGGCGGCGATCCGCTCGCGGTTGGAAAACCAGTCGAACCTCTGGCTATTCCAGCAGGCAGTCGAAGACCTGATCGTCGAAGGCGATCGGGTCGTCGGCGCCGTCACGCAAGTGGGCTTGAGCTTCCGCGCGCGCGCCGTCGTGCTGACCGCAGGTACTTTCCTTGATGGCAAAATCCACGTTGGCCTGCAAAATTATGCTGGCGGCCGCGCAGGCGATCCACCGGCGACGTCGCTGTCGGCGCGCCTGAAGGAACTCAAACTGCCGCAAGGGCGCCTGAAAACCGGCACGCCGCCGCGCATCGATGGCCGCAGCATCGACTTTTCGCTGTTGACCGAGCAGCCGGGCGACCTCGATCCGGTGCCCGTGTTTTCGTACATGGGCAACGTGGGGATGCATCCGAAGCAGGTGCCATGCTGGGTCACGCATACCAATGAACGCACGCACGACATTATCCGGGCAGGGCTTGACCGCAGCCCGATGTACACCGGCGTCATTGAAGGCGTCGGCCCGCGCTACTGCCCGTCGATCGAAGACAAGATCCACCGCTTCGCCAGCAAGGAATCACACCAGATCTTCCTGGAACCGGAAGGCTTGACGACCAATGAGTTCTATCCAAACGGGATCTCGACCAGCCTGCCATTCGACGTGCAGCTGGCACTGGTGCGTTCGATGCGCGGCATGGAAAATGCGTTCATCCTGCGGCCCGGCTATGCGATCGAATACGATTACTTCGATCCGCGCGGCTTGAAAGCGTCGCTGGAAACCAAGTCGATCAAGGGCCTGTTCTTTGCCGGTCAGATCAATGGCACTACCGGCTACGAAGAAGCGGCGGCGCAAGGTTTGCTGGCCGGCCTGAATGCCGCACTGCAAACCCAGGGCAAGGATGCCTGGACCCCGGGTCGTTCCGAAGCCTACCTTGGCGTGCTGGTCGATGACCTGACGACGCAAGGTGTGGCCGAGCCATACCGCATGTTCACCAGCCGCGCGGAATATCGTCTGTCGCTGCGTGAAGACAATGCAGACATGCGCCTGACCGAAATCGGTCGTGGCCTGGGCCTGGTTGACGATGCACGTTGGGCAGCATTCGAGACCAAGCGCGAATCCGTCGCGCGTGAACTGGAACGCCTGCGCTCGGTGTGGGTGAATCCGCGCATCCTGGCCGCGGCCGAATCGGAGCGTATCGTCGGCCAGCCGCTCGAGCGCGAATACAATCTGGCCGATCTGCTGCGCAGACCGGGCGTGAACTACGACACCCTGATGACGATGAACGGTCTCGAAGGCCAGAGCCTGGCAGGTCCGGGCGTTGATGATCCTGCCGTGAAGGAACAGGTCGAGATCCAGCTGAAGTATTCCGGCTACATCGATCGCCAGGCGCGTGAAGTCGAGCGTCACGATCATTACGAAAACATGAAGCTGCCTGAGAAGCTTAACTATCTGGATATCGAGGCGCTGTCGTTCGAAGTCCGCCAGAAGCTCGACAAGCAACGGCCCGAAACCCTGGGTCAGGCCTCGCGCATTTCGGGCGTGACCCCGGCGGCAATCTCGCTGCTGCTGGTGACGCTGAAAAAGCGCGGCGCCAAAGGCTTTACTACGACTGCAGCCGAGGTGGCCGAATGAAATACGCATTCGATCACGATGCACTGGCGGCGGTGCTCGACCAGGGCATCAAGGACATGACGCTTGCCGTCACGCCGGAGCAGCAGATTAAGCTGATGGGCTACTTGCAGCTGATGAACAAGTGGAACGGCGTGTACAACCTGACGTCGCTGCGCGATCCGCAGCAGATGGTCACGCACCATCTGCTCGACTCGCTCGCCGCTGTGCCGGCGTTTGCCGGTGCCCGCAATGTGCTGGACGTGGGGGCAGGGGGCGGTTTGCCGGGTATCGTCCTGGCAATCGTGCGACCGGACATGAAGGTCGCGATGATCGACACGGTACACAAGAAAACGGCGTTCCTGAACCAGGTGAAGGCAGAATTGAAGCTGATTAACGTTAGCGTGCACACGATGAAGGTGCAAGACCTTACCGTGAGCGAGCCATTTGACGTGATCACGTCACGCGCATTTGCCGACCTGTCGGACTTCGTCAACTGGTCGGGTCATCTTTTGGCCGAGGGCGGCAAATTCATCGCCCTGAAAGGCGTCGCACCAAGCGAGGAGCGCGAGCGCTTGCCACAGGACTGGAAAGTCGTCGATCTGCAGCCCTTGTGGGTGCCAAGACTGCAGGCAGAGCGACACTTGGTATTCATCGAGCGAGCCGCATAAAAGATACCAATAGTACATACTATATAAATCATACGAACTGTACTAACCGTACTACCTGTATAAATCGTATAAACAGTTTATATCGTTTAAATCATATAAACCATTGAAACGGTTTTGCGGAGGAAACGATATGATGCCTTGTTGTCGCATCCAGGAAAGGAAAAGATGGCGAAGATTTTTTGCGTTGCGAACCAGAAGGGTGGCGTAGGCAAGACCACCACCAGCGTCAACCTGTCGGCAGGCCTGGCCAAACTGAACCAGCGTGTGCTGCTGGTCGACCTTGACCCGCAGGGCAATGCCACGATGGGCGCGGGCATCAACAAAGCCGAGCTGGCAGCCTCGATCTACCAGGTGCTGCTGGGTGAGTCCGATGTGGCCACGGCGCGCGTGCGCTCGGAAGCAGGGCGCTTCGACGTACTGCCCGCCAACCGCGAGCTGGCCGGCGCCGAAGTGGAAATGGTCGCGCTCGAGAACCGCGAGCGGCGCCTGAAGGAAGCACTGGCAGCGGTGGCCGATGACTACGACTTCATCCTGGTCGACTGTCCGCCTGCGCTGTCGCTACTGACATTGAACGGTCTGTGCGCCGCCGATGGCGTGATCATCCCGATGCAGTGCGAATACTATGCGCTCGAGGGCTTGTCCGACCTGGTCAACACGATCAAGAAGGTGCACGCCAACCTGAACACCGACCTGAAGATCATCGGTCTGCTGCGCGTGATGTTCGATCCGCGCATGACGCTGTCGCAGCAGGTCTCGGGCCAGCTTGAGCAGCATTTCGGCGACAAGGTCTTCAAGACGATCATTCCGCGCAATGTGCGGCTGGCCGAGGCGCCGTCGTACGGCATCCCCGGCGTGACGTTCGATCCCTCCTCGAAAGGTGCGCAGGCATACATCGCCTTCGGCGCCGAAATGGTCGAGCGCATCAAGACCATGTAATCAATCAAAAAGCTGACAAAGAGATGGCAACCAAAAAACTCAAGGGACTGGGCCGCGGCCTCGACGCCCTGCTCGGCGGCGACCTGGACGCCGCACCGGCCGTGCCGAACACGCCTTCCGTGCTCGCCGTGACCCAGATCCAGGCCGGCAAGTACCAGCCTCGTACACGCATGGACGAAGTGAGCCTGTCGGAGCTGGCCGCATCGATCAAGACCCAGGGCATCATGCAACCGGTGCTGGTGCGCCCGTTGCCGCCTGGTAGCAGCACACCCTACGAGATCATCGCCGGTGAACGGCGCTTCCGCGCGGCGCAGATGGCCGGCCTGGATGAAATCCCGGTGCTGGTGCGCGACGTTGATGACCAGGCTGCGGCGGCGATGGCGCTGATCGAGAACATCCAGCGCGAAGACCTGAACCCGCTCGAAGAAGCGCAGGGCATCAACCGCCTGATTTCGGATTTCAATTTCACGCACGAGCAGGCCGCCGGCGCCGTGGGCCGCTCACGCAGCGCGGTCTCGAACCTGCTGCGCCTGATCAACCTCGCGCAGCCGGTGCAGACGATGCTGATGGCCGGCGATATCGACATGGGTCACGCCCGTGCCTTGCTGGCGGTAGACAGCGCGCACCAGATCACGCTGGCCAACCAGGTGATCGCCAAGCGCCTGTCAGTGCGCGAAACGGAAAAACTCGTCACGCGCGCGCTCGACGAATACAACGCGCCGGCACAAGCTGCCCGTGCGAAAGACAAGTCGGGCGACATCGTGCGCCTGGAAGAAGAGCTGTCGGACAAGCTGGCCACACCTGTCGTGTTCAAGATGGGGCCGAAGGGCAGGGGTCAGATGATCATCGATTTCGCCGACCTCGACATCCTCGACGGCGTCCTCGCACGATTGCGCGGCTGAACGGCAGCAGGCTGCAGGCAGGGTAGCCGGTGACCGGACTATCCTGCAATGTGACACCCGCTGCCTACACCATATGGCGTTAAGTTGTTGAAAATAATGCCCTATCCACCAGCAACGTGTCACATTTTCGTCATCTTTACAGTGCAGTTATAAGTAGGGAATCGTTTGACTCACATCCGTATAACCACTTATAATTCCGGCGATTCATGTAATTACCACCACGTAGTACGTCCATAGCGGCAGCGAGAAGACCAAAAAATATGCTGCGCATCGTTTCCCTGCAATTGATTGCAACAGTCGTCGCCGGAATCATTGCCGCGCTTCTGGGGGGATGGCCTGCGATGGTGTCGGCTGTGCTGGGTGGTTTGTGTTGTGTCGTACCCAACGGGATCATGGCAGTGCGCTTGTTTGCGGCGTCCGCGAGTGGACGAGCAAGTCCCGCGACATTTTTCATCTGGGAATTCGTAAAGATTGCATTGACGCTGGCGCTTCTGGGCGCGACGGCGTGGCTGTACCGCGATCTGAACTGGCTGGCATTGATCGTCGGGTTCATCGTGGCGCTGAAAAGTTACATCATCTTATTATTTAGGCATTGACGACATGGCGACTCCAATTGACGGCGCAGCGCACGCGCCCACCGCATCAGAATATATCAAGCACCACCTTGGTCACCTGTCGAACGGTCACCAGGTAGGTCCAGTTGATTTCTCGATCATCAACTACGACACCATGTTCTGGTCGATCGCCATGGGCATCACCGGTTGCCTGGTGATGTGGTCTGCCGCGCGCAAAGCCACCGCTGGCGTGCCAGGTCGTTTCCAGGCGTTCGTCGAAATGCTGTTTGAAATGGTCGATGACCAGGCCAAGTCGATCGTGCATGGCGACCGCAGCTTCATCGCCCCTGCGGCCCTGACCGTGTTCGTCTGGGTTGCACTGATGAACTCGCTGGACTTGCTGCCAGTCGACATGTTCTCGTGGGCATTTGCTGTCTTTGGTGTGGAACATATCTTCCCGTATCATCGCGTGGTACCGACCGCCGACCTGAATGGTCCAATGGGCATCGCTCTGGGCGTGCTGGCGCTGATGTTCTACTACAGCATCAAGATCAAGGGCCTGGGCGGCTGGATTCACGAGTTGTTCGCTGCACCGTTCGGTATCTGGATGGCGCCGTTCAACCTGCTCCTGAACATCATTGAATACGCAGCAAAACTGGTGTCGCTCGGTATGCGACTGTTCGGCAACATGTTTGCCGGTGAGCTGCTGTTCCTCTTGATCGCACTGCTGGGCGGATCGGCCACCATCTTTGGTTTTGTTGGCCACGTCATTGCCGGTTCCATCTGGGCGATCTTCCACATCCTGATCGTACTCCTGCAGGCATTCATCTTCATGATGCTGACGCTGGTGTACCTCGGTCAGGCTCACGATAGCCACTGATCGGCGCCGCAAGCATCGAACAAGATAGTGGTTGTAAAGAAGTTGTAGTTTTTAATCTAGTTTTCAATTTAACTTTTGGAGTTACACATGACTGACCTTTCTTTTGTTGCACTGGCTTGCGGTTTGATCATCGGCCTGGGCGCTATCGGTGCTTGTATCGGTATCGCGATCATGGGCGGTAAGTACCTGGAAGCCAGCGCACGTCAGCCAGAACTGATGAACACCCTGCAGACCAAGATGTTCCTGCTGGCTGGTCTGATCGACGCTGCATTCCTGATCGGTGTTGGTATCGCTATGCTGTTCGCATACACCAACCCATTCGTCGCACCAGTCGTCTAAGCCATCCGGTCTCGATGTCTTGAAGGGCCGAACCATTCCTGGTTCGGCATCCGTGTTTCTGTAAGAAGGAAAAAACCGTGAACATTAATGCAACCCTGTTTGCTCAGTTCGTGGTCTTCTTCATCCTGGCACTGTTCACGATGAAATTCGTGTGGCCGCCACTGATGAAGGCGCTCGATGAGCGCGCCGCGAAAATTGCAAGTGGCCTGGCTGCTGCTGACCGTGGCAAGGCCGATCTGGCTGCTGCTGAAAAACGTGTCCAGACCGAACTGGCTGGTGCCCGTGACGAAGTCCAGAAACGCATCACCGATGCTGAAAAGCGCGCTGCTGTGATTATCGAAGAAGCCAAGCGTACTGCCGCCGATGAAGGCGCGCGTATCGTTGCCGCCGCCAAGGCTGACGCCGAGCAGCAAGTCAACAGCGCACGCGAAGCACTGCGTGGCCAGGTTGCCGCCCTTGCGGTCGCCGGCGCCGAGCAGATCCTGAAGCGTGAAGTGAACGCAGCGGCCCACGCCGACCTGCTGTCGCAACTGTCGACCGAGCTCTGATCATGGCAGAACTCGCAACCGTCGCCCGCCCCTACGCCGAAGCGCTGTTCCGTGTCGCCCAAACCGGCGACATGAACACGTACTCGGCCATCGCGTCGGAACTGGGCCAGATTGGCGCCAGTGCCGACGTGCAGACCTTCGCCAGCAACCCGATCGTCACGCACGCACAACTGGCGGACACGATTGCGTCCCTGGTCAAGTCGCCGCTGAATGCTGAAGCGAAGAACTTTATCGCGATGCTGGCCCAGAACGGCCGCATCAACCTGCTGCCCGAGATCAGCACCCAGTTTGCGCTCCTGAAAAACGCGAACGAGGGCGCTGCCGATGCGATGATCCATAGCGCGTTCGAGATCTCGGCCGACCAGCTGGCGCAGCTGGTCGCCACGCTGGAAAAGAAATTTGGCCGCAAGCTCAACCCAACGGTAACAGTGGATCCTTCGCTGATCGGTGGTGTGCGCGTGGTCGTCGGTGACGAAGTGCTCGATACCTCGGTTCGCGCCAAGCTGCAACGGATGCACGTTGCGCTGGCCAACTAATACGACGTATCGACTGGCACGCGCCGGCGTTCCCGCCCTTGCCCTACGCATCAAGAAACTATAATTGGAGTTAGCAAGCATGCAACTTAACCCATCTGAAATCAGCGAACTGATCAAGAGCCGGATCCAGGGCCTCGAGAGTTCGGCTGACGTTCGCAATCAAGGCACGGTGATCTCGGTCGCCGACGGTATCTGCCGCATCCATGGTCTGTCGGACGTGATGCAGGGCGAGATGCTGGAATTCCCAGGCAACACCTTCGGCCTGGCCATGAACCTCGAGCGCGACTCGGTCGGCTCGGTCATCCTGGGTGCTTACGAGCACATCTCGGAAGGCGACATCGTCAAGACCACCGGCCGTATTCTGGAAGTGCCGATCGGTCCTGAACTGTGCGGCCGCGTTGTCAATGCACTGGGCCAGCCGATCGACGGCAAGGGTCCTGTCAACGCCAAGCTGACCTCGCCAATCGAAAAGATTGCGCCAGGCGTTATCGCCCGTGAATCGGTTTCGCAGCCAATGCAGACCGGTATCAAATCGATCGACGCAATGGTGCCGATCGGCCGTGGCCAGCGTGAGCTGATCATTGGTGACCGCCAGACCGGTAAATCGGCTGTTGCAGTCGACGCGATCATCAACCAAAAAGGTCAGGGCGTGACCTGCGTGTACGTCGCGATCGGTCAGAAAGCATCGACCATCAAGAACATCGTGCGCTCGCTGGAAACGCACGGCGCGATGGAGTACACCATCGTTGTTGCTGCATCGGCGTCGGAATCGGCCGCCATGCAATACATCTCGGCCTACTCGGGCTGCGCGATGGGCGAATACTTCCGCGACCGCGGCGAAGACGCACTGATCGTGTATGACGATCTGTCGAAGCAGGCAGTTGCCTACCGCCAGATCTCGCTGCTGCTGCGCCGTCCACCAGGCCGCGAAGCGTACCCAGGCGACGTGTTCTATCTCCACAGCCGCCTGCTCGAGCGCGCAGCACGCGTGAACGCCGACTACGTGTCGAAGTTCACCAACGGCGCCGTGACCGGCAAGACCGGTTCGCTGACCGCACTGCCGATCATCGAAACGCAAGCTGGCGACGTCTCGGCATTCGTGCCGACCAACGTGATCTCGATTACTGACGGCCAGATCTTCCTGGAAACGTCGCTGTTCAACGCCGGTATCCGTCCTGCGATCAACGCCGGTATTTCGGTGTCGCGCGTCGGTGGTGCTGCCCAGACCAAGGTCATCAAGAGCCTGTCCGGCGGTATCCGTACCGACCTGGCCCAGTACCGTGAGCTGGCTGCGTTCGCGCAGTTCGCATCGGACCTGGACGAATCGACCCGCAAGCAGCTGGACCGCGGTGCGCGCGTGACCGAACTGCTCAAGCAGCCACAGTTCTCGCCACTGTCGACCTCGCTGATGGCCGCATCGCTGTTCGCCGTCAACAAGGGCTACCTGGACGATATCGAAGTCAAGAAAGTGCTGCCATTCGAGCACGGCCTGCACGCCTTCCTGAAGTCGGGCCATGCAGCGCTGCTGGCAAAGATCGACGAAACCAAGCAACTGGACAAAGAAGCCGAAGCAGCACTGGCCGCGGCCGTTGCTGATTTCAAGAAATCCGGCGCATATTAATCTGTGGGCCGGCATCGCCTGACGGCGATGCCGGTGCCTGGAAGGAGTAAGGACTCATGGCAGCAGGCAAAGAGATTCGTGGCAAGATCAAGAGCGTAGAAAATACGAAGAAGATCACCAAGGCGATGGAAATGGTCGCCGCATCGAAAATGCGCAAGGCGCAGGAACGTATGCGCGCCGCCCGTCCCTACAGTGACAAGGTTCGTAACATTACCGCCAATCTGGCCACTGCAAACCCGGAGTACACGCACGCATTCATGGCGCAAGCCAAGGACGTGCAGGCAAAGGCAGTTGGCTTCATCGTCGTCACGACCGACAAGGGTCTGTGCGGCGGCATGAACACCAACATCCTGCGCCAGGTCACGCTCAAGGCGCGCGAACAGGAACAGGCGGGCAACCGCGTCGAGGCAGTTGCCATTGGCAACAAGGGCCTGAGCTTCCTGAACCGCGTCGGCATGAAACTCGTGTCGCAGGCGACCCAACTGGGCGATGCACCGCAACTGGACAAGCTGATCGGACCGGTCAAAGTGATGCTGGACGCGTACCAGGAAGGCAAGCTCGATGCTGTCTACCTGTGCTACACGAAATTCATCAACACGATGAAACAGGAAACCGTGGTCGAGCAACTGCTTCCGCTGTCAGCCAATTCGCTGAAAGCCGATGCAGGCGCCACCAGCTGGGACTACATCTACGAACCGGAAGCACAGGTCGTCATCGACGAGCTGCTGGTGCGTTACGTGGAAGCGCTGGTCTACCAGGCAGTGGCAGAAAACCTGGCGTCCGAGCAATCGGCACGCATGGTCGCAATGAAGGCCGCGAGCGATAACGCCGGCAGCGTCATCAGCGACCTGAAGCTGGTCTACAACAAGACCCGCCAGGCTGCGATTACCAAAGAACTCTCCGAGATCGTGTCGGGCGCGTCCGCTGTTTAACAGCGCCGCCCGTGGGGATAGCGGCAAGCGAGCATTGCACGCTACGCTGTCCCCGACCGATCAAAGCAAAAAAGAATTTAACTAAATATCTGAAGGAACGAACATGGCTGATGGCAAAATCGTTCAGTGTATCGGCGCAGTGGTTGACGTGGAATTCCCACGTAATGCCATGCCGAAAGTGTACGACGCACTGAAAATGGAAGGCTCGGATCTGACCCTGGAAGTCCAGCAACAGCTGGGCGACGGCGTGGTCCGTACCATTGCTCTGGGCAGCTCGGACGGCATGCGCCGCGGCATGATGATCCAGAACACCGGCAAGCCAATCATGGTTCCGGTCGGCACCCCGACCCTGGGCCGCATCATGGACGTGCTGGGCAACCCGATCGACGAATGCGGTCCGGTCAGCCACGAGCGCATGGCGTCGATCCACCGTGACGCGCCAGCCTACGACGAACTGTCGCCATCGACCGACCTGCTGGAAACCGGCATCAAGGTCATCGATCTGGTCTGCCCGTTCGCCAAAGGCGGTAAAGTCGGCCTGTTCGGCGGCGCCGGCGTCGGCAAGACCGTCAACATGATGGAACTGATCAACAACATCGCCAAGGCACACGCGGGTCTGTCCGTGTTCGCCGGTGTGGGTGAGCGTACCCGTGAAGGTAACGACTTCTACCACGAGATGGCCGATGCAAAGGTCGTCGACCTGGAAAACCCTGCCAACTCGAAAGTGGCAATGGTCTACGGTCAGATGAACGAACCACCAGGCAACCGTCTGCGCGTCGCGCTGACCGGTCTGACCATGGCGGAAGCGTTCCGTGATGAAGGCAAGGACGTTCTGTTCTTCGTCGACAACATCTATCGCTACACGCTGGCCGGTACCGAAGTCTCGGCACTGCTGGGCCGTATGCCATCGGCAGTGGGCTACCAGCCTACGCTGGCCGAAGAGATGGGCCGTCTGCAAGAGCGCATCACCTCGACCAAGACCGGTTCGATTACGTCGATCCAGGCCGTCTACGTCCCTGCGGATGACTTGACCGACCCATCGCCAGCAACCACCTTTGCTCACCTGGATTCGACCGTCGTTCTGTCGCGTGACATCGCCTCGCTGGGTATCTACCCTGCAGTCGATCCACTCGATTCGACCTCGCGCCAGCTGGACCCGCTCGTCGTCGGTGAAGAGCACTACGCCACCGCGCGCGCTGTGCAGAACACCCTGCAGCGCTACAAGGAACTGCGTGACATCATCGCGATTCTGGGCATGGACGAACTGGCACCGGAAGACAAACTGGTCGTGGCACGCGCTCGTAAGATGCAGCGTTTCCTGTCGCAGCCATTCCACGTCGCTGAAGTCTTCACCGGCGCGCCGGGCAAGTACGTTTCGCTGAAAGACACGATCAAGGGCTTCAAGATGATCGATTCGGGCGAACTGGATCACCTGCCGGAGCAAGCGTTCTACATGGTCGGCACGATCGAAGAAGCTATCGAGAAAGCCAAGAAACTGGCTGCTGGTTAAGTCGCTTTCTTCCACTGAAAGACACACATGGCAAACACATTTCAAGTCGACGTCGTCTCGGCCGAAGAGCAGATCTTCTCCGGCCAGGCCGAATTCGTCGCGTTGCCGGGTGAAGCGGGTGAGCTGGGTATCTACCCGAAGCACACCCCGTTGATCACGCGCATCCGCCCGGGCGCCGTGCGCATCCAGGTTGCCGGTGGTGGTGAAGAGTTCGTCTTCGTCGCCGGCGGTATCCTCGAAGTGCAGCCGAACGGCGTGACCGTGCTGGCCGACACCGCAATCCGCGGCGCCGACCTGGACGAAGCGAAAGCGCAATCCGCGAAGAAGCAGGCTGAAGAGCTGATGCTGAACAAGGATTCGAACATCGACTACGCAAAAGCCCAGGCCGAAATGGCCGCGGCAATTGCGCAGTTGGCGGCAATCCAGCGCCTGCGCTCGAAAGGCCGTTGAGCTTAGTAAAAGCTCGGCAACAAAAAAGGCAGCCTGCGGGCTGCTTTTTTTTCGTCAGTGCACATGGCAGCCCCGCACCGTCCGGCACGTGCCAGGCCAGGTAAAGCAAACCTGCTAAGCTGATCGCCATCCCAACGACCTGCCTGCCACCATGCGCACCATTGCCCAGATCCTCGAAGAAAGCACCACCATCGTCATCGTCGGCCTGTCGACCAAGCCAGACCGTGCCAGCCACGAAGTGGGCGCCTACCTGCAGCAGCACGGCTACCGCATCCTGCCAGTGAACCCCCAGTACGCCGGCGAGACGATCCTCGGCCAGCCCGTCTTCGCCACGTTGCAAGACGCTGCCGCCTCGCTCGCAGAGGGCGGCCAGCGCATCGACATCGTCGATTGCTTCCGCAGGTCGGAAGACATCGGCCCGATCGCGCGCGATGCGATCGCCGTGGGGGCAGGGTGCCTGTGGATGCAGCTCGAGATCGAGAACCAGGTTGCCGCCGATCTCGCGCGTGCTGCGGGCCTCGATGTGGTGATGAACCACTGCATCAAGATCGAGCATCGCAGCCTGCAGGCAGGCGCGTGAAAAGCGGCGCGGGGTCCTGCGCCTCGCGCTACAATCGCTGCTACTTCCACCTCGTCAATACCACGCCATGATCAAGACCATTGCCCTGCTGCTCGCCGCCACCGCTGCCGTCAGCGTCATCCCGCCCGCAAGCGCGCAGGCTGCGTCTGCTGCCTCAGCGCCGGCATTGAACAAAACGCCGGCTGCCTGCCCGGCAGTGCTCAAGCACAGCTTCAAGCGCCTGCAGGACGAAGCGCCGCAAGACCTCTGCCAGTACAGCGGCAAGGTGGTCCTGGTGGTGAATACGGCCAGCTACTGCGGCTTTACCAAGCAGTACGAAGGCCTGGAAAAGATCTACGCCAAGTATGGCAGCCGCGGCCTGGTGGTGCTGGGCTTCCCGTCGAACGACTTCGGCCAGCAGGAACCGGGCAACGCGAAAGAAATCGCGGACCTCTGCTACAACACCTACGGCGTGAAGTTCCCGATGTTTGCCAAGACGTCGGTCAAGGGGCCGGATGCCAACCCGCTGCACGCGCAGCTGATCAAGGCAACCGGCAAGGAACCGAAGTGGAACTTCACCAAGTACCTGATCGGGCGTGACGGCAAAGTGCTCGAGTATTTCCCGAGCAAAGTGACGCCGGAAGACCCGCAACTGGTCGGCCAGATCGAAAAAGCGCTGTAACCTTACTGACAGCATGGTCATTTTGATGTGGATCAACGTTTTTTTGAGCCCACATCAATAAGCTTACTTTCGTGGCGGTAATTTAAAAACGAAAGGTAAGAACAAATGACAACAATGTTGAAATCCGTAGTGGTGGCCCTGATTGCCGTGGCATCTGCACAGGCACTGGCCCAGGAATCGCCGTGGCTGGTGCGTGCACGCGCCGTCCAGATAGAGCCGGACAACAAATCAAGCCCGGTTGGCGGTGTGGGCGCGGCGGACACGATCAAGGTCAGCAACAAGACCATTCCCGAGCTGGACATCAGCTATTTCTTCACGCCGAACTTCGCGGCGGAACTGATCCTGACCTATCCGCAAAAGCACGATGTAACGCTGGCCGGCACCAGGATCGGCAGCTTCAAGCACCTGCCGCCGACGCTGAGCGCGCAATACCACTTCGCACCGGGCGCCACCTTCAATCCGTACGTGGGTGTGGGCGTGAACTACACGCGCATCTCGAGCGTCAAGCTGCTCAATGGTGCAGCTGACCTGGAAAACGACAGCTTCGGTCTGTCGCTGCAGGCTGGCGTTGATTTCCGCCTGGACGAACACTGGTCGATCAACGCCGACATCAAGCGCGTCAATATCCGCAGCGACGTGATCGTCGGCGGCGCCAATATCAGCCACCTGAAAGTCGATCCAATGCTGTTTGGGCTGGGCGTCGGTTACCGCTTCTGAAGTAGCACCGCGCGCAGCGGCCCGCGCAGCGCGTTGCAGACGACGATGTCGTCGGCCGCTTCAAGCAGCGCGCGCGTGATCACGCCTTCGCGCGCATGCCATGCGGGCGCTGCCAGAAGCACGCCCCGCATGACCCCCGGCAGCACGCCACAGCCAAGGGGCGGCGTGATCCATGTAGTACCCATGCGCACGAACACATTGCTGCGCCCACCTTCCGTCAATTCACAGCGCTCGTTGAAGAACAGTGCATCGAACGCGCCACGTGCTTCGGCCGCCTGCCAGGCCGCATCGTAGCGGCTGCGGCGGCTCGTCTTGTGGCGTAAAAAAACGTCGCTACTCGCCGTCGGCTCGTCGGCCAGCACCACCATGACCGGCTCCTGCAGCGGCGCCAGCACGCCTGACGTGATCTTCATTGTGCCGGTTGCATCGACGGCCAGGCGCATGCGGTACACACCGTCGGTCGGCAACGCCAGACAGGCGGTGTTCAGGGCCGACTGCGCAGCGCCCTGATCGAACGGAACACCGAAATAGCGGCATGATGCGTGCAAGCGCTCGAGGTGCTGTTCGACATGCCGGCAACCATGGTCGCGCGAGGCGCGCAGCGTTTCGAAGAGCGTGACATCGTTGGCCAGCCCGGTCAGAAAGCCTGCTTTCAACTGGCACTCCGCGAATTCGTCATGCGCTTCGCTATCGTGGACGATGCCGGCACCCACACCCAGTTCGCCGCGCCGTACGCCGTGCTGTACGCCATTCTCTGGCGCCGCCAGCGCCAGCGTGCGGATCGGCACGGACAGGCAGAAGTCACCGAAGGCGTGGCCCTCTGGCGCCGGATCGAACCAGCCGATCCCGCCGGTGTAGACGCCGCGCGCATCCGGTTCGAGGTCGTGGATGATTTCCATCGCGCGGCGTTTGGGTGCGCCCGTGATCGAGCCGCACGGGTACAGCGCGTCAAACACATCCACCAGCGCCGCATCGGGCTTCAGGCGCGCCTGCACCGTGGACGTCATCTGCAGCACGGCGCCGTAACGCTGCACGTCGAACAGCACGGGTGTCTGCACGCTGCCCGTGACGGCCACGCGGCCCAGGTCATTGCGCAGCAGGTCGACGATCATCAGGTTTTCGGCGCGGTTCTTGGTGTCCCGTGCCAGGTCGCGCGCGCGCGCGGCATCGATGGTGGCGTCGCCGCTGGCGCGCGCCGTGCCCTTCATCGGTCGCGCCTGCAGCATGCCGGCCTCGTGGCGCACGAACAGCTCGGGCGAGAACGACAGCAGCGCGCGGCCATCCGGCAGCGCCACCAGCGCGCCATACGGTACCGGCTGACGCGCGCGCAGGCGTGCATACAGCGCGACGAGCGGGCCAAAGGCGTCGAAGCGCAAGCGATAGGTGTAGTTGACCTGGTAGGTGTCGCCCGCTTCGATCAATGCGCGGATGCGGGTGATGGCGTCGACAAACTGCGCCTCGTCGACATTGGCCGTGATGCCGGCCACGCCGGCAATCTGGTCCGGGCCGGCGCTGCGCGTGGCGAGCCACGATGCGACCTGCTCGCCCGTCAGATGGTCGCAGTGTGAAAACAGCAGCACCTGCGCCAGCGGTCCATCCACGGCGCGCGCCGGCAGGTTCTGCAGGTGCGCGCCGAGTTCGTACGTCAGCAGCGGCACCGCATACAAACCCTGCTGCAGCGCGGCCTGCAGGGCCGCCAGCAGCGGCGGCCAGCCGCTGGCGTCATCACAGGTCAGCGTGCCGGCATGGCCGCGGTAGAGCCGCGAACGCGCTTCGTGCGTAGCGCGCGCATCGTCGAGCAGGGCAAAGACTTCACCAGTATCCATCCCCGGATTTTACGCTGCCAGCAGCAACGACAGGTGCAGCGCCGTGCCGTCCACGGGATTGGCCTTGAAGCCGCTCTTGGCAAAGCGGTGCCAGCGGCCGGTGACGTAGTTCATCAACAGGCTCGCGCGGCCGGCGACGTCGGCTTCCTGGCCGTGGCCCTGTGTGACGGCCACGCGCAAGGCCCCCTTGAATGCCAGCTCGACCTTGTCGTAAAACGCGTTCATGCGATGTTGCAGGCGTTCGTCTTCGTTGACCAGCGCGTCGCCGATCAGCACGCGCGTCATGCCCGGATTGTTCGCCGCAAAGCCCAGCAGCATCTGCACGATCGCGCGCGTCTGATCCAGCCCGCCTTCTTCGTGTTCGCTGATCTGGTTGATGACGCCGAACACCGAGGACTCGATGAACTCGATCAGCCCCTCGTACATTTGCGCCTTGCTGGCAAAGTGGCGGTACAGCGCCGCTTCGGACACGCCCAGGCGCGCGGCCAGGGCGGCAGTGGTGATTTTCTCGCCCTTGGGCTGCTCGAGCATCGCGGCCAGGGCCTGAAGGATTTGCAGCTTGCGCTGGCCGGGCTTCGTGCTTGCCATGGGATCCCTAGGAGTGGTTGATCGATTAACGCAGCCTCGACAGCCGCGCAGGAAGTTGCCGCACGGATTTTACTTTGACATTGACATAACCGGGGCATTTCAATGTCCTCGGGAGGGGGGCGGTGCCGATCGGATCGCTGATACGCAGGTATTGGGTGACCCAGACCGTACGCAGGCCCAGCTGGCGCGCGGTGCGCAAGTTGGCCAGCGTGTCTTCGACCAGGATGCAGCGCTGCGCGGCCACGCCATGCTTGCGCAAGAGGCGACGCAGCATCAGCTTGGACGGCTTGGGCCGCAACTGGCGGTGCACGTGCATGTGCTCGATCGCCACGTGGTGGGAGAAATGGTTGTGCAACTTGAGGCGACGCACGATCTCGGTCGAGTACGAGTTGGGCGCATTGGTCAGCAGGATCTTGCGGCCGGGCAGGCGGCGCAGCAGGCGCCCCAGGCCGCGCTCGAAGCGCAGCAGCTCGGCCAGCGGCCCGATATCGTGCGTCTCGCGCAGGAAGTCGGCCGGGCACACCTGGTGATGGCGCATCATGCCGAGCAGCGTGGCGCCGTAGCGCTTCCAGTACCCGACGCGCGCGGCATCGATCATCGTTTGCGTGGCGGTCTCGCCGTTCTGGCTCAGCACGCGCGCGATATAGGTGTTCATGTTGGCGCTGATCGCCGGAAAAATTGCATGCGATGCGTCGTGCAGGGTGTTGTCGAGGTCAAATAACCAGACAGGTGCGCGGGGTAGGGGAGTGGCCACGGTGCGAGGCGTTGGTAAAGCAGAGGGGAGGTGAAGCGATGGTGCCCTTTACGTGGATTGAACACGTGGCCTCTCCCTTACCAAGGGAGTGCTCTACCACTGAGCTAAAAGGGCGGTACTGGTTTTTCTGTGGCGATTGTTTCCGCCACAAAAAATTTAATGAGACCGGATCATAGTGCCAAAAGCCTGTTCGGTCAAGACTTCGAGCAGCAATGAGTGCTCGATACGGCCATCGATGATGTGAACCGTGTTCACGCCCGATTTGGCAGCATCCAGGGCCGATGAAATTTTAGGCAGCATGCCGCCCGAGATCGTGCCGTCGGCGAACATCTCGTCGATCTCGCGCGCCGACAGATCGGTGACCAGGTTGCCCGATTTATCTTGCACACCAGCGATGTTGGTCATCATGATCAGCTTTTCGGCCTTCAGGATTTCGGCGATCTTGCCGGCGACGACGTCGGCATTGATGTTGTAGGCCTGGCCGTCCTGGCCGAAGCCGATCGGCGAAATGATCGGAATGAACGCATCGTCCTGCAGCGCCTTGACGACGGCCGGGTTGATGGCGTCGATCTCGCCGACAAAGCCGATGTCGAGGAACTCGCCTGGTTTTTCCTTGTCAGGCATGGCCATACGGCGTGCGCGAATCAGGCCGCCATCCTTGCCGGTCAGGCCCACGGCCTGGCCACCGTAGTGGTTGATCAGCATGACGATGTCCTGCTGCACTTCGCCGCCCAGCACCCACTCCACCACTTCCATGGTTTCTTCGTCGGTGATGCGCATGCCCTGCACGAACGTGCCTTGCTTGCCGATTTTTTTCAGCGCGTTGTCGATCTGCGGGCCGCCGCCATGCACCACGACCGGGTTCATGCCCACCAGCTTGAGCAGGATGACGTCGCGTGCGAAGCCGTGCTTCAGGCGCTCGTCGGTCATGGCGTTGCCGCCGTATTTGATGACGATGGTCTTGCCGTGGAAATTACGGATGTACGGAAGCGCTTCGGCCAGGATCTGCGCCTTGATCGCCGGGGAGACGCCCGCGAGGTCGTTTGGTTGGTCGTCGGTAGTCAGGCTGGTCACTTGAGCGTTCATGGAGAGTCCGAAATAATTGTCGCGAGATTTTACAGCCAAATGCCATAAAAACAGCGTAAACCTTGTGGGGAGTGGGCGGTGTTATGTTGTATTTTATAGCAGCACCCACCACTCTACTCCTGCCATGCCATTCCCGCCGTTCGCCATCCATCTTCAAGGCTGTTCAGACCATGAATAGTTGCACGCGCTGCGGCGCTTCGTTCAGCTGCGCGATGGCCGATGGCGACAGCGCGCCGTGCTGGTGCACGGCATTGCCGCCGGCAGTGGCGGTGCCGCAGGAAGCAGTGGGTTGCTGGTGTCCGGCATGTCTGCGCGCCCACATTGCCGCGCAGGGCCAGCCCCCAACAGCCGCACCAAGCTGACGGCTCAGCGCTGGGTACGGAAGAAGCGCATCATTTCGCGGCTGGCGTCAGGCCCCTTGCCATCGGTATAGCTGCCGTTTGCCTGGCCACCCGACCATGCGTGGCCGGCGCCGTGTACGAGCCAGTGCTCGGCCTGCACGGTGCCATCGGTGGCCGGATACAGCGTGCGCGTGTAGGCATGGCCGTCCGGTACATTGCCCGGTTCGGTCGTGCCCGGCTGTGGCAGGTGACGAGCACCTTGTGCCACCACTTCTTCGCCATTGGCCGGATGGACCGTGGTATCGCGGTCGCCATGGAACACGATCACCGGCAGCGGCTGGTTCTCGAGCTGGCTGCGCCGGAAGTCGCCCTTCATCGCTGCCAGCGCCGACGACAGATCGTTGGCCGACGCGAACGGCAAGCCGGAATGCACGCCGACGGCGGCGTACAGGTCGGGATAGAGCGTGCCCATGATCGTGGCCATCGCGCCACCGGCCGACAGGCCGGCCACGTACACCTGGCTCGCATCGACGCTGTAGGCATCCATGATTGCCTGCGTCATGCCGGCGATCAGCGACGGTTCGCCTTCATCGCGGCGCTGGTCGACGGCGTTGAACCAGTTCCAGCAGCGCGACGGGTTGGCGCTTTTACTTTGCGCCGGGTACAGCACCAGGCAACCGACCTCTTCGGCCAGCACATTCATTCCGGTGCCGGCGGCGAAGTCGTCCGGGTCCTGCGTGCAGCCGTGCAGCATCACCACCAGCGGCGCGGGGCCGCCCGTGTAGCTCGCTGGGACGTACAGCTTGTAGTCGCGCGTACCGGCGTCGTTCGTGTGACTGCCGGCGATGAAGGTGCCGGTCAGCGGCGCGCTGGCTGTTGCTGCGGGCGCGGCAGCAGGGGCAGAGGTCGAGGCTGCTTCCGGCGCGGATGCCGAAGCGGATTCCGACGGCGTCACCGTCATCGTGAAGTCACGCATCTGTTGGCGGGCGACCCGGTGCAACGCGTTGACGTTGCTCATCGCTTGCCGCACTGCTGCGCCAGGGGTCACCGGGCCCGAGCGCCATAGCGTTCGGGTAGCGCTGCGCATCTGCGCGAGCATGAGTCGGTTGAGTTTCATGGCATTCCTTTTTTTGTGCACTGCACCAATTTCAGGCCATGAGCTTACACGAACCTTGCCGGCGTTGCCGAACGGCCCTTATATATGCTGTTGTCTTAGATACGGAACATTGATCTTCGTGATCGCATCGGGCACAAACACGTGCTCATCCGCAGGTTTCCACGTACTCCACTGCCGGCTTGATGCCCGCGCGCATGCGCTGCAGCTTGCCCTTGCTCGCTTCGAAGATAAGGGCCTTGTCCTTGCCCTGCGCGAGCGTCAGGTACTGGCCGTTTTCGTCGTATTTGTGTGGCCCGACCTTCAAACTCGGGCGATGGCGCTGCGCATCCTTCACCGACATGCGCGCCGTAATACCGGCGCTGTTGCGCACGATCCGGTTGGCGTCCGCGCGCGTGATCATGCCGTTTTCGACCATGAAGCGTACTTGTGGGTAGCGCTTGAAGGTCACCATCGAACAGGCCGGGTCAGCAGGGCGCGGCGCGGCGCGCTGGCCCAGCTGGCGCTCGACGGCGTCGAGCCGCTGGCCAAACCCGATCTTGCCGTAGCCGTCGGGAGACAGCGTCTGGCCAGAGGCGGCCGTGGACAGGCCGAACAAGCCAGCCAGGAGAACATCATGCAATTTCATGGGCACCTCGTGCAAAGTGGCGTTGCCCCAGTATAGTAAATGACGGGCAACACGCGGCACTGCGCTGCCAGCCGCGCGATAATGCCACTTTATTTTCCACCACTGCGAACGATGGCTCCCGAACTGCAAACCCCCGTACCGTCGCCCTGTATCAATATCTGCCAGATGGTCCCCGAGACGGGCCTGTGCCAGGGTTGCCTGCGCACCATCGATGAAATTGTCGCCTGGGGCACGGCCACGGACGACGCCAAACGCGCGATCTGGGCCGAGATCCGGCGCCGCGAGGGCGAGATCGACTGGCAGTAGCGATCGTTTAGAGGCAGGAATCTAGCACGGTCGTACTTTTTTCGGGGCTATAATCAGGCCCATCCTCCACCCACCACCGAGAGCTTCCATGACGATGCCCGCCGCGCTGCAAAACCTGTCCCTTCCTGTCATCGCTTCGCCGATGTTCATTGCCAGCGGGCCCGCGCTGGTGGCAGCCCAGTGCAAGGCCGGCATCGTCGGCTCGTTCCCGGCATTGAATGCCCGGCCGGCCGAGATGCTGGACGTCTGGCTGACCGACCTGCAGCGTGAACTGGCCGACTATGCGGCGGCCAACCCGGGCAAGAAAGTCGGGCCGATCGCCGTCAACCAGATCGTGCACCAGTCGAACGATCGCCTGGCGCATGACGTCGAAGTCTGCGTCAAGCACCAGATACCGATCATCATTTCGTCGCTGCGCGCACCGCCGCGCGAGATGATGGACGCCGTGCATTCATATGGCGGCATTGTGCTGCACGATATCGTCTCGATCCGCCATGCCGAAAAGGCACTGGAAGCGGGCGTCGATGGCCTGATCCTGGTGGCCGCTGGCGCTGGTGGCCATGCAGGCGCCTTGTCGCCGTTTGCGCTGGTGGGCGAAATCCGCAAGATGTTCAAGGGGCCGATCGCGCTGTCCGGCTCGATTGCCACGGGCGACGCGATCCTGGCCGCGCAAGCGATGGGCGCCGACTTTGCCTACATCGGTTCGCGCTGGCTGGCGACGAAGGAATCGAACGTCAGTGACGACTACCGCGATGCGATCGTCGAATCGACGGCAGCCGACGTCGTCTACACAAACTTGTTTACCGGCGTGCACGGCAACTACCTGAAAAAATCGATCGTCGCGGCCGGGCTGGACCCGGACAACCTGCCCGAATCGGACAAGAGCAAGATGAGCTTCGGTTCGGGCAGCGCCAAGGCCTGGCGCGATATCTGGGGCGCAGGGCAGGGCGTCGGCCTGATGGACGACGTGCCGACGGTGGCCGACATGGTCGCGCGCTTGAGCGCCGAATACGTGGCGGCACGCGCGCGTTTGGCGCTTTAAAAAGCGTTCAGGCTGCCGGCGCCTCGGGCTGTTTCAAATCCTCGGGCCGGATTGTCCACAGGCCCGGCAGGTTGCGCCAGTAGCCATACACGTCCATCCCGAAGCCGACGACGAACTTGTTCGGCAGGCTCAAGCCGATCAGGTCGGCCGTGATCGGCTTGGCGCGGCCCAGGTCCTTGTCCGCAAACACCACGACCATCACTTCGGCCGCGCCCATGTCCAGCAGGCGCTGTTTGACGTGGGCCAGCGTCTCGCCTTCGTCGAGGATGTCGTCGACCAGCAGGATCGTGCGGCCCGCCACGTTCTGGCGCGGGATCACTTTCCACACCAGTTCGCCGCCACGGTCGTCGTCGCCGTAACGGCTGACGTGGATGTAGTCGAAGTCGAGCGGGAAGGCCAGTTGTGGCAGCAGCGTGCCGGTGAACACGACCGCGCCGCCCATCACGCCCAGCACGAGCGGGAACTCGGTGGCGCCTGGCGCGGCAAAGCGCGCATTGAGCTGGTCGGCGACGCTGGTGACAGCGGCCTGGACTTCAGTGGGAGTGACGATCTGCGTGGCGTTCGCCAACAGCGCGCGGGCGCGCTCATGATGAAAATCGAGCATGGGTCTCTATGTCTGGTGGATGCCGCGCCATTATGCGTGATCCCCGGGCTGGAGGGCGTTCCGGTTGGGCTGCCCCGCGTATGTCGGCGGCGCCAAATGGGGCGTATCATACGCAGCTTGGAAAACAAATCGACGCCTCCGCCCATGTCCGACGCCACCGAACAAGCCCGCACTTCTCCTGACTCTTCCCTCGATTCGCAGGCCCTCCGCGCCGAGCGGCTCGCGCAACTGCGCGCAGTCATGGCGCGCCACGGTATCGACGCCGTCATCGTGCCGTCGAGCGATCCGCACCTGTCGGAATACCTGCCCGGTCACTGGAAGGGCCGCGAATGGCTGTCCGGTTTCACGGGTTCGGTCGGCACCTTCATCGCCACCGCCAACTTCGCCGGCGTCTGGACCGACGGCCGCTACTTCACGCAGGCCGAAACCGAACTGGCCGGCACCGACATCGCGCTGATGAAGATCCCGGGTGCGGCCAGCCAGCTGCACGTCGACTGGCTCGCCGCCAACCTGGCCGCCGGCCAGACCGCTGCCGTCGATGCGCGCGTGCTGGGCCTGGCCGGCGCGCGCCTGCTGGCCGACGCGCTGCAGGCCAGGGGCGTCGTGCTGCGCACCGATCTCGATCTGCTGGACGATGTCTGGCAAGAGCGCCCGGCGCTGCCGGCCGACGCCGTATTCGAGCACCTGCCGCCGTTTGCCACCGCCACCCGCGCCGACAAGCTGCAGGCCACGCGCGCCGCGATGGAAGCGCATGGCGCCGGTTTCCACTTCGTCTCGACGCTCGACGACATCGCCTACCTGTTCAACCTGCGCGGCGCCGACGTCAGTTTCAATCCCGTGTTCCTGGCCCACGCGCTGATCGGCCGTGGCGACGCGACGCTGTTCGTCGGCGAAGGCAAGGTGCCGGCTGAGTTGCGTGCGCGTCTGGAAGCGGACGACGTGCACCTGGCGCCGTACGAGAACGCCGTGCATGCGCTCGAAGCGCTGCCCGAAGGCGCGACGCTGCTGCTCGATCCGCGCCGCGTCACGGCCGGCATGCGCGCGAGCGTGGCCAGCGGCGTGAACGTGGTCGAGGCGATCAACCCGACCACGTTTGCCAAGTCGCGCAAGCTCGATAGCGAGGCCGTCAACGTGCGCGCCACGATGGAGCAGGATGGCGCGGCGCTGTGCGAATTTTTCGCCGCGCTCGAGCCGCTGCTGGCGGACGCAAACCGTAGTGCAATCAACGAAGTCGATATCGACACGCGCATCACCGATGCCCGCGCGCGCCGCCCGAACTTCGTCAGCGCGAGTTTCTCGACCATCGCGGGCTTCAACAGCAATGGCGCGATCATGCATTACCGCGCTGAAGCCGCCACCTGCGCCACGATCGAAGGTGACGGCCTGCTGCTGATCGACTCGGGCGGCCAGTACCTGGGCGGCACCACCGACATCACGCGCGTGATCCCGGTCGGCACCCCGAGCACCGACCAGCGGCGCGATTACACGCTGGTGCTGAAAGGCCTGATCGCGCTGTCGAGCGCCCACTTCCCGCGCGGCACCCGCGCGCCAATGCTCGACGCGATCGCGCGCGCCCCGATCTGGGCTGCCGGCATCGACTACGGCCATGGCACCGGCCACGGCGTGGGCTACTTCCTGAATGTGCACGAAGGCCCGCAGACGATTTCGCCGGCCGTGCCGCCGGACCCGCACACCGCGATGGAGCCGGGCATGATCACGTCGATCGAGCCGGGCATCTATCGCCCGGGCCGCTGGGGCATCCGCATCGAAAACCTGGTGCTCAACGTGGCCGCGAACAAGACCGAATTCGGCGAATACCTGGCTTTCGAGACGCTCACCCTGTGCCCGATCGACACCCGCTGCCTCGATCGTTCGCTGCTGCGCCCTGACGAAATCGTCTGGCTCAACGACTACCACGCCACCGTGCGTGCGCGCCTGACGCCCCACGTCGAAGGCGCCGCGTTCGAGTGGCTCATGCTGCGCACGGAGGCAATCTGACATGGCAAGTTCCCGTTCCACACGCGCCAGCAGCGCGGTCGACCGTCTCAAGCAGCGCACCGGTAATCCGCTGTATTCGATGGCGCGCACCGGCGATGGCCACTTCTACCTGTCCGAAGCGCCCGGCAGCCCGCCGCTGTGCGCACCGATGGAGCTCGACGACTTCGTCACCTTCGTCAAGGGCCTGGGGCCGCAGGAGCAGCCGCGCATGAGCAAGAACGACATCGCGTTCGAAAAGCAGCTGGTGCGCAAGAAGCCGCCGGCCTGAGCGCGGCGTACCGGCCTGCTTCGCCCTCACAATATCAACGGAATTCATCCATGGACGCACAAGAAGTTCTCGATTTCTGGTTCCTGCCAGCTTCCCATCCTGACCATGGCAAGGCGCGCGCCGAGTGGTACCGCAAGGACCCCGCGTTCGACGCCGTCATTCGCGAGCGCTTTGGCGCCACGATCACGCACGCGATTGCGGGCGGCCTGCGCGAGTGGGACGAGCAGGGCGCGCGCGGCGTGCTGGCGCGCATCCTGGTGCTCGACCAGTTCACACGCAATGTGTATCGCGGCGCGCCGGAATCGTTCGCCGGCGATGTGCTGGCACTGAGCGCCGCGCGCCAGATGGTCGACGCCGGTGAGCACATGGCGCTGGCACCGCTCGAGCGTCAGTTCGTCTACATGCCGTTCGAGCATGCCGAAGACGCCGGCATGCAGCAGCTCGCGGTCGATCAGTTCACCGCGCTGGCCGCCGACCACGACGGCTTTGACGAAGTGCTCGACTACGCGCACCGCCACCGCGGCGTGATCGCGCGCTTCGGCCGCTTCCCGCACCGTAATCCGATTCTGGGCCGTGCGTCGACACCCGAAGAACTCGACTACCTGAGCAAGCCCGGCGCCGGTTTCTGACGTGACATCAACGCTGACCCCGACGCTGACCCCGACGCTGACCCCGACGCTGAATCTGGTCGGCGCAGGCCATGTCGGCCGCGTGCTGGGGCGCCTGTTCGCCGCCAGTGGCGCGTTCACGCTGCAGGATGTGCTGACCCGTTCGCCCGCCAGTGCGCAGGGCGCGGTGGCGTTCATCGGCGCCGGCCAAGCCTGCACCGATGTTGCGCAGCTGCGCCCGGCGCGAGTCTGGCTGCTGGCGGTGAGCGACGATCAGATCGAGCCGGTCGCCGCGCAACTGGCGCAGACCCACGACCTGACTGGCGCCGTGGTATTCCACTGCAGCGGCGCCAAAGCGTCGGCTGCGCTGCAGGCGGCGCGTGCTGGCGGCGCACTGGTGGCCAGCGTGCACCCGATCCGCAGCTTCGCCGATCCGCAGCAGGTGGCACGTGATTTCGCTAGCACCTTCTGCGGCGTCGAGGGCGACGCGGCAGCGCTGGCGCTGCTGGACCCCGCATTCGAGGCCATCGGCGCGCGCCTCGTGCCGATCGACGGCGCGGCCAAAACGGTTTATCACGCCGCAGCCGTGTTCGCGTCGAACTACCTGACCACGGTACTGGACGCGGCGCTGCGCGCGTACCAGGCCGCCGGCATCCCCGAAGCCGTGGCCCGCGAACTGGCGCAACCGCTGGCCACCGAGACGCTGGCCAATGTGTTTCGCCTCGGGCCTGCCGCAGCGCTCAGCGGCCCCGTCGCACGTGGCGACCTGGCCACCGTGGCGCGGCAAGAGCAGGCCTTGCTGGATTGGGACGACGCAACGGGCCGCCTGTACGGCGCACTGGTTCCGCTGACGACCGACCTGGCGCGGCGCAAGCACGGCACTACCTGATCGCCACAACGATTCACGACGCTCATCGCAAAGGAACACCATGATCTTCACCGCCTGGACCACGCTGGCCATTCTTGCAGTTTATTTCTGGACCTGGGGCAATGCTGCACGCGCCCGCATCCAGTTCAAGGTGCCGGCGCCGTCGATGGACGGTCCAGAAGGTTTCCTGCGTGCGCATCGTGTCCAGATGAATACGCTGGAATTGCTGCCGCTGGTGCTTGTCCCCCTGTGGCTGTGCGCCCTGTTCCTGGGCGACATTTGGGCTGCTGCTGGCGGCTTGCTGTGGTGCGTAGGCCGGATTCTGTATGCGCTGGGTTACTACCGCGACCCGGCCAAGCGTGAAATCGGCTTCATCGTGAGCATGCTGGCCAGCGCCGCGTTGATTGGCGCCACAGTTTTTGGCCTGGTCATGCGATAAATCGGACAAAGCGAAAACTTCGGTCGACAAAGTTCCCATATGGAAATATGCTGGCAGGCTGATTAACTGAAAAGCGATCCGCGAACTATCTCGCGGGTCACTAGCACGCCAGGAGCACTGTGATGCTGTTTTTGAAAAGTACGACCGCCACCAAGGCGCCTGGAATTTACGAAGTCGATGTCGCGGCCAAGCCTCCCGGCAAGACCTTCGGTGTGTTCCTGGCCACCGACCCGGACAATCCGCCGCACACCGTGCTCGCCGGTCTGGCCGAACTGGGTTTCCAGAGCGTCCACCAGCAGAACTATGTCCACCGTGACAAGGGCAAAGTGCTGGAACTGCACTTCCAGAAAGATGGTACCGACCTGTTCAAGGGCTGGAAAACGGAAGAGTGCACGACCAATCTGGCAGCGCTCGATGCTCTGTTTGGCAACGTTGGCATCAAGATCGAACCACGCGTCATGAGCCTGGCAGAAGCCTACGCATAAGCCATGCGAGAATGGGCGCCGTGGTGGACTTCACCATGTTTGGCGTGATGATTCTCGATGGATTTATTTGCACAGCAAGCGGGCCTGCTCCCGCTGCCGCTTGACGATGGCGAACTGGGCTGGATGGCCCAGTTGCCGCTGCCTTGGTCGAATGCCGACGTCTTCGCGCGCCTGCTGGCTGAGACCGATTGGCGCGAAGAGACCGTGGTCATCTATGGCAAGCGGCATCTTCAACCGCGGCTCAGTGCCTGGTATGGCGAGAAAGCCTATGCCTATTCCGGCCTGCACCTGCAGCCCACACCGTTCACGCCACTACTTGTCACCCTGCGCGATGCGGTCGAGGCCGCAACGGGCCATGCGTTCAACAGCGTCTTGCTGAACTACTACCGCAACGAGCGCGACAGCATGGGCATGCACAGCGATGACGAGCTTGCGCTGGGCCCACGACCTGCAATTGCGTCTCTCAGTTTTGGCGAAGCGCGCACCTTCATCCTGAAACACAAACACACCAGACAGACCGTGCGGGTGCCATTAACGGATGGCAGTCTGCTACTGATGGCAGGCGATACCCAAGAAAATTGGTTGCATGGGATCAATAAGATGACAAAATCGTTACAAGCTAGAGTCAATCTAACTTTCAGGAACATCGTCTAAGTTCTCAGTAATATCGCTTATAGCATGGCAAATATTACTTACTGATGGGTCATTTAGTTACACTTGCTTACAGTTCTTACGGAATCGCGACGGACTTGATCTTTCGACAGTGTTATCTTGAACCCTATCGCGATTCATTGTGAATCACGAACTAGATGAACAAGAAGAGGAATTTAGAGATGAAAAAGCTGATCGTCGCCCTGCTCGCCACCACCGCCGCTGTGTCGGCTGTCCAGGCCCAAGAATTCACCCCGCGCGCCTATGTTGGCGCCGGTGCAGTCGCTACCGACTATGAGTCGCGCGTTCCAGGCGCAACTACCGCCGACATCGATACCATCAAGG
This sequence comes from Telluria sp. ZT3P25, assembly GCF_059685895.1. Classification (NCBI taxonomy): domain Bacteria; kingdom Pseudomonadati; phylum Pseudomonadota; class Betaproteobacteria; order Burkholderiales; family Oxalobacteraceae; genus Telluria; species Telluria sp. ZT3P25. The sequence goes on from NZ_JCASIJ010000002.1 coordinate 316,649, forward strand.
CCTCGGCCAAGCTGTTCGGTGGCTACGAGTTCACCCCGAACTGGGCTGTTGAAGTCGGTCACACCGATTTCCGTAGCGCCGACATCTATTACACCCTGGGCCCAGTCGCTTCGAGCGGCGTGGTCGACGGCCGTTCGACCTACGTTGCAGCAAAGTTCAGCTCGCCGCTGACCGAAAAGCTGGTTGGTTACGCCAAGCTGGGCGTGTCGCATGACGTGAACGAACTGTCGGCAATCAACTCGTCGCTGAGCCGTCGCGACAGCGACAACAACGCCTACGGCGCCCTGGGTGTTCAGTACAACATCAACCAGGACGTGGCTGTGATCGCTGAATACGAGCGTTTCGGCGGCACCCGTGACTTCGGCGTGCGTCCAAACGCACTGACCATCGGCGCGAAATACTCGTTCTAAGCAGAACGTAGTGTGAAAAAAGGCCCTTCGGGGCCTTTTTTCATGGGCGTAGGCTTCGAGCTTTTTTTCGCCAATAAAAAGCCCGCCGAATGGCGGGCTTTTTGCGTTCGGATCGTACTGCAGGCGATCAGGTCGTGAGTGGCTTGTAGCGAATCCGCTTCGGCTTGGCGCCTTCTTCACCCAGACGCTTCTTCTTGTCGGCTTCGTATTCCTGATAGTTACCGTCAAAGAAGGTCACTTGGGAATCGCCCTCGAAGGCCAGGATGTGGGTCGCGATGCGATCCAGGAACCAGCGATCGTGGGAAATGACCATCACGCTGCCGGCGAACTCGAGCAACGCGTCTTCCAGCGCGCGCAGGGTTTCGACGTCCAGATCGTTTGACGGTTCATCGAGCAGCAACACGTTGCCGCCTTGCAGCAGCGTCTTGGCCAGGTGCAGGCGGCCACGCTCACCACCGGACAGGTTGCCGACGATCTTTTGCTGATCCGAGCCCTTGAAGTTGAAGCGGCCCAGGTACGCACGCGAAGGCATCTCGAAGCGGCCGACGCTGAGCATGTCGGCGCCGCCCGAGACATCCTCGAACACGCTCTTGGCATTGGCCAGTTCGTCGCGGTGCTGGTCGACGATGGACACGCGCGCGGTCTGGCCGATCTTGACCTCGCCGCTGTCCGGCTGCTCTTTGCCGGTGATCATTTTGAACAGCGTCGACTTACCGGCGCCGTTCGGGCCGATGATGCCGACGATCGCGCCTGGCGGCACGGTGAACGACAGGTTGTCGATCAGGAGGCGGTCGCCGAAGGCTTTCGAGACGTTCTTGAATTCGATGACTTCATTGCCCAGGCGCTCGGCCACGGGAATGAAGATCTCCTGCGTCTCGTTGCGCTGCTGGTATTCGTACTCGGACAGTTCGTTGAAGCGCGCGAGGCGGGCTTTCGACTTGGCCTGACGTGCCTTTGGATTCTGACGCGACCATTCGAGTTCTTTCGCCAGGGCTTTCTGACGGGCCGATTCGGTCGATTCTTCCTGCTTCAGGCGTGCCTGCTTCTGGTCCAGCCACGACGAGTAATTGCCCTTCCATGGAATGCCGCTGCCGCGGTCCAGTTCCAGGATCCATTCGGCAGCATTGTCGAGGAAGTAGCGATCGTGGGTGATGCCGACCACGGTGCCCGGGAAGCGCAGCAGGAATTGCTCGAGCCACTCGACCGATTCGGCATCCAGGTGGTTGGTCGGTTCGTCGAGCAGCAGCATGTCGGGCTTCGAGAGCAGCAGCTTGCACAGCGCCACACGGCGCTTTTCACCACCCGACAGCACGGCGATCTTGGCATCCCACGGCGGCAGGCGCAGCGCGTCGGCGGCCATTTCCAGTTGCAGGTTCAGGTTGCCGCCATCGGACGACGAGATGATCGCTTCCAGGCGTTCCTGCTCCTTGGCCAGCGCGTCGAAATCGGCGTCCTCTTCGGCGTAGGCCGCGTAGACGGCTTCGAGCTTGGCTTGCGCTTCGAACGCTTCGCCCAGGCCCGATTCCACCTCCTGGCGCACGGTTTTTTCAGGGTCGAGCTGCGGTTCCTGCGGCAGGTAGCCGATGTTCAGGCCCGGCATCGGGCGGGCTTCGCCCTGGATGTCGGTGTCGATGCCGGCCATGATTTTCAGCAGGGTCGATTTGCCCGAGCCGTTCAGGCCCAGCACGCCGATCTTGGCACCCGGGAAGAAGGACAGGGAAATGTCCTTCAGAATCTGGCGTTTCGGTGGGACGATTTTGCCCACGCGGTTCATGGTATAGACGTAATTGGCCATGCTTGTACTCTGGTGTTGTTCGAGGTGCACAGGATACGACAGAACCCGCAGCCGACACAGGATTTCTTGGCGTATCTGCCCCGCATGCGCCCCAGATACGCCCCTTCAAGCCTTGGCGGCAGCGGGCTGCCGGCGCAGCAATCCTTCCCCGGCGAACAGCGCCAGGGCGCTCCAGATCAGCACAAAGCCGACAAGGCGATCGGCCGAGAACGCTTCCTTGAACAACCACACGCCGAGCAAAAATTGCAGCGTCGGCGACAGATATTGCAACAGGCCCAGGATCGACAGCGGGATCTTGCGCGCGCCCGTGGCAAACAACAGCAGCGGAATCGCGGTGAGCGGGCCGGCCATGATCAACAGCCAGCGCGTGGTGTCCGACGCCGTATTGATGAACACGTTCTGGCCGTGGACCGTCAGCCAGATCACGTAGCCGGCCGCCAGTGGAAACAGCACGATGGTCTCGAACGACAGTCCCTCGAGCGGACCAAGCGCGGCCGTCTTGCGCAGCAAGCCATAGCCACCGAACGACAGCGCCAGGAACAGCGCGATCCACGGCACCGTGCCGGCCTGCCAGGTCAGCCAGCCCACACCCAGTGCCGCCACGCCAATGGCAGCCCATTGCAGCGGGCGCATGCGTTCCTTCAGGATCAGATAACCCAGCACGATATTGACCAGGGGATTGATGAAGTAGCCCAGGCTCGCCTCGATCACGTGGTGGTTCATCACCGACCAGATATACACGAGCCAATTGGCGCTGAGCAGCAAGGCCGACAGCACGAAACTGAAGAACACGCGCGGCTGGCGCACGACCTGCAACCACTTCCAGTCGCGCCGCAGCAATAGCAAGACCAGCAGGAAGGCCAGCGACCACAGCATGCGGTGCGCCAGGATCTGCAGTGGCGGCACCTCGCCCAGGGCGTGAAAATAAATGGGGAACAGGCCCCAGCAGAAGAAGGCCAGGGCCGCGTAAATAATACCGGAACGCATGGGGAGGGGAGGCGAGGTTGCAGGGCGGACATTATCACTGAATAAGTAGCACGCTGCTGGCGCGCCGCCGGTTTTACACAGGTGTATGATGCACAACCGAATCTTCTTGCAATTCCAACCACTTCATTTTATGGTGCGCCGCACCACTACAACAGCGATGGTGACTCTTGACCTCAGATAACAAGAAAAGCAGCTTGGCCGCCCTTACCCTGGCGGCGGTCGGGATTGTCTACGGCGACATTGGCACGAGCCCCCTGTACACACTGCGCGCGGTGTTCGATGAGGACCATGGCCTGCCGCTCAATACACCGAATATCCTCGGCATCATTTCGCTGATCTTCTGGGCCCTGACGCTGATTGTCTCGCTCAAGTATGTGATCCTGGTGCTGCGCGCGCACAACCGCGGCGAGGGCGGCATCATGGCCCTGATGGCGCTGGCCACCAGTTCGATACCGCGTACGTCCAAATGGAGTTTCCCGCTGCTGGCCATTGGCGTCATCGGTGCGACGATGTTCTATGGCGACAGCGTGATCACGCCGGCGATTTCGGTACTGGGCGCTATCGAGGGGATCGAGGTCGCTGCGCCCGGCATGTCGCAATACGTCGTGCCGCTGGCAGTGGTGGTGGTGGTGGCGCTGTACAGCGTGCAGCGTCATGGTACGGCCGGCATCGGCCGCTTCTTCGGGCCCGTGATGGCCGTCTGGTTCCTGGTGCTGGCCGCAATGGGCATCGTCAATATCATCGAAGCACCGGTGATCCTGAACGCGCTCAACCCATGGCATGCGCTGCACTTCATGCTGGAAAATAAAATGCTCGCTTTCATTGCGCTCGGCGCAGTGGTGCTGGCCATTACCGGCGCCGAGGCACTGTACGCCGACATGGGCCACTTCGGCGCCAAGCCGATCCGCTGGGCCTGGTTTTTGATCGCGTATCCGGCGCTGACGCTGAATTATCTGGGCCAGGGCGGCCTGTTGATCGTCCAGCCGGCTGCGGTGGAAAATCCATTCTATTACCAGCTCGGCGCGTGGAGCGTGATCCCGCTGGTGATCCTGTCGACGATGGCCGCCGTGATCGCTTCGCAGGCAACGATCTCGGGCACCTATTCGATGACCAAGCAAGCCATTGCACTGGGCCTGCTGCCGCGCATGCGCATCATGCACACGTCGGAAAGCGAGATCGGCCAGATCTATATCCCGGCCGTCAACTGGCTGCAACTGGTGGTGGTGCTGATGGCCGTGATCGGCTTCGGCTCATCCGACGAGCTGGCCGGCGCCTACGGCATTGCGGTGACCGCAACGATGATGGCCACGACGATCCTGACGTTCTTCGTCACGCGCTACCGCTGGCACTTGCCGCTGTGGATGTGCTTGATAGCGACCGGCTTCTTCCTGACGATCGACATCATGCTGTTTGCCGCCACCACAACGAAACTGTTCCACGGCGGCTGGTTCCCGCTGCTGATGGGCGGCGTGCTGCTCACCCTGATGCTGACCTGGAAACGCGGCCGCGAGCTGGTGTTTACGAACCTGCAAAAGCATGCGATTCCGCTGGAAGCATTCATGGAGTCGCTGTTCGTGGCACCGCCGACGCGCGTGCCCGGCACCGCCATCTTCCTGCGCGGCGAGAGCGATGGCGTGCCGCATGCAATGCTGCACAACCTGTCGCACAACAAGGTGCTGCATGAGCGCGTCGTATTCCTCACCGTGCACATGCGCGAAGAACCATGGGTGCCGAGGGAAGAACAGATCGACATCGTCGACCTGGGCCACAACTGCTACCAGCTCAACATTCATTACGGCTTCAAGGACGAGGCAGATATTCCGGACGTCCTGCAGCGCAGCGCCGCACTGGGCCTGGAGTTTGAAATGATGGAAACGTCGTTCTTCATCGCGCGTCAGACCGTGATCTCGGCCCCGGGCGGCGGCATGGCGCCATGGCGCGAGCACCTGTACGTGGCAATGTCGCGCAATTCCCGCAGCGCGGCCGACTATTACCAGATCCGGACCAACCGCGTGATCGAGCTGGGTACGCAGATCGAGATTTGATGTTCAGGAATTTGCTTAACTACAATTCTTAGACAAAGTCCGGACAGTTTCATGTGACTGATTCGATAAGGTACGAGCGTTGGTCATACCCAATGTCTCGTACCTGTTTCGTCTCCCTTTTTTCAGTCAAGGATGTCCCATGATGAAGTTCCCCCTGATCGCCGCCTTTGCCGCCATGCTCGCCCTGAGTGCCTGCGGCGGCGGCAGCGATGATGCGCCCGCCCAGCCGACCGTGAGCAGCCCTGCTGCCCTGACCAGGACCGACAACGTCGTCGGCACCGGTGCCGAAGCCGTCGCCGGCAAGCGCGCCACCGTTGCCTATACGCTGTGGCTGTACAGCGCGACGGCGAGCGACTTCAAGGGCACGCGTCAGGAAGCCAGCGAATTCGCGTTCACCGTGGGCAGCGGCGATACGATCACCGGCTTCGACCAGGGCGTGACCGGCATGAAGGTGGGCGGCAAGCGCACGCTCCTGATCCCGTCGGCACTGGCCTACGGCGCTTCCGGCCGCGGACCGATCCCGGCGAATGCGGGTCTCGTGTTTGAAGTGACGCTGAACAAGGTCGAGTAAGCCACGCACGCTGAACGCGTGGACGGCATACCCGTCCACCCTACCTGGTTTGTTGGCTGGCCGTGCCTTGGTCGTCGTCCGTGTGGCATCCACGCCAGAGGCGGTGCGCACGGCTGATCGGGCGCACTGGTCAGCGTTTGCGCATCGGCGAAGCTCGGGACTTTGTTGTCGCGAGCCCGCCATGCCGCCTTTCCTGCCGATCCTCGGCGCGTTACCGTTCCTTGTGCTGCCCTCATCTGACACCACCATGCCCGCACCGGCCCTGGTGGCGCCTGCCTGCGTCGTTGCCATCACCAAGCCCATGGCGAACCATGAACCACCCGCCTGGCTGCTGCTGGCCGGCGCCGTCATCCTGCTTGGCGCCGGCCGTCTGGCAGCATCCTGACACGTATAAGGCGCTCAACGCAGCATGTCGATGTGCATGATGCCGTCTTCGTCATATGGCGCCGACACCGTCTCGAAGCCGAAGCTCGCATAGAAGCGTTCCAGGTATTGCTGGGCGCCGATGCGGATGCGGTGGCCCGGGTGCAGCGCTTCGGCATGGGCGATGCCCTGCTCGAGCAGCGCGCGGCCGGCGCCGCTGCCGCGTGCGGCCGGCGTGGTGATGACGCGGCCGATGGACATCTCGTCGTACTTCGTGCCCGGCGCCAGCACGCGCAGGTAGGCGGCCAGCTGGCGCTTGCTGTCCACGTCGCGCCAGCCGAGCAGGTGGTGCGCTTCGAGGTCGTAGCCGTCGATGTCCGGGTACAGGCAGGTCTGCTCCAGAATGAAGACGTTCTGGCGCGCGGCCAGCACGTCATACAGGTCGAACGGGGTCAGGTCGGCGAAGCGGGAGAAGTGCCAGTCGATGGTGCTGGGGGAGGTCATGGGCAGATACGGGTCAATGAAAAATGGGACGGGAGGGTGCTATTCAGCGGCAGTCTCGAAGCCTTCGAGCACGTTGACGGTATGGATGCCCAGCTCCGGGCTGATGGCGCCGCCTTCGAAAATGAACACGGTCGGTAAACCCAGGTGCGCGATGCGCTCGCCGATGCGCAGGAAGTCGCCGCCCTGCAGGTGGAAGCGCGGGTCGTTGCCATGGGCGAAGGTGTCGACGCCCAGCGAGACCACGAGCGCCTGCGGGCGCGTCATCGCGATCTTCAGGCACGCGGTTTCCAGCGCCGCAAACCAGGTGGCGCTGCTGCTGCCCGGTGCGAGCGGCAGGTTCATCGTGTGGCCGACCCCTGCGCCGCTGCCGGTTTCGTCGGCGTGGCCCAGGTAGAACGGGTAGTCGACGCGCGGGTCGGCGTGGATCGAGATGAACAGCACGTCGCTGCGGCCATAGAAGATGCTCTGGGTGCCGTTGCCGTGGTGGTAATCAAGGTCGAGGATGGCGACGCGGTCGCGCCCGTCGTCCAGCAGGTGCTGGGCCGCCAGCGCCGCGTTATTCAGAAAGCACGAACCGCCGAAGAAATCGCTGCCGGCGTGGTGGCCGGGCGGGCGCGTCAGCGCAAAGGTGCCGCGCTCGCCGCGCTGCAATGCGTGCGCGGCATTGACGGCGCAGTCGGCGCCCGTCTTGGCCGCGATCCAGGTGCCGGCGGTCAGCGGTGTGCCGCAATCCATCGAGTACAGGCCCAGGCGAGCGCGGAAATTTTCGGGTTCGATATCGCTGCGCAGCGTGCGCACCGGCCACACGGCAGGGAAGGCATCCTTGCCGGCGTTGGCCGGATCGAGCGCCAGCCACTCGCTCCAGGCCGTACGCAGGAAGTGCAGGTAGCGCGGGCTGTGCACGCGCTCGAGCGTCATCAACGGCACGCCGTGCGGCGTGACGATGGCGCCCAGGCCACGCCGCTCGCACTCTGCCAGCACCAGCGCCACCCGCTCGGGTTTTTCTGAACACGGCGCCAGCTCGCCGCGCCCGATTGCGGCGCGACCGTCATGCTGGGCATGGTGTTCGTTATAAAACGTGAGCAAGTGGTCCTCGTGCGTCGGTGCAGGTGAGGCAGGTGAGGCAGGTGAGGCGGGGGCTGCAGCCTCAGTTATTGCCGCACAGTGTACTGCTGTTGTACGCCGCAACGAAGGCGTCGAAGTTGCCGGTATCGGTTTGCTCGATGATCATCTGGTCGGCGATCGAGACCGCGGCCATCTCATCGAACAGCGCTTCTTCGGCCGGCATCAGCGGGCTGTCGCGGAACGCCGCCGCATGCAGCGTGCTTTGCTGCAGGCCGAAGGCTGCCGCCGAGCCCAGGGCGCGGATTTCGTCCAGCACGCGCGCCGATGGCGTCAGCGCCGGATCGTCGATCTTGGCTTTCTGGCGCCCCAGCGAGGCAGCGTGCACGTCACCCTCGTTGTGTCCGTCGTCGAGCAATGCTGCCACGGGCCGGATGCGCTCGATCAGCTCGAGCGCCCAGGTCGCCAGCGGCACTTCGAGGCCGTCGCGCGTGAGCGTCAGGCCGGGCCGGCGGCCTTCCTTGACCGTGCGCGCGAAATTACGGGCGTGCATGGCGCTGTCATGGTCGCTGATCAAAGGGCTTTCCTCGAGGGCGCAGAACAGCAGGAACGCGTCCAGGAAACGGCCCGTCTCGAGCGAGATGCCGACTGGCTCGTACGGATCGACGTCCATGCAGCGCACCTCGATGTACTGCACGCCGCGGTTGCACAGGGCCTGCACCGGACGCTCGCCGGTGCGGATCACGCGCTTGGGGCGAATCGTCGAGTAGTACTCGTTCTCGATCTGCAGCACATTGGTCGACAGCTGGATCCATTCGCCGTCTCTCTTGGTGCCCAGCTCCTGGTACGGCGGATACGGGCGATTCACCGCGTCCATCAGGCTGGTGACGTAGCTTTCCAGGCTGTTCTCGTGCGGGCGCAGGCCCGACTGCGCATCGTTCTGGTAACCCAGGTCGCTCATGCGCAGGCTGGTGGCGTACGGCAGGTACAGCGTGTCATCGGACAGCGTCTCGAGCGCGTGCGGGCGGCCGCGCAGGAAGCTCGTGGTCAAGGCCGGCGTGGCGCCGAACAGGTACATCAGCAGCCACGAATAGCGGCGGAAGTTGCGCACCATGGCGATATAGCTCTCGGACTGGAAATCGCGCAGCGCGTGACGGCGCTCTTCGACGATGCCTTCGTCCTGGGCAAACACCTGCCACAGCTTTTCCGGCAGCGAGTAGTTGTAGTGAATGCCGGCGATGCACTGCATCGCCTTGCCATAGCGCAGGGCCAGGCCGCGCCGGTACACGTGCTTGAGCTGGCCGATATTCGAGGTGCCGTAGTAGGCGATCTCGATGTCTTCTTCGGGTGGCAATTCGCCCGGCATCGACACGCCCCACAGCATTTCGTCGCCCAGCTTGGTGTACGCCTGGCGGTGGATCGCATCGAGGCGGTGCAGCGCCAGCGAGATATCGTGCTCGACCGGGGTGATGAATTCCATCAGTGCTTCGGCGTAGTCGGTGGTGATGCTGGGGTGCGTCAGTGCCGAACCGAGGGCAGGGGGATGCGGGGTGCGCGCGAGCTGGCCGGCGGCATCCACGCGCAGCGTTTCGCGCTCGATGCCGCGCAGGCCCTGGCCCAGCAAGGCGCGGTGTTCGTCGTCGCCCAGCAGGGCCAGACGGCGGTTGAATTGGTTCGACACGGTGTTTCCTTTCTTATACTGCCTGTTTCGGTTGGTGCAGAGATTAACCGAAAATCGAACTCCACGTTCGGCCGCTCATCATTCGCGCCAGGGCGGTGCCCGGTACGACGGCGCAGCGGGCGGCGGCGCAGGTCGGGCGGGCGGTACGAAATCCGGCGCCGGGCCCGGTTCGAGCCCGGGCGGGACTTCGCCATCGAACGTGAAGTCGAATTCGAACACCGGTTCAAGCACCGGGACAACCGATTCGAATTCGGCATTGAACGTGTCGTCCGGCGCCGTTTCCAGCGTTGGCGCCGCTACCGAACTATCCGGCGCCGCGATCCAGCGGTCGATCTGGCGTTCCAGTTCGCTCAGGGGCAGCGCGCCGTTACCCAGCACCGCATCATGGAAGCGCCGCGCATCGAACCTGGCGCCCAGCGCCGCGCGCGCCTTGTTGCGTAGCGCCAGGATGCGCAACTGGCCGATCTTGTAGCTCAGCGCCTGCCCCGGGCGGGCGATGTAGCGGTCAACCTCGGCCTCGTTGTCCGCCGGCGGATTGGCCGTATTCGCGGCCAGAAAATCAATGGCCTGCTGACGCGACCAGCCCAGCGTGTGGATGCCGGTATCGACCACCAGCCGCGCAGCGCGGAACATCTCTTCGTTCAGGTGCCCGAACAGCGAGAACGGGTCCTTGAACAAGCCGAGCTCCGGGCCCAGGCCTTCGGCGTAAGTCGCCCAGCCTTCGCCGAACGCGTCGTACCAGCCGTAACGGCGAAACGCTGGCAGCGCCAGTTCCTGCGCACGCGCCACCTGCAGATGGTGGCCGGGCACTGCTTCGTGCAGCGCGATCGTGTCGACCTGCCACATCGGCCGCGCGTCCAGCCGCACATTGTCCACCACCAGTGCGGCGCTGCGCTGGGCGCTGCCGGCTTCGTAATAGGCGGCCGGCTGGCCGCTGCTGGCTGGGCCCATCGGCTTGACGACGATGCCGGCCGCCGGCACGCTCGTGACCACGCGGCCAAGGCGTGCCTGGGCCAGTGACAGCGTGCGGCGGTAGCGGTCGAGCAGGGCATTCGGGTCGGTGAAGTACAGGCGCCGGTCACCGCGCGCGAAGACGATGAATTCCGCAAAACCGCCGCGAAAACCGGTGCGCGGAATCACGGCCTCGATCGCGGCGCGCAGGCGCCCGACTTCCTGCACACCCAGCGCATGCACCTGGGCCGGCGTGAGCGTCGTGCTGGTGCTGTTGCGTACCAGCTGGGCATACCAGTCGGCGCCGCCCACTTGCTGGCTCGCGCCGATCGTCGTGCGTGCGCCCGGCAGATAATCGTCGCGCAGGAACGTCTCGAGCGTGCGCAGGCTGGGCGCGACGGTATTGGCCAGCGCGGCTGCGCCGGCGGCGCGCAATGCATCGCGGCTTTCGGGTGCAATGGATGCGGGGATGCGCTTGAACGGCGCGCCCAGCGGGCCATCCTGCAGGCCTTCGCGCAGCGCGCGCAAGGCGTCCGGCACCGGCGCCAGCGCCGCCTTCGGCGTGGTCCAGCCGGCCTGGCGACCGGCGCGCAACTGCTCGATCAGGCCATCGACGTGGGCCGGCAGCGCCTGCAGGCGCGCCAGATAGGTCTGGTAGTCGGCGTCGGTCATGAACGGCATCTGCGCCACGAGGCGCGGCAGTAGCACGTGCAGGCCGTCGTAGGCGGTGAGCGGTTGCGGATCGAACGGCATCAAGGCGGCGCCGGCCAGCACGCGCTGCTTGTCGGCGATGAACATGTCGAGCGACAGCCCGTCCTGGCCCGTCAGTGCGCTGCGTCCGATCGCACGCGCCGCGGCCAGCATGGCGCGTTCGTGCTCGATCGCCTGTGCGCGTGCGGCCAGCGAGGTGTCGGTCAGGTAAGCGTTGTAGCGGTGCTCGCCCAGGGCCGTGGCGTGTTCGGGCGCGCGGCGCAGTTGCCACTGCCAGTCGCGCTCGAACAGCTGTGCCGCCTGCGTTGCCGGCGTCCCGGTGGCGCTGGCCGGCGGCATGGCGACGGGAACAGCGACGGGAGTAGCGACGGGAGGAACAGCGGGCGCGACCGCAGCGGCGCAGACCGGCGGCACCAGCAAAGCAAGTGAGGCAAACAGGATGCGCATGCGCTCTCCGTTGACGGGACTGGTCATTTTAACAAGTCCATTTACGGGCGGGCGCGCCTTACGCGCCGCGCCGGCCACCGCTGACGCGTTCGATGCCGGCCAGGTCGCGCCAGCTTTGCACGTCGCCGTAGCCGCGCGCCGTCAGCAGCGCGCGCACGGCGTCGGCCTGGTCATAGCCGTGCTCGAGCAGCAGCCAGCCACCGGCCTCCAGGTGCGCGCCGGCGCCATCGACGATCTGGCGCAGGTCGGACAGGCCGTCGGCATGGTCGGTCAGTGCATCCACCGGTTCGAAGCGCAGATCGCCTTCGCTCAGGTGTACGTCGCCGGCCACGATGTACGGGGGATTCGAGGCGATCAGGTCGAAACGCGCATCGCCCAATCCGGCAAACCAGTCACTGCGCACGAAGTGCACGCGCGCACCGTTGGCAGCGGCGTTCATGCGCGCAATGGCGAGCGCGTCGTCGCTGACGTCGAGAGCGGTCACAGCCAGGTCGGGTCGGGTGTGGGCGGCGGCGACCGCAATGGCGCCGCTGCCGGTGCCCATGTCGAGCAGGCGCTGCTGCGGCGCCAGGCGCTCGAGGGCGAGTTCAACCAGCAGTTCGGTGTCGGGCCGCGGAATCAGCACGGCCGGCGTGACCTTGAACGGCAGCCCGAAGAATTCGCGCTCGCCGACGATGTAAGCGATCGGTTCGCCAGCCAGGCGGCGGTCGACGAGGCCATTGAGCAGCGTGGCTTCGGCAGTGGTCAGCTCGCGTTCGGATTGCGTGATCAGCGCCACGCGCGGCAGGCGCAATGCATGGCACAGGAGGATGCGGTTTTCCAGCGCATCGAGCGGCAGTGCCAGACGCGCCTGGGCCAGGGTGAGGCCAGCCTGGATCATGCGTTGGTGCGGCGCAGCTGGCGCATCAGCACCCAGCCCAGCAGCACGGTGAGGATCACGAACCAGACGGCCGACCATTGCGGAATGGCCAGGCCCAGCACCTTGTCGGTCGCGCCTTCGCACAGACCATCGGCGCGGAACAGCCACGGCAGGTATTCGGCCGTCGGGATCTTGTTGAGCATGGTTTCCATCGGATCGATGCCGCACGAGAAACCGGGGTTGGCGATCACGTACAGGTGCTTGCCGACCGTGATCAGGCCACCGACGGCAGCCAGTAGCGCGACCATGATGCTACCGCGGATCTTGCCGCTGAAGGCACCGACGAGGGCGGCCAGACCGATGCCCAGGAAGAAATACCGCTGGATCACGCACAGCGGGCAAGGCCGCATTTCCAGGCTGTGCTGCAGATACAGCGCAAAGCCGACCAGTGCAAAACTGATGAAGGAGATGACGAACAGGGCCTGGCGGTTGGTAGGTTGCATGATGGTTGGTTTTCTCGGCGTGGGGCGGGAAGAAACGCGATCGTCGGCGTGAATCGGGAGCGCCCATTTTCGCACAAACGTTATCGGTGGCTTCCCGCTATTTTCAATCTGGCAACTTAAAGCGGCCTTAGTCCCCCAGCGCCGCCAGTTGCTCGGCCTGATGCTCCGACGCCAGCGCATTGGTCAGATCGCTCAGGTCGCCATCCATGATGAAATCGAGCTTGTACAGCGTCAGGTTGATGCGGTGGTCGGTCAGCCGGCCCTGCGGGAAGTTATACGTGCGAATGCGTTCGCTGCGGTCACCCGAACCGATCAGGCTCTTGCGCGTGGCCGCTTCCTTCGATTGCTGCTCGCGCAGCTGGGCGTCCTTGAGGCGCGCGGCCAGCACCTTCATCGCCTGCGCCTTGTTCTTGTGCTGGCTGCGGTCGTCCTGGCATTCCACCACCAGGCCGGTCGGCAGGTGGGTGATGCGCACGGCCGAATCGGTCTTGTTGATGTGCTGCCCGCCCGCGCCCGAGGCACGGTAGGTGTCGATGCGCAGGTCGGCCGGGTTGATGTCGATGTCCTCGACTTCGTCGGCCTCGGGCATCACCGCCACCGTGCAGGCCGACGTGTGGATGCGGCCCTGCGTCTCGGTGGCCGGCACGCGCTGCACGCGGTGGCCGCCCGACTCGAACTTTAGCTTCGAATAGGCGCCGTTGCCGACGATGCGCACGATCACCTCGCGGTAACCGCCCAGGTCCGAGGTCGACTCGGACACCATCTCGACCTGCCAGCGATTGCGTTCGGCAAAGCGCGTATACATGCGCAGCAGGTCGCCCGCGAACAGCGCCGATTCGTCACCACCCGTGCCGGCGCGGATCTCGAGGAAGATATTGCGCTCGTCGTTGGCGTCCTTCGGCAGCAGCATCTTTTGCAGTTCCTGCTCCAGCGCCGCCATGCGCACCTTGGCCGCTTCAATTTCTTCCTGCGCAAAGTCCTTCATTTCGGGGTCCTGCAGCAGTTCCTGCGCTTCGGCGGTATTGGCCAGCGCGCTTTCGTACTGGCGGTACACGGCCACCAGCGGCGAGAGCTCGGCGTGCTCGCGTGTCATCTTGCGGTAGCTGTCCATATTGGCGGTGACGCCTTCGGTCATCAACAATTCGTCAAGCTCGACCAGACGGTTGGCAAGCTGGTCCAGCTTGGAGAGCATGGAAGGTTTCATGGGCGGTATCAGGGATGTAGGGAATCGGGCAGGCCGCGGATTGCGACCGGGTTGCAGCAGAGAGGCGCCAGGCACGGCGCGGGCGGGCAGGCCGCCAGAGAACAGATGCGCTAACGGCGGCCGCGGAACAGCTGCGGCAGCAGGCTGGCCAGGCGCGCGCGTTCGTCGCCCTGGGCATGGTGCAGGGCCTGTTGCGGGCCATGCAGGAACTTGGCGGTCAGGCCACGGGACAGGGCTTCGAGCACGGCATCGGCATCGTCGCCGCGCGCCAGCATGCGCCGCGCACGTTCGAGTTCGGCCAGGCGCAGCACCTCGCTCGACTCGTGCAGGTCGCGGATCACCGGCACCACGGCGCGGTCGCCCACCCAGTGCATGAACGATTCGACGCGCGTTTCGATGATGGCTTCGGCCTGGCGCACGGCGGCCTGGCGGCTTTCCATGCCGGTCTGTACCACCTGGGCCAGGTCGTCGACCGTGTACAGGAACACGTCGTCCAGGCGCGCGACTTCGGGTTCGATATCGCGCGGCACGGCCAGGTCGACCATGAACATCGGGCGATGGCGGCGCGTCTTGACGGCCCGCTCGACCATGCCTAGGCCGATCAGCGGCAGCGTCGAGGCGGTGCACGAGATCACGATGTCGAACTGGTGCAGGCAGTCGGGCAGCTCGGCCAGGCCAACCGCGCGCCCGTTGTAGCGGCTGGCGAGCAGCGCGCCGCGCTCCATGCTGCGGTTGGCGATGGTGACCGATTTCGGGTTCTGCGCCGAGAAGTGCGCCGCGCACAGTTCGATCATTTCGCCGGCGCCGATGAACAGCACATGCTGGTCGGCGATGCGGTCGAAGATGCGGTGCGCCAGGCGCACGGCGGCGGCGGCCATCGACACGCTGTGCGCGCCGATCTCGGTACTCGAGCGTACCTCTTTGGCCACGGCGAAGGTGCGCTGGAACATCTGGTGCAGGTAGGTGCCCAGGCCGCCGGCTTCGTCGGCGGTGCGCACGGCGTCCTTCATCTGGCCCAGGATCTGCGGCTCGCCCAGCACCATCGAATCGAGTCCCGAGGCGACGCGAAACGCGTGGCGCACGGCGTCGTCCTGCGGCAGCAGGTACAGGTGGGGGCGCAGCTCGGCGTAGTTCAGCGCGTGGTAATGGGCCAGAAATTGCGCCGACGCGTCAAGCGGGTCGGGCAGGCTGGTGGCCGCATACAGTTCGCTGCGGTTGCAGGTCGACAGGATCGCCGCTTCTTCGTTGCCCGTAGAACCATTGCGCGCGAACCAGCCGCGCGCCGACTGCACCGCCGTGCCGATCTGATCGGGGGCGAGCGCCAGCTGCTCGCGCAGCGAGACCGGTGCGGTCGTGTGGTTCAGGCCAACGGCGAGGAGTTGCATTCTGGGGAGGATAGAGGGTGAATGACTGCGGTCATTATACCCTCATGCCGGAAGGGCTTCAGAAGCCGGCTCAGGCGCCCAGTTTTTCCAGGCGGTAACCATAGCTGTAAACGGGCACCAGCCGGAAGCCATTCTCGGGGCGCAGATGCAGTTTATTGCGCACCCGCGACACGTGCGTGTCCATCGTGCGCGACGGCACGTCGTTGTCGCGGACCCAGACCGACTCGTGGATGTAAGCGCGCGACAGCGGCCGACCGATGTTACGGAAGAACAGCAGCGCCAGCGAAAATTCCTTCTGTGTCACGTCGATGACGGAGCCGTCCTTGAGCAGGCGGCCCGGGCGGGTTTCGAAGGTGTACGGGCCGAACTGCAGCTGCTCGGCACTGTTTTGCGACGGGTAGGCGCGGCGCAGCAGGGCGGACACGCGCGAGACCAGTTCGCCGCGGCGCAGTGGCTTGACCAGATAGTCGTCGGCGCCGGCATTCACGCCAGCAATGATGTCATCTTCCGCGTTATTGCCGACTAAAAACATCGTCGGTGCATGCGAGGCCAGCTTTTCCTTGGCACGGCGCAGCACTTCGGCGCCATCCATATCGGGAACACTCCAATCCATCACCAGCATATCGGCGCTGTCCTTGCGCAGTTGCGCCAGCAGGTCGCGTGCGCTGTCGAACGATTGACAGTTGTGACCGGAAGCACTGAGAACTTGGCAAATCAGGTCAGCCTGCGGGCGGTCTTGCTCCAGAACAGCGATCTTCATGATAGGACGAATGTAAGAGTTTGCACTGTAGGAAGACTCCTACAAAGTTAAAAACGAATATATCAGACTTTTACAAAATAGTGCTAAAGGTAAATATCGTTTTTTCGCTTATCGTTGCAACTGTTGTGTTAAAGGGACCACGGTTCGATGTTCGTCAGAGGGGTACACTGGATTTCAGATGAAATTTAACTAACGAAAAGGATGCGACTATGTTGTTTCGACGCAAAGATGTGACTGTTCCTGAAGACCGCGTGCCCGTCAGTGGCCCGGAAGTCGAGGCCACGCGCCTGCGTTGTCTCGCTCTGGTCAAGAAACGCGCCGCCATGTCGGCGGCGGTGGCAGCCGTGCCGATTCCAGGCCTGGATCTTTTGGCCGACATTACCGGTTTTGCGTCCCTGGTCGATGAAGTCAACGCCGAATTTGGCCTGACCCAGAAACAGATCGAGCGCCTGAACCCGCGCCTGCGCATCATCGCCTATAAAGCGGCAGCGTCGGTCGGCGGCATGCTGGTCGGCAAACTGGTGACGCGTGGCGTGGTGCTGCGTCTGTTCCAGCGCGTGGCAGGCCGGATGGCCGTCAAGTCGAGCGCGAAGATGGTGCCGATCGCCGGCCAGATCGCGTCGGCCGCGATTGGCTACACGCTGTTCAAGCGCATGGGCACGCAGCACGTGGAAGCGTGCGTGGCCGTGGCGCGCGAGCTCGAAAACGCCGGGATCGACCACAATGTGGCCGAGGATGACGATGCCGTGGGCGCGACCAGCGGTACGGCGAAGGCGCCGCTGCTGGTGATGTAACGCTGGCCGGGCGGGTACAACAACCGCCCAAAACAAAGCCCGCTCATAGCGGGCTTTGTCGGTCATGGGTGCGCACGTTTAATTATCCGGCAGCACCACGTTCACATCCAGCACTTCCAGGTTGCCCTGGCGGTCGAGCGACACCTTGATGTCGTCCGGATTGACCTTGACGTACTTCGAGATCACCGCGATCAGCTCCTGGTGCAGGGCCGGCAGAAAGTCCGGACCGGCACGGTTGGTGCGTTCGCGCGCGATGATGATCTGCAGGCGTTCCTTGGCAGCTGTCGCGCTCTTCTTTTTTTCGGGGAAGAGAAAGGATAGCAGTGCCATCTCACTTGGCTCCGAAGATGCGCTGGAACAGTCCCGGCTTTTCATAGCTGGTAAAGCGCAGCGGGCGCTCTTCGCCCAGGAAGCGTGCGACCACGTCTTCATAGGCTTCGGCCACGTCGGTTCCCTTGAAGTGGATCGCGGGATTGCCCTGGTTCGATGCATGCAGCACCGATTCGGATTCCGGAATGATGCCGATCAGCGGGATGCGCAGGATTTCCTGCACGTCCTGGTACGACAGCATTTCGTCGGCATCGACGCGCTTTGGCGAATAGCGGGTGATCAGGAGGTGTTCCTTGACCGGCTCCGAGCCACTCTGGGCGCGGCGCGACTTGGCTTGCAGGATGCCCAGGATGCGGTCCGAGTCGCGCACCGACGAGACTTCGGGGTTTGTCACGACAATGGCTTCGTCGGCGAAGGTCAGTGCCATCAGCGCGCCGTGCTCGATGCCGGCCGGCGAATCGCAGATGATGAATTCGAATTCCATTTTGACGAGGTCGTTGATCACGCGCTCGACGCCTTCTTCGGACAGGGCGTCCTTGTCGCGTGTCTGCGAGGCCGGCAGGATGAACAGGTTGTCGCAGTGCTTGTCCTTGATCAGCGCCTGGTTCAGGGTCGCTTCGCCGTTGACGACGTTGATCAGGTCATACACCACACGGCGCTCGCAACCCATGATCAGGTCGAGGTTGCGCAGGCCGACGTCAAAGTCGATGACAGCGGTCTTGTGGCCACGCATGGCCAGCCCGGAAGCGAAGCTGGCGCTCGAGGTCGTCTTGCCAACACCGCCCTTGCCGGACGTCACAACAATAATTCGTGCCACAAATAAATCCTTTACAGTATCTGTTCAATTCGGATGTCAGGCACGCGATGGCGCCGCGAGCGACTGGATATCGATCCGGTCGCCGACGAGCCGGATCTGCGTCGGCTGACGCGCCAGGTCGGTCGGGAAGCCTTCGTCGAACGTGCGGTAGACGCCGGCGATCGAGACCAGTTCGGGCTGCATCGACAGCGCGAAGATCCGCGCGTCGGCATTGCCCGAGGCGCCGGCCAGCGCGCGGCCATTGAGCGGCGCATACACATGGATGCTGCCGTCGGCGATCAGTTCGGCGCCATTGTTGACGACGGCGGTCACGATCAGGTCAGTGCCGCGCGCATAAATGCGCTGGCCGGCGCGCACCGGGGTGTCGATCACCATCGGCGCCAGGGCGGGCGCGCCCGGCTGGCTGGCGGCCTGGGCCGGTGCAGGTTCAGGGGCGGGCGCTGCTGGCGCCGGGGCCGGTTCCGGCGCAGGCGCGGCTGCCGCATGCACGACGAGCGGGGGCGGCGTGGCGTGGCCGCCGGCGTGCACGCCGCCCGAGCCATCGTCCAGCGCCAGGCCCTGGGCCCGGATTGCGTCGATCATCAACGGACTGGCGCCGCGTACGGCAACAGCGTTGAGGCGATATTTCTTGAGCAGCGCCACGATGGCGGCCCAGTCGATCGTCCAGGCGCTCGAGGTGAAGGCGCTTACGTCGATCACCGCAAACTCGTCCTCAAAAAAGTCCGACACGCCGCCCGTCATCGAGGCCAGTGCGGAATCGATCGCCTCGAGGTCTGCCGAGTGCAGGATCGTCGAAATGGCGACGACCGTGGAAATCTTGATCTCGATGGGAAGCGTGGTCTTGGGCATAAAACAGAGTGGTTGGCATTGCGCTTGTGCATTCTACTGTGAAAATTGTAGAAAAGGACAGAAGCGCACGCATCATTCCTAGTGGCAATTGAACGTGCACTGTGTTGGGAATTAAAGTTCTGTTCTACATCAAACCCCAGTGCTTGCGACCTTGTTTTCGATGAATAAACTGCTAAGATTGCCAGTGCTTAAAGATCAGCATGGGTTCCTCAACCCCCGATCCCGCTGCTGGTTTTTTTGGCAGTCCGGTTGGTCGGGGCTTCACCATTCCCATGCGCATGGGCACCGCATCCAACAAAGCTGTGCCCCGTCCCAGGGAAGTCCTGAATAATGCCGGCCCCAGGCCGGTTGAACGGAGAATGAAATGGAAGACGTCGTCATCGTGGCCGCTGGCCGCACTGCTGTTGGTAAATTCGGCGGCACGCTCGCCAAGATCCCCGCCGCCGAACTCGGCGCACAAGTCATCAAGCACCTGCTGGACAAGACCGGCATCGATCCTGCCGCTGTCAGCGAAGTCATCATGGGGCAAGTGCTCACCGCCGGCGTCGGCCAGAATCCGGCGCGCCAGGCCCTGATCAAGGCCGGCCTGCCAGAAATGGTGCCCGGCTACACCATCAACAAGGTCTGCGGCAGCGGCCTCAAGGCCACCCACCTGGCCACGCAGGCGATCCGCTGCGGCGACGCCGACATCGTCATCGCCGGCGGGCAAGAGAACATGAGCGCCTCGCCGCACGTGCTGTCCGGTTCGCGCGACGGCTTCCGCATGGGCGACGCCAAGCTGGTCGACACCATGATCAACGATGGTCTGTGGGATTCGTTCAATGGCTACCACATGGGCGTGACGGCGGAAAACGTCGCCCGCAAGTACGAGATTTCGCGCGCCGAGCAGGATGAATTTGCGCTGCAGTCGCAGCTCAAGGCCGAGGCAGCCCAGAAAGAAGGGCGCTTCAAGGACGAAATCATCCCGATCGAGATCGTCTCCAAAAAAGGCACCACCGTCTTCGATACCGACGAGTATCCAAAACAGGGCAGCACGATCGAGGCGCTGGCCAGCCTGCGGCCTGCCTTCAATAAAGAGGGTAGCGTTACCGCCGGCAATGCGTCGGGCCTGAACGACGGCGCCGCCGCCGTGATCATGATGAGCGCATCGAAAGCCCGTGAGCTGGGCCTGACCCCGCTGGCGCGCATCAAGGCCTACTCGTCGTCCGGGCTGGACCCGGCGATCATGGGCATGGGCCCGGTGTCGGCCTCGAAGCTGTGCCTGAAAAAAGCCGGCTGGACCCACGAAGACCTCGACCTCATGGAAATCAACGAAGCCTTCGCTGCCCAGGCCGTTGCCGTGAACAAGGAAATGGGCTGGGACACGTCCAAGATCAACGTCAACGGCGGCGCCATTGCGCTGGGCCACCCGATCGGCGCTTCCGGTGCGCGCGTGCTGGTCACGTTGCTGCACGAAATGATCCGCCGTGACGCCAAGAAGGGTCTCGCCAGTCTGTGCATTGGCGGCGGCATGGGCGTGGCGCTGGCAATCGAGCGCGACTGACGCTTCAGTTTCCAACGCGGTGACGTGCAGGGGCGGCCAGGACGGGCGCCGGCGCCGTCACCGGTTTCGACGTAGTAACCAACAATAAAACTGGAGAAGACAATGGCTAGAGTAGCGTTAGTAACCGGCGGCATGGGCGGCCTGGGCGAAGCGGTGTGCATCAAGTTGGCGGCCCTGGGATACCAGGTCGTCACCACTTTTTCGCCAGGTAATACGAAGGTCGAAGGCTGGCTCGGTGCCATGCGCGAGCAGGGTCTGGATTTCAAGGCCTATGCCTGCGACGTTTCCGACTACGATGCGGCCCAGGAATGCGTACGCCAGGTGATCGCCGACGTCGGCCCGGTCGATGTGCTGGTCAATAACGCCGGCATCACGCGCGACATGACGTTCAAGAAAATGGACAAGGTCAACTGGGATGCCGTGATCAAGACCAACCTCGACTCCGTCTTCAATATGACCAAGCCGGTCTGCGACGGCATGGTCGAACGGGGCTGGGGCCGGATCATCAATATCTCGTCGGTCAACGGCCAGAAGGGCGCGTTCGGCCAGACCAACTACTCGGCGGCCAAGGCCGGCATGCACGGCTTTACCAAGGCGCTGGCGCTGGAAGTCGCGCGCAAGGGCGTCACCGTCAACACCATTTCACCAGGCTATATCGGCACCAAGATGGTGATGGACATCCCGAGCGAAGTGCTGGAAACCAAGATCATCCCGCAAATCCCGATGGGCCGCCTCGGTAAGCCCGAAGAAGTCGCCGGTCTGGTTGCGTACCTGTCGTCGGATGAAGCGGCGTTCGTCACGGGCGCGAATATCGCGATCAATGGCGGGCAGCACATGTCTTGATGGCGCTGAATAGCATCCTGAAGCCGTGGCGACACGGCTTTTTTCTTTTGGGGATTACGTGACGCACTCATTGTCATCGCCGCGGGTGATTGCGCACTGCGACTGGAGCATCCACCCCGGCAAGCGCTGGATGGCGGTGGCGCTGCGCGATGCCGACAGCGCCGGCTGGCAGATCGGCCTGCCCGAGCCGGTCAGCGTGACCGCCACGTTCCTCGATCGGCTGGCAGCGCGTTCCACGGCGCCAGGCGCGGTGCTGGTGGGCGTCGATTTTCCGATTGGCGTGCCGGCGGCGTATGGCGCGGCGACCGGGCTGGCGAATTTTGCCGAGTTGCTGGCCAGTGTCGGCAGCGGCGCCTGGAACCGCTGGTTCGAGGTCTGCGATGACCGCAGCGACATCGGCGTCCACCGGCCGTTCTATCCGGTCCGGCCGGGTGGCCGCCGGCGCGAGCACTTGCTGACGGGCCTGGGCCACACCGATGCCGCCGACCTGCTGCGCGTTTGCGAGCGCAAGACCGACCAGCGTCCCGCCGCGTGCAGCCTGTTCTGGACCCTGGGCGGCAACCAGGTCGGCAAGGCGGCGCTGGCCGGCTGGCGCGAAGTGCTGCAACCGCAGGGTTCGCGCATCGCGCTGTGGCCGTTCGACGGCCCGCTGCACGACCTGCTCGGTGGCGCTCGCACGATCGTGGCCGAGACCTACCCGGGCGACACCTACCACCGGCTTGGCATCGGTCGCCGGCCTGTGTGGAGCAAGCGCAGCCAGGCCGGGCGCGCATCCGTTGCGCCCCCATTGCTCAACTGGCTGGCGCAGCGGGAGCACGCGCAGGCCCCGGGTCTCGCGGCCGCGATCCGTGACGGCTTCGGTGCCCATGCCAGTGGCGAAGACCAGTTCGATGCGCTGGTCGGTCTGTGCGGCATGCTCGACGTGGTCGAGGGCCACCGCGCCGAAGGCCCGCCGCTTGAGGCGCAGGTGGGGCGCTGGGAAGGCTGGGTGCTGGGCCAGGCGGCGTGACCGTGCCGTCTCCTTCTACATCGCATGCCCGTACGTTACAATCGATTTTCCCATTCACTGACCGTCAAAGCCCCCATGCCAGCCACGCCGCCGTCGCTGTTCCCACCGCTCCAGCCGCTTCGTAGCGGCATGCTAGCGGTCGACGAACTGCACACGATCTACTGGGAAGAAGTCGGCAATCCCGATGGCATCCCGGTGCTGTTCCTGCACGGCGGCCCGGGCGCCGGGCTGTCGCCGCAGCACCGCCGTTTTTTCGATCCCGCGGCCTACCGCGTGATCCTGTTCGACCAGCGCGGCGCCGGCAAATCCACGCCATTGGGCGAGTGGTGCAACAACACGACGCAACTCCTGATCGACGACATCGAACGCCTGCGTGCGCTGTTCGGCATCAAGCAGTGGCTCGTGTTCGGCGGTTCGTGGGGCTCGACGCTGGCGCTGGCCTATGGCCAGGCGCATCCGGAGCGCTGCCTGGGCTTCGTGCTGCGCGGGATCTTCCTGTGCACGCGCGCGGAAGTCGACTGGTTCATCAACGACATGCGCTGGTTCTATCCCGAGCTGTACGACGAATTCGTCGCGCCGATCCCGCTGGCAGAACGCGCTGACCTGCTGGGCGCCTACGCGCGCCGCCTGCTGTGCCACGATCCCGATGTGTTCTGGCCGGCCGCGCGCGCCTGGAGCCGCTTCGAAGGCCGCCGCGTCTTTCTGCTGCCGCAGCCCGAAGAAGCCGCCAGCGATACGCTCGACCTGGGCGTGGGCCGGCTCGAGGCGCATTACATGGTCAACGGCGCGTTCCTGGACGAAGACCAGCTGGTGCGCGACGTCGGGCGCATTGCGCATCTGCCGGCCGTGATCGTGCAGGGCCGCTACGACGTGATCTGCCCGCCGCTGTCGGCCTGGCGCCTGCACCGCGCCTGGCCGGGTTCGACCTTGCAGATGATTCCCGACGCCGGCCACGGCGCGCTCGAAACCGGCATCGCGCGCGCACTGGTTGCGGCCACCGAACAGTTCAAGCACCACCGGCGCTTCGAATGAGCGGCGGCTGTTAAACTACGCCAGACACACAACATCAAGACCAGCTTGTTCTCATGAATATCCAGATCAGCGACATCGGCCACGTCATCCAGCTGGCCATCGCACCCGTTTTTTTACTCACCGGCGTGGCCACCAAACTGACCGTGCTGACCAACCGGCTGGCCCGCATCATCGACCGCACGCGCGTGCTCGAAGACCGGCTCAAGGTCAGCCCGAACACCGAGTTTTCGAGCGAGCTCGAACTGCTGTACCAGCGTTCGCACCTGATCAACTTCGCGATCGCCTCCAGCACCGCCTGCGGCCTGCTGGTGTGCGTCGTCATCGCGATGCTGTTTGCGGGCGACACCACCGGCATCCCGCTCGACCAGTACATTGCCGCGAGCTTTGTGCTGGCGATGCTGGCCCTGATCAGCAGCTTCGTGTATTTTTTGCGCGAGATTTTCATCTCGTCGCGTTTCATGCGCATGCAGCACCAGCAAATCATGATGCAGCAACCGCCGGCACCGCTGCCGTAAGGCGGGTGCGGCCAGAAAGAATCCCATGCACGACTACCAACGCCCTCCGACCCTGCACCGCTACGCACTGCGCACCGAACTTGAAAATTCGCTGCGCCTTGGCCAGTTTCGCCTCGAGCCCAGCGGCGGCTTTCTGAACCTGTCGTTTTCCACCGCCTGGGACAAGGCCCTGTTCGACATCATCACGCCGAGCGACGCGTGCCTGGTGATCCACAATAGCGAAGAGTTCGGCGAGCGCCTGCACCGCGCCGTGCAGCGCATGCTGCCCAACTGGGCCGGCATCGATGGCGCCATCGAATACGGCAGCCGTTCGCCGCTGGGCGCCGCATTCACCAAGAGCGCGGGCCAGGCGCGCGAAAAGGAATGGCAGTTTGCATGGCGCTCGATGTCGCCGGGCGCGAGCCTGAACCCGATCGTCGTCAAGATCGGCAGCATCGAGAGCTTCGCCGAGCTGCGCGACCGCGACAGCCACCTCGCGTAAAACCCGCCAGCCGTGTTTAGACGCACGGCTCGACAAAATCGCGGTGTAATGCCGCGATGACTATCTCTTCTGCCTACGCGCACCTGCTTGCGCCGCTCGACCTGGGTTTTACCACGCTGAAGAACCGCGTGATCATGGGCTCGATGCACACCGGGCTCGAAGACCGCTTCTACAACTACGGCAAGCTCGCCGCGTTCTACCGCGAACGCGCGCGCGGCGGCGTCGGCCTGATCGTCACCGGCGGCATTTCGCCCAACCGCCAGGGCTGGCTGCTGCCGTTTGGCGGCACGCTCAATTTTCTTGGCGACGTGCCGAACCACCGGCGCGTCACGCGCGCCGTGCACGAAGAGGGCGGCAAGATCGTGCTGCAGATCCTGCACGCGGGGCGCTACGGCTACCAGCCGTTCGTCGTGTCGGCGTCGAACCTGAAGTCGCCGATCTCGCGCTTCAAGCCCAAGGCCCTTTCCGAAGCCGGCATCGAGTCGACGATTGCCGCCTACGTGCGCTGCGCGCGGCTGGCGCAAAAGGCCGGTTACGATGGCGTGGAAATCATGGGCAGCGAAGGCTATCTGCTCAACCAGTTCCTGTGCGCGCGCGCCAACCGCCGCACGGACGGGTGGGGCGGGCCGATCGAACAGCGCATGCGGCTGGCCGTCGAAATCGTGCGCCGTATCCGCGCGGCCGTTGGGCCGGCGTTCATTCTGATGTACCGCCACTCGGTGCTCGACCTGGTCGACGGCGGCAACACGTGGGACGAGGTGGTGCTGGTGGCCAAAGCCCTGGAGGCTGCCGGCGTGACAATTTTGAATACCGGCTACGGCTGGCACGAGGCGCGCATTCCGACCATCGTCACGTCGGTGCCACGCGCCGCGTTCGCGCAGGTGGCGGGCCGCTTGCGCGCTGCGGTGGGCATCCCGGTGGTGGCCTCGAACCGCATCAATATGCCGCACGAGGCCGAGGCCCTGCTGGCGCGCGGCGACGCCGACCTGGTATCGATGGCGCGGCCGTTTTTGGCCGATCCCGAATTCGTGAACAAGGCGGCGGGCGGCCGCGCGGACGAGATCAACACCTGCATCGCCTGCAACCAGGCCTGCCTGGACCACACCTTCTCGAACAAGCGCGCCACGTGCCTCGTCAATCCGCGCGCCTGCTACGAGACCGAACTGGTGATCCGCCCGGCCGCGCAGCCGCGCCGGATCGCGGTGGTGGGCGCCGGCCCCGCCGGCTTGTCGGCAGCGACGGTGGCCGCCGAACGGGGGCACCGCGTGACGCTGTTCGATGGGCTGGACCGCATCGGCGGCCAGTTCAATGTCGCGATGCGCGTGCCGGGCAAGGAAGAATTTGCCGAGACGATCCGTTATTTCGGGCGCCGTCTCGCGTTGCTCGGCGTCGACGTGCGCCTGAATACGGTCGTCACGCGCGAGGCCTTGCTGGCCGAAGGCTTTGACGACGTCGTCGTCGCCACCGGCATCCGCACCCGCAAGCCGGCCATTCCCGGCATCGACCATCCGATGGTGCTCAGTTATCTGGACGTGCTGCGCGATGGCCGCCCGGTCGGCGCACGCGTGGCGATCATCGGCGCCGGCGGCATCGGGTTCGACATGGGCGAATTCCTCGTGCACGACCCGCAGGTGGCGCTGCCAATGACGCCCGCGCACTGGATGGGCGAGTGGGGCGTCGATCCAATGGTGGCCACGTCGGGCGGCTTGACAGCGCCGGTGGCGCCGCATCCGCCGCGTCAGGTCTGGCTATTGCAGCGCAAGAGCACGCGCCCGGGTGCGGGGCTGGGCAAGACGTCGGGTTGGGTGCACCGCGCAACGCTCGTGCGCAACGGCGTGACGATGCTGGCGGGTGTGCAGTACGACCGCATCGATGACGCGGGCCTGCACATCACGGTCGGTGGGCAGACGCGCGTGCTGGCGGTGGACAATGTGATCGTCTGTGCTGGTCAGGAGAGCCTGGCCGAGCTGATGCCGGCCGAGTCAACTGGCAGCAATAGTAGCAGCAGCAGGCCGGGTTTCCACAAGATCGGCGGCGCCGCGCTGGCGGCGGAGCTCGACGCCAAGCGCGCGATTCGCGAGGGGTTTGTGCTGGCCGCGCGCCTGTAACGTTAGGGCTTAGAGCTTGCGCACCACCACGCAGCCGATCGAGTAGCCGGCGCCGAACGAGCAGATCACGCCGTTGGTGCCTGCCGCGAGATCGTCCTGGTACTTGTGGAACGCGATGATCGAACCGGCCGACGACGTGTTGGCGTAGCTGTCCAGGATCACCGGCGCTTCGTCGGCTGTCGCGTCGCGGCCCAGCAGCATGCGCACGATCAGCAGGTTCATGTTCAGGTTCGCCTGGTGCAGCCAGTAGCGCGCCACGTCGTCGGTCGTCAGGCCGGCGGCAGTCAAGGTGTCCTTGATCGTCTCGGCTGCCATCGGGCAGACTTCCTTGAACACCTTGCGGCCCTGCTGGCGGAACAGTTTATCGGGCAGGCCGACGCCGGCTTCGTCGAAGCGGTTCATGAAGCCGAAGTTGTTGCGGATATTGTTCGAGAAGCTGGTCTTGAGACGGCTGTCGAGGATTTCCCACTGGTGCGCGCCGGTGGCCGTGGCTTGCGCCTCGATGATGATCGCGGTGCAGGCGTCGCCAAAGATGAAGTGGCTGTCGCGGTCGCGGAAATTCAGGTGCCCGCTGGTGATTTCGGGGTTCAGCACCAGCACTGCGCGGGCGCGCCCGCCGCGTACCGCATCCACGGCCGTGGCGATGCCGAACGTGGCCGACGAACAGGCCACGTTCATGTCGAAGCCGAAGCCGTCGATGCCGAGCGCTTCCTGCACTTCAACGGCCATCGCCGGGTAGGCGCGCTGCATATTGCTGCAGGCGACCAGCACCATGTCGATCTCGTGCGCCTGTTTTCCGGCGCGCTCCAGCGCGTCGCGCGCGGCGGCCACGCACATCTCGGCCTGTAGCGAGATCTGGTCATCCGCGCGGTCGGCGATGCGCGCCGTCATGTGGGCCGGGTCGAGGATGCCGCTCTTTTCCATCACGTAGCGCGATTTGATGCCGGACGCTTTTTCGATGAAGCCGCTGCTCGACGGCTCGAGCGCCGTCACCTCGCCTGCGGCGATGGCAGTCGCGTGTTCGGCGTTGTGCAGGTCGACGTAGGCGTTGAAGGCGGTCACCAGCTCGTCGTTCGAGATGGAATGCGGCGGCGTAAACAGGCCGGTGCCGCTGATGACGACAGGTATCATGTTCGGGGAACTTTCAAGGAAAATAAGGCCGCTTGGCCGCAAGATGCGCCGATTCTACACGCTCGGCGCGAGCCTGGGAATCGGGCAGAAAGCCGGCTGCGCCGCGCTGGCGTCAGCGCCCCTGGCGCGCCAGCGTCGCGCCGCTGGCGCGGCCAGACAGCACCACCGGCTCGCCCTTCAGGTGGCGCAGTGCCTGGGCCAGCTGGAAGTCGTCGGCGCTGCCGTAATCGAGCGGCTTGCGCTGGCGCGCAGCGTTCAACAGCCGCATCTGCTCTTCGATGTCGTCCTCGCGCGTGGCCACCTCGGCCCCGGCGCCATTGGTCAGGTGGTGCTGCAGGTCGGCTTCGCGCATGCGCAGGGCGTTCAGGCCATCGCCATCGGGATATTCATCGACCGGAACGTCGGGCACGATGCCGCGCGCCTGGATCGTGCGACCGGCCGGCGTGTAGTAGCGCGCGGTGGTCAGCTTGACGGCGGCGTTGCCGCCGATCGGGCGGATCGTCTGCACCGAGCCCTTGCCGAAGGTCTGGCTGCCGAGGATGGTAGCGCGCTTGTAGTCCTGCAGTGCGCCGGCGACGATTTCGGAGGCCGAGGCCGAGCCGGTGTTGACCAGCACGACCATCGGCAGCTTCTTGAATGCTGGCGGCAGGCTTGCCAGCGGGTCGGCGCCGCTGCGCAGCATATAGAACTCGGGCCGGGCATAGAAGCGCTGGCGCGAGTCGGCCAGCTGGCCGTTGGTCGAGACGATTTCGGCGTTGTTCGGCAAGAACGCGGCGGCCACGCCGATCGCGCCCTGCAGCAGACCACCGGGATCGTTGCGCAAATCGAGCACCAGGCCTTTCAGGTCGGGGTCCTGGCGGTACAGCGCCTGCAGCTTGGCGGCCATGTCGTCGACGGTCGGCTCCTGGAACTGCGCCACGCGCAGCCAGGCGTAACCCGGTTCGACCATTTTTGCCTTGACGCTTTTCTGGACGATCTCGCGCCGCTCGACGGTGATGGTGAGCGGCGCCGGCACCGACTTGCGCACGACGGTCAGCGTCACGCGCGTGCCTGGTTCGCCACGCATGCGCTTGATGGCCTCGTCGATCGGCGTGCCCTGCACCGGATGGCCGTCGATGCGCGTGATCAGGTCACCTTCCTTGATGCCGGCATGGTAGGCGGGCGAATCTTCCATCGGGCTGATGATTTCGATGTAGCCGTCTTCGCTGACGCTGATCTCGATGCCCAGGCCGACGAAGCGGCCTTCGGTGCCTTCGCGCAGTTCGCGAAACGCGCGCGCGTCGAGGTAGGCCGAGTGCGGATCGAGCGACGCCACCATGCCGGTGATCGCCTGCGACAGCAGGGCTTTGTCTTCGACCGGCTCGACGTAACTGGTCTTGATGATGCCGACGACGTCGGCCAGCTCGCGCAACTCGGTCACCGGCATGCTCGATTCGAGCGACGGTTTGAAGGAGAGGGCGGAAAACTGCATCGTCAGGCCGACGCCGGCAACGGCGCCCAGGCCGATCAGGCAGGCATTCTTGAAGGTGGAACCCATGTGATCCATTGTGGCAGCGCGCGCCGATCGTGGAACCCGAGGCGCTGCGATAGGCCTGAGATTGCGCAAGCGGAGTATAAACCGGTTCGCGCGCTATTGTTGCGAGCCCTTGCGCCACGGCGCGATCGGCAAATCCAGGCTCGCATATGGAACATCGACCCAATTGGCGCCAAATAGCGATTTGTTACACGCCGTTAGCGAGGGTAAGCAAATGTAAGAGTGGCGCCCGACGCAACAGCGCGCCCCTATAGTCGTGACTAGTTTTTCTCTCTCTCCACTCTTGAAGTGGTCTTGTCCCGCGGCTCTATTGCCGCGGGATTTTTTTTTGTCGGCTCAGTCAACATTATCTGTTGATGACGCCGATTGCGATGCAGAACAATTGTGCTGCGGAACTGACCCGTCCGCCATCCACTGCCCAGCACCAGCCCAGGTAATTGGACAGATAGCGCGACGCCACCCCGCGAAAGCCCATCAACCAGGCCTTGAAGCGCTCGTGGTAGGCGTTCACGTTCTGCACGTGGATGGCATGGCTTCCCAGGCGCCTGACGCGTACGCCGACGCGCAGGTTCACTGCCTCGTGTGCGATGCGGTGCTTGCGTGCAAAGGCCCGATAAGCAGCATGGCTGTCGGTGACCAACAGCGCCTGCGGATCAAGCTTGGGCAGCAAGTCGCGTTCGAGTTGCGCGGCCGTCAGTGCGCCCCGGCCAGTGACGGCATCAATGGTCTGTCCGTTGCGGTCGCGCGCCACCAGGATGCAATCCAGATGCCGAGAAATGCCACGCATGGGCGCGCGTCCGCCCCTTCGACGCGCTGGGCGATCAAGCGTGCGCGAGCCTTTTTGTGATTCGAGCAGGAACGTTTCGTCAGCTTCGACGATGCCATTCAGGGATGCCGGTCGGTCAAGCTTGACCCAAGCCAGAAAGCGGTGGCGCCACCGGAAGGCGGTATTGCGGTGCACGCCAACCCGATCTGCACCTTTGCGCACGGATAGTGAATCGAGCAGCACCTGTGAATACGCGAGCCATTTGGCCTTGTGCCGGAGTCGCGCCAGCGGCGTGCCGCTCAGGTCGTTGAAGGTGCGCCCACAGTCGCAGCAGCGAAAGCGTTGCAGGTCATTGGCGAATCCATGCCGGTGGCAGCGTTCGCCACCACAGCTGGGACAGCAGCGCCCTGGCGCCCTGGCTTGCGCGATCAGTGCGACCACCTGGTCGAGTCCGACTGCGGGGTGCAGGGCGTCGAGCACTTGGCGGCGCTGCGGCTGGTTCAGCGATGACAACTTTGCAAACCAGTTCCTGAAACGGGGCGCTTTCATGAGCGGCTCCTGATGCTGGGGACAGGCGTTGGACCACCTGGCTGCTCATCAGTTCAAAGCTTTCCTCTATTTAACGCTGACTGCGCCTTTGCCCGTGTCATCCTGTTGTCACTTCCCAACACATGCATACGCGATATTCACCCGTCTGCGTGTATCGAAAAGTAAAAAAATGACCACGGCCAGCGCCGTTGCAAGTCCACCCGCTAGAATGTTCTTTTGCCGGCACGCAGCAGGCGCGACCGGTCAGATGCTGTTTATCCCTGCGAACACTTAGCAACCAAGGACTTATCCGTGAAGCGACTTCTCCTGAGTACCCTGACCCTGTCCCTGGCGGCAGCCTTTGCCGCACCGGCCATGGCCGCCGACGCCGCGCCTGCGGCCGCCGCTGTTCCAGCAACCGCCGCCGCACCGGCCGGCGTGATCTCCGGCATCGACACCCAGTACATCGACAACAGCGTGCGTCCGCAGGACGATTTCTTCACGCACCTGAACGGCAAGTGGCTGAAAGAGACCGAGATCCCGGGCGACCGCTCGAGCTGGGGCACCTTCATGAAGCTGCGCGAAGACACCACGCCGCAACTGCTGGCGATCATCGAGACGGCGCAGAAGGACACCGGCGCCAAGGCAGGTACCGAAGCGAAGAAGATCGGCGACCTGTACGCCAGCTTCATGGACGACGCGCGCCGCGAAGCGCTCGGCTACAAGCCGCTGACGGGCGAACTGTCGCGTATCCGCATGCTCAAGGACAAGAAGGGCATTCCGGCGCTTGCCGCCCATCTGGGCAAGATCGGCGTGGCCACCCCGTACGGCATCTACGTCGGCCAGGACATGCGCGAGTCGACCCGCCATGCAACCTACCTCAGCCAGAGCGGCCTGGGCATGCCTGACCGCGACTACTACCTGAAGGCAGATGACGCCAAGCTGGCCGAGATCCGCGCCAAGTACCAGGTGCACGTCGAGAAGATCCTGACGCTGGCCGGTGAAAAGAATGCTGCCGCGCAGGCCAAGGCAATCGTCGACTTCGAGACCGATCTGGCCAAGGTCCAGTGGACCAAGGTCGAGAACCGTGACCCGGTCAAGCGCTACAACAAGATGACGGTGGCCGAGCTCTCCAAGCTGGCGCCGGGCTACGACTGGAAAGGCGCACTGGCCGCCGCCGGCGTGGGCAACAAGATCGACACCATCATCGTCAACCAGCCAAGCTACTTCACGGGCTTCGATGCGCTGCTGGCCAAGACCGATCTGGCCACGCTCAAGTCGTACTTCGAATGGCAGCTGCTGCGCGAATACGCGCCGTACCTGTCGAAGGCGTTCGTCGATGAGAACTTCGCGTTCTACGGCACTGCGCTGACCGGCGTGGCCGAGCAGCGTCCGAGCTGGAAGCGCGGCGTGTCGACCGTCGAAGGCACGCTGGGCGAGGCGCTGGGCAAGCTGTACGTCGCCGAGCACTTCCCGGCCGAGCGCAAACAACGTATGGAACAACTCGTCAAGAACCTGATCATCGCCTACGGCCAGTCGATCGACAACCTGGACTGGATGAGCCCTGCGACCAAGAAGGAAGCGCGCGCCAAGCTGGCCAAGTTCACGCCGAAGATCGGCTATCCGGACAAGTGGCGCGACTACTCGCGCCTGACGATCAAGCGCGATGACTTGGTGGGCAATGCGATGCGTGCATCGACCTTCGCCTATAACTACAACATCGAAAAACTTGGCAAGCCGATTGACCATACCGAGTGGGGCATGACGCCGCAGACGGTCAACGCCTACTACCGCAGCACGATGAACGAGATCGTGTTCCCGGCCGCGATCCTGCAGCCACCATTCTTCGACATGCGCGCCGACGACGCGGTCAACTACGGCGCCATCGGCGCCGTGATCGGCCATGAAATCGGCCACGGTTTCGATGACAAGGGCAGCCAGTCCGATGGCGACGGCAATTTGCGCGACTGGTGGACGGCCGAAGACCGCACCGCCTTCAAGGCCCGCACCGACAAGCTGGTCAAGCAGTTCAACGGCTACGCGCCGCTGCCAGGCTACAACGTGAACGGCGAACTGACGCTGGGCGAGAACATCGGCGATAACGCCGGCCTGTCGATCGGCTACAAGGCCTATAAATTGTCGCTGGCCGGCAAGCCGGCGCCGGTGATCGATGGCCTGACGGGCGACCAGCGCTTCTTCATGGGCTTTGGCCAGGTATGGCGCTCGAAGATGCGTGAAGCCCAGCAGATCAACCAGGTGAAAACCGACCCGCACTCGCCGGGCCAGTTCCGCGCCAACGGCACCGTGTCGAACATGCCCGAGTTCTACGAGGCGTTCAACGTGAAACCGGGCGACAAGATGTACTTGCCGCCTGAAGACCGCGTCATCATCTGGTAAGGTTCCATGACAAGGGGCCGGCGTCACGAGCGCCGGCCTTTTGCATTGCACTCACAAACAAACAAAGAGAGATACCATGCAACGAAAACTGATCAGCGCAGCAGCGCTGGTATTGACCACGTCGTTCATCGCGCCGATGGCGCTGGCCCAGGCCACCGCCGCTACCGCTACTGCGCCGGCCGGTGCATCGTCCGGCATTGCGACGCAGTACATCGAACCGTCCGTGCGCGCCCAGGACGACTTCTTCGAACACCTCAACGGCAAATGGCTCAAGAGCGTCGAGATCCCGGCCGACAAATCGACCTGGGGCGCGTTCCACCAGCTGCGCGATGACACGCTGCCGCAACTGCGCGCGATCATCGAGCGCACGGCCGCCGACAAGAACGCCGCCGCCGGCAGCGAAGCGCGCAAGATCGGCGACTTCTACGCCAGCTACATGGACGAAGCGCGCCTCGAGCAGCTGGGCGCCACGCCGCTCAAGAACGAGATGAGCAAGATCGCCGCGCTCAAGAGCAAGGCCGAACTGCCTGCGCTGTTCGCCAACCTGAATCGCGCCGGCGTGACCGTGCCGTTCACGTTCTTCATCCACCAGGATGCCAAGGATTCGACCAAGTACGTCGCCGACCTGTACCAGTCAGGCCTGGGCATGCCCGACCGCGACTATTACCTGAAGCAGGACGACGCCAAGCTGGCGGACGTGCGCGCCAAGTACCAGGTGCACATCAAGAAGATGCTGGCGCTGGCTGGCAGCAAGACTGCCGCCGCTGACGCGAAAGCCATCCTCGACCTGGAAACCCGACTGGCCAAGGTGCAGTGGACCAAGGTCGAGAACCGCGATCCGATCAAGACCTACAACAAGGTCGAGTTCAGCAAGCTGGCCGCAATGGCGCCGGGCTACGACTGGAACACGTGGCTGAAGGCTTCGGGCCTGCAGGGCAAGGCGACGTATCTGATCGTCAGCCAGCCGACCTACCTGAAAGGTTTTACCGACGTCCTGAATAGCGTGCCGCTGGCGACCTGGAAAGCGTACCTGCAATTCCAGACCGTCAACAGCTATGCGAACTACCTGTCGAAAGCCTTCGTCGACCAGCGCTTCTCGTTCAACGGCACCACACTGGCAGGCATTCCGGAACTGGAACCACGCTGGAAGCGCGGCGTCTCGACGCTCGAAGGCAGCCTTGGCGATGCCGTGGGCAAGCTGTACGTGAAAGACCACTTCCCGGCCGAGCGCAAGGCGCGCATGGAAGTGCTGGTCAACAACCTGCTGGCGGCCTACAAGGATTCGATCGACACGCTCGACTGGATGAGCCCGGCGACCAAGAAGGAAGCGCAAACCAAGCTGGCCAAGTTCACGCCGAAGATCGGCTACCCGAACAAGTGGAAGGAATACACCGCGCTGACCGTCAAGCGCGATGACCTGGTGGGCAACGTGATGCGTTCGCGCGATGTGGAATACAACCGCGAACTGAACAAACTGGGCAAACCAATCGACCGCGACGAGTGGGGCATGACGCCGCAAACCGTCAACGCCTACTACAACCCGGAGCTGAACGAAATCGTGTTCCCGGCCGCGATCCTGCAGCCGCCGTTCTTCGATGCAAAGGCGGACGACGCAGTCAACTACGGCGGCATCGGCGCCGTGATCGGCCACGAAATCAGCCACGGCTTCGACGACCAGGGTTCGCAGTACGACGGCGACGGCAATATGCGCAACTGGTGGACTGAAGAAGACGGCAAGCGTTTCGGCGAAAAGACCAAGGCCCTGATCGCCCAGTACGCCGCGTTCAGCCCGCTCAAAGGCTACAACGTCAATGGCGAACTGACGCTCGGCGAAAATATCGGCGACAACTCGGGTCTGGCGATCGCCTACAAGGCCTACAAGATCTCGCTCAAGGGCAAGTCAGCGCCCGTGATCGACGGTCTCACCGGCGACCAGCGCTTCTATATGGGTTGGGGCCAGGTGTGGCGCACGAAGATGCGCGAACCGGCGCAGATCGCGCAGATCAAGACCGACCCGCACTCGCCGGCGCAATACCGCGCCAACGGCACGCTGAAGAACCAGCCTGGTTTCTACGAGGCGTTCAAGGTCAAGGCCGGCGACAAGATGTATCTGGCGCCAAAAGATCGCGTGATCATCTGGTAAGCCTGCAGCGCAGGCCACTGCGTAGTTAAAACAAGGGCCGCTTTCGCGGCCCTTGTTGTTTCCGTTACCCTGCTGCGATCAGCGCGCCTGGCTCGAATAGCTGCACGACTTGACCGTGCCTTCGATCGGATCGCCGAACACGGCATTGGTGCAGGCGGTGCGGGTCGTGAACGCCTTGGTAGCGTAGGCGCCCGGCACGCCGTAGCGTACGTCGCGGGTCCCGGTGAACGCGCAGGTGCCGTTTTCGGCGGCGCAAGCGGTCCAGGTCACGGGTGTGGTCGGTGCCGGGGTGGGCGCGCTCGATGCAGTACCGGCATAGCTGCAGGTCTTGACCGTACCCTCGATCGGGTCACCGAACACGGCGTTCGAGCATTGGACATTGTTGGTGAATACCTTGACGACCCAGGAATTACCGGCGCCATAACGTACTTCACGCGTGCCGCTGAAACCGCAGGTGGCGTTTTCGTTGGCGCAGGTGGTCCAGGTGGATGGCGTTGGCGTTGGTGCCGGCGTTGGCGTGCTGCCCGAGCTTAGCGCCGCGTAGGCGCCGATATCGCGCGCGCTTGCCGCAGTGCGGGTCTCGCCCGATGCCACGTGCTTGTACTGGGCCACTGGCGTCAACGACACACCGGAGGCCGACACGCCTGGCGTCGAACCAGCGTTAATCACCAGCACGTTGGCGATCGGATGCAGATCGAACAGCAGGCGGTTGATGAAGCCGGGCACGAGCGAGCGGAAGTTGGTCCGGTCGATGGCGTTGGTCTGGTTGGTCGCAGCACCGAAGCCGCCAAAGATATTGTTTTGCAGCAGAACTGGCGTCGTCACGCTACCGCCGACCAGCACGAAGGTGCCGCGCACGCTGTCGTCGTTCAGGAACGTATTGTTCACCACATACAGATCCTGCTTGGGATTGCTTGCGCCTTCATTGCCATAGGCCAGCAAACCAGGGTTGTTGTGGCTGGCCGGCTGGTGGATCACATTGCCGATGACATACGAGGTACCGGCATTTGGCAGGTCGATCTCGTAGCTCGGTTTGCCGGTGCTGCTCGAGAAGCGGTTGTAGTTGATCGTATTGACGCTGGCGCGCGATTTGAGGTTGTGACCACCATTGGCGTCGTGTGAATAGTTGTAGCGGAACGTCAGGCTGCCGACGTGACCGATGTAGACATTGTGGCTGTAACCGTCACCCCGGCCGTTGGCAGCAAACTCGGTGTTTTCGATCACGATACTACTGTTGTCATTGGCGCCCGTGAGGATGCCGTTTTCGTTATCGTGCAAGTACGACGAGCGCAGCGTGAAGTTGGTACCTTCGATACGCAGTGCGGCGCCGTTGCGGTCCGGTACTGCCGCGCCGACCATCTCGACATTCTCGACCGTGACGTTGTTGCCCTGAATAACCCAGGTGCCCTTGCCTTGTGCATTCTGGCCGGCGGCGTCGATCTTGGGCCGGCCATTCACGCCGCGGATGGTCAGGTTGCTGGCGCTGATGGCGCACACGTCACCGCTGTAGGTTTTGCCGCCGTCGATCTGGATGATATCGCCGGACTGTGCCCGGGCAAAGGCGGCGCAGGGCGCAGCGTAGGTTTTTCCTGGTCCCACTGACAGAGTGGCGGCAGAAGCGCCGCCGGCTGCGGCGAGCGTTACGAGGAAAACGGCTGACAAGCGGCACGAAGCAGGTACGGCAGATTTTGAACGGAGGGACATGGTGTACTGATCCTGTAAAGATTCCGATAGGAATTTATTTCGACTGGAGGCTGTGCAGGATAAGGTATTTATTTGTTGCGATTTGTAAGCAATTGTTACTTTACTTTTAAATCAACATGACACATATGATAAATATGGAGGTTTAAAAGAAACACAACGAATTGTTCAATTAATACACGATCAGTATGACTCTGGCAGGCTGTCATGCCGCGCTGGAACTAAAACTGTCAGATAAACAAAAAGCGCCGCATGCGGCGCTTTTTGTTTATGGATGCTGCGCTGCTTATTTGACTGCAGCCACCATGTAGTCCACGGCAGCCTTGACGTCGGCGTCGGGAAGCGCGGAACCACCTTTTGGCGGCATGACACCGGCTTTGCCCTGGAAGCCCTTGATGGCATGGTCGTACAAGACCGAAGTGCCCTGACCGACGCGCGCGCTCCACGCCGCCTTGTCGGCAAACTTCGGCGCGCCTGCGATACCGGCGCCATGGCAGGCAATGCACGCCGTATCGTAGGCTTTCTTGCCGGTGTCGGCACTGGCCACGGCCGGACCTGCAACTGGCGCGGTTGCGACCGGCGCTGCTGCCACGACGGGTGCGGCGGCTGCCGGGGCTGCAGCGACCGCTGCAGCAGTTGTCGCCGTAGCAGCGTCAGCCGCAGCCGGTGTAGCCGGGGCAGCAGCAGGTGCAGGTGCAACCGGTTCCTTGAAACTGGCGCCACTTTGATTGGTCATGAACACCACGGCGCGCGCCACTTCGAGATCGTCCAGGTCGGGGTTGCCGCCCTTGGCTGGCATGGCGCGGATGCCTTCGATTGCGTGCTTGACCAGCGTATCGTAACCCTGCGCAAGGCGGGTAGCCCAGGCAGCTTTGTCGCCCGTCTTGGGGGAGCCGGCCATGCCGCTGTCGTGGCAGGCCGCGCAGGTGGCCGTGTACACGGCGCCGCCTGCCAGCAGGACACGCGGTGTATTGGCGTCGCGCAGCGTGAAACCTGCATCGGAGACGGGACGGATGCGCGCGGCAATCGCCTCGGCGCTTTGGGCATTGCTGCCGGCGCCGGTGGTCGACGCATTGGTGACGAAGGTAACCAGCAGGATGATGCCGATGACGATGACGAGGAAGAAGCCCGCGACAGCAACCACGAGCTGTTTTGGCGTACGAATGAGGGATTCGTGGTCGTGCTGTGCGTCGCTCATGATTTCCTTAATTCAATTAAAAAAACCGGCCACTGAGGCGCTGCGATCTAGTGGCTTTTTTGCAAGTGCCGTCGAGCATCTTATTATAGTGTAAACCTGTATTGATGCCAGGGTTTTTCGGGCGCTGCCCATGGACGTACTCGACGAAAGACTGTATCCTTCGCTACGCTTGCCAGTGCGGCTGTAGCTCAGTGGATAGAGTATTGGCCTCCGAAGCCAAGGGTCGCTGGTTCGATTCCAGCCAGCCGCACCAATTTGGCATCTTGCCATGCCGTTTTCCCGCATCTGGCGTCGTTGTACAGCGCTTGCCCTGCAATCGTCCTTCTTCTTGTCACTCCCATATCAATCCAGGTTCTGCTGTGTCTTATTGACCACGTCCTGCCTGCACGTCTCTGTTGTTTATCAAATTATTCTGGAATCCATAGCGCACAATTACAGGCTTTGCGTGGCTTTCCTCACAGGCAGTGCTAAAATCGCTCGACTTTATTGCACGGTGGAACTAATGTTGTCTTTTGATGCAACTGTACTGACGATCTCACAGAGGATGGACAGAAGATGTTGCAACAAGCTGACGGGGCAGTAGCCTGTCATTGAGTGACCAGGTGTTTCCATGCTATATTGAATGTTAAAAATATGTCAAAATAATAACTTAAAAATGATGTTGATCTTGCAAGAAATTCATTGCGATGTCGGATCATGGAATAATTTCCCAGATTGACCTCGTCTCCATGGCGTTGCCAGGCCACCGGCTCTAAGTCGTTGGCCTCCGGAACCCATGCGCGTATTTCAACGTGTAACGTTTCGTGTGGTTGCCGTTGTATTGGTTGACAATTAATCGAAGAAGTTAGTAACTGCCAACACAGGCAACGGTGGTGTAGCGGGTGTGCGACGCGTGCATTCGGCATCTCGGCATGCAGTAAGCGTAATCATCAATTCTGGGGAATAACATGTTTCGGATCTCTAACCACTACGTGTCGAAGATCGTTTTCGTCCTGCTATTCGTGGAAATATTGATCCTGTTGGGCGCCGCCTATGCAGGCGCAGCCATGCGTTTTCTCGACATCGGCGCACCGCTCACGAATGACCAGTTCGATCACTTCCTGGCCTCGGCCGTCGCATTTGCCGTGGCGGT
The DNA here is from genome assembly GCF_059685895.1 of Telluria sp. ZT3P25. Taxonomy (NCBI): domain Bacteria; kingdom Pseudomonadati; phylum Pseudomonadota; class Betaproteobacteria; order Burkholderiales; family Oxalobacteraceae; genus Telluria; species Telluria sp. ZT3P25. The sequence continues at coordinate 355,738 of NZ_JCASIJ010000002.1, forward strand.
CAGCTTCAGCATGAGCGCCATGGGCATGTACCAGCTCGACTTCGACGAAGGCTTGCGCCATCCGTTCTTCATGAAGCTGATGCCGGCGTTCCTGATGGGTTTCCTGATCCTGACGCTGGTGTTCTACGTGGCGCCCGACCTGTACTTCGGTCGCGGCATTCTGCTGCTGGGCTTTGGCCTTGCCGCAGCCGGGATCTTCATCGCGCGCATCATCTTCTTCAAAACGTCCGAACTGCGCCTGATGCAGTCGCGCATCCTGTTCCTGGGCAATGGCGCGCTGGCCAAGGAGTGCAGCGACCTGGCCGTCAACAAGAACAGCTACCATCGCTACAAGGTCGTCGGCTTTATTCCGGTGGGCAGCGACGAGATGTGCGTGCCGGCTGCGGACGTGCTCAAGGTGCGTGAAGGCGACTCGCTCGTCAAGATGGCAACCCAATATGGCGCGCAGGAAATCGTGGTCTCGGTACAGAACCGGCGCGGCAGCTTCCCGATCAAGGAACTGCTCGACTGCAAGCTGCAAGGCGTGAAGGTGACCGATGCCGCCACGTTCTTCGAGCGCGAAACCTGCCAGATCCGGGTCGATTCACTGCAGCCGAGCTGGCTGGTCTTCGGCGGTGGTTTCGACCAGAGCTTTATCCGTACTTTCATGAAGCGCGGGTTTGACCTGATCTGCAGCACCCTGATCATGGCCGTGACGTTCCCGATCATGCTGTTCGCGGCGCTGGCCGTGTGGCTGGAAGACCGCAGCCCCGTGTTCTATTCGCAGGAACGGGTCGGCAAGGATGGCAAGATTTTCCGTGTCCACAAGTTCCGCAGCATGCGCGCCGATGCCGAAAAAGGCGGTACGCCACAGTGGGCCGCCCAGAACGATCCACGCGTCACGCGTGTGGGTAACTTCATGCGCAAGACCCGGATCGACGAGCTGCCGCAAATCCTGAACGTGTTCAAGGGCGACATGTCGTTCGTTGGCCCACGGCCCGAGCGCGCTTACTTTGTCGAGCAGCTGATCGAAGTGGTTCCATATTACAATGTCCGTCATAGCATCAAGCCAGGTATTACCGGTTGGGCGCAGGTGCGTTATGGTTATGGATCGTCGGCCGAGGACGCATTGCAGAAATTGCAGTACGACCTTTATTACGTCAAGAACAACAGCCTGTTCCTGGATGTGCTCATCCTGATCAATACGCTCAAGGTCGTGCTGTTCCGTAGCGGCCGCTGATCACCCCGGATCGACCTGCGGTGCGCGCACTGCAGGTCGCTGGCACGAACGTTTCTATCCCCAATTTTTCAATGGTCGTTTTCATGGATGGCATACGTTGACCACCATTGCCGTCTATAGCTATAGCGTCGCCGCCATCGGTTTCTTGTTGCTGATCGGCCTGCTGTTCACCATCTGGCGCGGCCGCACCCAGGTCGCCGCCATTGCCCTCGCATGCGGATTCACCGCGCTCTGGTCCGCCGCGCTGGCCGGGCAGGCCGCCACCGGCCACGAACTCTGGTCGGTCTGGACCGACACCCTCGAAATCCTGCGCAGCGGCGCCTGGTGCATCGTGTTGCTGCTATTGCTGGGCAACTCGCGCGATCCGGCCAGCCGCTGGCCGTTCAGCCTGCGCACGCCCATCTTCATCGGCGCTGTCTGCTATGGGGTCCTGCTGCTGGTGACGGTCCTGGTGCGTACCGACCTGATGCTCAATATGAATGGCGGCCTGCTGCCCAATGTGACGGCGCGCGTATGCCAGGCGGTGCTGGGCATGCTGCTCGTCGAGCAGGTCTACCGCAACAAGACGATCCAGGAGCGCTGGGCCATCAAGTTCGCCTGCCTGGGCATCGGCGCGATGTTCGCCTACGACTTCTACATGTACAGCCAGGCGATGCTGTTCCACGACATGCACCCGGACACCTGGGCCGCGCGCGGCATCGTCAATGCGCTGGCCATGCCGCTGATCGGCACCGCCGTCAAGCGCAGCACGTCGCGCTCGAACGCGCTGGTGCTGTCGCGCCGCGTGATGTTCCACTCGACCGCGCTGTTCGGTTCAGCGATCTATCTGCTGGCCATGGGCTTCGCCGGCTACTACCTGCGCTATTTCGGCGGCAGCTGGGGCGGCGTGATGCAGGTCGCGTTCCTGTGCGGCGCCTTGCTGCTGCTGACCGGAACCCTGTTTTCGGGCACCTTCCGGGCCTGGCTCAAGGTCTTCATCAGCAAGCATTTCTACAGCTACGGCTACGACTACCGCGAAGAATGGATGCGCTTCACGCGCACCCTGTCGTCGGGCGGCACGCATATCGGCGAGCGCGCGATCGAGGCAGTCGGCGCACTGGTCGAAAGCCCGGGCGGCGTGTTGTGGCAGCGCCGCGATGGCGATGATGGTCACTATCAGCCGGTGGCCGGGTGGCAAGCCACCAGCACCGAGACCGAGCCGGCCGACTCGAATTTCTGTCACTTCCTGGAAACCACCCAGTGGGTGATCGACCTGCGCGAATACGCGGCCCTGCCCGAAAAATACGGCGACCTGGTCTTGCCGGCGTGGCTGCTCGCGTTCCCGCGCGGCTGGCTGGTGGTGCCCTTGATCCTGCACGGCAAGCTGTTCGGATTTGTCGTGCTGCAGGATGCGCGCAGCGCCGTGTCGCTGAACTGGGAAGTGTTCGACCTGCTTGAAATCGCCGGCAGCCAGGCCGCCAGTTATCTGGCGCAGCAGGATGCGGCCAACGAGCTGATGGTGGCGCGCCAGTTCGAGTCGTTCAACCGCATGTCGACCTTCGTCGTGCACGACCTGAAAAACCTGGTGGCCCAGCTGTCGCTGATGAACGTGAACGCCGAAAAGCACCGCGACAATCCCGAGTTCCAGCGCGATATGCTCGATACCGTGACACACTCGGTCGACAAGATGAAAATGATGCTGCAAAAGCTCAGTCGCAACGATGCGCCGGAACGGCCCTTGCCGCTGCGCGTCGAGAACGTCGTGCGCCAGGCGATTGCGCTCAAGAGCGCGTTCGAGCCGCATCCGGTGCTGGACGTGGTCGATGCGGGCCTCCTGGTGCTGGCCGACGGCGAACGCCTCGAGCGCGTGCTGGGCCACCTGATCCAGAACGCGATCGAAGCCACGCCGCGCAGCGGCCGTGTCAGCGTGTCGATTGCGCGCACGGGCGGGCAGGTCACCGTGACCGTGGCCGACACCGGCGCCGGCATGAGCGAAGAATTCATCCGCGAGCGGCTGTTCAAGCCGTTCGAATCGACCAAGCCGGCCGGCATGGGCATCGGCGTGTTCGAAAGCCGGGAATACATCCACGAATTGGGCGGGGCGCTGGCATTGACCAGCGTGCCTGCGCAGGGAAGCACATTTACCGTCACGTTGCCGCTGTACCGCGAAGCTGGCGCCGAGCGCGCTGCGTGATGAAAGGATAACCGTGAGCCAAAATAAACCGAAACTGCTGATCATCGAAGACGACCCGGGCCTGCAAAAGCAGCTGCGCTGGAGTTTCGACGCGTATGACGTGGTGGTCGCCGACGACCGCGAAAGCGCGCTGGCGCAGATCCGCCGCCATGAGCCGGCCGTGGTCACGATGGACCTGGGCCTGCCGCCCGACCCGGACGGTTCGACCGAAGGCCTGGCCACGCTGCAGCAGATCCTGGCGCTGGCGCCGGAAACGCGCGTGATCGTCCTGACCGGCAACCAGGACCGCGCCAATGCGGTCAAGGCGATCGCCATGGGCGCCTACGATTTCCACCAGAAGCCGCCCGAGCCCGAAGTGCTCAACCTGGTCATCCAGCGTGCTTTCTTCCTGCACAATCTGCAGGAAGAAAACCGCCGCATGCAGAACGGCCAGGCCGATTCGCCGATGGCCGGCGTGATCAGCCGCGATCCCGGCATGCTCAAGCTGTGCCGCAGTATCGAGAAGGTCGCCCCGACCTCGGCCTCGGTCATGCTGCTGGGCGAATCGGGCACCGGCAAGGAAGTGCTGGCGCGCGCCGTGCATGCGATTTCGCCGCGCGCCAAGGAGCGCTTCGTGGCCATCAACTGCGCCGCGATCCCCGAGAACCTGCTCGAAAGCGAATTGTTCGGCTACGAAAAAGGCGCCTTCACCGGCGCGGCCAAGCAGACCAAGGGCAAGGTCGAACTGGCCCATGGCGGCACGTTCTTCCTCGATGAAGTGGGTGACCTGCCGATGGCGCTGCAGGCCAAGCTGCTGCGTTTTTTGCAGGAGCGCGTGATCGAGCGCATCGGCGGGCATGAAGAAATCGCCGTCGACGTGCGCATTGTCTGCGCCACGCACCAGAAGCTCAAGGAACTGTGCAGCACCGGGCGCTTCCGCGAAGACTTGTATTACCGCCTGTCGGAGATCGTCGTGACGATTCCGCCGCTGCGCAACCGCCAGGGCGATGCGGCCCTGCTGGCGCACCACTTCAAGAACAAGTTCTGCGCCCAGGAGTCGCGTCCAACGCTGCACTTCTCGCCGGACGCGATCGCGGCGATCGAAGGCTATGCCTGGCCGGGCAATGTGCGCGAGATGGAAAACTGCGTCAAGCGTGCCGTGATCATGGCCGATGGTCCGACCATCGTGGCCGACGACCTGGGCCTGCCCGAAGGCGACACGCCGGTCGAAGAACCGCTGAACCTGCGCCAGGTGCGCGACGAGGCGGAGCAGGGCGCCATCGTGAAGGCACTGGCGCGCGCGGACGGCAATATCGTCAAGGCGTCGGAAATGCTGGGCATCAGCCGCCCGACGATGTATGACCTGATGAACCGCCACGGCATCAAGAGCAGCACATGATGCGCAAGGCGGTCGCAGGCGCCCTCGCGCTGCTGGCGCTGGGCGCCATCGGTGCGGCGTACGTGGTCGAACGGGTGGGTGTCACGCCGCGCGCGCTGGCGCCGTATATCGAAAAGCGCACCAGCGGGCACAACCCGGTCATCGTCAAGGCGGGGCAGGCCAGCGCGGCGCTGCTGCTGCGGCTCGATCGGGGCGAACCGGCGCTGCCGGCCGGTCTTGCCGTGACCCTCGGCGCGCAACCGGGCGCGGTCGGCGTCGATGCCACCGGCGCGATCCTGGTCGCTACGCCGGATGCGCTGCGCGCGGCGCTGGCGCAGGCCAATCCGGGCGACACGATCACGCTGCTGCCGGGCGTGTACCGGTTCGGCGGCGCGCCGCTCGACGTCAATCGCCCGGGTCGCGCCGGGCTCCCGATTGTCGTGCGGGCCGCAAAGCCGGGCAGCGTGCAGCTCGAGTTCGACCTGGTCGAAGGCTTTCGCGTCAAGGCGCCGCACTGGCGTTTCGAGAACCTGGCCATTCGCGGCGTGTGCGCCGAGGATCGCTACTGCGAGCACGCGTTCCACGTGGTGGGCGCGGCCAGCCATTTCGTCGCGCGCAACAACACGCTCACCGACTTCAATGCCCACATCAAGATCAACGGCGAACAGGGACGCTTCCCGGACGACGGCCTGATCGAACAGAACACGCTGACCGCGACGCGCGTGCGCCAGACCTCCAACCCGGTCACGCCGATCGACCTCGTCGCCGCCAACGGCTGGACCATGCGCGCCAACCTGATCAGCGATTTCCTGAAGGGCGAGGGCGACATGGTCAGCTATGGCGCGTTCGCCAAGGGCGCTGGCAGCGGCAACATCTTCGAACGCAATCTGGTGTGGTGCGAGCGCACACTGCGCGGGCCCGGCCAGCGGGTGGGCCTGTCGCTGGGCGGTGGCGGCACCGGCGCGGCCGTGTGCCGCGACGGGCGCTGCATCACCGAGCAGGAACAAGGCATCTTGCGCGCCAATCTCGTGATGGGTTGTTCGGACGTCGGCATTTATCTGAACAGCGCAGCGCGCAGCAGCGTCGTGGACAACACCTTGCTCGATACGGGCGGGATCGACGTGCGCTATCCAACCACCAGTGCGCGCCTGGACGGCAATCTGGTCGATGGCGCGATCCGCAGCCGCGATGGCGGCTTGCTGCATCTGGAAGACAACCGCAGCACGGCGCTGTGGCAGAGTTATGCCGGCTACCATCCGGTGCGCAGCCTGTTCGTGGAAGCGGGCAGCGGCGATCTGGCGTGGCGTGGCGGGGTACCCGAGCGCGACGCCAGCGCAGTTGGCGGCATCGATCTGTGTGGCGCCAAGCGTGGGCGCAGCGCCACCTATGGCGCGTTCGATGATTTCAGCGGCTGTCTGGCGCGCCAGGTCCGCTGAGCGGCGCTTACCAGCTGTGTTACCAGCTGCCCAGCCAGGTGCCGGTCCAGTGCGCGACCTGATCACGCCAGACGCGGCGTGAGAACGTGTGGTCGGCCCGGTCGATCCGGTACTGGGTAACGCGCGAAGACTGCAGCAGCTGGCGCCATTTCGGCGTGGCCTCGGCCAGGTCGCAGAATTCGCGGCCGGTCAGGTCAGCGCCGCTGATGATCACCAGCACCCGCCCACTGAAGGCGTGCAGGCCGGCGTGCATGCGGTCGGGCAGGGCCAGCGTGGTACGCGGCGCCGTGCCCGGGCCGAACGCAGTGCGCACCAGCTGGAACATCGAGGCCAGCGAACGCTGATAATTGAAGCTGCCGCGCAGCACCCGGGCCCAGAAGGCGCGGTCGACCAGGCGGTCGCGGTAATAGTGGCGCAGCGTCGTGCGCGCGATGCTGTCGGGCGTGCGGATCCATGGATTGAGCAGCACCACACCGCTCACGCGCGCGTCCAGCGGCGCGTACATCATGGCGGCCGAGGCGCCATCGCACAGGCCCCACAACACCACCTCGCGCACGCCGGGCACGGCCACCATCAAGGCATCGATCGCCGCCTTGATATCGTCTTCCACGTCTCCGAACGCGCGCTCGGCGCCTTCGCTGTCGCCCATGCCGCGGTAATCGAAGCGCATGGCCGCGATCCCGTTCATGGCCAGGCTGCGCGCCAGCAGCGTGAACTGGCGATGGCTGCCGGCGCGGTATTGCGGCCCGCCCACGACCACCAGCACGGCGCGCGTGCCAGGGTTCTCGGGCAGGTGCAGCACGCCATACAGGCTGTCGCCCTGGCACTCGAAGGTCACGACCCGTTCTTCAATGTCCATGAGCCGGTTCCTGCAACGCCGTCGACGTGGCGGCCAGCCAGGCTGGCGAGATCGTGATTTCGGGGGTGGTCCAGAAAGGCGGGCACTGCACCTGGTGCAGCGTCAGGTCGACCTGGCGCTCGAGCCAGGCGGCGCTCGCGCGCGCCGTGCCGGGAGAGACGCCAGGCGAGGCGCCCTGGCCGGTCATGCCCAGCGCCTCGAACCAGTGCACCGGGCAATCCGGTGTAAAGTCTTCGAGCGCTGCCAGCGCGTCGATGGCGGCGGCCAGTTCGGGTGCCAGGTCGTAGCCGCTGATCTCGAGCGTCTCGCCCGCCTGCAGCGAGGCGCGCAGGGCGGCGGTACCGGTATGCCCGGACGCGCCTTCGGCCAGCAGCGCGCCAACGGTGCGCAGGCGTAAAAACTGGGTCAGGTAGGCCGCGCCACTCAGCACCGGCTGCCACAAAATCAGTGCCTTGACCGGATGCTGCGCGGTGCGCGCATAGTCCAGCGCCAGCAGGGCGCCCAGGCGCAGGCCCCACAGCAGCAGCGGCTGGCCAAGGCGTGTCTGGAGCCACTGCGCGCCGGCGGCCAGGTCATCTTTCCAGATGGCCCAGCGCGCATCGCCGAAGTCGCCGCTGCTGTCGCCGCAGCCATACAGGTCGAGTTGCAGCACGCCGTAGCCGAGCGCGGCCATCTCGCGCGCCTGCAGCGCCGCGATCCGGCGCGAACGGTTCATTTCTTCGGCAAACGGCGGCGCGTACAGCACCGCACCACGGCAGGGGCCGCGCGGCGGATGAAACAGGCAAAAGCGCTGGCCGGCACCGATCTTTAAAAAGAACGGCTCGGCAGGGGGCGTAACCTGGCTGGCTGTCATTCGGCCTGCTTCTGCGCGACAAACGCAGCGAGCGTGCCGAGGGTGGCGAAGGTGCTGGCGCTGATGTCGTCGTCGTCGATGGCGATGCCGAAACGTTCTTCGAGGGCGCCGATCAGGCTGACCACGGCCATCGAATCGAGCTCCGGCAGGCTGCCCAGCAGGGGCGAATCTTCGGTCAGGTGCTGACCGGACTCACCCAGGGCCAGCACGTCAATCAGGATGGTCTTTACTTCGTCGAAGTACATAATCGTCATTCTCGTCTGGAGGAACCTTGAACGAATTATACAGTCGGTAGCAGCCGACCCAGTCTCATCTTGACCGTGGCGGCCATGCGGTGCACCTCGTCCAGCAATTCGTGGCGGGTCAGGCGCAACATCAGGTACCAGAACAGCGCCAGCGGCGTGAGCATCACGAGCAGACGCACCAGCGCCGGCCAGTCGGGGATGACCAGATTGAGCAGCGCGCCCGCCGCCGCCGTGCCGACCGCCACCCAGGCGCTTGGCACCATGGCGCGCAACAACGGAATCAGGCCCCAGTGGAAGTAGCGCTGTTGCTGCATGATGACGACCGGCGTGGCGGCAAGCGAGGCCCAGCACAGGGCCCAGGCAAAGCCCGTCAGGCCGCCGTCGAACAGGGCGACGCCAAAGCCGATCCGGGTGGCCAGCGTGACCAGGACCGGGATCGCACTCAGGTACGGGCGGCCAATGGCGACGATGGCCGGGTGGATGTAATTGAAGGTCATGCCCACTGCGGCGGCAATCGTCAGCGGCAGGATCGCCGGCACGCTGGCCAGCCAGGTCGCGCCATACAGCGCCAGCACGATTTCATGGCCCAGCAGGGCTGTGAGCGCGAGCGCCGGCCAGCCGACGCCGGTCAGCAGCGCCGTCGCCCGGCTCATGGTCGGGATCAGGGATTCGCCACGGTGGTAGGTCTGGGCCAGATACGACACGGCGCCGTAATTGACGGTCGAGCCGGCGACATAGGTAAAAATGGTCACCGTCGAATTTGCACGGCTGAGCAGGCCAACCAGTCGCGCCGAGCCCAGCTTGCCCAGCAGGATGTCGGGAATGGCATTGTTGATCGCCACCGTGCAGCTGGTCAGGAGCGAACCCAGGCCGAAGTGGGCCACGCCGCGCCAGTGCCGGAACGACGGGGTCCACGGGGTGTTTTTTGGCCGCAGCGGGATGTACGCGATGGCGCAGGCCAGGATATTGATCAGATTTGCCCAGGCCAGGCTCATGCTGCCAAAGCCCAGCTTGGCCAGCACCAGGCAGCTGATGCAGAAACTGGAGGTACCGACCGCCATCACGATGGCCTGCTTTTCGGCGGCGAATTCGCGGGTCAGCAATGCATTGGTGACTGTGCCGAACGGAATGAACAGGAAACCGATGGCCAGCACCTGCATGACCGGCACGATCTCGGGCTCGTTGAACCAGCGGCCAATCCAGTCGCTGGCCAGGAACATGGTGATGGCGATCAGCCACGAGGTGGCAAACACGACGCCGGTGGCCGAGCGAATCTTGTCTGGTGTAAGTACTGGCTCACGCTGCAGATAGGTCGATACGCCGAAGTCCCGGAACACGTGGGCCAGGTTCACGAACACCACCGTCATCGAATAGACACCGATTTCGCTGGGGCTGAGCATGCGCGCTAGCAGCACGCTGACAATGAATTGCAGAAGCGCTGCGCCGGACGAGGAGAAGAAGTTGATGACCAGCGAGCGGCGCAGATTTACCATACAGCGTGTTACCAGGTGACGATGAATGCCGCAGGAATCCGGCTAGGCTGGGACGCCGCTGATCAGGCGGATCGCCTGGCGTGACGTGACTTCATACTTGTTGTTAATAAAACGCATTGAACCGATGAAGTGGAAGAATGCTGTCTCGGCCGTTGCCTCATCCGGCGTGGCGTACTTCGGGTACGGCAATGCGCGGGTGCCCGGCATGTTCGATGCAATGTAATTCGATGCGACTTGTTCAGTGCCCCATTCGGTCCAGCGCTCACCAAACTTGCCACCCATGCGGCGCGAAAAATCGAGCATTGTCTCGCGCATCGTTGCCGAGCGCGGGAAACCCGAAAACCCGGAGCAACCCCGAATATACAGGGCATTTTCCGGCAGGCCGACAAGCACCATTTCGGTTTCAGCAACACCCTGGATATGCGCGCCAGGGTGCATCCAGGGCAAGGCATTTTCACGCGCGGCCGGCAGGGTGCGGATCGGGGTATCGGGCATCTCACCGAGCACGAAGCCGGTCTGGTTGCGGATTGCCTCGAGCACTTCGGGAATCGGACGCACCGTCAACGTATCGGCGTCGAGCTGAATTACATAATTCTCGCGGACGTATTCCGAGATGGCAAACAGACGCTCCCACGTGCCGCCACGCGGAATATCCGGGTGGGTGAACTCATCGGCGCGGCGCAGCTCGATGTGGGGCACCTGTTCCTTCAATACTGAACGGTCTGCGTCAGTGATCGAGGGGTCGCAAACTACCACGATACGCGCCGGATTGACGAAGTGGATAAACGATTTGACGGCAACCAGATAAACGTAAACGTCGCGCGTATGCACCATCGACAGCAGCATGAAGGGCAAGTCGCCCCGAACGGCCGGCGTTGTTGCCATGACCTTCAAGGCAACCTTGTGATGGCGGCTTTTGAAGTAATCACGTTTGACACGCTGGATGATCCTGTTGATCAACGACATTTACACTAACTCCTGACTTGATTGCGCTCTGGATTGGTTTGCCTGTTTTCTAGACAGGAAAAATTACTGACCGATAAATTTCTTGCTGTTACGCATGACATTATATGCTGCAACGGCATGCTCGCACTGTTCTTGCAGAGATTGTTGTAAATGAAATATTTTCCAAATACACAATAAACGACGCGGGGTCATGCGCCGCTGGTGCCGTGGCGCGACCCATTCAGATGCAAGCTGGCCGGGCGCTTCGCACAAGGCGAAGGTCCGGCCAGCGGTATTACAGTTTCTTGCTTAACGCGGGACGATGGCCCACTGCGGCGAGTTCTGGTATGGCGGCTTTGCTGAGCGGCTTTCGAACAGCGTCCAGGCTTGTTCAGCGTTCGGGATACCCGACGTTGCGGACACTGCCAGAGCTGGCTGCATGTTCGCTGGGTAGCCGAGCGTCGAGTCTGCATAACCGGTCATGCGACGGGCCTCAAACTGGAAGTGGTGAACCAGTGACAGGAAGTTAACTTGCGCCTGGCTACCGCACGGCTGGTCAATGTAACGCAAACCTTGTGGGTGGATGAACAGGGTGCCATTGTCGTCGTAATGATTCGGACCGTCATAGTTAGAGATATACAATTTTTCGAAGCTGTCGTAGATCGGTGATGTCGGCGTGTCGCGGAACTTGAGCTGGTACGCAGCGCCCTGAATCCAGCAATAACCTGGCGCAGTCATACGGCCGACTGGATAGGTAGCCTTCCACTTCAGAATCGGCGTCGCTTTGGTGAAGCCCAGCTCGGACAGGTAGCCAAAGCTCCAGGTCAGGAAGTCATCTTGCCATGGCGGCGAGGTGGTCAGACTGGCAGCATTTTCACCCGATCCGTCGTACATGCCCAGCTTGTTGGGGTTACCCACAACATAGGTCTTGTGATAGAACTCCAGATTGTTGTCGAGTTGTTGCGTGAAATACGCCTTTAACGGGTGCGAATCGGGCGTGATATAGGCGCTGTGGCCAAGTGTGCGCAGCGACCAGGCTTGCCCACGCAACTGTTGCCAACGCACGAGGCCTTGTCCGTTGCCATTGTTGCCCGGATCGGTGCCCAATGGATTCCATGCGGCCCAGAACTGCAGCTCTTCCAGATAATAGTAGTCGCCGGTAACCAGGTATGGCAGGTAGGCCAGCGATGGCTGGTGTGCGGTATCGGCCTCATAAGGCGTCGTTGCATTCACAAAACGCGGTATTGGCAATGGTCCCACGGTCGACAGATTGTAGTGCGTGGTAACCCGCGAATTTGCTGCATTGTCAGTACGGATCGGATAACCGGTGTTTTCGTCGCGGTAGTGAATCGGCCATGAGCCCGAGCCATCGGCCGCAGACATCATCGCATCACGTGCCCGCTTGTCCATTGACAGCAAGTACATTGCGGAGAACCCCGGCAATGGACCGATGTCACCCCGTCCACCTGCCATCGGCATGTAATCCACGATCGGACCGATCTTCATCGGGCCGGTGTTGGCGTCCGAAATACCATTGCCCCAGTTTGCCAGTTCCTTTTCAGCCGGCACAATCCTGCTGTCGAAGTTGGGTACGGCCTTGGTGGCCATCAGATATTTGGAATTGAGTTTGACGTCAATGAGTGGAATGTTAGCGGCATCCCACCAACCCTTCTGGTGCCAGCGTGCGTGATGATAATGGAGCAATGCTGCCTTGCTGTATACCGATCGCCCGGCCACTTCAACGTCGACGTCATAGGTCAGATTGCTGCCGGTGACGAATGCCTTGTTGTTTTCGACAACAACGTCGACCCGTGCCTGTTTCGCCAGCCCCGAGTACCAGCGCACGTCGAAGCGTGCAGCCAGACGCGGTTGTACGACGCCAGCAGCATTCTTAAGCGGTGCATTCAGGTGCCATTCATTGGCGACATTGCCCGAAAGCCAGTTGCGCGGCGATGTGTCCGCCGCCAGTGCATCTGCCAGCGAAGCAGTGTACTTCACACCGTCAAGCGTGATGGTGACCTTGCTCGTCAAGCCCGATTTGGCAAGCGTTTGCAGACTCTCGGTGGTTTTTTGCGATGCGCTTGACTTCACCAGTTGCAGTGTCTGCGTCTGGTTGACTGCCAGTGCAGGCAGCACACCGGAAATGACGACATGGCGGACCGAACCATCAGGGTGGGTCGCCTTGATGTCGCTCTGCAGGCGAATCAGCGTACCGTCCGGCAGCTTGGCCGCCAGGCCTTCCTTGACATTCATCTGACCTTGCGCGATCACTTGGCCAAATGTGAATGGCACATTGGCCTGCGCTGCACCGATATTCTGGATGCTGAAGTCGGTGAGCAATGCGCCAGCGACAATCGGCGTCGCGCCCGACGTACCATCTCCCGGCGTGGCCGGGGTCACGGGCGCCGTCGTGGCCGGCGTCGCCGGCTTTGGGGTAAAGGCAGTTACTGTCTTTGCCAGTGACGCGGTGTCGCTCGCAGTTTCACCACCTCCGCCGCCACAGGCGGTGAGCAGGGCGGCGCACATGGCGGTAACGATACGGGTGCTAGTGCTACGCACGAGCACTTGAGCTGGGTGCAGCGCGAAAACGAATTCGTCGCTCGCAGCATGGATAGTCAGAGTGTTCATTTGTCGGTTCGTGAAGTTGGGCAATTGATTCGCCAAGGAATTAATTTCTTCGAAGAACTGAACTTTACCCTGATCCATCATTTTTAGGTTCTGATAATCTCCAAATCCGATTTGTTTCCACAAGAAAACAACGGAAACTATGCAAAGCGACATGAAAATATAGCGATATGTCAAGCACTTGATTTGAGAAATTAATGAACGGATAAAATGATTAAAACTCAAGCAATGACTCATCGCCAAGATTCCAGGTTTGTGGTGTGAAAGGAGCGCGAAGCGCGCTGTACGCAACTTTTTACGTCGGTTTATGGTAAAGCAAACAATGGTCGAGAAACCGTTTTTTGAATGGGGCGTTGAATGTCAGTTACACCTGCCATTGGCATAGAGCACTTATTCGAACGGTGTGACTTATTTGGATGCACATGCCAAGACAACGACATTTGGTGCAAGACTAACTATCTGAAAAAAATTATCTAAATATCCATCAGTATTTATTTTAATAAACATTAATTTATATATAAATAATGATTTTTTCTTGTTCAGGTGGCACTTTTTGGTGCTTAAAGCCTCTGATTGCTTGCTCGGCGACGATCTGCAGCATGCATGCTGCATCGTCAGCGGCAGCGCGAATCGTGTGTACAGGGAGAAGGGTATGTTAGGATGGCAAGATTATTTCCACGGCCTCGACTTGCCGTAATCTAACGTACCGAAGGCGAAGAATTGTCATCCCGCGATATTTCCCGACCACCTGAAAGCATGCCTCCGGCATGCCGCGATCCGCATTCAGGCTGCCGTATTTCGGTCGTTGTTCCTACCCGCAACCGGCACGTCTTGTTGGAACGGATGCTCACGCACGTCGCTTCACAGACATTTTCCCGGATCGAGGTCATCGTGGTCGATGATGGTTCCAATGATACAAGCCGCCAGGCGTACCCTGGCATCCTCGAGCGGCTGGGCAGTCGCTTCCGTGTGATCGAACTGGGCATCGCCGGTGGGCCGGGTCTGGGGCCATCGGTAGCCCGCAATACCGGTATTGAGGCTGCCAATGGCGATATCGTCACTTTCTGCGACGACGACGACATGTGGACCAACGATACCCATCTGGCTGCAATGGTCGATGTGTTCGACGGCCTGCCCGACATCGACCTGTACATTGCCAACCAGACCGCTGTCTCGCACCTCGGCGTGACCGAACGCATGCACTGGCTTCCCACCCTTGTCGAGATGGTTGCTGACCGTCCGCGCGCCCACGCCCATGGTTACCGGATTGCGCTGGATGAACTGGTGCGCGCCGGAGGCTTTGCCCAATTGAATATCGTGGCGCTGCGAAAAAGCACTGCAGATGCCATCGGGGGATTCTGGACCCGTACTTCGTACGAAGAAGACCGCGATTTCTTCTGGCGTGCGGTCGATGCGGCGAACGCCGTGTTCTTCAATCCCACCGTGGTGGCGCAGCATAATGTGCCCGACCCGGCACGCCAGAACAACCTCTCGCGCAGTTTTTCGCAGCCTGAACGCTGGCTGCTTTCGGCACTGGTGTCGCAGCATATCGCGATGAGTGTGAACAGCCCGGCAATCCGCACCCTGTGTCAGGTCTATGAGGGAGATATCCTGCGTCATCTATCGCACTACTGGACCGGACAAGGTCGGCATGCGCTGGGCGTGCAGTATGCGCGCCGCGCGCTGGCCGCGCGGGTGTCGTTCAAGTGGGCTGTGTACACAAGCGCGCTGGCGGCGCGCCAGTTGCTGCGGAGCAGGGCATGAGCACGCGCGACAAGGTTCTCGTTATTGGGGACGACACCCGCAGTTTTCTTGCCACAGTGCGCTCGCTAGGCCGCCAGGGTCTGGAAGTGCACGCTGCGCCATTTGATTTCCGATCGCCGGCGCTGAGTTCACGCTATATCCATGCGGTCCACTTCCTGCCGTATTACCTTGATGGCGGCTCTGCCTGGCTGGCCGCGATGAACACCCTGCTGCGCGAGCACGATTTCAAGCTGGTCATTCCTTGCGATGAGCGTGGCCTGTTGCCCTTGTGCCTGCACCGCGACAGCCTGGCGCCGCGCACCGCGCTGGCGATCCCGTCGGCCGATACGCTCGACACGTTTTTTGACAAGGTCAAAACGCGTGCCTTGGCGCAGGCGTGCGACGTGCCCGTGGCGCATGGCCGGATGCTGGTGCCGGACGATACGGTCGAACGCATCGTGGCCGACATCGGCCTGCCGGTGGTGATCAAGGAACCGATGTCGTATGCCTTGCCTGAACTGTATGTGCGCACCAGTACCCGCATCGTTGATACGCGCGAAGCCCTGGCGGCATGGCTGGCACAGCAAGACCATACTGGGCCGATCCTGTTCGAGCAGATGTTTCCGGGCTTTGGCGCAGGGGTGTCGGTGTTATGCCATGACGGCGCCGTTCTGCAGGCATTCGAGCATTACCGCGCCCACGAGTTCAATGGTAGCGGTTACTACCGCAAGAGCGCCGCGCTCGATGCGGGTCGTCTGGCGGCGGTTGAGCGGATGGTGCGCGCCAGCCGCTACACCGGCCTGGCCATGTTCGAATTCAAGATCGACGGCAACAGCGGCGGCTGGATCCTGATCGAAGTCAACGCCCGGCCGTGGGGTTCGCTACCTTTGCCAGTGTCGATTGGCGTCGATTTTCCCTACCGCCTGTACCGCTTGCTGGCACAGGGCAAGGCAACGCCGGCGGTCGACTATCCTGCCGGACGGTATTGCCGCAATCTGGTGCTCGACATGTGGCAGACGAAAATGAGCGCCGCTGGTCTGGCAGGCCAGCCAGGCAAGCTCGTTGCACATTTCGCAAGCTGGGCCTGGGGCTTTCACCGTTTGCTGATCGGCCGCGAACACCTCGATACCCTGGTGCTGGACGATCCGAAACCCGGGCTGCGCGAGCTGCGCGAACTGGTCGCCGGCCGTCTGGCAGCGCGGCGCAAACGCGGCGACAGTCAGCCCGTCGTGGCGCGCCTGAAAAGTCGCCTGAGCGAGCTGCTCGCGACGGCCGGAGCGCGGCCGGTCGAGGTATTGTTTGTCTGCCAGGGCAATATCAACCGCAGCAGCTATGCCGAACTGAAATCGACCCAATTGTTTGGTGCTGCCAATCTCCGTTTTGCATCCGCCGGCATGCTGCCCCGTAACCAGCGTCCATCGCCAGCGGTTGCGATCGCAGCGGCGGCGCACCATGGCGTGTCCATGGGGACACACCGCTCGCGTCATGCCACTGCCGAACTGCTGGAGGCGGCCGACCTGGTGATTGCGTTCGATCAGATCAACCTCGACAGCATTGCTGCGCGTTATCCACATCTGGCCGACCGCATCTATTTGCTCGGCGAAGCCGACGCCTCTGGCGCGCCCGACGTCCAGATCCTCGACCCCGAGGGCAAGGACGAGACCACCTTCCTGTCCACCTACCGGCGCATCGATGCCTGTCTCGCCGCCCTGGCGCCGACAGTTTCGGCGGCGCCTGAACCTCTGCAAAGATCTGCCTCATGCTAGGTACGAGTAACCATACCCGGGCCAGGCTTGCCCCCGGACAGCGGCCAGTGTTGCTGGTCATCGTCGATACAGAAGAAGAATTCGACTGGGGCCAGCCGTTCGACCGAAGCAGTGTCGGCACCAGCTCGATTGCGGCCCAGCCGCTGATGCATGAACGCGTCTACGACCGCATGGGTATCGTGCCGACCTACATGATCGACTGGCCGGTAGCGACCACGCCCGCTTCGGTTGCCGTGCTGCGCGATTTGATGGAAGCAGGGCGCTGCGAGATCGGTACCCACCTGCATCCCTGGGTCTCGCCGCCGTACGATGAAGAGGTCACGCATTTCAACTCGTATGCCGGCAATTTGCCGCGCCAGCTCGAATTCGACAAGCTGCGCATGATTACCGAAGCCATCACCACCTCGTTCGGACGCGCACCGGTGGGGTTCAAGGCAGGCCGCTATGGCCTCGGGCCGCACACGGCCGATTCGATTGCCTCGCTCGGCTACCGCGTCGACGCCAGCGTCGTTCCCTACAGCAGCTTTGTGGACGATGGCGGTCCGGATTTTCGCGCGTTCGACGAGCATCCGTACTGGTGTGCGACCAAAGCCGCTACGCTGCTGGAATTGCCGGTCACGACCGGCTATGCCGGCTGGCTGCGCAGTCATGGGCCGGCCTTGTACGAACTGGCACAGAAGCCATGGGCGCGCAAGGCGCGCCTGGGTGGCATACTCGCCCGTAGCGGCGCGCTCGAACGCATTCGCCTGAGTCCGGAACAGGCCAATGGCGCTGAAATGCGGCGCCTGACGCAAGCCCTTCTCGACGATGGTTGTCAGGTGTTTTCCCTCACCTATCACAGCCCGTCGATGGTCGCGGGTCATACGCCGTATGTGCGTACGGCCGCGGACCTGGAACACTTTATCACCATGGTGCACGAATATTGCGCCTGGTTCCGCGATGCCGGTGGCCAGTTCATGAGCGTGTCGCAGCTACAGGCCCATCTGGCAGCGCAGGCTGGCCCCGTTTCACCTGCTTGAGGATGGCGTATGCCTGACACGCTTCGCACCGCACCGTCGTTTTCCCTGGTCATCCCCGCGTATAACCGCGCTCACCTGATCGGCGAAACGATTGACAGTGCCCTCCGCCAGGACACGATGTTTGACGAGATCATCGTCGTGGATGATGGCTCCACTGATGACACGCTTGAGGTTCTCAAGCGTTTTGGCAGCCGGATCACCGTCATCGCCACACCGAACCGGGGCGTGCAGTCGGCCAGGAACACCGGCATTCGGGCCGCGACAAGCGATTACGCCACGTTATGCGATTCGGACGACCTGCTCGAGCCAGGGTTCCTCACGACGTTTTCGACTTGGCTGGCTGCCAACCCGTCGTGTGATGTCTTGTACAGCAATTTCCTCTCGTTCAACCAGAGTACGGTGTTCAACGACCGGCTCTCCTATGCGCCGGCCGGTATGTATGCCGATCTTCCGGCGAATGGCGCAGTGTGGGTCGACGTCCCGGACCTGCTGGCGCGGGTGATCAAGTTCCAGATCCTGTTTCCGACCGGATCGACGGTCAAGCGCGCCATGTATGACGTCATTGGCGGATATGATCCCGCATTCAATGGCGTCGGTGCCGAGGATTTCGAGTTTGTACTGCGCGCAGTGGCAAGGGCAAAAGTCGGGTTCTGCACGCGCCCATTGGCAAGAATCCGGCGCCACGATGGCAACGATTCGAGCGATCAGCTGCGTCAGGTCCAAGGAGAAATCACGATCATGGAATACGCGTTGCAATATCATGGTGGCCTGGAATCGTCACGCCCCGCGTTCGATGCCGGCATGGATGAGAAGTGCGCTTACGTGTTCGATGCGGCCTTTGCACGTGGCGACTTTGCACTTGCATCATGCACCCTGAAAAAGTTCGTCAAGCGGCCCGATAACAAACGATTCATGCTCAAGCGGGCGATCCTGAGCTCGCCTTCTTTCGTGCGTCATCACTTGTGGCGAATCACGCAGGCAATGTGACCTGCGCTCCAGTGCCTGGCTACAGGCACACTTGAGCAACACCATCTCGCTGCCTTCCACGCGCAGCCAGTCTCTTCGGGTTAGCGCCCATGCCTAGGAGAGACGATCCATCGTCCTGGTTTTAGCCAGCGATGTCCCCTTGCTGATAACCCATGTAATTACTGCTACCACATAGTTGTGTTAGTGTTGGTATCATTTTTGCAACATGGAAATGTTATAGTTTAGCGCTACAATTTTTATAATGATATTATTTACAAAGAGTCAATATCAGGAATGATTAAATCATGTGGGTATGAAACTCAATTTCGATGAATTGTGTCTAATCCCGTATAAGATCTCCATGCTTGACCGAAGCGTAAGTAATCGAATCACAATGTTGCGCCCACTTCTGATAATCGCGATGGTTTTTACACATTTGCGGGGCGTTTCAGTCAATATGGCCGACATCACGCCCGGTCTTTTCAACTACCTTAATGCGTTCGTCATCCACGGTATTGGCCGTGGCACGGTACCGACCATGTCGCTGATCGCCGGCTTCCTGTTATTCAATGCTGATCTCGACTTGCAACCGGTGAAGTTATTCAGAAAAAAATTCAACACGCTGGTCATTCCGTTCCTTGTTTTTATGCTTGTATATTTCAAGTTGATGTGGGTTTTTGAATTTTTGTTTGGAATGACACGATATACCGATCTGATCAATCAACTTCCCGTGGAGTGGGCGGATCTTTTGCTGGGCGTAAGTTCCTATCCGGCCAATGGTCCGCTGCATTTTTTGCGTGACTTGATCGTGTTCGTGCTCCTGGCCCCCCTTTTGGGCTGTATCATCCGCACCGTTCCAGTACTGGGACTGTTCGGCATGGCGATCATCTTCGGCAATGATCAGGACGGCGATCTGGTTTTCCGGGGCAGTAGCTTCATCCTGTTTTACATTGGTGGCATGGCCGCCGTGCATCGCTGGAATATTCTCGCGTGGGACAAATATGCAAGACCACTCATTGCCGTATTTCTTTTGGTCTGTGTGGGAATGATGATATTGAAAGTGGACGACAATACCTTGCTGGTATTGATGGCGCCCTTTATCATCTGGCCTGCTGCATCACTGCTGAACGGGGGCAGTGTTGAATCACTGGCCATGCGCTACAGCAAGTACAGTTTTTTTGTCTTCGCTGCCCATATGCCGTTCATGGAGCTTTCGTGGTGGGGCGTTATGAGTCACATGCAATTCATTCCATACATTGCGTACTGGATTATTACGCCAATTGCGACGATGGTCATTCTGGTGATCACGTTCGATATCGCGATGCGCTGTATGCCCAGAGCATTCAATTTCATGATCGGTGCCCGATCAACCAAGCCAAAACATGCCGAGCGGCGCAAGTTACTGCGGCCAGCGCAAGCCCCGGTGTATTCGGAAGAAGAACGGGTACGACTGCGCCTGACATTATCGAGCTTGGCAACGATGCCGTAACGTCAGATGCGCAGGCTGTCCGAACTTCAGGCCTGATTACCCTACGCTCCCGGCCCCCTTGTGCATGGCATGCAGCCGCGCCAGACCGGGCCACCGGTAGCCGTTCAGGTGGTACATCGTGCGCACCTCGTCGGTCCAGCGCAGATGCCATTCCATGACGCGGCCATAGAATTCGATCCGCCCGAAGCGGTTCTCGTCGAACAGCTGGCGGCATGCTTCTTCGCGCATCAACAGGGCCGGGGATAACTGGCCCGCCAGCTGCTCGTCATAGGCCGTCTTGAGCACCACGATGCAGTCGCCGCCTTCCACGCACAAGTCCATGGCCGCCAGCTGGTCGCCCAGCCAGTAACGGTAGACGCTGGCGGCGCCGCGCGCCGCAAACGCTTCGAGCATGGCGCGGTAAAACTGGCCCTGTGCGTTGGCGGCGTCGACGGCGGTGCCGCCAGCCGCTTTCCAGCCGCTGCCCTCGAGCCGCCCGTAATCGGCCACGGCCTGCGCCATCTGTTCGGGCGCGCGGCATATTTCCAGGCGTGGCGTGACGCCGTCCTGGCGCAGCCGGTTGCGCTGCTTTTTGAGATTGCTGCGCAGGTTCTTGCCGCGCGCCTCCCAGAATGCGTCGAAGCCGCCAGCGCCGCGCAGCGTGATGCGGGCGGTGCGGATATAGTCGGTCGTGCGCACGCATGCGGCATCCGCCGGGCGCGCCATGAGCGCCGGATCGCACTGGGTCAGGCCGACGAGCAGTGCCGGTCCCGGCAGCCTTGCGAGCAATGGCCGCAGCAACGCAGCCGGCGGCTGATCATCACGCTGCAGCCACAGGCCGACCGGCGCCTGGGATGGCTGGAAGGTGTGCCAGACGCCAAAGCCGCCCGGGCTCAGGATCGTCATCGCGTCCGTGACGCCGGCCGTGTCATGCCATGCCAGCAGTTCGCGGCCGTCGGCGAAGCTGGCCAGCAGCGCGGCGACAAAGTCGGCGGCCAGCAGTGGCGACGCTGCGCCCGTCGCGTGCAGCGCCCCCCAGCGCGCCCTCTGCGCCCCGAACTGGCTGGCCGCCACCACGGTCCAGCTCATGCTGCCACCTTCGCATTTGCCTGCAGCGCCCCGCGCACGGTGGCGATCAGCCAGGCCAGTTCGGTGCTGCGCAGGGCTTGATGGCAGGGCAGGGCGATCATCCGCTGCCCGAGGTCGACGCTGGTGGCGCAGATGGTCGCGTCCACGCCAGGCCACAGGGTGGCACCGAAGCGCACCATCGGTACGCCAGCCTGCGCCAGCCGCTCGGCCACCGCATCGGCCTCGTCGACCAGCAGCGGAAACACCCACGGGCAGGCACCGGCCGGCAAGGCGGCAAACAGCGGCCGGCAGCCTGGCGCATCCTGCAGCGCCTCGTGCAACGCCAAATAGTGGCGGCGGCGCCGCGCCACGATGCGTGCATGGGACACCAGCCGCAGTGTCAGCCGCGAAAACCACGATGAGCGTTTGTCGATCCAGCGCGGATCGAAGTGATAACTGCTGTCCGACGACGAGGGCGCCAGGCTGGACGTGGCGGCTGCGCCAGTTGCACCAGTTGCACCAGTTGCACCGGAGGGTGCACGTGCGGCTTTTATCGCGTTCCAGAGCAGCGTCCTGGCGCGCAGCGGCAGGGCCAGCATCATCCGCAGCGCGGGCAGGCGGCCGTAGGAAAAGCTGGTTTCCAGGGCGGTCAGCGCGGCCTTGGCCTCGAAGCCGAGGCTGGCCGACTGCAGGTGCGTGTCCAGCGCGTGCCGCCGCGATACCAGGCAACCGCCTTCGTGGATCGGAAAGAACTTCATGCTGCTGCCGATGGCGTAGTCGCCGCTGCTGCCGACCGCCACACCGTCACGCTCGCCGAAGAAGCAATGGGCGCAGTCCTCGAGCAGGCCGATGCCGCGCGCATCGCACAGCGCGCGCAGCGGCGCCAGATCCTGCGGGATGCCGAAAAAATGCGTCACCATGATCGCCTTGATGCCCGTGTGTTCGGCCAGCCTGGCCTGGATGTCGGCCAGATCGGCGCAGGTGTCGGGCAGTACCCGGTAGAACACGACGTCGGCGCCGCACCAGTGCACCGGCGGAATCATCGACGGGCTGTGATAGGCCGGGACCAGCACCAGATCGCCAGCACCGACGCCAAGGGCGCGCAGCGCCAGGCCGATGGCGATGCGTCCGCTGGTGACGAGCCGCGTCTGCGCGTTGTCGAGCAGGGAAGGCAGCGCGCGGCCGGCGTCCGGTCCGTCACGAAATGCAGCCAGCGACAGCACGGGAACGGACGGGATCAGGCGGCGAACGGGGGCGCTGGTGTGTATACTCGGCATCATTGAAATATACCATGGCACCCCCTGCGCCAAAGGGCAGCGTTTCTCCAACGCATGGGCGCGAACTGGTAAGATGACGGGTGCCGCCAGCGGCGCCATGTCTCATCCATTCCCAAGCGGGCAAGGGCCCGGAGCGCGATGAATCACCTGATCCACGACAGCATCTTTGACAGCGCAGCACGCACGCCCGAGGCCGAGGCCCTGGTCTACGGCGCGCTGCGCTGCACCTACCGCACACTGGCCGGCCAGGTAACGGCCGTGGCCGCCTTGTTGCTGGCGCGCGGCCTGCAGCCGGGCGAGCGCGTGGCCGTGTACATGGAAAAGCGGATTGAGAACGTGGCCGCGATGTTCGGCGCGTCCGCTGCCGGCTGCGTGTTCGTGCCGGTCAATCCGCTGCTCAAGCCCGACCAGGTGGCGTACATCCTGGCCGATTGCAGCGTGCGCCTGCTGGTGACGACACCCGAGCGCCTGGCGCAGCTGGCGCCGGTGATGGCGGCATGCCCCGCCTTGCAGACGGTGCTGGTGACCGATGGTGCTGTTACCAGCACGCCCGGCCTGCACGTGCTCGAATGGCACGCATTACAGGCGCCGCCGGCCGGGCATCTGCCGCATCGCCGCATCGACACCGACATGGCCGCGATCCTGTACACCTCGGGCAGCACCGGCGCGCCCAAAGGCGTGGTGCTGTCGCACCGGAACATGGTCGCCGGCGCCGCCAGCGTCGCCGACTACCTGGGCATGACGGCGTCGGACCGCCTGCTCGCGGTGCTGCCGCTCAGTTTTGACTATGGCCTGAGTCAGCTCACCACCGCGTTCCTGCGCGGCGCGTCGGTGGTGCTCATGAACTACCTGTTCCCCAAGGATATCGTCGCTGCCGTGCGCGAGCACCGCATCACCGGCCTGGCCGCCGTGCCGCCGCTGTGGATCGCGCTGGCGCGCCTGGCCTGGCCGGCCGACACCTCGCTGCGCTTTATCACCAATTCGGGCGGCGCGATGCCGGTCGTGACGGTCGAGGCCTTGCAGCAGGCGTTGCCCGGCACCGCGATCTTCCTGATGTACGGCCTGACCGAGGCGTTTCGCTCGACGTATTTGCCGCCCGCCGAAGTGGCCCGGCGACCCGGCTCGATCGGACGCGCGATCCCGAACGCCGAGGTGCTCGTGGTGCGGCCCGACGGCACGCTGTGCGACGCCGACGAACCGGGCGAACTGGTACACCGTGGTGCCCTGGTGGCGCTGGGTTACTGGAACGATGCGGCGCGCACGGCGCTGCGCTTTCGCCCGGCGCCCGGCCAGGACCCGGCATTGCCGCTGCCCGAAATGGCGGTCTGGTCGGGCGACACCGTGCGCCGCGACGCCGAAGGCTTTTTGTATTTTGTTGGCCGCAGCGACGAAATGATCAAGGTCTCCGGCTACCGCATCAGCCCGACCGAGGTCGAGAGCGTGCTGCACGCCAGTGGCCTGGTCAGCGAAGTCGCGGTGTTCGGCGTCGACGATGCCACACTGGGCCAGGCCATCGTGGCGGTGGCCGTGGCCGATCCCGGCCTGGTCGACCGCGCCGCATTGCTGGCAGAATGCAAGCGCCGCCTGCCCGCGTACATGGTGCCGGCGCAGATCGTGCTGCGCACCGAAGCACTGCCGCGCAACCCGAACGGCAAGATCGACCGCAACCTGCTCCGACACTCCCTCCAGACCGGCTAACGCCGGCGCCAATTTCTTTGTATTGACCGCAAGCCCATGACCGGCACCAAGCCCCAGCACGCTCCCCAGATCTATTTTCCGGTCGTCGACGATGTTCTGCACGTCGGCGGCATTGCGCTGCCGCGCCTGGCGCAGCGCGTCGGCCGCACACCGTTCTATGCGATCGACCGCGCCCTGTGCAGCGCGCGCGTGGCCAGCCTGCGCGCGATTCTGCCGCCGCAGGTCGCACTGCACTATTCGATCAAGGCCAATCCGATGCCGGCGCTGGTGCAGCATATGGCGGGCCTGGTCGACGGGCTGGACGTGGCCTCGGGCAGCGAACTGGCCATCGCACTCAACACCGGGATCGACCCGGCCCGCATCAGCTTTGCCGGCCCGGCCAAGCTCGAGGGCGAGCTGACCCAGGCAATTGCCGCCGGCGCCTGTCTGAACATCGAGTCGCAGCATGAGCTCGACAACGCAGCGCGCATCGGCGATCTGCTGGGCATCGCGCCGCGCGTGGCGCTGCGCATCAATCCCGAATTCGAACTCAAGTCGTCCGGCATGCGCATGGGTGGGGGTGCCAAGCCGTTCGGCATCGACGCCGAGCAGGCGCCCGACGTATTGCGCCAGGCGGCAGCGCTGGGAGTCGATTTCGAAGGTTTCCACATCTACAGCGGTTCGCAAAGCCTGCGCCTGGACGCCATCATCGAGTCCCAGTCGCGCAGCATCGAACTGGCTATCCAACTGGCTGGCGAGAGCCCGCTGGCGGTGCGCCAGCTGAATATCGGCGGTGGCCTGGGCATTCCCTACTTCCCGGGCGAACAGCGCCTCGATCCGGCGCCGATGGGTGAGCACCTGGCAGCGTGGTTGCCGCGCCTGGCCGGGGCACTGCCGCAGGCGCGCCTGGCGCTGGAGATGGGCCGCTATCTGGTCGGCGAAGCCGGCGTGTACGTGGCGCGCGTGATCGACCGCAAGGTCTCGCGCGGCCAGGTATTTTTGGTGCTGGATGGTGGCATGCACCATCACCTGGCGGCATCAGGCAACCTGGGCCAGGTGATCCGCAAGAATTATCCGGTCGCGATCGGCAACCGCATGAATGCGCAGAATGATGCACCGGACAGCGGCCCGGCATCGGCCACTGGCCCGCTGTGCACGCCGCTCGACATCCTGGCCGAGCGCATGGAACTGGCCCACGCCCGCGTGGGCGATCTGGTGGTGGTGTTCCAGTCGGGTGCGTACGGCGCCAGCGCCAGCCCGGCCGGTTTTCTCGGCCATCCGGCAGCGCTGGAAGTGCTGGTCTGAGGCGGGTCTAAGGCTGACCTGCGGCTCAGGCACCGCTGCGCGGACGTGTCACGGCGGCCCGCGCCGTTTTTTTTGCATTGCGGCGCGTCAGGAAGCGGTCGATGAACGCAAGGCGCATCGGCGGCACATCGTCTTTCTGCGGCGCCCGCACCAATACCTTGTCGAGGCAGACCAGGATCGCGATGATGTAGTAGATCAGGTCGTAATACGCCATGGTCAGGAAAGCGCCGGCAGTAAGGTAGCCGATCATGCTGACCTGGCACATGCGTGTCAGCATCAACGCCCATGCAAGCTCTTCTTTGTCGCGGCAATAGCGGATCAGACGCCCACCGGAACGCCAGGTGACCACGAACATGAGCAGGAAAATCGCCAGTCCGATGTATCCCTGTTCGCCCAGTACCTGGAAGTAGATGCTGTGAGCATCGTAGTAACGCTCCGGTTCGGGCGCATACAACAAGAACATATGCGGCGTGAAGACGTTCGGACCACCACCGAGCACGAATTCGTTGGCCACGTTGACCGCGAAATGCCAGGAATTAATGCGTCCCGTTGCCGATGCGTCTTCATCGTAGGTCTGGATCGTGTGCATCCGGCCCGTCCATTCGGGGGGCATCATGAAGAACACGAGCGGCAGGATCAGCACGAAGGCGAGGCCGGTCTTGAATTTGCGCGTCGATTTGATCCACAGGAAGAAACCCATGGCGAAGGTGCCCAGCAGCGCACCACGCGAATACGATCCGATCGCGGCCAGCATGGTCAATGCCGTCATCGCCATCGCTGCGCGCTTGACCCACTTCGACCTGGCCCGGGTAGTCACATAGACAGTGAGCGGGGCGATGGTGACCATGGACAACGCCAGCGTGTTGTTGTCGCTGATGAAGCTGCTCATCGGACCGCGCAAGCCTTCACCACCACCACTGAAAATCACGAACACGCCGCTCTTGGCGCCCCAGAAACCCAGAGAGAGCGCCACCACCAGCGCCAGCACTTTGGCGTCGGCGACCGTGCGCACGGTCATGATGGTGATGAAGACCATCAACATGGTTTTGGCAAAGCGTTCCCAGTCGACCCAGGCGCCAACAGGTACCTGAGCAAACACCGTGGTGATCGTGTACCAGGTGAAGAACAGCAGCATCATCAGCACCGTGGGCGTCATCGGAAGCTTCTTTTGCTCGCGCGAGATCATGACTGCGGCCAGCGTCACCACGCCCAGATAGAGCGCAAACGGAAAATTCTGTGCAAAGCCGTAGGTCAGGCGGTGCGGGTTCATCAGGCTGACCACGGCGTACGCCATGGCGCCCACGACGGGCCGCTTGAAGATGAATGGCATGATCCCCACGAAGGCGAGGAACAGGATAAGGTCACGCACGCTGGATCAACCTTTCGAACAGGGTGACGGCGCGGCGCGCATTGGCGCGCCACGTCAGCTGCTGCTCGTCGATGGCGTCGCGCGCCCCTTGCGCCACGCGGGCGCGCAGCAGCGGGTCGTCGCACAGGCGCTTGACCGCGCCGGCCAGGCCACCCGGGGTATCCGGGTCGAACAGCACGGCGTTGTGGTCGGCGCGCAGGATCTCGCGGATATTCGGCTGGTCCGGACCGACAATCGCCTTGCCCAGCGCCAGGTATTCGAACAGCTTCAATGGTGAAGCATACTTCACCACGGCCGGTTGCAGTGCAATGTCGAAGGCGGCCACGTAACGCGCCACGTCGTCGCGCCCGATGATGCCGGTGAACTGCACACGGTGCTCGATGCCCAGGTCGCGCGCCTGCTGTTCGAGCGTGGCGCGCACGGGGCCATCGCCCACGATCAGCAGGTGGCGACGCGCCTCCGGCGGGTCTTGCGCGATCAGATCGATCACCTTGTCCAGGCCATGCCAGTCGCGGACAAAACCGGTAAAGCCCAGCACCAGCACATCCTGCAGGCCCAGCGCGCGCTTGGCCTGCTCCACGTCCGGCGCACCGGCGAAGCGTTCGGGGTCGATACCGTTCGGGATCACGTCGATGCGCTCAGGTGGCACGCCGTAGGCTTGCACGATCTCGCCCAGCACGTGGGTGACCGGCAGCACCATGTCGGCGTTGCGCCAGGCATAGGCCTGCGACCAGCGGCCCAGTTTGGTCAGCGCCAGGCCGTCGTAGCGGGTGCGCTCTTCCAGAATGGGGGCGTTCACTTCGAGCAGCATCGGCAGCTTGTACTTGCGCGCCAGCCAGATGCCCGATGGCAGGAACAGGTTGTAGCGTTCATACAGCACATCGGGACGGTGCTGCTTGACCGCCTTGGCCAGACGGCGGTAAGCGACCAGCGAATACGACAGCTCCATCAGTTCGTAGAAGGTCTTGGGCACATGGCGCTTGAGCCAGGCGACCGGACCGGCATCCGCACCGAACGATTCGGTTTCGGCGCTCGGTGGCGCCACGATCACGACCTCATGACCTTCGGCGCGCAGCGCGCGGATCATTTCTTCGATGTGGACGTACTGGCCGTCCTTGGAACGGGTACGGTGGTGATAAAGGATTTTCACGCGGCTTTTCTCGCCAAGATGGAGTGGAACAGGTCGATCTGGCCCTGGGTAGTCGGTTGCCAGCCGAAGTCTTCGGCGTAGCGGCGGGTGGCGCTGTGCGCCGGGTAGTTGGCGCGTAACGCGCTCAGCGCCGCGACGAGGCCTTCGGGGGTGCGCTGTGGCATCAAAACGCCGGCGGCAGGCGCCGCCACCACTTCGGGCGTACCCCAGACATTGCTGGCCACCACCGGGGTGCCGCACGCCATGCTTTCGAGCAGCACGTTGGCCCAGCCTTCGCGGCTCGACGCCAGCACCAGGGTGTCGGCGGCGTTGTAATAGGTTTTCAGTTCGGTCTGCGGCACGCTGCCCAGCAGTTTGACGCGGTCCTGCACGTTCAATTCACGCGCCAGGCGCTCCAGGTTGTTTTTTTCAGGGCCGATGCCGGCGATCAGGAGATCGACGTCCGGCAGCTGGGGCAGGGCGCGGATGATCAGGTCGTGCGCCTTGCGCGGATCGAGCAGGCCGACCGACAGCAGCGTGAACCGACCCGGCACCAGCCCGACGGCAGCGCGCGCGGCGGCGCGGTCGATGGGCGCAAAGCGCTCCAGATCGACGCCATTGCGCAGCGGCGTGATGTTGTCAGGCGACACACCCAGCCCGACCATCTCGTCCTTGAGCGCCTTGCACACGGTGATGATGCCGTCGGCGTCGCGCGCTGCGTCCAGGATCAGCTGGCGCGGCCGCGCGAACTGGGGGATCAGGTTGATGTCGGTGCCGCGCGCAGTGATCACCACCGGTTTGTTAAAGTATTTGCCGAGCATCACGGCCGCCACGCCATCCGGATAGAAATAGTGCGCGTCGATGGCGTCGAAGTCGTAACCGCTGTCGAGGATGCGGCCGATCTCTTTTTTTGCCGCATGCGCCAGTGTGTAGGGCGTGACGTTCATGCCCACGCGCGGCAGCACCAGGTAGCGCGGGTGCGTGACGTCGATACCGTTGCGTGTTTCGCGTCGCGGCACCTTGGCCAGAGTGCCATAATGGCCGAAGCGCTCCCCCTTGAGGGGAAACCATGGCACTGGCGCCACGACACGTGACTCGACCTGCCCGCTGGCAATCAGGTAGCGCAATCGGGTTTCCACGAAGATACCGTGGTTCGGTTGCTGTGAATTGGGATACAGGGTGCTAAAGGTGAGTAACTTCATCGTGTCGTGCCGGGTGCTGATCGGTGCACCGCCGGATGCGTGGATCCGGGAGTGGAAGTGTTGAACTGCAATGTCGTGATTATGCGAAAAATTTTGCCTGAGGGCAGCACAATTGGCGAGCAAACGCATAAATTTTTGACAACCATGATACTATAATTCAAGTTTTGTACGCATTTGTTACGTGTGGCAATTATTTTTCAATCTGTGGAAAAATAGCCTGGTTCGCCGTGCTGCTCTGCCCGGTTCTATTTTTCAGTTACCTAGTTCCCCAATATAAATCATGAAGATCACCATCATTGGCACCGGCTACGTCGGGCTCGTTTCAGGCGCTTGCTTCGCCGATGTCGGCAACACTGTACTGTGTCTCGACGTCAACGAAGAAAAAATTGCAATGCTCAAGAACGGTGTCATTCCGATTCACGAGCCTGGCCTCGACAACATGGTCGAGCGTAACGCCAAGGCAGGTCGCCTGCTGTTTTCGACCAGCTACGACGAAGCCGTCGCGCACGCGGATTGCGTGTTCCTGGCAGTGGGCACGCCGCCTGACGAAGATGGCAGCGCCGACCTGACCCACATTCTGGCCGCCGCCCGTTCGATCGGTCAGCGCATCGACAAGCCAGTGGTCGTGGTCGACAAGTCGACTGTCCCGGTCGGTACCGCCGATAAAGTGCGCGCCGCCATCCAGGGCGAACTCGACAAGCGCGGCAGCACGCTGTCGTTCTCGGTGGTGAGCAATCCCGAATTCCTGAAAGAAGGCGCAGCCATCGACGACTTCATGCGGCCTGACCGCATCGTCGTCGGCAGCGACGACACCGTCGCAACCAAGCTGATGCGCCAGCTGTACGCACCATTCAGCCGCAACCACGAAAAGCTGGTCGAGATGGACGTGCGCAGCGCCGAGCTGACCAAGTACGCCGCCAACGCCATGCTGGCCACCCGCATCAGCTTCATGAACGAGCTGGCCAACCTGGCCGAAGTGCTGGGCGCCGACATCGAAGCCGTGCGCCACGGCATGGGCCTCGATCCACGCATCGGTTCGCAGTTCCTGTACGCCGGCATGGGCTACGGCGGTTCGTGCTTCCCGAAAGACGTCAAGGCGCTGGTCAAGACCGGTGGCGATCATGGCCAGGTGCTGCATATCCTGGAAGCGACCGAACTGGTCAATGACAACCAGAAAAACGTACTGTTCAAGAAGCTCACGCGCTTCTACGGCGGCGTCGAAGGCCTCAAGGGCAAGACGATCGCCGTGTGGGGCCTGTCGTTCAAGCCGAACACCGACGATATGCGTGAAGCGCCAAGCCTGGTGCTGCTCAAGGAACTGTTCGATGCCGGCTGCCACGTGCGCGCCTACGATCCGGTCGCCAGCAGTGAAGCGCTGCGCGTCCTGGAACGCGAGCACGGCGCTGCGCGCGTCGAAGGCATGCTGACGATCGTCAGCTCGGCCGCCGCGGCGACCGAAGGCGCCGATGCGCTGGTCCTGGTCACCGAATGGAAAGAATTCCGTGCACCGGACTTCGCTGGCCTGGCCACCATCCTGCGCGACAAGGCGATCTTCGATGGCCGTAACATCTATGATCCAGCGGTCGTTGCTGCTGCCGGCCTGGCCTACGAAGGGATTGGCCGCGTCAGCCGGACGGCCGCCTGATGCCAGCCCAGCGGATCCTCGTTACGGGCGCTGCCGGCTTCGTCGGCAGCTTCGTGGCCGCGCGCCTGGCGGCCATGGGCCATCAGGTCGTCGGCTGCGATAACTTCAACGACTATTACGATCCGCGCCTCAAGCATGACCGGGTGCGCGCGCTGCTCGCACCTGCCGGCGTCGTCTGCCACACGGTCGAACTGAGCGATGCAACGCAGGTCGCCGCGCTGTTCGAGCGTGAGCGGCCGCAGCTGGTGGTGCACCTGGCGGCGCAAGCCGGTGTGCGCTACTCGATCGACAATCCGTCCGTGTATATCCAGTCGAATCTGGTGGGCTTTGGGAATATCCTCGAAGCCTGCCGCCAGGGAGCGATCGAGCACTTGTTGTACGCCAGCAGCAGCAGCGTGTACGGCAACAATGCCAAGGTCCCGTTCAGTGAAGATGACCAGGTCGATGCGCCCGTGTCGCTGTACGCCGCCACCAAGAAGTCCAACGAATTGATGGCGCACTCGTACAGCCACCTGTTCAAGTTGCCGGCTACCGGCCTGCGCTTCTTCACGGTGTACGGTCCATGGGGCCGGCCCGACATGGCGTATTTCAGCTTTGCCGAGAAAATGATGCGCGGCGCCACGATTCCCGTGTTCGCCGAAGGCTTGCTCACGCGCGACTTCACCTATATCGACGACATCGTCGAAGGGGTGGTGCGCCTGCTGTTCAAGCCGACACCGGCCACGGCCACGAGCGCGCCGCATACGGTGTTCAACATCGGCAACCACAATCCGGTGCAGGTGCTCGAATTCATCCGCACGCTCGAGTCCGTGATGGGCATCGAAGCGCGCAAGGAATTTTTGCCGATGCAGCCGGGCGACGTGCCGGCCACGCATGCGTCGATCGCCAAGCTCAAGGCCTGGGTCGACTTTGCACCCACCACGCCGCTGGCCACGGGCCTGGCCAACTTCTGGGCCTGGTACCGCGACTGGGCGCCGGTGCGAACGTAGTGGCATTGGAATCGCACCAACAGTCGGATGCGAAAGCTGGCGCAAGCATGATTCCTGAAATAAAATCGAAAAGATACTGCGCTATTGTGCGTGGGAAAGTACTTTAATTTCATCCTTCAGCAAAACAGGGAATCATGAACACCGCAGAACCCGAACTGATCGGCAACGAGTTTGTCCATGGCGACTCTTCGATCTCAACCCCGTCGATCGCCAATCAGAACGTTTTCAACGGTCTTCAGATCGCAATCGTGCTGCCTTGCTATAACGAAGGTCTGGCAATTCGCGCTGTGGTCGCCAAGTTCCAGCAGGTGGTGCCCAGTGCGCGGGTGTATGTTTATGATAATCGCTCAAGCGATAATACCGCCAGTGAAGCGCGCGCCGCGGGCGCGATCGTGCGTCACGAACCCTGGCCTGGCAAAGGTAACGTCGTGCGACGCATGTTTGCCGATATCGATGCCGACATTTATTTGATGGCCGACGGTGACGGCACCTACGATGCCGACCGCGCGCCAGCGATGATCGCGCGCCTGATCGACGAACAGCTCGACATGGTGGTTGGGACGCGGGAAAACGTCTATGAGAACGCACACCGCGCCGGGCATGGTTTCGGTAACCGGCTGTTCAATGGTTTGTACCGCCGCCTGTTTGGCCGCCTGTTTACCGATATCTTTTCGGGCTACCGGGTGTTTTCGCGCCGCTTCGTGAAAACCTTTCCGGCCGTATCGGCAGGCTTTGAGATCGAGACCGAGATGTCGGTGCATGCCTCACAACTGCGCATGCCGATCGTGGAAATGCCGACCGCTTATGGCGCCCGCCAGGAGGGCAGTACCAGCAAGCTGAACACGATTCGTGACGGTATCCGCATCCTGCTGACATTCATGCTGTTGCTGAAAGAAGTCCGGCCAGTGCAGTTCTATGGCACGATCGCACTCGTGCTCATGCTCATCTCCATCGCATTTGGCATACCGCTGTTCGAGACGTATCTTGAAACCGGTACGGTGCCGCGTTTCCCGACTGCGATTCTGGCGACTGGTCTGATGCTGCTTGCCGGTATTTCGCTGATGTGCGGACTGATTCTCGACAGCGTCGCGCGTGGCCGCCTCGAGCAAAAGCGAATTCAATATCTGCTGGTGCCTCGTTTCAGGAACGGGCAGGACGGCGAGTGATCCTGCGCTTCATTCTGGTTGGGGGGCTCGGCTTTGTCGTTGACCTCGGCTGTACAACGTTCCTGATCTGGAGCGGCGTCTCGCCGTTCTACGCACGTCCTCCCGCCATTGCCATTGCCACGCTCGTCACCTGGCTCGCCAACCGCACGTTCACGTTTGGCGTCAAGGAAGACAAATCGGCGGGCGAAGCAATGCGCTATGCGTTGACAGCGCTGGCGGCTGCGGCTGTCAACTATGCGATCTATTCCCTGCTGGTCTGGAAACACTGCCCGCCGCCGCTGGCCATCGCCATCGCCTCCGTGCTGCAGGCATGCGCGAGTTATGTCGGCTATCGCAAATTCGCATTCCGAATCGACTCCCGAAAATAAGCATGACACCACTCCCCTCCAGCAATATCGCCCGAAACCGGCTGCTCCACCAGGGTCTGCCATTGCTGGCTGCCCTCATCGGCCTGATTGCGCTCATTCATTACTTTTCGCTGCGCAGTTCGCTATGGGAAGACGAGCTGATTGCGCTGACCCATACGTTCCAGCCGTTGCCCAGTTTCTTCATGGAGATCCTGCGTAACGATATTCATCCGTTCGTCTATTTCCTGGTCCTGAAAGGCTGGATGCTGTTTTCGCCCGACAGCGGCACCTGGGCCCTGGCGAGCTCGCTGGCATTGACGATGGTATCGGCACTGGTGCTGTACCTGGTCGCGCGCTCGACGAGCGGGGCGACCGCGGCGCTGTGGGCCACGGCAATTTTCCTGTTGTTGCCGACCACGGCCTGGGGCGCCGGCAACCTGCGCATGTACGGGCTGGTACCCGCACTGATCATGGGCGTGTGGTACGTGAACGTGCGCTTCTTGCAGCAGCCGTCAGGCTGGCGCGCTGCGGCACTGGTATTGCTTGAATTGTGCGCAGCCTATGTGCACGCCATCGAATTCATTTTTGTCGCGTTCGTCGTGCTTGCAATCGCAATCGAGCACGTCAAAACGACACCAGGGAAGGTCGCCAGGAACTGGATCATCTTGCAATGCCTTGCAGGGGTTGCGATGCTGCCCCTGCCCTTGAGCGCCCTGATGCGTGGCACCGAGCCATTGCCCCCGAGTTCCTGGGACAGCTTCATCATGATTTTTGGCCAGACTGTCGCTGGCGCGGGTGGCGATTACCTGGAGATGCTGACCTGGGCCGGCGTGGTGGTGTTTGCAACCCTGGTGTTCCTTGGCATGCAGAGCAAGCGTTGGCGCGTCACCGTGCTGGTGGTGCCGGTTGGTGTCCTGCTGGCGGTGTATATCATCGGTTTTCTTGGCAAGCCCATCTTCAAGCCGCCGGTATTTTCTGCCAACCTGATGCCCTTCCTGGCGCTGGGCGCTGGCGCTGGCATCGCGCACGTGCTGCAACAGCGTCAGCGCATGGTGTCTGCGCTGGCCATGGTGTTCACGGCTGCGCTCGCGTGCGTGACGATGCCCTGGGCCGGCAATTTCGTCCCGCAAGAGAGTTATCAGGCCGCCGCTGCCTATGTCAAGCAACGCGCCTTGCCGGGCGACCTGGTGATCGCGCCGCATTTGAGCGTGTATTGGGGTGTGATGTTCTATGCCGAAGGTGCCGACTGGGGCTTGCCCCTGGCAATCCGGCCTCCCGATAATCCGCAGTGGCGCAATCTGCTGGCCAAGCTGGGTGCCGAGCGTAGCAAGGCGTTATCGCTGGTTCCCGAAAAGGCCTTTGTCGATGCCGGTGGCATCCGCTATTGCGTCGGCTCCGATGCTGTCGCTTGTGCCAGCGGCGCCCGCCGTGTGTGGGTGATCGATCGTCGCAGCTATGACAATGGCGTCGAGTTCGCTCAGCCAATGGCTGTGACCGCATCGACGCTGATCACCAGCGAGCTGGCAGTGTCGCAGCTGGATGCAGCGGCGCAAGGTCAGGCGCGCTTCGAGAATCCATTCCTGCGCGATTCGTTCGCAAACCGGAACGTCAAACCCGATTGACGCCATGACAAAGGGGCAGGCCGTGAATGCATCACGGCCTGCCCCCGGCCCGTTCTCGGGCAGCAGCGCATGCGTTGCGTCAGGCGGCTTGCGTCACTACCGGACTTGCCTGGTTCTGCCCAAGACGGCTGCGTTCCTGTTCCAGTTCAGTTGCCACGGCCTGCAGATAGGCATGGCCATCCTTCAGGTCCGGCTCCAGGTGATTGCCTTCCGCCCACTCGTTCCATGATTTGAGGAAAATCAGGCGCGCATCCGGATGCTGCTTGCGGTCGCGCGTCACGTCGAAGGCTTTTTTCAGTGCGCGGCCATACAGCTGTGGCGTGGTGCCTTGCAGTACCAGCCCGCGTGCGCCACTGCGCGCGGTATTGTCCCACCCGTTGATCACCGAAGGATAGCGGGTCGATGGCAGGCTGTCGGGCACGAAGTACTTGATCGAGCGTTCGTAATCGTGGATCGTTGGAATCCCAAGGCGGCGCAGAGCAGCGTTCTTGATCATCGTCACCGGATTTTTCCAGCTTCCCCATGGGCGAAGCGGCGCATTGCCGTGGAAGATCGATGCATCGAAGCCGACATCTTCCGGATTCGGCTGACCGGCAGCGCACACACCCACGAAATAGATGCCCGGCAGACCCGCCGTGGCCGCCATCGTGCGCCAGCGTGCGATCGTGGCTTCGGTATCCTTGATGTTGAACGGGCGGTAGACGAGGAAGATCGGCTTGCCATCGACCTTCATGTAGCGCTTGTCCTGGAAGGCAGGCAGCAGCTCGTCGAAATGGCGCTGATCGTCCTCGGGGCCCGGATAGAGCTGCTCGATCAGGATACGGTTTTCCGCGCCGTGCCAGACACCGCTCCAGGTTTCGTTGGCCCAGCACAGGCAGAACGGAAAGTCCGGTTCGCCCGACGAACGCACTTCGGCGAAAGGCCGCTCCAGCACGCGCTTGCCGTTACCGAACCAGTAATGGTAATAGCAGAAGCCTTCAATACCGTACTGGCGCGCAAGGTCTGCCTGCGCCTGGCGGGTTTCCGCCACGCGCAAATCGTAAAAGCCGAGATCGGCCGGCACGTGCGGCTGATAGTGGCCAGGGAAGCGGCGTCGCGCCTTGGCAGTATTGGTCCACTCGGTAAATCCCTTGCCCCAGAATTTATCGTTGTCTGCAACCGGATAGTACTGCGGCAGGTAGAAGGCAATCAGTCGCGGCATTGCGGTCATGGTGTCGTCCATTAAAAGAATTATTGAGAAATTGTGGCCGGCACTTATGGGCGGTTGGCGCTCACCCGCAGGAAGGTCTCGAACATGAGCACCGACCACAGCGGCGCGCTGTAATCCTTGCTGCCGGCGATATGCTGGTCGACCATCTCGCGCAAGAATTTTTCGTTGAACATGCCGGTGTCGAGCAGCAGCGGCGACAGCGCGGCTTCTCGCAGCTTCTCGCGCAAGGGGCCGCGCAGCCAGGCGGCCAGCGGAATCGAGAAGCCCTTCTTGGCGCGGTACAGCACGTCATGCGACAGGTACGGTTCGAGCGCCTTCTTGAAGATGTACTTGCCTTCGCCGCCACCGAGCTTGATATCCGGCGGCAGGCTTGATGCCCATTCCACAAACGTATGGTCCAGCAGCGGCACGCGTACTTCGAGCGAGTGCGCCATCGCGGCGCGGTCGACCTTGGTCAGGATGTCGCCCGGCAGCCAGGTCTTGAAGTCGAGGTACTGGATCAGCGACAGCGGGTCGTCCGTCGGCGACTTTGCAGCGTGGCCAAGGAACACCTCGATCGCGCTGTAGCCCTGCAGCTCGCGCTTGAACGAATCGGAGAACAACTGCGCCCGCACGCGGTCGGGCATGATCGACACGCCGTGGAAGTAACCCTCGACCGTGTCGCGTGCCAGTGCCTCGAACGTGGTCTTGGCGCGGAACATGCGCGGCGCCCAGTCGGCTTTCGGATACAGCTTGCCGAGCGTGCCGAACACCGGTTTACGCAGGCTGGCGGGCACCTTGTCGCGCACGCGCTGCTCGGCCATCGCATAGCGGTAGCGGCGGTAGCCGGCAAAGCTCTCGTCACCGCCGTCGCCCGACAGCGACACGGTCACGTGCTTGCGTGCCAACTGGCACACGCGGTAGGTCGGGATCGCCGAGCTGTCGGCGAACGGTTCGTCGTACAGGTGGCCCAGCGTGTCGATCAGGCCGTAGTCATCCTTGTCGACGATCTGCGCGTGGTGGATCGTGCCGTAGCGCGTGGCCACCTCGTTGGCAAACTTCGACTCGTCGTATTCCGGATCGTCAAAGCCGATTGACAGCGTCGTCACCGGATCGGGATTATTCTGCGCCATCATCGCCACGACCGCGCTCGAATCGACGCCGCCGGACAGGAACGCGCCCAGCGGCACGTCGGCCACGGTCTGGCTCTGCACGCACTCGCGCACACGCTCGATCAGCTCCTGCTCGATTTCCTGCATCGGGCGCTGTGGGGCGCGCTTGAACGGCACGTCCCAGTACTGCTCGGGCGTGACCTCGCGCGCGCCGGCCTTGATCACGATGCGGTGGCCGGGCGCGAGTTTGTACGCGTTGTGAAAAATGGTGTGCGGCTCGGGCACGTAGCCAAACGCGAAGTAATCCTCAACCGCGCGCGGGTTGAGTTTGCGCGACAGCTCGGGGTGGGTCATGATCGATTTCAGCTCGGAGCCGAACACGAACAGGCCGTTGGGCAGCAGCGAGTAGAACATCGGCTTGACGCCGACATGGTCGCGCGCCAGGAACATCGTCTGCTTCTTGCGGTCCCAGATCGCGAACGCGAACATGCCGCGCAGGCGGTGCACGCAGTCCGGGCCCCAGGCCTGGTAGGCGTGGAGCAGCGATTCCGAATCCGACTTGGTGCGAAACACGAAGCCCAGTGCCTCCAGTTCGACGCGCAGCTCGCGGTAGTTGTAGATCTCGCCGTTGAACACCATTACCACGTCGCGCTCGGCGTTGACGATCGGCTGCTGGCCGCTGGCCAGGTCGATCACCGACAGGCGGCGGTGGCCCATGCCCATGCTCGGTTCCAGATACAGCTCACCCTCGTCGGGGCCGCGGTGGTGCTGGCTTTCGTTCATGCGGCCCAGGGCCGCGCGGTCGATTTCCCGGTTGCCGAGGGTATCAAAAATGCC
Source organism: Telluria sp. ZT3P25 (assembly GCF_059685895.1). Taxonomy (NCBI): domain Bacteria; kingdom Pseudomonadati; phylum Pseudomonadota; class Betaproteobacteria; order Burkholderiales; family Oxalobacteraceae; genus Telluria; species Telluria sp. ZT3P25. The sequence goes on from NZ_JCASIJ010000002.1 coordinate 393,839, forward strand.
GACTATTCCGCACATGCTGTCTGGTTCCGCTGAAGTTAAGAGTTGACGATGGGACGCAGTCGCGCCGGCGCCTTGCGCGCACACAGGCCGTCGTACAGCGCGGTGTACGCGCCGAGCATGGCGGCCATGCTGTACTTGTCTTCGATGCGCGCGCGCGCGGCCGCGCCGTGGCGTGCCCGCAGGGCCGGGTCCTGGACGTAGCGCGCGAGCGCCTCGGCCAGCGCGTCGACCTCGACCGGGACCAAGATACCATGCACGTCATCGACGACGACTTCGGGGATGCCGCCCACGCGCGAACACACCGACGGCAGGCCGCAGGCCATCGCTTCGAGCAGCGACACGGGCGTGCCTTCGGCCAGCGAGGGCAGGGCGAAGATCGTAAAGCCATGCAGCAGGTCGGCCACGTCGGCGCGCGCGCCGGGCAGCCACACGACGTCCTGCAGGCGGGCTTCTGCGACCTGCGCCTGGATCTTGCCGAACAACGGGCCGTCGCCGACGATCGACAGGCGCAGCCGGTCGCGCAGGGCCGGCAGGCGCTCGCGCAGCAGCGCAAATGCAGCCACCAGGCTGGCGTGGTTCTTGACGTCCTGCACCCGTGCCACTGCGCCGATGACGATGTCGTCGGCGCCCCACGGCGCGGCCGTCGCCGCTTGCGCGCGCGGAGCGTAGCGGTCGGTATCGACGCCGTTCTTGATCAGGTGGTTCTTGGCAGCCGGGATGCGGACAACCTCGCTGAACCAGCGCTGCAGATCGTCCGACACCGGCACATAGCGGTCGATGAACGGCGCGAGATGGCGGCGCAGCAAGTTGTGCTTGGGGTTCAGGCCATGCGGATCGGACGCGTCGCGGCCATGCTCGGCGTGGATGCGCACCGGTACGCCGGCAGCGGCCGCCGTGAAGCAGTACTCCATCGCCGACAGGTTGTAGGTGTGCAGGATCGTCGGCCGCAGGCGCCGCATCAGCTTCCAGAAGTCGGCATGCACGCGTAGCCCGTTCCCGGGCGGCTTGTTCAGCGCATACAGCTCGACGCCCGGTTGCGTGATCTTGTCCGCGAACGCGCTGTAGCGGGTCAGGCACACCACCGCATGCCGGTATTTGTCGGCCGGCATGCGATTGATGCAATCGACCAGCAGCGTTTCCAGCCCGCCGACATCCAGGGAATACACCAGATGTACCACGAGGGGCCGCTGGGCGTTCAACACCGCCAGATCACTGTGCATGGTCCGTGCGTTCCCGTTCAATGCGTGCGCGCGTGCTCGATGGCACGCTCGATCGCCTGGCCCTGCACGGTCATGAAGGCGCGCAGTGCGGCGCGCGCGGCGTCGGGGGCGTCGCCCACCGGCGCCGACAGCAGCACGACGGCGCCATCGTCACCGCGGAAGCGCAGCTTGGACTGGGCCTGCAGCAGCTTGCCGACGTAGTTGTTCGAAGTCAGGTGGCCGTCGATCGACATCCATTGCCACACCAGGAACTGGCCGCCGGGGCCCGTCATCCGCGTTTCGCGCAGCGTGACCGGCTTGCCGTCGATCGTTTCGCTGCGCGTCGAGCCACCCAGCGCATGCCAGGCGTCGTCGGAAGCGGCCAGCATATTGATGGAGCTGATCAGGGCCTTGCCATTGCGCTGGTTGCGGTAGTACATGATGTCGAGCGAGACTGGCGCCGTGGCTTCCGGGTTGCGGAAGGTGGCGCGGTATGTCGCATCCGGCGCGACCCAGCGTGGCGTCCAGCCGGTAAATGGCGCCGTCTGCGGCCAGCCGATCGCCACACTCGTCAGCTGTACCGGCTGGGGATTGAGATTGGCTGCATCGTTGTAGCGGGCAAAGCCCGGCCACAGCGCGGCCAGAGCCACGACGGCGGCGCACATGGCAGCCATGCGGGCCGTGCTGACCGGCGGCAGGCCATCGCGGCGGGTACGCGCCGCCACCGGCAATTCGGCCGCCGGCAGCGGATCGTCATCGCGCCAGAAGCTGCCGATCCAGAACATCAACAGCATCACGAGGCCGAAAAATACCCAGCCATAGATCAGGTGGTCGACGCCGGTGGCCAGTTCCATGCCCGACAGGTGGCCGATCATCACGATCATGTAGGCGCGCAAACCGTTGGCGATGATCGGCACAACAATCGACACCGCGATGAACAGCAAACGTTTTTTGGTCGACTGGTAGGTCAGGTAGGCGTACAGGCAGCCCAGCGTGACGGACGAAATCAGATAGCGCACGCCGCTGCAGGCTTCCACCACCGACCACGAGCCGGTTGGCAGGTCGAAGCGGGTACCGTTGCGCAGCACCGGGATGCCGGTGGCCTGCACGGCCCACACGGTGAAGTCCGCGGTCAAATTGATCAGCGGCGCGACGAACACTTCGCCGAACGGCACTGCCAGCAGCAGAAACAGGAGCGGGAACGCGAGTGCCCCGGCCAGGCGCGGGCCGAGCATGGCCAGCGCCACGATCGGGAACATCGCGACAAACGCGTATTGCATCACGACCTGCACTTCGCCCATGCGCGCCAGCAGCCAGCCGGCCCCCAGCACCGCCAGCAGAAGCAGCGCAGGTGCCCACGGACGCGCCGGAATCGCATCGAACACGTCGCGCCGGCGCCAGATCAGCCACAGGCTGATCGGCAGGATGGCGTAGCCGTGGGCGAAGGTTTCCGAGCTGTTCCAGATCGCGACCAGCGATTCGGCGGTGCCCAGGTACAGGAAGAACGGCGCGAGCAATGCCAGCGCGATCAGCATGGCGCTCGAGCGTGCCAGTGGCGTGGGAGCGGCGTCCAGATTGGCGCCGGCAATGCCGGATGGGGGTGTCACGTGCATTCCAGTCGCTCCTCGATGCAGGCCAGGTTGCTTGGCCAACTATAGTGATGTTCGACGCGCGCGCGTGCGGCGCGGCCCATGCTTGCGTTCTGTTCGTGCTGGCGCGCCAGCAGCGCGCCCACGGTCTCGATCCAGGCCGGCGCGCCGTCGGCCACGGCCAGCTCGCTGCCCGGCGCCGCATCGATGCCTTCAAGCGCCTGCGGCGAGACCACCGTCGGCGTGGCCATGGCCATCGCTTCCAGCACCTTGTTCTGGATGCCGCGCGCGATGCGCAGTGGCGCCACCGCCACGCAGCCGTGGCGGATATACGGGCGCACGTCGGGCACGGTGCCCGTCACGGTCACGCCCGGCAAGGCGGCGAGCGCCTGGACCTGGGCATTCGGGCGCGAGCCGACGATGTAGAAGGCCAGTGCCGGATCCTGCGCGCGCAGGGCAGGGAAGACCTCGTCGCAGAACCACTGCACGGCGTCGACGTTCGGCCAGTAATCCATCGCGCCAGTAAACACCAGGGCCCGTTCGCCCGCGCCGTACGGACTGGCAAACGCGTGCTCGGGCGAGAAGTACTCGGTATCGACGCCGTTGCTGAAGTGACCGATGCGCGCCACGCTTTCCGGCGCCAGCTTGCGGAACAAATCGGCCTCGGGGGCAGAGACGAACAGCGACGCGTCGTACTGGCTGGCGACCTGGCGCTCGTAGCGCAGCAACTGGCGTGCTTCGTGCCGGTACAGCCAGCTCATTGGCGGCGACTTCTTCTCGGCGTACTGGCGCCATTTATCGGAATCGACGTCGCAGAAGTCGATCACGCGGCGCGCATCGCCCAGCTTGTCGGCGTATTGCGCCATCGGCGACGAAAACACCATCACGCGCTTGATATCGTGCGTCGCGACGGCCTGGTCGACCCAGCGCGCCAGCCCGGCATCCTGGTAGTAGTCGAGCGACAGCGAGCGGTTCCTGACGAGCGCGCCCAGGCTGCGCACGCGGGCGCGCAAGGGGTTGAGGGGTGCGAAATGGCTGCTGGCGCACAGCGCCTCTACCGCCGGCACGTGCTGCCAGTCGTCGGCATCGTCGACGAACGTGGCCAGGTGCACGCGGTAGTCACGTGCCAGGTGCTTGAGCAGGTGGTAGGAGCGGATCTTGTCGCCCTTGTTGGGCGGGTACGGGATGCGGTGGATCAGCAGCAGCAGGTCTTGCACGTTATCAGCCCAGGTTGCGCACAATGTAAGGGCCCATGAAGTTCGCCACCGGCAGCGGCAGCTTTTTCCACACCTTGATGAACAACTGGTACTTCGGGTTCAGCGGATTGTTGTCCGGCAGCGCATCGGTGGCGTACAGCTTGTATTCGTACGGCAGCGGCGTGGCAACAAAGCCCCAGTTCTTCTTGAAGTCGTAGGCGCCGGTGCCCAGCTTGCTGCGGCCGAAGTCGAACAGGCGGCAACCGCGCGCCGCGGCCGCCTGCATCAGGTTCCAGTACATGAAATCGTTGCCCGCCACTTCGCGCGCCAGGTCCATGCCGCCGCCGTAGTAGGGCACGACTTCGTCGCGCCAGTAGAACGACAGCACCGAGCCGACCAGGCGGTCGTCGCTGGTGTAGATCGAGCGCACTTCGCATTCGGCGCCGAAGGTCTTCTGCAGCAGCGCGAAGTACTTCTTCGGGAACACCGGCGTGCCCAGGCGCAGCACGCTGTGGGCATACGCCGTGAACATATTGTCGACGTTGTCCTCGACCACGCCCTTCAGGCCCAGCTTGATCCCCTTGCGCACCATGGCGCGCTGCTTGCGCGGGATGGCGTTGAGGTTCTCGTCATCGACGGCGCTGATCTCCTTGCGGAACGTGACGTACAGCTCTTTGGTCAGCCAGCTCGGGTCATGCGGGTGCGCGCGCTCCATGGCGCGGTATTCGAGGTGGCCCACGCCGAGCTTGCGCGCCAGCGCATCGGCTGCGCCATCGAGCAGCACGCGCGCGCCGTCGTCGATGGCGGCCACGCCGCCGTACACGCAAAACGGCATCGCGCCCAGCGAATGGCCGAACAGGCGGCTCTTGATCTCTGCCAGCGGCAGCACGCCCTGGATCTGGCCGTCCTGCTCGACGAAGTAGAACCAGGTCTTGATGCCGAACGATTGCTCGATCACGGACTGCCAGCCGGACAGGTGGAAGAACGTCGCTTCCGGGCAGGCCCGGACGAACACATCCCAGCGCGCCGCAGTTTGCGGCGTCATCAAATGCAGCGTCTGCGGACCGGCGGCAGCGGCAACGGGCGCCGCGCGCCGGGCTTGCGCCGCTTCGATGATCGAATTCATGGCTTGTCCAGGAAGATGCGGTCCATGCGGTCCCACTTGAAATCACGCGCCAGCTGTTCGAGACGGCGCTCCATGCGGCCGATATTGACGTAGTGACGGAACTTCGCCTTGGCGCCCAGGCCGTCGGGCCGAGGCTGGTCGGTGTCGATTTCCCACGGGTGGAAGTAGAACAGGGCCGACTCGCCGTCTTCGCGGTTGACCTTTTCCATCATCCAGCGCGACAGCGCGTACGGCAGCAGGCGGAAGTAGCCGCCGCCGCCGGCCGGCAGGTGGCGACCGGCCATCTTCACCGTGGTGATCGGCACTTCGAGGATGCCGTCCGGGCCGTTTGGGTAGAACGCGAAACGCGGCGCGTCGGGCATGCCGTAGTGGTCGTGCGCGATCGGGTAGATGCTCGAGCTGTACTTGTAGCCCGCTTCGTGCAGCGCGTCGAGCGCCCACAGATTGCCGTGGCCAATCGAAAAACTTGGCGCGCGGTAGCCGACGACGGCCTGGCCGCCGATGTCTTCCAGCAGCGCCTTGGCCGAGCGGATATCGTTGTCGAATTCGGCGCGGCTCTGGTCCGAGGCGCGCAGGTGGCCGTAGCCGTGGCTGGCCAGTTCGTGGCCCGCTTCGACGATGCGGCGCACCATCGCGGGATAGCGCTCGGCGATCCAGCCCAGCGTGAAGAAGGTCGCGCGCACGCCTTCGCGCTCGTACAGCGCGAGGATGCGTTCCATATTGGCTTCGACGCGGCATTCGCGCGTCGGCCAGCTGTCGCGGTCGATGTACGGGGCAAAGGCCGACACCTGGAAGTAGTCTTCCACGTCGCAGGTCATCGCATTGCGGATTTTTTCACCCGGCGCTGGACGCGGTCGGGCTGCGGGAGCGGTCATTTTCATGGCGGGTTATTCCTGGTGGTCCGGGTGGTGGGGCGCGGCGCCGGCGGCGTTGGGTGGCGTGGCGGCGATCTTTTTCAGGATCGACAGCACCGACACGATCGATTTCTCGAGGCGCATCATGCGTTCGTCGAGCTGCTCGACGCTGGCACGGCGCTCGCCCGGGTGCGGCTCGTTGCCGTGGCTGCCGCCGATTTTCTGGTCGTGTGCATCGCCCAGATCGTCAAGGTCGGGGGCATCGAATTCTTCCGAGATGTCGCGCACCACATCGTTGATGTGCGCTTCGGTGAATGCCTGCAGTTCTTCCAGATAGCCCATCAGGAGCACGCGGTCCATCAACGTGTTGGTCTTGCGCGGGATGCCGCCGCTGTAGGCGTATATTGCGCTGTGCGCACCATCGTCGAACGACGGCGTGCCCTGCCAGCCGACGGTGGCCAGGCGGTGTTCTACATACGCGCGCGTCTCGGCCGCATCCATCGGGCCCAGGTGGTAGCTGGCGATCACGCGCTGGCGCAACTGCTGCATGCCGGGGCTGTGCAGTGTGGCGCGAAACTCGGGCTGGCCAAGCAGGAACGTCTGCAGCAGCGAATGTTCGTCGGTCTGGAAGTTCGACAGCATGCGCAGCTCTTCGACCGTGCGGGCGTTGAGGTTCTGGGCTTCGTCGATGACGAGCAAGGCGCGCTTGCCCTGGCGGTCGACCGTGCGCAGGAACTGTTCGAGGCGGTTGAGCAGCTCGGCCTTGCTTTGGCCTTCGTACGGCAGGCCGAAGCTCGAGACCACCATGCGCAGCGTGTCTTCCGGGTCGAGGCTGGTGTTGACGATGTGCGCGGCGATGATCTGGTCGAGCGGCAGATGACCGAGCAGGTTGCGCACCAGCGTGGTCTTGCCGGCGCCGACTTCGCCCGTGATGACGATGAAGCCTTCGCCCTGCGACAGGCCGTACTCGAGGTACGCCATGGCGCGCTTGTGGCCCTTCGAGCCATAAAAGAAATGCGGGTCGGGGCGCAGCTGGAATGGCTTGGCCGACAGGCCGTAATAGGATTCGTACATCGTGATTGTCGTAGCTCTCAGAACTGCATGGACAGGCTCGCCACAATGGCGTGCTCGGTATAGGCGCCGTTGCTGGTGGCGCCGTCGTTGGTCCAGCGGCCGATACTGCCACTGCGGCGGCGCAGGTCAGCCGTGGCAAGCAGGTCGCCGAAGCGGCGCGATACGCCAAGGCGCAGCGTGCGCTGGTGGTCTTCGTAGCCGCCCGAACGGGAATCGCTCTTGTTGAAGTCGTAGCCGGCGGTCAGGTTCGAGCGCGAACTGAGCCGGTACGTGTAATTTGCGTCGATGCCATGCTGGCGCACGTTATCGTTCAGGTTGTTCTGCCCGATGCCCAGCAGCGCGCTGTCGCTCTGCTGACTGGACAGCCCATTGCGGTCATTGGCATACACCGAGACCACTGCGTTGCTGATCCCCCTGCCATACGCCATCGATGCGCGCAGCGATTTTTGGCGTACGAAGCGGTTGCTCAGATAGTTGACGCTGTCGTTCAGTGCCGGCGGCAGGCCGTTGGCCTGGATATAGGCTGCAACGACGCGCTGGCGCTCGATTGGATCCGGGTAGGCCGTGGCAAACATGCTGTTGAGCAGGTTTGCCGTGTCGAGTGTCGACGGTAGCAGGAATTGCTCGCGGGACGTCGTCACGATATCGTCGTAGCTGATATTCCAGGTCGTATGACGGGAACGATGCAGCGCCGACAGGGTGCCCGTGGTGCCATAGAAGTGCCGTCCGAGTGTTGCCTGTACATTCGTGCGCAGCGAGGGCGACCAGGCAAAGCCCAGTGACCAGTTGGCGCCTTGATCGCCACCACCCATGCCTTCGTAGCGATAGCGGTCGTAGCCGGCATTGGCCAGCAGCGACCAGCGCGGACTCAGCACATAGCGCAGGTTGGCGGCCAGGTTTTCGTTGGTCGAGTCGCCATACTCGGCGCCGCCCAGTTTTTGCTTGACGTAGGTGAGGCCCCAGCCGACGGTCCGGAACGAAGCCCCGCTGGTAAGGTTCGCCTGGATGGTGTCGCCGCCCGTATTGTTGTAGCCGAACGCATCGCCGCCGCCGACCGAGTCGCGCGTGTAGCGCAGCATGCCCGAGGCGAAGCTGCCGAAGCGGTGCGTCAGGTAGGGGCTGATGCTCCAGGTGTCGATATCAGTACGGTTACGGTTCGAATACAGGTCGTTGCCCGCACGTGGACCGAAGGCCGACAGGCTCTGCTGGCCGCGGGAAGCAGTGGCCTCGACGAAGAACAGGTCGGACAGCACCTCGCCTTTCAGGTTGCCGCTGTAGGTACGCTGGGTATTCGACGTATTGTCTGCTGCACCAATCATCCCAGGCTCGCTCAGGTTGCGCTTGTCGCTGTCGTGCAGGTAGGCAAACCCGTGCATCTGGGCGGTGGCGTTGACCGTCAGGCGCCGGCTGCGGTTGGTCACCGTGATGCCGGGCGACACCTGGGTGATCAGGTCGCTGTACGCGAACTGGTCTTCGGTAAGGTTGACGTTGTCGGTCCAGATTTCGCTGACGAGCAGAATCGGTGTGACGCGCCATTCGGCCTGCGCCGGGCATGCGGCCAGCAGCATCGCTGCGGCCGCCAGTGGCGCCAGGCGCGGCGCGCAACGGCTCGTGCGCCCTTTAGCCATAGTGGTAATCATACGTTTCTTCAATGCCCGGAATATCCCTGGTCTTGTTGTAGAGGAGATTGACGTTGGCCATGCCTTCGAGCTGCTGCAGCGCTTCCTTGACCGCGTGCTGGGTCGTGGTCTGGGCTTCCACCACGACGATGATCTGGCCCATGTGGCTGGCCAGCACCCGCGATTCGCTGGTGAGCATCAGTGGTGGCGAATCGAAGATGATCACCCGATCCGGATAACGGTGCGCGAGTTCGTGCACCATCGCCGTCATGGTCGAGCTGGCCAGCAGCTCGGTTGCACGGGGCGTGCTGGTACCCGCCGGCAGGATCGACAGTGTATCAACATTGGTACGCAGCATGACGTCCGCCAGGTCGAGCTTGTCGTCGAGCAGGATGTCCATCAGGCCACGCTGGGCCGGCAGACCGAGCGTGCGCAGCACCGAAGGACGCGCCACGTCGGCGTCGACCAGTAGCACCGTGTGATCGAGTTCCATCGCGATGCTCATCGCCAGGTTGATCGCGCTGTAGGTCTTGCCTTCGCCTGGCAGCGAGCTCGTGACCATGATCAGGTTGCCCGGATTGTCTTTCGGGCCGCGTTCGGTAAAGGCGCGCTTGAGCAGCGGACGCTTGATGATCCGGAATTCTTCCAGCAGGTTCGTGCGGCCGCCGGCCGCGGTGACCATGCCCAGCTCGCGCATGCGCGCCAGGTCCAGTTCGATGCGGCGGGTGCTGTGGCGGCCACTGGCCGGGCTCGTCGTCTCAGTTGTGGTCCCGGTCGTGGTCGCGGCAACTGCCGGCGTGACCACCGGCGCCGCCGGAGCGGCTGCATGCTCCGGTGGGCGCATCGGGACGTAGCCGGCATCAGGTGTGATGGGCTCTTGCGAATCCGCCACGATCACGGCGGCAGGGGTGGCAGCAGCGTTCTGACGCTGCTGGTCGATGCGGCTGGCCGCTTTTTCGATAATGCTCACATTTGCTCCTTGGTGGCCAACCGGCCTTACATCGTCGGGCGGATCATGATGGCTGCGACGCCGGCGGCGTACAGGCCGAACAGCAGCAGCACCGAAGCGGCCAGGGCCATCAGGCGGCGCTTGCGCAGTACCGTCTGTTCGGCGGTCCAGTTCATGCTGACCGAGCCCAGGATCGGCAGCCCCGTGACTTCACGCAGGGTCGCCTGGCTGAGGAAGGTCGGACGAAGTTGGCTCAGCAGGAAAGCACCGGCCAGGCCGGCGGCGAGGGCGGCGACGAAGACCAGCGAGAACAGCTGCATGCGGTTCGGGCCGCTCGGCGTGGCGGGCGCGGTCGGTGGATCGATGACGCGGAACGTCAGCATGTCGGTGGCCGACGACAGGTCGCCCGACAGCTTGGCCGACTCGCGGCTCGCCACCAGCTTCTGGTAATTTTCGCGATTGACTTCGTAGTCGCGGTTCAGGCGCGCCAGCTGGGCCTCGATCTCGGGCACTTGCTCGCCCTGGCCACGCAGGCGGCCGACGCGGCCGCTGTATTCGGCCACCCTGGCCTGCAGCGACGCGACACGCGCTTCGGCATCCGACAGTTGCACGGTCAGCTGCTGCAGCATCGGGCTGTAGCTGGCGCCCGGGTCCATGCTTGGCTTGGTGTTCTTGGCGGCTTCGGCGCGGCGCTCGCGCAGCTGCTCGAGCAGGCGGCGGTTGGCGACGATGTCGGGGTGCTGCTCGGTGTACTGGGTGCGCAGCGTATCGAGCGTCTTGTTGACGTTGGCGATGCGCTCATCCAGCTCGGGATCGACGAAGATCGGCGTCGGGCGCGAACCGCTGCCGGCGCTGCTGCCGCCTGAAATCTGGCGGCGGATTGCATTGCGCGCCTGCTCGGCTTCGGCCAGCTCCAGACGGGCCTGGCTCAGGCCTTCGTTGGTGGCGACCATGCGCGTGCCGTAGTCGGCGCCTTCGCTTGGCAGCATGCCGATGTGGCGGATCTTGAATTCCTTCAGGCTGTTCTCGGCTGCGGCCAGACGCTCTTCGTAGCTGCGGATCTGGTCGTCGATGAACTGCACCGCTTTTTCGGAATCCTGCTTCTTGTTGCCGAAACTGCCTTCGACGAAGATGGTCAGGAACGCCTGGACCACGTCCTTGCCTTCACGGGCACTGGTGCCGGTGTAGCTGATGGTATAGATGTCATCGCGCTCGGTACCGCCGATCTTGATGTTGGCCATCATGTCGTCGACCAGCTTGTTCATCTGCTTGGCGTCGGTCGCCTTGACGTCGAGGTCGACCTCGCGCACGACGCGCTCGACGTTCGGACGGCTGATCAGGGTACGGCGCATGAACAGGACCTGCTGCTCCAGGTTCGGCAGCATGGTCATGCCCGACAGCAGTGGCTTGAGGATGCTCTGGGTATCGACGTACACGCGCGCCGACGCTTCATATTGGTTCGGCAACTTGTAGACGACCAGCCAGCCGGCCAGCGCCACCACCCAGGCGATGATGACCGCATGCCAGCGGTACTTGCCGATGGCTTTGAGGAGGTTAAGAATCTGGGAAGTAATTTCAGCCATCGTATCAGTCTCGCCGGTCAGGTCCCGGTCTGCAAAAACCAGGCTCACAAATAAACAAAGTGCATGATCGCTTGTACCCTGAGCAATTGCAATTGCAGGTTAGAAAATCCAGCGATTCTGGGTAAACGATACCGTCTGTTTGCAACACCTGAGCAAACAGCCAGAGAAAAATCTTAAGTGAATTTCATTACAGGATGCTTAATTGTTGCATTATCGCAAACATTTAGCGAAACCGCGTGTTGTATTTTTTGGCATGATTGCGCGGCGGGAGGGAGCGTGGCAGGCGACGCAAAAAATGTTGCTGAAATTCAAAGGTCCTTATTGTAATGGCTAAAAACCGAAAGGGGCCGTACGATTGCTTCCATTGTGCAACTGCAACCTGATGAGATCGTTTGATGATGCGTAGACTGTTTGGAAGAAAACTTGCGGCCGTTACCGTGGCCGTACTGATGTGGCCGGGATTACCAATGGCGCCGGCAAGGGCGGCAACGTTGCCGCAGACGGTGGCGGCGGTCAAGCCGTCGATCGTGGGCATCGGTACCCAGATGCAGACGCGCAGCCCGGCGATCGTGTTCAGCGGCACCGGCTTCGTCGTCGGCGATGGCCTGAGCGTGATCACGAATGCCCACGTGGTGCCCAATGAGCTCGACGGCGCCAAGCTGGAGAAGTTGGGAATCGTGGTGCCGGATGGCGCCGGCGTGCGTTTTCGGGCGGCGCAACTGGTCGGGCTCGATCGCCAGCATGATCTGGCCCACTTGCGCATTGAGGGCACGCCACTGCCAGCGTTGCGTCTTGGCAACGCCAGCATGGCGGCTGAGGGACAGGCACTGGTGTTCACCGGTTTCCCGCTGGGCATGGTGCTGGGTCTGTATCCGGCCACGCACCGCGCGCTGCTGGCGGCCATCACGCCGGTCATGCAGCCGTCGCCCAATGCGCGCAAGCTCGATGCGCGCGCCGTGGTGCAGCTGCAGCGCTCGCCGTTCAGCATCTATCAGCTCGACGGCACTGCCTATCCGGGCAACAGCGGCAGCCCGCTGTACGATCCCGACACCGGGCAGGTGCTGGGCGTGATCAATATGGTGTTCGTGAAAGGGCTGAAAGAGACTGCGATCACGGCGCCAAGCGGTATTACGTATGCAATTCCGGTGCGTCATGTGCAGGAATTATTGGAGCGCTAGACTGGCCGCCATGCACTTGTTGATGCTGACGTGTTGATCATACAACAAGAAAGTATTTCAATTGTGCATGGCTTGTTCCCGCCACGGCCTGCGTTACAATAGCGCAGGCCATGATGGCGAAATAACAATTATTGATTCGCGCGGTAAACCATGCAGGCAGGTGGGGTATGGCGCGTGCAAGGGATGAACGCGATGATGATGAAACTGACGAAACACCTGGTCGCCGCCGGCGCTGCTGCCTGCATGCTGATTCTGGCTGGCTGCGCCACGCCGCCGCCGCCGAGCACCGCCGCAATGGCACCGATCAATCCGGATTACCTGATTGGCCCTGGCGACAGCGTCAACATCATCGTCTGGCGCAATCCTGAAGTCTCGATGACGGTGCCAGTGCGTCCTGACGGCAAGATCACGACCCCGCTGGTCGAAGATCTGCCGGCCGCCGGTAAGACCTCGACCCAGCTGGCGCGCGATATCGAGGGTGCGCTGGCCAAGTTCATCCAGCAACCGGTCGTGACCGTGATCGTGACCAATTTCATTGGTAACTTCACCGACCAGATCCGTGTCATCGGCCAGGCCGCACGTCCGCAGGCACTGCCATATCGCCGCGAGATGTCGGTAATGGATGTGATCATTGCCGTTGGCGGCGTGACCGAATTTGCATCGGGTAACAAGGCCAGCATCATTCGCACGGTCGATGGCAAGCAGGAGAAACTGCCAGTGCGCCTCGACGACCTGATCAAGGACGGCGATATCTCTGCCAACATCATGATGCGCCCTGGTGACATCCTGGTCATTCCAGAGAGCTTCTTCTAAAAAGCCTGTCGATTATTCTTACACTGCCGCGTTTCAGCCTTCGCAATGCAGTGTAAAATCGTGCTTGACAAGCGTCTAAGTAGTTGTTTTAAGTAAGAATATTCCTACAGGAATTTTAAGGGCACGAAACTTGCTCTAGTACCTGTGTCGCAATTGAATTCGAGGACTAGCCGTGGCTAACGATCAGCAACAAAGCGGTAACGAGCCGCAACAACCTTCCATCCCGCCGGTGATGCCCCAGCATGGCGTCACGCGCCGCCGCCTGGCCAAAGCTGGCCTGGGCGCGGCGGGTGTGCTGATGACGCTGGAAAGCCACGCGACGCTGCAAAAAACCGGTTTTGTCTGCGAGTCGGCATCGGCCTTCCACTCGGCTGGCCTGAACAGCAACGTGGCCACCGAGCAGCGCTGCAATCCGCTGTCGCCATCGAACTGGTGCCATGTCCAGCGCAGCTGGCCATGCAACAAGACCAAGCGGTTCGCCGACATCTTCAATTGCCGTGAAAAGCGTTTCGAGAAAACCTATTACGCCTGCTCGATGGCTGAGGTCATGACGTCGACGTTCGATGCCCAGTACTCGTATATCGGCAAGCACCTGTGCACGGCGTACCTGAACGTCATTTCGCGCCGCATCGACTTTCTCGACGTGCTGACGCTGCAACGCATGTGGAACGAACTCAAGAACACCGGCATGTACAAGGTCAATGCCAGTGTTTCCTGGAATATCCATCAGGTCAGGCAATATCTTGTCGCTGTCCACGGCGAGTGAGCAAGCAGGGGCCTGGCGTCGTCCGGGCCCTGCAGTTCTGCATTACCGCCAGTGGCAGGACGATGTCGTCCTGTTCAACGAAGTGTCCGGTGCAACCCACCTGCTGACTCCCGAGGCGCTGGTCGTGCTGCAACACATGGGTGCCCGGCCCACGCCTGAATCGGCGCTTGCGGCAATCCTGCGCGAACATTTCGAAGTCGACGATGCCACGCTGGCCCATGATGTGGCCGAGCTGCTCGAACAACTGTCCTCCCTGAATCTGATCGAACCATGTCTCTTGTAGCCGATCTGGGCCGTGCCGAACTGGTGCGGCGCCTGGGCGGCCCTGGTCTGTTGCTGCGCACCGGACCGTTTGTCAGCCGAATCCAATCGAATATTCCCCTGGTCGCCGATGGCATCGGGTTGATGTACCGCGACAACCTGATCGAGGAGCCGGGCGGCTTTGCCGATTTTCAGGTGCGCCTGCGCCAGAGCACCGGCCTGCGCCGCTGGTGGCATCCGCAGGTCCGCTTCGATCATGACGGCCGCGAGCCGTTCGCCCCGCTGCCGGTGGCGCAGGCCTGGCCGATGTTCGAATGGGTCATGAACTGGTGCGTCTCGAACCGCGCGCATCGCTACCTCATCGTGCACGCCGCCGTCATCGAGCGCAATGGCTGCGCGGTCATTCTGCCGGCCCCGCCCGGCTCGGGCAAGAGCACGCTGTGCGCTGCCCTGGTCTGCCGCGGCTGGCGCCTGCTGTCGGATGAATTGACGCTGATCCGGCGTAGCGATGGCATGCTCGTGCCGCTCGCGCGGCCAGTCAGCCTCAAGAATGCCTCGATCGACGTGATCCGCGCGTTTGCGCCCGATGCCTTGCTTGGCCCGTCCGTACCGGGTACCAACAAGGGCACGATCGCGCACATGAAGGCACCAGCGACGAGCGTGGCGCAGGTTGGCGACGTTGCGCGCGCACGCCACATCGTGTTTCCCCGCTACGAGGCCGGCGCCGCGACCACGCTTACCTCGATGTCCAAGGGGCAATTGTTCATTCGGGTGGCAGAGAACGCCTTTAACTATTTCGTGCTCGGCCCTGCCGGCTTCGATTGCCTGGCCGATCTGGTCGAGGGCGCCGACGGTCACGAATTCTGCTACAGCCAGCTGGACGAAGCGATCGCGCTGTTCGACCGCCTGGCGGGATTGACGCCATGACGGCGCGCGCGCCATCGCTGCTGGTCGAGGTGCTGTCGGCGCCCGGCCGGGTCCGGCTGCTTGACCTGCCGGGCTGGGACCGCTTGCTGCGCCAGGCCAACAGCGCCAATGTCGGCGCAATCCTGGTCTTCCTGCTCGAGGAGCACGGCCTGCTCGACGACGTGCCGCCACAGCCGCGCGAGCACCTGGAAGCGGCGCGCATCGTCGCGCTGCGTCATCGGCGCCTGACCGGCTACGAAGTCGAGCGCATCCGCAGCGATCTGGCCCAGCTGGGCTTGCCCTTGATTCTGCTCAAAGGCGCCGCGTACGCGATGGCCGGCTTGCCATCCGGTCGTGGCCGCCTGTTCTCGGACATCGACATTCTCGTGCCGAAGGACCAGCTGGACGACGTGGAAAACGCGCTGATGGTACATGGCTGGGCCAGCACCCACCACGATGCCTACGACCAGCGCTATTACCGCACCTGGATGCATGAGCTGCCGCCGATGGTGCACCTGCGGCGCGGCAATGCCATCGACGTCCATCACGCGATCCTGCCGGAGACGGCGCCAGTGTGGCCCGACCCGGCGCTGCTGCGCGCGGCCGCACGGCCGATTCCCGGTGACCTTGGCGCGCTGGGCGTGTGCACGTTGTCTCCGCACGACATGTTCCTGCACAGCGCCGTGCACCTGTTCTTCGGTGGGGAATTCGACCAGGGATTGCGCGACCTGTTCGACATGCATCGCCTGGCAACGCACTTTGGCGCCGAGCCCGGCTTCTGGGACGGCCTGGTGGCGCGCGCCGTTGCGCTGGAACTCACGCGTCCGATGTTTTATGCGCTGCGCTATGCCAACCGCACGTTCGACACGCCGGTACCAGCGTCGGTCATGGCTGCTGCCGAAGCGTTTGCACCGCTGCGGCCCGTGCTGGCGCTGATGGATGCGCTGTTTACGCGTGCGCTTGTGCCGCCGCATCCGGAGTGCACCGCGCGCTTCGACGGCGCTGCCCATTTCGCCCTGTATGTGCGCGGAAACTGGCTACGGATGCCTCTGGTGTTGCTCACGCGCCACTTGTTTCACAAGGCTTTCGTATCGCCACGTGCCGCAGAGGCCGCCTGACCTGCTACTCTTTGCTGTGAGGGAAGTTGCGTAGTAATTCCATCAATTCACATTCAATTTGTCAATAAAATTGGTATTAGTACAATATTCGATGCTATGATGACCACATTGTCGTCGCAGCACGACGCGTCGATACCGTCAGGAGAACGTACATGATCGAGACATTAACGCCAGCCATCCCGTGCGCGGGGTTTGGTGGCGATGACTCAGCCCCGGATGACAATCCGAGCATCATTGACGTCACCATCAACGAACGGGTCTTCGGCATTCGCGCTGCCGACATCGACACCCAGCGTAACTCTGCAAGCATGCTCATAAGCAAGATGTATGCATGGCGCGGCTACAGTGGCAACCACCAGATCGGTAACGACCCCAACCGCATCACGCTGACCGCGTCGGACCGTGGCCAGGTTTTCGGCACACTGAGCCTGGGCCTCGATTCCGATATCGGCCTGCTGGCTGACCAGGTATTCGCCGACTATATCGATACCCAGCGAGGGACCGGCAAGGTCTGCGAAATCATCAAGCTGGCGGTCGATCCGGCCATCAAGTCGAAGGCCGTACTGGCGTCGCTGTTCCATGTGGCCCTGATCTATGCACGCGACCTGAATCATTGCAGCCACATCTTTATTGAAGTCAATCCGCGTCACCGCCGTTTTTACGAAGCCATGCTGGGTTTCCAGACCGTCTGCGAATCGCGCCCCAATCCACGCGTGCAGGCGCCGGCAGTGCTGCTCAGCGCTGCCACGGCATACGGTACTGAGCAGGTTGCCAAATGGGGCGGCATGCAGGACAAGGCGGTCGGCGAACGCTCGCTGTTCCCATGGTTCTTTTCGCAGCGTGAAGAGGCCGGTATCATCAACCGCCTGCGCGCGCTCGGCTAAGCATTGCTTCCGGGGCGAAGACGCCCCATACTTTCCTCTCTGCATTTGTGCTTGCCTGCCTGGCAGGAACGTCCTATATTCAGCGCTTCGTGTTTATCACAATGAGGAAGCGCCATGACGACAGGTAAGACCCGGGATGAAATTGCCGAAGCCTATTCCTCTGAACCGTGGTGGTACGACCTGCGCGGCTTCTTCATTCTGACCTTCGCCTACAACAGCACGATCGGTACGCAGATGCGCTTTTTCGGGCCCAACTTCGGTCCCGACCACCTGGAGGTGGCATGCGGTACCGGAACCCTGCTTGAAATGGTGCTGAACTGGCGCCGTCGCCGCAAGCTGCCACAAGTGAAGGTGACCGGCATCGACTACGCGCCGTCGATGCTCGCCGGCGCCAAGCGCCGCTTTGCCAACAATCCGCAAGTCCAGGTGCAGCATGCCGATGCGGCCCAGCTGCCGTTTGCCGACAACCGCTTCGACACAGCCAATATCGCCAACTCGATCCATTGCTTCCCGACGATTGACGGCGCGCTGCGTGACATCCTGCGTGTGCTGAAGCCGGGCGGGACGATGGCGGCAAATGTGCTGCTGTATCCAACCGGATTTGCGCCGCTGCGCTGGGCAGCACAGAAGATCAACGACTGGGGCATCCGCAAGGGCATCCTGTACAGCCCGTTCCATGTCGAAGAGCTGCGTGCCAAAATGTTGGCGGCAGGTTACGAGGTGCAGTCGGAATTTATTTCCGGAAACACGTGGAATGTAGTCATCCACAAGCCTGTGTAGGACCACTCCGACAGCATGCTCATTGAGCGCGAAATATGCTGTCGGTATTTTTTACAGTGATGTTTGATCTTGATCAACGAAAATCGCTAACTGTTTGATTTAAAACAAATCTCTTGAGCTGGCACGGTGATTGCTTATATAGCCTCGTGAGTAGTACCCCAGACAACCCAGGAGATTTACGAAATGACCGCTTTCAAGAAAACCATCGTCGCCGCATCGATCGCAGCTGCAGCCCTGTTCAGCGCAACCGCCAGCGCTGGCGTGTTCGAAGTCAACCCAACCGGTAACTCGGCCAACTTCACCGCTGATCGCATCGGCGGCACCTACACCGAAGTGGCAACGTTCAACGCCAACGGTACCTTCGATGTGTCGCTGTACTTCCGCGCTACGTCGTTCGTGAACGCTGGTACGGCAATCGAGTCGGGTGACACCGGTCTGGGCAACAACTACGGCATGTACGCTGTCTACAAGGCATCGGGTACCGTTGCTCAAGAAGGTTCGAACACCAAGTTCACCTTCCTGCCAGGTACCGGCGGTCTGTCGCTCTTCCTGGACACCAACCGCAACACCACCGTGGCAAGCAACGCAACGACCGGCACGGGCGACTTCTCGTTCGCTAGCAACGGCGACGACCTGCTGCTGGCTACCGGCAACCCACTGGCCGGTGAAGGCAACCTGGACCCAACGCTGTCGACCTGCGGCACCGGTAGCGGCGCTGGCATCAACTGCGGTAGCTTCGGTTCGACCACCAGCTTCAACCTGACCGCTGACGGCAAGAACTTCTTCGTCGCACCAAACCCGTTCTACAACCTGTCGTTCCAGTCGGGTCAGCTGACCCGCTTCACCGCGACCAACACCCAGACCATCACGGGTTCGCTGGACGTCGTGTTCGAGAACGCAGCTGAAGTGCCAGAGCCAGCATCGGTTGGCCTGCTGGGCCTGGGCATGCTGGGTCTGTACGCAGCACGTCGCCGCAACAAGAAAGCTGCCTAAGAACCACGGGCCTGCCGCGCAGGCCCTGTTCTCAAGCAAGAAAAAAACCACTGCCGGTAACGGACAGTGGTTTTTTTTCGTTGCCGGGTTCGTCGGCATAAAGCGCCGATGAACCGACGCACCAGTCGTTCAGCGGCCAGCGGCCGCCATGCGGGCAAACTGGCGCCGGCCGATGGCAATTGCCAGGCGCTGGATCGGATGCCGGTTACCGCCCGGCCGCCACGTGCGCTTGAGCTTGTTGCGGTAGGCGTCGAACTGCATGCCCCAGGGCGCCGCCAGCACGTCACCGCGCCCCAACAGGATCTTGAGCGACTCAGTGGCAATGATGCCGGCGCATAGCTGGCAGGCCATGAAGGTCGACGGGCCGCGCCGCTCGGCGAAGTTCACCGACCCGGGTACCATCAGGTAGTTACGGTGCAGGCCGGCCGGCGCCAGGCCGACCACGAAGCGGATCGCTTTTTCCTGTTCCGGCAAATCACCCCAGCCAAAATACTCCTCAAACGTCATCTTGCCCGGCATGAAGTTGAGCAGGGCGGCGCCCATGCCCAGCGGTGCGGCAGTGGTGGCCGGAATGCCCAGCCGTGCGCAGGCGGCAAAGGTCTGCTGGCGCGCGTCGAACGCGAAGAAGTCGAGCGCATCGACGTACAGATCGACGCCAGCCAGGAATTCGTCGAGATTGTCGCCGTGGACGCCCTCGGGAAAAATCTTGATCTCGATGTCGGGATTGATGTCGCGCGCCATGCGCGCCAGAACGTCGGCCTTGGGCTGACCGACGGTCGACATCATCGCGCCCACCTGGCGGTTAAAGTTGGGAATGTCGAACGTGTCGAAGTCGGCGATATGAAAATGCGTGACGCCCAGGCGTGCCAGCGTCAGCAGGTGCACGCCGCCAACGCCGCCACCGCCCGCGATGGCAATGCGCTTGCCACGCAACTGCTGCTGTTCGGCGGGCGTGACCCAGCCAATATTGCGTGAAAACGCCTGCTCGTACTGGAACGGATTGCTCATCGGGGACATTGCGAAAAAGTAGGGACAAGCTGGTCGGCGCCGCAGGCAGGGCAGGGCGCGTACCGGCGGCGCGTTTGCTTACGCCGGATGCGACTCATCCATGCGCAGCAGGCGGTTGATGATACCGCGTTCCTCGCGGGGCGAGAAGAAGTATGGGTAGAACGAGCGCTCTTCGGTTTCCCCATCGGCGGCAAAGGTGCCGCCAAAGATGCTGATCTGCTCGGTAACGTATTTGAGGTTCACGCGCAGCAGGTAGGCCGGCGCATCCACGCGCGTGTTGATCTTGAGCTCGCTCTCTTTGCGAAACCCCAGCATGCGCTCGTAGAAGCGGCGGTGGCGCGGGTTGACCTCGATGATGATGTCGGTGCAGCCATGCATGTCGCGGGCGTAGATGACGGCCAGATGGAACACATTGGCCAGCGCCGTTTTCGAGCGTACCGACGGGTCGAAGGCAAATTTGGTGAACTCGCACAGGCGCGCGCCGTTGGCGCGGTGGGCATCGAGCTCGGCGCCGAAGACTTCGTCAGCCATCAGCCCAACCTCGGAATCGATGCCGATGCTGAGGGTGCCGACCACGTCGCCCTTGTCGGTAGCAGTCAGCGTGATGCGGTTGGGATCATTGCTCGGCTGGTGATCGCCGGAATAGCCGCGCCAGGCATACATCCTGTTGATCAGCATGCTGGCCGAGTTACGACCGTCCGACGTATCGGTAAGCCGGATTCCATATGAATCGTCGTTCACGATAAACATCCTTATCTGTGTAGTGACATCTTATCTGGACATCAATAAATTGAGCGTTCGATAGGATGAATAAATATCACCGCCAGGATGCCGTGTGCAAAGGGCAATCAGGCCGCCGCAAGCGCAATGTTCGCGTGCGGCGGCGTGCAACATTACAGCGTCTTGAGCAGCGCGCGTGCCTCATCGGCTTGTGCAAATGGCGCGTTCGCTGCCAGCAGCTTGTCCAGCTCGCGCTTGGCGCCGGCCTTGTCGCCGCTCTTGTTCAGCGCCTGCGCCAGGTGGTAACGGATCTCCATTGCATTTGGCGCCTGGGTGCTGGCTTTTTGCAGCAGCGGCAGGCCGCGTGCGACATTGCCCTGTTCCACCAGCATCCAGCCCAGCGTGTCCATCACGCCCGGGTTGTCGCTGGCGACCTTGAATGCCTGCTCGGCGGTTGGCAGCGCGCGCGGATCCTTCACCTGCTGGTAAGCCCAGGCCAGATTGTTCAGCACCAGCGGGTTGTCCGGCGCCGTCTTCTGTACGGATTCCAGACGGGTGATGGCCGCCTTGTAATCCTTGTTCGCCATATTGATCTCGGAGACCATCAGCGCCATGCGTGCGTCGGTCGGGTTCTGGGCCAGCCATTTCTCGGCGCGCGCCTGGGCTTCCTTGCCTTTGCCGCCCGCTTGCATTGCCTGCACGACCTTGGCATTCAGCTCCGACGATGGCGCCAGCGCTGCCGCTTTTTCATACGCCTGCAGGGCAGGTGCACTCTTTTGCTGGCTCATCAGGATGTCACCCTCGAGCACGAAGCCGAGCGGCGCTTTCGGCGCGGCCTGCTGCGCCTGGCGCGCTGCTGCCAGTGCATCGTCCGGGCGCTTGGCGCGCATCGCCGCGTCTACCTGCATCAGACGCGCGGGCATGAAATCAGGCTGCAGGTCGACCGCACGCTTGATGTGGCCGGCGGCTTCAGTGTCGTTCTTGAGCAGGCGCTGCACCTCGGCCAGGCGAATCTGCGCCGGCGCCGATTTCGGCAACACATTGGCCAGCTTGCTGTAGGTGTCGAGCGCGCCGTTCAGATCCTTGGTGGCGACCTGCGACTGGCCCAGCAGTTCGAGCACGCCGGCATCGGTCGGATTCGTGGTCTGGAACTTGCGCGCCAGTGCCAGTGCTTTCGGCGCCTGGTCGGTGCGCAGGTAGTGCGCGCCCAGCTTCAGTGCCGGGGCGGTTGCCTGCGGATTGGCCGTGCTGGCTTTTTCGAACCAGGTGGTGGCTTCGGCCGTGTTCTTCTGCAGCAGCGCCAGCTCACCCAATGCCGCCATCGCGTCGGCATTGTTCTTGTCTTTCTCGAGGAAGGCCGTGAAGCGCGCCTTGGCAGCGTCCGGCTTTTTCTCCTGCATGTCCAGGCGTGCGAGGTTGGTCACGGCCGGCAGGAACGTCGGCTGCAGCTGCACGGCTTTTTCAAACGCCGTGCGTGCCGGTGCATTCTTGCCCTGGATCATGTACACAGCGCCCTTGAGCTGCTGCACCTGCGCGCTGTCCGGCTGCTGTTTTTCGAGCGACGCCACGGCGGCCTCGGCCCGGTCGTAGCGCTTCATGCCCATCTCGGTTTGTACCAGTGCCATCGTGGCCTGGAGCGATTTCGGATCGAGCGTAGCGGCCGCTTCGAGTTCGCTCAGGCCACGGGCCTGGTCGCCCTGCGCCAGGCGCGACAGGCCCAGCGAGGTGCGCACGGCGGCAGCTTGCGGCGCCAGCGTGGCAGCCTGCTGCAGGTAACTGCTGGCCTTGTCGAAGTCCCGTACCTGCATGTACGACTCGCCTGCCAGCGCCAGCAGTTGTGCATCCTGCGGCGCGTCCTTCAGGGCCGGCGCCAGGGTTGCAGCGGCATCGGCTGGCTGCGAATTGCGCAGTTGTGCCTGGGCCAGCAGCTTGCGTGCATAGACATTGTTCGGGTTACTTTGCAGGTACTTGCGCAGATGCTGCTCGGCCTGCTGGGTGCCGCCCAGGTTCAGCTCGGATGCGCCGGCCAGCAGGATGCTCGGCTGGTGATCGGGCGCGACCTTGAGAATCTTGGCCAGCGCATCTTTCGCCGCCGAGTATTTACCTTGCGAGAATTCGTACAGGCCGCGGGTGTACACCACCAGCAGGCTGCCCGGCGAATTCTTTTCGGCGGCCTCGACTTCGATCTTGGCTGCATCGAACTTGCCGCGGGCGATCTCGACGTAGGCTTTTTCAATGTGGGCACCGCGGTGATCCGGCTTGAGCTTGAGCGCCTGGTCATACGCTGCCAGGGCTTCTTCCGGCTTGTTCATCATGCGCAGCATCGAGCCGCGCATCATGTAGACCTCGGGATTCTTCGCATCCTTGGCCACGGCATCCTCGACGTAGCGGGTTGCTGCTTCGCGGTCGCCTTTGGCAGCGGCCATGCGCGCCATGCCCATCAGGGCCTCGCCCGAATTTGCATCGGCCGCCAGCGCGGCGGCGTAGGCCTGCTGCGCTTCTTCCGGCTTGCCGCTGCCCAGCAGCGCATCGGCGCGCAGGCTCAGCAGTGGTGCCGAACCGGCCGCCGCTTCGGGCGTGATCTCGGTCAGCACTTCCTTGAACTTGCCCTGCTGCGTCAGTGCCTGGCCGAGCAGCGGCAGAACGCGCGCTGCCGGGATGTTCAGCGAACGGGCGCGGCCGAATTCTTTTTCAGCCGACACGGCGTCGCCGGTCGACAATTGCAGGGTACCCAGCGCCATGCGCGCTTCGCCATTTTCTGGGCTGTTTGCCACGGCATTTTTCAGCTGGATCAGCGCCGCCTTGATATCGCCCTTTTTTTGATAGTCAGTGGCTTCGGCCAGCAGGGTCTCGGTGGACTGGGTGCGGTTGCAACCGGACAGGCCAGCGGCCAGGATGGCGCCGGACAGCAGGGCGGTAAGAGTAAGCTTGGTAGCGTGGCGCGACATGTGGGATTCCTCAGGCAATGGAGTTCGTTGTTTCGCCAGATAGCGAAATTCCTCAACAACAAATAATACCTGAAGGAATAGCGGCGCCAACGTACAAACGGATGCGATTGTTGCAAATTCCGGCCGCCGGTGACAGCAAAAAAGTGAGAGCAATTGTTACAAAGATGGCAGGCCACCCGCACGGCGCAATTCAGCCCGCATCGCTGCCCGGATCGCTGCGCAGGCGTTGCAGTAGGGCATCGACATGCTCACCCACCGGCAAGCCATGCCGCCGCAATAACTGCACGTGCAGCACAAGGTTTTCCAGCACCAGCTTGGCCGAGACGGCAAGCAGTGTCATCAGGCGGTCTTCGTGGCTGAAGTTCTCCATCGCCGCCGCCATCTCGCACAGGTGATTGGCCACGAGGTCGCGCAGCTCGTCTTCGGGGAAGGGGAGGTCGGCGAAGTCGATCGGGTCTTCCCGCTCGACTTCGCGCATCAGGGCAGCCAGCTGTGCGGGGCGGATCGGCATGCATGACTCCGTGGTGTTGACCGGGTCATTCTAGGCCGTTTGCCGACGGCGTGATTACATATTGCGCCGGTACTGCCCACCCACTTCGAACAGCGCCGTCGTGATCTGCCCCAGCGAGCACACGCGCACGGCATCCATCAGGTGCGTAAAGACGTTCTGGTTATCGATTGCGGCCTGGCGCAGGGCGGCCAGCGCGGCGGGCGCGGCATCCGCATGGCGTGTGTGGAACGCGTCCAGGCGTTGCAGCTGCGACTGCTTTTCGTCGTCGGTCGAGCGCGCCAGTTCGATGGTCGCCGCTGCGCCCGAGCCCTTCGGATTGCGGAAGGTATTGACGCCGATGATCGGCAGCGTGCCGTCGTGCTTCTGGTGCTCGTACAGCATCGACTCTTCCTGGATCTTGCCGCGCTGGTAGCCGGTTTCCATCGCGCCCAGCACGCCGCCGCGTTCGGCGATGCGCTCGAATTCCTGCAGCACCTGCTCTTCGACCAGGTCGGTCAGTTCGTCCATGATGAACGCGCCCTGGTTCGGGTTCTCGTTCTTGGCCAGGCCCCACTCGCGGTTGATGATCAGCTGGATGGCCAGCGCACGGCGCACCGATTCGTCGGTCGGCGTCGTGATCGCCTCGTCGTAGGCATTGGTGTGCAGCGAGTTGCAGTTGTCGTAGATCGCGATCAGTGCCTGCAGCGTGGTGCGGATGTCGTTGAAGTCGATCTCTTGCGCGTGCAGCGAACGGCCCGACGTCTGGATGTGGTACTTGAGTTTTTGCGAGCGGTCGTTGGCGCCGTAGCGCTCGCGCATGGCCACTGCCCACAGGCGGCGTGCGACGCGTCCGAGCACCGTGTATTCCGGGTCCATGCCGTTCGAGAAGAAGAACGACAGGTTCGGTGCGAAGTCGTCGATGTGCATGCCGCGCGCCAGGTAGGCTTCGACGAACGTGAAGCCGTTCGACAGCGTGAACGCCAGTTGCGAGATCGGATTGGCGCCTGCCTCGGCAATGTGATAACCGGAGATCGACACCGAGTAGAAATTGCGCACGCCGTGGCGCACGAAGTATTCCTGGATGTCGCCCATGACCTTGAGCGAAAACTCGGTCGAGAAGATGCAGGTGTTCTGGCCTTGGTCTTCCTTCAGGATGTCGGCCTGCACGGTGCCGCGCACGCTGGTCAGTACCCAGGCGCGGATTTTTTCGCGTTCGTCCGGCGTGGGTTGGCGGCCGTTGTCGTGTGCGAACTTGTCGATCTGCTGGTCGATTGCCGTATTCATGAACATCGCCAGGATGGTCGGGGCCGGGCCGTTGATCGTCATCGATACCGACGTCGACGGGCTGCACAGGTCGAAGCCGTCGTACAGCACCTTCATGTCGTCCAGCGTGGCAATCGACACGCCCGAGTTGCCGACCTTGCCGTAGATATCGGGCCGCAGCGCCGGATCGGCGCCGTACAGCGTGACCGAATCGAACGCGGTCGACAGGCGTTTGGCGTCCATCCCGGTCGAGACGAGCTTGAAGCGTTTGTTGGTGCGGAACGCATCGCCTTCGCCGGCGAACATGCGGGTCGGGTCTTCGCCTTCGCGCTTGAACGGGAACACGCCAGCCGTGTAGGGGAACGCGCCTGGCACATTCTCGAGCATCAGAAAGCGCAGGATTTCGCCGTGGTCTTCAAAGCGCGGCAGCGCGACCTTGCGGATCGGGTTGCCCGACAGGGTTTTTGTGACCAGGCGCGTGCGGATTTCCTTGTCGCGCACGTGCGTGACGTAGTCGTCACCGGCATACGCGGCCTGCAGCGCAGGCCAGGCCGCGACGAGGTTCTTCGCTTCGCCATCCATCGCGTTGTCGCGCTCGGCCATCAGGCCGTCGAGCGCATCGCTTGTGGTGGCGTTGTGGCCAGCCGCCAGCAGCATGCGCTTCGATTCGCCCAGTTGCTGGCGTTCGCGCGCGAGTTTCACCTGGCGTGCCACGTGGCGGTGGTAGCCGCGCACGGTGTCGGCGATCTCTGCCAGGTAGCGGCTGCGCGCCGGCGGCACGATCACATTCTTGCCGCTCGAGTAGCGCAGTGCGGGCGCGGGCAGGCTGCTCGCATCGATCGGCAGGCCAAGGGCCGCGAGCCGGGGCAGCAGGCCGTGGTACAGCGCCGTCACGCCATCGTCGTTGAAGCGCGACGCCTGGGTGCCGAACACCGGCATCTGGTCCGGACTCTGGCTCCACAATTCGCGGTTGCGCTGATACTGCTTGGCCACGTCGCGCAGCGCGTCGAGCGCGCCCTTGCGGTCGAACTTGTTGATGGCGATGAAGTCGGCGAAATCGAGCATGTCGATTTTTTCAAGCTGCGAGGCGGCGCCGAACTCCGGCGTCATCACGTACATCGACGTGTCGACGTGCGGCACGATGGCGGCGTCGCCCTGGCCGATGCCCGACGTCTCGACGATCACGAGGTCGAACCCGGTCACCTTGCAGGCGGCGATCACGTCGGGCAGTGCCTGCGAGATTTCCGAGCCGGCGTCGCGCGTGGCCAGTGAGCGCATGAAGACGCGCGTCTGCCCGTTCCACGGACTGATCGCGTTCATGCGGATGCGGTCACCCAGCAGCGCGCCACCGGACTTGCGGCGCGACGGGTCGATCGAGATCACGGCGATGTTCAGGTGGTCGCCCTGATCGAGGCGGATGCGGCGGATCAGTTCATCGGTGAGCGAGGACTTGCCCGCGCCGCCGGTGCCGGTGATGCCCAGCGTCGGCACGCGCAGCGTCGCGGCGTGTTCCAGGATCTGCGCGCGCAGCGCGGCGTCGACCTTGTCGTTTTCCAGCGCCGTGATCAGCTGCGCCAGCGGCCGGTGGCGCGCGGCCAGCTCGCCCTGCTGCAGCGCCGCCAGCGTGGTCGGGGCATACGGCGACAGGTCGACGTCGCACGCTTGCAGCATCGCGTGGATCATGCCGACCAGGCCCATGCGCTGGCCGTCTTCCGGACTGAAGATGCGAGTGACGCCGTACGCGTGCAACTCATCGATTTCGTGCGCGACGATCACGCCGCCACCACCGCCGAATACCTTGATGTGCGCACCGCCGCGCTCGCGCAGCAGGTCGATCATGTACTTGAAGTATTCGACGTGGCCACCCTGGTAGCTCGAGATGGCGATGCCTTGCGCGTCCTCGGCCAGTGCTGCCGTGACGACGTCGTCGACCGAGCGGTTGTGGCCCAGGTGGATCACCTCGGCCCCGTTCGATTGCAGGATGCGCCGCATGATGTTGATCGACGCATCGTGGCCGTCGAACAGCGAGGCGGCGGTGACGAAGCGCACCTTGTTGGCCAGTTGCAGGGTGGCGGGGGCGGGGGCAGCCAGCGTGGCGGCGGCAGTTGTATCGTTCATGGCTAGCAGTCCTTGTAGGCGGGAGGACGAGGAGTGCTGGTACGGTAGCTGACGTTAACGTTAACGTCAAGCAGTGAACAAATGAACCGGTTTCATGAAGTTTACTAAAGATAACATTAAGTGATTTATTGCAATCATTTGGTATACTTTCGGCATAGCGCGTGGACATACCCGCGCCGGTTACCAGAGGGGTACGTCAGATGTTGAAAAAAGTGGATGCGTCACAACTCCGGGTCGGCATGTTCATCCACGATCTCGATTGTGGCTGGATGGAGCATCCCTTCGTACGCAGTCAGTTCCTGCTGTCCTGCGAGAGCGAAATCCAGAAAATCCGCGACGCGCGCATCCACGGCGTCGTGATCGACTGCGGCCGCGGCATGGACGTGGACGCGCCGACGCTGGCCCAGGCGCAGGCAGCCACCGAAGCCGAAATGACGGCGCTGGCCACCACCGCGACCAGCCGGGTACGGATCTCCGTTGGCGAGGAACTGCAACGCGCGGCCACGGTGCGGCGCGAAGCGGTGGGCGTGGTGCGCACGGTGATGCAGGACGCCCGCATGGGCAAGGCCGTCCACCTGGAGGCGGTCGGGCCGGTCGTGCAGAACATCACCGAATCGATCCTGCGCAACGCGGGCGCCTTGCTCGGCCTGTTGCAGATCAAGAACAAGGACGATTACACGTTCCTGCATTCGGTCAGCGTGTGCACGCTGCTGGTGGCGTTCTGCCGCTCGCGCAATCTGAGCGATGAGCGCGTCTACCAGGCCGGCATCGGCGGCCTGCTGCACGACACCGGCAAGGCGCTGGTGCCGGATGCGATTCTTAACAAAGTGGGGCGCCTGACTGACGCCGAGTTCGCCATCATCAAGCGCCATCCGCGCGACGGCCACGACATCCTGCTGCGCACGCCCGGCATCGGCGCCATTCCCCTGGACATCACGCTGCACCACCATGAGCGGCGCGACGGCAGCGGCTATCCGGACGCCCAGGCCGGAAGCGCGATCAGCGAACTGGCGCAGATGGCGGCCATCGTCGACGTGTACGACGCGATCACGTCCGAGCGCTGCTATCACAGGGGGATGCCGCCGGCCGAAGCGCTGCGCAAGCTGTACGAGTGGAGCAAGTTCCACTTCGACCCGGCGCTGGTCCAGGCGTTCATGCGCTGCGTCGGGATCTACCCGGTCGGCACGCTGGTGCTGCTGGAATCGGGCCGTCTGGGCGTGGTGGTCGAGTCGCACGAAACGAGCCTGCTGACGCCAAAGGTCAACGTGTTCTTCCACACCAGGCAGCAGCGTTACATCAAGCCCGAGACAGTCGATCTGTCAAGGCCGCTGGGCTTTGGTGGCGGCGATCGAATCCTGCGTCACGAGTCGGCCGAGAAGTGGCAGGTCGAACCGCTGCGCTTCATGCAGGTGGCCTGAACGCGCACGACGCGCGCTCAGAAGAATTCGGCGGTGTCGTTGGTCGTGACGGTCTGCAGCAGGCCGCCTTCGACCAGCGCTTCGTAGTGGCAGACGCGGTTGCGGCCATGGGCCTTGGCGAAATACAGCGCCTGGTCGGCGTGACCGAGCGTGACGACCGGCGAATCGGCCGCACTGACGCTGGTAAAACCGATGCTGACGGTGACTTGCCCCACTTGCGGGAAGTGGTGGCTTTCGACATCCAGACGAAAACGCTCGATGATGCGGCGCGCGTTCTCCAGCGTCGTCGAGCGCAGCAGCACGACGAACTCTTCGCCGCCAAAGCGGAACACCCGGTCCTGCGTACGGAAGGACGACTGCAGCAGGTTGGCGATCAGGATCAGGACCTCGTCGCCGTACAGATGGCCGAAGCGGTCGTTGACGGTCTTGAAGTGGTCGACGTCGACCACGGCCAGCCACTGTTGTTCTGCCCCGTGCTGCGCGCGCCGCTCGGCCAGGCCCGGTATCACCGGTTCGACGTCCGTGGCATGCAGCATGCGCGCCAGCTGGTCGTCGAAGGTCTTGCGGTTGAGAAGGCCGGTGAGCGAGTCGCGTTCGCTGTAGTCGAGCAGATTCTGGAAATTGCGGTACACGCTGACGATGCCGCTGACCATGTACAGCGCTTCCGGCGTGAAGGGGCTGTCGTGGGCGATCTCGAGGCAGGTATCGGCCCGCTCGCCGAACCAGATCGGCAGCCACAGACGGCGCAAGCCGTCGGCCCCCATGCCCTCGGCGCGCGTGGCGTGCTGGCGCAGGCAGTCGTCGAGTTCGGGATAGGTCGCAATCGGTTCGCCCGGGCCGCTGTCTTGTGGCTCTTCCGGGCAAGCAACACCGCCGGCCTGGATGCAGGCGCGCGAGCGCACGAAGTGCTGGCCGCCGACGCTGGAAATGCCCAGCACCCGGGTCTGGCTCGCGCCTGACAATTCCTGGACCGCCGACACCACGGAGATGTCCAGCATGGTGTGATCGCGGTGGCCAGTCATGTCCACCATGTGTTGCAGCAGGGAATCCATGTCGTCGTTATCAGGCCAGCCAAGCACGAAAAGAGAAGACCCTGCAGGTGGCGTGGCATGACGCGCAACCGGGCCATAGGTGCCGCCTTTTGCAGCGGCCAAGCGAAGCAGGATAATGCTTTTTTGTACTAGCGGCAACTATTGTCGCTGATTTTTACCCCGCTTTAACGGGTCATTGCGCCTTGCTGCGTAAGCCTTGCTATTCCTCAAGCGAAAAAATTTCCGTGTGGAAAAACTGTGCGCTGTCAAATTGCCGTGTGGCACTAATACTTATAGTCAATTTACTGGCACGAAGTTAGTGAGCAGGGGCGACCGGGCCCGGTCGCAGCCAGTACTTTATCCACCACTACAAGGAGTTTTGTCATGAGCACGATTACCTCCGCCATCAAAGCCTTCATCGCAGATGAAAACGGTGTGACTGCCATCGAGTATGGCCTGATCGCTGCACTCATCGGCGTCGCAATGGCCACCGTGGCTGGCGAGGTCGGCACTGGTATCAAGGAAACGTTCGAGTACATCCGGGACAAGCTGGAGGACGCTGCCCCGACCGCACCGTAATCCCCGTGCCCCCCGGTGTGCAATTCGGCCCCGGGGGGCATTTTTTTCAGGAGCCGGTCATGGATATCGCACCCTACCTCGACACGCTGCTGCTGCTGCTCGTTACGGCAGCCGCGATCAAGGACCTGGAAAGTCGGCGCATTCCCAATTTACTGTTACTCGCTGGCGTGTTGGGCGGGCTGTTGCTGCATCTGCTGTCGCCGCAACCGGGCACAGCACTGCTGGGCGCGCTGGGCGGCTGCGCGACAGGGCTGGCCGTCCTGCTGCCGTTCTATCTGCTACGCGGCATGGCCGCCGGCGACGTCAAGATGATGGCCGCCGTCGGCATTTTCACGGGGCCGGGCGACGCGCTGCGCATCGCCGTTCTGGCCTGGTGCGCAGGCGGACTGATGGCACTTGCCATTTTGGTCGTCAAAGGGCGGCTGCGCCTGGCCCTGGCCAATCTGTGGGGCATGTTGCTGCCCATGCTGCTGCGCCTGCAGCGTTTGCCGTCTGCGGACCAGGGCGGCCGGCCGAGCGCCGGATCGATTCCGTATGGCCTGGCCATTGCGGCCGGAACGATCGTGCATCTGGTGGGCCGTTACGGTCCGCCACACCTGGCGTGAGCGCCGGGTGTCTCTTGTCAGGCATCAAGTACCACAAATAGATGCTCGTTAGAATCAATTGAGGTTTTCCCAGAACCAACATCAGCAGCAGGAGGCGTCATGATCGGAGTGTTAGCGGCCGCCGGGCCGGCAGGGACGGATGCGTCATTGTCCCTGTCTGCGCCAGTGCTGGATGCGGATGGCAATCCTGCTACGGTGCTGCCGCGCCAGCCGCGCACGGTGCGCGATACGGGGCTCGACGCGCGCCTGGTGACGGCGCTCGTGATCAAGACCCTGCATGCCGATGGCAAGACGCCCTTGTCCAGGCTGACCGGGCGCCTGCGCCTGTCGGTCAGCGTGCTGCGCGAGGTGCTGCAGGCCCTGGTGGGCGCGCAGCAGGCCGAGGTTGCGTATTCGGGCGACAGCGACCTCGATGTGCATTATCAGTTGACCGCCCTGGGCCAGCGCGCGGCGGGCGAACACCTGGCCGAATCGCGCTATGTCGGCCCGGCGCCGGTGACACTGGCGGCGTGGCGCGCTGTGGTCGCGCGCCAGTCGCAGCGCCAGCCGGATGCAGCGCGCGTCACGCGCGCCGAGCTCGAGACCGTGCTCGACGGCGACCCCCTGGCACCGGCGATCCGCGAGCAGATCGGCGCGGCCCTGTATTCGGGCCGCCCGCTGCTGCTGTATGGCCCATCCGGCAGCGGCAAGACGACGCTGGCGCGCAAGCTGGCCCGTTTGCGCCAGGATCCGATCGCGGTACCGTATGCGGTGCTGGTGAACCACGAAATCATCGCACTGCACGATCTGGCGCTGCATCCCGTCCCGCTGCACGCACGCGCGCTGGAAGAGCGCCGCAGCAGCGATGCACGCTGGGCCCTGAGCCAGCGTCCGCTGGTGCACGTGGGCCCAGAGCTGGCGCGCGACATGCTGGAACTGCGCAGCGACCCCGGTAGCGGCGTGCTGCGAGCACCGCCCCACATCCTGGCCAACAACGGCTTGCTGGTGGTGGACGATCTGGGTTGCCAGCGCGTGCCGCCGGACGAACTGCTGCACCGCTGGCTCGGCGCGCTCGAAGCGGGCCAGGACCACGTCACGGTGCCGGGTGGCCCCACCCACGCCTTGCCGTTCGATGTCAGCCTGGTGCTGGCCACCAGCCTCGCGCCCGAGTCGGTGCTCGACGATGCCTGCCTGCGCCGCATCGGTTACCGGATTCCGGTCGGACCGCTGTCGGAGCACAGCTACCGCTCACTGCTGCGGCGCCAGGCACGGCTGCGCCGGATCGATCTGGACGACAGCGCGATCGCCTTCCTGATCGAGCACCTGCACCGCCGCACCGGGCGCGCGCTGCTGGCCGCCTATCCGCACGAGCTGCTGGGCCGGATCGCCGACTTCGCCGGCTACACCGGTCAGGCGCCGCGCTGCGACGTCGATGGCCTGACCCGCGCCTGGTGCAGCCTGTTCGGCGAAGGGGACGCAGCATGAAAAATCAACGAGCCATGATCATGATGGCGCTGGCCGTGCTGCTTGGCCTGCTGGCCGTGGCGCTGGCCGCGCGCTGGCTGCTCAATGCGCCGGTGAGCACGGCCGGCAGGATCGTCGTCGCGAGCAGCGACATCGACATCGGCCAGCGTCTCAACCCGGCGCTGTTCATCGTGGTGGACTGGCCCACCGCCAGCGTGCCCAAGGGCGCGTTCACCGATCCCAAGGCGCTGAACGGGCGCGTGTTGCGCAGCAGCCTGCTCGCCGGCGAGCCGGTGAGCGAAGCCAAGCTGGCTCCGGCCGGCACGCTGGGGGGCCTGTCGGCCCTGATCGCCGAAGGCAAGCGCGCCATCACGGTGCGCGTCAACGACGTGATCGGCGTGGCCGGCTTCGCCCTGCCGGGCAACTACGTCGACATCATCGTCAGTACCGAGACGGCGCCCGATCCGAATGCCCCGCAGGAACGTGCGCACAGCATCTCGAAGATCGTCCTGGAGCGCATCCTGGTGCTGGCGGTGGCCCAGGAAGTAGGGCGCGACGAGACCAAGCCCAAGGTTGTCAATGCCGTCACGCTCGAAGTAACGCCCGAACAGGCCAAAAAGCTCGATCTGGCGCGCAGCGTCGGTGCGTTGTCGCTGGCGCTGCGCAACCAGATCGATCCGGCCGCCATCACCACCACCGGCGCCACCAAAGAGAGCCTGCTGCCGGCGCCGCCACCGGCGCCGGTCGTGCTGCGCGCAGCGCTTCCACCAAGGCCACGCCTGCAGCAGGTGCGTGCGCCGCTGCCGGCACCGCACCGGGACTGCATCAGCGTCATCAACGGCCTGCACGCATCGCAGGAGTGCTTCTGATGTCTTCGATTGGACCGATCATGCACCGACATCCCACGATCGCACTGCGCGTTTGTCTCGCGGCCATGCTGGCAGGTGTGAGCGCCCTGGCCCTGGCGGCCCCGGTCGTCCAGAAAACCGCAGCGCCCGGCACGGCACTGCGGCCTGACCGGCCTGACCTGCGCCTGGACACCGGCTGCCAGGGCGATGCAGCCCGGCCCGCCGTCATGGCGCTCCAGATGGGCAAGTCGACCATGCTGCGTCTGCCCGAAGCGGTGCGCCGGCGCAGCGTCGGCAACCCGGCCGTGGTGCAGGCGATGCTGGTCGCACCGGACACGCTCTACATCGCCGGCGTCGATGTCGGCACCACCAACATGATCGTGCAGGGCCGCAGCGGCTTGTGCAGCGTGATCGACATCACGGTCGCGATCGACCCGGGCGGCCTGCAAGCCATGCTGGGCGCGGCCATGCCGGACGAGAAGCAGATCCGGGTGCTGGCCGCCAATGACACGCTGGTGCTGACCGGCACCGTCAGCGACGCCAGCGCGGTCAACCGCGCTGTGGAACTGGCGGTTGCCTACGTGCGCCGTCCGCTGCGCCCATTGCCGGCGCCCGACAAGGACAACGCGACCGACGGCGTGATCCTGGTTGACAAGGGCAGCGGCAGCGGCGCGGCGGCCGGCGCCGGTGGCGCCAGCGCCCGCGTGGTCAACCTGCTGGCGGTCAGCGCGCCGCAGCAGGTGCAGCTCGAGGTCAAGGTGGCCGAAGTCGCGCGCACGCTGCTCGAGCGGCTCGAAACCGGGATCCGCTTCAGCTTTGGGTCCGGCAGCTGGACCACCACGCTGGCCAGCGATTTTCTCAGCGGCCTGGCACGCGGTGGCCTGGCTGGCCTGAAAACCAACGGCAACCGCTTCGGTATCGATGCCGACAAGCTCGATGGCCTGGTGCGCATCCTGGCCGAACCGAACCTGCTGGCCCTCAGTGGCCAGGAAGGCGCGTTCCTCGCCGGTGGCAAGTTCTTCATCCCGGTGGCACAGGACAACAACAAGGTGACGCTGGAAGAGAAGGAATTCGGGGTCGGCCTGCGGTTTACGCCGACCGTGCTGGCCGGGGGACTGATCAACCTGAAAGTCGCGCCCGAAGTCTCGGAGCTGTCGCGCGAAGGGATCGGCATCAGCGCCGCCGGCGTTGCCGGCACCGCGATCATGCCGCTGCTGACCACGCGCCGCGCCAGCACCACGGTGCAGCTGCACGATGGCCAGAGTTTCGCCATCGGTGGCCTGGTGCGCAACAACCTGGTGGCCAACATGAAAGGCTTGCCGGGACTGGGCGACGTGCCGGTGCTGGGCGCGCTGTTTCGCAGCACTGACTTCCAGCAGGAGCGCACCGAACTCGTGTTCGTGATCACGGCGCGCCTGGTCAAGCCGCTGCCGGCCGGCAGCCTGAGCCTGCCGACCGACCGTTTCGATGTGCCATCGCGCGCCGGCGTGCTGCTCGGCGGGCGTCTGGAAGGCGCGCCTGCCGTTGGCGCTACGCCCGTGCCATCTGCACCGGCGCAGGCGCCGGCGACCCCGAACTGAACCAGGAGAGCAGGATGGCATCCACATTCACACGCTGGGCCGCGCTGGCGCTGTTTGCCGGCAGCGCGCAAGGCTGCGTTTCGAGCACGCCGCACTGGGACAGCCAGTTCGGTACGGCGACCCGCGCCAACCTGGCTGCGCAGACGATCGACCCGGCGGCAGGCAACATCCGCCACCCTGCTGCAGGGCTCAGCGGACCGGCAGCGCGCGCCGCCATCGACAACTACGAGCGCTCGTTTGCAGAACCGGACACCGGCCAGCCGGCGCCCATGATTCGTTCGCACTGAGCGCGCGGCTACACCCATATCGAGGATTTCATGAGAGCGCTCCTGATCAGCTGCGACAGCCACCTGTATGCGGAACTGGCTTCCCAGGGCGCCGCGCGCGTGCCGCCCATGCAGGTGGCCGCGACCCGCGCCGGTCTGCGCGAAGCGCTCGACCGGCCCGACCCGGATGCGCCGCAACTCGTGATCGTCGATGCCAGCAACCTCGAGCCGTCCGAAGCGAACCTGCTCGAACGCCTGGGCCGCCAGTATCCGACGGCGCAACTGATGCTGCTGACCACCCAGCACCAGCCCGACCTGTTGATCACCGCGATGCGGGCCGGCGTGCGCGAGCTGCTGCAACTGCCGCTGGTGCACCGCGCCTTCCATGAGGCGATGGACCGCATTGCGAGCGCCGCCGGCGTATCGACCATGCGCGACGGGAAGGTACTGGCCTTCATCGCCTGCAAGGGCGGCAGCGGCGCCACCTTCATCTCGACCAACTTCGGCTACGCGCTGGCCACGCTGGCGGGAAAGAAGGTATTGCTGATCGACCTGCACGGCCAGTTCGGCGACGCCGCCCTGTACGTGTCGGACCAGAAGCCGGCCATGACGATGTCGGACGTGTGCGCCCAGATCGCGCGTATCGACGGGCCGTTTCTCGAATCGTGCCTGGTGCATGTCACGCCCGGCTTCGGCGTGCTGGCGGCGGCCGACGATCCGGCCCACGAGCGGCAGGCCAAGCCCGAACATATCGACACCATCCTGCGCGTGGCGCGCCAGCACTACGATTACGTGCTGCTCGACGTCGGGCGCCAGATCGATGCGGTGTCGCTGCGCGCGCTGGACGTGACCGACACCATCTATCCCTTGCTGCAACTGGCGCTGCCCGACATCCGCGATGCGCGCCGCCTGCTCGACATCTTCCGCTCGCTCGGCTATGTGCTGGACAACATCCGCCTGATCGTCAACCGCTACGAAAAGGGCGGCAAGCTGCGCCTGCAGGACCTGCATGCGGCGCTGGGCTGCGAGGTGGTGCACACCTTCCCCAACGACTACATCGCGGTCACCGACTCGGTGAACCAGGGCGTGCCGGTGCTGCAGCTGTCGCGCTCGAGCGCCGCGGCGCGCAGCCTGGCCGACCTGGTCGAACTGGTGACCGCGCAGCGGGTCCACGAAAGCCGCGGCCTGCTGGGGCGCCTGTTCGGGCGCCAGGATCACGACGACTGACCCGTTCCCCCGCCTCAATCACGCTCTGGAGACATCGATGTCCCTTCGCGAACGCCTTGCGCTGCCCGACCCCGAGCGTCCGACCGGCGCCGAATCGCACGAAGCGCCCAACCAGGCCTACCAGGAGCTCAAGAAGCTGATGCACCAGATGATCCTCGACCGGATCGATCTGGAGCGCCTGAAGCGCCTGACCGCCGAACAGTTCAAGCACGAACTGGCGCTGCTGGTCCAGCGCATCATCGAAGATGAACGCATTGTGCTGAACCAGCACGAGCGCCACCACCTGGTGCTCGACATCCAGCACGAGATGCTCGGCTTCGGCCCGCTCGAACCGCTACTGGCCGATCCGACGATCTCGGACATCCTGGTCAACACCGCCAGCAAGGTCTGGGTCGAACGCTACGGCAAGCTCGAACTGACCGATGTCACCTTCCACGACAACGCCCACCTGATGAAGATCATCGAAAAGATCGTCTCGCGCGTGGGGCGCCGGGTCGACGAATCGAGCCCGATGGTCGACGCGCGCCTGCCGGACGGCTCGCGCGTGAATGCCATCATCCCGCCGCTGGCCGTCGACGGGCCCATCCTGTCGATCCGACGCTTCGGCGGCAGTCCGCTGACGGTGCAGAACCTGCTCGACTACAAAAGCGTGTCCCCGCCGATGATCCAGGTGATCGAGGGCCTGGGCACGGCCAAGGTCAACATCCTGATCTCGGGCGGCACCGGCAGCGGCAAGACCACGTTGCTCAATCTGATCTCGGGGTTCATCCCGGCCAGCGAACGGGTCGTGACGATCGAGGATGCGGCCGAGCTGCAACTGCGCCAGCCACACGTCGTGCGGCTGGAAACGCGCCCGCCGAACATCGAGGACAAGGGCGAAGTCACGCAGCGCGCACTGGTGCGCAACGCGCTGCGCATGCGACCCGACCGCATCATCCTGGGCGAAGTGCGCGGCGCCGAGGCGCTCGACATGCTGCAGGCGATGAACACGGGGCATGAAGGCTCGCTCGCCACGATCCACTCGAACACGCCGCGCGATGCGCTCTCGCGCCTGGAAAACATGGTCAGCATGGCCGCAGTGAACCTGACACCGCGCGCGATCCGCCAGCAGATCGTCTCGGCGGTGACGGTGGTGCTGCAGGTCTCGCGCCTGACCGACGGCACGCGCAAGCTGGTGAGCATGCAGGAGATCACCGGCATGGAAGGCGAAATCATTTCGATGCAGGAGATTTTCCGCTTCGAACAGCGCGGCGTCGATCCGCAGGGCAGGGTGCTTGGCCACTTCAGCGCAACCGGTGTGCGGCCGCGTTTTGCCGACCGCCTCCGGCTGTTCGGGGTGCCGGTGCCGGACGACGCGTTCGATCCCGAGCGCGTGTTTGATTGAAGGATCGGTCATGGATACCCTGTTCTATGCATTCGTCGTGGTGCTGTTCGCCGCCGTCATCCTGGCGGTCGAAGGCTTCTACCTGTGGTGGATGAGTACCCGCGGCGCGGCGGCGCGCCGTATTGCACGCCGCCTGCAGGTGATGTCCGGCGGCGTGCAGACCCGCTCGGGCGAACGCATCTCGATCCTCAAGCAGCGCCCCTACAGCCGCCAGCCCGCCCTCGACCGCTTGCTGCACCGGGCAGTCCTGGCCCAGCGCATCGATGCACTGCTGGTGCAGGCCGGGGCCACCTGGACCGTCAGCCACTTCATTGCCGCCACCGTCGGCTGCGTCATCACGGTCCTGGTGGCGTGCGCCGTCTGGTCGCTGCCGCTGCCGGCGCGACTGGTGCTGTGCGTGACCAGCCTGGGCCTGCCCTGGTGGTTGCTGCACCGGATGCGCAGCCGGCGCCTGATTCGCATCGAGCACCAGTTGCCTGAGGCCGCGGACTTCATCGCACGCGCGCTGCGCGCCGGGCACTCGTTCATCAATGTGCTGCAGATCGTCGGCAATGAACTGCCCGAGCCGCTGGCCGGCGAATTTCGCATCGCGCGCGAAGAGATCAATTACGGCGTCCCGATGAACGAAGCCTTGCACGGCCTGGCCGCGCGCATTCCGCTGACCGACCTGCGCTACCTGGTGATCGCGGTGCTGATCCAGCGCGATTCGGGCGGCAACCTGGCCGAAATCCTCGGCAATATCAGCGGCATCATCCGCGCCCGCCTGAAACTCGTGGCCCAGGTGCGGGTGCTCTCGGCCGAAGGCCGCATGTCGGCCTGGATTCTGGGCCTGCTGCCATTTGGCGTGATGGGCGTGATGACGGTGAGCAGCCCGCATTACGTCAGCATGCTGTGGACCGACCCGAGCGGCGAGCGGCTGCTGTGGTACGGGCTGGGCATGATCATCGTCGGCGTGCTGTGGCTGCGCCTGACCATCCGTATCCGCGTGTGAGGCCACGATGAAGATCACCCAACTGATGTTCCTGCTGGTCGTGTTCGTCGTGGTCTGCGCGCTGTGCTGGGTCGCGCTGGCCCTGTTCGCCCCGGTCGCCTTGCGCGAACGCCTGCGCCAGTTTCTCGGCCAGCGCGCCCCGTCGGGAATCGGCGACGTGCCGCGCCTGCGCTGGATCGAGCGGATCGCCAGCGTCGTCCGGCCGCTTACCCGCCTGTCGATTCCTGAAGAGGGCTGGGAAAAGTCGACGCTGCGCACCCGGTTCATGAACGCCGGCTGGCGCAACCCGGCGGCGCCAACGCTCTATTTTGCGGCCAAGACCGTGCTGGTGCTGCTGGCGCCCGCTATCCTGACGCCCGTGATGCTGTGGCGCGGCGGGACGTCGGGCCGCATGATGCTGATGATTCTGCTGGGCGGCGCCGCGCTCGGTTACTACCTGCCCAACGCCGTGCTGGCGCGCCGCGTCAAGCGGCGCCGGCGCGAGATCTTCGAAACCATTCCCGATGCGCTGGATCTGTTGACGGTGTGCGTCGAGGCGGGCCTGAGCCTGGAGCGCGCCCTGGTCAAGGTGGCCGCCGAAATCCACATCAAGAGCGTGGTGCTGGCGCAGGAGATGCAGATCGTGCTGATGGAAATGCGCGCCGGCTTCACCAAGGAAAAGGCGCTGCGCAACTTCGCGCTGCGTTCCGGCGTCGACGATGTCGATACTCTGGTCGCCATGCTGATCCAGTCCGAACGCTTCGGCACCAGTGTGGGCGACGCACTGCGCGTGTATGCGGACAACCTGCGCCACAAGCGGCGCATGATCGCCGAAGAAACCGCCGCGCGGATCGGCCTCAAGCTGCTGTTCCCGCTGATTTTCTGCATCTTCCCGACGCTGATGATGGTCCTGCTGGGACCGGCGGCAATCCAGATTTCCCGTGCCATGAGCGCGCTGGCCAGCGCGCGCTGAACCCAAGGAGTCCCCCATGCGCCCGACCATTCACCGTAGCACCCGGTTCATCCGGCTGGCATGGCTGTGCGCCGGCCTCGTGGCGTGCGCGCCGCTGCAGGCGCCAGTGTCGCACGCTACCTGGCACGACCTGAACGCAGCGCTGCAAGCCGACGCCGGCCCGGAAGCTGCACCGGATACCGCTCACCGGTTCGTCGATCTGGGCAGCGCGTACCTGCGCAGTGGCGATTACGATGCTGCCCGCGCGGCACTGGAACGGGCCTGCCTGCTCGACCCGCTGGTGGCCGATTCGTGGCAGTTGCTGGGCGAGGCGCTGGCCGCGCTGGGACAGGCAGCACGCGCGCAGCAGATGCTGCGCCAGGCGGCGTCGCTGCGCCAGCACGACTTGCGCGCCGACTTTGCTGCGACCGGCAGCCAGACCGGCATCGCCGCGCTCGATCAGGCACTGGACGCGCCACGGCCCGGCTGGGCGCAGGCGCAGATCCATGTCGGCGTGGACGGCATGATGGAATTGCGCCGCATACCGGCAAGCTTGCCTGTTGTGCAGCCGCTTTCACTGCAGCCGACCGTGGCACGCCTCGAGATCCGCAATGGCAATGGCGTGACCGGCATGGCGCGCGCGCTGGCGCGCCAGATCGACACACCTGGCCTGCGGGTCACGCGCCTGTCGAACCAGCCCGGGTTTGCGGTGCGCCACACGCGCATCGAATACGACGCAGCGCATGTTGATGCTGCCCGGCGCCTGGCGCAGCGCGTGGGCAGCGTGCACCTGCAGGAAGTCGGGCGCAGCGCATCGGCCAATCTGCGCCTGGTGCTGGGCCGCGACCTGGCGCATTACGGCACTGCGCTGCCGTTAAGCGCCGGTGGAACGGCGTTACTGTCGC
This sequence comes from Telluria sp. ZT3P25, assembly GCF_059685895.1. NCBI lineage: Bacteria > Pseudomonadati > Pseudomonadota > Betaproteobacteria > Burkholderiales > Oxalobacteraceae > Telluria > Telluria sp. ZT3P25. The sequence continues at coordinate 434,482 of NZ_JCASIJ010000002.1, forward strand.
TGCGCTGAACCGGTCAGGTCCCTGCGATACACCCGCACGTAATCGACCAGCATCCGGCGCGGGAACACGGTCGTGCTGTCGGGGTACCCGGGCCAGTAACCGCCGACGGCCAGGTTCAGCAACACGAAGAACGGGTGCTCGAATACCCAGTCGCCTTTTACCAGAGCCGGCGTGGCGGTGTGGTAGTGCACGCCGTCGCGGTACCAGCGGATCGCCTGCGGTTCCCACTCGACGGCGAACACGTGGAAGTCGTCGCCATAGTCGGCGCCGTCCAGCGCGACCGGTTTGCTGAACGCGTGCTCGCCCGAGTAGCCCGGCCCGTGCAGCGTGCCGTAGGCATTGCGCGGTTCCTTGCCGATGATTTCCATGATGTCGATCTCGCCGCTCTGCGGCCAGCCGACCTTGCCGATGTCGGCGCCCAGCATCCAGAACGCCGGCCAGATGCCCTGGCCCTTGGGCACCTTGATGCGCGCCTCGAAGCGCCCGTACTGCGTCTCTTTCAGGCCGGCCGTCTTGAGACGCGCCGACGTGTAGTCCTTGCCCTCGTAGCGTTCCTTGCGCGCCTCGATGACCAGGTGGCCGTCCTCCACGCGCACGTTTTCGGGGCGCGCCGTGTAGAACTGCATCTCGTTGTTGCCCCAGCCATGGCCGCCGGTCTCCAGCGTCCAGAGCGTGCGATCGATTGCTGCGCCGTTGAATTCGTCGCTCCAGGCGAGCTTCCAGCCGGGCAGGCGCGCCTGCTCTTGCCTGACGTGCTGCATGATCTTGACGAACGTATCGGTCCAGACCATGTCACGGTGCTCGGCCAGGTAGCGCACCAGTTCTTCATGCGCCTGTGTCGACACGCTCAGATGGTCGCCGCCGATGCCGTGAAAGGTGAAGGCGACCATGGTGCCGCGCGCGACCGCTTGCTCCACCAGTGCGATCAGTTCCGCACCGCTGGCGCTCACCGGACCGACCGACGCAACCTGGTAGGGGTCGACTGCCGCCATCGATGCCGGCACGCCTGGGCCATTGCCCGCCTTGATCGCAACGAACGCCGGGTGCAGTGCCGGCAGGTAGTCCCCGCCCAGCGCCTGCACGTCGCCGCAGGGCGCCGTGTAGGTGCGTTCGCGCCGGCCGTCGATGGCTTCGAGCATCGTGTTGGCCAGCAGGACCTGGTCGACCATCTGCGCGCGGCTGGTCGTTGCGAGGTCGCGGTGCGCAGCGACCCAGCCGCGGTCCGGGCCCTTGCTGGAACACTGGTGGAACAGGCTATGGTTGCCCAGTTCATGACCGCGGGCGGCGGCCGCGCGCCAGGCCGGCAGGCGCGCTGCCACCGGCGGGCTCGATAGCTGCAGATAGAAGGTGCCCCTGATGCCGTGGCGGTCCAGCACCGGCAGCGCGTTGTCGAGTTGCGAGTCGAGCGCGTCGTCGTAGGCGAGGCTGACCGCGGCGCGCGCGCCACCGGGCCAGGCAAACGTTGGTGCTGGTGCTGGCGCTGCAGCTTGCACGCTGGCGGCGAAGGTGACACAGACAGCGGCGAGCAGGGTGCTGTGGGAGACGCGCCGTGCGCAGAAGGCCAGAAAATGGTGCATGCATGCTCCAGTTTGGAAACGTTACCAAAACGTCAAGCCGACTATAGCTTACCGAACACATCCCGTCAATGCGGGCCGCGCGCCCGTCAATCACCCCTGGCGAACACGGGCAGCCGTGCCATGCGCACCAAAGTGTTGCAAAACTACGTCACCCCTGTTGACGCGGTAACAGAATATTCCGTTGACAATTTATTTTCATAACTCTAAGATTCAGCTCACTGCATGGAAACGTTTCCATGCGACGGACAAATTCCCTTCGATCCCCGATTGGCGCAACCCGCCAAGGAGCCGAGGACACATGACACAGTGCAGCGCGCACCCGGCGATTCACGCAGCGAGGCCATCGGTAACAACCGATCGGTCTCGCTGCACCACATGGTGGCGTATGGCCGGGCAAGGAGGCGCCCGGGTTTGAAAGGCAGTACCCGGGGCAGCGGCGACGCATCCGGATGGCGGAGACACCGTGTCTGAGCACGGTCATATTTATAAAAACAGGAGAAGACATGTACTACCCAAAGGCTAAACAGACCTTGATCAGTCTGGCAGTTGCCAGCGCATGCGCGGCGTTCATGCCGGCGTTTGCCCAGGAAGCGGTCAGCATGCCGCCAGCCGAAACCGCCACCAGCGCCCCTAACCAGGCGGTCGATGCGGCCAGCAACCCTACCGCATCGATCACCGGCCCCGCGCAAAACGGCACGCAGACCGTCGTCGTGACCGGCCTGCGTGCCAGTCTCGAATCGTCGATGAACCTCAAGCGCAATGCGCAGGGCTTCGTGGACGGCATCGTCGCCGAAGACATCGGCAAATTCCCCGACACGAACCTGGCCGAATCACTGCAGCGCATCTCGGGCGTGTCGATCGACCGCGAAATCGGCGAAGGCTCGAAGATCACCGTGCGCGGTGTGGGCCCCGACTTCAACCTGGTGCTGCTCAATGGCCGCCAGATGCCGGTGTCGAACCTGGGCGACCGCAATGGCCGCGCGTTCGACTTCGCCAACATCGCTTCCGAAGCGATCTCGCAGCTGCAGGTCTACAAATCGAGCCGCGCCGAGACCCCGACCGGCGGCGTCGGCGCGACCATCAACGTGATCACCGCGCGCCCGCTGTCGCGCCCCGGCATGCAGGCCAGCATCGGTATCAAGGGCGTGCATGACACGTCGGCCACCAACCTGCCGGACGGTCTCCAGCACGGCAACAAGGTCACGCCGGAAGTCTCGGGCATCTACTCGAACACCTCGGCCGACGGCCGCTTCGGCATCGGCCTGTCGGCCAGCTACCAGGAACGTAACCTGGGCTACAACCGCGCGTCGGTGGCCAATGGCTGGAAGGGCCCGTTCCGCGGCGACCAGGCAACCTACGGCGCGATCCCGCTGCCAGGCCAGCCAGGCTCGGAGCTGATCACCAACCGTCCTGGTCCGACCGACCTGTACCAGACCCCGCAGAACCTGAACTACAACCTGAGCGGCGTGCAGCGCGAGCGCACCAACGGCCAGGTCGTGTTCCAGTTCGCACCGAACAAGTCGATCACCAGTACCCTCGACTACACCTATTCGGAAAACAAGATCCACACCCGCCGCAATGACATGTCGGCGTGGTTCAACTTCGGCCCGTCGTCGAGCAGCTGGACCGACGGCCCGATCGCCGGCCCACTGACCTACACCGAATTCATCCCGGCCGGGAACAGCGACATCGCGATGGGCGTGTCGGACTTTGCGACCCGCAGCGAAAACAAATCGCTGGGCTTCAACACCGTCTGGCGCGTCACGCCCGAGCTGCGCTTCGAGCTCGATGCCCACAGCTCGTCGGCCGAGTCGACCCCGGACAGCCCATGGGGTTCGAGCAACGTGATCGGCACCGCGAGCTTCAGCCGCGGCAACACCACTGCCGACTTCTCGCAAGACTTCCCGGTGCTGAGCATCCAGGGCGCCGACTACGCACGTGCGCCGCAGCAGGTGACCGGCTCGGTGTTCGAGAACGGCTACATGAAGACCGAAGTCGACCAGATCCAGACGCACGGCAGCTGGAAAGTGCTGGAAGCCTCCGAGGTCAAGTTCGGCCTGGGCGCGACCAAGGTCGATTACCGCTCGGCGTTCTCGGTGCAGCAGCGCGACACCTGGGGCGGCGCGACGCAGGCGTCCGACTACCCGGCCAGCCTGTTTACCGTCGATAGCCTGGGCAAGTACTTCGACCAGGTCAACGGCAGCAACAACCCGGCCCTGTTCGACCGCTTCCACACCTTCAACTTCAGCCAGATCCGCGATATCGTGGCCCAGGCCTCCGGCCTGCCGCAGCTGTACGTGCCGAAGACCACCTACGACACCGACCGCCGCACCGAAGAAAAATCGAAGAGCCTGTACCTGCAGTTCAACACCGAGTGGAACACGCGCTACCCGATCAATACCTCGCTCGGCGTGCGTTACGAGAAGACGGACGTCAGCTCCACCGCGCTGGTGCCGACCCCGATCGCAATCAGCTGGGTCTCGCAGAACGAGCTGCCAGTGGTGTTCGGCCAGTCCGGCTTCACGACGCTGAAAGGCGACTACAGCCACGTGCTGCCAAGCTTTGATGCCGACATCGCCCTGCGCGACGACATCAAGGGCCGCTTCAGCTACGGTCACACCATCGGCCGGCCACGCTACGACCAGATCGCCGGCGGCCAGGTGCTCGACACGCTGGCGCGCGTCGAAGGCGGTACCGGTTCGCAGGGCAATCCGGCGCTGGAGCCGGTCAAGTCGAAGAACTTCGACCTGGCACTCGAGTGGTACTACGGCCGCCAGAGCTTCATCTCGGTCAACCACTTCCGCAAGCAGCTCGAGAACTACGCCGGCCAGTCGCAGATCATCGCCCAGCCGTTCGGCGTGCGCACGCCAGTGGGCGGCGCCTACTGGAATGCGGCGCTGGGCAGCTGCACGACGGCGGACACCACCTGCATCCGCAACTACATCTTCCGTAACTTCAACGGCCAGCCAGGCGTGGTCGCAGGGCCGAACAATGCCTCGGGCGACGCCACCGGTACCATCACGGCCATCGGCACCGATCCGGTCGCGAACTTCCGCATCACGTCGTACTCGAACCAGAAGAAGGCGAACATCCGCGGCCTGGAATTCAACCTCCAGCACATGTTCGGCAACAGCGGCTTCGGCGTGCAGGCCAACTACACCTACGTCAATTCGGGCCTGAAGTACGACAACGGCAGCGTGGGCGAGCAGTTCGCACTGGTCGGCCTGGGCGACTCGGCCAACCTGGTGGGTATCTTCGAGAACGACAAGTGGAACGTGCGCGCGGCCTACAACTGGCGCGACGAGTTCCTGTCGTCGACCTTCGACGGCTCGGGCCCGAACCCGAACTACGTCGAAGCGTACGGCCAGCTCGATCTGAGCGTCGGCTACAACGTCAACAAGAACCTGTCCGTCTCGTTCGAGGGCATCAACCTGACCGACGAGATCCAGCGCACGCATGGCCGCACCAAGCAGCAGGTGCTGTTCGTGACGCAATCGGGTCCGCGTTACATGCTGGCTGCGCGCTACAAATTCTGATCGCGCAGCATCTGGCCGGCGCCGGTATTCGGGAGTAGACTTCCCGCACACCGGCCCTGCAACCGCAGCGGCGGGTCGGCATCAGCCGGCCCGCCGTTGTCGTTTCACCGAGTGATTCCAACAACGCCAACGAGACAGTCATGCCCAATATCGCCCTGCTGAACAACATCGAACACAAGGATCTGCACATCATCGGCGGCCACCGCCCCGGCCTGGGCAGCGAGGTCGCGTGGGTGCCGACCTTCGCCGACGAATTCCGCTCGCTGCAGGGGATCTATCCGATCATCTTCCGCCAGCTCGAAGACGGCACCAACTTCGAAGCGATCGCGCTGCTGGGCTTTACCGAAGACGAGAACCTGTTCCTGCAGGACGGCCGCTGGGATGCGCCGCTGGTGCCATGGATGCACGAGCGCCAGCCGTTCTACATCGGCCGCAATGGCGAGGAGCTGATGATCCAGGTCGACCTCGATCACCCGCGCGTGAGCACGACCGACGGCGAGCCGGTGTTCATGCCGCATGGCGGCAACACCGAATACCTGGAAAAGGTCAGCACCATGCTGTCGAACATCCACAACGGCGTGCAGGCCAATATCGGCTTCCTCGAAGCGCTCAAGCGCCATGACCTGCTCGATGCATTCGTGCTCGACATGGAATTCGACAATGGCGCGCAACACCGCCTGGGCGGCTTTTTCACGATCCATGAAGAACGCCTGGGCGCGCTCGATGGCGCCGTCATCGCCGAACTGCATGCGGCCGGCTACCTGGCGCCGATCTACTTCGCGCTGGCGTCGCTGTCGAACTTCCGCAACCTGATCGACCGCAAGAATCACCGCGATGCCGCTCGCCGCTAACGCCATCCGCGAGCTCGCCGGTGTGGCGCCGGCCGATCTCGATGCAACAATCCTGGCCTCGACCGAGCCGCTGCTGCTGCGCGGCCTGGTGGCGCACTGGCCGGTGGTGGCCGCAGGGCGCCAGTCGCCGCAGGCAGCGCTCGACTACCTGCGCCACTGGTGCGGCGACGCCACCGTCAATGCGATGCTCGGCCCGCCCGACATCAAGGGCCGCTTCTTCTACAACGCCGCGCTCGACGGCTTCAATTTCCAGTCACTGCGGGTGCGGCTCGATGCCGTGCTCGATGAACTGGCCAAGCACCTGGCCACGCCGGCGCCGCCCGCCATCTACGTCGGCTCGACCACGATCGACGGCGCGCTGCCGGGCTTCCGGCACGAGAACGATGTCGACCTTGGCCCGCGCGACCCGCTGGCATCCATCTGGATCGGCAACCGCACCCGCATCGCTGCCCACTACGACCTGCCGGACAACCTGGCCTGCATCGCGGCCGGACGACGCCGCTTCACGCTCTTCCCGCCCGGCCAGCAGCACAATCTGTACATCGGCCCGATCGACGTGACGCCGGCCGGCCAGCCCATCAGCCTGGTCGACTTCGCACAACCCGATCTCGAACGTTTTCCACGCTTTGCCGACGCACTCGAGCAGGCGCAGAGCGCCGAACTGGCGCCGGGCGACGCGCTGTTCATCCCCAGCATGTGGTGGCACCACGTCGAGGCGCTGGACGACGTCAATGTGCTGATCAATTACTGGTGGCGCCAGTCGCCGGCCTGGATGGATACGCCCAACAACGCGCTGATGCACGCCCTGATGACGGTGCGCGACCTGCCACCGGCACAGCGCGCGGCCTGGGCCGAGCTATTCCGGCACTACGTGTTCGAGGCCGATGCCGAGACGGCCGCCCACATCCCGCCAGGCGCGCGCGGCCTGCTCGACCCAATGGACGACAACGCGTCACGCATGGTGCGCGCACAGCTTCTCAAGCGCCTGAACCGGTAACCCCCACCGAAAAGCCGGGGTCAGGTCTGACATTCGGACACGATCTCTACAGTAAGCTCGTCGAAAGCCGGGGTCAGGTCTGACATTTGGACACGATCTGGACAATCGATCTTTTGGACGAGCTGCACTTGACCATGCTGATACTGGGCAACACGCCATTGGAAGTGGCTAAGGCTGAGGTCGTGTCCGAATGTCAGACCTGACCCCGGCTGTGCCCAAAAAAATGCCCGCATCATGTGCGGGCATTTTCGTTGATGATGGCGACGTTTATTCCGCCGCCACCTTCTGCTTGTGCAGGTCAGCGTACTTCACGCCGTAGTACAGGATGAACAGGTAGCACGCTGCCGGCACCAGGAACGAGATCTGCAGGCCGATGGTGTCGGCCAGGATGCCCTGGATGAACGGCACGATCGCGCCGCCGACGATGGCCATGCACAGGATGCCCGAACCCTGGCCCGTGAACTTGCCCAGGCCGTGCAGCGCCATGCTGAAGATGGTGGGGAACATGATCGAGTTGCACAGGCCGACGGCGATGATCGCCCACATCGCCAGGCTGCCATCGGTGAAGATTGCGGTGAGCACCAGCGCGATCGAACCGAGTGCGGTCACGGCCAGCGACTTGCCCGGGCTGACGTAGCGCATTACCGCAAAGCCGATGAAGCGGCCCACCAGCGCGCCGCCCCAGTACAGGCTGACGTAGCGGGCCGCGTCGGCATGCGACAGCCCGGCAATGTGCGGCTCGCCGATAAAGTTGATCAGGAAGCTGCCGATACTGACTTCAGCGCCCACGTACAGGAAGATGCCCAGCGCGCCGAGCACCAGGTGGCGGTAGGCCATCGCGCCGCCCTTGCCATCGACGGCAGCGGTGGTGGTGTCCTGAAACTCGATCTTCGGCAGACGCGCCAGTGCGAACAGCACGGCAAGCAGCGCGAGCGCCGCGGCCAGGCCGAGGTACGGGCCCTGCACGGCAGCCGCTTCGGCCGCACGGTGCGCCATCCGTTCGGCTTCCGGCAGCAGCGCCAGCTGGTCGGCCGACAGCGCCACTGTCGACAGGATCAAAAAGCCCCCCAGCGTCGGCGCCACCGTGGTGCCGAGCGAATTGAAGGCTTGCGTGAGCGTCAGGCGGCTGGCGGCGGTGCGCGCAGGGCCAAGGACGGTGACGTACGGGTTGGCCGCGACCTGCAGGATCGTGATCCCGCTGGCCAGCACGAACAGCGCGAACAGGAACAGGCCGTAGCCGCCGTTCGACGCCGGATAGAACAGCGCGCAGCCGGTGGCCGCGACCAGCAGGCCGGCGACGGCGCCGTTCTGGTAGCCGAGGCGGCGGATCAGCGCGCCGGCCGGCAGCGAGACGACGACGTAGGCACCGAAGAAGCACAGCTGCACCAGCATCGCCTGCATGTAGGTGAGGGTGTAGATCGATTTCAGGTGCGGGATCAGGACGTCGTTGAGTGACGTGATCAGGCCCCACATGAAGAACAGGATGGTGACGATGAACAGCGCGCCGGTATGCGCATTGCGTTCGCCGTCAATCGCTGCACTGGGCACGGATGGGGTCTGGATGGGATTCTGCATGGTCTCTCCGTTATTGGTGCAGACTAAAAATTTGATCCGACAGCATAGCCGAAACGCCGCGCAACGCGGGATATTGTTCAGTAATCAAGTAAGTCGGTATGCGCGCCAGGTAATCACCCAGGCGGCCCTTGTCTTCGAAGCGCGCGCGAAACGCCGATTGCTCGAACAGCAAGCCCAAACGCGGCACGATGCCACCGCCGATATACATGCCGCCAGTCGCCCCCAGTGTGAGCGCGACATTGCCAGCCACGCTGCCCAGGATCGCGCAGAACACCCGCACCGAGCCCTGGCACTCCAGGCACGAACCATCGAGTGCCGCCGTGGTGATGTCGGCCGCCTTCATGCGCCGGCTGGTGCGGGCCCAGTGGATCAGTTCCAGCCCCATGCCCGACAACAGGCGCTCGGCCGAGACGTGGCCGTACTCGCTCCACAACGCTTCCAGAATCGCGACCTCGTCGCGGTTGACGGGGGCGAAGCTCACGTGGCCCCCTTCGCCCGACAGCGCAATCCAGCGCCCGCCGGCCGGAACCACGCCCGAGACACCCAGGCCCGTGCCCGGGCCGATCAGACCAATGGTCCGGTTGGGCAGCTCGATGCCACCGCCGATGCGCTGGCGCCCGCCGGGCGGCAGGTGCGGCAGCGCCATCGCCAGCGCCGCGAAGTCGTTGACCATCAACAGCGTCGTCAAGCCCAGTTCCTGTCGCAGCGCGTCGATCGAAAAGGCCCAGTGGTGGTTGGTCATCCGGATCTCGTCGCCCTCGACCGGATTGGCAATCGCCAGCGCCGCATGGCGCACGCTGTCCACTGCCATCCCGCGTGCACGCGCGCCTTCAAGGTAGGCGCGGATCGCGTCGCCCAATGTCAGGTAGCTGGCGCCGGTCAGCACCTCGACGTCATCGAAGCCGCCAGCCGGATCGGACTGCAGCGCGAAGCGTGCATTGGTGCCGCCGATGTCGGCCAGCAGCCGCAGGCCGTGCGTCACCTCTGCCGTCATTTCAGGTCCTCGCAGCGCACGGCATCGGCCTCTTTCGCAGCGCCACCGGCGATCTCGATGTTCGCAAAGGCTGCGGTGAACGGGCCGTCGCTGGTCACGCTGAACGGCGTATCGACCTTGGCCAGGTCCAGCCCCTTGGCCTGGAAGCAGGCGAGTGGGATCGAGACCGTGTGCTTGCCGCCGTCGGCCAGGCGCTTGAACAGGCTTGTGGCATCGAGCGCGGTGTCGTTCGCGCCCTGGCGCATCGCGAGCATCACCTTGCCGGTAGGTGCCTTGGCGACCATGGTGTCAAAGCGCAGCGCGCCATCCTTGGCTGCCGCTGCCGGCACCACCATGGCGCGCGCACCGCGTGCTTCGAGCGTGGCTGGCCCGGTCCAGGCGCCCATCTTGGCATCCTGCTGGGTGTTGACCTGGGCGGTCGTCACGACGATGCCCGGCAGCGTGAAGCTCGCATTCAGGTCGGCGCCCAGCACCGTGGTTTGCTTGCCGCTGCGGATCGCCAGCGGGAAGCTGGTGCGATCGGCCTGGCTGAATACGGGGAAGGTATTGCCGGCGCTGCACCCGCCTTGCGGAATCGTTTCATCGAGCTTGCCGAGTTTGGAGCGCGTGCCCGCCTTCAGGCCGTAGCCGTAAGCGAACAGCGGCGCGTAATCCTTGTCGCCGACATTGAGCTTGACCTGGCAGGCCGACTTCGGCCACGAGAACGGCAGCGTGCCGCGGAAGTCATAGCGCTTGCCGCCCGCGATGAGCAGGTCCGACACGCCCTTGCCCTCGGAACCCGGCAGCCAGGCCGAGATGAAGGTGTCCGACAGATTCAGCAGGTCGTTGCCGTACACCGGCCGGCCCGTGACCATCACGGTGATGACGGGTTTGCCCTTGCCGGCCACTGCCTGCAGCACGGCCAGGTCTTCCGGATAGCGGCTGCTGTGGCGCAGCGTGCCGGATGGGTGGATGTCGCCATCGCCTTCAGCATACGGGCGCTCGCCAATCACGGCAATCACCGTGTCGAATTGCGTCACGTCGACGTCTTTCGCGTCGACGCTGAAGCGAACGTTGTCTCTGCCTGCCGCGTCGCGAATACCGGTCAGGATCGTGTCGGCATTCTTGAAATCGGCATTCGTGGTGGCGGTGCCCTGCCACGTGATCGACCAGCCGCCGCTCTGGTTCGACAGCTCGTCGGCGCTCTTGCCCACGACGAGGATTTTCTGGCCGCGCTTTAACGGCAGGGCCGGGCCTTCGTTCTTGAGCAGCACGAGCGACTCGCGCACGGCCTGGCGCGCCAGCGCGCGGGCCTGCATCGCATCGTCCTTGCCGGCATAGGCGTTCTGGGCCGGGCTCTTGTCGAACAGACCGGCGCGCAGCTTGACGCGGATGATGCGGGTCACGGCGTCGTCGATGCGCGCCATCGGGATCTCGCCCGACTCGACCTGCTTGATCGTGTTGGCGATGAAGGCCTTCCAGTCATCCGGCACCATGAACATGTCGTTGCCGGCGTTGACCGCCTGGGCGCAGCTGTCGTTGCGGCAGCCTTTCACTTCGCCGATGCCGTTCCAGTCGGTGACGACAAAGCCGTCGAAGCCCATCTTGTTCTTGAGGATGTCGGTGATCGCCACTTTGCTGCCATGCAGCTTGCCATGCTCGACGCCGGCCGCCGTGTCGGTCCAGCTGTTAAACGACGACATCACGGTCTGCGCGCCCGCGGTCAGTGCCGGGACGTAGCCGGCGCCATGGATGTTGATAAGGTCAACGGCGCTGGCCTCGGTCACGCCACGGTCCTTGCCGTTCTTCGTGCCACCGTCGCCGATGAAGTGCTTGGCCGTCGCAATGGTGTTGGCGTCGTCCTTGAAGGCGCCCTGCATGCCTTTGACGTACTCGCCAGCGTAGCTGCGCACGACTTCCGGATGCTCGGCATAGCTTTCATAGGTGCGGCCCCAGCGATCGTCGCGCACGACGGCCAGCGTCGGGCCGAACACCCAGGCGATGCCGGTCGCGCGCACGGCCTTCGCGGTGGCCGCGCCGATCTCGCGCATCAGCTTCGGATTGCGCGCCGCGCCCAGCCCGATATTGTGCGGGAACAGCGTGGCGCCCGGTACGTTGTTGTGGCCATGGACCGCGTCGGTGCCCCACACGACCGGCACCTTGATCGCCATGTCGGTCTTCATCGACGCGTCGTGGTACGCCTGCGCCAGCGCCAGCCATTCCTTCGCGCTGGCCGCCTTGTTCCCGTTCGGCCAGCTGCCGCCGCCATTGAGCACCGAGCCCAGATAGTATTTGGTCACGTCGGCCGGCGTGGCGGTCTTGATCTCGGGCTGCGTCATCTGGCCGATCTTCTGGGCAAGCGTCATCTTGCTGACGATCTCCTGGACGCGCTTCTCGAGCGCGGCATCCTTCTTGATCGCGCTGGTCACGCGCGGCCAGTCGGCCAGGTTGGTGTCGACCGGGGCGGCATGCGCGAAGGCAGGCAAGGCAAGGGCGATCGCAAGGGCGAGCAGGGAAGGGCGAAGCGTGGTTGTCATGGTTTGTCTCGTTCGTTGTCGTTAGAAATTCATGCCTGGCGCAGGAACGCGCCGTACCATTTGCCGCTGCTCTTGAGGCGACGTTGCTGCGTAGCGTAATCGATGTGCACGAGGCCAAAGCGCTTCAGATAGCCCTCGGCCCACTCGAAGTTGTCGAGCAGACTCCAGGCGAAGTAACCCTTGACTGGCGCGCCGCCGTCGATCGCGGCCTTGAGCGAGGCCAGGTGGCGCATCAGGTAATGGCGGCGCTGCACATCGTCTATCTCGCCGTCGGCGCCGACCACGTCGTCAAAGGCCGAACCGTTTTCGGTCACGTACATCGGGCCCGGGTGGTAGTCGTTCTCGATGCGCAGCAGGAGTTCGGCCAGGCCCTCGGGCACCACGGGCCAGCCCATCGCGGTGATCTCGCCTTCGGTGGGCGGCAGCACCTTGGTGTTCAGCGGCGCGTGGCCGGCGGCATGCGCGACGGTTTCGGGGAAGTAGTAATTCACGCCCATGAAATCGGTCTTGACCGCGATGGCGTCCATGTCGCCCGGCGCGACGTCGGGCGCGGCGGCGCCGACCTGCTGGAGCGTGGCTTCAGGATAGCCACGGCCGAACAGCGGATCGAGGAACCAGCGGTAGCGCAGGCCGTCGTGGCGTTCCTTTGCCGCGATGTCCTCGGCGCTGTCGCTCGCGGCGCGCAGCGGGTGCAGGCTGACGGCCATGCCGACCTGCGCATCCGGCACATTCGCGCGGATCAGCGGCACCGCCTTGCCGTGCGAGACGAGCACATTGTGCGCGACCTGCAGCGCTGCCTTCAGGTCGGTCTTGCCGGGCGCATGCCAGCCTTCGAAGTTGCCGATGATCGCCGTGCACCATGGCTCGTTGTGCGTGATCCAGTGTTTGACGCGGTCGCCCAGTGTGCGCGTCATGGCGTCGGTGTAGTCAAGGAAGGCGTCGATCGTGGCGCGGTCTTCCCAGCCGCCCGCATCCTGCAGCGTTTGTGGCAAGTCCCAGTGGTACAGCGTGGCCCATGGCTGCAGGCCCCGTTCGAGCATGCCGTCAACCAGGCGCGAATAGAAATCCAGGCCCTTCTGGTTCGGCGCGCCGCCGCCTTCGCTGAAAATGCGCGGCCAGGCGATCGAGAAGCGGTAGGCGTTCAGGCCCATGCCGCGCGCGATGTCGAAGTCTTCCGGCCAGCGGTGGTAATGGTCGCACGCAACCAGGCCGTTGGAGCCGTCGCGGATGGTGCCAGGCGTGGCGGCAAAGCGGTCCCAGATCGATTCCACGCGGCCGTCGTCGCGGCCGGCGCCTTCGATCTGATAGGACGATGTGGCGCAGCCCCACAAAAAATCGCGGGCAAAATCGCTGCGCTGCGGCGCTTGTGGCTCGGGGCGGTTGGCAGTGGTCATGGGTTTCGCTCTATCTGGTCAATAAGGTCTGAATGAAATTTTCGGGAAAACATCCAAGTCGTTTGGAAAGCTTTCCAGTTCGTGTCCAAAAAAATGGCCGCGCGCGGCCGGTGCTGGCTGGGCCAGCGATGTCATGTTTTCTTGCCCTCGTGTTTGGCTTTGGCTTTGGGCTTGGCCTTGCTGCCTGCGGCCCTGGCCAGCGATGCACGCATCGTCACGCTGACGGGGAACGTGCGCGCCACCGGGCGGCCCAGCTCATAGCAGCGATTGAGCAGGGCGTTGATGCCGGCCAGCGTCATCTCGCGCCATGGCATGTGCACCGACGTCAGGCGCGGCGCCGCGAATTCAGCGCTGGGGGTGTCGTCGTAGCCGATCACCGACAGGTCGCGCGGCACGCTGATGCCGGCTTCCTGGAAGTACGACAGCGCGCCCACGGCCATCTCGTCGTTGGCGCAGAACAGCGCCGTGCACGGCGTCTTCGATTCGACCAGCGCCTTGGCCGCCAGCCAGCCGCCCTGCGGTGAGAAGTCGCTTTCGGCGATCCAGACCTTGTCGGTATCGAGGCCTTCGGCCAGCAGTTCGTGCATGAAGCCATCGACACGCGCCACGTTGTCGATCAGCGCATTCGGCCCGGCGATGACGGCGATGTCGCGGTGGCCATGGTCCAGCAGCGCGCGCGCCGCGAGGCGCCCGCCCAGCGCATGGTCGACCGTGAAGCACTGGCCGGGCAGGTCGGCGAAATCGTGGTTGAGCGAGACGATCGTGCGGCGCTTGGCGCCCAGCGCGGCGATGTCGTCATCGGTCAGCGCGCTGCTCATCATGATCAGGCCATCGCAGCCGCGCTCGATGAGAAATTCGATGCCCTCGATGGCCTGGTTGCGCGCGTCGCCCAGGCCCACGCCAAAGGCCACCACCATGTGCAGGCCGGCCGCGCGCAGTTCGGTATCGATGATCTGCAGGATCGGCGTGTAGAAGGTACCCGACAACACCGGGATGTAGACGCCGACCATCCGGCTGGTGCCGGACAGCAGGGCGCGCGCCGCGTGCGACGGGCGAAACCCCAGCTCGTCGATCGCCTTGCGCACGCGCTCGAGCGTGGCGGGCGATACCGAGCCTTTGCCGCTGACCACGCGCGAGGCGGTGCCGAGACCGACGCCGGCCAGCCGCGCTACGTCCTTGATTGTCGCCACGTGCGATTCCTGTTCGATGAGTGGATCAAAATAACCGCCAAGCATACTGTATTCATCTGACTATGGCATCCCTGATTGCAGCCGATTGCCGGTGGACCCGTCGAACAACGACACCCGCTGCGCATCGATCGCAAAGCGCACCGATTGACCGGCTGCCAGCGGCCGCGCATCGTGCTCGATGGCGGACAATGCCTGGCCGGCGCAGTCGAGCCACACCACCTGGTGATTGCCCATCGGTTCGACCAGCGTGACGCTGGCCTGCAGCGGGCCATGCTCGTCGATCCGGATGTGTTCGGGACGTGCGGCCAGCGTCACGGCGCCTGCCGCGACGGAACGCGCCAGCTGCAGCGTGACCGCGCCAGCGCTGAAGCGTCCGGTCGCATCGATGCTGCCGTCAATAAAATTCATCGAGGGCGAACCGAGAAAGCCCGCCACGAAGCGGTTTGCCGGCGTCTCGTAGACCTCGGCCGGGGTGCCGATCTGCTGGATGCGACCACCCTGCATCACGACGATGCGCGTGGCCAGCGTCATCGCCTCGGCCTGGTCGTGCGTCACGTAGATCATCGTCGAACCCAGGCGCTGATGCAGCAGCTTGAGTTCGCGCCGCAGTTCGGCGCGCAGCTTGGCGTCCAGGTTCGACAGCGGCTCGTCGAACAGGTAGACGCCCGCTTCGCGCACGAGCGCGCGCCCGATCGCGACGCGCTGGCGCTGGCCACCCGAGAGCTGCGCCGGCTTGCGATCGAGCAGGGCGCCCAGCTGCAGCATCTCGGCCGTGTGGCGTACGCGGCGCGTCACTTCGGCCTTCGGCGTGCCGGCGATACGCAGGCCGAACGACATGTTCTTCTCAACCGTCATCGTCGGATACAGCGCGTACGACTGGAACACCATACCGATCCCGCGCTCGCTCGGATCGGCGTGGCTCATGTCACGCCCGCCGATTTCGATGGCGCCGCCCGAGACGTCGATCAGGCCCGCGATGCTGTGCAACAGCGTGGATTTGCCGCAGCCCGATGGGCCAAGCAGCACGAGGAATTCGCCCGGTGCGATCTCCAGATCGAGGTCGCGGATGATCTCGTTATTGCCGCGGGTGATGCACAGTTTGCGCAGATGGACATTCGACATGAGGGTCAGCCTTTCACGGCGCCGGCGGCGATACCGCGCACGAACCAGCGTCCGGAGATAAAGTAGATCACCAGCGGCACGGCGGCCGTCAGGATGGTGGCGGCCATGTTCACGTTGTACATGCGGGTGCCGGTGGTGGTGTTGATCACGTTATTGAGCTGCACCGTCATCGGCAGGTTCTCGCGGCCAGCGAACACCAGGCCCAGGATGTAATCGTTCCAGACACCCGTGACCTGCATGATCGCGGCCACCACGATGATCGGCAGCGACATCGGCAGCATCACCTGCAAAAAGATGCGCCAGAAACCGCCGCCATCGATGCGCGCGGCCTGGAACAACTCGTGCGGCACCGACGCATAGTAATTGCGGAACAGCAGCGTCATGAGCGGCATGCCGAAGATGACGTGCACGACGACGATCGCCGGCAGCGAGCCGAAGACGCCGGCATGCGCCATCATCCACACCAGCGGATAAATCATGACCTGTACCGGAATGAAGGCGCCGGCCAGCAGCACGCCAAACAGCAGGTTTGCACCACGCGGGCGCCAGAACGACAGCGCATAACCGTTGATCGCGCCAAGCAGGATCGGGATCACGGTGCTGGGTACGGCGATCGCCACCGAATTCCAGAAGCCCTGGCTGACCGCGCCCCAGGCCGCGCGCCACGGGTCCAGGGTGGCCACGCCGGGCAGGGCGAACACATTGCCCATCCTGATTTCCGCCATCGGCTTGAACGACGTGATGACCATGACGTACAGCGGCAGCAAAAAGAACAGGGCGGCGCTCAGCAGAAAGGCATAGATGCCGATGCGGGCCGGCGAAAGGCGCGCTGTCATGCGTGCCCGCCGTTCAGGCGCGCGCGGCGGCTGCGCGCATACGCATACGGCGCGAGCAGGGCCAGCACCGGCACCAGCAGCGTCACGGCGCCGGCCGATGCCAGGCCGATATTCGAGCGCAGGAACAGATGGTCCATGATGAACTTGGCCGGCACTTCGCTGGCGATGCCGGGTCCGCCCTGCGTCATCGCGACGACGGCGTCGAACAGCTTGACGACGGCGGTCGAGAGCAGCAGGAACACGGTCGCCACGGTGGGGCCGAGCATCGGCAGCACGATCTGCAGGTACACGCGCCAGGCCGGAATGCCATCCAGGCGCGCGGCCTTGTAGATCTCGGGATCGATGCCGCGCAGGCCGGCCAGCATCAGCGCCATGACCAGGCCCGAGGCCTGCCACACGGTGGCGATGACGACGGTGTAGATCACCAGGTCCTGGTGCACGATCCAGTCGAACGAAAACCCGGGAAAGCCCAGCTGGCGCACGGCCCCTTCGATGCCGCTGCCGGGCGCCAGCAGCCATTGCCACACCAGGCCCGTGGCGATGAACGACATCGCATACGGGTACAGGAAGACGGTGCGCAGCAGGCCTTCACCCTTGACGTTCTGGTCGATGAACACCGCCAGCAAAAAGCCGATGACCATGCAGGCGACGATGAATACCGCACCGTAGATTGCCAGGTTATGCAGCGAGAGCAGCCAGCGCTCGTTGTCGAACAGGCGCACGTACTGCGCCACGCCGATGAATTTATCGGACGGGAAGGTGCGCGAGGCGGTGAACGACGTGCGCAGGGTCCACAGCGCGCCGCCGACGTAGGCCAGCAGCACCGTCAGCGCCATCGGCAGCAGGGCGATATGGGGACTGAGGTGCCGGGAGAGTCGGGATGCATGCATGGCGTCAGTACTTCAAGGCGCGGGCAATGCTGCGCTGGACCTTCTCGACGCGCGTGTCCATATTCCAGTACGCGGTCAGGATGTCCTGCATTGCCCCGTTCTGGTCGGGCGTCAGATAGACCTCGGTCACGCCGACCTGGCGCGAGCGGTCCTTGATGATGGCCACGCCCTTTTGCGCGCACAGATCGAGCTCATTGGACTGGGCATCCAGGCGCACGGGGATCGAGCCTTTCAGCTTGCTGAAGGCGATCTGCAATGCGGGCTGCGAGACGACTTGCGCCAGCAGCTGCTGGGCCTTGATGGCGTCCGGCTTGTCGGTGCGCGGGAAAACAAAGACGTCACCCTGCATCAGGTACGGTGTGTCGGGCTTGAGGCCGGCGATGCAGCCATAGTGCTGGCCGGGCAGCTGGCCGGCGTTGGTGAATTCGCCCTTGGCCCAGTCGCCCATCACCTGAAAGCCTGCACGGCCACTGATGACCAGCGCGGTGGCGTCGTTCCAGTTGCGGCCCGGTGCGCCGGGATCGACGTATGACTTCATGCGCTTGAAGGCCAGCAGCACGTCGCGAAAGGCGGGCGAGAGGATCGTGGCCTGGTCGCGGTCCCGGATCACTTTCAGGTACAGATCGCGCCCGCCGATATTGGCGAGTAAAGCCGAGAACAAAACGGTCTCCTGCCACGACTGGCCGCCGTGGGCGAGCGGGATGAGACCCGCGGCCTTGAGCTTGTCGAGCGCGGCGAAGAGTTCCGGCATGCTCGCCGGCTCGCGCGTGATGCCGGCCTTCTTGAAGGCGGCTTTCGAGTACCAGATCCACGTCTGCATGTGGATATTGAGCGGCACCGCGTAGTAGTGGCCATCGTGCTTGATGACGTCGATCAGCGGCTCGGGCAGGATGCGGTCCCAGTCCTGGGCCTTCGCGACGGCGTCGACGTTGTTGAGCATATTCTGCTCGATGACGTCGGTGAACTGCCTGGAGGTGTTGAACTGCGCAGCGGTCGGCGGATTGCCGCCGATGATGCGGTTGATGGTAACGGCGCGCGACTGGTCGCCGCCCGCGATGGCGCTGTCAACCCACACGCCGCCGGCAGCGCGAAACGCCTGGGCGACCTGCTTGACGGCGTTCGATTCGCCGCCGGAGGTCCACCAGTGGATGACTTCTGCTTTCGGTGCGGCCGCACTGGCTGGCGCGCTACCGAGCACGATACTCAGCGCACCTGCAGCGGCGCACAACCATGCGCAGGCTGCTGCCAGGTTGCAGGATTTGACCATCTTGTCTCCGTTCAGTGCCATGTTTTTTTGGCACGTTGGAAACGTTACCATTGGCTTTGCCCGACTATAGCATCGGGTCAATTGACGGTCAAACTAAACTTGCGGATTGTAATGTGGAGCGACGTTCTGTCAGGGGCAAAGTACGCAAGTCCGGAATCAGGCAGCGGTCGAAGCGGAAAAAACGGACACGGTTTTCGTCATAGTGTAGAGTAATAGTTAATCTTTCAAGCAGGTGAAAATCTGGTTGCCATGCTTGCAAATGGCGCGACGCTTCGGAGGCATGTTGAGAAATTCAAAGATATTTCCACGTGAACCGCACTCCTTGATCGATGTTGATCGAGCAGGCCTGTCTGCCGCAAGTGCAACATCGGTCGCGCTGGCCAACGCGCATGGCAGCAACCCATGAGTCGCCCGACTATTTTACTTGTCGACGATGAGCCAGCCAATCTTGCCATGATGCGCAAGGTGCTCAGCGATGACTACACCCTGGTGTTTGCCCGCAACGGCGCCGAAACGATGGCAGCGCTGCACAAGCATCGGCCGGCCATGGTGTTACTGGATATCGGCCTGCCAGACATCAACGGGTACGATCTCTGCCTGAAAATCAAGCAGAGCGATACGACCGGGACCACCCAGGTCATCTTCGTGACGGCGTACGCCGACCCCGTGAATGAAGCCGCCGGTTTTTATGCTGGCGGCGTCGACTACATCACGAAACCCGTTTCGCCCCCGATCGTGCGCGCCCGTGTCGCCAGCCACCTGTCCCAGGTGCGGGCCGAATTGCTGGCCAGAAGTTACCGCGAGGCGATCTCGATGCTGGGCCAAGCGGGGCATTTCAACGATACCGATACCGGTGCGCACATCTGGCGCATGGCCGCCTATGCAAAGGCGCTTGCCAGAGGGGCAGGGTGGAGCGCCGAAGACAGCGAGCAGCTCGAACTGGCGGCGCCGATGCATGACACCGGCAAAATAGGTATTCCCCAGTCCATCCTGCGCAAACCCGGTCCACTGGACGAGGCCGAGTGGGCCATCATGAAAACCCATCCGCAGATCGGCTACGACATTCTGAGCAAAAGCGCCGCCCAGGTATTCCAGCTCGCCGCCGAGGTAGCGTTGTATCACCATGAGAAGTGGGACGGCAGCGGCTATCCGGCCGGCCTCTCCGGGGACGCCATCCCGCAATCAGCGCGCCTGGTGGCGCTCGCCGACGTGTTCGATGCCCTGAGCATCAGGCGCCCGTACAAGGAAGCATGGCCTGTCGACAAAATCGTGGCCTATGTCGATGGCCGCTCAGGGACGGATTTCGATCCGGCGCTGGTGGACGTGTTTCACAGAACGTTGCCCAAGTTGCTCGACATCCAGCAGACGTGGGATGCGCGGGATAGCGAGCTGCAACCTCGTCAGGGATGATCCAGAAAAAAGCCCAATCTGAAGGATGGCTTTTTAAAGATGATGACCAAAATGCATGGTTAAGCCTCGCAGAAGATGGCATTAAAGCTGAACCGTATTTGTCGGACTTTTGCTACACAGCGGCATGATAATATTGGGGAAGTGAAACTTTCTCATGAGAAATTGCGATAAACTTGGGACGTAGTCACCGCTCACATCATGTGCTGGGATATCTATGCCACGAGTGCCTTTTCATACCTGCTGCAATGGCAGTGTATATATACACCCGCCCCCGCCTTGAAATACATGCGGGGATGCCAACCCCTTGTTCATTTCTTCTATTCTTGGCAAATGCCTGATAAACGTTTTATTTTCGCAAGAGAATAGAATCGGCTTGTCGATGTACGTCATTCTGCTTGGAAAAAATATATCCGACAGTGTGGTGTTTCTTAATTCGGAGTCATCATGTACTTTTTCAAGCAGCGTCTTGGCCGACAACTGACAATCGCTTTCTCGACGCTCGTCTCAATTATTGTGGCCATATCTGCGCTGGCAGTATTCAGCTTGAGTGAAGCCCAGTCCAACTTCGACGGTTTTGTTGGTGATGAGTTCAACCGAGGCAGCGTTGCGCGTGATGTCAGGTCGTCAGTCAGTGCAAGGGCAATCGCAGCGCGCAACCTTATTTTATTGAATGCGCCTGCCGACATCGCTGCAGAAAAGGCTGCAGTAATGGCGGCCCACGAGCGTGTAAAAGACCGTATGGCGTTGCTGAAAAGATTGCTTGATCTGGATAATAAAGCGACGCCAAGAGAGCATCAACTCTACGATGAGTTGGTCAGTATTGAGCAGCGTTATGGCCCTATTGCGCTGTCTATCGTCGAAATGGCGCTGAACGGCAAGAAATCTGAAGCAACTGAAAAAATGAATGCTGAGTGCCAGCCACTATTAAAGAGGCTGATTGCTACGGTAGGCGAATATGCAAAATTGATCACTAGTTCGGCAGAAGGTGAAATCCAGAAATCAGCTGAAAAATTTCGCACCAAGCGTTTGTTGCTGATCTGCGTGTCGCTGATTGCCGTTGTCACGGCGATTGCACTTTCACGCTTGATAAAACGCAGCTTGCATCGCTCTCTGGGTGCCGATCCGCATGATTTGAGAAAAGCCGCGAATCAGGTCCGGTCCGGGGACTTGGGAACGTTACCGGAAGCAGCAACCGCGCCAGAAAACAGTGTGATGGCCTCACTCGGAGACATGCAGCAATCACTGGCAACGATCGTGAATAGTGTTCGTCGTTCCTCCGATACGATCGAGTCCGGTTCAACCGAGATTGCTGATCGAAATAAAGATTTATCGACACGTACTTTGGAGCAGGCAAGGCAGTTGCAGCAAAGTGCAAGCGCGATGGAAAAAATCACCAGTACTATTCGGGTCAATGCCGACACCGCGGCCCGTGCCAGTGATTTGGCGTTGAGTGCGCGCGCGGCTGCTGAAAACGGCGGTTCCATGGTCGACGAAGTTGTCATCACCATGCAAAAAATCACGGCGAGCTCCAAAAAGATTGAAGACATCATTTCTGTGATTGACGGAATCGCATTCCAGACCAACATCCTTGCGTTGAACGCCGCAGTCGAGGCGGCCCGTGCGGGTGAGCAGGGCAGGGGGTTTGCCGTCGTGGCGAGTGAGGTTCGCGCACTGGCGCAACGCAGCGCACAGGCGGCCAAGGAAATCAAGGTATTGATTATTGACAGCGTCGGCATGATCGGCTCGGGGGCGGGCATGGTATCAAACGCGGGTGAGGCAATGACCGCGATCGTCAGCGAAGTAAAGAGTGTTGCAGAGCTGATCAGCGAAATCAGCACGGCCACCCGTGAGCAGACCATGAGCATCAGCAGTGTTGGCGAGACCGTCATGGCACTGGATCAGGGCACCCAGCAAAACGCATCACTGGTCGAGCAGATGGCCGATGCCGCAGATGCCCTGAACCAGCAGGCACATAGTCTGGTGTCTGCAGTGTCATTATTTAAAGTTGCAGGGGGCAGCGATATGACCGGTGACGCAGGCAAGCGGAGTTCTAATGGTCATCCCCCCACAAAAAAAGCGCGATTAGAAGTAGAGTTTTCTTCTTGAGATACAGAACGCTTTACATGAATACATCCTGCTTTACCGACAGCCAGATCATCGCCATCCTCTAGCAGGCCAACGCCGGCAACCGATGCCGGCACTCTGCCATGAAAGCGGTACCAGCAACGCCACGTTCTATAAGTAGTGTTTCAAGCTTTGCGGCATGGATGCCTCGCTGATGGTCCTCATGAAGGAGCTGGAAGAGAGAAGCCGGCGCCTTAAAAAATTACGTCGAGGAGCGCCTGAAGGCCGAAATCGGTGCTGAGGAGCTTACAAAAAAGTGGTAGCTCCATCTCAACGGCGGGAGAGGGCACAGTGGCCGTGACGGAATGGTCAGCCATGGTCAAGCTGGCGTGCCAAGCATTTGGCATTAGCCAGACCTGCTGCCGATACGAAGCGAAACTGAATGCGGAATACAACGTCAATGCCGATTGGCTTCCGCAGCGGATGAACAACCAGCGCACCGGGATTTGGGTTGTGCTTCCTGTACCTGCGCAACGTGAACCGCTTCCAATGGAATCACAAGCGCGGCTGCAGAATTTGCCGCGAACTTGAGCTGTACCTGCGGATCAAACCGCTTCATCTTCTGTGCGTGAGAAACCGCTACCGCTGGCAGTGCCGACTGCGATCAGCCAAGTGGTTGTGGACCTAAATCACGACCAACCCAACATGTCATCCCGCGGCATTCCACCAAAACAGCAACTTGTCCTTGCCGCTTAATCTCTACTTTTAGCTCGCTTGAAAAAAGGGGGATTGCCGGGCGACCTTCTCCTTCTTCATTGCGTTTCAGCAGCTTTCGGGTTGATCACGACCTCCACTTCTGTCAGGGAAATCGCGATGAGTTGCACAGACGCAAATTGCACCCTGAACGATGCTTCGACAATGAGATATTGACGTCGACGTTACTGCTGTTCCAAGCTCGCGCCCAGGCGCCAACTTCAGCAAACAAATATGGGCATCACCATGGCGATTGTATTTTCCAGTCAACTGGTCGTTCCTGCATCCATCGTGGCGCTACTGAGCGCCGTCTACCTGGTTCGCCACACGGAGCGCATGGTCCGCGCCCGCTATCAGGCGACGCTTGGATCAACTGCCTTCGGCATGGTGGCGACTGCATGCCTGATTCTGCCAACGCTCTGGTATGCAGTGTTCTACGAACGCTGCAACGGGCCAGGACGCGAAGTAATCCATATGCTTTGTGGGGGAGGTCTCAGCGTCTCAGCGGTCATTTTTGCACTCGTCAACTTTTCAACAATGCGCCGTACCGACGCTGTTCTCTGCACAGTTGCACAGGTACTTCTGGCCGTGGCCGTGCTTGCGGTGGGATCGGTACCGCCTTTGCTGTGGGATGTGTACCAGGACGCTCGCCACTGGCGGTGGGACCCGTGCCCTTCAAGACGGCCATGACGTGCGCGCCAATCGACGGATCGTCCGTAAAGAATAAAGCCGTCTGTTAAATGGGATGCGCTGCAAGGCGTACGTGAGCAGAACTACCTCCGCCCGCCGCTTGATTCGCTGCGTGTCTGGCATATGAAGGTCGAGGCGTGGGTACTCGAGCAGGTTGGGATCGTCTTGGCACCGGCTCCGGCACCGGCACCGGGGCTGGCAGCTTTACCTGTCGTCGCTTCCTAAAAGCCCTGAGTGCATAAGCTGCAGCGCTAGCCGACGGTTGCTGGCAGACTGCCAATCAGCTTGCATCCACATTCGGTCGTACACCCCTCTACGGCGACCGGGACTCCGCTAACGGTGAACGACTTGTCGGCGGAAGTAATTTTGTTTATCCCGTGCGGTTTTCCCCCAGGGTAGAACAGCGGGCAATTGACCTGATCCCCAAGCCGGGCAATCGCACGCCCGTGGATGTCATGATTTGGTGAGCCGCTGATAACGGTGCCGCCATGGTCGGTTTTGTCGCCAACCGTGATTATTTTTAGCGGCATATTTTTCTTTCCGAGAGTTGGTTAGGTTAGTAGCTCGGTGGGCCTTCTGGATCCGGCTCGATCGCATCCTGAATACCCTTCCATGTAGGTAGTTCCGCAGGAGGCAGTGGTAACACTTGGTCGAGGCGAGTTAGTTTTAGGTCGGGGTTAAGATCCAACGCATCCGAGATCTGGTCGTAGCGGCTTTTGCGTTCCGTATCAGGCATTATTCCAATCTCTCTGAGCGCAACTTGGTCTTGCTTGTCGCGCAAACTCCATTCTTCGGTGTCGAAAATAAACATCAATGCTGCTGCAGATTCTTTGCTACCGAATCGTGTCCCCGCTTGGTAATACTCCAATGCCGCGGCGAAATTCTTGAATAGCTTGGCAGTCACTCCAAGATCGTAGGCTGCAGGGCCATGGCCCTGTTTATAGGCGCACATGACCATCGCTTCCTCGGCATCGCGGCGTTCGGCCTTCAGATAAGCTCCTGCCAAGGCCATCTGCGCTTCCGGACTGCCGAGCTGCGCTGCCTTCAGGTAATAAGCCCATGCGATCTGTTCATCTTGCGCAGCGCCGCCGTAGCCGTGCTCATGTGCAACACCGAGATCGTAGTAGCCCCATGCCTGACCGGTTGCAGCGGCCGAGCGCAGGATTTCTACCAATTTATTCGCGTCCGGGTCGAGCACGTTGTTCGTGTCGAGGGGGCCAAGGCCGGTCCGGTAGAAGTAGGCCATCAATGCGCGCGCGCCCCAGTCGCCCTGGTTCGCGGCGGCCTGTACGTCGTGCAGGATGCTAAGGGCTTCCTGCCGCGTCAATTGCCACTCGATCTTGCTGCGCCATAGCTTGCGGGCATTGATGTAGAGCCGGTAGGCGGCCGGGTCGCGGGTTCGCGGCATCGTGTCCTTCCACCGGCCGCAAGTCGGAATCGGACCGTTGACGTCGAACGCCTGCAAGCCAGCGGGGATCGCGTGCATTTTCACGTACTCGACGTGCTGGGCATACGCGTAGATCCCAATCATAGCGGCGAGCGATGTGCCCACAAGAGTGAGCCAGTGGCGAAGAGAGAGCATGGCTGGATAGGGGTTCCGAATGTGGTGAACGTGTGGCAGCGATGGCGTCAGTAACTCGGCGGGCCGTCCGGCTCGGGCTCGATTGCGTCCTGGATGCCATTCCACGCAGGTAGTTCCGCAGGAGGCAGTGGCAACACCAGGTCGAGGCGATTCAGCTTCAGGTCAGAGTTGATGTCCAGAGCTCGGAACATTTCCTTGTACCGACTTTTACGATCAGGATCGGGTAGGATATTGAGTTCTTTGAACGCAGTCTGCTCCTGTTTGTCGCGCGAATTCCATTCTTCGGGGTCAAAGATAAACATCAATGCTGCTGCTGAGCGCTTATCCCCGAACTTCGTCCCCGCCTGCTGATACTCCAGCACCGCCGCGAAATTCTTGCGAAGGTCAGCATTTATTCCAAGATCGTAGGCCGCAGGGCCATGTCCTTGCTTATAGGCACACATTACCATCGCTTCTTCGGCGTCCCACCGGTTGTTCTTTACATAAGCACTAGCTAAGGCCATCTGCGCCTCCGGACTGCCGAGTTCAGCCGCCTTCAGGTAGTAGGCCCATGTAATCTGTTCATCCTGAGCAGCACCTCCGTAGCCGTGCTCGTGGGCGACACCGAGATCGTAGTAGCCCCAGGCTTGGCCCGCTGCGACTGCCATGCGGATGATCTCGACTGATTTGTCGGCGTCCGGATCAAGTACATGATTGGTGTCGAGCGGGCCAAGGCCTGATCGATAGAAATAGGCCATCAATGCACGCGCGCCCCAGTCGCCCTGGTTTGCGGCGGCCTGCACGTCGTGCAGGATGCTAAGCGCTTCCTGACGCGTCAATTGCCACTCGATCTTGCTGCGCCATAGCTTGCGCGCTTCAATGTAGAGCCGGTAGGCGGCTGGATCGCGGGTTTTTGGCATTGTGTCCTTCCAGCGCCCACAGGTCGGGATTGGCCCGTTTACGTCGAATGCCTGTAAGCCGGGAGGGATGGTATGCATCTTTACGAACTCCAAATGTTGTTGTAAGAAATAGGCGCCGATGGCGATCACAACCGAGGCGCTAACTATCAAGATCCATCGGGGACGGGGGCGTCGCATGTCAGATCACAGGCGGACCGGGCTGCCTATCGACATGGAATTTGGCAATCTGGCCAGACAGGGGGTGGCTCTTTGCCATTGCGTTGCTGTTTTTTTCCATCAGTCCCAACCACCTAGTAAAAGTTTCTTCCATATCGCCAAACTGCGCCGGTCCCACGTTATTAGTACACTGATCGAACAGCCTCTTGCGCAAGTCAAACGCAACATCCTTGGCCTCGCTGAGCAGATTCAGCTCGCTGTCCAAAGCCATGCTGCGCACGTTCAGATTGGCCGATCCCACCGTGAAGGCCGCGTCGTCAACGATCGCCACCTTGGCGTGGATGTAGGTTTCTTCGTAATCCTTGGTCGATTTCGGGTGCTTGGCGCCGCTCCACATCGACGCCATGAGCGCCTTGATCCCGCATTGTTCTAGCGTCGCAGGCGTGATAGGCATCCTAGTTCTATTGCGCGTGGCCTTCGCCACTCGTTCCTCGTGCTCCAGCTTCATGGTTTCGCTCTGCCCGAATCGCACGGCAACGTCATAGGTCGCCAGGTCCATGCCATCGGTCTCCGGGGTGGAGGTCAGGATGAACACGTAGATGAGTTTGGTGTAACCGGCTCTGCGCAGCTTAAAAACACACGTCATCATGTAGTTCGCCCAGGCCTCGTACTGGACATACTGGTTCTGGATGAAGATGTAGTGATGGGTCAGCCGGGTCAGGTTGGCGTAGCATTCCTTGATTGATTTCTCCTGCTTTGCCGGGTACGTCCGCAACAGCTGCGCGCTGTGATGGCAGTTCTTCAGGGCAAAGTCGGGTGCCTTCAGGTGCGACCTGCTCTGCACGGAAGGATGGGCTGTCCCTGACGGTTTTGCTACTGCATTGGCTGCGGCAAGTGCCGCCTTGACCGCCAGGCCCGGCGACGTCATCCAGATCGCATTCATCAGGGTCGATGTGGCTTCTTCGGATTCGGCCCAGCCAGTGCAGAAATTGTGATTCATGTCGTACAGGATCGGTCCGCGCACGCGCAGCGAAACGTCCTGATACGGTTTGGCAGTAATTGCATATTTTTTGAAAAATTCGCCGAGGCGCTCCGCCTTTCGCGTTAACGGTTGTTCAGTCTGGCCAGACATCATTTGCATTTGTCTGTCGTACCGGTCCCATGCTTCATCGATTACAGCCGACAGCTTGGTATCCCGGCCGGCCGGATTCTTGCTATACAGTGTTTCACGGCGTATATCCTGAAAGCGATGATCGACCGTGTCCCAGAAGTCAGTCGTCGAGTTATGCCCCATCACGTAGCCGATGGCGCGCGCCGGCGTCTCGTAGTCGATCAGAATCATCTTTTGATGATGAGTGGGGTAGATGGATCCTGCTGTGCCATCAATGAGGCTGATCTTGTACTTCTCGCCAGCAAGCGAGGGGTCCCGAAACTTGAGCGCGACTTCACGGGTCTGCAGCACGATGGTCGGTATCTTTTGCGCGATGATCTCGTCGAACCATGCGCGGTTGTACTGGTCGTGCGTTTCGTTGAAATAGCCGGCGTAAGCACCGATCGTGGGAACACGGGTTCCATACAAGCCCGGATTGTTTTTTTGTATGGCATAGGACGCGGCATTGTCGTGCCAGAGCAGCAGGCGCACCGTGACGGGATTTTCCTTACGGGTCGCGATTTGCTTGAGCAGATCGCCATAGCGCGTGCCGTCTTCGGCTCTTTCACCACGGATGAGCACCATGCCCGGGTCAAATCCCCAGGTGATGATGTCCACGCTATGTTGTGCTTGAAGCAGGTCTTTGTGGATGCGCTGGAACACTTCTTCGCCGCAGATGAGCGGCTCAAGATGGCAGTGGTGGCGCGCCAGGTAAGTCTGGTGCTTGCTTGTCCTGATCCACCAGGGCAAGGACAAGCATTGGTAGGGGCCTAGTGTCCGGTTGTAGCAGAGCTTTTGTGTATAAAGCGCCTCATTTTCTTCCATGCCCATTTTCTTCCCTTTCCATCTAAAGGCCGCTGTCGGCGCCTGCAGCTCACGCCTGCTGGCTGGACCAGGGATTGGCGTCGATCCGGTCCTGGTCCAGGGAGTGCTCGTCGTCGGTCAGGGCGCCGCCCGGATTCTCATAGCCGTGGTATCCCACGCCCGCGTTTTGCTCGTGCTGCTCGGTGTAGGCGCTGGCAGCGATTTCAAAAGACTGGCCGGTCGGGAGCTCGACCTTGTACTCTGCGCTGGCATCGAGCTCGTGCGCGAACTGGATGTTTCCCTTGTCGTCGATCTGCCCCTGTTCGACCATTGCCCCATCCTTGAACAGTTTGAACGGCATGCCAGCACTGCTTCTCCCGGCAGTCTCCGCATGGCTGCCGACATGCAGCGCGCCGCGGCCCTTGCCCAGTACATCGGCCACGGGCGGCATGGAAACCGCCATCTCCATGTTCTTGGCGTTCACAAAGCTGTAGTGCGCGGCGTGTGCGACGAAATTGCCATTCGTGCCGTGTTCGATACCACCGGCGGCGAATTTCACGTAGCTGCCGCCGCCATTGATGACGACTTCTTCCTTGGCGCTGATCGTGATCCGGTTGGCCGTGTGCGTGATTTCCAGCTTGGCCAGCAGTTTGATGTTGTTCGACAGTGCCTGCAGATCGATGTCACCAGCGGCGGCCACCATCTTCATGCCAGCCTTCTGGACGAACAGCCGGAACGACTGGCGGATGCTGGCAAAGAAATGCGTGCCGACAGCCAGCGACAGGCTTTTCCCGGTCGTAAGGGCCGTGTGGCGGTCGCTGGCGATGTGGGTATCACCGGTCGTCGTGGTTGCGATACCGGCCGCACTCGCCAGCACCAGGTGCGGCTTGGCCAGCTCAGGGAAACTGTCCGCTTTTGCGTCCGGACCTTTCACCGCGTCCTTCTGCGTCTGCAGGAGTGAGGCAACGCCGTCCTGGTTATCCGAAGGCTCCTGCGCACCGTTTTTTTGCGCGATCTCACCCAGCAGTTGATGCTGCTCAACTGCGAGCGCGATGCGCCGCACCGTTTCGTCCATGTCTTTCATCGGGCCGCGTGCAGCTTGCCGCGCTTCTGTGGTGATCAAGAGTCCCTTGGCTGCGCGCGCCACGCCATGGCCATCGGTGCGTAGTTCCCAGCCTTCGCCGCGTGCGTCCTTGCGGCCGCTATTGTCCTCGATGCGCCCGATGTGCCCGAGCGACAGTTGGCTGCACTGGTGGTCGCTTTTTAGCTGCGCCTGGATCATCTCCTTGGTGTCGTCAAGAACGAGGTGGTTGCCGCGTGTGCCGCCGCCCAGTTCCCGGCTGCGCATGCCAGCCAGCGAATGTTGCTTCGGCAGCGACCACGGTGGCATATGCCTACCGTTGTAGACAGCCCCCAGGATGAGCGGATGATCGATATTCCCGTTCGCGTAAACGACCGCCACTTCCTCACCAACACGCGGCAAACGGATCTGCCCGAACTCGTCGCCGGCGGCCGGCGTCATTACCCGGATCCACGGCGAGCTGTTTTCGTCGTACTTGTCCAGCCGGTTCCAGTGGAACTGCAGCTTGACCCGCCCGTAGTCGTCCGTATGGATGTCAGCGCCGGCCGGGCCAACCACGATCGCCGTATGAAGCCCCATGTAGGTACCGGGCTCGCTGTTGTAGTTGCGGCCCGGGCGCCAGCGGATATCCTTGCGAATGCAGGTCAGCCGGTTTTCGTAATGCGACGGTGCGCCTGGCCCGGCCTGGTAGTTGTTCGCCACCTCATGGTCGACAGACAGGATGAGGTAGAAGCGGTCGTCGATGCTGCGGCGCGGTTCCGGATCGTATTCGGGCGACCGTGGTTCGGCACTGAAGTGTCCGCCGAGCTTGAAGGTACGCCCCGGCAGCACGCTCCGTTCATTGCCCTTTGCCTCGAAGTACTGCGTGTCCTTGTCCGCCTCCTCCATGCGCCGCGTTGCCAGCTGCTCGCCATCGTCGCGTATGCGAAAGCCGTAAGAACCTGTGTCTTCGTAGACTTCGTAGGGAAAGATATCGCCTTGCCGGTTGGCTGAAATGCCTTTGGCGCGCTGCGCGCTCGGGCTCTTGTAATCGAACGTTGCCAGCGTTGTCTGGCCCGAGCCGAGGCGTCGCACGGCCGTCCACTCGTGAATGCCGTCGTCTTCGAGCGAACCACTCTTCTTGTGGAACGGGATCACGTACGCTTCCTCATCGATCCGCTCGGACAGGAAGCTGTTGCCAGAGATCATGAGCCGGTGGCGGCCAAATTCGTGCTCGTACCAGTAATGCAAGCCAAGCGCTTCCCAGCGCCGGTGCAGGTGGTTGTAATCGGTCTCGTTGTGCTGGTTGGCGACGGTCAGCTTCGACTCGTCGATTGGGTACATATGCCAATCGGCCTGGCGATAGTGCTTCAGCGTTTCTTCGGTGATCTCTCGTACGCTTTTACCGTGAAACGACACGTTATCCTTGCGCAGCCGCGCGAATGCAAGCCACGGTTCGAGCACCATCTGGTAGAAGGCGAATCCGCCATCGGTGCGCAGGAAGCGGAACTCGGTGATATGGCCGTTGAAGTAACGCAGCAATCCGTCTTCGCGCACCAGTGAGATCACCGCCATCCGGCCCATCAGCATTTTCAGGGGGATGCGCGCTTCGTCCGACAATACTTCGACGATAAAGCGGAACCCCCGCGAGACTTCTTCCCGGGCGACGAGCTTGTTCGGCAGCAGGATGGCAGGCGGCCCATCCTTGAACGGAAAATCCAGCCGCATCAGGCGCTTGTGTTGCGAGTTTCCGCTGAACGCCGACAGTGCGGCACCGGCCGCAATGACCTGACTTAAGCCCATTGACTGCCTCCGGTAGCCGCTCGGCATCGCCGTAGCGCAAGTGGAAATTGTCCAGCGGCTACGTTACCTCGGTGTCGCCAAAGCGAAATTGATAGCAATCAATACGCTTCCCAGAGCCATTTTTTGATTTGGCCAGTCACCAGGCCTGAACAGGCTAATTCAGCTAGTTGGGGGCAGCTGTTACAGACGCCCAGAAAGCAAAAAGCCCAATCCTGAGGATTGGGCTTTTTGTTGAACTACTGGTGCCGGCTGCCGGTTTCGAACTGGCCACCTGATGATTACAAATCATAGCGGGCGACAATTCCCCAACGTTGATCTACATATCTTTTATTGCGTAAGTCATTGAAAAAGCGAAGATTTGACCTTCGTCGGGGGTTATGAGTATTCCTCAGCATTCACTAATGTTGATATAATTTGCCTACATGGTGCCTACACTCGGTAACCTATGGAGGCATCACGATGGAAAAAGTACGTTTTACGAGCGACAAGGTCGCAGGATTTCAATGTCAACCCGGCAAGCAACAAACGCTTCACTGGGACGCTAAGACACCAGGACTCGGGCTGCGCGTCACGTCGAGCGGAGCGAAGTCATACATTTTCGAAACGCGATTGAACGGCAAAACGCTGCGCATGACTATCGGCGACGTCCGGACATGGACGATTGGCAGCGCCCAGGTTGAGGCGACACGTCTCAAGTCGCTTACCGACCAAGGTATTGACCCTCGCGCGCTGCTCGCGGCAAAAGAAGCTCATCGTGTGGCAACCGAAGCCGCCGCTGCGGAGTCGGCCATCCGGGACTCGGTAACCCTCGGCGACGTCTGGCCTCTATATGTCAGCGACCGCGAATCGTCTTGGTCCGAGCACTCTATGCGAGATCACCGCAACGCCATGCAGGCCGGCGGCGAAAAGCGGAAGCGGAGCCCAAAGCTGACTGTCCCAGGGCCTCTTTCATCGCTAAGCAATGTCCGCCTGGTCGACCTGTCAATGGAGCGGCTAGAGGCCTGGGCAAAGATTGAGGCGAAGACCAGGCCGGCAAGCGCGCGCTCGTGCATCAGAATGTTGAAAGCTTGCCTCAACTGGTGCGCAACGCATGAGACATACGGGAAAATCGTTCAGGTGAACGCGGCGAAAAGCAAAAAATTGCGCGAGCTCGTCGGAAAGCCTGGGGTTAGGGATGACGTTCTCGGCAAAGAGCAGCTACACGCATGGTTCGAGGCAGTTCAACAGCTCAGCAATCCGGTTATCAGTGCATACCTTCAAAGTCTACTGCTGGTGGGTCCGCGTCGCGAGGAGATGGCAGAGCTTCGTTGGGCCGACGTTGATTTCCGGTGGAACAAGTTAAAGCTGAAAGACAAGATTGAAGACTTTCGTCTCGTGCCGCTAACGCCTTATGTTGCGCATTTGCTCATGCAGCTACCGCGCCGGAACGAATTTGTCTTCTCTAGCCCGACTGCAGCCGCTGGTTACCTTGCTGAACCCCGGCACGCGCATAATGAAGCGCTTCAAGCCGCGGGGCTTCCACACGTTACCTTGCATGGTCTGCGCCGGTCATTTGCAACGCTATCGGAATGGGTCGAGGTGCCGGCCGGAATCGCCGCCCAAATTCAAGGGCATGCTCCGCAAGGAGTGCGCGAGCAAAACTACATCCGTCGGCCTCTGGATCTGCTGCGAAAGTGGCACATCAAAATCGAAGAGTGGATGCTGGCCGAGGCTGGAATTGAGTTTATTCCAGTGACGCCGGGGTTGAAGGTGGTTCAAAAGTGAGCAATTTCGGGCAGATATAAATTCGATTGGCTACCTAAGTTACTGCGCTACCGCAGCGACCTCTAGCCCAGGAATCGATTTATGACGACGAAATTTGCAGTTCCAAGCGCCCTCGCGATCATCGCCGAAGGGCGCGATCATATACAGACCGTTGAGTTCGCCCGAGCAACTAATCGCTCAAGCCAGACGATACGGAAGAATTATTGTCTCACTGGCGAGTGCTACGGCATCCGGCCAGTGAAATTCGGCAACCGTTTGCATTGGCCGGTCGCGGCAGTCGCCGCGCTACTGTCAGGGTTTCAACCTGGTTGAAGCGGTAGCAAGTTTAAAGCGCCAGTCTAGTTTTAGCGGACGAAAAGCCGGACTCCTTCACCGGCCTGACTGGCGCCCCAACACATGAGGGCTGACACCTGAAGGGGTGCCGAATGAACAAACTGCCTTATTGGATAGCTGTTGAGGAGGGGACGCCAGTTAGGTTCTCCGATCTCTCTCACATGATTGCGCATGCTCTTCATCCGTCGGAAGAGGAGTTGATGAGATACGGCGCTGCACGCGTTAACCTTGATGCGGAGCTTCGGGAAGCAGTTCGTAACGGGGAACTTATCGTACGCAATCGCGCCGGTTTTGGCCGCCATAAGTTTCCTGAAGGTGCTGCGCTGCTCGATAGCGTTGTCTTTCCTCATGACCTGGTCATTTTTCTAAATGATCGCGGGATAGACGTGCGGCTGGTGCCACATGGTAGCGGTCCTGAACTTTGGACTCTCGAAAATGCTGCGCTCGCATTGGCCGAACAGCTCAGGTTGACCGACGAATCAAGAGGTACTTTACTGGATCAGATGGTAGTGGGTGCGAACGATGGCAGTCTGACCGTCAGGCATCCGCATACGGATCTGCCCACCAATACCGGAAGCGTCCGTACGTACTATGAGCTGGTAACCCCAAAAGACCTTAACAGATGGCTCAGCAGCATTGACGCGCCCTACCAATGGGAATGTAACGGAAGCGGCGAGTTAGACGAGCCTGCGGTAATAAAAACTCAAACTGTGCCGGCGTCCCGCGCGCCTGTGGTGGGAGGCTCAGCCAAGGCCCAGTGGACAGCTCAAGCTAGGGATCTAGCCGCAAAATACGTAGACGCCTGGCGTGCGGACGGGTTTGAACCAACTATCTCGGATGCGGCGGTTTATGTTGAGGGCGAGCTATTTATTAAATCGATCTTCAATACGCGAGGTGGGGTCATCGATTGGGCAACGATCAAACGGGAAGCGCTTACAGGGATCACGGAGCGACGGCCCGGTGAAAAGCGCTCCGGTCGCAAAATTCCCAAGGGACAACGTCAGGGAATGCCTATGAGTCGGGGACTCCCCATACGTTGAGCATTAGGGGAAACGAAAATATCTCTAATTTTCAAAGGCTTATGTGAGTTTTTGGGACTGAGCTATTGGGCTTTTGGGGAGTTTTCCCCTCATTTCTAATGAATCATCTTCAACACGCAGCAATGCGAAAGGATGATTCGAGATGCAAACCACGCTGTTTCAACCCATCGAAAACGAGACCCGCAGCCACGTAGATACCGCGTGCGCTGCATTCCATCTCAACCGCCGTCCCCAGACCATGCGAGTCTGGGCGACATACGAAACCGGATCGATCCGCCCCATTCGTATCAACGGCCGGCTGGCCTGGCCAGTTGCTGAAATCAAACGCCTTCTAAACGGAGGCGCAAATGTCTAAGCGCGCAAACGAAAGCGCCTCCACGGTGGGAGGCGCTCATGTCGATCAGGCTGGCGGGCCTGAGGCGACTGGACAAAGCAAAGTTCTCAACTGCAGTTCGAACAATATCACAGCCGTCTGTGAAGAGCTTGCACAAAATGGAATAGCGCTGCGAGATGCTTCGGGTGCTACGCAGTTGGACACTCTACGACGCGTGCTGGAGTTCCGCGGCGCGCGCGGGCTCAATACCTATGAAGGAACGGCGGCCGGCTACCTGCGCTTGGCCACCCGGGTGAAAGAGCTCAAGGACAAATGGGACATCCATGCTCTGCGTGAGGACGTCATCGGTCCCGACGGTCTGCTGCACAAGGGCGTGGCTCGGTATGTACTGCTCGGCCGCCGCCAGGATGTGCTGATCGCCCAAGGTCAGCTTCAACTGGGGGGCGCATGAACACCCCGACCCTGACCGTTAAGAACTGGGACACCTTCCAGCATTATGGCAAGCGTAACCCTCCCTGGATCAAGCTGCATCGAGCAATCCTGGACGACTACACCTTCTGTGCTCTGCCGGATATCTCAAAGGCGCACTTGATGTTGTTGTGGCTGTATGCAAGCCAGAACAACGGTACGGTCCCGCATGACGTCTCTTTCCTCGAGCGAAAGCTATCGATTGCCAATCTGGACATCGAAGTGTTGATCCAGCACGGCTTCTTGCTCCAAGGCGGCGCCGCTAGCGTCAAGCTTGCGAAGGGATAGCACATGGACAACACATCAGTCGCTAGCACAGTGCTAGCGCCGCGCTATCCATTGACCTGCAGCTCAGAAGAGTGCGCTAGCAGCTTAGTTGCAGCTCAGAAGAGAAGAGAAGAGTTAAGGACGAAAAACCCGCCCAGCCAAGGCGAGGGGAGTTCCGGATCTTTGACCCTGCGTCCGTATCAGACCGCGGCTGTACAAAACCTTCGCCGCGCCTTGGCCGGGGGGATTACCCGAGAGATGCTCTGCAGCCCGACCGGAAGCGGGAAGACCGAGATCGGCATGGCCCTGGTGCGCGGCGCCCGAGCGAAGCATAAGCGCGTGATCTTCCTGTGCAACCGCGTTCACCTGGTCGAACAAACGGCGCGCCGGTTCACGAAGGCCGGAATCGCGCACGGCATCATTCAGGGCGAGAACACGACCAGGGTCTACGAAAGCGTGCTCGTGGCCAGTATCCAGACTGTGGTCCGCCGCGGCATGCCGGACGTTGACCTGATCATCATCGACGAGGCGCACACGGTCGCAGGCTCGAAGGAATACCGCTCGGTGATTGCCGCCGCCAAGGGTGTGCCGGTGATCGGCCTGTCGGCCACGCCGTACGCCCGAGGCCTGGGCAAGCACTATGACGAGCTGGGCGGCCCGCTGTTCGAGCACATGACGGTGGCGGCGACCATCCCGGACCTGATCGAGGCCGGCTATCTGGTCGACTGCGACGTGTACGCACCGAGCGAGCCAGACATGACCGGCATCAAGCAGGCACGCAACGCGTTCGGCGACATGGACTACGCCGACGCCGACGTGGGCCGCGCGGCTGACAAGCCTGAGCTGGTGGGCGACATCGTGACGCACTGGCTGCGCCTGGCCGCCGGCACGCGGACTGTCTGCTTCGCGGCGAACATTGCCCACAGCAAGCACATCGTCGAGCGCTTCCAGGCTGCCGGCGTCAGCGCCGAGCACATCGACTGCTACACCGACGCCGAGGAGAGGCGCGCGATCCTGGCCCGCATGGAGGCAGGCGAGACGATGGTCCTGTCGAATGTGGGCATCCTCGCCGAAGGGTGGGACTTCCCGGCGTGCCGCACGCTCATCTTGGCGCGGCCGACACGCTCCCTGATCCGGTACATCCAGATGGCTGGCCGGGTGCTGCGCCCGCACGCTAGCAAGAAACGCGCGCTGATCCTCGACCACTCCGGAACAGCGACCCGGCTCGGCTTCCCTACCGAGGAGTTCCCGCTCGAGCTGGATGACGGCACGCCTCGCGATTCAAAAGGCGCACAGGAGGTGCGGGAGAAGCCGCTACCGAAGGCCTGCCCGTCCTGCAGCTACCTCAAGACGGTTCACAAGTGCCCGGTGTGCGGGTTCGCTCCAGAGCGCCGCGCCAACGTCGATGTGCGCGCCGGTGACCTGGTGCGGATCGCGAAGAAGGCCAAGGCGCCGAAGATGGACAAGCAGGCTTTCTTCTCCCAACTGCTGTGCATCGCCTCGAGCAAAAATTACAAGCCGGGCTGGGCAGCGAACAAGTACCGCGAGTATTTCGGGGTATGGCCGCGCGGCCTGCGGGAAGTCATGGCGCACGAGGCCGGCTCGGTGGTGACGGGGTTCCTCAAACACCTGCAAATCCGCGACGCCAGGGCGAAAGGGGGGGAGCATGCACGCGCTTAAACCCCGCACCGCCGACGAAGCGGTCGGCCGCTGGCCCGGCATCCTCCAGTCCCTGGGGCTCGACCCTGCATTCCTGAGCAACAAGCACGGGCCTTGCCCGATCTGCTCCGGGAAAGACCGGTACCGATTCGACGACAAGGGCGGGCGCGGCACCTGGATCTGCTCCCATTGCGGGTCAGGCGATGGCTTCAAGCTGCTGCAAGGCGTTCTCGGCTGGTCGTTCAGCGAGGCCGCCAAGCAGGTCGACCGGATCGTCGG
Source organism: Telluria sp. ZT3P25 (assembly GCF_059685895.1). Classification (NCBI taxonomy): domain Bacteria; kingdom Pseudomonadati; phylum Pseudomonadota; class Betaproteobacteria; order Burkholderiales; family Oxalobacteraceae; genus Telluria; species Telluria sp. ZT3P25. Next base: position 471,742 of record NZ_JCASIJ010000002.1, read on the forward strand.
CACGGTGCAGGCGGGCCCGATCGCGCCGGAGCGCACCGACGCCAGCAAGATTCGCGCGCTGACCCAGGTATGGGAGGGGAGCCGGCCAGTAACGCGCGGCGACCCGGTGTGGCAGTACCTGAACCGGCGCTTGGGCCTGGAGATCGTTCCCGCCGATCTGCGGCTGCACCCTGCGCTGCGCTACACCGATGAGGATGGCCGCGACTTGGGCCGCTTCCCGGCGATGGTGGCCAGGATCAGGTATCCAGATGGCACCGGCGCATCGATCCACCGCACCTACCTGACGGAAGACGGGCACAAGGCACCGGTACCACAGGTCAAGAAGATCATGGCCGGCAAACCGCTTAATACGGGCGCTGTGAGGCTCGGAGCGGTCGGGATGACACTTGGTATAGCCGAGGGCATAGAAACGGCTCTAGCGGCCTCTCAGCGCTTCCGCGTGCCTGTGTGGGCTGCGACCAATGCCGTTTTGCTCGAATCATGGGTCCCGCCCGAGGGAGTGAGGCGGGTTCTGATCGCCGGCGACAACGACGCCAGCTTCACCGGCCAGGCCGCCGCGTTCTCACTGGCCCGCCGCCTGGTCCGGGATGGGATGGCCGTCGAGATCCACCTACCCGACCAGATGGGGAGGGACTGGGCCGATGAAGGTCAGTAAGCAGTTCCTCCGCGACTTCGCGTACATCGCCAACCTGTACGGCTGGACCGCCGATGACGTCGAGGACGCCAAAGCTCAAACGAGATCGAACCCTGGGGAAATGGTCCCGTACTGGACACGCCTCGCGGCGGCGCACCGGGCGGGCTACCAGCAAACCCGCGAGAACAACCACATGCGGCTCGGACAGTGGCTGCAGCTCCGAGCGACCGGCACCGCAGGGGATATTCAATACAAGGAACACGATGAAGCGCAATAGCACCAAGGAACGAATCGCTAATTGGGCCAGGTGGGCACGCGGCGGCGCGCCGGTCGCCTCCTCCAAGAACCTGACTGGGACCGGGAACGTCTGCGATCGAATGCGCATCGCGGCCGAGGGCGCACTGTTTGTCCCGAGCAGCGGCGATCGGCTGGACGGTGACGACGCCGCGCTCGTCGAGCAGGCGTGGAAGCGGCTCACGCCCATGCATCGCGAGCTGCTGCGGTGGCATTACATCCGGAACGCCAACCCGCAGATGATCTGCCGGCGCCTGGGCATCAAGCCACGCCCGGCAAGCATCTTCGATATCGAGCTGGCCCGCGCCGAGGCAGAGCTGGCGCGCGTGATGGCCTCGCAGGCGAACGAGGCGGCAGGCCTCGCCCGGCCGCGCATGGCGTCATGAGGACGGCGCCATGGCTACCGCTTCCGACGCAATCCTGGTTCTTCTCGCAGAGTTGGACCGCAGCACGCAGCCGCCGGACGCGGTAGAGGCATTCCGGCAACTGCTGCTGCAGAAGATGACCGACCTGATGACCGAGGGGGAGCGCCGGGTGCATTTCGCGCGGCACCTTCTCGGGCTGGGCACGCCTCGTTCGATGATCCGTGCGCGCTTGGAGGTCCGCTACAAAGTGGGCCGTACGCAGGCATATCGCGACATTGAGCAGGCGCTGCAACTGTCCCTTCCGAATGGGACGAAAGAGCGTTTTACTGACACTTTCCAATGAACAGGAGTTACCCCATGATGGAGTTCGTCTTCTTCGGCGAGGAATTGCCAAACCTTGCCCCCGACATCATCGGCCACGTATTCGACGCCGAGGGCGAAACGTGGGCCAGCATGCTCGACGTCACCGTCGCCCTCATGGAGGGGAAAGACGTCACGGTGCGCCAGGCCTCCGCGACGGAGCTGGCCCGCGCCGAGGCGCTTATCCACCTGCATTTTGCCGGCCTGCAGATTGTCCAGTGCGCACATTGCCTGCTGGAGCAAGAGGGCCAGGACGCCGCCAATACTGCCGTGAACCGAATGCTCGAAATGTTCCATTCGGCCGATGACGTGACGTATCACCTTCTCGATCAGTAAGGGGATGTCATGGGACTTCTCGACGGATTTATCAACATGACACCGGAGCAAAACAGGAGCCTGATGGCGGCATCGGCAAAGATGCTCGAACTGTCCGGACCATCACGCACGCCGCGCAGCTTCGGGCAGATTGCCGGGGCCGCATACGGCACCTTCAATGACACCATGGACGAGCAGCAGCAGCGCGCCGCGTTGCAGCGTCAGCAGGCGCTGACGGAGCAGATTCTAGGATGGAAGGCCAAGGACGCCGAGTCCGATTACGGCGCGCAGCAAGGCGGGCGTGAGCGTGAGGCACGCATCGCAAAACGATTGGCGGGCATGTTCGGCGGTGGCGCTGATGCCGGCGGCGGCGATCCCGGCCAGGGCGTGCCGAACGGTTCTCCACAAATGAGCCAGATGGCGACACTGACGCGCCACGGCATGACCCCTGGGCAGGCTGCAGCGATCGCTTTCGGCGGCGGGGGTGCGCAGGGCCAGCAAGGTATGCCCGACGTGGGTAGTCAGGAATGGATGCAAGGCATCCAGCAGCAGGCAGGCATGACACCTAGTGGTATGGCTCGCCCAGGCCCCGGCCCCGGTGCCGGCCCGGTGGGTGGGCAGCCCGGGCCGGCACCGGGGCAGCCAGACTGGTTCGCTATGGGTATGCCGCCGCAGATGGCACTGGGCATGCAACAGGGGAAGAAGGTCAACCGCACCCAGGAAATGGTCAGCAACATGATGACCAAGGCGCAAATCCAATTTGAGGAGGGCGACTCTGCCGGGCTCGAGAAGACACTCGACCAGATCCAGAAGTTCCGGCCGAATGCGATCTGGAAGGAAGTCCGGCAGGGCGGCAAGGTGGTCAACATGCCATTCTTCGATGATGGTCTGCCCGGTGAGGCATCAGACGCGGAGGTGGCCGCAAAGCTGCACTGGGAAGACACGGGCCCGTCTACTTTCGGACTCGACGCTTACGACGGCTCGATCAAGGCGCGGCTCCAGAATGGCATGACGCCTGACGGCGCCGCGGACAATGCTGTGGCACGTGAAAACCTGCGGCTTTCTCGCGAACGGATTGGCCTCGAGCGTGAACGTGTGGATCAGGGGCGCGGCACCGTCGTTCAGTCCGACGCGGGGCCGCTGGTGGTCAACACTCGCACTGGCGTAGGCGCGCCCGTCATCGGCCCGAATGGCCAGGCCGTTGGGCCAAAGCTGCGCGACGTCCCCGGCACCGCGCGGAAAGCGATGTTCGAGAATGGCGCGGCGCTGCGAAAGATCGACGACGCACTTGCTGCGATCGAGTCCTATCCCGAGGCACTGGGCCTGAGCAACTACCTGGGCGACGGCATCCGCCAGCGTACGGACCCTGATGGCGTGAATGTGCGCGCTCTCGTCGCCGACATTGGCTCGCTCAAGGTTCATGATCGATCCGGCGCAGCCGTCACGGCGTCCGAGACACCTCGCTTGAAGCCATTCATTCCGGCTGCAACCGATGACGTGAAAACGGCAAAAAAGAAGCTTGGCTTGTTCAAAAACGAATACGCCGCGATTCAGAATGACATGAACGAAACGTACTCCCGTGAGCAGGGATACCGGACGCCCGAGACCCCGAAAGCTAGGGTCGATGTTTCAGCGATTCCATCCCGTGCGATCGGGCACTTGAAAATGGACCCAAAACTGCGAGACGCATTCGACGCCAAGTACGGCGCCGGCGCGGCCGCTGCGGTACTGAGGAAATAAGATGGCAAATCCATTCGACCAATACGACGCGCCTGGTACCAGCGCCGGCGCAAACCCGTTCGACCGCTACGACGAGCCGGTCAAGCGAACGATGGCGCCGCGCCAGCAGAAGGGGACGGCCCGCAGCGCGATCGAAGGCGGCGGGCTGGGCATCGCTGACCTGGGTAACTTCGCTCTCAACGCAGCCTCCTACCTGCCCGGCAAGGTCACTGATGCAGTCCGTGGCGCGCTACCGGCCGAACACCGCATGCGCGTACCGGACATTTCGCAGATGACGCGCACGCGCAACGCCGACTTTGACGCGCTGACCGAGGAGAACAAGGACTCGACCGCGTTCAATATGGGGCGCATCGGTGGCAACATCCTGGCGACACTCCCAGTCGGCGGCACGCTCGGCGCAGGCACGCGCGCTGCGGCGCCGATGCTGGCTCGGGCCGGAATGTCGGCCCGGACTGTCGAGGCGCTGTCCAGCGCGCTCGCATCGGGCGGTTTCCGCGTGGGCCAGAACGCACCACAAAGTGCGGCGCTGACCCTGGCCCTGCGCGCGGCAGGCGGCGGCGCCACCGGTGCAGCGTCGGCAGGCCTGGTCAATCCTGATGATGCGCTGACGGGCGGCTTGATCGGCGCGGCGCTCCCGCCTGGACTGGCTGCCATTGGCAAAGCCGGGCGTACAGCGGCACGAACGACGCAAGCTGTCGTGAAGCCCTTCACTCGCAATGGCCAGGCTTCGATCGCAACCGACCTGATCCGCCGGTTCGGCGAGGGCGCGCCGATCGACGTCAACATGTCGCAGTTGGTCCCAGGCTCGATGCCTACGCTGGCCGAGGCAACCGGCAACGCTGGTATCGCCGGCCTGCAGCGCACGGCGCGTGACCTGCGGCCGAACGCCTTTGTCGAGCGGGAGGCACTGAACGCGAACGCCCGGAACACGGCATTCGACCGCGTAGCCGGCGATCGTAGCTCAATCGAAGCGGCGCAGGCTGCGCGCGACAATACCGCCGATGCCCTGTACGGCCGCGCATTCACAGCGGATGGCATGCGGCAGGGCCTGGCCCGTGAGTCGCAGCAGATGCGCTCGCCGTTTTCCGGCGTCGGCCTGTCGGGCGCGCCGGAAGATTTGGCCACGCCAGGGCTGCGCGAACTGATCCAGCGCCCGATGTTCAAGCAGGCTGCCGGCGCGGCACAGCGCCTGGCCGCGAACAACGGCGTCGACCTGGCCGACCCACTTCAATCGCTCCAGGGCCTGCACTACATCAAGCTCGCACTCGATGACGCGCTCAACCCAGCCGCCGCAAGTGCCATGGGGCGCAACGAGACGCGCTCCATCATGGGCATGCGTGACAAGCTGTCCGAGGAGCTGGCGAAGGTGTCCCCAACCTACGGCGCCGCGCGGCAGACGTTCGCCGAGATGAGCCAGCCGATCAACGCCATGGAGGCGCTGCAGGATCTGCGCCTGACGGACGCGCGCGGGAACATGACGCTGGCCAAGGTGCAGAACGCCATCGACGGCGTCGAGCGCGTCCGCAACGCACCTGGTGTGCACAAGGCGAAGTCGATCGACGAGGATCAGCTGCGTACGCTCACGGCGATCCGTGACGACTTGCTGCGCCAGGACAAGCTCGGTGCCGGCAAGTCGGCCGGATCGCCCACCTTCCAGAACATCGCCACAGACAACATCCTGGCGCAGATGATGCCGGGCAAGCTGGGAGGGCTGGTCAATGGCCGCGTGGGCGACGTGCTGGGCCAGATCGGCAAGCTCGCATACAGCGGGCCGAACGAGAAGATCCGCAACACGATGGTCGACATGATGCTGGACCCGAGCCTGCTACCGCCAGTCGCGCCGCCGCGCCCGCTGACGCTGCAGGAGATCAGGGCTCAGTCTGTTCGCGATCTGCTGGGTTCGGCGGGTTATCGGGCGGCGCCCCAGGTGGGTTCTTCCCGGTAATCAGGACGTAGAAGAAATTCCAGAAGAATGCGAGTACGAGCAGGGCAATCGCCTTGTACAGCATGTAATCAGTCAAACCGGCCTCCAGAGTTGGCAATAGTCGACCGCTGGCTCTCGAGGCGATCCACCCGGGCGGGCCTCCCCGGGCCCTTACCCGAACACACTATCACATGACAACAGAGCAACTTAAAAAACCATCGCGCCGGTATAGCGCCGAGCTGCTGGAGCTGCACAAGGTCCGCATGAAGGATGCCGGGTTCCGTCGCATGTCGGCCTGGGTCAGCAACGCGCTGCGCGACAAGCTGGCCCAAGAGCGGCGCCAGGGGGAGTGCGCAGGCCGCACCCTTGAGCGCCTGCTGCTGGGAGAGGCGGCCAAGCGCCCTGCATTCGGCTACGGCTCGACGGAAGGGAAGCCGTAGCGAGGAGAGGGCCGGTGACGCCATTTATGGCCGACATCGCCCGCGTGCGCATGCGTGAGGGCGGAAGGAGTTTCCCTACGCATCGCCCGCGCGCCTGTGCACGCATGAGGGAGTTTCGAGACGGATCGCCCGCGTGTGCGCGTGTGAGGGTGGCAATAACCGCCGACATCGCCCGCGCGTGTGCATGCGCACGAGGGGGCAATATCCGCACCAGTACGCAGGCGGGCGTGCGCGCGTGAGTGCGCACCGAAGGCGACAGGTAGCACCCACCAGGCGCAGGTGCGTGTAGGGGGGGGTACGGGGCATCGGTGACAAGCAGACAGCCTTGCGCATCATTTGTGGAAATACAACGCTGTAAAAGTATTGTCTACGGAGCAATAATTAATAAATATATAATGTTTTCTCCAACAACAATCAAGGAGAAAACATGTTCGAAATAGGTGAAAAGGTCCGCCTCAAAAGCGGCGGCCCTGTAATGACGGTGGAAAATGTCGGCGACTACACGCTGTACAACCCAGGTGCGAAATGCGTCTGGTTTGACGACAAGAAGAAATTGCAAGATTCAGTCTTTGACGTAAAAGTGCTCGAAAAGGTATAAGCCTTTTCTGAGGACAGAGTCAGCCCGCCTTGAGCGGGCTTTATTTTGAGTCGCTCGTATGTAGCATCAGCGCGCTCGCGGGTAAATGCTCCAGCTGACAGTGTCGTGCTCAAGGCAAGATCCTGGCCGCTGCCGAATACGACGTGTAGGAGGGCTGGGCGATCGAGCTACTGGGCCAGTACGCTATGTTTGCGGCACGCCATGCTAAGACGATTCAGGCTTGGCCCAAATAGCGATACGCAACGGGCCGCCTTCGATCAGCACACGTTGAACTACCGGCTGCGGCACGTTTTCCAATCGCATTACGCGCATGCCAGCATCCAGTCCAAACGAGGTTGTGACATCAACAGCTAAGTCATCGTATGCGGCAGTGAGGTGGTCGGTTCGTTGTTCCATAGGTTGATTATGGCACCGCGCACAGCGTGATCCGATTGGGCGGGCAAAATCATGATGTCCGCATGATCTACGTCAATTTTCACCCTGTAGCTGCTCTGCCAGTACGCGGAGTGCGGTGCTCGTCATGCGAAGACAGTCCAGGTGTGGCCGAAGTAGCACCGCGACGAGGCCCGCGGTCGATGAGGGCGCGCTGCACGACGGCCAGCGGCACGTCCTGCTCATGAAGGGTCTGCACTCCGGCGCCGAGGCCGAACGCTGCAGATATATTTACCGCCAGGTCGACGTGCACCGCGGTAAGGCGATCAGTTCGTTTTTCCATGGGCAGATTATAGTGATTTAGCTCAAGGCTCGGTTTGATCAATGTCAAAGTATGCACTGATATACTGTATGGATGAACAGTAATTCGCGCATGCGATTCAAGCCGCCGCTCACCCGCGCTGACCTGGTCGCCATTCAAGAGCGAAACCCCGGGAGCGCCGACGTGCGTGCGCTGTTGTGGGAGGTGAAGCGCTTCCGCGCGCTTGCACTGTACGTCGACCAGCTGCAGCGCATCCTGGGAACCCTGCCCGGCCCACAGGGCGACGTGCTGGAAGCGATCCGCGCGCAGCTCGAGAGCGAACCCTGCGTGAAGGAGTTCCCCCGGCTCCCGCCTAGCGTCTGATCGTAGGGGTTTCCGCACGCATCGCCTGCGCGCACGCACGAGGGGGAATACTTAGTGTCCAAAAAAAGGCCGAGCGTCAGAGTGTGCAGCGAGTTTCGGGACCAGTACGCGCACGCACGCGAGGTGGGTACTTTTTAGAGCCCATAAAAAGGCTGCGCCGGACAGGGCTTCCACGCCGGCGGCCGGCCATCTCGGAGCAGTACGCGGCGCGCGCGCGAGTGCGCAATTCTTTCAGTCCAAAAAAAAGGGGCCGATCCTGAACGTTCCGCGCGCGTACGTGAGGGGGAACGCGAACCGGCACAATTTTGTGCCCGTTGAAGTCTTAGTGGGCGGTCTGGCGGATGCATGTTCCGTGCGCATGACGGAGACCGTGCGTGAAGGATTTCCGCAGCAGCTGGTTAGAAATCATGCCAATTGAGCTGACCGTCACGACTACGCTACATAGCATTTTGTCACAAATTAGTGGGAGTTCTGCGGCCCCCTAAGTGACAAAAAAATGCACTAGTCGTGACAAAAACAGTGAAGTTTGATATTCTGGACCCATCAAAGCATTGCGAAGGTTCCCCAGCCGATGAGAGGAACCACCCGCCACAAGCAATTGTGGTCCAGCTAGGTCTGGGTAAGAGGGATCGGACCGCATCAAGCAAAAGCCTCCCTTGTGGAGGTTTTTGTCTTTCTGGCGCTGTCACGACAGGTTGCTTACTTCCTCTTGATCTTCGACTTCGGCCCCTTTGGCTTGGGCTTGATGGCGCCGGCGAGCTGGCCGCAAATCTGTCCAAATGCCACAAACCGCTCGCGCTGCTTGGCGAACGGCTCATTTTTCAGATATGCGCTTTGGACGTACAGGATCAGCACAGGAGTTTCTCCGGGCGGCTGAATTGCTGGCTTGTAGAGGTCAAAATACACCTGATAATGTTCTTCATCGCCGGCGTCGCCCACCTCCCACACCATGTAATTGTTCTTCTTGGCAACGTAGCATTTGACCTTACCCATAGGGAGGCCGCTGAGAATGTCCGGAAGACGCAGGGAATACTGATAACGCTCCAGTTGAAAACGGCGATTGGCTCCGCCCAGGTCGCGCCAGTACCGAGGGTCAGTAGCGGCATATTCCTCGGCTGCTTCTGTCACTACATGGCAGTCGAATACCACGCGCACGGTCAGGCGCAGCTCGGGCCACTCACCTCGGGCTTCTTTCACCACCTCCATGTCGAACGACCGCAAATGTTCGAGCGAGTACATTGTCCCGTCGATCGTGCGATCTTCCCACTTTTCCCACTGTGATTCCTTGCCCTTGTGCATTGCTCCGGCGCCCAAATCTTTTCTTAGAGGCACATGATACAGAGGAGTGCCAGTGCCGCGCGGGATTGAATTTGCACCCTCACTGGAATAGACGCCTAGCCCTAGGTACAGGAATGATGCAAATGCGCTACTGATCGCAGTGGAATATTAAAAGGGTCATCACCGAGGCGGTGGCTCCCATGTCTTTTTAAGTACGATTGGAGCATCACTACGCGGCCCTTCGATAGCTGCCACGCTCACCACGGGCTTGCCAACCGCGTTGACCCAGAACGGCAGGCCCATCCCGCGCAGCACCTCGATTTGCTTGGATTTGATCTTGCGGCCGGTGAGAGTGACGAGCTCGTCTTGGGTGAGAAACATGTTCGACACGAAGGTTCTTTAGGTGAGATTAATCAGGGACGTAGGCGGCATCCTTGCGGACGTTCCATGACTTGCCGACCTTTATCGGTTGCGGGTAGATGCGCCCGTCATGGACCCAGCGCAAAACAGTGTTGGGGTGTGGTGCATGTTCGCCGAGGAGCAGCGCAACCCAAAACGTGAGTGGTATGAATCGAGGTAGCCCGATCATGTCTTCCGGCAGGAGATGCATGGAGCCGTACGGTGGCGCCGGTGTCGGGGCTGATTTTTGAGCCTGCATTTCCGCTCGATATTTCAGGACCCATTCGACAAGCGACTCCTTCTGCTTCGCTGGCTTTCTCAGCTTAGTTTTTCCTGTTGTCATCGCTGCATTATGCGACCAGTACCCGCGCCTGCGCGTGTGCGAGGGAGATAACGTGCAGGGAAGGGATTTGCCGCCGACATCGCGCGCACGTGCGCGCGTGAAGGCGATCAGCGCAATGGAGCATCCGTAGGTGCATCGGCAATCGGGGAGCGCTGGGAGGCCTGAGCGTAGCGGTTGCCTTCAAGCTTCTTCTGCATGCGTGACCGCTCAAGGTCATCAAGTCGGTCGGCTACTGTAGCAATCCGGTCATAAGCTTTTTCAAGAAAATTTTCGACAGGATTATCCGATAGCCACTTTTCAATCAGCGCATCGCACTGTTCCCTGTCATCGCGGATTTCTTCGCTGAGTTCTTTGTAGAAGGCCTGGCGATTTGCACCTTTTATCTCAAGGGCGAGCTTGCGCACTTCCGCTGCGAGCAACATTTTTTGGACATCTTCCATGTGGTTCTCATGTGATTTTTGGAAACAGAAGAGTAGCGTAAACCGGGGGCGCAGTTCAGCGGCTGAACAGTTGAGGGCTGGAATTAACGAAGGCAGGATAGGGGACTTGGCACCAAATGTGCTACAGCCAATCGGTTGCGAGACCATTTCGCGCGCTCGCGAGGGCGAAGGGCTCAAGGCGCCGGACTTGTCAAAACTTGACATCGCTGATCGGTGCCGGGTTTCCGCACCAGGTGCGTGCACATGTGATGGCGGATAGGGCGAGCAGGCCAGATGTTAAGATTTGTTAAGGTCCAGAACCTGACAAAACCTGACATTGACCGGCCGGCGCGTGATGGCGAATGTCAAGGTTGCATCAAGGGTAGCGCCGTCTGCCTCCTCCTCGCCAACGTAAAACAAAGGTAAAAAATGGCAGGCCCGGCCGCGCGACGTAAGGGTTTTACGACTTGGTCGTAATGCTCGGAGTCCATAAAAAGGGCCGCCTCCCGCCTGATGGCCGACAGCAACGTTTCAGCAAGGGTTGAGCCGGAACCTGAAAAAACCTGAAACCCAAGAGACCGCGCCTGTTAATAAATGTTAAGGTCGCGGCAGTTCAGCCGCTGAACAGTCAGCGACCAAAATTAACCATGGCAGGATAGGGGGACTGGCACAAATGGAGTACAACGCCTCGACTTCCGCGACCAGTACGCGCGTGCGCGAGGGCGGCCGGCGCGCCAGGCGCGGACAGGCTAGTGAAGAAGCCGGCGCCAGCTAATCCTTGTCCTGGTACTTGCTCACCCACGCCAGCACCTCGGCAGCACGGTATAACCACGGGCCACTAGCGACCGGCAGGCGGACCGCCTTCGGGAAGTCTGGCAGGCAGACAATACGGTTGCGCACTTGGCTCTCGTTTCGCTTCAACAGGCGCGCGATCGTGGCCACATCCCACAGGTCGATCTCGATCGGGATGGGTGGCGGTAGCTGCGCAGCCAAGGCGACCGCCAATTTCTCGATCAGCGCATCATCGATCACCGGCCCGCCTGCTTCGCTGGGCCAGCGGCCAATGCTTGGCGGGGCTGGCTGATTATCCATCCAGGCCCGCACGTCCTCGACCCGCCAAGCAGTGATGCCGGCAGAAAGCTTGATCGGCGCCGGGAAACTGTGATCGCGCACGCGTCGCCACAGAGTCGCGGCCGAGAACGGTAGGATGCCGGCCAGCAGCTGGGCCTGGCGAACATACCCGGTGGTCGGCAGTGTCATTGGTCGCGGCAAGAAGTAAGTGTTGGCATCGACGCGCCGAAATCGACGCTGGCGCGCCGACCCATAAATGCAACGGTGATAATTCGTATTATTATCGTTACCATCTGTGACCAACTGAACGAGGAAAGTATGAAAGTCAAAGACCTGATCGCAAAACTTAGCAAACTCGATCCGAATCTGAAAGTGGTTTGCATTGGAGATGGATCAGAGCCTCTTCACAACGACTATCCGGGTCCCTTTGAGATCGTGGATGTCAACTCCCAGAAAGTCGTGACCTCTCGCGATGAAAACTCAAATCGCGTTTCCATCAAGTTCGACCATACAGCTCCGGGCGCATGGGATGTGGCCTTAATTGAGATCACCTCCGATATTTAGTCTGCAGCAACATTGATGCCGACCGGCTTCACGACACGCATGACGCTAGCGCGGGAAATGCCGAAGGTACGCGCCAGGGCGCTGATCGATTCGCCGGCCTGATGTTGCCTGGCCATTGCCGCGCGCTGCTCGTCGGTCGTACTGGTCGGGCGGCCCAAGGTCTTGCCCTCTGCCTTCGCGCGCGCCAGCCCGGACTGGGTGCGTTCCACCAGCAGATCGCGTTCCATCTCGGCGACGGCCGCCAGCATGTTAAGCATGAGCTTGCCGGCGGCACTGGTCAGGTCCAGCTTGCCCAGCTGCAGGACGATGACCTCGATGCGGCGCGCGGCCAGCGCTTTGATCGTGGCGCCGATGTCCTGGGCATCGCGACCGAGGCGGTCGAGCTTCGTTACCACCAGCGTCTCCCCGTCGCGGATCTGGCTGAGCATTTTGGCGAACTGCGGGCGCTGGGCTGCCGAGACCTTGCCCGACACGCCTTCATCGGCGTACCAGAAATTGACTGCGTAGCCGGCCACCTCAATCTCGCGGCGCTGGTTCTCCGTCGTCTGTTCTTTTGTGCTGACCCGGCCGTATCCGAAAACTGCCATTTTGCTCTCCGTCATGCGTTGATCTGTGTTCGTTAACGTTGATCTTACATATGAACATGTTCAAAAGTCAAATGGATAATTTATGAACAGTTTTTGAAACTGCCTTGATGGATGTTCAAAAACGGTCGATTGTGAACAGGTCTGAAATGACGTTCGCCGACCGCTACCTAGAGAAATGGATGGGAGAACAGGGGAGCGGAAAAAATAGCACGCTAAGGGCATTCATGCGTTTGCAACGGCCGAAATTACCCGTTGTCGATCTTCCGGTTTTTATGCCAGACGTATCCGGACACCTTGATCCAAATTCACGTGTCAGAACGGGGACGCTCCAAACAGATTGGGCTGGGCGCTTGGGCCGGTGAGAAATACGCCATCTGCCGAGGAAGAGTTGCTCCGGTTCAGGACAACCACTAAAATTCTGGGATAATCGACTACATAAGGCCGACACATGAGGCTCGACCAGTTCATCCGCTCGCGCATGGAAGCCATCCTCACGGATTGGGAAGCATTCGCAAAGACCCTCACACCTGCCGCCAATGGCATGAGTGCGCTGGCCCTACGCGATCACGCGCGCCAGATTCTCCAGGCCGTCGCCAGCGACATGGCAGAGCACCAAAGTGAAGCCGAGCAGCGCGCCAAGTCGGAAGATCTGGAGCCCGGTCGCAATGAAGACAGTGCGGCTTCGATTCACGGCTCGCTTCGTCACGCCAGCAACTTTTCGTTGCTCCAGCTTAGTTCGGAATATCGCGCCCTGCGCGCCACCGTACTACGCCTGTGGTTGCCCGAAGTGCGCGAGATGGATGACGATACGGCGCAGCAGATGATCCGCTTCAACGAAGCCATCGACCAGGCGCTGGCTGAATCGGTGGTGACGTTTTCGGCGCGTTCCGACCATATGCGCGACATGTATATGGCGATCTTGGGCCATGACCTGCGCGCGCCGCTGTCGACCATGGCCAACGCCGGCGAACTGATGCGCCTGAGTCCGCATCTACCCGATCAGGCACGCGAACTCGGTGAACGCGTCGGGCGCAGTGTAAAGCTCATGAGCGCCATGGTGCAAGACCTGCTAGGCTACACCCGCACCCAGCTCGGTGGCACCATGCCGGCCACGTGCATGGACGCCGATATGGCCCAGGCCTGCAAGTGCGCCATGGAAGACGCCATGGCCACCCATCCCGATCGCCGCTTCGACCTGCGCGCGGATGCTTCAATGTCTGGGAAATTTGACCAGGTGCGCATACACCAACTCCTGACCAACCTGATGATCAATGCGGCCCAGTATGGCGTCAAGGGCACAGCCGTGTGTATTCGCGCCTCGGGTACGCCAGACGTGCTCAAGGTCGCGGTCACCAACCAGGCCCCACCCATCCCTGCTGGGCAACTAGCAAAGATCTTTGATCCGATGGTGCAACTGCCCCAAAAGGACGACGATGCACGCCCGGCCACCAGCCTCGGGCTCGGGCTATACGTCGCGCGCGAAATCGCGCTGGCGCATAAGGGCACACTGGAAGTGACGTCTGACGCCGAGAGCGGCACCACCTTCACTGCTACCATACCGCGCCAGCCAGCTTAGGATGCAGCAGGATAACGGAGCTGGTCGAGCCACTCAAACAGCGGTGCGAGACGCCCACCGTATCCTGCCACGCAAAGGCCTGGCCTTCCAAGCTTTGCGGCTCCCCCCCCACACGCGGCTTATGAAAAAATGCAGGCGCAGGTAGGCGTGCTCGTGTACGTGCTCTACGCCGCGCCACTGGCTTGAACATCAAGCAGGCTCATTCCAACAGGCTACCGGCAGCGCGCGTAGCATCTGGTGCGCCGGCGCAAAGCTGCATGGGTTTGGCCGATCCAGAGTTGGATCGGTTGAAATCTCAGCCCGTTAGCCGCCGCAAAATTGCGTTGGCTAAATCTCGCGGCACAATTTTGCGCTGTCAGCCGGTCCAATTTTGGATTGGCTACTCTGCCTGCAATCCCTCTGCCCACTGAATGACCTCGCGCGCCTTGTACAGCGGGTGCGCGCGCTCCTGGTTGGCGTTGAGCTTGATCGGGCGCGGAAAGTCCGGGCGCACGATGATCTTATCGCGTACTGTCGTGTACGACCGCTTCAGATAGGCCGCGACATGCTCGGTATCCCATAGATCGACTTCAATCGGGATCATTCTCTCTGTGAGCTTCTGCAGAATTGCGGCGAGGAGTTCTTTTTCAGTCATATAGTTCAGGCCCGGTTCAATGGTGTTCGGTATCTTCGCCTAAGCGGCACCTAGGCTTAGAGCATTACACAGTGCGGGCATTGAAGTCGATAAGCCGGCGGCTGCGAGCATCGAGACATCCGATTGGAGCGTGTGCGATTACCTAACGCGGCGATGGGGCGAGTTTAGGATGGGGCACCTGGTCAGAGCATCGGCGAGGTGGATATGACAGCAGCTCGAGCGCGACTTCAAGCGCAATGCCGTTCTCTTCCAAGAAGTATGCAGCGAACAGCGGGCCCTGTAGGCGGGAAAGCTCTAAAGCAGCGGCGAGCAATAGTGGCGTCATTAGTCATCCGTGCGGCACCGTTGAACATCCTCCTATAGTCTCTCTATCGACAGGCTGGATCTTGAGCTACCTCAACTTGAGGAGACATAAGAATGGCGTTACATACCGATCGTGCAGTGATGTATGTCCGGATGTCGACAGAAAGCCAAGATTACTCCACTGACCATCAACGAGCGAAAATACGCGAGTACGCCGCAGCCCAAGGCATCCCGATCGACCGAGAATACGTTGACGACGGCAAGAGCGGGCTAGACATCAAACGACGTGCTGGCCTGCTATCTCTGATGCGTGACGTCCAGTGTTTGAGGCCAGGGTTTACCCATATCATCGTCTACGACATCAGCCGCTGGGGGCGGTTTCAGGACATTGACGAGGCGGCCTACTATGAACACACATGCCGGCGAGCCGGTATTGCCGTTGTCTACTGTGGCGAGCATTTCGGCGATGTCGCGGGGCCATATGCTTCGCTGCTAAAGAGCATGAAGCGCGTTATGGCGGCCGAATACAGCCGTGATCTTTCAGAAAAGGTATTCGCAGCACAAGCCAGGTTCATCGAGATGGGCTTTAAGCAAGGTGGCCATGCCGGTTACGGCCTTCGACGCCTAGCTCTGAAGGCATGCGGCACGCCGCGCGCCATACTCGAATATGGTGAGGCGAAGATCTGCGCGACAGATCGCGTCGTGCTGGTATGGGGCCCCGAGCACGAGATAGCGACGGTGAAGAGGGTTTATGCACTCTACCTCGAACATGGTTCCAGTGAAGCGGGCCTGGCGCGCCTGCTCAACAGTGAAGCGACACCCAGCGAGTTTGGCCGCCCCTGGACTCAGGCAATGGTTAATTCGTTGCTGACCAACGTGAAGTATTGCGGCGCGCTCGCCTACAACCGGCGCTCGTGCAAGCTCTCTGTCCGTCGCACTCGCAACGATACTGATCAATGGATCGTGAAAAAGGACGCCGTTGCCCCGATCATTAGTGTCGAGGTTTTCGATCAGGTCCAAACGGAACGATCTCGTCGCATGAGGCGCTACGAGCGGCATGAGCTGGTTGACCTCCTCCAGTCCTGTCACGGGCGGCACGGAGAGGTGAACGCGAAGATCATTGCGGCCGACTCGCTTATGCCCGATCCACAGCTATTCGTGCGCATGTTCGGGTCGCTCATGGATGCTTACGACGCGGCCGGCCTTCCCACCTCGCCGAAATATGCATTCGTAGCGACAAAAATGCGGCTTGCTACGGCACGTGTGAATCTTATTCAGAAGATTGCAACCCTTGCTCATGCAGCAGGCGGGGCCACTAACACTACAGATGATCCGCAAACGATCCTAGTAAATCAGACGCTCCATGTGCGGATCGAGATTGCTGTCTCGCGCAACCCTCGGCGTGGCCAGCGAAGTTGGAGAATTTGCGGCAAGACAGATATGGATTTCACCATCGTTGGTCGAATGGAGCCATCGATGGGCAGCGTTGTGGACTATTACCTATTTAGCGAGTCCGACTTGGCGCCTGGGCCAATCTACTTGAAGGAATCGAACCTCGACCAGTTCTCACGTATGCGATACCTGACGGTAGACTCGATGTTCGGTCTTGATGCTCTTGGCGATCTGGGGTCCCCGTGATGAAAACGTACGCTAGCCAAGCTGCACTCTACCTCCGCGCCTCTACCGAGCACCAGAACTACTCAACCGAGCATCAAGAGGCAGCGTTGCAAGAATACGCTATGGCGCACGGACTCACGGTCGTGAAGACGTATCGCGACAGGGGGCGGAGCGGGCTTACCCTGGATGGGCGAGCGGGTCTGCTCGAGCTACTCACCGACATTCAGGCCAGCCGCGCCGACTTCAACGTCGTTCTGGTGTATGACGTGAGCCGATGGGGGCGCTTCCAAGATGTCGACGAAAGCGCCTATTACGAATATGCCTGTCGGCGTGCCGGCATCGCAGTCGCCTACTGCGCCGAGCCTTTTACCAATGACGGATCGCCGCTGGCCGCGGTGCTCAAGGGCCTCAAGCGGGCCATGGCCGCCGAGTATAGTCGTGAGCTGTCGGCGAAGGTATTTGGGGCGCAGTGTCGCCTCACCGAAGCCGGGTTCAAACAAGGCGGCCTGGCTGGCTATGGTCTGCGCCGCATCGTGATCTCAGCTGCTGGCCAGCCAAAAGGCTTGCTCGACGCCGGCGAACGCAAATCCATGCCGACCGACCGTGTGACCTACGCTCGAGGGCCTGACGATGAGGCGGCCGTGATCTACCGCATCTACGACATGTATCTAGCTGAGCGCATGTCCGACACGGGCATCGCCCGCCGTCTCAACTGTGAGGGCGTCACGAACGGGTTCGGCCGAGCCTGGTCGCCGCACCACGTCAAGCAGATCCTCACGAACGACAAGTACGCCGGCACGCTAGTGTTCAACCGGAGCACACAACGGTTAAAAAGCTCGCGCCGGGCGAACGCACCCGCCTCATGGGTAAGGGTAGACGACGCCTTTGACGCGATTGTGTCTCGCGAAAAGCTGGAGGAGGCACGGGCTGAACGAAACCGCCGGCGCCGGCAATGGTCGGATGATGAAATGCTCGACGTGCTCCGACAGATATTCGTCGAGCACGGAAAGGTGACGCCTGATCTCATCAACACCAGCGGCGGTCCGGCGGTGAAGTCATACGCCTTCCGGTTTAATGGCATCGCCTCTGCCATAGGCCTAGCCGGCGTCAGTTGGCCATCGCTCACTCGTAGCACGATCACTAGATACCGCATGCGGTGCATCACGCGAGACATGACGATCGAGCTCGAGCGATGCGCCGCGGCGGCATACGCCCAGGTGGAGAAGCTCAGCCCTCGCACTTATCGCTTGAATGGAGTGACAGTGCGACTGCTGTGCACCCGGTGTCGCTTCGAGCGTAGTCATGCCTGTTGGAAGGTCACCCTATTGCATAGTCCATCTGTTGACTTCGTAATCTGGGTACGAGCCGCCTCATCCAATGAGGGGTATGAGCAGGTCTACCTCATCCCGGTTGCCGATTTCCCTGACCACAAATACATCTGGCCGTCGACCCGCACTCTAGCGAGGTACGAGAAGTACGCGCACCCCACGCTGTCCTCACTGTTCGGACTTCAACGTTCAGACGCCGGCTCTAGCATCAATCTAAACGGCTAGGCTGGCGGCCTGGTCCATTTGAGCGTGTTACGGCGGCTTCGGAGCTTACTTGTCGAGTGCGTTTCTTAGATTGGCAGCTACCCGATCGGCGATCGTATTAGCGAGAGCATCGACGTCTATGCCGACCGGCTCAATGGGGCCACTCACGGCCACCTGAAGTATTCCCAAAATCTCGGCATTCAAGCTACGACCGTTAATGCGCGCGCGTTCAGTGAGCTGATCACGCAGTTCTTCGGGCATTCGGAGCGGGTAGGGGATAGGTTGGGTGGCCATCTTCCAGAGGATAAGAGTCTTTTAGATACATAGCAAAGAGTCTTCTTGACTCTAAGAGTCTATTAGATTCTAATATGAATACAGTATCCAACTTCCGAGACCCTCATGGCACCCAAGCAGCAACCTCCTACCCCAGTCAGACTCCCCCAGGAACTCAAAGACTGGATCAAGGCACGGGCGGAAGCGAATTTGCGTTCGGTGAATGCTGAAATCACGGCGTTGCTCATGCGGGCTCGCGAGGTAGAGGAGAAGCAGGCCCAATGAAGAACGCTAGCAAACCAGGGCAAGTCATGAACTGAACCTAAGCCGAAATGAAAAAGGGCCAGCTGGCAGGCCGACCCTTTGGAATTTCTTTACAACCGTGCCCGGCGGAACCGGGAGGCTGCGGCCGAAACGTGGACTAGACGTTTGGGCCGCATCGGACAAGTGCATCTTTTTGAGGAGCAGCACATGAACACAACGAAGGTTAACACAAACATTGGCGGTGTGGCATCGCCAGAATCAAAAAAAGTCCATCCGGCACAGCATGTCGGACAGGGTAATTCCAAGCCCATCTTTCAGCGCACCGAACGCGCACCCTACGAGTTCGCACGCCTACTACGCGGATTGCCTGAATACCTGCACGGTGCACCCTTGGATGCTGAATTGATTGAACAGATCGAAGCGGCTGACAAGCACGCATCGAACAGCACACTCACCTTGCTGGATGGTCTCCAGGCGCTTGGCCGCGTTCTGTGGTCCGCTGGCGTCAATGAAGACTCTCCACCTGACGTCAATGACTGCGCGCGCATCGGCACGCTGGTGACCGAGATCGCCCTGCAGCTCGATTTCATGAACGATTTTCGCCAGGAGGTCGCTGCGCACAACGTTCGCATCGCCGAGAGCGGCGCGCGTAATGGAGGTCAGGCATGAGCGGCCCGAGCATCACCAGCGGCGCCGGTGCGGCGCCAGAGCAGGTCGAGCCGACCCATAAGCCGTTCTCGTGGCTGCATACGGAGACCGGCGACCGTAGCGCCAGATTCATCGAGAGGGTGCTCGATGTGTCCGGCGGCCTGAACACGTGTCTCGAGCTGGTTCACTCCACAGACTTGGCCCTCCACGCACGCACATGGGGAGACGGCGATGTGCCGGTCCTGGGCCGGGTCGACAAGGAGCGGCTGCTGCGCTTGGCGATCGCCGCAACCGGCATGCTGTCAGATCTCGCTCATGAGGAGGTGCAGTGGATCAACGACCAGCCGAGAAAGCAGGCCCGGAAAGGAGGTGGCGCATGAATACTCGTCACCTACAGCCTGTCCAGACGTCCGGCCTGTCCGTCGACAGCATCAACGTGGGCCAGCTGCTGCGCGATCTCGGCGAGGCCAGCGCTATTAGCAGCGCGGTCGACCTATTCGGGCTGTGCCTGCGAGCGCAACGCGTGCTGGCCCAGCTAGACGCCTGCGGCACACCCCTGCCGATGGAGGCGCAAGTGCTAGGCTACTTCCGTGCAATGCGCGACGATTGCCAGCCAGATGGCCTGTGCATGATGCAATCGCTGGCAGACGCATATCCACGCCAGCGGCCGACGTTGACCCTGGTTCAGCCAGGCCTGGGCTCGCTCGGAGGTTCGCGATGAGCCAACACGATGGGATGACGCAAAGGCCCGATGCCGATGTCGAGAAGATCGCCTGGTTTGCGCGCGTCTGGCGCCAGGCCGACAAGCAGGGAGGACAGGCTCAATGAATACCCGACGCCTGCAGCCGGCAGCGCCCAACAATTCCGGCCCGCTCCAAGTTGAACGCTTGATGGCTCTGGCTTTTTTCCCAGGCCGCGAACCACGCAGCGTCGAGTACCGCGAAGGCTGCCAGGCCGCGCTGGAATATCGCATTCTCGCTCGACGCATGAGCGCACCTTACCCAACGGGCTGCTGCGAAGCTGATGCGTGGCTGTCCGGTGCTGAAGAGGGGCACGCGATCTGGCGGCGCAAGTGCGAAGCGACGTCTAGTTCGGAGGCGTCCCAATGATCCGCGCCCATCGCTACAACGCGCTAACGAGCAGGCCGCGCGCAGGGGCAATGACGCCGCTGTTCGACCTAGTCGCCGCCGGTCTGCAACCTATCCGGCGAGAGGTCTGGCTCGGACTTGGTTTCTGCCCGCCAAAGCGCTGCGCGATTGCCATCGATCCGGGTGCATTGCCCGGCGATCAGGATTGCAGGGCCGTGGCGGGCCTCGACGTGATGCTCTGCTATCACGGACACTCCACGCGCTACGGCTTGCTGCGCGACCTATGCGCGGCGCTACTGCAGGCCGAGCCGCGGCGGCTGTTGGTAATCGATCTCGACTACGGGCGCCTGGCGTTCTTGAAACTTTGGAGTGGCACATGAGCCTGAGCAATCCCATGACCCTATTCGCGTCGGAAAAGGCCGAGCCAGACCTGATCGCTGCCAGGACGGCAAGCCGCGCGCTGCTGGAAGACACCCGCATTGTCAAAATTCGCTGCGGCGCCGATATCAAGCCCCTGGCCATCGACTGGCTATGGCCAGGCTGGCTGCCGGCCGGGAAGCTGACCATCCTGGCCGGCGCCGCTGGTACCGGCAAGACGACGCTCGCGCTGGGGCTGGGGGCGGTCATCACCACCAGCGGCCACTGGCCAGATGGCGCCGCCAGCACCAAGGCGGGCAACGTGTTGGTCTGGTCATCGGAGGATGTAGCGGACGACACCCTGGTGCCGCGCCTGATCGCGTCGGGTGCCGACCTGACGCGCTGCCACTTCATCGAGGGCATTGTCCAGCACGGCGCAAGTGTTCCGTTCGACCCCTCGCAGGACATTCCGGAGCTGCACCGCGCCGTGGAGCGGATCGGCGGCGCTGCGCTGCTGATTATTGACCCCATCGTGTCGGCTGTCGCCGGCGACATGCACCGAGCAAACGATGTGCGGCGCAGCCTACAGGCCGTGGTGGACTTCGCAGAGGCTCACAGCTGTGCTGTCATCGGCATCACCCACTTCGCCAAGGGCGGCGCCGGCAAGGCGCCACAGGACCGCGTAATCGGTTCCCAAGCGTTCGGCGCGCTAGCCCGCATGGTACTGGTCACCGCAAAAGAAGAAGGCAGCACGCGCCGCGTCTTGGCACGGGCGAAATCGAACATTGCGCCCGATGATGGCGGTGTTGCCTACTCGCTGGACCTAGTGACGATTGGGGGCGACATCGCCGCGACACGCGCCGTGTGGGATGGCGTGATCGAAGGCACCGCGCGCGAGATCCTAGGCGATGTGGAAACGGACGAAGAAAACGATGGGGGCGCGCGAGACGATCTGCAGCAGATGCTGGTCGACATCATCACCGACGCCGGCGGCTCGATGACGACCAAGGCGCTCATGGCCGAGGTACGCGACTCGGGACACTCGTGGGATACGGCCAAGCGCTTGAAGAAATCAATGGGGATCGAGTCCCGAAAGCTGAGCATGGGCGGTCCTTGGACCTGGTTCCTACCGGCGTCTAAAGCGTGAAGGGAGCGAAGGGAGCACTACATTTTCTGTGCTCTCTTCGCTCCCTTCGTGCTCCCTTCCGATACTGGCACCGATTTTAGGTCAGCGTTGAGCTGCAAGAAGGATCTCGGGAAAGCATAATATTATGCTGATATCGTGGGTGGCTTCAAAGCAGTCGAATATTTGTCTAACTGCTACAGCGTGCCCGGTTCCAACAAAACGCAGGTGAGGGTGCATGCGTCGGCATTGCGTATGCATATTTATACGCGGGTAAGCGCACCAAGGGTTTAACTCAGACAGCGCGTGTTCGAGGACTTCTGGCTTAGCCTGCTCCTGGAACGAATGGCATGTGTCGCGGAAAAACGAATAGCTCAGGTGGTTCGCCGAGAAATCAAGTCTTCAATCCGTTTAATCAGGTAAGAATTGAAGTTGGCATGGGCTAAGATATCTTCGTACGGCTGGCCCCTGCCTACCAGGCTTTGGCGGACTGCTGCATAGAAAGCATTTGCTGAATAATCACGCCGATTGTTAGTTGCAACAATACCATTCAAACTCCCCTTGATATTTGCCTTGCGCTGTACAGCGCTGGTTTCTTTCAGAATTTCGTCAAGAACTTCCCGCCAAGGTCGAGTATCCACGTTTGGCTCAAAATCCTGCTCAGCCTCAAATGACATCCAATTATGCCGCACGCCTCGATGTTCGTACTCAAAACACTGCTCGCTCTCGCTCAGTTGCGCAGATTCATCGAGGTAGGCACCTTGCCTCAGCGCCGATGCAAATGTACCTTTTGAAGAGCTCGAGTTAAGGACATGGCCAGTGGAGTCAATCGAGGCATAAACGTACCCTGGAGGAAGTGAGTTGTTCAGCGCAATAATGATTGCTTGCATGGACGTGCCACACAATTTCACTGCGGTTTTAGCGGTATAAGCGGGGTTTTTTTTCTGCTCATGCAGGTCCTTGAGCCAATGCTGGGGCATTAGTAGCTCAGCGGCAAACCGATTTGCCTCAGCTTCCATATCCCAGTAGACTTGATCCACACCATCTACGTGCGTGTCCACGCTCGAATATGAGCAAATCGTGCCAATGTGCCATGGAATTAGAACGTGGCCAAACTCGTGAGCTAGAGTAAAGCGCTGACGGGTCTGAGCGATTTGGGAGTTTACTATGATCGACGGTCGGCGCCCCTTGACCTTCAGGTGCAACGAAACGCCATCTACGTTCGGTACCGGGATAGGACGATGTTCCACATCCGCATATTCTTCAACCAAGCTCAATAAATTAGAACCAGGAAGATATTTATGACGGGCCGCTACAAGTGATGCGATCGCGACTTCTGGACAGTCAGTCAAGCTTTCCGATCTTTCTTAACCAATCTGAAAGCTTCTTGGCGTCATCAGTGCTGCCGGCACGAGCCGCGAGAGGCATGTAAAAATAATCCTCTGTAAAGTCCTCAATCGGGCGCTTACTTCTTCGAGCGGCAATGATTCCATGAATCGCGTGAGAGTCACGCATCCAAACTGCATACTCGTGCTTCGTCATTCCGAGCAACTCTCGAAGTTCTAAATCTTCACCAATTTCGCCGTCATGCCACGCATCAACGTAATCGTCAATCTGATCTGGCAAAGCCGTACCTCTCAAGCATCGGTCGACAAACGTTACAGTGTTAAACATCTATCTTCCTCCCCTTAACGGCTTCCTTGGTCTGCTCACCACTTTGGGCATGAAATGCGCCAATGTGTCGACCACGTTTGTTAAACCCTTCGATCTCGCCGTGTAACGAGTCCCAAGTATAGAAATTGCTCCTGTCCTTGCTCGCCCAAACCTGCTGAGTACCCAAGACTTTTACTTTATCGCACGTATCCAGAAAGGAAGGTGTTGGCTTCGGGATTTGCACCATTAGGCCATTTTTTTAATTGTATAGAATTTATAAGCACGTGTCCTGAGCGCGAACAAACTTGGGACGCAATTATGCAACGTATGAAACCTACATGGTGCCTACATGAAGCAGGCAGTAAAAAGCCCAGCCTACAGAAGGCTGGGCTAAGCACTTGATTATATTGGTGCCGGCTGCCGGTTTCGAACTGGCCACCTGATGATTACAAATCAACTGCTCTACCAAATGAGCTAAGCCGGCGTGATCTTTAGAGCAAGAATTATACGCTATTTGATCCGCGTGAGGGTCGGTCGTCCACCCTTCTTCGGTGGTTCGTCATCGCCACCCGACGCAGGAGCAGATACTTCTGAATCCGGCACCACCGGCGAATCCACGCCCTTGGACGGCACCGCCGACAGCGATGGCCCCGCAGGCGCCGTACCCACTTCTGGTGCAGATCCATCCGACGACGCAGCAGGCAATGCACCCACTTCAAACGCCATCCCCTGGCCGTTCTCATTGGCATAAATCGCCAGCACATTGTGCACAGGGATATAGATCTCGCGCGACACGCCATTGAAGCGTGCACGGAAGTGAACTGCGTCGTTATCCATCTTCAGTGCCGAGGTGGCGCCGAAGCTGATGTTCAGGATGATTTCGCCCTTGCGGACGTATTCCATCGGCACCGTCGTCGATCCATCGACCTTGACTGCAAGGTAAGGCGTAAAGCCACTGTCGGTGCACCATTCGTAGATGGCGCGCAGCAGGTAGGGTTTGGTGGAGATCTCTGACATGGTGGTATGGGCTAGCAATACAGGCAAAACGGGCGTTCGCGCCAGTCTATCGGATTCGCCCGAAGAACGTCCGATTCCGGCGCGTACGGTGCGGCTGAGGACAGGGGCAGGGGCGGGAAGGAGCCCGCCCCCGATCCATCAACGACGCATCACTTTCTCGGACGGGGTCAGCGCCTCGATGTAGGCAGGGCGCGAGAAGATGCGCTCGGCGTACTTCATCAGCGGTGCGGCCGTCTTCGACAGTTCGATGCCGTAGTGGTCCAGGCGCCAGAGCAGCGGCGCGATGGCCACGTCGAGCATCGAGAACTCGTCACCCAGCATGTACTTGTTCTTCAGGAACAGCGGTGCCAGCGTGGTCAGGCGATCGCGGATTTCGGTGCGAGCCTTGTCGTGGATCTTGTCGTTCGACTTGTTGCGCTCGCTTTCCAGCGTGTGCACGTGGACGAACAGCTCTTTTTCGAAGTTGAACAGCATCAGGCGGGCACGGGCGCGCATCAGCGGGTCGGCCGGCATCAGTTGCGGATGCGGGAAGCGCTCGTCGATGTACTCGTTGATGATGTTCGATTCGTACAGGATCAGTTCGCGCTCGACCAGGATAGGCACCTGGCCGTACGGGTTCATCGTCGAAATATCTTCCGGCTTGTTGAACAGGTCGACGTCGCGCACTTCGAAGTCCATGCCCTTTTCGAACAGGACGAGGCGGCAGCGTTGGGAGAACGGGCACGTGGTGCCGGAGTAGAGAACCATCATGGTTTATAGTTCCTTAAGAAACAAAGGGGTGCAGCGCCGAGCACTCACCCCAGAGAAATGATTGCCCGTATTATAGCCAACCGGACAACGAAAGCGAATTACTTCACTTCTTTCCAGTACGATTCATTCAATCGCCAGGCCAAAAAGGCGAAAATCGTCAGGAACAGGAGCACGAATGCCCCCAATCGCTTGCGTGTTGCCTGGGCCGGCTCGGCCATCCAGACCATGTAGGCAACCAGGTCGGCCGTGGCGGTGTTGAACTCCTGTTGGGTCATGGTGCCAGGGCTCACTTGCTCAAAGCCAGCGAAGGTGTGGACCATCTTGCCGGCCTCATGCGGATCGGGCTGCTCCGTGAACTTTGCTGTGCGGATCCCCTGCTGCAGCCACATCGCGTGCGGCATCGCGACATTCGGCACCACCATATTGTTCCAGCCGGTCGGGCGCGTGTCGTCCTGGTAGAACGTGCGCAGATAGGTGTACAGGTAGTCGGCGCCCGAGCCGCCCGGCGACGCCTTGGCGCGCGCGATCACCGACAAATCCGGCGGCACCGCGCCGAACCAGGCCTTGGCATCGTTCGGGCGCATCGCCGTGGTCATCATGTCGCCGACCTTGTCGGCAGAAAACAACAAGTTTTGCCGGATCTGGTCGTCTGTCAGGCCCAGGTCGCGCAGACGGTTGTAGCGCATCGACGCGGCCGAGTGGCAATTCAGGCAGTGGTTGACGAACAGTTTGGCGCCGTTCTGCAGCGACGCCAGGTCGGCGCGGTCCGGGGCGCGGTCGAGCGGGAAGCTGCCTTCGGCGGCGAATGCCAGGCCTGGCGCCAGGGCCAGGATGGCGAGCAGTTTTTTCACAAGCAATGTCATGGGATGTCCTTGTGCGCGGGTCCGAAGGCGTCAGTGCGGGGTGAAGGTGACACGGGTCGGCACCGGCTTGAAGGTGCCCATCGTGCTCCACCACGGCATCAGGAGGAAGAACCCGAAGTACGCCAGCGTGCACACTTGCGAGATCAGCGTGAACGCGGCCGTCGGCAGTTGCGTGCCCAGGTAGCCCAGCGTCACGAACACCACGGCAAACACCGCATACACCCATTTGTGCCAGTCCGGACGGTAGCGCAGCGAGCGGGCCGGCGAGTGGTCCAGCCATGGCATGCCGGCAATGATCATCACCGACGAGCCGAACAGCACCACGCCCCAGAACTTGGCGTCGAGCACTTGCGGCAACATGCCGATGACCACCAGCAGCCCGATCACGGCAATAATGACCTTGGTCATGAAGGCCAGGCGCGACTTGAACCAGATGAAGACGACGTAGGCCGCAACCGCTGCCATCAGCACGTACATGAAGTCGGCCGTGGTGGCGCGCAGCACCGAGTAGAACGGCGTGAAGTACCAGGTCGGCGCGATGTGCGACGGGGTTTTCATCGAGTCGGCCGGCAGGAAGTTGTTGTACTCGAGGAAGTAGCCGCCCATCTCGGGTGCGAAGAACACGACCGCCGAGAACAGCAGCAGGAACACGCTCACGCCGAACAGATCCTTGGTGGTGTAGTACGGGTGCGACGGGATCGTGTCGAGCGGGTAGCCGTCCGGGCCGATGTGATCTTTCACTTCGATGCCGTCCGGATTGTTCGAACCCACCTCATGCAGCGCCGTCAGGTGAGCCACCACCAGGCCAATGATGACCAGGGGCAGGGCGATTACGTGGAAGGCGAAGAAGCGGTTCAGCGTGGCGTCCGACACCACGTAATCGCCGCGGATCCACAGCGACAGGTCGCTGCCGATGACGGGAATCGCGCCGAACAGGTTGACGATCACCTGCGCGCCCCAGTACGACATCTGGCCCCACGGCAGCAGGTAGCCGAAGAACGCCTCAGCCATCAGGCATAAAAAGATGCCGAAGCCGAACAGCCAGACCAGTTCGCGCGGTTTGCGGTACGAGCCGTACATGAGGCCGCGCGCCATGTGCAGGTAGACAACGATGAAGAAGGCCGAGGCGCCGGTCGAGTGCATGTAGCGCACCAGCCAGCCCCACGGCACTTCGCGCATGATGTACTCGACCGAGCCGAAGGCCAGCGCCGCGTCGGGCTTGTAGTGCATCGTGAGGAAAATGCCGGTGACGATCTGCAGCACCAGCACGAGTGCCGAGAGCGAACCGAACAGATACCAGACGTTGAAATTCTTGGGCGCGTGGTACTTGCCCCACTGATCGTTCCACAGCTTGGTGGCCGGAAAGCGGTCGTCGACCCAGGCCAGTGCCTTCTGGGCCGCCGGTGCATCGGCGGGCAGTTTTGTCTCCTTGAACGCGCCCATGGTTATGCCTCGCCTTTCTCGTCTTTGCCGATCACGATCCTGCTATCGGAGAGATACATGTACGGTGGGACATCCATATTCGTCGGCGCCGGCTTGTTCTTGAAGACGCGTGCGGACAGATCGAAGGTCGAGCCATGGCACGGGCACAGAAAGCCGCCGGGCCAGTTGTCGGGCAGGTTCGGCTGCGGGCCGGCCGCCAGGCGTGACGAGGGCGAGCAGCCCAGGTGCGAGCAGATGCCGACCGTGACCAGTACTTCCTTGTGTTCGACGCGCGAGCGGTGGGGGTTCTTGCAGTATTCCGGCATGTCGAGCTGGAATATCTTTTCGGAGGCGGGGTCGGCCAGTTCAGCCTGGTCTTTGTCGAGCGTGGCCATCATGGCGGGGGTACGGCGCAGGATCCAGACCGGCTTGCCACGCCATTCGACGACTTTCATCTCGCCGGGGGCGACGTCGCCGATATCGACTTCAACCGGCGCGCCTGCTGCCTTGGCGCGCTCGGATGGCTGGAAGGTGCTGACCAGGGCTCCCGCCGTGGCCACGCCGACAACGCCGCCCGCCGCGCATGTCGCGACCAGCAAGCCCCGTCGACCAGGATCGACCTGCTTTTGAGTACTCATACCAACCCCACTCCGTGAATATACGAATTATAAGAATTAAGTCCGAGCTTCCAGCTTGCAAAATTATATGTGAACGGCAACACCTATAGAAAAAATATTGTCTCGCCTACACGCCTTGCGAAAATGGTCTTTTACACCATTCCAGCGCCCGGCAGGACACCGCGCCCATAGGCATCGGGTATCATGCGATTACTTATTTCAACAACAATGAGAGGGGTGAATCATGGCGATGATGGACGAATTCAAGAAGTTTGCGATGCGCGGCAATGTGATGGACCTGGCCGTCGGCGTGATCATCGGTGGGGCCTTCGGCCGCATCGTCGATTCGCTGGTCAAGGATGTCATCATGCCGCCGATCGGCGCGATGTTCGGTGGTCTTGATTTCGCCAATTATTACATCCCACTCAATGGCCAGGGCTATAACCTACCACTTGCCGAGGCGCAAAAGGCTGGTGCCGTGCTGGCGTACGGTAATTTCTTGACGATCATGCTGAACTTTATCCTTCTTGCATTTGTCATCTTCCAGATGGTGCGTCTGATGAACCGCCTGCGCGGCCCTGTCGAAGCGCCGACACCGGCTGCCACGCCCGAAGACGTACTGCTGCTGCGCGAGATCCGGGACGCCCTCAAAAAGTGAAAGATGACATCGTCCGCGACATAAGGCCCCCGCATCCGTTGCGGCGCTTCTGGGTCCGTTCCTGGCTGCTGTTTGCGCAAACGGTCACGGTGGCGCTGGCCATCTGGTTTGTCGTGGCCGCATTGCGGCCGGCCTGGCTCGAATCGACGCCGGCGCCCAAACAAGTACAGGTGGGCACCCCGGGCAAACCGGTGCCGATGCTGCAGGCGCCGCCCCGCGCTGCCACCGGCAGCTACCGCGACGCTGCCGCCAAGGCGATGTCGTCGGTGGTTAATATCTACACGAGCAAGGCCTCGCGCGAAGCGCACCCGCTGCTGAAAGACCCGCTGTTTCGCCGTTTCTTTGGCGGCGACCGCGCGCCGCAGGACGAGCAACTGGCCAGCCTCGGCTCGGGCGTCATCGTCAGCAGCGACGGTTACATCGTCACCAATTTCCATGTGATCGATGGCGCCGATGCGATCGAGGTGGGCCTGGCCGATGGCCGCAAGGCAGCGGCAACGCTGGTCGGCACCGATCCGGAGACCGACCTGGCCGTAATCCGCATCAAGGAGCGCAACTTGCCGGTGATGGTATTGGGCGACCCGGAGCAGGCGCGCGTGGGGGATGTCGTCCTGGCCATCGGCAACCCGTTCGGTGTCGGCCAGACCGTTACGATGGGGATTATCTCGGCGCTGGGGCGCAACAATCTGCACATCAACCACGTCGAGAATTTCATCCAGACCGATGCCGCGATCAACTTTGGCAACTCGGGCGGGGCGCTGGTCGATACCAGCGGCCACCTGCTGGGCATCAATTCGGCGATCTATTCGCAGACCGGCGGCTCGGTGGGCATCGGGTTTGCCATTCCCGTGTCCACCGCCAAGAGCGTGCTGGACGCCATCGTCAAGAACGGTGAGGTGGTGCGCGGCTGGATCGGCATCGAGTCGCAGGACATCACGCCCGAGATGGCCGACAGCTTTGGCTTGTCCAAACGCAGCGGCGCCATGATCGCCGGCGTGGTGCGCGGCGGACCGGCCGAGCGCGCCGGGATTCAGCCGGGCGACATCCTGGTGGCAGTTGCTGGTAAAAAAGTAGCTGATACGAGCGAGATGCTCAAGCTGGTGGCCCAGCTTGAGCCGGGCGCGTCCGTCCCGATGACGATCGTGCGCCAGCGGCGTGAAACAGCGATCGCCGTCAAGGTCGGTCGCCGTCCGCGCCAGACGCCCTGAACTTCTTGAATTTTATTTTCGGACACACATGCACCTGCGCGACCTGACGCAATACCTGAACGAACTGACCGAGAGCAATAACCGCCCCTGGTTCATCATGAACAAGCCGCGCTACGATATCCTGCGCGAAGAATTCCAGGAGGTTGTCACTGAGCTGATTCGCGCCATCACGGCCTTCGACAAGCAGGTCGCGGCCTGCAATCCGAAGAAGGCGATGTTCCGCATCAACCGCGACATCCGCTTTTCAAAGAACAAGACGCCGTACAAGACGCGCTTTTCGGCCGGCATCACGCCGAATGACAAGCGGCGGCCCAGTGCCGGCGGTGGCTCGACCTATTATTTCCAGATCGATGCCAGCGGGAAGCTCGGTTTTGGCGTCGGCGAATACCTGCCGCCACCGCCGCGCCTGAAGGCCATTCGCGAGCACGTGGTCAACGATGCGACGGGTTTTGGCAAAATGTTGAAGAATAAGCATCTCCGCGCTACCTATGGTGACCTCCTCGACGAGGACAAGTTGCAGCGTCCACCAAAGGGTTTCGATGCGGATCATCCGCATGTCGAGTACCTGAAGCTGAAAAGCTTTTTCGTGTGGACCGAAGTGGATCTGGCGCTCAATGCGCCGGAAAAACTGGTGCCGCAGCTGGCGCAGGGATTCAAGGACGCATTTGCGCTGGTCACCTGGCTGCGCAGCGTTCCAGAACAACACGACGAATAGAGGAGGGCGACATGGCCTTGCATCATGCTACATCCGGCGAGAAAATCGCATTGCAACGCGGCGATAACGATATCGCCCATTTCACCTCGGTGGCCCTGGTCAAGACCGAGCATATGGAACTGATCCGGCTGGTACTGCCGGTGGAACGGCCGATTCCCGAACACCGGGTCGATGGCGAAGTGACGGTGCTGTGCCTGGAAGGCGAGATCGCCGTCGATGCGCACGGTACAACGACGTCGCTGCAGCCGAACGAGATGGTGTATCTGAGTGGCGGTGTGCCGCACACGATCCGCGCCGTGAAGGACGCGGTGGCGCTCATGACGATCCTGATCGGGCCGCATCCATCGGGCGGACCGAGCGACGATCCGAGCGGGGCGCCGCCGCAGTAAGCCTGCGGCTCTTTGAAGAACGGCTGCGGCAGGTTCACCCGCAGCAGCCGTTATCAGGTTATTTCAAAAAACTTCAGGCCACTTCGATCCTTGGATCGCGCGCCAGCAAACCCGCCGCCGTCCGCGCCGCATCGACCCCATCGAACAGCACGCCTGCCACCGCCTCGGTGATCGGCATGTCCACGCCCAGCTTGTGCGCCAGCTCGCGCACGGCTTTTGCACACGGCACGCCTTCGGCCACATGGCCCAGCTCGGCCACGATGGTCGCCAGCGCCTTGCCCTCGGCCAGCGCCAGGCCCACGCGCCGGTTGCGCGACAAATCGCCCGTACACGTCAGGATCAGGTCACCCATGCCACTCAGGCCCATGAACGTGCCCGGCTGCGCGCCCAGCGCCAGTCCCAGTCGCGTGATTTCGGCCAGGCCGCGCGTGATCAGCGCGGCGCGGGCATTCAGCCCCAGGCCCAGGCCGTCCGATGTGCCGGTGGCAATCGCCATCACGTTCTTGACCGCGCCACCGACTTCCACGCCGACCAGGTCGTCGCACGAATAGACGCGCAGGTTGTCGCCATGCGCCAGTGCGACGACGCGTTCACGCAAGGCGCGCGAGCTCGACGCCACGGTCAGCGCGCATGGCAGGCCGCGCGCCACTTCCTGGGCGAACGACGGGCCGGACAGCGCCGCGCCCGGCACGGCGTCGCCCAGCACTTGCGCGACCACCTGGTGCGGCAGCAGGGCGGTGCCGGCTTCGAAGCCTTTGCACAGCCAGACCACATTGGGAATCGAGCGGCCGTGCAATTGTTCGAGCAGGGGCCGCAGGCCGGCCACCGGGCAGGCCAGGATCAGCAGCGGCGTTTCGTCCGGCGCGCCCGTGGCGACATGGGCCAGCGCGGCGTCGAAGTCGGCGCTCACGCGCAGGGCGGCCGGCAGTGGGTGACCGGGCAGGTAGGTGCGGTTGTCGCGCGCGGCATCGATTTCTTGCATCTGCTGGGGATTGCGACCCCACAGCAGCACGTCGTGGCGCGCCGCCAGGGCGATGGCAACGGCAGTACCCCAGGCGCCGGCGCCCAGGACAGTGATTTTGGTGAGCTTATTCTGTTGCATGGAACTCCTGCAGTGGATTACAGGCCCCAGACGTCCGAGACCTTGATATAGCCATCGATGCCGTCGCGGTGGACCACGCGCGCCCAGACGACGGCAGCCGGATCGCGCAGTACCAGCACGACACCTTTGTCGGCCGTCATCAGGACGGCGGAATGTTCATCGGGACTTGCATGCACGCGTGCGCCAGGGATGTTCACCAGCACATTGCGCTGCGCATTGAGGCCCCTGGCCTGGGTCCAGGCGGTATCGCCGTTCATGTCGCGCACCTTGACCCAGTCACCATAGGTGAGCAGGATCTGCAGCGGCATGCCGGGTGGCGCGATATAGAGTTTGTTCCCTTTGGCCGATGGCGTCGCGTAAAGGATCGCGGGGGTAGGGCCAACGGTTTTGAAATCGAATGCGAATGCGCTCGGGGCGACCAGCAATGCGGCGCATGAGGCAATCAACGGGAAGCCGGCAAGACGGCGGGCGGAGAACATGGCGGGCCTGGATGGTGGGTGAAACCGGGACGCCGGACAGTTGGCACGAACGCGGCGTGATGCCGCGTTCGTCGGGTACGACTGCTGCTTAGTTCGACGGCGCTGCTGCGGCTTCGGCCATGGCCTGGGCGCGCTGCTGGTAGAAGGCTTCGAAGTTGATCTCGGCCAGATGCACTGGCGGGAAGCCGGCACGGCTGATCACGTCAGCGATGTTCGCGCGCAGGTATGGGTAGATGATGTTCGGGCAGCCGATGCCCAGCAGTGGGTCCATCTGGTCAGCCGGGATGTTGCGGGCTTCGAAGATGCCAGCCTGCTTGCCTTCGACCAGGAACGCAACCTTGTCCTTGACCTTGGCGGTGACGGTGATCGTCACGGTCGACTCGTAGATGCCTTCGGCGATGCTTTCAGCACCCACGTCGAGCGACACTTCGATCGCTGGCGCTTCTTGCTCCAGGAAGATCGATGGCGAGTTCGGTTGCTCCAGCGACATGTCTTTCAAGTAGACGCGTTGGATTTGGAATACTGGTTGCAGAGTTTCGTCGGACATGGAACGCTTTCTAATAATAGTGGGAAGTGGCGGGCCACTCCGGTTGCCTGGTCGAGCGCGACGTCGTGAACGGGCCGTCGGATCGAACACGACGGCAATTGTAGCAAAATCAACTTGCTTGCAATAGCAGTCTTGCCGCCGACGGCCGCGCTACGCAGTGCGCCTACAGCTTACTCGCCCTTGAGCAGTGGGTCCAGGCGGCCTGCCTGGTCCAGCGCATACAGTTCGTCGAAGCCGCCGACGTGGGTATCGCCAATATAGATCTGTGGAACCGTGCGGCGACCGGTGCGCTGCATCATGACCTGGCGCTGCTCGGGATCCAGGTCGACACGGATGCCTTCGATCTCGGTGACACCCTTGGCTTCGAGCAGGCGCTCGGCGCGGACGCAGTAAGGGCAAGATGCGGTGTGGTACAAAACGACGTGAGCTGCCATGATGAATCCTTTCGTGTGCCCGATCGATTCGATGGGCGGTTTATTTGGTGAGCGGCAAGCCTGCAGCCTTCCAGGCCGCCAGGCCGCCTTCCAGGCTGTGGACGTCCTCGAAACCGGCTGCCTGCAACTGACGCGCCGCCTTGTCGCTGCGTGCGCCGGTCTGGCAGACCATGATGACGGTCCGGTTTTTCGACTTGTCCAGTTCGCCGATGCGAGCCCCCAAGTCTGCCAGCGGGATGTGTTTCGCGTCGCGCAGGTGACCAGCGGCGAATTCTTCGCTGCTGCGCACGTCGACAATCGTCGTCTTGCCGCGGTTGATCATCTGCGTCAGCTGCAGCGGCGAAGCGCGTTTTCCGCGCGGCGCCAGGGCTGGCCACAACAGCGCGCCGCCAGCGAGAACGGCGATCGCCACGAGGAAAATGTTATCGATAATGAATTTCACAAGGGTTCCGATTGGTTGAACTGAATCGGGGCATTATAAAATAGATGCTGGACCGGACATCAACCAGAAATTTTGCGAAAAGAGCTTTCATGTACAAAATCGTATTCATGCGCCATGGCGAATCCACCTGGAACCTGGAAAACCGCTTCACCGGCTGGGTCGATGTCGACCTGACTGCCAAGGGTGTGGCCGAAGCAAAGGCCGCTGGCCGCGCGCTCAAGGAAGCCGGTTTCACCTTCGATCTCACGTATACCTCGGTGCTCAAGCGCGCGATCCGCACGCTGTGGCTGGCACTGGACGAGATGGATGCGATGTATCTGCCGGTTAAGAATGACTGGCGCCTGAACGAGCGCCACTACGGCGCGCTGCAGGGCCTCGACAAGGGAGAAACCGCCGCCAAGTTCGGCGACGAACAGGTGCTGGTCTGGCGCCGCAGCTATGACACGCCGCCGCCGGCGCTCGAGAAGGACGATGACCGCACGTCGTTTGGCGACCCGCGCTACGCCAGCCTGGACGAGAGCCAGATTCCGCTGACCGAATGCCTGAAAGACACCGTTGCACGCGTGATGCCGGCCTGGAACGACGAGATCGCCCCAGCAATCCGCGCCGGCAAGAACATCCTGATTTCGGCGCACGGTAACAGCCTGCGCGCCATCATCAAGATGCTCGACAACATCAGTGACGCCGACATCGTGGGCCTGAACATCCCGAACGGCCAGCCGCTCGTGTACGAACTCGACGCCGACCTCAAGCCGATCAAGCACTACTACCTGGGCGACCAGGCGGCAATTGCCGCTGCCATGGCCGCTGTCGCAAACCAAGGGAAGGCGAAGTAATCTTTTGCGTTTGCCAACCATGAAGGACGCCGGCAGCAAGCTGTTGTGCACACTGCTGGCGGTCGCGCTGTCCGGCGCGTTCGCGTCGGACGCGTGGGCGCAGCGCCAGACCGAGCGCAGTCGCCAGA
This sequence comes from Telluria sp. ZT3P25, assembly GCF_059685895.1. NCBI lineage: Bacteria > Pseudomonadati > Pseudomonadota > Betaproteobacteria > Burkholderiales > Oxalobacteraceae > Telluria > Telluria sp. ZT3P25. The sequence continues at coordinate 506,805 of NZ_JCASIJ010000002.1, forward strand.
AAGCGGTGGCCGAGAAGCAGCGCGCCGGCATCCAGCAACAGCTGGCGGCCATCAAGCGCGACATCAACCAGACCGAAAACGCCAAGGAAGACGCGGCCGACACGCTGGCCGAGTCCGAGGCCGCCATTTCCGACGCCAACCGCGCGCTGCGCGATCTGGCCGAAGAACAGGATACGACGGCAACCCGCCTGCAATCGCTGGCCACCCAGCAAGCCCAGCTGGCTCAGACCATTGGCGCCCAGCAACAGCAGCTGGCCAAGCTGCTGCGCGAGCACTATGTGGCCGGCAATGAAGACCGCATCAAGCTGCTGCTGTCGGGGGACAACCCCAACCGCATCAGCCGCGATCTGCAACTGATGGCGTACGTGTCGCAGGCCCAGGCGCGCCTGCTGGACTCGGTGCGCAGCAATCTGGCGCAGGTCGAAGTCAACCGCGACAAGGTTGAAAACGCCCAGCAGGAGCTGGAAGAAATCGCTCAGGAGCAGCTCGACCAGAAAGCCATGCTCGAGAAAGAGAAGGCGCGCCGCGCGGCGCTGCTGGGCACGCTGTCGAGCAAGCTGGCGGACCAGCGCAAGCAGGCCGATCGCCTGAAGGGCGACGAAGAGCGCATGTCGGGCCTCGTCGACCGGCTCGCGCGCCTGATCCGTGAACAGGCCGAAGCCGAGCGCAAGCGTCAGGTGGCGGCTGCAGCAGCGGCTGCTGCAAAGGCCAAAGCCAAGGCCGAGGCCGATGAAAAAGCCCGCGTGCTGGCGCAGGCGCGTGCCAAGGCAGCGGCCGAACGGCGCGCCGAGCGGGAGCGCGAGCGTGAACGCATCGCGCGCCAGAATGCGAACGCCAAACCGGGCGTCAAGCCCGAGCCGCTGCCGGCGCCACTCCCCGCGCCGGTGAAGGAAGCGCCGGTCGTGGCCGAACAGCCACGGCCAGCGCCAACCCGGCCCGAACCGGCGCCCGAGGTTGCGCTGGGCCCGGCGGCGCCGTCCGGCTCGTTCACGGCGCTCAAGGGCCGCATGAACAGTCCGATCAATGGCAGTGTCGTGGCACGCTTCGGCACCCGCCGCGGCGATGGTCCGAACTGGAAAGGCACCTTCTTCAAGGCGCCCGAAGGTACCGAAGTGCGCGCCGTGGCCCCGGGCCGCGTCGTGCACGCCGACTGGATGCGGGGTTTTGGCAACCTGATCATCATCGACCATGGCGGCGAGTACCTGTCGATCTACGGCTACAACCAGGCGCTGCTCAAACGCCCTGGCGATACCGTGCGCGCAGGTGAGGCGGTGGCCAGTGCCGGCAACACCGGTGGTAACGAAGAATCGGGGCTATACTTTGAGCTCAGGCGTAACGGCAAGGCGTTCGACCCGGCAGGCTGGGTCCGGTTCTAAGGTCACCACAGGGTACACATGGGCATGAAAGCAAAAGGGTTCGGGCTGGTCGGCGTGGGCATGGTATTGGGCGTGGCGGCATCGTTTCAGTTGTCCGCTTATGCACAAAAAACCGGCACGGCCACGTCGCTGCCACTGGACGAGCTGCGCCAGCTGGCCGATGTGTATGGCCTGATCAAGACTGACTACGTCGAGCCGGTCGAAGACAGGAAATTGCTCACCGAAGCCATCGGCGGCATGGTGGCGTCGCTCGACCCGCACTCTGTCTACCTCGACCAGAAAGCGTTTCGCGACATGCGCGAAGCGGTGCAGGGCAAGTTCGTCGGCGTGGGCGTTGAAATCTCGAATGAGGACGGCTATATCAAGGTCGTCTCGCCGATCGAGGACACGCCCGCGTTCAGGGCCGGCATCAAGTCGGGCGACCTGATCACCCGGATCGACAATGTCCCGGTGCGCAATATGTCGTCCGACGACGCCATCAAGCGCATGCGCGGCAAGGTCGGCAGCAAGGTCACGCTGACCATCGCCCGGCCTGGCGACGACAAGCCGTGGGTCGTGCCGCTGGACCGCCGCGAAATCAAGGTCGTCAGCGTCAAGGCCAAGGTGGTCGAGCCCGGCTACGCCTGGCTGCGCATCAGCCAGTTCCAGGAAAACACTCTCGACGAGCTGGCCAAAAAGACCAAAGAACTGTACGCCGAACAACCGGACATCAAAGGTTTGGTACTCGACCTGCGCAACGATCCGGGCGGCCTGCTGCCGGGCGCCATTGGCGTCACGGCGGCGTTCCTGCCCAAGGCCGATCAGGTCATCGTCAGCACCAAGGGGCAATTGCCCGATTCGAACCAGTCGTTCTACGGCCGGCGCGAATTCTATGCCCAGCGCGGCGACCCGCTGGCCGGGTTGCCGGCCGGGCTCAAGACCGTGCCGATGGTGGTGCTGGTCAATGGCGGCTCGGCATCGGCTTCGGAAATCGTCGCCGGCGCGCTGCAGGATTACCAGCGTGCGATCGTGATGGGCAGCCGCACGTTCGGCAAGGGCTCGGTGCAGACGCTGCGCCAGTTGTCGCCCGATACGGCGATCAAGCTGACCACGGCGCGCTATTACACACCGAAAGGGCGGCCGATCCAGGCCACCGGCGTGCAGCCCGATCTGCGGGTGGACGAAACGGCGGACGGCGACCTGCTCAACGCGCTGCGCGTGCGCGAATCGGATCTGCAGCGCCATCTGGTGGCTGAAGGCGAGCAGCCTGCAGCCGCTGGCAAGGACCAGGCAGCAAACCTGGCCCAGCAACAGCGCGCGCTGGCGCTGCTGAAAGACCGCAAGCCGCTCGAGTTCGGCAGCAAGGACGATTTCCAGCTGGCCCAGGCCATCAATCACTTCAAGGGCCTGAAGGTGATGCTGGCAAAGGGCGAGCCGGTCGAAGAAAAACCGGCGCCGGCGCCATTGCCGGGCGCGGAGAACAAACCGCCCGAGCTGCATGCGCCAGCCAAAAAGTAACGTCTGGTGGGGGATAACGTCCCCCACCACGCTTTCCCCATGAACGACAACCAACTCCTGCGCTACTCGCGCCACATCCTGCTCGATGACATCGGCATCGAAGGCCAGCAACGCCTGCTGGATGCGCACGTCGTCATCATCGGCGCTGGTGGCCTGGGTTCGCCTGCGGCGCTGTACCTGGCCTCGGGCGGCATCGGCCACATCACGCTGGTCGATGACGACACGGTCGACCTGACCAACCTGCAGCGTCAGGTCATGCACACGACCGGGCGCATCGGTGAGCCGAAAGTCGAGTCCGGCCGCGCTGCGCTATTGGCCATCAACCCCGAGATCGAGGTCACAGCCTTGCGCGAACGCGCCGGTCCCGAGCGGCTGCTGGAACTCGCGCGCGCTGCCACGGTCGTACTCGATTGCAGCGACAACTTCGCCACCCGCCACGCCGTCAACCGCGCCTGCGTGGCAGCCGGCACGCCGCTCGTGTCGGGCGCCGTGATCCGCTTCGACGGCCAGCTGGCCGTATTCGACGCGCGCCAGCCGACCGCGCCGTGCTACGCCTGCCTGTTCCCCGAAGACACTGGCTTCGAAGATGTGGCATGCAGCACGATGGGCGTGTTCGCGCCGCTGGTCGGCGTCGTCGGCGCAGTTCAGGCTGCCGAGGCGATGAAACTCATCATGGCCATCGGCGAACCGTTGGTCGGTCGTCTCTTGATGCTCGACGGTAAGTATATGGAATGGACCGCCATCGGCGTGGCGCGCAACCCGGCGTGTCCGGTGTGTGCGGCGCGCCATGGTGAGAGCGGCAACACTGTTGATTAGTGGTGTCTTAACGGGCGCCGCGAAACGTGGCGTGCAGGTGAACGTGACATACAATTGCGTACTTTTCACCGGTACGCTTGTCATATTTCGGGCTTATACTGTGCCGGTTCAATCGATTCCCTTGTCATCACACAGAGCTTATGAATTTTCAACGTACTCAGCGCAACACGCGCAGCACAGGTCGTGCACGCGGTTTTACCCTGGTCGAGATCATGGTTGTCGTGGTCATCATTGGCATCCTTGGCGCGCTGGTCGTGCCCAAGCTGCTGGGCCGTACGGGTGAATCGCGCGTCACGGCTGCCAAGGTCGACATCGCCACGATGATGCAGGCGCTCAAGCTCTACAAGCTCGACAACCAGCGCTATCCGACCACCGAGCAGGGCCTGGTCGCACTGACCACCAAGCCAACCTCGGGCCCGTCGGCCAATGGCTGGAAAGAAGGCGGCTATATCGAGAAGCTGCCAAAAGACCCATGGGGTAACGCCTACCAATACCTGTCGCCGGGCGTCAAGGGCGAGGTGGACGTGTTCTCGTACGGCGCTGACGGGCAGCCGGGCGGTACTGGCGAAGACACCGACGTCGGTTCCTGGGACTAAGTCATCGCCATGCCGGCCATGCGCGCAGCGCGCACACGCGGCTTCACCCTGGTGGAGCTGCTGGTCGTGATGGTCATCATCGGCCTCACGCTGGGCATGGCCACGCTCAACGCCATCCCGAGTCCGCGCCAGGATCTCGATAAAGAAGCGCAGCGCCTGGCGCTGCTGCTGCAACTGGCCCGCGATGAAGCGATCGTGCGCAACCGCCTGGTTGCGTTCGAGGCCAATGGCGACCGCTACCGTTTCATGGTACGCGGCGACGCCGGCTGGGAGCCGGTCACGCGCGACGACCTGCTGCGCGAGCGTGAATTCAAGAATTCACCCCTGCAATTGATTCTGGAACCGACCGGCACCGGCAACCCCGACATGCTGCGCATCACGTTCGGCCGCGAGCCGGTCGACCGGCCATTCGTGCTGACAATGGCCAAGGGTGCCAACACGGTCGCGATCCGCGCCGACGGCGTTGGCCACTTCACTGTCGAATGACATCCCCCGCCACCATGCGCCCAGTTTCCCGACCTGCTGCCGGTTTCACGCTGCTCGAAGTACTGGTGGCGCTCGTCATCGTCGGCACCGCGCTGGCCGCCGGCCTGCGCGCGGTCGGTAGCCTGACCTCCAACAGCCAGGGCTTGCGCGCGTCGATGATGGCAACCTGGTCGGCCGAGAACCGGCTCGTGCAGATCCGCCTGGGGCGCGAGTTCCCCGAAGTGGGCAAGCGCAGCTTCCCGTGCCCGCAAGGCGGCCTGAACCTGATGTGCGAAGAAGAAGTCCTGACCAGCCCGAACCCGCTATTGCGCAGGATCGAAGTCTCGGTATTTGACGTCGACAAACCCGGTCGCCGCATTGTCAAACTGATCCAACTGGTTCTGAGGCCTTCCCCGGTATGACGCGGATCCCGAGCAGCAGGCAGCGCCCTGCAGGCTTTACCCTGGTCGAGCTGCTGGTGGCGATTGCCATCCTCGCCATGGTGGCCGTGCTCGGCTGGCGCGGCCTGGACGGCATCGTCCGTGCGCGCGTGGCGCTGACTGCCGACATGGAAACCACACGCGGCATGCAGCTGGCCTTTGCCCAGATGGAAAACGATTGCGAGCACGCGGCCGGCAACGACATCATGGCCGGGCGTCCCGCGCTGCTGTGGGATACCGACCGTCTGGTCCTCGTGCGCAAGGTGTTTGTCGAGAATGAACCGTCGCGCCTGCAAGTGGTGAGTTACCGCGTCGTCGAAGGAAAATTGGTGCGGCGCGAGTCGCCCGGCACGCGCGATCTGATCCAGATCGAGCAATTGTGGCAGGCGATCACGTCCGATGCAGCGGCCGAGAATGCGCCGTCCGTCGTGCTGCAGGTCGGCGTGGTCGGCATGCAGGTGCAGGGCTGGCAGAACAATGCCTGGCGCAATGAGCCGACCGCTGTGGGCGGCGGGACGCCGGATCCCGCCGGTAACGAGCTCAACGTCAAAAACGCGCAGGATCCGACCGGCGTGCAGGTGGCGCTGACCGTGCAGGGCTTGGCCCAGCCGATGGTCAAGGCACTCCTGCTGGGAGGCACCTGATGCATCCACACCTCACACGCCAGCGGGGCGTCGCCGTCGTGACCGCCATGCTGCTGACCACGCTGGCCATTTCGATTGTTGCCAGTCTGTTCTGGCAGCAGCAGGTGCAGGTGCGCTCGATGGAAAACCAGCGCCTGCAGTCGCAGACCAAGTGGATCCAGCGCGGCGCGCTCGACTGGGCCAGCGTCATTTTGCGTGTCAATAACAATAGCAACTACACATCGCTTGATCAGGTCTGGGCCACGCCGCTGGCCGAAACCCGGCTCGACCAGTACATCGAGCGTGAGCGGATCCAGGGCGAAAACTTCGATGCGTCGCTGTCGGGGCAGGTTCTGGACGCCACGGCGCGCTACAATCTGAACAATCTGGCCAAGGGTGGCACGCCTGACAAGGCAGAGATCGACGTCATGCGCAGGCTGCTCACCAATCTGCGCCTCGAAGCGCGGCTGGCGCAGCCGATTGCCGAGTTCGTTGCTGCCGGTCAGCCTCTGGTCGCCGAGCCGCCCCCAGAAGGTACACCCCCGGTGGCCCAGAAGCCGCGCACGGGAGCGCCAATGCGGCTGGAGCGGGTCGACGATTTATTGATGGTGCCAGGTCTCAAGCCCGAAGCGGTCGAGCGGCTGCGTCCGTTTGTCATCGTGCTGCCGGCGTCGAATACGGAAGTCAATGTGAATACTGCCGCGCCTGAGGTACTGGCTGCCGTGTTGCCAGGAAGTTCGATGGCCGAAGCGAATTCGATCGTCGCGCAACGCCAGCGGGTGCCGTGGGCTGACGTGGGTATCTTCAAGGCGTCGTTGCCGAATATGCCGGCCGAGAGCCAGCCGAAGATCACCGTCAAAAGCACGTATTTCCTGGTCCAGAGCCGGATCCGGCTCGACCGCGCCGCATTGGATGCCGAATCGCTGGTGCGAGTCGGCGGCAATCTGGTCAATTCCGGTAGTGTGAACGTGATCTGGACCCGCCAGAACTGAGAAGAAAGCGAGACAGTTTGAGTACTCTTTATATCCGGCATCCGGCACGCAGCCAGGGCGAAGGCGCCCTGTGCCGCTTCGCGCTGGTCGGCGACAACGGCGCCATCGGCCAGCAGGGCGAGGGCGTGCTGCGCAATCTGGGCGACGTGGTTGCCGCCAGCCGGCGCGTGGTGCTGGTGCTGGCCGCCAGCGACGTCACGCTGCTGTCCGTGCAAGCGCCGCCACTGGCTGGCGCCCGCCTGCGCGCGGCACTGCCGGCGCTCGTCGAAGAACATATCCTGGGCGACCCGCTCGATTGCGTGCTGGTGGCCGGTCCCGTGCAGCCCGATGGCCGCCGGCCCGTGGCCGTGGTGCAGCAAGCCTGGCTCGAGCCGCTCGTGCGGGCACTGCTCGCGCTCGGTGCGCGCCAGATCGCCGCCATCCCTGAGCAATTGTGCCTGCCGCTGCATCCGGGCAGCGTCAGCGCCGCCGTCGGCAACGGCGAACTGATCCTGCGCCAAAGCCAATATGACGGCCTGGGCCTGGCGCTCGACGGCAGCCCGGTGATGGCGCTGCAAACGGCGCGCGCGCTGTCGGGCGATGCGCCGCTGGTGCTGTACGTCGACCGTGAACAGCTGGGTGAATACAATGCATTGGTGGCCGAAGCCGGTCCCGGCATCACGCTGGAAAGCGATGACTGGGCGCACTGGATTGCCGGTGCCAAGGGCAGCACCGGCCCCGTGCTCGACCTGGTGCCGGGCCTGGGCACGGCCGGCGTCGCGCAGCGCGACTGGCGCCGCTGGCGCTGGCCGATCCGCCTGGCGCTGGCAGCCGTGGCGATCAACCTGATCGGCCTGAATATCGAATGGCTGGGCCTGAAGCGCGAAGCCGATGCCGTGCGCCTGCAGATGAGCCAAACGTTCCGCTCGGTGTACCCGAACCAGCCGGCCATCGATCCGGTCGTGCAAATGCGCCAGAACATCGACCGCGCCAGGGCCGGCAGCGGCCAGGTGGCCGGTAACGAGTTCAACTGGATGGCCGCCGCCTTCGGCGAAGCGACACGCACGCTGGGCGTGCCGCCTGCGATTGCATCAATCGATTACCGCGAACGGACCCTCACCGTGCGCGTCAAACCAGAGTCCACCAACCCCGGCATGGCCGACCAGCTCCGCGCGTCCCTGTCGTCACGTAACCTCAGCCTGGAGTCGCCCGACGCGACCACCTGGCTGATCCGCAGCACAGGAGCCAAGCCATGAGCGCCATCGGCAAACTGAGCGGCCTGCGCGAACGCGTGGGCGGCTACTGGAGCGCGCGCACTGCGCAAGAACGCAAGTTCCTGCTCGTCGGCGGCGGCGTGGTGGCACTGACGCTGCTGTACCTGGTGCTGCTCGAACCAGCGCTGACCGGCCGCGAACAATTGCGCCGCGCACTGCCCGAGCTGCGCCAGCAAGCTGCGCAGCTCGATGCGCTGGCGGCCGAAGCGCGCGCTGTTGCGGCCCAGCCGGCGCCGGCCGTCGCACCCGTCACGCGCGAGGCGCTGGCCGCCAGCATGACCGCCAGCGGCCTGAATCCCGCGTCGCTGTCGGTCAGTGGCGAGTACACCAAGGTACAACTCAATGGCGTCTCGTTCGCCAACCTGATGGCCTGGCTCGACGCGCAACGCCGCGACAGCCGCCTGCTGGTGCAGGACGCGCAATTTACCGCCAAGGATGCTCTTGGCCAGGTCGATGCCACGCTCACGCTGCGTCAAAGCACCGAGCCGGCTGCATGAGGCGGGCGCTGACGTGGGGCTTGCTCGTGGCGCTGGCCGTGGTAATCACAGTGCTGGCATTCCTGCCGGCGGCCTGGCTTGGCCCCATGGTCGAACGCCAGACCGGCGGTCGATTGACGCTGGGGGATGCGCAGGGTACGCTTTGGCGCGGCTCGGCCTTTATTGGCGGCGCGCCGGGTGAGGGTGGTGCGGTTACGCCATTGCTGCCAGGCCGTTTTGCCTGGACCCTGTCGCCACTGGTGGTGCTGGGCAACGTGAACATGACGCTCGAGAATCCGCAGGCGCTGGCCAATCCGGTGCGCGTGCAGGGCAGCTGGTCGCAGTGGCAGGTCAATGCCGGTGAACTCCTGCTGCCAGCCGAGGGGCTGGTCGGCCTGGGCGCCCCGCTCAATACGCTCGCGCCCACTGGCCGCATCCGGCTTTCCTGGAATACGCTTGACCTGCTGCGCCAGCAAAACATCGTGACGCTGCAGGGTCGCACCACGCTGTCGATGAGCGACATGGGTTCGCGCATGTCGCCCATCAAGCCGCTGGGCAGCTACGAAATGATCATGGACTGGCGCGGACCGCAGGCCGATCTGACGCTGCGTACCGTGCGCGGCGCCCTGCTGCTGTCGGGTGCAGGTACATTGCAGAACGGCCGCCTGCGCTTTTCAGGCCAGGCAGCGGCCGCCGATGGCTATGAAGACACTCTGGGAACCATGTTGAATCTGCTGGGACAGCGCCGGATGGTGAACGGCAAAAACGTAATCGCACTCGAGTTCAGATAATGAAGAAAACAGACCACACCACCTTCGCGCACCTTGAACTTCCGGCCCTGCGCCGTCTTGCCGCCGGCGCCATGCTGTGCTGCGCCGCTTCTGCCGTCGTCACGACCCTGGCCCTGCCATTGTCGGCCTCCGCGCAAGAGACTGCGAACGCCGCAGCGCTCAGCTTCGTGAATGCCGACATCGAATCGGTGATCAAGGCGATCGGCCACTACACCGGCATGACCTTCATCATCGACCCGCGCGTGAAGGGCACGCTGACGCTGGTGTCCGAAAAGTCGCTCAGCAAGAGCGAAGCCTTTGGCCTGCTGACGTCGACCCTGCGCCTGCAGGGCTTCGCGGTGGTCACCAGCGGCGACGGTTACGCCAAGGTGGTGCCCGAGGCCGAAGCCAAGCTGCAATCGTCACCCACGCAAGTAGGCGGCGTGCGCTCGAGCAAGGCCACCGGCGACCAGATCGCCACGCAGGTGTTCTACCTGTCGTACGAATCGGCCGCCAACCTCACTGCCGTGCTGCGGCCGCTGATTTCGCCGAACAACTCGATCATGGCCAACCCGGGCAACAACACCCTGGTCGTGACCGATTACGCCGACAACCTGCGCCGCCTGGCGCGCATCATCGCCGCGCTCGACGCGCCGGTGGCGGCCGATCTTGACGTGATCCCGATCCGCAATGCCATCGCCAGCGATATCGCGCAACTCGTCACGCGCCTGATGGAACCGGCTGCCGGCGGCGACTCGGGCCGCGTCACGGTGCTGGCCGATCCGCGCACCAATGCGGTCATCGTGCGCGCGCCGTCGCAGGCCCGTGCCAACCTGGCCAAGAGCCTGATCGCGCGCCTGGATCAAGAAAGCTCCAGCCGCGGCAATATCCACGTCGTCTACCTGAAAAACGCCGACGCCAGCCGCGTCGCGCAAACGCTGCGCGCCGTCGTCTCGCAAGATGCCTCGGCCGTGCCGGTGCAGCAGCAGGGCACGTCGGGCAGCTCGATCACGTCGGGCACCGGCAGCGGGCAGGGCGGCAGCGGCGCAGGCGGGCTGGGTGGCCAGCAAGGCCAGCAGAGCAGTACCGGGATGGGCGGCACAGGCAACACGTTCGGCCAGCAAAGCCAGCTCACCGCCAATGCGGGCGGCGCCGGCGGCGGACAGGGCTCCGGCTTCATCCAGGCCGATGCGTCGACCAACAGCCTGATCATCACTGCGCCGGATGCCGTCTACCGTAACCTGCGCTCGGTCATCGACCAGCTCGACGTGCGCCGCGCCCAGGTGTATATCGAAGCGCTGGTGGTCGAAGTCACGTCCAACAAGGCTTCCGAATTCGGCGTGCAGTGGGTTGGCGCGACGGGCGACTCCGACAGCAAATACCGCTTTGGCGGCTTGCAGAACTACACGGGCGGCGGCTCGAGCAGCAGCATCGTCAACCTGGCGCTGGCCGCCAGCCAGGGGACAAGCGCCACGACCACGCCGAGCGTGCCGTCGGGCCTGACCTTCGGCCTGTTCCGCCAGATCGGCGGCGAGCTGGGCCTGGGCGCCGTGGCCCGCGCACTGGAAAACGATGGCAATGCCAACATCCTGTCGACGCCAAACCTGATCACGCTCGACAACGAACTGGCCACCATCAAGGTCGGCCAGAACGTGCCGATCATCACCGGTTCGTACACCACGTCGGGCAACAACAGCGGCAACCCGTTCCAGACCGTCGAGCGGCAAGACGTCGGCCTGCTGCTCAAGGTGCGCCCGCAGATCTCGGAAGGCGGCACCATCAAGATGGCCATCTACCACGAGAATTCGAGCGTCGATGCGTCCACCCGCAACCTGGCCTCGGGCCTGACGACCAATGTGCGCGCCATCGAAAGCAATGTGCTGGCCGACGATGGCCAGATCATCGTGCTGGGCGGCCTGATCGAAGACACCGAAGGCGACGGCGAAGAAAAAGTGCGCGGCCTGGGCGACATCCCGGTGCTGGGCAACCTGTTCAAATACCGCACCCGCACGCGCAACAAGACCAACCTGATGGTGTTCCTGCGTCCGGTCGTGGTGCGCAGCAAGGATGCATCGAATTCGATCGCGATGGACCGCTACGAATTCATGCGCGCCGCTGGCGCTGCTGGCCGCCCAGAAACGTCGCCGCTGCTGCGTGACCTGGGTGCGCCGCTGCTGCCTCCACTGGTGGGCGGTCAGCCGCCGACAGGTGGCAGCATGGCCACCGTGCCGGTCCAGGCGCCGCCGCCGGCCAACGCCGCGCCGGGCGCATCGAACGATGGCGCGGCCAATCGTCCGGGCGCCTCGCGTTCAAGCTCGGCGAACCCGGCAAGCAATGCGGCAGAAACCGCACCGCGCACCGCCGTGCCTGCCTCGCAATTTCGCCCGGTGACGCCACCGAACCGGGAGTAATCACATGACCAATCTCTTGCCCTACGCGTTCGCCCGTGACCACGTCGTCCTGGCGCGCGGCACTGGCGAGCCGGGCCAGAGCGTCGAAGTGCTGGTCTCCAGTGCGACCGCGCCGGCCGCCATCGCCGAGGTGTCGCGCCGCTTCGGCCGCATCCAGCTGCGCCGGATGGACAAGGACGAACTCGACACCGTCATCGCCGGCGCCTATGCCGGCGGCGGCAACGACGCGTCACAGGTCGTTGATGAGTTTGATGCCGACCTCGACCTGACCAAGCTGCTGCAGGACGTCCCCGCGATCGAAGACCTGCTCGAATCGTCCGACGACGCGCCCGTGATCCGCATGATCAACGCGCTGCTGACGCAATCGCTGCGCGAAGGCGCATCCGATATCCACATCGAGCCGTTCGAGCAGACGTCGGTCGTGCGCTTTCGCATCGACGGCGCGCTGCGCGATATCGTGCGGCCCAAAAAGGCCATCCACGCGTCGCTGATCTCGCGTATCAAGATCATGTCGCAGCTCGACATCGCCGAAAAACGCCTGCCGCAGGATGGCCGCATCACGCTGCGCGTGGGTGGCAAACCGGTCGACGTGCGCGTCTCGACGCTGCCGACCGGCCACGGCGAACGCGCCGTGCTGCGTCTGCTCGATAAAGAGGCAGGACGCCTCGACCTGTCGCACCTGGGCATGGCCAGCGACCTGCTGCCGCAGTTCGACCGCCTGATCAACCAGCCGCACGGCATCGTGCTGGTCACGGGCCCGACCGGCTCGGGCAAGACCACGACGCTGTACGCGGCGCTGTCGCGCCTGAACGCGGCCACCGCCAACATCATGACGGTCGAAGACCCGATCGAGTACGACCTGAACGGCGTCGGCCAGACCCAGGTCAATGCCCGCATCGACATGACGTTCGCAAAAGCGCTGCGCGCCATCCTGCGGCAAGATCCTGACATCATCATGATCGGCGAGATCCGCGACCTGGAAACGGCGCAGATCGCCGTTCAGGCATCGCTGACGGGTCACCTGGTGCTGGCCACGCTGCACACCAACGATGCGGCCTCGGCCGTAACGCGCCTGCTCGACATGGGCATCGAACCGTTCCTGCTGTCGTCGTCGCTGCTGGGCGTGATGGCCCAGCGCCTCGTGCGTAAGCTCTGCTCGCAGTGCAAGACCTTCGATGGCACCACCTGGCACGCGGTTGGTTGCGAGCGCTGCGGCCACACCGGCTACCACGGCCGCGTCGGCGTCTACGAGCTGCTCGAGACCACCGACCAGATCCGCGCCCAGATCCACAACCGTGCGTCCGAAGCCGACATCCGTGTCGCGGCGCTGGGCGTGGGCATGAAGACCATGCGCGAAGACGGCGAACGCTGGCTGCTCGACGGCACCACCACACGGGCCGAAATCGTGCGCGTGACCAAGGACTAACCGATGCCGGCATTTCGTTACGAGGCGGTCGACAACGCGGGCGCCACGCGCAAGGGCGTGGTCAACGCCGACAGTCCGCGCGCCGCGCGTGCCGACCTGCGCACGCAGGGCCTGACGCCGCTGAGCGTCGAAGCCATTGCGGCCCAACTCGACGCCGCCGGCGTGGCACGCTCGCGCGGTATCGGCGAGCGCCTGTCGCAAAACGAGCTGGCGCTGTTCACGCGCCAGCTGGCCAGCCTGCTGGAAGCCGGCCTGCCGCTCGAGCAAGCCTTTACCGCCCTGCTTGAACAAGCCGAGCGCCCGTACGTGCGCGACCTGGTCGCGTCGATCCGCGCCGAAGTCATCGGCGGCTCGGCCTTTTCCACCGCCCTGACGCACCACCCGCGCGACTTCGCCGAGATTTATCGGGCACTGGTCGGCTCGGGCGAGCAGATCGGCCAACTGTCGCGCGTGCTCTCGCGCCTGGCCGACTACATCGAGCGCCGCAACGCCCTCGTGCAAAAGGTGCGCCTGGCATTCACGTACCCGGCGATCGTCACCGTCGTCGCGTTCGCGATCGTGATTTTCCTGCTGACCTACGTGGTGCCGCAGATCGTGTCGGTGTTTGCCAATACCAAGCAAAAGCTGCCGTTTCTCACGGTCGTCATGCTGGCCGTGTCCGACTTCGTGCGCGCGTATGGGATTTATGTCGGCATCCTGATTGCCGGCGCGTTCTGGCTGTGGCGGCGCGCGCTGCGCAATCCCGTGCTCAAGCGCCGCTGGCACACGTGGCTGCTGACCGCGCCCATCTACGGCAAGTTCGAGCGCAGCCTGAACACGGCGCGCTTTGCCAGCACGCTGGCCATTACGACCGGCTCGGGCGTGCCGATCCTGCGCGCGCTCGACACCAGCCGCGAAACGCTGTCGAACGTGGCGATGGCCGAACTGGTCGAGCAGGCCACGGCCAGCGTGCGCGAAGGCGTCAGCCTGGCGCGCGCGCTGTCGGCGCAAAAGCTGTTTCCACCGATGCTCGTGCACATGATCCGCGCCGGCGAGATCACCGGCGAACTGCCGGCCATGCTCGAGCGGGCCGCCAATTCGCAGCAAGCCGATCTCGAACGCCGCACGCTGACCATCGCCGGCCTGCTCGAGCCGGTGCTGATCCTGGCGATGGGCCTGGTCGTGTTGCTGATCGTGCTGGCCGTCCTGATGCCGATCATCGAAATCAACCAGCTGGTGCAATAAGACAATCGCGCAGCGATGCCAATGACCCAGATGCGAAAGACACCATGAACAAGCGTTTGCCCCTTCTTTTGACCCTGCTGGCCCTGCTCGTGCTGGCCGCTTCTGGCGCCTATTGGATCCTGCAGCTGTACAAGCCCGAGCAGCGCCCGCTGGCCGCAGCGCCGCTGGCGACCCAGCCGGCACCGAGTCCCGAAGCCGCAGCCACGCTGTTCGGCGGTCAGCCGACGGTCGCGATTTCCAGTTTCCAGTTGACCGGTGTGGTCTCGGCCGGCGCCAACAGCGCCGTGATCCTGGTGGCCGACGGGTCGCCGCCAAAAGCGGTACGCATCGGCCGCGAGATCGCGCCCGGCGTCGTGGTGGCCGAAGTGCATCGGCGTTATGTGATGTTGTCCGATAGCGGCGTCATGAAGCGCGTCGAACTGGCGCCCGATGCCGGCCAGTCGAGTGCGATCAGCCAGCCGGTGCCGCGCGCGATGCCGCAGCAGCCGATGATGGAGCCGCAAATGGCGCCGGGCGTGGTCAACGCACCGCCGATGATGCAGAGCGCACCGCCGAATGCCAATCCACAGGGAATGCAGGGCCAGCCCCGCGATCCGCCGCCGGAGCAGGACAACCCGGGCCAGCAAGGCCAGCCGCAGATGCCGCAGAATGCGCAGCCGATGAATGGCGAGCGGCCGGTGATGTAAGCGTTGGCGTGTCGGCAGCGTGCCGGAGGATCAGCAGTAGCCGCTTAGCGCCGCAATGCCGTAAACGCCGCCAGCTCCCACGACCTGAAGCCCAGCAGCAGCGTATGCCCCTTGCGCTCGTCGGCTGGCAGGCGCCGGTCGTTGCGGTGCAGCCGCGCCAGTTCTGCCGCCAATTGATCGATCTTCAGTGACAGTTCGAGCGCACTGGCCGGTGACAGCCGCGCCGGCAGGCACAGCAGCGCTTCACCCGCACCGTCGAAGCGGCCCGAGAAGTAATCGTTCACCACGTTCTCGCGGAAGAAATGCTGCACCGGGCCATCCGGCAGCCAGCGGAATGCATTCGACACCCGCAGCAGATAGCGGTTCAGCGGTTTCAGTTCAATCAGCCCTAGCCGGTCGAGCTCGGCCAGCAGCGTGATGCATTCGGCCTCGGTCAGGTCGTAGGTCTCGATGATCTGTTCGATGCTCCAGTGGCCCAGGCAGCAGATCGCCATCAGCAGCAGGCGCGGGTTGGCAACGATGGAGCGCTCCTGCGTCAGGCTCAGCGCATCGAGCTGGGGCCGCGCCTCGATTGCCCCGCGCAGCAGGTCTTCCAGACCGATGCCGGTGGCCTGGCAAATCTCCGCCAGGCGCGACAGCGCCATATCCTTTTGCCCGAACATGCGCTTGACGCTTGATTCGCTCACGCCAATGCGCTCGGACAGCGTTTTATACGTGATGCCGGCGGCGCGCAGGCGCATGCGCAGTGCGTCGAGGATCAGATCGGGAGAACTCATGGACAATCCAGTGAAGATGACAACGGCTGACTGTAACGTCGAATCACGGTGTGGACAAGGCGCGTACAGTCAATGGTGCACCGTTGGCCAAAAAAACGGACACCGAGGTGTCCGCAAAGAGTGTTTTCACAGCGTGCCGGACGCCGCTTCAGTCGTCGTCGCCAGCCACCAGCTTGACCTTCTTGAGCGCCTGCTTTGCGGCAGTGCGCTCGCTCGAGAGCGGCTTGGCATGGGGGCCGGCGGCGCGCGCCTTGGCCAGCGCGGCAATGGGGTTACGCGGCTTGCCCGCCTGCTGCGACGGTTCGATCCGCAGACGCATTTTCTGCCGCGTCGCCAATGCCTTGTTTGCCATGCCGGCCTCCCGCAAGAAAATTACAGCACGTAGCGCGACAGGTCTTCGTTGACCGCCAGCGCGTCGAGCCGATCGTTGACAAAGGCCGCGTCGATCCGCACCACCTGGTCTTTTTCAGCACCGGCAGTAAACGAGATTTCCTCGAGCAGCTTTTCCATCACCGTGTACAGGCGGCGCGCGCCGATGTTCTCGGTGCGCTCGTTGACCGAGAACGCGATCTCGGCCAGACGATGGATGCCTTCGTCCAGGAACTCGACCTGCACGCCTTCGGTGGCCAGCAGCGCCTGGTATTGCTTGGTCAGGCTGGCATGGGTCGACGTCAGGATGCTCTTGAAGTCTTCGATCGACAGCGATTCGAGCTCGACGCGGATCGGGAAGCGACCCTGCAATTCGGGAATCAGGTCCGATGGCTTGGACAGATGGAATGCGCCCGATGCGATGAACAGGATGTGGTCGGTCTTGATCATGCCGTACTTGGTGTTGACCGTTGTGCCCTCGACCAGTGGCAGCAGGTCGCGCTGCACGCCGGCGCGCGAGACATCGGCGCCGCCGTGCTCGGAGCGCGTGGCGATCTTGTCGATCTCGTCCAGGAACACGATGCCGTTCTGCTCGACGTTGGTGATGGCCTTTTGCTTGAGCTCGTCTTCGTTGAGCAGCTTGCCGGCTTCTTCATCGATCAGGATTTTCATGGCTTCCTGGATCTTGAGCTTGCGCGGCTTCTTGCGGGCATTGTTGGCACCGGCGAACATCGACTTGATCTGCTCGGTCATTTCTTCCATGCCCGGCGGCGCCATGATGTCCATCTGCAGCGCAGCATCGGACACCTCGATCTCGATTTCGCGATCGTCGAGCGCGCCTTCGCGCAGGCGCTTGCGGAAGGTCTGGCGCGTGGCGTCGCCTTCCTTGCTGTCCGGCGTATTGGCGGTGTTGAAGCCAAAGTCGCGCGCTGGCGGCACCAGGATGTCGATGATGCGGTCTTCGGCCGCGTCTTCGGCGCGCTGGCGCACTTTCTTCGCTTCGCTGGCGCGGGTCTGCTTGATGCCGATGTCGATCAGGTCGCGGATGATGGTGTCGACGTCGCGCCCGACATAGCCGACCTCGGTGAACTTGGTCGCCTCGATCTTGATGAACGGCGCATCGGCCAGCTTGGCCAGGCGGCGCGCGATCTCGGTCTTGCCGACGCCCGTCGGGCCGATCATCAGGATGTTCTTCGGTGTGATCTCATAGCGCAGCGGTTCCTCGACCTGCTGGCGGCGCCAGCGGTTACGCAGCGCGATCGCGACGGCCTTCTTGGCCTTGCCCTGGCCGACGACGTGCTTGTCCAGCTCGGAGACGATTTCGGGTGGGGTCATGTTCATGAAGCTGTTCATATCAATCCAGGGTCTCGATGATGTGGGACATGTTCGTGTAGATGCACAGTTCGCCCGCGATGGTCAGCGCCTTCTTGACCACTTCGGCAGGTGCCATGTCGGTGTTCTCGTACAGCGCCTTGGCGGCCGACTGGGCATAGATGCCGCCGGAGCCGATCGCGCCGATGCCGTCTTCCGGCTCGAGCACGTCGCCGTTGCCAGTGATGATCAGGGTGGATTCGCGGTCGGCCACGAGCAGCATGGCTTCCAGGCGGCGCAGCACGCGGTCGGTGCGCCAGTCCTTGGCCAGCTCGACCGAGGCGCGCAGCAGGTTGCCCTGGTGCTTTTCAAGTTTGCCCTCGAAGCGATCGAGCAGCGTGAAGGCGTCGGCGGTGCCGCCGGCGAAACCGCACAGGACCTTGCCCTGATACAGCTTGCGCACCTTGCGGGCCGAGCCCTTCATGACAACGTTGCCGAGCGTGACCTGTCCATCGCCGCCAAGCGCGACCTGATTGCCGCGGCGTACGCTGACGATGGTTGTACCGTGAAATTGTTCCATTTTTACCTCGTGATTGTCTGGCTACCAGCAGGTGGGGACCGTGCGCGGGATTGCAAGATTATCCGAACGGGAAATACCGATGAGCTACTACAGCCGGGGTCAGGTCTGACATTCAGACACGACCTCAGCCTTAGCCACTTCCAACAGTGTCACAGCCGGGGTCAGGTCTGACATTTGGACACGACCTCAGCCTTAGCCATTTCCAACAGTGTCTTGCCCGGTAGTCGCATGGTCCAGTGCCAGCTAGTTCCGGCTACGCTACTGTCGAGATCGTGTCCGAATGTCAGACCTGACCCCGGCTTTTCGGTCGAGATCGTGTCCGAATGTCAGACCTGACCCCGGCTTTTCGGTCGAGATCGTGTCCGAATGTCAGACCTGACCCCGGCTTTTCGGTGTGTTGTAGCGTCAGTAACGGTGCGGATACAGCCGTACGCTCTCGCCGGCGCCCAGCAGCCGCAGCAGGGCGGCCACCAGGTGGTTCAGTTCGCGCAGCTCGACGGTGCGGCCGGCTGCGGCTTGCGCATCGAGCCGCGCCAGCAGGCTGCCGGCGCCGGCGTACTCGATGCGCGCCAGCCGTGAGCAGTCGAGCACGAGCGTGTTGCGTTCTGCGGCGTAGGCCTCGATGGCCCCCATCAATGCCGGGTCCAGGCTGCTGATCACGGCCGGCAGCATGAAGCGGTCGCCATGGCTCGGGGCCGGTGCCGCGGTCGAGACGTGCCGGGGCGCTTCGAACGAAGGCGGTGAGACTTCGTAGGTGACGCAGTAATCCATCGCCGCTTCTTCGAAATCTTTTTCGCGGTTGGTCAGCAGCAGCAGTTCGAGCAGCAGCAGCCATGGCGCCGGGCTGGCCCCGCGCTTGCCGATGACGAGCATCGGACGCAGCGTCGTGATCAGGGTGTCGGCGCCGGCCAGCACCAGGCCGCGGTCGCTCGCGCGCAGCGTCTGCAGGGCGGGCAGCAGGCAGTCGGCGCCGTCCGCATCGATGCCGCGCACCTTGCCGAAATCGAGCCGTACGTTCGGCGCCTGCGCCTCGAGCACGCGCCGCAGGCGGGGCGCGACGGTGGCATCGAGCAGCGTGTCAAGGGTTTCAGTGGCGGCCAGCCCCTGCGCCGGCTGGCTGGCGACCGATGTGGGCACAAGCGGCTTCCAGGTGGGCGGCGAAGTTTCGAAGTGGCTGGCGTAATCGATGGCGATGCTCTCGAACGCTTCTTCGCGGCCGTCGGCCTGGTACAGGTCGAACAGCATCCACCATGGCAGGCGTTCGTGGCGGCCCAGCGTCGCGAGCGATTCGCGCAGCAATTGCTCGGCAGCGGCGCCCTGGCCGTTGGCGTACAGGATGGCGCTTTCATCGACCGCCGGGGCGCTGGCGGGCGCAGCTGCCTGGTCGGGAATGTCGTCGGGATCGGGCGCGGCCGCCACCGTGACGCCGTTGGCGGGACGGCGACCACTGTCCCAGGCCGGCTCGTCGTCGAACATGTCGGACGCAAATTCGAGTTCGATCTCGTCGATCTTGGCCGCGGTGGCGCGGGCGATTTCACGCTGGCGTTCGCGCTCGGCGTCCGATGCCAGGCGTGACGGTTCGCCGCGCAGGCGCGACTCGGGTGGCGGCCAGCTGGGCGCGGCCACCGCATCGTTCTTTTTCTTCAGGAAGGAAAAAAGCCCCATGCTCACCGGTGTCTCGATAACGTGTCCACCATGACCTTAGCACGGACCCTGGCGCCGTATGCTGAGCACACGAGGCCGGGCGTCAGTGTAGCCGAAGGGCAATTTTGGTATGGTATTGAGCAATTGTAGCGTGCGCGCAGGGCCGGGACGGCAGCTGTCATGCGTCGTTACAAACATCAAGAAATGACGGCTGCACATAAAAAAAGCATGCGACAGGTCGCATGCTTTTTTGCTGGTGCTGAACCTTGATTCAGCACGGCCATCAATCAGTCGCCGTACAGCTTCTGCTTGAGTTCGCGACGCTGCTGGGCTTCCAGCGACAGCGTGGCGGTCGGACGGGCGATCAGGCGCGGAATGCCGATTGGCTCACCGGTTTCTTCGCACCAGCCGTATTCGCCACCGTCGATCGACTGGATCGATTGCTGGACTTTCTTGAGCAGCTTGCGCTCGCGGTCGCGGGTACGCAGTTCGAGCGCATGTTCTTCTTCGATGGTTGCGCGGTCGGCCGGATCGGGAACCAGCACGGTTTCGCGCAGGTGCTCCGTGGTTTCGCCGGCGTTCTTGAGCAGTTCGCGCTCGAGTTCCTGCAGGCGGTTCTTGAAGAATGCCAGCTGGGCCGCATTCATGTAGTCGCCTTCGCCCATCGCGCGAATCTCGTCTTCCGTAATGATACGGTCGTCGGACTGGGCGGTATTCGGTTTCGTTGTTTTAGTCATGATGCCTTCGATACGACAGAGGTTTGCATTTTATCAGCTTGCTCATCAGTAACACCGCACAAACGGGTGCATGCCGGGCAAGCTGCCTTGATAGCGACGGTACGCCATCCTATCTCCGTCCGCGCCGCATGGGCGGCAAGGGCGGTTCACCACTGGCTGTTTGAAGCGCGTCGTGGCGGTCCGTGCGGCCCGGCCCACTGTCGACGCAAGGCGCCGGACATGCCTGCTAGGCCAGTCAAACTGATGCAGTTTATACCAAACACTGTTCCAGTCCGCGGATAAATACGTCTTTTGGTAAATTTTTACCAATAAACACCATCTTGGTGGCGGGCGTTTCATTCTCCGCCCATTTCGGTCCCACGTCGCTTCCCATGATCTGGTGCACGCCCTGGAACACGACCTTGCGATCCACGCCATCCATCCGCAACACGCCCTTGTAGCGCAGCATTTGCGGGCCAAAGACCTGGACCAGGCTGCCGAGGAATTGTTCCAGGCGTTCCGGGTCGAATGCGCGCTCGCTCTTGAACACGAACGCGGCGATGTCGTCGCTGTGGTGGCTGTGGTGATGGTCGTGGCTGCACGACGCATCGTGTACGTGATCGTGGCCATGGTCGTGGCCACAATCGGCGCCATGCTCGTGCTTGTGATCATGGTCGTGATCGTGCCCGTTTTCGCCATCGACACGCAGGAAATCGGGATCGATGTCCAGCTTGTCGTTCAGGTTGAAGCCGCGCAGGTCGAGCACATCGGCAATCGGCGCGCGGCCAAAGTCGCTCGTGGCGATCGGCGCGCGCGGATTGATGCGCTGCAAGCGCGCCTTGAGCGCATCGACGGCAGCGGCATCGACCAGGTCGGTCTTGGACAGCAGGATCTTGTCGGCAAAGCCCACCTGGCGCTGGGCTTCCTCGTGCGCGGTCAATTGTTCCATCGCGTGGCGCGCGTCGACCACGGTGACGACGGCGTCGAGCAGGTAGTGGGCGCCAACTTCTTCGTCGACGAAGAAGGTCTGCGCGACCGGGCCCGGATTGGCCAGCCCCGTCGTTTCGATGACGACGCGGTCAAAACTGATCTCGCCGGCGGCGCGTTTCCTTGCCAGGCTATTGAGTGCCTCGATCAGGTCGCCACGCACGGTGCAGCAGATGCAGCCGTTGTTCATCTCGATGATCTGCTCGCCAGAGTCCTGCACCAGGATTTCGTTGTCGATGTTTTCTTCACCGAATTCATTCTCGATGACAGCGATGCGCATGCCGTGGTCTTCCTGCAGGATGCGGTTGAGCAGGGTGGTCTTGCCCGCGCCAAGAAAGCCGGTGAGGATGGTGCTGGGGATCAGGTCCATTGGTTTGCTACTCATGGTTGACATCAGGGTTGGACGAAAGAACCGGGGGATTATGCCGCAATTCTTGCAACCTCACCATCTGGCGTGTCGCGTGCTGATTGCGTTCAAACCGTGGGGGAAATTTCTGAGCCTGATCGCGCCGGGCGTGTTCCGGTCTGCTTCAGGACTCCGGCTTGGCTTTCGCCCGCGGGTGCGCCGCATCGTATACTTTTGACAAGTGCTGAAAGTCCAGTGCCGTATAGATTTGCGTGGACGTGATACTGGCGTGGCCCAGCAATTCCTGCACTGCGCGCAGGTCGCCCGACGATTGCAGCAGGTGCGACGCGAACGAATGGCGCAGCACGTGCGGGTGCACGTGCACGGGCGTGCCGGCGCGCAGGGCGTGCTGTTTCAGACGGGTTTGTACGACGCGCGGCGTGATGCGGGTGTCGCGCGCCGACAAAAACAACGCGGCGCCCCCGTCGCGGGCGGGAGGGCGCACCGCGAGCCAGCGTGCCAGCGCCTCGCGCGCCGGAGCGCCCACCGGCACCCGGCGCATTTTGTTGCCCTTGCCGGTCACGACCACTTCGCCTGCCTGCAGGTCGAGCCAGCCCAGCGAGCCTGGCTGACCGCCGCGCGCATCCTGCCAGGCCACATCCAGGCCCGCCAGTTCCGACACGCGCAGCCCGCTCGAATACAGCAGTTCGAACATGGCGTGATTGCACAATTCGAACGGCTCGAGGTGGCCGCGTTGGTTTGCTTCCATCAATTGCACGGCGTCGTCGACCGCCAGCGCCTTTGGCAGGCTCTGCGCGCGCTTCGGCGCGCGCACGCCGTCGACCGGATTGGCGGCAAGCGTCATCTGGTGCGACAGCCATTCATAAAAGCCGCGCCAGCCGGACAGCTTGCGCGCAATGGTGCGCGCGGACTGGCCACCGGCATGCAGCTTGCCGGCAAAGCGGCGGATGTCGGCGTGCACCAGCCGCGCCCAGTCGCTATGGCCGGCCAGTTCGGCCAGCTCAAGCAGGTCGCGCCGGTAGGCCGCGATCGTGTGCGGCGACAACTGGCGCTGGGTGGCCAGTTCGCCCAGGTAGCGCGCGGCCCAGTCGGATGGCGGCTCGCGCGTGTCCATGCCAGTCAAGCGCGCAGCGGCGCCAGCGCGGTGGTGGCGGTGGCGGCGATGTGGACCAGGAAATCGGTCGCCATCGCGGTGGTAAAGCGCGCCGGATCGGGCGAACCTAGCACCAAAAGGCCGAAGCTCTGGCCCGGTGGGCCAAGCGGTAGCATGACCGTCGAGCGGATCGATTCGGCGTCGTCCAGCCAGCGCACCGCTTCGAAATCATTGTTCGGGCCGCAATACGGCGCGCGCAGGCTGTTGGCGAAGATGCGTGCATCGTCCGAGACATTGCTGGCGAACCAGGCGTCGGCATGTGCCGGCGCTACATGCCACAGGCGCAGCGTGACTTGCGGCACCGTGAAGTGGGTGCGCAAGCCCTCGGTCAGGTCACGCGCCATCGCGGCGCCGCCTTTCGAGACCAGCAGGGACTGGGTCCAGGCATGGAAGCGGTTGGCGATGCCGGCGTTTTCTTCGGCGCGGCGCGACAGGTCGGCCAGGCGCAGCTCGAGCGCGCGGTACTTGTCGCGCATCACTTCCATCTGGCGCTCCTGAAGCGACACGGTGCGGCCGGTCAGCGGACTCGACAGTTTCACTTCACCCAGCAGGCCGGCTTGCTCCTGGAAAAACTCCGGATGATCGGTCAGGTATTGCGCGACGGTGCTGGCGTCCAGTGGTGCAGTGCTCATGGGGAAATTAGGGAATTGGAATGGATCGGGTCATTTTAACCGACGCTTGGCGTTGCACAGGAGAACAAAAAAGACGCCCGCAGGCGTCTTTTCATGCATCGGGCGCAAATGCGGCAGCGTGGTCAGAAGCGGTGACGGATACCCAGCTGCAAGGCGCGGCCATCGGCGCCCGGGGCTTCGGTAAAGCCGCCCGGATTGCCCGAGGTGCCCGGCGAATACTGGGCTTCGTTGTCGTTCTTGATGAACGCCAGTGCCGTGTACAGGTCGGTGCGCTTGGACAGGTAATAGTTGTAGCCCAGTGCGTACAGATTGGCATCGCTGTTGGACGCGGTGCGGTCGTTCTGGTGCGCGTACGACGCGACGACGCGGCCATTGCCGATCTTGTAATGGACGCCGACCTGATAGCTGTTGGCGTCCTGCTGGGTGTTGGCCGAGATTGCACTGGCGAAGATGCCGCGCAGTTGCAGCTGCGCACCGGGAGGAATGCCTTGCGCGGTCAGCGCCGGGCCCACGGCCGTGTCCCAGCCGCGCAGGTAGTCGGGGATCAGCGCCGAGTTCTCGTTGCGCTGGCTGTGGAAGCCGGCAAAGAATTTCCAGCTCTCGCCCAAGGCGTAGGAGCCGCCGACGGTCAGCGTGCGCAGGCTCGGCCGGTTTTCCTGGTCGTAGCCATGGTTGTAGCCGACGCCGACGTCGAAACCGTTGGCTTTGTACGTCAGCGCGCCAGCGCGGAACTTGTTGTAGCGACCGAGGTAACCGGAATTGCGCGCGCCGTACATCACCGAGCCGCCCAGGCCATTCGGCAGCGCGATGCGGTACTGGATGGCTTCCTGCGAGCGGATGTCTGCGCCCAGTGCGGTAAAGCCGGCGGTGCCGCCCGTGACGTGGCCCCAGGTGCCGGCCGTGCCCGATTCAAACGCATCGGCCATATTGAACACTTCGTAGCCTGGCGTGTACATGCGGCCCAGCAGCACGGCGCCGACTGGCGTGATCAGGCCGACCATCGAGGTGCGGTCGAACAGGGCTTTTTCCTGGTTGACGGCAGGGCCGCCCGGCGGCTGGATGGCCGCTTGCAGGCGGTCGCGGATCGCGACCGGGATGCGCTCCATGCCGCGCAGCAGGTAGCGGCCCGGATTGTCGTTCATCAGCGTCGGCTGCTGCGAACCCGTGTCGAGTTCGACGCGGGCTTCAAGATTGAAAATCGCCTTATAGCCATTGCCCAGTTCTTCAGAGCCGCGCAAGCCGAGGCGCGAGCCGTCGGCGCCGCCACTGTAGATCTTGGTCGGGCCGCCTTTTTGCCACATCACGCCGGCGTCGGCAATGCCGTAGATCTGGACGCTGGTCTGGGCCAGGGCGGTGCTTGCGAAGGTCGCGCCGAGCAGGGCGGCGATAAGGCATTTTTTCATGGTGTCTCCCTATTATTTTCTTGTCGCGTGGCATGAGCCCGCTACGCAAATATGCCATTGCCTTGCTGCACTGTACAGAACGCTCTTTCTGACGGGGCCTGGTGGCACGTTGTCGTTGTGAAAAGGCTACAGAGCGTCTTAAACGACAAGAGCGGACACCGTTGCCGATGTCCGCTCTCAAGCAGTTGCTGCCCGCTGCAGGTGTGTTAGAACGTGTGGTGAATGCCGATGTCGTACTGGTTGATCGTGCCCGGGGCGGTCGGGACGCCTTTTTTGCGCGACACGTCGAAATACAGGTAGGTGCGCTTGGACAGGCTGTACTCGTAGCCCAGCGACAGTTGCTTGACCTTTTCCAGACCATCGGTGTCCTTCTGCCCATAGCCAGCGAGGAATTTGCCGGGACCGACCGTGTAATTTGCGCCCACGACCCACGAACTGGTGTCGGTATTGAACAGGCGCGTATTGTCTTCGTCGAGCCGGGTGAATGTGCCCATCAGCTTGAGTTCGGGCGTCGGATTGACCGAGGCGCCGATCGACCAGACCTTCGATTCGACGGCGTTGCGCTCGTAAGCGGCCATCAGCGCGGCCGGGCCGTTGTTGTACGTGCCGGAGATGGAGAACGGATTGGTCGAGGCCTCAGTACCGGCCGCATACTGCGGCGCCGCTGCATTACCACGGCCGATGATGGCCACGGCGCCATTGTTTTCTTTGGTGGCGATGGCCGTATTGAGCTGGAAGCCGTTCACGACCGGCGAGTTGTACCAGACCGCGTTCGACCAGCGGTTGGCGGTGGAACCGACCGGGTCGAGAGGCTGCGAGCTGTAGCCGGCCACGCTCAGATCGGTATAAAAGCCGCCTGCGGTCTCGATCGCGTGAAATGGCTCGAAGGCACCGATGGTTTCGTGGAATGGGGTCAGGCCGCGGCCGATGCGCAGTATGCCGAAGTCGCCCTGCAGGCCGACGCGGCTCTGGCCCTGGAACAATCTGCGTCCATTGCCATCGGGGCCGATTTCTGCGCTGCCGGTGTCCGGCTCATAGCGTGTTTCAAGTTGGAACAGGGCTTTGAGGCCATTGCCCAGGTCTTCGGTGCCCTTGAAGCCAAGGGTGTTGGCCGAGCGCTTGCCGATGCTGACGTTCTGGTTGCTGCGTTTGACGATGCCGGCATCGAGGTTGCCGTAGACCTGCACTGACGTCTGCGCATGGGCCGCACCGGCGCAAGCGCCAAGCAGTGCGACAGCCAGGAGAGAGGTCTTCATCGGGTAATCCTGTCAATAAAGTAAACACGTACATCTGGAGCGTTGAGACCCTGGCTGAACGCGTGATACGTGCACCTTAAATCTTTCAAACGTCAAGACTAGCTAATCCGTCAATTATCGGGGGGCTGCCGCGCTCCTTGCCAATAAATCGAATTGTGCTGTTGTATTTTTGAAACGAGACTCATGAAACGGGCAGCGTGACGCATGCGGTTAACGCGTTCAAGCCGCTTTGCCGCTCGCAAGAGCAATCTGGCGTTGGCATGGAGGTTGCCTTGCGATGATCCGCAATAGTTTCATCGGTTTCATGCTGTTTTGTGACCTCTCAATCGGCTCTGGAATCCAATCGAATCGCCATCTGCCGCGGCGTAGACTTTGGCCTCGTTCGCACAGCAGCGCCGCGTAGCGCCGATCGCTTGTATATTTGCAACTTCCACGTTGCCGCTGTGTGTCGCAGGCACACTTTCCACGTCTTTTACGTAATCCAACGATGGCTAACCGCGAAGAACTGGCGATCATCCGCAATGCCCGTGCCGGCCAGGCGGCAGCCCAGCTCGCGCTGGGCAAGCTGTACCTGTTCGGCAGCAGCGGCCTGCCGCAAAGTCTTCCCACCGCGCTGCACTGGCTGGAGCGCGCGGCGCGGCAAGACTGTCCGCCGGCTTGGCAATTGATCGGCAACCATATCCCGCTTGAATTGGCGCAGCGCGACGCAGCTGGCGTGTCGCAGTGGTACGAGCGCGCCTATGACGACGGCAGCGTGCATGCCGGCCTCGTGTTTGCGCAACTGGTGCTCGATCCGCTGGCGCCGGTCGCGCAGCAGTCGCAGAAAGCCGTGCGCGCACTCGAAGACGCGGTGCGGGCCGGGTTTTCGCATGCCCAGGTACTGCTGACCCAGCAGCACAAGCAGGTTGCCAGGGCAGTGGTCACGCCGGCCATGGCGGCGCGTCCGCCAGCGGCTCAGGGCGCTTCGCATGGCGTGCGGCCCGCGCCAGCGCAGCATGCCGGCCTGGACGCCCTGTGGTTTGCGCGGCGCTGGGCCGATTATCTGCACCTGGCGTTGCCGCAGGCACGGGCGCTGGTGGATGATTCCGGCGAGCACGGCGAGCCCGGCGACCTGCGCCGGTTCGCGCCGGACGAGATCGCACTGCTGTCGCGTTGCGCGCGCCTGATGGATCCGGCACTCATTGGGCTCAATGGGCTCAATGGGCTCAATGGTGTCGCTGGCGTCGATCGTGTGGCGGTGGATGGCGCTGCCCCAGAGCCTTGCGATCCCGGTGAGCTGGCGGTCTTCTGGGAACTGGCCGCTGCCGAGCACGACCCTTACGCGCAACTGGCGCTGGGCCTGCGCTCTGCGCGCATGCGGGTGGATGGCCAGCGCATTGGCAGTGGTGATGTGCACGCCGCGCACGTTGCCAATTTCAAGCGGGCCATCCGGTGGCTGACACTGGCGGGTGAGCAGGGGCTGGCCGAGGCCTGGTACGCGCTGTCGCGCATCTATATCAAGCCAGAATTCTCACAACGCAATGTCGTCGATGCCCAGCGCTACCTGGAGCGCGCGGCCGCGATGGGTTATCGCGCTGCCCAGCTCGAATGCGGCCACAACGCCTGGCGCGCGCGCCGCGAGAACGAAAACAACGATGTGCGGGCGGTGTACTGGCTGCAGAAAGCGGCAGAGCAAAGCGCGCCAGAGGCGGCCGGCCTGCTGCACAAGATCGCGCCGCGCTTGAACACCAAGCCGTACACCGAGACGGGCGCCTTGCTGGCGCTGCACGCCGCGGCGCTGGTGGCGCATCCGCTGCTGGCGGCGCGCCTCGAGCTGGCGCAACTGTTCAACCTGTCGCGGCCCGAAGCCTTGTTGCTCGATGTGGCTGCTGCCGATCAGGTCCATTGCCTGGTCATCGATATCCGTGCCAGTTACGGGCGCAGCAAGCGGCGGCTGGTGATGGTGGCGCCGGGGCCCGAACGCCAGGCGCTCGACCGCATCGTGCGCCTGTTCGACGCAGTCGATTGCGGCCCGGCCGGGCCGGAAGGCAACTACCGACAGCGCCTGTACCGGCTGCGCACGCTGCTCAATATTGTGGCGCCTGACAGCGGCGACGAGGCCGGGGTCAATCTGGGACTGGTGGCTTGATGCGTATGTCGGTAGCGTGAGCGGGTTTCCCGCTCACGCGTTCAACCTGCATCGCTTTTATGGCGCACGACGGCCGGGCGGCTTCAGATTCAGATCTCGACTTCGCCTTCGAACACGGACACGGCCGGGCCGCTCAGGTACACCGGCTGGCCCGGCCCGGCCCAGGCAATGCTGAGTTCACCGCCACGGGCCGAGACGCGCACTGGCGAGTCGAGCAGGCCGCGCCGGATGCCGGCCACGACTGCGGCGCAGGCGCCAGTGCCGCAGGCCAGCGTCTCGCCCGCGCCGCGCTCGAACACGCGCAGGCGGATATGGTGCCGGTCGATTACCTGCAGATAGCCGGCATTGACCCGTTTCGGAAAACGCACGTGGCGCTCGATCAGCGGGCCGGTTTCTTCCACCGGCGCCGCATCGACGTCGTCGACCACCTGCACCGCATGTGGATTGCCCATCGACACAACCGACACGAAGACAGTCTCATCGCCGACCGGCAGCGGCCACAGGGTGTCGTCGCCCTGGGCCATGCCTGCCAGGCCGGTCTCGTCGAACGGCACGTCGGCCGGGAGAAGGCGCGGGGCGCCCATGTCCACCGTAACACTGCCATCGTCTTCCAGGCGCGGATTGATAATGCCCGACATGGTCTGCACGCGGATGCTGCGCGCCTGTGTCAGCCCCTTGTCGACGACAAAGCGCACGAACGCGCGCGAGCCATTGCCGCACTGCTCGACTTCGCCGCCATCGTTGTTGAAGATGCGATAGCGAAAGTCCACGCCGGCGTCAGTCGGGCGTTCCACGACCAGGATCTGGTCGGCGCCGATGCCGAAGCGGCGGTCGGCCAGGCGGCGCCATTGATCGATACTCAGGTCGACCTGCTGGTTGATCGCGTCGACAACGATGAAGTCGTTGCCGGCGCCGTGCATCTTGGTGAATTTCAGTTTCATGGCTTCAATCGTACAGCGAAGGTTCACCCGGCGGCCGGGTTTTAAAACGTTTGTGGGTCCAGAAATATTGTTCCGGCGCCTCACGCACGCGCTCTTCAATAAAAGCGTTCATGCGGCGGGTCGCTTCGACCATGTCGTCGCCCGGATAATTGTCCCAGGCCGGATAAAAGCGCACGCGCCAGCCCTGGTAGTTCGGCAGGTAAGTGGCAATCACGGGGATGACCTTGGCGCCGGTCGTGCCGGCAATGCGGCCCAGCGCCGTCAAGGTCGCAGCCGGCACGCCGAAGAACGGCACGAACTCGGCATCTTTCTCGCCGAAGTCCATGTCGGGCAGCATGAAGTAGGGCAGGCCGTCGCGCAGTGCGCGCAGGATCGGCTTGATGCCTTCCTTGCGCGTGACCAGGCGTACCGGGCCGTAGCGTTCGCGGCCATGGCGCAGCAGGCGGTCGAAGTCGGCGTTTTTTTGCGGCACGTACATGCTGCACACGGGAATCACACGGGCGCCGATGCCGGCCACGTCCAGGCACACGAAGTGCGGACACAGCAAAATTGTCGGGCCGTCCTGCATGGCGGCCAGCGGCACCGATGGTTCGATCTGGATCAGGCTGCGCACGCGTTCCTCGGGCGCCCACCACAGGATCGAGCGCTCGAAGATGCTGCGGGCGTAGGCGCGGAAATGCTGTTTGGCGATCGTGCGGCGTGCGCGCTCGTCGAGCTCGGGCAGGCACAGGCGCAGATTGGTCAGCGCGATCTTGCGGCGCTTGCCCAGGATCACGAACATCAGGCTGCCGATCGCTTCGCCGAAGCGGCCCAGAATGGGCAATGGCAGGAAATGCAGCAACCACATAAATCCCAGCAAGATCTTCATGGTGCGGCCTCGCTGTCCGGGCCCGCCACGCCGTCCGGCTGCTTGTAGCGGTTATAGCTCCAGAAATACTGGGCGGGCGCACGGGCAATGAGTTGCTCCATCGCGCGGTTGATGGCGGCTGCCTGCTCGGCGCCCGTGCCGGACAGGTCGCCATCGAATTCGACGAAGCGCACGATGTAGCCAGCGCCATGCGGACGGCGCTCGGCATACACCAGCAGGATGTCGGCTTTGCCGAGCTGGGCCAGCTTGGCCGGCAGCGTCATCGTGTAGGCGTTGCGACCGAAAAAGGGCGCCCAGACGCCTTCGCCTTCTTGTGGCACCTGGTCTGGCAGCAAGCCGATCGGTTGGCCGCCCTTGAGCGTCTTGGCCAGGATGCGCACGCCCGACAGATTGGCCGGCGCCAGGTGCAGGTTGTGACGCGCACGCGCGCCCTCGACCAGTGGCTTCAACGCGCTCTTGCGCGGCGGGCGATACATGACTGTCAACGCCGTGCGCAGCGCGATTTGCTGGGCCGTCATTTCAAAGCAGCCCAGGTGTGGCGTAAGAAAGACAATCCCGCGACCGGCGTCGAGCCGCGTCTGGACCAGGTCCCAATTCTCCACCGTGGCATGCCTGGCAACCCGCTGCGGGTTGGCGCACCAGACGAACGCAAGCTCGATGGCGGCCTTGCCGGCCTCGGCCACGGCCGCGCGCCAATGGGCGTCATAGCCGGCCTGGATCAGGTTGGCGCGCAGGCGTTTGCGATACGATGGCGACAAGCCATAGACCAGCCAACCCATCGCGGCGCCGAGGGCGTGCAGGAGTGGCAACGGAAAAACGGAAAGTATCCGGAAAAGTACAACTAGCATGTCGTTTGTTGGGTAGCGGACGCCACGCGCGTTTCCACACCAAAATTCCAAGGAAGCGTAAAATACCACTTTATGCAGGATCCGCCGAGTTAACAGACAACTTGCGAAGCGGAATATAAATGTCGCTAAAGCGTCGCAGGCTCAGTTTGCTGCGGCAGAATTATGACCCGTAACAGGAGCCTTCATGTCGAACGACTATCTCTTTACCTCCGAATCCGTTTCCGAAGGCCACCCAGACAAGGTGGCTGACCAGATCTCTGACGCCATTCTCGATGCGATCCTCACCGAGGATCCAACCGCCCGCGTCGCTGCAGAAACGCTGTGCAATACCGGCCTCGTCGTTCTCGCCGGTGAAATCACCACCCACGCCAACGTCGACTATATCAAGGTCGCCCGCGACACCATCAAACGCATCGGCTACGACAATACCGACTTCGGTATCGACTACAAGGGTTGCGCTGTCATGGTCTGCTATGACAAGCAGTCGCCGGACATCGCCCAGGGCGTCGACGAAGGCAAGGGCATCGACCTCGACCAGGGCGCCGGTGACCAGGGCCTGATGTTCGGCTACGCGTGCGATGAAACGCCAGAGCTGATGCCAGCTGCCATCTATTACGCGCACCGCCTGGTCGAGCGCCAGTCGCAGCTGCGCAAGGATGGCCGCCTGCCATGGCTGCGTCCGGATGCCAAGTCGCAAGTCACGCTGCGCTACGTCGATGGCCGCCCGGTTGCCGTCGACACCGTCGTGCTCTCGACCCAGCATCATCCTGACGTCACGCACGCGCAGATCGAAGAAGCCGTCATCGAAGAAATCATCAAGACCACGCTGCCACGCGAGTGGCTCAAGGAAACGCGTTTCCTGGTCAACCCGACCGGTCGTTTCGTCATCGGCGGCCCGCAGGGCGATTGCGGCCTGACCGGTCGCAAGATCATCGTCGACACCTACGGCGGCGCAGCACCGCACGGCGGCGGCGCGTTCTCGGGCAAGGATCCTACCAAGGTCGATCGTTCGGCTGCGTACGCGGCCCGCTACGTGGCCAAGAACATCGTCGCTGCCGGTCTGGCGCGTCAGTGCCAGGTGCAGGTCAGCTACGCCATCGGCGTGGCGCGTCCGATCAATATCACCGTGTACACCGAAGGCACCGGCGTGATCCCGGACGACAAGATCGCAGCGCTCGTCAACGAGCACTTCGACCTGCGCCCGAAAGGCATCGTCCAGATGCTCGACCTGCTGCGTCCGATCTACACCAAGACCGCCGCCTACGGCCACTTCGGCCGCGAAGAGCCGGAATTCACGTGGGAACGTACCGACAAGGCAGCCGAACTGCGCGCAGCGGCCGGCATCGCTTAAGTTCCTGGCGCGCGCACTGCGACCGCACAGCGAACCCCAAAAATTGCCCTGCAGTTTTTGGGGTTTTTTCTTGCTGACTGCAACCAAGGGACGCCATGCACGTACTACCCATCTACCAGGTCGACGCCTTCACGAACCGGCTGTTTGGCGGCAATCCGGCCGCCGTCGTCGTGCTGGACGCGTTTCCCGACACGGCGCTGCTGCATGCGATCGCTGCCGAAAACAATCTGGCCGAGACGGCGTTTCTGGTGCCGCATGACGGGCAATACCGCCTGCGCTGGTTCACCCCGCTGGTCGAGGTGCCGCTGTGTGGCCATGCCACGCTGGCGAGCGCGGCGGTTGTCATGGAACGGCTCGAGCCCGGTCGCACCGAGGTTGTGTTCGACACGGCAAGTGGCCCGTTGCCGGTGCGGCGTTCAGCAACCGGCTACGTGTTGAATTTTCCTGCGCGCAAGCCAGTGCCGGTGGCGCCGCAGCCTGGCCTGGTGGCAGCCCTCGGTTGTGATCCGCACGAATTGCTCGACGTCCTCGACGACGGGTTCGTTTATACGGCCGTGCTGGCCGACGCACGGATCGTGCGCGCACTCGCGCCAGACTTCGATGCCATCGCGCGCCTGGCCCGCACTGGCCTTGCCGTGACCGCGCCGGGCGACGGCGACTACGATTGCGTCAGCCGCTACTTTGCACCGGCCAAAGGCGTACCGGAAGATCCCGTCACGGGCAGCGCCCATTGCGCGCTTGCGCCATACTGGGGCGAGCGGCTGGGCAAGACGACACTGCGCGCCTTCCAGGCATCGTCCCGTGGCGGCGAACTGGCGTGCCGGCTGGTCGACGGCCGGGTCGAGCTCGAAGGTGGATGCGTGTTGTATCTCGAAGGCCGCATCACCGTCTGAATTACCCGCTTTCATTTCACAGGAGACCCCATGCTCAAAATTCTCGGAAAAGCTGCCTCGCTCAACGTGCGCAAGGTGTTGTGGACCTGCAGCGAACTGGATATCCCGTTCAAGCGCGAAGACTGGGGCACAGGCTTTCAGTCGCCCCAGCAGGAAGCCTTCCTTGCGCTCAACCCGAACGCGACGGTGCCGGTCATTGTCGATGGCGACTTCGTGCTGTGGGAATCGAACGCGATTTGCCGCTACCTGTGCGCCAACAGCGCCGAACAACGCCTGCTGCCGCCCACGCCGCGCGCCCGCGCGCTGGTCGAGCAATGGATGGACTGGCAAGCCACCGAACTGAACAATGCCTGGCGCTATGCGTTCATGGGACTGGTGCGGGGCAGCCCGGCGCACCGCGATCCGGATCAGATCGCGGCGAGTATCGCGAGCTGGCACCGGCATATCGGCATCCTCGAACGCCAGCTGGCCACCACCGGCGCCTACGTGACGGGTGCGCAATTCTCGCTGGCAGACGTCGTGATCGGACTGTCGGTCAACCGCTGGCTGCTCACGCCGATGGAGCGACCGCACTATCCCGCCGTGCTCGCTTACATGGAACGCCTGAATGAACGTTCAGGATTCCGGACGTTCGGCGCCAACGGCGAACCGTGAATGTTGAACGGTTGGCCGTTGCTGTCGGGTCACGCCGTGTCCCGGTGCCCGGTCAGGCAAGCATATCCATTGCGGATCAGGCGTGCTAAACTACTTCGTTCCGAGGAGCGTTGCGACTGAAAGACTCCTTTCAGCCAGGCTCGGATATCAGCAACTGCGCTCACGTTACTTTTTTCTAATCATTGAAAGGAGGGCGTGATGAACGCCGTACTCAAAGAAACTGCCGACTATCTGGTCGCCGACATTTCCCTGGCCGCCTGGGGCGAGAAAGAAATCCGCATCGCTGAAACCGAGATGCCGGGTCTCATGGCCATTCAGGAAGAATACGCTGCCACGCAACCGCTCAAGGGCGCGCGCATTGCCGGCTCGCTGCACATGACGATCCAGACCGCCGTGCTGATCCGCACGCTGGAAGCCCTGGGCGCCACCGTGCGCTGGGCATCGTGCAATATCTACTCGACGCAAGACCACGCTGCCGCGGCCATCGCCTCGGTCGGCACGCCGGTGTTCGCCGTCAAGGGCGAAACCCTGGACGAATACTGGGAATACACCCACCGCATCTTCGAATGGCCAGGCGACAGCCACGCCAACATGATCCTGGACGATGGCGGCGATGCAACCCTGCTGCTGCACCTGGGCGTGCGCGCTGAAACCGACATCTCGGTGCTCGACAAGCCGGGTTCGGAAGAAGAAATCTGCCTGTTCAACGCGATCAAGGGCCGTCTGGCGCGTGATCCGAAGTGGTACTCGAAGCGCCTGCCAGAAATCAAGGGCGTGACCGAAGAAACCACGACCGGCGTGCACCGCCTCTACCAGATGCACCAGGAAGGCAAGCTGGCCTTCCCGGCCATCAACGTCAATGACTCGGTCACCAAGTCGAAGTTCGACAACCTGTACGGTTGCCGCGAATCGCTGGTCGACGGCATCAAGCGCGCGACCGACGTCATGATCGCCGGTAAAGTGGCTGTGATTGCCGGTTACGGTGACGTCGGCAAGGGCTCGGCCCAGGCCATGCGCGCACTGTCGGCGCAGGTGTGGGTCACTGAAATCGATCCGATCTGCGCGCTGCAGGCGGCGATGGAAGGCTACCGCGTCGTGACGATGGATTATGCGTGCGAACACGGCGATATCTTCGTCACTTGCACCGGCAACTACCACGTCATCACCGAGCAGCACATGCTCAAGATGAAAGACCAGGCCATCGTCTGCAATATCGGTCACTTCGACAACGAAATCGAAGTTGCCGCGCTCAAGAAATATGAGTGGGACAACATCAAGCCGCAGGTCGATCACGTCATCTTCCCTGACGGCAAGCGCATCATCCTGCTGGCCGAAGGCCGCTTGGTGAACCTCGGTTGCGGTACGGGTCACCCGTCGTACGTGATGAGCTCGTCGTTTGCGAACCAGACGATCGCCCAGATCGAACTGTTCATGAACACCGAGCAGTATCCGGTGGGCGTGTACACGCTGCCGAAGAAGCTGGACGAAAAAGTCGCGCGCCTGCAACTGCGCAAGCTGAACGCCCAGCTGACCACGCTGACCGACGAGCAAGCCAAGTACATCACGGTGAGCCAAGAAGGTCCGTACAAGCCGGAACACTACCGCTATTAATCAGTCCCTGACTGTGTAGTCGCCGTTCCGTTGTTCTGTGAAACGCCTTTCGGGGCGTTTCGTTTATCCAAATCCACGAAAGTCTGTACCGATGCGCCTGTTAATCACCTGGCTGATCAATGCCGCGGCCCTGATGGCCCTGCCTTACCTGATGCACTCCGTCGAAGTCTCGAGCCTCGGCACCGCCCTGATTGCGGCGCTGGTGCTGGGCCTGGTCAATACCTTGATCCGTCCCGTGCTGGTGTTGTTGACGCTGCCAGTGACGCTGCTGTCGATGGGCCTGTTCATCCTGGTCATCAATGCCGTTCTGTTCTGGCTGGTGGCAAACGTGGTGGGTGGCTTTGAAGTGGCCGGTTTCTGGTCGGCCTTCCTGGCAGCCATCCTGTACAGCATTATTTCGTGGGCGCTTTCTTCCTTGCTTCTCTCCGACAAAGATGGAAACTCCTGATTTCAGTATCGAGTTCTTCCCGCCCAAGACGCCGGAAGGCGCCGAGAAACTGCGTGTCACGCGGGCCAAGCTGGCCGAGTTGCAGCCCAAGTATTTCTCGGTGACGTTCGGCGCCGGCGGCAGTACCCAGGAGGGTACGCTGCAGACGGTGCAGGAAATCCAGGCCGCCGGCCACGAAGCCGCGCCGCACCTGTCGTGCGTGGGTGCCACGCGGGCGTCGATCCGCGCTGTCCTCAAGCAGTACCAGGACAGCGGTATCCGGCGCATCGTGGCGCTGCGCGGCGACTTGCCAAGCGGTTATGGCGGCGCCGGCGAATTGCGCTATGCCAGCGACCTGGTCGAGTTCATTCGTCAGGAAACCGGCGACTGGTTCCGCATCGAAGTTGCGGCCTATCCCGAAATGCACCCGCAGGCACGCTCGCCGCAGGACGACCTGCAAGCGTTCGCGCGCAAGGTGAGTGCCGGGGCCGATGCCGCCATCACCCAGTACTTTTACAATGCCGACGCGTATTTTTCGTTCGTCGACAATGTGCGCAAGCTGGGCGTGACTGTGCCGATCGTCGCCGGCATCATGCCGATCACAAACTACATGCAGCTGATGCGGTTCTCGGACATGTGCGGCGCGGAGATTCCACGCTGGGTGCGTCTCAAGCTGGCCAGCTTCGGCGACGACAGCGCGTCGATCAAGGCCTTCGGCCTGGATGTGGTCACGAGCCTGTGCGAGAAACTGCTGGCCGGCGGCGCGCCGGGGCTACATTTCTACAGCATGAACCAGGCAGTGCCGACGACGGCGATCTGGCAGCGGCTCAGGCCTTGATCTGCTAAAGGTAGCGTGGACGGCGCGGAGCCGTCCACGCGTTCAACCGATGTTCGATACGTTAGTGCACATCACGCTTCGGTAATCACCCGATCAAGCGGCACATCGTGCGCGTCGCCTACAAACTCGACCAACTGGCACGCATACGCGATGCCCACCGTGCTCGGGCGCGGCTCGGGCGCCAGCGTCCGGTCATAGAATCCGCCGCCATACCCCACGCGATACCCCTGCGCATTGAATCCCAGACACGGCACCAGCAATGCCGGTGGCCGCGCCACCATGCGTAACTCGGCCGGTACCGCGACACCCATCCGGTCGGCCACGGTCGGCTCGCCCGGCAGCCACTCGGCAAACTCCAGTGCTGCATGGCGCGCCACGACCACGGGCAGCGCCAGCCGTACGCCTGCCGCCGCCATTTCCGCGTACGCTGGACTCAGGTCCGGCTCGCCCGCCAGCGGCCAGTAGACGGCCAGCGAGGCGTGCGGATTGGCCTGCCACCAGGCCAGCACCCGTACGCCGATGCGCGCGTCCCACGCGGCCTTGTCTGCCGGATCGAGCGCACGCCGGCGCGCCTTGAGTGTGTCGCGTAACAACGCCTTGTCTTGATGTGGTTGCTGTAGAGCACTTGTGTCTGGTGGCGGCACAGAGGCGCGTGGTATTCTTGGTTCGCCGGTCATGGTTTCAATGCAGCGTATTGTGAGAGTGGTGGATGTTTCAATCGAAATTGTCTGTCGGCGTGTTGCCGGCTGCTATTGCCCTTGTTCTGAGTCTGGCGTTCGCGCCAGGTGCAGCGGCCCAGGAAGACCCGGAAGCACCCGCGCCCGAGGTAGCACTATCCCCCGTTCCAGCGGGTGCGCCCACCGTGGCGGGCGCCGCCAGCCGCGCCGACGACGACAACTTCATGTTGCTGCGCGAAGCGGCCCGCCAGAGCGACGAAGCGCGGGCCAATGCCATCGCGTCGCGCCTGCCGATGACCAATTATCTGCTGGCATCCTACGTTGACTATTATCGTCTGAAACCGCGCCTGCGCGATGCCATCCAGGACGAGGTGCTGCAAGTGCTGCGGCGCCACGAAGGCACGGCGGTGGCCGAACAACTGCGCGCCGAGTGGCTGATGGAGCTGGGCAAGCGACGCGAATGGAATACCTTCGAACGCGAAGCGGGCACGCTGGCCCAGTCCGGCAGCCTGCCGATCCGCTGCTACGCGCTGCTGGCCAGGGCCGAGCGCGGCGAGCGCGTCGCCGACGAAGCACGTGTACTCCTGAAAACCCCGACCGGCTATGGCGACGCCTGCGGCGCCCTGATCGCGCAACTGGTGGCCAACGGCCAGTTCACCGAAGCCGATCTGCTCACGCAACTGCGCCTGGCGGGCCTGGACAATGCCAGCGGCCCGGCACGTCGTACCGCTGTCTTGCTAGGCTTGCCCGAAACCCGGGCCACCCAGGCGGTCGACCTGCCCGCCGTGGCCATGGCGCGCGGGATTGGCAACAGCCGCGCCGAGCGCGAGCTGTACCTGGTCGCCGTGGGCCGCATGGCGCGCACCACGCTGCGCCTTGCCGTGGCTGGCCTGGAAAAGAACAGCCCCCAATTGACGGCCGAAGAACGCGCGATCGGCTGGGCCAACGTGGCGCTGGCCGCCTCGATCGTGCTGGCGCCCGAAGCGCATGAGTATTGGGAACGCGCGAAAGGCGCGCCATTGAGCGACTTCCAGATGCAGTGGAAGACGCGCATGGCGCTGCGCCGCGGCGACTGGAAAACCGTGCGCACCACCATTGAGACGATGCCGCCCGCCTTGCGCGCCGACTCGACCTGGGTCTACTGGCTCGGGCGCGCGCACCAGGGCGAAGGGCGCCCGGCCGAGGCGCGCGCGCAGTGGCAGAGCATCGCCGGCCAGACGACCTTCTATACGCAGCTGGCTCAGGAAGAGCTGGGCAACCAGGTCGTCGCGCCGCCCCCGATCGCACCGATCACGGCTGCCGAACTGGCTCAGGCCAGCAGCAACCAGAGTCTGCAGCGGGCCATCAAATTCTACGATCTGCGTCTGCGTGCGGAAGGCAATCGCGAATGGAGCTGGGGCTTGCGCAATCTGTCCGAACGCCAGTTGCTGGCCGCCGCCGAGCTGGCACGCCGCAACGAGCTGCTCGACCGCATGGTCGAGACGTCGCTGCGCACGCGCACCGAGTTCAGCTACGACCAGCGCTTCCCGGCGCCGCACCTCGACGTGCTGCGGCCCACGGCCCAGGGCCTGAGCCTCGACAAGGCCTGGGTGTATGGCCTGATCCGGCAAGAGTCGCGCTTCATCCGCGATGCGCGCTCGGGCGTGGGCGCATCGGGCCTGATGCAGGTGATGCCGGCCACCGGCAAGTGGGTGGCGGCCAAGATTGGCCTGAACAACTTCGTCACCAGCATGCTCAACGACCTGCACGTGAACATCACGCTTGGCGCCAATTACATGACGATGGTGCTTAACAATTTTGAAGGCTCGCAAGTGCTGGCCACGGCCGCCTACAACGCCGGCCCGAGCCGCTCGCGCACCTGGCGCAGCCGGCTCGACGCGCCGATGGAAGGCGCGATCTTCGTCGAAACCATCCCGTTCACCGAAACGCGCGGCTACGTGCGCAACGTGATGGCCAACGCCACCAATTACGCGTCGATCTTCGAGGGCAAGCCGCAGTCGCTCAAGGCGCGCCTGGGCACGATCACGCCGCGCCCGTCCACGTCCGTGCTGGACTGACAAGCGGGGCACGGCTGCGGTTCACCCTGCTGTCGGGCAAGCGCCTTGACAGCCGCGGCATTGGGCCGCAAGCTGATGTCGATTACCGCAGCCGTCCCGGGCGTTCAAGCGCCGCCCGGGACGCCCTTCGCCACGTACCCGACGAGACCCCATGCAGACCATCGAACGCGACCCGATTCTCACGCACACCCTGGACCAGACCCGCAGCCCCGGCTTGACGCTCATCATCGGCAACAAGAACCTGTCGTCATGGTCGATGCGCCCCTGGGTCGCGGCCATGGCGTTTGGGATTCCGTTCACTGAAATCAAGGTTCTGCTCGACCAGCCAGATACGTCCAACGAGATCGCCCGCTACTCGCACGCAGGCCGCGTGCCGGTGCTGCTGGCCGGCGAAATGACGGTGTGGGACAGCCTGGCCATCACCGAATACCTGGCCGAACAATTTCCTGACAAGCATATGTGGCCGCAGGACGTGGCGGCGCGCGCGCTGGCGCGCTCGATCGTGGCCGAGATGCACGCCGGTTTCGGCGAACTGCGCAGCGCCATGCCGATGAATATCCAGGCCCGCCTGCCGGGCCGCGGCCGCACGCATGGTGCCCAGGCCGACATCGGCCGCGTCTGCGAAATCTGGGAAGACTGCCTGTCGCGCTTTGGCCATCACCAGTTCCTGTTCGGCGCGTTCTCGATTGCCGACGCGTTCTATGCGCCGATCGTGCTGCGTTTCCAGACCTATGGCGTGATGCTGGCCCCGGCGCTGCAAGCCTATTGCGAGCGCGTGCTGGCCCATCCGGCCGTGGCGCGCTGGGTGAACGAAGCGATGCTGGAAAACCATCCGACGCCGTTGCACGACGCCGATTTGCCGGAGTAAAACGATGCGCAGTTATGTTGTCGGCGGCGCCGTGCGTGATGCGCTGCTCGGGTTGCCGGTCAAGGACCATGATCACGTGGTCGTCGGCGCCACGCCTGAACAGATGATCGAGGCCGGCTTTCGCGCGGTGGGCAAGGATTTTCCGGTCTTTCTGCACCCGACAACGCAGGAGGAATACGCGCTGGCGCGTACCGAGCGCAAGACCGCGCCCGGCTATCACGGCTTCGTGTTCCATGCGGCGCCCGACGTCACGCTCGAACAGGACCTGGTGCGGCGCGACCTCACCATCAATGCGATGGCGCAGGGCGAGGATTGTGTGATCGTCGATCCGCTGGGCGGCCAGCGCGACCTGGAAGCGCGCCTGTTCCGCCACGTGTCCGATGCTTTTGCCGAAGACCCGGTGCGCATCCTGCGCGTTGCGCGCTTTGCCGCGCGCCTGCCCGAATTCCGGGTGGCGGGCGACACCAATGCCTTGATGCGCCAGATGGTCGAGGCGGGGGAGGTCGACGCCCTCGTGCCCGAGCGCGTCTGGCAAGAGCTGGCGCGCGGCCTGATGGAGCGCCAGCCGTCGCGCATGCTGCTCGTGCTGGACGAGTGTGGCGCGCTGGCGCGCCTGTTGCCCGAGCTCGATACGCAGCCGCACACTCTGCGCGTCATCGATACCGCCGCGCGGCAGGACCATCCGCTCGAGATCCGCTTTGCTGCTCTCATGCGCGACGTTGGTACGGCGGCTGTCGAGGCGGTGTCCAAACGGCTGAAAGTGCCCAACGAATGCCGCGACCTGGCCCTGATGACGGCGCGCGAGCATGGCGTGCTCACACAGGCGCGCGACCTCGATGCCGACGCGCTCGTCACGCTGTTCGAGCGCAGCGACGCCTTCCGCAAGAGCGCGCGCTTTGTCCAGATGTTGCTGGCCACGCGTTGTCACGCCAAAGATATTGAACATGACCCCGCAGGCGACTGGCTGCTGCAAGCCCTTGGCGCGGCGCGCGGCGTGGATGCCGGCGCCGTGGCAGCGCGCTGCGACCAGCGCGACCGGATTGCCCAGGCCGTGCACTTGGCACGGGTGGAGGCGGTGGCCGACATTTGTAATAAAGTGTGAAAATCCGCTCTGTAGGGCGTCACAGTTACATGTAGTTACACCCGGCGTACAGTGTGGCCCAGCGTTTTGCTATTCTTCAATATGGTCAATTGTTGCGTTGGAGAAAAACGATGTTCAGGATGCTGGGACGGCGGGTAGGGAGTTGGGTACGGCGCCGCCGCCTGTTATTGGCGACTCTGGCCGTCGTATTGATGAGCGCGCTGCTGGTATTCCTGTACAGCCGCACCGAGGTCATCGACCCCGAAGTGCGCAGCAACGTCCTGCTCAACCTGCGTGAATTCGAAAAGCTCGACGCCGAGTGGGACGCCAACCTGTTGCGTGCCCACACCGGTCGCGCCGCGCTTCGGCCCGACCTGAGCTCGCAATTGCCGCGCATGCGCATCCTGATGGCGCGCCTGGAAGAAGCCGCGCCGCTCACCGGCAGCCGCGCCGCCGCCGAGGCCTGCGCCCAGCTGAAAGTGGCGCTGCGCAACAAGGAAATGCTGGTGGCCGAGTTCGCGCGGCACAATCCGCGCCTGCGCGCAGCGCTGCTGCACATGCCACCGGCCGTGGCCGACCTGAAAACCGAAATTTCGGGCATCGAAGGCGCGCTGGCGCCGGCCCAGTTCGTCGTACGGCTCGACACGACCCTCAATGCGCTGCTGAGCGACATCCTGCGCTACAACATCGCGCCATCGCCGTTGCTGGCGACCCGTATCGAAGAAATCCTGGGCAACGTCGCCGCCCAGCAGATCGCCTTTTCGCCGGCCGTCATCGAGAAGATGGACGCCGTGATCCTGAGCAGCCGCGTGATCCTCGAGAAGCGCCCGCTGGAAAACCAGCTCGAAGCGCAGATCGCTGCGGTCGGCAGCGATGTCGTGCTCGATCGTCTGGAGCAGGAATTCGAGCGCTCGTTCACCACCGTCCTGCTCGAGCGTCAGCGTTTTCGTGGCTACCTGGCGGCGTATTCCGGCCTGTTGCTGGTGCTGCTGGCGTATGCCGGCGTGCGCCTGCGCCGCAGTTACCGGATCATCGGTGTCGTCAACCGCCGCTTGCAATCGGCCAACGAAACGCTCGAGCAGCGCGTGGTCGAGCGCACCGCCGAGCTGCAGGCGCAGTCGGTCCAGCTCGAGCGCCTGGCCCAGCATGACAGCTTGACCGGCCTGATCAATTACCGGCAACTGACCCGTCTGCTCGAACGGGCGCTGGCCCGGGCCGACCGCCGTGACAGCGTCGTGGTGCTGATGTTCATCGACCTGGACGGCTTCAAGGCAGTCAACGATACCTGGGGCCACGCGACCGGCGACCTGGTGCTCAAGACCGTCGCGCGCCGCGTGCAGGCCAAGCTGCGCGCCGAAGATGCGCTGGCGCGCCTGGGCGGCGATGAATTCGTTATCCTGCTCGAAGACGTGACGTCGCGCGACGGCGCGCTGCGCGTGGCCCGCCTGGCGCTGGCAGAAATCGAATCGATCACCGAGGCCGACGGCCATGCCGTGAAAATCTCGGCCAGCATCGGCATCGCCAGTGCGCGCGGCCAGATGGGTGCGGCGCGCGGGCAGGACACGTTGCTGGCCGAGGCCGACAAGGCCATGTACGCTGCCAAGCAGGCCGGCAAGGGCCGCTTCGTGGTCAGCGAGCAGGCGCAATGGCGCGATGAAGACGACCCGGCAGGGCTGGCGCCCGAGCAGGCGCGGCGCGAGCGTCCGAAAGAGGGCGCGGCCGGCAGCACAAGCGCGGCAGGCGCCGACCGGATCGGCTAAGATTCAGAGACGACATCGACAGGTTGTCGCGACGGGAAGGTGTGAACATGCTGGACAATCCATTACGCCGCTGGTTACAGGGCTTGCGCGGCAAGAAGGGGCAGCCGCCGGTCCTGGTCAAGGAATTGCACGAGCGCGACCGTCGCCGCGTGCTGCGCCATCTGCTCGCGCTCGACAAGGATGACCGCCTGCTGCGCTTTGGCAGCATGATGTCCGACGACGGCATCACGGCGTATGTCGGCAAGCTCGATTTCGAGCGCGACATCGTTTTCGGTGTCGTGAGCAATGTGTTCCAGCTGGTGGGCATGGGGCACCTGGCGTTCGCGCCGACCGAAGGGCGCACCGGCACGGCCAAGGCCCAGGTGGCCGAGTTCGGCGTGTCGGTGTCAAGCTCGGCGCGCGGGCAGGGCGTGGGCACGCGCCTGTTCCAGCGCGCGGCGATCCACTGCCGCAATTCGGACGTCGACACGCTCTATATGCAGTGTCTGACGTCCAACAAGACGATGATGCATATCGCAAAGAAAGCCGGGATGGTCGTCACGCGCGAATACGGCGAAGCCGACGCCCACCTCGAATTGCCACCGCCCAGCCCGGGCAGCGTGATGGCCGAGGCGCTCGAGGAGCAGTTCGCGGCGATCGATTACACGGTCAAGGCCAATACGCGGGCCGCCGTGAAGTTCTTCACGCCACGAAAGCCGCGGCAGTAATTCACACCAGCGGCATCGCCGTCGTTTCCTTGATCCGCTGCAGCGCAAAGCTCGACTTCACGTCCAGCACGGCCGGATGCTTGAGCAGCGTGCCCATCATGAAGCGCGAGAAGTGGTCCATGTCGCCCACATGCACGCGCAGCAAAAAGTCCATGTCGCCCGTCATCGCATAGCAGGCGACGACTTCCGGCCAGCTGCCCACCGAGACCGCAAAATCGTTGCGCGGGGACGTTGCCGGCAGACCCGGCTGGCGCGTGGTGCTGGCCACTTCGCTGTGCTTTTCCAGCCGCACGTTCACGTACGCCAGCAAGCCCAGCCCGATCTTGTCCGAGTCGAGCAGTGCGACGTACTGGCGGATCACGCCCGCTTCCTCTAACCGCTTGATGCGGCGCAGGCAGGGCGACGGCGACAGGTTCACGCGTTCGGCCACATCCTGGTTCGACAAGCGGCCGTCATTCTGCAAAATCTCCAGAATTTTACGATCTGTTTTATCCAGCTCAATCTTTGACATACCTTCCCCACGTCGGTCTTTTGTATGGCAATTTTATTGCGCAATTCAAGAAGGAGGGGGAATTGTTTGGAATTTAATG
The DNA here is from genome assembly GCF_059685895.1 of Telluria sp. ZT3P25. Classification (NCBI taxonomy): domain Bacteria; kingdom Pseudomonadati; phylum Pseudomonadota; class Betaproteobacteria; order Burkholderiales; family Oxalobacteraceae; genus Telluria; species Telluria sp. ZT3P25. The sequence goes on from NZ_JCASIJ010000002.1 coordinate 551,349, forward strand.
CTGGGGGGGCAGGTCTATACTGGCGCAAGACGGGAGACCACTCCCGCCAAGAAGCGAGATGCAGGAAATGCACCGCTTCCGGCAACCGCCACCAGTTTCTTGGAGACACAATGAACGCACCCCTGGACCGCGCCCACCTGGCGTCGCCGCCCGCATCCGCACCCGCACAAGACATCACGCTCGACGACAAATGGACGCTCGAGCGCGGCCGCGCCTTCATGACCGGCACGCAGGCGCTGATCCGCCTGCCGATGCTGCAGCGCGAGCGCGACGTCAAGGCCGGCCTGAACACGGCCGGCTACATCACCGGCTACCGCGGCTCGCCCGTCACCTCGGTCGACCAGACCGCGATGAAGGCCAAGGCGCACCTCGACGCGCACCACGTCAAGTTCCATCCCGGCATGAACGAAGACCTGGCAGCGACCGCTGTCTGGGGCACCCAGCAAACCAATCTGTACAAGGACGCGAAGTACGACGGCGTGTTCTCGATGTGGTACGGCAAAGGCCCGGGCGTCGACCGCTGCGGCGACGTGTTCAAGCATGGCAACAACGCCGGCTCGTCGCAATACGGCGGCGTGCTGGTGCTGGCCGGCGACGACCACGCGGCCAAGTCGTCGTCCACCGCGCACCAGTCCGACCACATCCTGACCCACTGCGGCATCCCGGTGCTGTACCCGTCGTCGGTGCAGGAGTACATCGACTTCGGCCTGCACGCCTGGGCCATGAGCCGCTATACGGGCCTGTGGGTATCGATGAAATGCGTGACCGACATCATCGAATCGGGCGCCGTTGTCGACCTCGATCCGGACCGCGTGCAGACCGTGATCCCGACCGACTTCCAGCTGCCCGAGGGCGGCCTGAACATCCGCTGGCCGGACGCCGTGCTGGACCAGGAAGTGCGGATGAGCAACCACAAATGGTATGCCGCGCTGGCCTATGCGCGCGCCAACAAGCTCAACCGCATCATCTGGGACAGCCCGCAGCCAAAGATCGGCATCATCACCGCCGGCAAGAGCTATCTGGACACGCGCCAGGCGCTGGCCGACCTCGGCATCGACGAGCAGGCCGCGCAGGACATTGGCCTGCGCCTGTACAAGGTCGGCATGACCTGGCCGCTCGAAGCCGAAGGCGTGCATGAGTTCGCACGGGGCCTCGATGAAATCCTGGTGGTCGAAGAAAAGCGCCAGGTCATGGAATACGCGCTCAAGGAAGAGCTGTACAACCTGCCCGACGGCGAGCGTCCGCGCGTGGTCGGCAAGTTCGACGACACGGGCGAGTGGAGCAACAAGAACCGCATGGGTCACGGCGACTGGCTGCTGCCGGCCACGTACGAGCTGAACCCGGCGCAGATCGCGCGCGCCATTGCCTCGCGTATCGGGCACTACTGCGCCGGCCACCCCGTTGCCGAGCGCGTCGCTCAGCGCATCGCCTTCCTCGAAGCGAAAGAGCTGGTGCTGCGCAATATCCCGGCCAAGCCGAATCCGGAAACCGACCGCATCCCGTATTTCTGCTCGGGCTGCCCGCACAACAGCTCGACCAAGGTACCGGAAGGCTCGCGCGCGATGGCCGGCATCGGCTGCCACTACATGGTGCTGTGGATGGACCGTGAAACGTCGACCTTCACGCACATGGGCGCCGAAGGCACGACCTGGATCGGCCAGTCGCCGTTCACCGACGAAAAGCACGTGTTCGTCAATCTGGGCGACGGTACCTACTTCCACTCGGGGATCCTGGCGATCCGCGCCGCGGTGGCCGCTAAGGTCAACATCACCTACAAGATCCTCTACAACGACGCGGTTGCGATGACGGGCGGCCAGAACGTCGACGGCCCGCTCGACCCGGGCATGATCAGCCGCCAGATCGCAGCCGAAGGCGTCACGCCCATCATCGTCGTCACCGACGAGCCGGACAAATACCCGAGCGACTACGCTTGGGCGCCCGGCACCACGGTGCGCCATCGCTCCGAACTGATGGACGTGCAGCGCGAACTGCGCGAGATGCCCGGCGTGTCGGCCGTGATCTATGACCAGACCTGCGCTTCCGAAAAACGCCGGCGCCGGAAGAAAGGCGAATTCCCCGACCCGGCCAAGCGCGCCGTGATCAACGAGGCCGTCTGCGAAGGCTGCGGCGATTGCTCGGTGCAGTCCAACTGTCTGTCGGTCGAGCCGCTCGAAACTGAACTGGGCCGCAAGCGCCAGATCAACCAGTCTTCGTGCAACAAGGATTATTCGTGCGTGTCGGGCTTCTGCCCGAGCTTCGTTACCGTCGAAGGCGGCGGCCTGAAAAAGCCGAAGAAGGCTGCTGCATCCGACGCCGCGCCGCCGGTATTGCCGGAACCCGTCATTCCATCGGTTGCCACGCCATTCGGCATTCTCGTGGCCGGCGTGGGCGGCACCGGTGTCGTCACAGTCGGCCAGATCCTGGCGGTGGCAGCGCACGTCGAAGGCAAGGGCGCGATCGTGCTCGACCAGAGCGGCCTGGCCCAGAAGGGCGGCCCGGTGATGTCGCACGTGCGCCTGGCCGAGCACCAGGCCGATCTGCACTCGACGCGCGTGGGCACCGGCAGCGCCGACCTCGTGATCGGCTGCGACCAGATCGTCACGGCCAGCCGCGATGCCTTGTCGCGCATGGGCGAAGGCCGTACCTGGGCCGCCGTCAATTCGAGCACTGCCACCACCGCCGCGTTCGTGAAGAACCCGGACTGGCAATTCCCGGCCGAAGGTTCACGCGGCGCGATCGAGCAAGCCTGCGGCAAGGCCAACGTCGAATTCCTCGACGCCGGCAGCATCGCCACGGCGCTGCTGGGCGACGCGATCGCCACCAATATGTTCATGCTCGGTTACGCGTTCCAGAAGGGCCGCGTGCCGCTGCACGAAGCCTCGCTGATGAAAGCCATCGAGCTCAATGGCGTGTCGGTCGCGTTCAACAAGGCGGCCTTCAACTGGGGCCGCAGCGCCGGACACGACCTGGCGGCCGTCAGCAAATCGGCGATGCCGGCCAAGGTGATCGAGTTCAAGCGCATGCAGACGCTCGACGATGTCGTCAAGCGCCGGGTCGAGCTGCTCACGGCGTACCAGGACGCGGCGTATGCGGGCCAGTACACGGCGTTCGTCGAGCAGGTCAGGGCGCAGGAAGCGCGCCTGGGCAAGGGCACGCGCCTGTCGGAAGCGGTGGCCAAGTACCTGTACAAACTGATGGCGTACAAGGACGAGTACGAAGTCGCGCGGCTGCACACCGATCCGGCGTTCCGTGAAAAAATCGCCAATATGTTCGAAGGCGATATCACGCTCAAGTTCCACCTGGCTCCCCCGCTGCTGGCCAGGCACGACAAGGAAGGTCGCGCCATCAAGCAGGAGTTCGGCCCGTGGATGATGCGCGCGTTCGGCGTGCTGGCAAAGTTCAAGGGCCTGCGCGGCACCGCGTTCGACGTGTTCGGCTATACCGCCGAGCGCCGCGTCGAGCGCGCCCTGATCGGCGAGTACCGCGCGACGGTGGCGGCATTGCTGCCCAAGCTCACGGACGAGAACCTGGCGCAGGCCGTGGCGGTGGCCAGCATTCCGGAAGACATCCGTGGCTACGGGCACGTCAAGGAACGGCACCTGAAAGCGGCGAAGGCGAAAGAAGCGGCGCTGCTGGCGGCATTCCATGCGCCGGCAGGCGCAGCACCGCGCGCAGCTTGATGGTGTTTTGATCACGCCGGCGCACCCTGTGCGCCGGCGGCTCTTTTACATCCTTGTCGCCTTGGCATGCTTCGTTGTCGCCTGGCGTCAACTGTGACATTTGGTGGTGTTGTGCAGTAAAACCGCCGTCTATAATCATTTGCATGAGCCCGACATTCTCCCCCCCGCGCAAGGCCGTTCCCGTCCGTCTGATGTCAAGCGCGCTTGCCGCGCTGTTCGTGCTTGCCGGGTGCGGTGGCGGTGGCGGCTCCCCCGGTGTGGGTGCGCGGCCGTCGGTGGCGGATACCCCAACGGCGCCGGTCACGCCAGCACCGACCCCGACCGGTACCAGCGCCACGCCGGAAGACCTCAATCCCAACCTGCTCGGCGACGCCTATGGCAGTTACTGGAACAAGTGCGCCGCGCCGCGCACGGGCTTCGATGCGAACGGTGTGGCTTTCCCTGATGTGCAGGGCACGCTGCTGGACGAGCTGAAATTCCTGCGCGCCTGGACCAACCAGTACTACCTCTGGTACAACGAAGTCCCGAATACCTACAAGATGGCCGATTTCAAGAGCGCCATCGCCTACTTCGACGTGCTCAAGACGCCGGCCGTGACGGCCACCGGGCAAGCCAAGGACCGCTACCACTTCACCTATCCGACCGCCGAATGGGAAGCGATGCAGACGCAGGGCATCGACCTGGGCTACGGCATCACGTGGTCGCGCAACGCGAACGGCACAGCGCCGCGCACCTGGCTGATCACGGCCGTGGAGCCGGGTTCGCCAGCCGCCGCTGCGGGCCTGCTGCGCGGCGACCTGCTGACAAAGATCGATGGCATCGATTTCGTCAACACGACCGACGCGGCATCGATCGCGCGCATCAACGATGCCCTGTTCCCTGAGACGGCCGGCAGTGCGCACCGCTTCACGCTGCAGCGCGGTGGCGTGCCGATCGAGGTGACGATGACGGGCGCCGAGGTGCGCATCGCACCGGTCAAGAACGTCAAGATCATCGAGACCGCGACCGGCAAGGTCGGCTACCTGACCTTTGACACCTTCAACGCGGTCTCCGAAAAGCAGCTGATCGACGCCTTCACCACGTTCCGCCAGGCCGGCGTGAACGACCTGGTGCTCGACATCCGCTACAACGGTGGCGGCCTGCTGTACCTGGCGAGCCAGCTGGCGTACATGGTGTCGGGACCGGAATCGACGAATGGCAAGGTGTTCGAGCAATCGCAGTACAACGACAAGTTGCCGCGCGAAGCGCCACTGCTGTTCCGCTCGACCGCGTGGGGCTTCGCTTCGAGCAATCCGGTGCGCACCGGTACGCCGCTGCCGACCCTGGGCCTGAAACGCGTAACGGTGCTGAGCACGGCCGGCACCTGCTCGGCCAGCGAATCGGTGATCAATGGCTTGCGCGGCGCCGACGTCGAGGTCATCCAGATCGGTGGCACCACCTGCGGCAAGCCATACGGCTTCACGCCGGTGCCGAACTGCGGCACGACCTATTTCTCGATCGAGTTCAAGGGCGTCAACAACAAGGGCTTTGGTGACTTCACCGATGGCTTTGCGCCGACCTGCCAGGTCAGCGACGACCTGACACGGCCGGTGGGCGACCAGAACGAAGGTTTGCTGGCCGCCGCGCTGACCTACCGCGCGACGCAGGCGTGCCCGGTTTCGACGACGAGCCGCGCCCGCGTCGCGCCGATGGAAATCGTGCGGCCGCAGGTCAAGGAAATTTCGATCATGACCACGCCCGGCGCACCACCGCGCTAGCGCGCATCGTCTGTCTTGACGGGCGGCGTGGCCAATTGGCGCGCCGCCCTTTGCGTTTCCAGAACTGAACTTTTTGGCAAGAACACGTCTATAATCGTCGGCTTCCCTGTCACCTGCCGGAGCTTCTCGATGATTCGTTCTGCGTTACTGCTGGCCCTGCTGTCTGCATTCCCTCTGGCGTACGCCGCTACCCCCGATCTGACGACGATCTCGGAACGCTCCGGCTTCCAGGCCACCGGCCGCTACGATGAAACGATCGCGCTGTGCACCGCCTTTGCGCAGGCGTATCCGAAGCAGGTCCAGTGCATCGACTTCGGCATCACGCCGGAAGGCCGCCCGATGAAGGCGCTGGTGGTCAACAACAACGGCGTGTTCACGCCTGCGGCTGCCAAAAAGGCGGGCTTGCCCGTTACGCTGATCCAGGGCGGCATCCACGCCGGCGAGATCGACGGCAAGGATGCGGGTTTCCTGGCGCTGCGCGAAATCCTCGAAGGCCGCGCGGGCAAGGGCGCGCTCGACAAGCAGGTACTGCTGTTCGTGCCGGTGTTTAACGTCGACGGGCACGAGCGCTTTGGCAAATGGAACCGCCCGAACCAGCGCGGCCCGGTGGAAATGGGCTGGCGCACCACCGCCCAGAACCTGAATCTGAACCGCGACTACCTGAAGGCCGACGCGCCGGAAATGCAGGCGATGCTGGGCCTGGTGAATGCCTGGGATCCGCTGACCTATGTCGACCTGCACGCAACCAACGGCGCCAAGTTCCAGCACGATATCTCGATCCAGGTCGAGCCGGTGTATTCGGGCGACGCAGAATTCCGCAAGGCTGGCCTGGCGCTGCGCACCAATGTCATCAAGGACATTGCGAAAGAAGGCTCGACGCCGCAGTCGTACTACATGTCGTTCGTGAAGCAGGACGATCCGATGTCGGGCTTCGAGGACGGCGTGTCGGACCCGCGTTTCTCGACCGGCTACTTCCAGCTGCGTAACCGCATGGCGATGCTGGTGGAAACGCACTCGTGGAAAGAGTACCCGGTGCGCGTACGCATCACCCGCAACACCGTGGTGTCGTTGCTGAACCAGATCGCAAAGCACGGCGCGGACTGGCAAAAGGCGGCCTACGCGGCCGACGCGCGCGCCGCAAAACTGGGCAACAAGAAGGTGGCACTGAACTACCGCACCACCGACAAGACCGAGATGGTCAACTTCAACGGTTACGAATACACGCGCAAGCCATCCGAAATCTCGGGCGGCCTGATGACGCGCTACGATGAAACAAAGCCGCAGGTGTGGCGCGTGCCACTGCGAGACGAGGTTGTCGCCGACGTGGAAGTGACGGCCCCGGGCGCCGGCTACATCGTACCGGCTGCGCAAGCGGCGATCGTCGGCGAGAAGCTGCGCCAGCATGGCGTCGTGTTCCGCAAGCTGGACCAGGGCATTGCTCGCGCCAATGTCGAGACCTTCCGCGCCGACAAGGCGACGCTGGACGCCGCCTCGGTCGAAGGGCACCAGCGCCTGACGGTCACTGGCAAGTGGACGGCTGAACCCCGCGCGGTGACGGCCGGTTCGCTGTTCGTGCCGATTGCGCAGCCGAAGGCGCGGCTGGTGGTGGCGATGTTCGAGCCGCAGGCACCGGATTCACTGCTGGCCTGGGGCACGTTCAATACGGCCTTCGAGCGCAAGGAATACATGGAAGACTACGTCGCCGAAGACGTGGCGCGCGAGCAGATGGCGGCCGATCCGAAAGTGGCGGCTGAATTTGCCCAGCGCCTGGCGTCGGACCCGGCGTTTGCCAAGGACCCGCAGGCGCGCCTGGCGTTCTTCGCCAAGCGGCATTCATCATATGACGAGCGGTTGAATCTGTATCCGGTGCTGCGCACGGATACGGCGCTGTAACTCGGCCCCTGCGGACCGGTACGCCTTACGTGTCGGTCTGCAGAAGATTGCGTGAATTCGCATTCGTGCGAAACACGATCGGCTGCTCGATCACGTGGCCGTTGTCCAGCCCGGCCGGGCGCTGGCTCGCAAAGCGGATCACCTTGTCGACTTCGCCGCGCTTGGGCGACTTGCTGCAGACGGGGTCGGTTGCTGCCGCGTCACCGGCCAGCATGAATGCCTGGCAGCGGCAGCCACCCAGGTCGCGTCCTTTTTCGTCGCAGCTACGGCATGGCTCCTGCATCCAGTCATTGCCACGGTAGGCATTGAACGCGGTGCTGGTGCGCCAGATGTCCGCCAGGCCCACGTCGCGCACGTTCGGCAGGTTCAGGCCGGGCAGGTCGCGCGCATTGTGGCAGGGCAGCGCCACGCCGTCCGGCGCCACACCGAGAAACACCGCACCCCAGCCATTCATGCAGGCCTTGGGGCGGTCCTCGAAGTAATCGGGCACCACGAACAGCAGCTTGCAGGCGTCGCCAATGCGCTCGCGGTATTGCGCCACCACGCGTTCGGCGTCGCGCACCTGCTCGAGCGTGGGCATCAGCTGGTTGCGGTTCTTCATGGCCCAGCCGTAGTACTGCGTATTGGCCAGCTCCAGGTATTCGGCGCCCAGCGCCAGCGCCATCTCGATGATCTTGCCGACATGCGGCAGGTTATAGCGATGCAGCACGCAATTCATCACCATCGGGTAATCGTATTGCTTGATCAGCTTGGCGACTTTGAGCTTGAGGTCAAATGTCTTGGTGCTGCTCAGGAAATCGTTGAGCTCACGGGTCGAATCCTGGAACGACAACTGGATATGATCCAGCCCGGCGTTCTTGAGCGCTGCGATGCGGGTTTCATTCAGGCCGACACCCGACGTGATCAGGTTGCTGTAAAAGCCCAGGCGGCGCGCTTCGGCGACCAGTTCTTCGAGGTCGTCGCGCATCAGCGGTTCGCCCCCCGAAAACCCCAGCTGCACGGCGCCCAGCGCGCGCGCTTCGCGCATCACCCGCACCCATTCGCCCGTCGTCAATTCATTGCGCACCGCATCGTAATTGAGCGGGTTATAGCAAAACGCGCAGTGCAGCGGGCATTGGTAAGTCAATTCGGCCAGCAGCCAGAAGGGCGGCGACACGGTCGGCGCGCCGCTCTTGGGAACATCGGTGGGCAGCATCATTCGATCCACTTGTGCTGGTGGGCGTGGGCCAGCAAACCCTCGATATCGGTGCGCAGGCCGGTGGCCTGGAACTTGGTTTCCAGGTCGTGCACGATCTGGTCGACCGTGGTCTTGCCGTCGCAGCACTTCAGGATTTCGCCGGCGCTGCCATTCAGTTTGACCATGCCCTCCGGGTACAGCAGCACGTACGCCTGCTGGGCGTCTTCCCATTGCAGGCGAAAGCGCCGGTTCAGGGCCGGTGTGGCGGGGATAAGGGGATCGTTCATGTCGGATAGGCTTTTTCGATGGCGTCCAGCATGGCCCACAGGATGTCCAGTTTGAACTTGAGGATCTCGAGTGCGCGCTGCTGCTGCGCCCTGGTCGTGAAATAGTCGAGCGTCACGGCCAGGCCATGATCGACATCGCGCTGGGCCAGCGGAATGCGGCTGCGGAAATAATGCAGGCCGGCCGGTTCCACCCACGGATACTGGGTTGGCCAGCCGGCCAGGCGGTCCTTGTGAATCTGCGGCGCGAACATTTCGGTCAGCGACGAGCACACAGCCTCTTGCCACGGCGAGCGGCGCGCGAAGTCGACATACGCGTCGCAGGCGAAGCGCACGGCCGGCACCACATGCTGGAGCGACCACAGTTCGGCGCGGGGAATGCCGGCCGCTTCGCCCAGCTGGGTCCAGGCTTCCATGCCGCCCTGGGCGTCGCCCTGGTAATCGTCATAGCCGTCATGGTCCAGAATGCGCGCGATCCACAGGCGGCGCGTCGCGCGATCGTCGCAATTGGACAGAATCGCCGCATCCTTTTTGGGGATGATGAACTGGTAATAGAAGCGGTTGGCGATCCAGCCGCGCAGCTGTTCGGGCGAGCATTGCCCGGCATTCATGCGCAGGTTGAACGGATGATGGATATGGTAGCTCTTGCCCATCGCCCGCAACTGCTGTTCGAACTCGGCGCGCGACCAGGGCGCCAACAGGTCGTTGCTATCGGGGGAGGGCGTCATAAGGTAATGTCCATGCCGTCGAACGCGACCTCGATGCCGTGCGTGGCCAGTTCGGCACGCTCGGGCGAGTCTTCACGCAGGATCGGATTGCTGTTGTTGATGTGAATGAGGATCTTGCGGCGCGCCGGCATGCGCGCCAGCACCTCGATCATGCCGCCCGGTCCGGACTGCGGCAGATGGCCCATCATGTGGGCCGTCTTTTTCGACAGGCCGAGCGTGATCATTTCGTCGTCGCTCCAGCAGGTGCCATCGACCAGCAGCACATCGGCCTGGCGCATCGCCGCTTCCACCGCATCGGTCATCTGACCGAGCCCGGGCGCGTAGAACACGCGAGCACCGCTGGCGCTGTCGTGCAACATCAGGCCGATATTGTCGCCAAGATGCGGGTCGTTGCGGTGCGACGAATAAGGCGGCGCTTTGCTCGACAGCGGAACCGGCAGGAACGTCGTGTCGCGCAGCGGCGCAATCGGGAATGGCTGGCCGTCAATGGCCAGCGTGTGCGGCTCGACGCCGCAATAATGGCCAAGCACGCGCGTCAAAGGCAGCGCTTGCGACAGGTCGGCCAGTACTTCGGCCGTTGCATACAGGGGCAGGGGCGTGCCGCGCTCGCGCAGCATCAGCAAGCCGGTCACGTGGTCGATCTGTGCGTCCATCAGCAGCACGGCTGCAATACCGGTGTCGCGCACGGCGCGGGCAGGTTGCAGGGCGGGGGTGGCGCGGATTTGCACCAGGATGTCGGGAGATGCATTGACCAGGACCCAGTCGATGCCATCGTCGCTCACGGCGATCGAGGATTGGGTGCGGCTTACAGCCTGGATGGTGCCATTGCGGATGCCATCGCAGTTCAGACAATTACAATTCCACTGCGGAAAACCACCTCCCGCTGCCGAACCAAGAATGCGGATTTTCAACAGCGTATCCAACCTTTCACATGGTTATCGCTGATAACCGGAGTGGCAGGTACCGATGACAGGATCGTTCATCGGCACCTGCCGGAATTAAACATCAACGGTTCAGCACGTACATGGTGATTTCAAAACCCCAACGGAAATCAATTGCTTCAGGTGTTTCCCAGCGCATGGTAAGCCTCCTAGTGAATGCATGATGGTATGTTGCGAGCGATGTCGTCGGCTACGCGACGACACCTGATTGTGACGCAATCTTGTCGATTCTGCACGACGCCGGGCGCTGCCGTGCGGGGGTATGTACGACGGGGCCGGCGATCATGCCAGGCCTGTCCGGAGGGCAAGTATGTCGACTGGCGTGGGGCAATGACGTGTGCTGGCGTTACGGCGTCGCCGGCAACGACGTCAACAGCACGGTCGTCACTTTGCCGTCGGCGCCATTGACCAGCTGATATACGCGGTCAAATTCGTTGTCCCCAATCTCGGTCCCTGGCGCACCGCCGAACAGCCGCACGAGTTCCGGCAGGGTATTGGAGTGGCCTACCACCAGCACTGGCCCTTGCAGGGCCTTGACCTTGTCGATCAGTAGCTCTGGCTTGCCTGCCTCGTATTGCTGCACGGGCAGGCTGAGTAACGCAGACAGCGGTTTCGCCGTCTCGAGCGTGCGGGCGGTGGCGCTGCTGAAGATGGCCTGGATGCCGGCGCGGTGCAGCATCGTTGCGATATTCTGCGCGCGTTGCCGGCCTTGCGGCGTGAGCGACGGGTCGTTGCCGTCAGCGGCTTTTTCGCCATGGCGCACGAGGTAGATCATGTCGGGTTCAGCCATGGCTGTGCAGGGCGCGAGCATGGCAACGACCAGTGCCATTTGTCCTAACAGTTGCAGGGGTCGTGTCAGGGAAAATTGCATCGCAGTCTTTCAGCATATGGTGATTAAAAGTAGCGTAGCACGGGGCGGTCAGTCGCCGTGTGGGTTGGCTGCGCGGCCTGCCGCGACACCCGTCGTGGCGAAGCGTTCGCGATACACTTTCGGCGCAATCCCCAGCTTTTTCAGAAACACCCGGCGCATCTGCGCCTCGTCGCTGAAGCAGGCACGCGCCGCGACCGTCTTCAGCGGCAGCGCCACATCGGCCAGCAACTGCGTGGCGCGCTCGAAGCGGCAGGTTTCGATGAATTCCTGGGTGCTCATACCCACCTCTTGCTGGAATACGCGGGCAATATGGCGCTCGCTCATCATTGCTTTGTCCGCCAGCTGGGCGACCGACAGGCGCTCGTGCAGGTTCTCCAGGATCCAGGTCTGCAGCTCGCGGATCGTCGGTTTCGCTGTGCGCTCGCTGAGCAGGTGGGCGCTGAACTGCGACTGGCCACCCGGGCGCTTCAGATACACGACCATCTCGGTGGCCACGTCCAGCGCCAGTGCGCGGCCAAAATCCTGTTCGACCAGCGCGAGGGCCAGGTCCATGCCGGCCGTGACGCCGGCCGAGGTCCAGACATTGCCGGAGCGGATGAAGATGGCGTCGGCATCGATGTCGATGGCCGGGAAATCGGCTTGCAGGCGATCGGCCACGCCCCAGTGCGTGGTAGCGCGTTTGCCGTCGAGCACGCCGGCGGCGGCCAGGAAGAAGGCGCCCGAGCACAGGGCGCTGAGGCGTTCAAGGCGCGGGGCGGCGTCGCGGATCCAGTCGATCAGGGCGGCGCTTTCGACCAGCGCAGCCTGGATGTGGCGCGCACCGACCACCATCGCGGTGTGGGGCAGGGCCAGGGTGTTGACCACCTTGGTGGCTTCGAGCGACATCAGGGTGTCCGAGCGGATCGGCCCGGTCTTGAAGGACGCCACGCGCACATCGTAGCCGGCCGCCTTGCCTTGGCGCGCCAGGTGCAGGTTGGCGTATTCGAACACCGACATGGGGCCGATCGCTTCCATTGCCTTGAAGCCGGGGTAGACGACGATGTCGACGGTGATGGTGTCCAGAGTTGGCGCAGAAGGCATCGGCAGGGCGGTCAGTGGCGAAGATCCGGTCATTATTGCACCAAATCCTGCCATTTCCGGCCGGGTGGCGTCGGTCGCCCTGCTCGCGCCTGCAGAATGGCTGCATTCCATTTTTTACTGAGCCAGAGACCATCACCATGAAAACCAAAGCAGCCATTGCCTGGCGCGCCGGCGCGCCATTGACCATCGAGGAAGTCGACCTGGAAGGCCCGCGCGAGGGCGAAGTACTGATCGAACTAAAAGCGACCGGCATTTGTCATACCGATTACTACACGCTGTCCGGCGCCGATCCTGAAGGGCTGTTCCCGGCGATCCTGGGCCATGAAGGCGCGGGCATCGTGGTCGATGTCGGCCCTGGCGTGACAAGTTTGAAGAAAGACGACCACGTCATCCCGCTGTACACGCCGGAATGCCGCCAGTGCAAATTCTGCCTGTCGCAAAAGACCAACCTGTGCCAGGCGATCCGCAGTACGCAGGGCCGCGGCCTGATGCCGGACGCGACCAGCCGTTTTTCGCTCGATGGCAAGCCGCTGTTTCACTACATGGGCACGTCGACGTTCTCGAACTACATCGTGGTGCCGGAAATCGCGCTGGCGAAAATCCGTGAAGATGCTCCGTTCGACAAGGTCTGCTACATCGGTTGCGGCGTGACGACCGGCGTGGGCGCAGTGCTGTTTTCGGCCAAGGTCGAAGCGGGCGCCAACGTGGTCGTGTTCGGCCTGGGCGGCATCGGTTTGAACGTGATCCAGGCTGCGAAAATGGTGGGCGCCGACAAGATCATCGGCGTCGACATCAACCCGGCGCGCCAGGCCATGGCGCGCAAGTTCGGCATGACCCATTTCATCAATCCGAACGACGTCGAGAACGTCGTCGACGCCATTGTGCAGATCACCGATGGCGGCGCCGATTACAGTTTCGAGTGCGTTGGCAACGTCAACACGATGCGCCAGGCGCTCGAATGCACGCACAAGGGCTGGGGCAAATCGTTCATCATCGGCGTGGCAGCCGCTGGCGAAGAAATCGCCACCCGCCCATTCCAGCTGGTGACGGGCCGCGAGTGGCGCGGTTCGGCTTTTGGTGGCGCGCGCGGCCGCACCGATGTGCCGAAGATCGTCGACTGGTATATGGAAGGCAAACTCAATATCGACGACCTGATCACGCACCGCCTGCCGCTCGAGCGCATCAATGAAGGGTTCGACCTGATGAAGAGCGGCGAATCGATCCGCTCGGTGGTGCTGTACTGATGCCGCCGGCCGCGGCGGTTCAGGCCAGCGCGGCCACGACGAAGTCGACGAAGGTGCGCACCTTGGCCGACAAATGCTTGCGGCTTGGATAGAGCGCATGGATGCCCAGCTCGGCTGACTCCCAGCCGGGCAGCACCTGCACCAGCCGCCCGGCAGCCAGATCCTCGCCCACGATAAAGTGCGGCTGGAAGACAATGCCGGCCCCGGCGAGCGCCGCCAGGCGGATCATGTCGCCATTGTCGGCCCTGATGGGGCCATTCACCGGTACGATGAGATGTTCGCCTGCGGACTCGAGGCGCCAGTCGGCGCCGCCCCCGCTCAGCGAGTAGCTCAGGCACGTATGCCGGCTCAGGTCGTGCGGCGTCTGCGGCGTGCCGTGCGCGGCCAGATAGGCGGGCGAGGCGCACACGATGCTGCGCGCGACGCCCAGCTTGCGCGCGATCAGATCCGACTGGGGCAGGGCACCGATCCGGATCGCCACATCGAAGCCTTCTTCGACCAGGTCGACCTTGCGGTCCGACAGCGCAATATCGAGCTGTACCTGCGGGTAGGCCTGGGTGTACGCACCGATAATGCTGCCCAGGCGATGCTGGGCATAGGACAGTGGAATCGTCACCCGCAGCACGCCGCGCGGCAGCGTTGTCATCTGGCCGGCAATCTGTTCGGCCTCGTTCACATCCCCCAGAATCTGCACGCTGCGTTCGTGGAAGGCGCGGCCGGTTTCCGTCAGGCTCAGGCGTCGCGTGGTGCGGTTCAATAGCCGCGTGCCCAGATGCTCTTCCAGCTTTTGCACTTGCTTGGAGACCATGGCGCGTGACACATCTAGCCGGAGCGCCGCAGCGGCGAAGCTGCCGCTGTCGACCACGGCAACATAGGTTTTCATCGAGCCGAGCAAATCCATTGGGCGGGATTGTCAATCAAAAGGAAACAGTCTAACCACGTTCCCCTGCTTTATCAACGGCAGGGACATGGGTACCATGCACGCATCACTTAACGAGGTGCACCATGAATTTGCCCACGATCTTTGTCTCACACGGCTCGCCGATGCTTGCGCTGCAGGACAGCCCGGCACGCCGCTTCCTGCAGGGCTTGGGCCAGACACTGCCACGGCCAAGCGCAATTGCGGTCGTCTCGGCGCACTGGGAAACCGCTGGTGGCCCAGCCGTCTCGCTGGCCACTCAGCCAGAAACGATTCACGACTTTGGTGGCTTCCCGCAAGCGCTGTTCGACATGCGCTATCCGGCACTGGGTGCGCCTGCCGCTGCCGAACGCGCGGCGGCGCTGTTCGACGCTGCCGGCATCCCGGTCGGGCGCAGTGCGACACGGGGCCTGGACCATGGCGCGTGGGTTCCGCTCAGCCTGATGTATCCGACCGCCGATGTGCCGGTCATGCAGATCTCGATCGTGCATGGCGCCGCCCCCGCGCTGCATCAGCAACTCGGCCTGGCGCTGCAGGCCTTGCGCCAGGAGGGCGTGCTGGTCATCGGCTCGGGATCGCTGACGCACAACCTGTATGAAATCCGCGGGCACAGCGCCGATGCGCCGCCGCCAGGCTGGGTCAGCGACTTCGGCACGTGGATGCGCGAGCGGCTGATCGCCAATGACCGCGCCGCCCTGCTGGACTACCGCCAACTGGCGCCGATGGCCGCGAAAAACCATCCGACCGAAGAACATCTGCTGCCGCTGTTCGTGGCAATGGGCGCAGCCGGATTTGACGCCACGGCGTCAGTGCTGCACACGAGTATCGAACATGGCGTGCTCGCCATGGATGCCTACGCGTTCAATTAACCATTTACCTTGTTTTCATTCACGAAAGAACGATCATGCACACCACGAGCACACAACTGAATACCAACAACGATGCCGGCAAGCTGGTGCTGCGCGTCGCCTTGGCCGCGATGCTGCTGTTCCACGGCGTTGCCAAACTCAGCGGCGGCATCGGCTTCGTGGCCGACATGCTGGCCAAAGCCGGCTTGCCTGCGGTGTTTGGCTACGGGGTGTACATCGGCGAAGTTGTCGCACCGCTGCTCATCCTGGTCGGCCTGTTCACCCGTCCTGCCGCGCTGATCGTGGCCATCAACATGATCGTCGCCGTGCTGCTGGCGCACACGAGCCAGTTCTTTACGCTCAACGAAACCGGCGGCTGGGCGCTGGAATTGCAGGGGATGTTCTTCTTTGCTGCAGTGGCAGTCGCGCTGCTGGGCGCGGGGCGTTACAGCATCGGTGGTGTCAATGGGCGCCTGAACTAAGCGGATTGGGCCAGCGCGTGCTCCTGAGGTGAGAATCAACGCATTTTCTGTGGCGCTGAGAACGTTATCGTTGCTGGATGATGTCGTTCAAACCTTGGGAGTGAAAATGATGGCGACCCTGATGATGGCTTTTCTGTTGGTTGTTCTTGCCCCAGTCGCGTCGGCAGCTGACCTTTGTCCCCCTACGCATACGGGAAAGGAATGGTCAGTGCAATGCTTCGAAGGCGAGAACGATCACCGGCGTATCAAAAGCGCATTCATCGACCGGGTGAGAACCAATGCCTATGGCATGGCAACGATCAGCATTGACGATTCCCCTGACATGCCAAGAGAAGTGATTGCTGTCGATCGTTACGGCAACGTCGTGATTCCCAATATTCGCCATACGGGCGATTTTGACTATCCGAGCGCGTATCGCGGCCTGGGCCGCTTCTCGGTCGTCAACATGGATGGTTCTGGTAAGCGTGTGGAAAAATGCGGTTATTTTCAATCACCGCAATTCCGCATCCTCGTGCCGGCACAGTTCGACCAGTGTGAGGCATTCGCCAAAGAGGGCGCATATGCCTGCAAGGACTGCGTCGCCTATTGCTCCGACGCCGATTGCCACGTCCGTGAATTCATCGGTGGACGTGGATTCGTACTTGGCACCGACGGCACGATCAAGCGTGAGTTCGCCGTCAAGACGCTGGAGACATATTGTCGCCGCCCAGAACGGGTGCGTCTGAAGACAACCAACGACGGCACGGTGTCAATTCGTTGCGACGGGCCCGGTGACAATCCGTTCGTGATGTAACCACGAAAAGAAAATCACAGCTGCGTCAACGAAATCGTCCCCGCCACCGGCGTCGAGCACGGCTCCTCATCAAAGGCGATATCCCCCAGCGGATTGGCCACGCCATCCGTCTTCAGATCCGCGAAGCCGAACAGGTTACGGTCCATCAGATGCGACGGCACCACGGTCGACAGCGACGAGAAAATGCTCTCCACGCGGCCCGGATGTTTTTTCTCCCACTCGCGCAGCATGTTCTTGATCTGCTTGCGCTGCAGGTTCTCTTGCGAGCCGCACAGGTCGCACGGGATGATCGGGAAGCCTTTTACCTCGGCATAGCGCTCGGTATCAGCCTCTTTCACATACGCCATCGGGCGGATCACCATGTGCTTGCCGTCATCCGACACCAGCTTGGCCGGCATGCCTTTCAGCTTCCCGCCGAAGAACATGTTCAGGAAGAAGGTTTCGAGGATATCGTCGCGGTGGTGGCCCAGCGCGATCTTGTTGCAGCCCAGCTCATCGGCCACGCGGTACAGGATGCCGCGGCGGAGGCGCGAGCACAGCGAGCAGGTGGTCTTGCCTTCCGGGATCAGGCGCTTGACGATGCTGTAGGTGTCCTGGTTTTCGATGTGGTAGTCCACGCCGAGCTTGTCCAGGTAGGCAGGCAGGATGTCGGCCGGGAAGTTCGGCTGTTTCTGGTCGAGGTTGACTGCGACGATGTCGAAGTGGATCGGCGCACGCTCGCGCAGCGTTAGGAGGATGTCCAGCAGCGCGTAGCTGTCCTTGCCGCCCGACAGGCATACCATCACCTTGTCGCCGTCTTCGATCATGTTGAAGTCGCCGATGGCCTGGCCGACCTGGCGGCACAGGCGCTTGTGCAGCTTGTGGTTTTCGTGGGCGATCTTTTCAGCCTGCTTTTCAGTAACAGGGACTTGCACTTCATCGATTGTCGTACTGTTCATAATGGTCCTGGCTCAATCTGGGTATAAAGCTGTAATTGTTCACGTACTGCAGTGCGAATGAACGACTGTGTCATCATCGCGATATCTTGGATCCAAAATAATTGTTCGGATGGATTTCCAAGGATTACCTTATCAGCCATTACGGTGGACCAGATCGACACAATGCGTTCTTCTCCCATAACGACATACTGATAATTTGTGTCGTATCCAATTTTTGAGGCGCCTGCAAAAGTAAAATGAAATTTCTCTTTGCACGTGTCCACCATTGATTCATTCTCGGCAGTGACGAAATAAATAACACTGATTCTCTTGACGTTTATGCCAATCCACATTCGCATCTTAAAGGCGTCGAGCGATATCTCGTAGTTGGCTCCGAAGATATCCTTGCGTCCACCATGAATCGTAGCAGCTCGCTGGATTACATTGGCTTGCACTGTATGGCCGGGCTTTATTTGAGGAATTTCAATTTTTCGTAGGCCTTCGATTATTTGTTTCTCAAGAAAAATATCAGTCTTGCGAAGCAGTTTTTCGGATCCAAGTTCACGCTCTGCGAAGAGTACGAAAAGGACGATTGCAAATGCGCCTGCTGCAGTTTGTGCAATCGAAAGCGTCGGCGTGATTTTATCGTAAGAACCGGGGAAAAAGAACAAGGCAATCCCCGCAATACACGCGGATAAAGCAAGTACGCCAAGGACAGTCATCACCGCATAACGCGCCCACAGGGGTAGGTAGATGATCTGGTTCGCATCCAAGTAATGCTGATTGCCTTCGCTCATATTGCTTGGTCCTTGAGCCTAAATACTTCCACTCCCGCACCTACACAGTCTGGGTAGACCTCGCGCTTTTCAGTACTGACACGGGTTGCCACGACTTTCGGATGAGCAAGGACCAATGAGGCAATGGCATCACAAAGCGTCTCTTGAAGGTTAATGTGACCGCGGCCGATGATTTCCTGAATGCCAGGCCGGACGAAATCATGATTTACGATTTCATCAATATCGTCATTTAAGGGCGTATTTAGCGACAGAGGAACCCAGAATTCTATATTCACAAGAACATATTGAAACTTATTTTTCTCGTGAGGATATGCTCCGATTTCCATGTCCAAGCGATAATCTCGTATAAAAATACGGCGGCAGTGTTCCAAGTGTGGATAATTAAACATTAAATATTCCTGTTGATAAGACTGAAATCGCGGGGCATTTTCATCAAATGCTGCCCTCCGTCGACTACAAGAGTGGTGCCGGTAATCGCCCGGTTTTGAGCTGCAAAAACTACTGTTTTTGCAACGTCGTCTGGACGGCTCGACTCTCCCAGAGGAGACATCAAATGGGTTTTCCGAAATTCTTCCTGTGACTGTAGATGGCTAATCAGTGTTAGCCCTGGTGCAACCCCTACCACGCGAATCCGTGGTGCCAAGGCCTGAGCAAGCATCACCGTAGCACTATCGAGTGCCGATTTAGACAAGGTGTATGACAGAAAGTCGGGATTCAGATTATAGAGTTTCTGATCAAGCAGGTTAACTACGACCGCTTGACCGTTCTTCGGCGTTGCTTCGTAAAGAGCCATTGTTAGCAAGATCGGGGCAGCCAAATTAATGTGCATATGGCGATCGAGTTTCGCACAAGAAAAATCAGCAGCCGAATCATAATCGAAAATTGATGCATTATTAACGATGCAGCTCACTGGTCCAAGTATTCTGTTTGCTTCTGGCAACAACAGGCGTACTGCAGCTTCGTCTGACAATTCGCATTGAACTGCGCATGCTCGGCGGCCAGTCTTCTGGATATCGCGCACTGTGCTCTCTGCTTCTTCAAGCGAACTTCCGTAATGCACGATGATGTCCCAACCGGCTTCCGCTAGCTCAAGCGCAATTGCGCGCCCCAAGCGCTTAGCGGCGCCTGTGACCAGCGCGATTTTTTTATTAAGTATTGGTGCGCTCATTGCGTCCTTGACGGTCCATGATGTGGTTGAGTGAGCATGTACAACGGTTCTTCTCTTAAAATAGCAGCATGTCCCTGCCCACTCCCGACCGCGACGCCCTGGCCGCGTCCCACGCCCTGCAACAACTCATCGCTGACGAGATCGAACAATCTGGTGGGCAGATCGCGTTTTCGCGGTTCATGGAACTCGCGCTGTACGCGCCGCGCCTCGGGTATTACAGCGGCGGCGCCGCCAAGCTCGGCGCCGAGGGCGATTTCATCACCGCGCCCGAGATGACGCCGCTGTTCGGGGCAACGGTGGCGCGCGCGGCAGCCGCTATTATCGCCCAAAGCGCGCCCGACATCATCGAGTTCGGCGCCGGCACCGGCCGCCTGGCGCGCGACGTGCTGGCTGCGCTGGCGCGCCAGGGCGTGGTCGTCAACTCGTACACGATCATTGAATTGTCCGGCGAGCTGCGCGCGCGCCAGCAGGCCAACCTGGCCGATCTGCCGCAGGTGCGCTGGCAGGACGCGATGCCCGCGCACTTCAGTGGCGTGGTGCTGGCCAACGAAGTGCTCGATGCGATGCCGGTCGAGCTGGTGATCCGCGCGCGGGACGGCTGGCGCCGCCAGATGGTCACGATCGACGACGGCGCATTCGCCTTTGTCCAGGCGCCGCTCGATGCCGCCCTGCACGAACAACTGGTGCGTCAGGTGCCAGACCACGAACAGATGATCGAAGGCTATGTCACCGAGCTGCACCCGGTCGGCGCCGGCTTCATGGGCTCGCTGGCCGCGATGTTCGCGGGCGGCCGCGGCGCGGCAATCCTGTTCGACTACGGGTTCCCGGCCCACGAGTACTACCTCGACCAGCGCATCGGCGGCACGTTGATGTGCCACTACCGCCACCACGCGCATCCCGATCCGTTCTATCTGCCGGGGCTGCAGGACATCACGGCCCACGTCGATTTCACGGCGATGGCGCTGGCGGCCCAGGATGCCGGCCTGCCGGTGCTGGCCTACATGAGCCAGGCCGCGTTCCTGATCGGCGCGGGAATCGGAGAATTGTTGCTTGAAAACAACCCCGAAGATGCGCTGCGCTTCCTGCCGCAGTCGCGCGCTGTGCAAAAGCTTGTTTCACCAGCGGAAATGGGCGAATTATTCAAGGTGCTGGTGGTGGGACAGGCTGTAACATTGCCCGATGCAATCGTACAGGCCGACCGCAGTCATCGGCTGTGACAATTGTGATATCTTGCACAACGGACACAATTGCGTCTAAGCTGTACGACATTCCAGCGCCAGGGTCCGGCCATCCGCCTTGGCCGAGGACGTAGCATCAATGGCAGGCATCAGCGGGCAGATTTGACACACCATGGCCAAGATTCACACACACTATGACAACCTGAAGGTGTCGCGTCACGCGCCCCAGGAAGTCATTCGTGCTTCGTACAAGGCGCTGAGCCAGAAATACCATCCGGACAAGAATCCGGGCGACGAAAAAGCCGCCCGCATCATGGCGGTCGTCAATTCGGCCTACAACGTCCTGGCCGATCCGGTGCGCCGCAAGGAACACGACGAGTGGATCGCGTCCGAAGAATGGGAAGTCGAGTGGCTGGAAAGCTCGAACGCCAAGGACGGCCAGCTGCGCAAGGGCGGCGACGCCGGCGACGCCACGTCGGCGCACAAGCCGCGCCGCGCACGCCTGATGCGCGATCCGCGCTGGTGGCTGGGTCTGACCACCTGCTTCGTGGCGGGCGCCGCCGCTGCCGTCCTGTTCATCGGGCAACCGGGCATGATGCCCGGCGCACTGGCCTGGAGCGGCGTGCAGAAACCCGTGAGCGTGCTGGCCAGCACGCCGCCGGCAGCCGTGCCAGCAGTGACAACGGCGGCGGCCGCAGCCGCCGAGCCCGCGCCCGATATCTGGGCCGGCCGCGGTGCGCCTGTCATCCGCACGCTCGGTATCGCCCAACTGGTGGTGCCCGAGCGCGTACCCGATTGCAGCACCGACCTGCAAACCCTGACGGCGCCAGGCGGCGAACCGTGGCCGGCCGAGTCGGCCTATCTGCCGGGCTACCCGGTGGGTAACGAAGGTACGGGGATGCAGCTGACGATCGACAATAGCGCGAACGCCTCGCCGGTGTTCGTCAAGCTGTACGATGTGGAGCGCCGTGCCAATGTGCGCCACGCCTTCGTGCAGCCGCGCGCGACGTTCACGATCGACAGGCTGGCAGCAGGCAAGTACGAGGTGCTGTACCAGAACGTCGGCACCGGCGCCACGACGGCCGAGTGCGCCAGCCGCCCGCCCGCCCAGTAAGTTGTCGTTTTTTATGCGCCGTGCCTGCTGGCGGGACTGCGCACCATGCTGATTTCATTTAATTCGTTCTGCGCCGTAATATACTGGGTCGATACTGCGCGCCCATGCAGCCGCCCCACGCCCAACGCAGGCCAATACGGACCACAATGAACGAACTGGAAGGCCTGACGGCCCTGATCATCGAGCCCCACGCAGGAATGCGCGCCAGCATCCACAGCATGCTCACGCTGTGCGGCCTGACCCGGATCGAGCACGCCAGCACGTCCAACCAGGCGATCAAGCACCTGGGCCTGCGCCAGTTCGACCTCATCCTGTGCGAATACGACCTCGAAGGCGGCCAGGATGGCCAGCAGTTGCTGGAAGACCTGCGCCACCACAAGCTGATGCGCCTGGCCACGATGTTCTTCATGGTGACTGCAGAAGGCAACCACAGCAAGGTGGTCAGCGCGGCCGAGCTGGCGCCTACCGACTACGTTCTCAAGCCGTTCACCGCCGACCGCCTGCTCGAGCGCATCGGGCGCGCGCTTGACAAGCGCAATGCCTTCCTGCCGGTGTTCACGCTGATGGAGGCAGGCGACCAGGTGGAGGCGATCGCTGCCTGCATCGAGGGCCAGCGCCTGCACACGCGCTACGCCATCGACTTTTTGCGCCTGCGCGCCGAGCTGCACATGTTCCTGGGGCAGGCCGAGCTGGCCGAACCCATCTATCGGCACCTGGTCGAGATCAAGGCGATTGCCTGGGCCCGGCTGGGGCTGGCCAAGACGCTGTTCGTGCGCAAGCGCCTGGCCGAGGCCAAGGAAATCCTCGAAGAGCTGGTCGACACCAACCGCAATTTCGTCGACGCCTTCGACTGGCTGGCGCGCACCCACGCCGCAGCTGGCGAGCTCGACAAGGCGCAGGCCGTGCTGGCCGATGCCGTGGCCGTCTCGCCCCACGCGGTGCGGCGCCTGCGCACGCTGGCCGACATCGCCTTCGAGGCAGGCGACATCGACACCGCCGAAAAGTCGCTGCGCCAGGTGGTGGGCAAGGCCAAGTATTCCGAGTTTCGCGATCCCGAAGACCACGTCAAGCTGGTGCGCACGCTGGTGGGCAAGGGCGATCCGGTGGGCGCGGCGGCCGTCGTGCGCGATCTCGACCGCACAATGGGCGGGCGCGCCACGACGGCGCTGTGCAGCGCGGTGGCCTCCGCCCTGGTGCACGAGTACACCGGCAACGAGGTGCGCCTGGGCGAAGCGTTGAACACGGCGGTGGCGGCCTGCCAGGATGCGCCGGGCGTGTCGGTCGACATCAAGCTCGAGCTTGCCCGTACCTGCCTCGACCATGATATGGAAGAGGGCGCCTGCTCGGTCGTGCGCGACGTGATGCGCAATGCCGGCGACGAAGCCGTGATGGCGCGCGCAGTGGGTGTGATGGACAGCGCGGGAAAGGGCGAGCTGGCCCGCTCGATGGTCAAGGAAAGCCGCCAGCACGTGGTCGATCTGGTCGCCAGCGGCGCTGCGCGCGCCAAGAGCGGCGATTACCGGGGCGCGGTCACGCTGATGCTTGAGGCGGCGCACAAGCTGCCGAACAATCCGTCGGTGGCGTTCAATGCTGCGCTGGCGGTGCTGCGCTGCCTCGAAGCAGGCGGCTGGGACGAGCGGCTCGGTGGCCAGGTTCCGACCCTGATTGGCAATGTACGCAAGCTCGACCCGCTCAATCCCAAGCTGCCGGCGCTGGCCGCGCTGTTCCAGCAAGTGCTCAAGCAGCACGATCAGGGCGTGCGCCAGGGGTTGCGCATGCCGACGCCCAAGGCAGGCTGACGATGGCCGACCTTCTCCACGGTGCCCAGAGCCACCCCACGTCCGGCCGGGTGCGCGATGCGCTGATGCGCAAGCTGAGCGGCACCGAGCGCATGTTCAGTCTTGGCGGCACCATGACGCGTGTGATCGGCATGGGTTACAGCGTCGACGAGGGTTCGGCCGACCTCGCGTATTACGTGATGGCGGATGTGGCGCTGACCCAGCGCATCCTGCGCCTGTCGAACACGGTGGCGTACCGCACGCAGCTGGGGGCGCCGGTGACGACGATCTCGCGCGCCATTTCCCTGCTCGGCTTCGACAATGTGCGCGCCGCCGCGCTGGCGATGCTGCTGGTCGACGCGCTCGACGTTGCCGAGCACGGCGTGCGGGTCGAACTCCAGGCGGCGTTGTGCGCCAGCCTGGTGGGCCAGGAAATGGCGCACCGCAGCCCCCATCCGGGCGCAGAAGAAGCGGGGATCTGCGCGCTGTTCAAGAACCTGGGGCCGATGCTGCTGGCCAGCCACGAGCCGGAGCGCTATCGCGAGATCGCGGCCCTGGTCGCCACTGGCAAGCACACCCATGCGCAGGCGTCGCGCCTGATCCTGGGCTGCACCTTCGAGACGCTGTCCGAGGCCGTGCTGCGCGAATGGCAATTGCCCGAGCTGATCATCGAGGCCCAGGCCTCGCCCCCGCCCGAGCCAAGGACGCTCGCGGTGGCGCCAGAGCGCGCCGGGTGGATGCGCCAGGTGGCCGCGTTCAGCCAGGACGTGGCGCGCCTGATGGGCCATCACCATGATCCGGCCAGTGCGCCCGAGGCCGGGGCACTGCTGGCGCGCTACGGTGTGGCGCTCGGGCTCGACATGCCCGGGCTGGCAACGTTGTTCGACACCGTCCAGGAAAGCATGAACGGCATGCTGCAGAGCATGAACATGGAGCGCGCACCCAAGACCGACCCGAAAGCTGGCAGCAGCCTGCCGAACGTGCTGGCGCTGGCGATGCTCGACGCGGGCGAAGCCGACGAAGGCGAGTTCTACCCCAGCGGCAAGCCAAAAAATGCGCGCGATCTGCTGCTGGCTGGTGTGCAGGATGTCTCGGTGCTGGGCGGATCTGCCACCAGCGCCAATGACGTCATCATGGCGGTGCTCGAAACGCTGTACGGCGCGCTGGGCTTTCGCTTCGCCACCATCTGCCTGCGCGACGGCCGGACTGGCAAGTTCCGGGCGCGCGCGTCGCTGGGGGAGGGCAAGGCCGAGCTGCAGGCCGGCTTCACATTCCCGTGCGCCTTCACGCGCGACCTGTTTCATCTGGCGCTGGAAAACAATGCCGACATGATGATCCCGGACGCCTTCAGTCCCAAGATCCGCGATCTGCTGCCGGCCTGGTACAAGACGCTGCTGCCGGATGCCGAGAGTTTCATCGTGCTGCCGCTGGTGGTGGGCAAGGCCCAGCTGGGACTGTTCTACGCGGACCGCATCTTCACGGCGCCCGAAGGCGTGCCGCCGGATGAGACGGCGCTGATCAAGGCGCTCAAGGCGCAAGTGCTGGCAGCGCTGGCGCCGACTTAGCGAACGAACCAAGTTTTTTTAGTCTTGCGCAAAATGACCCTTGCGGCTTTAGAGTCCGACCGTTACAATCACGCCCCGAAGCAACGCTGTCAGGCGAAGTGGAAAAACCTTCTACCCAAACCTGATTGACAGTACGTTGAGCTTGCTTCATACTCTGCGGTTCTTCGCGGTGGGGTGGCCGAGTGGTTAAAGGCAGCAGACTGTAAATCTGCCCTCTCTGAGTACGCTGGTTCGAATCCAGCCCCCACCACCAAAAGAAGATCGTGAAGTCGAATTGAAGTTGTACCTCGCGGGTGTAGCTCAATGGTAGAGCAGAAGCCTTCCAAGCTTACGACGAGGGTTCGATTCCCTTCACCCGCTCCAGTGTTTTGCGGTGTGCAAGTTGAACATCGCACCAAATCAGCCCTTGTAGCTCAGTGGTAGAGCACTCCCTTGGTAAGGGAGAGGCCACGTGTTCAATCCACGTCAAGGGCACCAGAATTTTGTACGGCAGTCGCGTTGCACTCGCCCGTCAGGTGTGCCTGGTAATTCTCAAAAATATCGTTAGATCTTAGGAGTCTGAAATGGCAAAAGGTAAATTCGAACGGACCAAGCCGCACGTAAACGTCGGCACCATCGGTCACGTTGACCACGGCAAAACCACGCTGACGGCTGCAATCGCGACCGTCCTGTCGAAGAAATTCGGCGGCGAAGCCAAGGCCTACGACCAGATCGACGCGGCACCAGAAGAAAAAGCACGCGGCATCACCATCAACACCGCGCACGTCGAGTACGAGACCGAAAACCGTCACTACGCTCACGTTGACTGCCCAGGCCACGCCGACTACATCAAGAACATGATTACCGGTGCTGCGCAGATGGACGGCGCGATCCTGGTGTGCTCGGCCGCTGACGGCCCAATGCCACAGACCCGCGAGCACATTCTGCTGGCCCGTCAGGTTGGCGTTCCATACATCATCGTGTTCCTGAACAAGTGCGACCTGGTCGACGACGCAGAACTGCTGGAACTGGTCGAAATGGAAGTTCGTGAGCTTCTGTCGAAGTACGAGTTCCCAGGCGACGACGTCCCAATCATCAAGGGTTCGGCACGTATGGCCCTCGAAGGCAAGCCGGGCGAAATGGGTGAAGAATGCATCACCCGTCTGGCCGAAGCCCTCGACACCTACATCCCAACGCCAGAGCGCGCTGTTGACGGTGCGTTCCTGATGCCAGTGGAAGACGTGTTCTCGATCTCGGGTCGCGGTACCGTTGTGACCGGTCGTGTCGAGCGCGGCGTCGTCAAAGTCGGCGAAGAAATCGAAATCGTCGGCATCATCGACACCGTCAAGACCACTTGCACCGGCGTGGAAATGTTCCGCAAGCTGCTGGACCAGGGTCAAGCTGGCGACAACGTCGGCCTGCTGCTGCGCGGTACCAAGCGTGAAGATGTCCAGCGTGGTCAGGTCCTGGCAAAGCCAGGTTCGATCAAGCCGCACAACCACTTCACCGGCGAGATCTACGTTCTGTCGAAAGATGAAGGCGGCCGTCACACCCCGTTCTTCAACAACTATCGTCCACAGTTCTACTTCCGTACGACTGACGTGACCGGTTCGATCGAGCTGCCAGCAGACAAAGAAATGGTCATGCCAGGCGACAACGTGTCGATCACCGTCAAGCTGATCAACCCGATCGCGATGGAAGAAGGTCTGCGTTTCGCAATCCGTGAAGGCGGCCGTACTGTCGGCGCCGGCGTGGTAGCAAAGATTCTGCCTAACTAAGCAGAGCAGAGGGAAGCGGAAGTCATTTCCGTTTCCCTCGAACAGCATTGTCAGTGAGCGCGCGCTTGCTGTATAATGCTGGATTCAGCTGGAAGTTTTCGTAGGGGTGTAGCTCAATTGGCAGAGCGTCGGTCTCCAAAACCGAAGGTCGCGGGTTCGATTCCCTCCGCCCCTGCCACCGAATTCTGGTGCCAGGCACCGAAAGTAAAGAAGAATGTCTAATCAATCCGTGCAAACTGTCAGCACCTCGAATGACAAGTTCAAGGTCGCGCTGGCGGTGGTTGCAGCGATTGCAGGCGTCGTCGGGTTCTTTTACCTGACAGGCCAGAACAAACCAGCCTTGGTCGCCGCAGGCGCCCTTTTGGCTGGTTTAGTTTTTGCTGTCCTGCTTTTGTGGACTTCCACCACCGGCCGTGATTTCCTGAGCTTTGCCAAGGAATCGGTGCGCGAGACCAAGAAGGTCGTTTGGCCGACCCGCCGCGAAGCCTTGCAGATCACGGGCATCGTGTTTGCCTTTGTGGTTGTGATGGCGATTTTCCTGTGGGGCACCGACAAGATTCTCGAGCTCCTGTTGTACGACTTTGTCCTGGGTTGGAAATAAACATGAGCGAAAACGTACAAGAAGATACCGCGCCGGAAGAGATTCCGGCGGTCGGCGCTCCGGCGACCGGCGCTCCGGAAGAAGGCGTTCCAGAGCAGGAAGCAGCACCAGAAGCAGCTGCACCCGTGAGTGTCCCGGTCAGCAACAAGCGCTGGTACGTCGTTCACGTCTACTCGGGTATGGAAAAGAGCGTCATGCGCGCCCTGACCGAGCGGATTGAACGTGGCGGCATGCAAGAACAGTTTGGCCAGATCCTGGTGCCAACCGAGGAAGTTGTCGAGATGCGCAACGGCACCAAGGCCGTTACCGAGCGCCGCTTCTTCCCGGGTTATGTGCTGGTTGAGATGGAAATGACCGACGAAACCTGGCACCTGGTGAAAAACACCAGCAAGGTCACCGGGTTCATCGGCGGCAAGTCGAACAAGCCGACCCCGATCCCGGCGCGCGAGATCGACAAGATCATGCAGCAGGTCCAGGAAGGCGTCGAGAAGCCTCGGCCAAAGACGCTGTACGAAGTGGGCGAACAGGTCCGGATCAAGGAAGGCCCGTTCACCGATTTCAACGGCAACGTCGAAGAAGTCAATTACGAAAAGTCGAAGGTGCGAGTTTCTGTTACCATCTTCGGCCGCGCGACTCCAGTGGAACTGGAGTTCGGGCAAGTCGAGAAAGTCTAAACGCTACCATCGGAGCGTCGCAGTTGTCAGGCGGAATCCGGTAAGAGGAGCCCCGCCGGAGACGAGTAGTCGCGGTGGGGCGCTACTACTCAAGTCAAAGATAGGAGCCTTTCATGGCAAAGAAAATCATTGGCTTTATCAAGCTGCAAGTTCCAGCTGGTAAAGCAAACCCATCCCCACCGATCGGTCCAGCACTGGGTCAGCGCGGTCTGAACATCATGGAATTCTGCAAGGCGTTCAACGCCCAGACCCAGGGTGTCGAGCCAGGCATGCCAATCCCGGTCGTGATCACCGCGTTCGCCGACAAGTCGTTCACCTTCGTGATGAAGACTGCACCGGCAACGTACCTGATCAAGAAAGCCGCTGGCATCACCAAGGGTTCGGCCAAGCCGCATACCGACAAGGTTGCATCGCTGACCCGCGCTCAAGCTGAAGAAATCGCAAAAATCAAGCAGCCGGACCTGACCGCCGCCGACATGGACGCAGCAGTGCGTATCATCGCTGGCTCGGCACGTTCGATGGGCATCACGGTGGAGGGTCTGTAATGGCTAAGCTGTCCAAACGCGTCAAAGCTATCAAAGCTAAAGTAGACCGCAATAAAGTCTACGCCTTCGACAACGGTCTGTCGCTGGTCAAGGAATTCGCCACTGCCAAGTTCAACGAGTCGATCGACGTCTCGGTGCAACTGGGCGTGGACCCGAAGAAGTCGGACCAAGTGGTTCGCGGTTCGGTCGTGCTGCCAGCAGGCACCGGCAAGACCGTGCGCGTTGCTGTGTTCGCAACGGGCGAGAAGGCTGAAGCTGCACGTGCAGCTGGCGCCGACATCGTCGGTATGGAAGACCTGGCCGAGCGCGTCAAAGCCGGCGACATGCCTTTCGATATCGTCATCGCGTCGCCAGACACCATGCGTATCGTCGGTACCCTGGGTCAGATCCTGGGCCCACGTGGCCTGATGCCTAACCCGAAAGTCGGCACCGTGACCCCAGACGTCGCAACCGCCGTCAAGAACGCCAAAGCCGGTCAGGTCCAGTACCGTACCGACAAGGCAGGTATCGTTCACGCAACGATCGGCCGTGCATCGTTCACCGACGAAGATCTGAAGAGCAACCTGGTTGCCCTGATCGACGCCCTGAACAAAGCCAAGCCAACCACGTCGAAAGGTGTGTACCTGCGCAAGGTCGCCCTGTCGTCGACGATGGGTGCTGGCGTGCGCATCGATCACGCTTCGATCGCTGCTGCTTAATTAGCAAATTCAAGTCCTCGCGCCATTGGTGCGGGGCGATTCTTTGGGCTGTCGCAGTAACTGATCGCTGCGGCAGACAATCAAAGACCGTTGGGCCAAGTGCAGAGGTTGGGCATGCGGTTAAAAGACAACCCAACGCAGATGGTGTACCCGAACAAGTTTTGTAGTCCAGCTGCGTGAATTCATCCGCTCAGTTTAAGGCTTCTTAACTTCGGACGCCGTGTGTTCGAACCGATGTGAACATCTCGTTCTCATCATTTAAGGAGATTGACCGTGGGTCTTAATCTGAATGACAAAAAGGCCGTCGTCGAAGAAGTTTCCGCAAAAGTAGCATCTGCGCAAACCATCGTCGTCGCCGAGTACCGTGGCATCCAGGTTAGTCACTTGACCAAGCTCCGTGCATCCGCACGTGCCCAGGGCGTGTACCTGCGTGTTCTGAAGAACACGCTGGCTCGTCGCTCTGTCGAGGGCACGCAGTTTGCCTCGCTGGCTGATTCCATGACCGGTCCGCTGATCTATTCGATCTCGGACGATGCCGTTGCTGCAGCTAAAGTCATCAATGACTTCGCTAAAACCAACGACAAGCTGGTCATCAAAGCCGGTAACTACGCAGGTAAGCAGCTCGACGTAGCTGGCGTTACCTCGTTGGCAAGCATCCCATCCCGTGAAGTTCTCATCTCGCAGCTGTTGGGCGTCATGTTGGCTCCGGTGTCGGGCTTTGCACGTGGTCTGGCTGCCCTGGCAGCGAAAAAAGGCGAAGGTTCTTCCGAAGCAGCTCCGGCCGCAGAAGAAGCTCCTGCAGAAGCGTAAGCTTCCCTTTTTTTTCAAGTACCAACCTGAACTACATACAAATCAAAACTGGAGTTTCAAATGGCAATTAGCAAAGACGATATCCTGAACGCAGTGAGCGAAATGTCCGTCATGGACCTGAACGAACTGGTCAAGGCATTCGAAGAGAAGTTCGGTGTGTCGGCAGCTGCAATGTCGGCTCCTGCAGCTGGTGGTGGCGCTGGCGCCGCTGCTGTTGAAGAGCAGACCGAGTTCAACGTTGTTCTGACCGAAATCGGCGCGAACAAAGTCGGCGTCATCAAGGCAGTCCGTGAAATCACCGGTCTGGGCCTGAAAGAAGCCAAAGACGTCGTCGACGGCGCTCCTAAGACGGTTAAAGAAGCCCTGCCAAAAGCAGAAGCTGAAGCCGCCAAGAAGAAGCTGGAAGATGCAGGCGCCAAGGCTGAACTGAAGTAATACATAGGCAAAGGGTGCTGTTCGCAGCACCTGATGCGGGAGTCAAAGCTTGCAAAACTTGCCGGAAGGCGGGAATTGCGGCTTTGGCTCTTTTGTCGTCCCTGCGACAGACGTCGCCAAGGAATGACAGAATAGAGGCGGCAACACCGGCTCAGAAATATCGTAACACAGCAGTTTGCTTGTCCTTTTCATCTGGCGCGAAAGAGTAAAGACTTCAGGAATTGTGTGTGGTGGTGGCGCGTGCCACTGGCAAATCCTGAATTCTTCATCCTTTCTGTCACTCACGGAGTGTCCATGCACTACTCATTTACTGAGAAGAAGCGTATTCGCAAGTCGTTCGCGAAACGCGCCAACGTTCACAACGTTCCCTACCTGCTGGCTACCCAGCTGGAATCCTACGAGAACTTCCTCCAGGCTGATGCTGTCCCATCGGGACGCAAGGCCGAGGGTCTGCAGTCGGCTTTTTCTTCGATCTTCCCTATCGTGTCGCACAATGGTTTTGCGCGCCTCGAGTTCCTGTCGTATGTGCTGGGTGACCCTGCGTTTGACGTGAAAGAGTGCCAGCAGCGTGGCCTGACCTTCGCGTCGCCGCTGCGCGCCAAGGTGCGTCTGGTGATCCTGGACAAGGAATCGCCGACCAAGCCGGTCGTCAAGGAAATGAAGGAACAAGAAGTCTACATGGGCGAGCTGCCACTGATGACCACGAACGGTTCGTTCGTGATCAACGGCACCGAGCGCGTGATCGTGTCCCAGCTGCACCGTTCGCCGGGCGTGTTCTTCGAGCACGACCGCGGCAAGACGCACTCGTCGGGCAAGCTCCTGTTCTCGGCACGGATCATTCCTTACCGCGGCTCGTGGCTCGACTTCGAGTTCGACCCGAAGGATATCCTGTTCTTCCGCGTCGACCGTCGTCGCAAGATGCCAGTGACGATCCTGCTCAAGGCCATCGGCATGACGCCGGAACAGATCCTGGCGAACTTCTTCGTCTTCGACAACTTCGTCGTGCGCAACGACGGCGGCGAACTCGAGTTCGTCCCCGAGCGTCTGCGCGGCGAAGTCGCGCGTTTCGACATCGTCGATCCGAAGTCGGGCAAGACCATTGTCACCAAGGACAAGCGTATCAACGCGAAGCACGTCCGTGACATCGAAGCTGCCGGCATCAAGACCATCTCGGTCCCTGAAGACTACCTGCTGGGCCGCGTGCTGGCCAAGAACATTGTCGACCAGGACACCGGTGAAGTCATCGCTGTCGCCAACGACGAGCTGACCGAAGAACTGCTGGGCAAGCTGCGCGATGCAGACGTGACCGAAATCCAGACGCTGTACACCAACGATCTGGACCAGGGCGGCTACATCTCGCAAACCCTGCGCACCGACGACACCGCTGACCGCACCGCGGCGCGCGTGGCGATCTACCGCATGATGCGTCCTGGCGAACCGCCAACCGAAGAATCGGTCGAAGCCCTGTTCAACGGCCTGTTCTACATGCCGGAACGCTACGACCTGTCGGCTGTCGGCCGCATGAAGTTCAACCGCCGTATCGGCCGTGATGAACTGACCGGCGACATGACCATGTCGAACGAAGACATCCTGGCCGTGATCAAGATCCTCGTCGAGCTGCGCAATGGCCGCGGCGAAGTCGATGACATCGATCACCTGGGTAATCGTCGCGTCCGTTGCGTCGGCGAACTGGCCGAGAATCAATTCCGTGCTGGCCTGGTCCGCGTGGAACGTGCAGTCAAGGAACGTCTCGGCCAGGCCGAAGCGGACAACCTGATGCCGCATGACCTGATCAACAGCAAGCCGATTTCGGCCGCGATCCGTGAATTCTTCGGTTCGTCGCAGCTGTCCCAGTTCATGGACCAGACCAACCCGCTGTCCGAAGTGACGCACAAGCGTCGCGTTTCGGCCCTGGGCCCTGGCGGTCTGACCCGCGAACGTGCTGGCTTCGAGGTGCGCGACGTGCACCCGACCCACTACGGCCGCGTGTGCCCGATCGAAACGCCTGAAGGCCCGAACATCGGTCTGATCAATTCGCTGGCACTGTATGCCCGCCTGAATGAATACGGCTTCCTGGAAACCCCGTACCGCAAGGTCGATGGTTCGAAGGTCACCGATCAGATCGATTACCTGTCGGCCATCGAAGAAGGCCGCTACATCATTGCTCAGGCAAACGCCGCGATCAATGAAAACGGCCAACTGGTCGATGAGCTGGTCTCGTCGCGTGAAGCCGGCGAAACGATCCTGGTCTCGCCAGAGCGCGTCCAGTACATGGACGTTGCCCCAGGCCAGATCGTGTCGGTCGCTGCCTCGCTGATTCCGTTCCTGGAACACGATGATGCGAACCGTGCACTGATGGGCGCCAACATGCAGCGTCAGGCCGTGCCTTGCCTGCGTCCTGAGAAGGCCGTTGTCGGTACCGGTATCGAACGCACCGTGGCAGTCGACTCGGGTACCACCGTGCAGGCACTGCGTGGCGGTATGGTCGACTACATCGATGCGGGCCGCGTCGTCATTCGCGTGAACGACGATGAAGCACAGGCTGGTGAAGTCGGCGTCGACATCTACAACCTGATCAAGTACACCCGTTCGAACCAGAACACCAACATCAACCAGCGTCCGATCGTGCAGGTTGGTGACCGCGTCGCCCGTGGCGACGTGATCGCCGACGGCGCATCGACCGACCTGGGCGAACTGGCCCTGGGTCAGAACATGCTGGTGGCGTTCATGCCGTGGAACGGTCTGAACTTCGAAGATTCGATCCTGATCTCGGAAAACGTCGTCAAGGATGACCGCTACACCTCGATTCACATCGAAGAGCTGTCGGTTGTCGCACGTGATACCAAGCTGGGCGCGGAAGAAATTACCCGCGACATCTCGAATCTGGCAGAAAACCAGCTGGCGCGCCTGGATGAATCGGGCATCGTCTACATCGGCGCCGAAGTGCAGGCTGGCGACGTGCTGGTCGGTAAGGTCACGCCAAAAGGCGAGACCCAGCTGACACCGGAAGAAAAGCTGTTGCGCGCGATCTTCGGCGAAAAAGCGTCGGACGTGAAAGACACCTCGCTGCGCGTGCCTTCGGGCATGGTCGGTACCGTGATCGACGTGCAAGTGTTCACCCGCGAAGGCATCCAGCGCGACAAGCGCGCCCAGCAGATCATCGATGATGAACTCAAGCGCTATCGCCTGGACCTGAACGACCAGATGCGTATTGTCGAGGGCGATGCCTTCGAGCGTCTGGAGCGCATGCTGATCGGCAAGATCGTCAATGGCGGTCCGAAGAAGATGGCCAAGGGCGCGGCGATCACTGCCGAATACCTGGCGGACCTGGACAAGTTCCACTGGTTCGACATCCGTCCGGCAGAAGACGACACCGCGAACGCCCTCGAAGCGATCAAGGAATCGATCAACGAGAAGCGTCACCAGTTCGACCTGGCCTTCGAAGAGAAGCGCAAGAAGCTGACGCAAGGCGACGAGCTGCAGCCAGGCGTGCAGAAGATGGTCAAGGTCTACCTGGCCGTCAAGCGCCGCCTGCAGTCGGGCGACAAGATGGCAGGCCGTCACGGTAACAAGGGTGTGGTCTCGCGTATCGTCCCGGTGGAAGACATGCCGTTCATGGCGGACGGTCGTCCTGCCGACGTCGTGCTGAACCCGCTGGGCGTGCCATCGCGCATGAACGTCGGTCAGATCCTGGAAACCCACCTCGGTTGGGCAGCCAAGGGCCTGGGCTGGCGCATCGGCGAAATGCTGCAGGCGCAAGCGAAGGCACAAGACCTGCGCGTGTTCCTGGACAAGATCTACAACGAAACCGGCCGCAAGGAAGACCTGGACAGCTTCAGCGATGAAGAGATCCTGACCCTGGCGGGCAACCTCAAGAACGGCGTGCCGTTCGCGACCCCGGTCTTCGATGGCGCCCATGAAGAAGACATTCGTCGTATGCTGGACCTGGCGTTCCCGGACGACATCGCTGCGAACCTCGGCATGACCCCGTCGAAGAACCAGGTCACGATGTTCGACGGCCGCACCGGCGAAGCATTCGAGCGCAAGGTCACCGTCGGCTTCATGCACATGCTGAAGCTGCATCACCTGGTTGACGACAAGATGCACGCGCGTTCGACTGGTCCGTACTCGCTCGTAACGCAGCAGCCACTGGGCGGTAAAGCCCAGTTCGGCGGCCAGCGCTTCGGTGAGATGGAGGTGTGGGCACTGGAAGCGTACGGCGCATCGTACGTGCTGCAAGAAATGCTGACTGTGAAGTCGGATGACGTGAACGGCCGTACGAAGGTCTACGAGAACCTGGTCAAAGGCGACCACGTGATCGAAGCCGGCATGCCAGAGTCGTTCAACGTGCTGGTGAAGGAAATCCGTTCGCTGGGTATCGATATCGATCTCGAGCGCAACTAAGCAGGCCAGCAAGGCCGCCAGCCTTCGGGCTGGCTCTTCGACCTTCGAAGTCGTCGCCCCTGGAGCAGTCCGGGGCCTAAGCCCGGTGAATCAGCCGGCAAACTTGGATTCCCGCCTGCGCGGGATTGACGGTTTTTAGGGTAGTGGGTTTGCAAGCACCGGCGAAAATCGGTGAGGAGCTGGCGGCAAGCAAGTCAGTAAAGAATTCAATCACCTGGAGTGATACATGAAAGCACTGCTCGATCTATTCAAGCAAGTTCAGCAAAACGAAAGTTTCGACGCCATCAAGATTGGCCTGGCGTCGCCTGAAAAAATCCGTTCGTGGTCGTTCGGCGAAGTGAAGAAGCCGGAAACCATCAACTACCGCACGTTCAAGCCTGAGCGCGATGGCCTGTTCTGCGCCAAGATCTTTGGTCCTATCAAGGACTACGAATGCCTGTGCGGCAAATACAAGCGCCTGAAGCACCGCGGCGTGATCTGCGAGAAGTGCGGCGTTGAAGTCACGCTGGCCAAGGTGCGCCGTGAGCGCATGGGCCACATCGAGCTGGCCTCGCCAGTCGCGCACATCTGGTTCCTGAAGTCGCTGCCATCGCGTCTGGGCATGGTCCTGGACATGACGCTGCGGGACATCGAACGCGTGCTGTACTTCGAAGCATACGTCGTCACCGATCCAGGCATGACCCCGCTCAAGAAGAGCCAGATCATGTCGGAAGACGACTACGCTGCCAAGTACGAAGAGTACGGCGACGACTTCACCGCATTCATGGGCGCCGAAGGTATCCGTGAACTGCTGCGCTCGATCGACATCCACCGCGATGCCGACGCGCTGCGCGTGGAACTCAAAGAGTCGAAGTCCGAAGCCAAGATCAAGAAATACGCCAAGCGCCTGAAAGTGCTCGAAGCGTTCCAGCGTTCGGGCATCAAGCCTGAATGGATGATCATGGAAGTTCTGCCGGTCCTGCCGCCAGAACTGCGTCCGCTCGTCCCTCTGGACGGTGGCCGTTTCGCCACGTCCGACCTGAACGACCTGTATCGCCGCGTCATCAACCGTAATAACCGCCTGAAGCGCCTGATGGAACTGCGCGCACCAGAGATCATTACGCGTAACGAAAAGCGCATGCTGCAGGAAGCAGTCGACTCACTGCTGGACAACGGCCGTCGCGGTAAGGCGATGACCGGTGCCAACAAGCGTCCGCTGAAGTCGCTGGCCGAGATGATCAAGGGTAAGGGCGGTCGTTTCCGTCAGAACTTGCTGGGCAAGCGCGTCGACTACTCGGGCCGTTCGGTCATCGTGGTGGGTCCACAGCTGAAACTGCACCAGTGCGGTCTGCCGAAACTGATGGCTCTGGAACTGTTCAAGCCATTCATTTTCAACAAGCTCGAACTGATGGGTCTGGCTACGACCATCAAGGCTGCGAAGAAGCTCGTCGAAGTGCAAGAGCCAGTGGTCTGGGACATCCTTGAAGAAGTCATCAAGGAACACCCGATCATGCTGAACCGTGCGCCGACGCTGCACCGTCTGGGTATCCAGGCGTTCGAGCCAGTCCTGATCGAAGGCAAGGCCATCCAGCTGCACCCACTCGTCTGCGCGGCGTTCAACGCCGACTTCGACGGTGACCAGATGGCTGTCCACGTCCCGCTGTCGATCGAAGCACAGATGGAAGCACGTACGCTGATGCTGGCGTCGAACAACATCCTGTTCCCATCGAACGGCGAACCGTCGATCGTGCCGTCCCAGGATATCGTGCTGGGTCTGTACTACGCATCGCGCGAGGCAATCAATGCCAAGGGCGAGGGCATGATGTTCCCGGACGTGTCGGAAGTCATCCGCGCGTACGACAACAAGGAAGTCGAACTGGCGACCCGCATCACCGTGCGTATCGTGGAATTCCCACGCAACGCCGAAGGTGGCTTCGACCAGACCCTGACCCGCTACGAGACCACGGTCGGCCGTGCGATCCTGTCCGAGATCCTGCCAAAAGGCTTGCCATTCTCGGTGCTGAATCGTTCGCTGAAGAAGAAGGAAATCTCGAAGCTGATCAACACGTCGTTCCGCAAGTGCGGTCTGCGTGCGACCGTCGTGTTTGCCGACAAGCTGATGCAGTCGGGCTTCCGCCTGGCAACGCGCGCCGGTATCTCGATCGCCGTCGACGACATGATGATCCCGGACGTCAAGAAGGGCATGATCGCTGCTGCTGAAGCCGAAGTGAAACAGATCGAGCAGCAGTACAGCTCGGGTCTGGTCACTGCCGGCGAGCGCTACAACAAGGTCGTCGACATCTGGGGCAAGACCTCCGATGAAGTCGGCAAGGCGATGATGGACCAGCTGAAAATCGAGCCGGTCACCAAGCGTGATGGCACCGAAGGCACCCAGGAATCGTTCAACGCGATTTACATGATGGCCGACTCGGGCGCCCGTGGTTCGGCAGCCCAGATTCGTCAGCTGGCCGGTATGCGTGGTCTGATGGCGAAGCCGGACGGTTCGATTATCGAAACGCCGATTACTGCGAACTTCCGCGAAGGCCTGAACGTGCTTCAGTACTTCATTTCGACCCACGGCGCTCGTAAAGGTCTGGCCGATACCGCGCTGAAGACCGCAAACTCGGGTTACCTGACCCGTCGTCTGGTCGACGTGACGCAGGATCTGGTGGTGATCGAGGACGATTGCGGCACCAACAACGGCACGCACATGAAGGCGCTGGTCGAAGGTGGTGAAGTCATCGAAGCCCTGCGCGACCGTATCCTCGGCCGCGTCACCGGTACCGATGTCGTCAATCCTGAAACCCAGGAAACCCTGTTCGAAGCCGGCACGCTGCTGGACGAAGACATGGTCGAAGAGATCGAACGCATCGGCATCGACGAAGTAAAGGTCCGCACGCCACTGAACTGCGACACGCGCTTCGGCCTGTGCGCCAAGTGCTATGGTCGCGACCTGGGCCGTGGCAGCATGGTCAACGCCGGCGAAGCCGTTGGTGTGGTGGCAGCACAGTCGATTGGTGAGCCGGGTACCCAGCTGACCATGCGTACGTTCCACATCGGTGGTGCGGCATCGCGTGCGGCAGTGGCCTCGTCGGTCGAAGCCAAGTCGAACGGTACGGTTCGCTTCACGGCAACCATGCGTTACGTCACCAACGGCAAGGGCGCGCAAATCGTCATTACCCGTTCGGGCGAAGTGCTGATCACGGACGATCACGGCCGTGAGCGCGAGCGTCACAAGGTGCCGTACGGTGCGACCCTGATTGTCAAGGATGGCCAGGCTGTCAAAGCCGGTATCGCCCTGGCAACGTGGGATCCGCTGACCCGTCCGATCATCACCGAGTACGCTGGTACCATCCGCTTCGAAAACGTGGAAGAGGGCGTCACCGTCGCTCGCCAGGTGGACGATGTGACCGGTCTGTCGACCCTGGTCGCGATCGATCCGAAGCGTCGTGGTTCGGCCGGCAAGGTGCTGCGTCCGCAGGTCAAGCTGCTGAACGAAGAAGGCCAGGAAGTCAAGATCGCGGGCACCGAACACGCCGTGGCCATTGGTTTCCAGATCGGCTCGCTGATCATGGTCAAGGACGGTCAGCAAGTGTCCGTCGGTGAAGTGCTGGCACGTATCCCGACTGAATCGCAGAAAACGCGAGACATTACCGGTGGTCTGCCACGCGTTGCCGAGCTGTTCGAAGCACG
The DNA here is from genome assembly GCF_059685895.1 of Telluria sp. ZT3P25. Lineage (NCBI taxonomy): Bacteria > Pseudomonadati > Pseudomonadota > Betaproteobacteria > Burkholderiales > Oxalobacteraceae > Telluria > Telluria sp. ZT3P25. The sequence goes on from NZ_JCASIJ010000002.1 coordinate 590,159, forward strand.
CTCGCCAAAAGACGCTGGCATGCTGGCGGAAGTCACGGGTACGGTCGCGTTCGGTAAAGAGACCAAGGGCAAGCAACGCCTCGAGATCACCGACATGGACGGCAACAAGCACGAGTTCCTGATCACCAAGGACAAGCAAGTGCTGGTCCACGATGGTCAAGTCGTGAACAAGGGCGAGATGATTGTCGACGGCCCAGCCGATCCGCAAGACATCCTGCGCCTCCTGGGTATCGAATCGCTGGCCCGCTACATCGTCGACGAAGTGCAGGACGTGTACCGTCTGCAAGGCGTGAAGATCAACGACAAGCACATCGAGGTGATCGTTCGCCAGATGCTGCGTCGTGTTCAGATCGTCGAAGCAGGGGACACCGACTACATCATCGGCGAGCAGGTGGAGCGTTCGGAGCTGCTGGACCAGAACGACCGCATGAATGCGGTGGGCAAGCTGCCGGCAACGTACGAAAACGTGCTGCTGGGTATTACCAAGGCATCGCTGTCGACCGATTCGTTCATCTCGGCCGCATCGTTCCAGGAAACCACCCGCGTGCTGACCGAAGCGGCGATCATGGGCAAGCGCGACGGTCTGCGCGGCCTGAAAGAGAACGTCATCGTCGGTCGCCTGATTCCGGGCGGTACGGGTCTGGCATTCCACCGCGCTCGCAAAGAGAAGGAAGTTTGGGAAGCGGAAGAGCGCCAGGCACTGCTGCAGCAAGAGAAGGCCAATATGGCCGCCGAGCTGCAAGCGATGGAAGACCAGCAAGTTGCTTCAGCTTCGGCTGAGCAGCACGACGACGGCGAGTAATCGTCTGCGTTGAAAATGAAACGGCACCCTGAGGGGTGCCGTTTTTTTTCGCCTGCGTTTTCGGCAAGCGCCGTCAGCAGATACTGCCACCGATGCTCTTGCCGCTAACGAGATCGAATCCGAAGCTGCACACGTAGTCGTTCTTTTTGCTCAAGGTGCAAACCAGATGCTCGTGATCCTTGTGACGGACTCGTATCCCGCCGCCTTCCGTGCACGGGTCTGGTTTGTCCGGACCGATGGCATCGAAGATCCGCCTGGCTGCAGGGCCTTCGATGGAAAATGCCACTTTCTTGTCGTTTGATCTGGCCGCTGTTGGGTCCGCAAGTCCGCCGCCATAGATCCGATACGAGGCAGCTGTTTGCAGATATGGCCCTGGACCGGTGTCAGCTGCAATAACAGGCAATACGAGTAGAAAAATGAGAGGGCATAACCGTTGAATGTTCATGGGGTGGTCTCAACGTAGATCGATGTGGACACAATCGTCATGCTCTCGCTGCATACGTCAGGTCACGCTTTTGCGGTGCAGGACATAACCCGCGAAGAGTCCACACAACGACATGCCAAAGGCCGCATATGCCTGCAGGAAGTACGCAGAGCCTTGTTCAATGCGTAAGTGCGGGCCAACATCAGGTGAGTGAAGTTCCAGGAACAGGCTCCCGAACCACATTGCGGCGGGTAGGAAGCAGATGATGCCGAGCCAAGGTTTGATGCAGGCACCGACGAAGCAGATGATTGCTGCAGCCAGACCGATTTTCCAGAAGAGATCTGCAGAGGGCTCCTTGTCACTGACCTCGGCAAACACAGTCGCTGGGTAGACCAGTACTGTCAAAACGGCGAGGTTCAACATTGCACCGTGAGTGGAATGCAGCATTCTGGACGCCCTCATGATTGATGTCCTTGTTGACCCGATGGTTTAGTGGGATGGCCGACCTGAGGATAGTCAGCCATTCCGCATCGTTCTGACTTATGCGCAGTCAAGCAGCAAAGTTATCTCCGCAGTAGGCCAGGATGCTTCCTTGGGAATGGCTGCATATCTGCCGCGATAATGACGAGCGAAAAGACGCCGTTATATTCAACAGATGCAGATTTCCGAAGTTCGAGATCTATCAGATTGAAACTGGTTGCTGAACATCCTGCTGTGTTAGTTTAGCCATTCCCCCGTACAGGAATCAGCATGCCCCAGCCACCAGCCCTGATCATCATCGACATGCAACAGGGCATGCAATCCACGACGCTGCCATCCCGCAACAACCCGACCGCCGAGGACATGATCGCCCGTCTGCATACGGCTTGGCGGGCGGCAGGGTATCCAATCGTCAGCGTCCGCCACATCAGCCGCTCACCGGACTCCGTCTTCGCACCGGGCCAATCTGGCGTGGAATTCCAACCCCGCTTCCATCCACTGGCCCATGAGCACGTGTTCGAAAAGAACGTCCCCGATGCCTTCATCCACACCGGCCTGGAGCGCTGGCTGCATGCGCGCGGTATCACGCACCTGGTGATCGTCGGCGTCAGCACCAACAATTCGGTCGAGGCCAGCGCACGCACCGCAGGCAATCTGGGCTTTTCCACCATCGTGGTGTCGGATGCGACCTTCACCTTTGACAAGACGGATTTTGGCGGCACGCATCGCAGCGCCGAGGACGTCCATTTGATGGCTCTTGCCAACCTGCACGGCGAATACGCCGAAGTCATGTCGTGCGATGACGTGCTGCGCCGCTACGCAATGCGCATCGCGTGACAGAGAAGTAGCCCTCCAGCCCCGACCAGCGTCCCGTGTTCATTCCCTGGAAGCCCTGGTCAGCCGAACACCCCCTCAGCATGGAATGCTCTACACTCACTTGTCTTTTAAATATCCCGAAATTTTGCCAAGGAGTGAACCATGAACAAACAATGGATGAGTGCTGTCCTGTTCGGCGCCATGTGCGCTTCCGCCAGCGCTGCCGACATGTCGGTCACGCTGAAAATGGCCACCGATAAAGGCGAAGGCGCCAGCATCGGTACCGTGAAGATCAGCGAAAGCCAATACGGCGTCGTGTTCACTCCCGAGCTCAAGGACCTGACCCCAGGCCTGCACGGCTTCCACGTGCACGCCAATGGCAGCTGCGCCCCGAACCAGGCGGACGGCAAGACCGTGCCTGCAGGCGCTGCCGGCGGTCACCTCGATCCGGCCAACACCAAGAAGCATGGCACCCCATGGGGCGATGGCCACCTGGGCGATCTGCCAGGCCTCTCCGTTGACGCCAAGGGCATGGCCACCAATCCGGTGCTGGCCCCGCGCATGAAAATGGCGGACCTCAAGGGCAAGGCGCTGATGGTGCACGTCGGTGGCGACAACCACGCAGATCATCCAGCACCACTGGGTGGTGGTGGCGCCCGCATGGCCTGCGGCGTGATCCAGTAATCCTGTAGAAGAACAAGCAGCAAACGCGCAGGGCCCATCGCTTGTATACCAAGCGATGGGCCCTGCGTTATTTCAACCCTTCGTTACGGCTGCGGATTCCAGCCTTCTCCTGCGCCAAACGCCGCAAACACCTGGGCGCGGGTCGAGAAGCCCGCTTCCACCTCATCGGCGCGCAGCAGGTAACCGCCAACGCGGCGCGACAGGTCCAGCGGCACGCCGGCGAGGTCGGTGCTGCCGTATTCGCGCCAGCCGCTCACCGCATTGGGCACCACCGGATTGGGGGCGGGCTGGCTGTTCACGCCCAGTCCGGCCCAGCCTGCGGGCGCCACATGCCGGTCCATTCGGGTGTTGATGAACGCGATGTTGTCGTAGCTCGTCGTGCCGCCCGGGCTGCGCGCCAGCCAGGTGGCGCCATCGGGCACCTCGCTCTTGAGCGGGCCGCGGCCCGGGCCACGTGTCAGCGCGCTGTTGAGGAAGACAAAGCCCTTGTCGGCCGGATTGATCACGCGTGCCTGCAGCACGTAACCGCCGCTGGTGGGGCTGGAGGTATCGCCGATCGTGCGGATCTCGCTTTCCTCGAACAGCGCGGCGCGGCTGCCGCCCCAGATGAAGTCGACATTGCCGGATACCAGGCTGCGGTAGAACCAGTTGAACCCCTTCAGGTTAAGCGTGTCCTGCTCGCTGTAGAACGCGCTGTTTTTGGCGATCAGGCGGCCACCGTCATTGTTGAAGTACAGCGTTTCGGCCTGGCCGGTGGTGGGGCCGCGCAGCGTCGTGTTGTCGATGCTGAGGGTGTCGAGCACGAGCATGTCCGACGTTTCGACCAGCATCACGGCGCGCCCGCCGGTCGCCGCAGCGGCAGCGTTTGCCACCTGGCTCGCGCCAGTAAATGGATTGAGCGTGTTGTGGTTGGTATAGCGGATCACCACGCCGTCGCGGCTCTGGCCCACGATGCTGACATTGTCCTTGCCACGCAAAAAGAGCAGCTCCTCGTACGCGCCGTTCATCACCCGGATCGTCACCGGCTCGGCCCTGGCGAAGTTCTGCATCGCATAACTGAGCGCCCCCTGCACGGTGCGGAAATCTGCCACGCCATCGTCGTCCACCGTCACGCTCGCACCGCTCGGCGCAGCCGCGCGGGTGGTAAATGCCCATCCAGCAGGCTTGCCGATACCCCGGAACGGCACACCGCCAAGGCTGGTGCCGGTGAAGACGCCGTCGGCGATTGCCACGTAATAGCCCGTGTTGTAATCCAGCTTGTTGCTGTGCAGCTTGATGGTCACCGTGTTGCCGGCAATCTGGATTGGCGTCGTGTTCACCTTGCGGACCTGGTCCTGGCCCGGATAACCGAGCATGTCGGTTTCACCGGTCAGCTTGATCACGTCCACCAGCGCGTCGTCTGCCTGGCGGAAGACGCGGATCGTACCGCCCGTGCCGAGGACCGGCGGCTTGTCGAACACCAGCTTGAGCGTGCTGTCGATATACGCGGCACTTTCCATCGCCGCCGGCACAGCCACGCCGTCGAGCTGGTACACCTGGGTCGGCTGGACGAACTGCGGCGCAATCGTCACCGCAATCGACCGTGTCATGGTCGCGTCCGAGCCGGCCCGGAACAGGATCTCGGCCGTGCCCGCGCCGACCGGTGCGATCGTCGCCATCGCGCCGTCGAGCGTGATGGTAGCCACCGCAGGGTTGCTCGACTCGGCGGTGAAGCTGTCGGGCGTGCCGTCGGCTGCCACCGCAGTGACCTGTACTTGCAGCGGGGCATCGCCGGCTTCGGCGGCCCAGGTGGGTGTGCCGGGGGCGAGCGTGAGCTGCACCGGTTTCATGCGCGGGTCGCCAATGCGCACGTCGTCGATCTGGAAGCTCTTGTTGGCCGTGTACAGGCCGACCCGGCCGCGCGCGGCAAAGCTGCTGTCGGTAACCGAGCCGAGATTTTCGCCGTCGAGATACACCGTCAGCGTGGTGCCGACCATCTCGAACCGCACCGTATAGAACTGGGCGTCCATCGCGATCGGTTTGCGCACCGCGCGCTGCCGATTGAGCGCGCTATTGAGCATCTTGACGATCTCGACCTGGGTGCTGGTGGTGGCGTTCTGCACGTTCAGGCCGGCGCCGTACCAGTTGTTGACATCGACGTAGCGGGTGACCAGGAACAGGAATTTGTTCCCGGTAGTGCCATTGGTCATTGGCCGGATGCGGGCTTCGACGAAGTAGTCGCCCGACGGCACGGCGCCCATCTCGGTGTCCTTGATCAGGGCCAGCACGCCGCCGGTGGTAGCTGCTGTGTATTGCAGCACCTTGTTGGCGCTGCCGGCAGCTTCCGTCACCACGCTGAAGGTGCCGTTCGGGCCCGGCAAGGGCTTGAGGTCCCATTTGGCGCTGCCGCCGTTCTGGAAGTCGTCGCAGAAGTAGAAGCCGGTCGCGGGGCAGGCCAGCGTCGGGCCCGTATCGACGACGACCTTGCCGGTGCCGCTGATGGTCGTCACCAGCTTGCCGCCGCCAGCCTGCGCCAGCGCGTTGGCCTTGACCAGCGGGATCGGCCGCGCGCTGAAGGCATACGGCGGGGTCCAGGTGACGGTCGTCGGCACGCCGCACGCGCCGAGCGGTTTGGCGTTGAGCAGCGAACCGGTGTCCTTGAAGGCGCCGGGAATGGTGCCGCCGAAACTCTCGACGACGTCGCTGCAGGCGGTGGCGCCGGCGACTTCGAACACATTGTTGTGCGACAGGATCTTGGCCGCGTGGCCGACGCCGACGTAATAGCTGGTGGCGTAGACCGGATGCGACGTCGAACCGGCATAGTAGTTGTTAAACAAGTGCACCTGGCCATAGCGCACGCGCGGTGCGCGGCTGGTGACATCGCGGAACACGTTGTTGCTGAACGTGACGCGCAGCTTGCCCTCGTCAGCCGTTGCGCCGTCGCCGCTGCCGACCAGGTTGTTCTTGTTGTGCTCGCCGAAGACGTTGTACGACACGGTGACGTAGTCGGACGCATTCGTGATATCGACCGCGCCGTCATGGCACTGCTTCACCTTGCCGTTCTCGACAGGCAGGAAATTGTCGGTGCGCGGCGCGTCGGTAAAGCTGTTGTGGTCGATCCAGACATGGCTCGAGCCCGTCACGGCGATGGCGTCGAAGGCGCTGTTCCAGTTGCCGCTCGAGCCATCGTTCGGATCCCAGACGGGCGCAACGTCGCACGGATTGACGAGCTTGAGGTTGCGGATGATGATTTGCGAGACGTTGGACAGGATGATGTGGCCGTTGACGATGCCCGAATTCGCGTCGCCAATCAGCGTCGTGTTGCTCTTCAAACGCACCGCGCCGCGTGCCGCCTGGTCCGCGTTGCTGGCATAGGGCTGGCCTTCGCTCATGTCGAGCACGCCGACGAGCTTGATGATCTTGCTGTCGACGCCGCCGTTCTGTATCGCTGCCAGCAGCTGGGCGCGGTTGGTGACCGTGTAGATCTGGGATTCGACGGCATTCGCGCCGCCGACGGTGCCGCCGGCCTGGCTGGCCCAGCCATCGGCAGGGGCGCTCTGGCGCGCCGGATCGACTGCAGCCGCAGCGTGCCCGCTGCTGGCGAAAAGTAGCGCAGCGCACAGCGCTGCATGCAAACGTGGATAGTGCATGTGTTTCTCCTGGTGGAGGAAATGAGGCCGCAAGCCCGCCGCCGCGCTTGACGCGCTGCCGGACTGTCCTTGAATGGCGAGAGACGCGAGGTCAGGCGCGTGGTTTGCGTCCGCTGCGCCCGTTTTGCACCAGCGCCAGTGCGGCCAGGCCGCCTATCAAAATCGCGGGCGCGCCGGGTTCAGGCACCGCCACTGCCGTACCGGTTTCGAGGCGCGCGCTCAGTGAACCGAATTCGCTCCAGTCGACCCCGCTCAGGTCGAGCGCGATCGTGTGACTGTCGATGATCGACAGGCCAGGCATACCAGTGACCCCGCCCATGCCGGTCAGCGTGAATGCCGTGATCGGCAGTGCGCCGCCGAGATCGAAACGCATGCTGTAGGCCCCTGGCGCGACGGCATAGTTGGCGATCACGGTCAGCAAGCCGTCAACGGAAAAGTCGATCCCGAACAGGAAATCCGACGTGAAGAACTCCACGCCGGTGTCGGTAGGATCGAGCTTGCTGGTATTGGCGCCTGGTCCGGCCGCGAAGCCGTGATCCAGCCCGAGCATGCCGTCGGCCGCGCCGTTATAGGTGGCGGTGATGCTGGCGTCTTGCAGCATCAGGGGCGCCGCGTGCACGGCCCCCTGGCCCAGTGCGACGAGCGCAAGGGCTTGCAGTAGATAGTTGGTTTTCAAGATGTCTCCGGCTTGTATTTTTTTAACTGCGAAGTAGGCTCGATGTCAGAGCCGGTGCCGATCTGGTTGATGCGTCAGGCTACCGGACGATGCATCGCGCCTAACCGGTTCATCGATTCTAGATTGGCCCAACCAAATTCGCAAGTTGGTAAACCAAGACGGGAGATTATTACAACAATTTTAATTATTGACGCCAGATTGCCTGGCGTCAGTTCAACCAGCGAATCCGCTTCAACTCGGCTTTGACGAAGGCGTAGATGACGGGTGCCGCGACCATGCCGGCAGGCCCGAACATGATTTCGAAGGCAAACAGCACGATGAGCAGTTCCCAGACTTTCGCGCCGATGCGATGGCCCTGAATTCGCGCGCTCAGGAAGTACTCCAGCTTGTGGATGACGAGGAGGAACACCGCTGAAATGACGGCGGCCGGGAACGCAACGCTCAGCGCGATCGTGCAGATCAGGGTATTCGACACGATGTTGCCCACGACGGGCAGCAGACCAAAGAGGAACGTCGCCAGGATGAGGGTTTTGACGTAGGGGAGATTCCAGCCCAGGGCCGGCATCACGGCTAACAGGTACACCCCTGTCAGTGTCGCGTTGATGGCGGCAATCTTGGTCTGGGCCCAGGCCACGTTCTTGAACGCGGTGGCCAGCATGCTCCAGTGGCGGTGCCAGGTCCGGTAAAAGACGGAATGCCTCGTTTCGTCGGTCGGTGTAACGGTAATGCTCACCGCAGCCAGTACCCCTGTGATCCAGCCAATCACGGTCAACAGCAGACTGCGCAGAATGCCCGAGCCAATGCCCGCGACCGCATTGACATGCTCCTTCAAGGTGTCCGACGCCAGTTCGCGCATCTCGAACAGTGATTGCGGCACGTACTCCGCCAGCGCCGGCGGCAGGAACTGCTTGATCTGCGTGATCGTCTCGGCCACCTTCAGCGAGAACGCACGCAACGATTCGCCCTCGAGCAACCGCACCACCAGAACGCTGATGATGGCGAGCACGGCGATCGACCCCAGGCCGACCACGAAGCTCGCGATGAATTCATGTGAGCGCAGCTTTTTGTACAGGTCGCGCGTACGCAGGACGCTCAACAGGCCGCGCGTGAGCACGAATGCCAGAAGGCCGGCCAGCAGCGCGGGTACCGCGTGCAGCATCAGGGCCAGAAGCAGGCACGCGACGAAGATTGCGGTCGCCGCGTCGCGCGGAAGGTTGAATTTATAAGTGGTCATGAAGTCGTGGTCAGCGTCGTGGTCAACCATCGCTCGCTTGCTCCCGCAACCACGCCAGCGCCGACGCCGCGCTGTTGAGCACCGAGATATGCCCGTCATCCGGCCGCTGCCACAGCCGCGCCGAGCGGCAGCTGCGCGCCAGCCACTCGCTGTGCGCGCACGGCACGACGCGGTCCTGCGCCCCATGCACCAGCAGCACCGGCTGCACGATACGCGCGCAGTCGAACCCCCACGGCGCGACATACGCCAGGTCGTCGTCGATCAGGCCCCCCGGGCCTTCGCTGATCGCCGGCCGGACCACGCTGTCGAACCACGACCAGGTGCCGGACAGCTCGGCCCAGTCTTCGGGCGTGAACATCTCGCGATCGAATTCCTGATTGAGCCCCTCGTGCTGCACCTTGGCTGCATGCCCCTGCGCGGCGGCCCGCAGCGCTGCCGCGCCCGATGCCGTCATCCCCTGAAACCAGTCCAGGCCCGCCGCATCGAACGGCGCCAGGCCCGCGATGCTGACGGCCGCGATGACCCGCTTGGGCAGCAGTGCCGCGCAGGCCAGTGCGTGCGGCCCGCCGCCCGAATGCCCCATCACGGCGAAGTGCTCGATCCCGAGCTGGTCGGCGATGCGCGCGACGTCCGTAGCGCACGAGGCGACATCGCGGCCGCTCTTCGCGCTCGAGCCGCCGTAGCCGGGCCGGTCGTAGCCGATCCAGCGGATGCCCATTTCGAGTGCCGCGGCAAACAGCGGGGCGGGCGGCTTGCCGATGTTCGGCGTGCCGTGGTGCCAGAATACGGTCAGCTCGGGTTCCTCGAACTCCGGTTTCCAGTCGTAATAGTGCAGCACCCGGCCATCGCCCAGCGTCAGTTCGTTCTCCTGCATTGCATGCCTTTCATCGCTCGATGGCGTGATGCTACAACGAGAAACGGGCTGGCGCGCACTCGTCATGCACGCCAGCCCGTTCAGGTCCTGCTACTGAAGCGAATTATTTCGCCGTTTCGCGTGCCTTGCCAAACGGGTCGCCCGCTTTCCAGGTCGGCATCTTCGGTGCATCGGCCACCGCGCGGCCCAGGTTCAGCGTGAACTGCGCCTGCTGCACCATGCCCGACAGATCCCAGCTCGGATCATATTCGTCGCCCACCTGATGGTATTTCTCGCGGTAGGTCTTGGCCTTGGCGCTGTTCGCGTCGGCGTCCTTGACCCAGCTGCTGCCGTAGCCGACCGAGAAGGCGGGCACGCCGGCCTTAACGAAGCTGAAGTGGTCGCTGCGGAAGTAGCCGCCGCTCAGGTCCGGCTTGCTCGGCGCAATGACCATGCCCATCGATTTGGCCACCGTGGCCGCCATCGCGCCCAGTTCGGTGCGCTCGCTGCCCGGCACGCTGACGTCCTTGACCAGGCCGACCCAGTTCAGGCTATCGAGGTTCAGGTTGGCGGCGGTCTTGGCGATTGGCCACAGGGGCGCGGCCACGTAGGCGGCGCTGCCCAGCAGGCCTTGCTCTTCGGCGCCGACCCACAGGAACATCTGGCTGCGCTTGGCCGGGTTCTTCACTGCTTCGGCTGCCATCGCCAGCAGTGCGCCGGTGCCCGATGCGTTGTCGACGGCGCCGTTGAAGATCGTGTCGCCCTCGGTGCCTTGCTTGCCCATGTGATCCCAGTGCGCCGAGTAGATCACCACTTCGTCTTTCAGCTTGGGATCGGTGCCCGGCACGACGCCGGCCACGTTGAATTCTTCGAGCGAGCGCACCTGCGCGCGCGCCTCGCCCTTGACGCGGGCATTCAGTGCGACCGGCTTGAAGTTCTTGTCTTCGGCGGCGGCGCGCAGCTTGTCCAGATCCTGGCCGCCGGCCGCGAACACCTTGCGCGCCGTGGCGTCGGTCATCCAGCCCTGCAGGCCGCTACCCACTTTGCCTTCGGTGAGCTGGAAGCGCTCGGCGTTGGCCCAGCTGTTCTGCACCACGCTCCAGCCATACGATGCCGATGCATCGGTGTGGATCAGCAGGACGCCGGCTGCGCCCTGGCGCGCCGCTTCTTCGAGCTTGTAGGTCCAGCGACCATAGTAGGTCAGGCCCGCGCCATTGAAGCGGGTCGCTTCGGCGGCGGTCGGCGCCGGATCGTTCACCATCATCACGATCACCTTGCCCTTGACGTCCATGCCCTTGAAGTCATCCCACTTTTCTTCCGGCGCCACGATGCCGTAGCCGACGAAGACCATCTCGGCGTCGAGCGTGTGATCGGCCTTGCCGTCGCCCGGGCCCCAGACCCAGTCCGCGCCGAACTGCAGCGGCACGGCCTTGCCGTTGGCGACGATGCCGACATTGCTCTTCTCGGGCAGCGAGCGCACGCCGGCGATCTTGACCGGCTGGCGGAAGCTCTTGCCGTTGCCGGGCTTGAGGCCCACGGCGGCGGCTTGCGTTTCAAGATACGTGACGGTCAGCTCGCCACCGCGCTGGCCGGTACCGCGGCCTTCAAGTGCGTCGGACGACAGGAACGCCATGTGCGCGCGCAGCGGCGCTTCTTGCACGGTGGCCTTGGCCCTGGTCTGGGCATGGGTCGGGAAGGCCAGCGCCAGGCTGCCGGCGAGGACGGAGAGGATGAGGGAAGAGACGATCTTGTGCATGGAGTCCTGCTGCGAAGTGAATGCCGCGAAGTTGACGCTGCATGGTTAATCAAGCCATTCATCGGGAAGGGCGCACTCGTGGCGCGCGCGGCCATTTTATGACAACTTGTCAGTAAAACCGCAGGATATCGGTCGACATCGTCGCGCCCACCTGCGGCGCCACGCCTTGCCGGTCCGCTGGCAAGAGATGCCGCGGCAGGCCGGGAATGTGTTCCTGCACCGTGATGGCGAAGACCTCATTGGGCTCACTTTCGATCTCGAACTGCAGCACCCGGTCCTGCATCCCGTACAGCGACAGCGACCATGCGCTTTCCTTGTCACTGAGCGTCACGCCGTCGACGCGCGAGCGCAGCGCCCTGGCGCCCTGCATGGCCAGCGCGATATGCGGGGCGCGGTTGGCCGAGCGCACCGTGAATCTGGCCAGCCGTACATTCCCGACGTGGTTGCGCAGGATGAAGCACTCGGGGAATGCGATCCCATCGTCACGCGGCGCGACGGCGTACCACTGGGGCGCGCTGCGCAGGCCAAAGACTTCGACGAAGACGGTTGGCCTGGCGCGGCCCGCGAACAGGTCGCGGCGCCAGTCGTCGAGCGGCTGCTGCGGCAGCAGCCAGTAGGCGCGCCACGAGTTCATGTCCTTGTAATAGACCAGCCCCTCGAGATTCGCGGGTGCGACCGCCTGCCCACGTGGCGCCACCGCGCCATCCGGCAGTGTCAGGCAGGCCGCCAGCGCCAGCGCCAGCGCGCCAGTTACGGCGGCCCTGCTGCGCAACATCAGCAGCGGGCCGGCAAAGCACAGCATGGGAAGCGCCATCAGCATCGGCGGAACGTGCATGTGGCCTGGGGCCAGCAGGATCCAGGCATCGCGCAGCGCCGGCGGGAGCAGGCTCGCGGCCGGCGCCAGGCCGGCCAGCAGCACCAGCAGGCGTACGTTGGGGCCTTGCCGTTCGCCCCAGCGCGTATGCAGCAGCGTGAAGGCGCCAAGCGCCGCCACCAGCGGCCAGGCCAGCAGCGGGGCGAGCGTTGGCAGGAACACAGCGGCAAAGAGCAGCACCAGCGTCGGCCAGGCCAGCGCGCCGAGAACCGTCGCGGCCGTGCCGACACTGCGCCGCAGCAGGTACAGGCCGGCCACGAACACGCAGGCCGTGACGACGGCAACGGTCAACGGCAGACGGTGTTCACCGGCCAGGCCGGCGGCGGCCAGCTCGTGATCCCAGCTCCAGGTGCCCACGCGTACCACGAGCAGCAGGAAGCACACGCCGAACGCGCCCTGCGCTGCGTCCAGCACGCCGTCCTGGCCGAACTGTCCGCGCCATGCGCGCGCCAGCATCAGGCAGGACAGGATCGCCGGCACCCACACCAGCCACGCCGCATGGTGGACGGGCCCGATGATCGGCAGTGCAAAGTAGACGTGCGCTGCCTGGCGGCCCGGTGCCAATGGTGCCGCACCGTAGGCGCGGGCCAGGCGCAGCATGGCGTCGCCCAACTGGCGCGGCGCGGTGCCGTCTGCGCGCGGCTCGCCGCCCCCGAACAGCAGCACCGGCGCATCGAGCCGGGTGAGCGGGCCGATGTGGGGCGCGTCGCCCAGCAGCCATGCCAGCGTCGCGTTCGCAGACGTGCCGTGCAGCTCGCGCGCAGCCTGCATCCAGCCCGCCAGGGCCGGTGCACCCGCGCCACTGGCCTCCAGCATGCGTAGCGGACCGTCGACGGCGCCATCGAACCGGAGCGCCATGCCGATGCGGCCGGCCAGCGGGTGCTGCTCGACAAATCCTCGGGACCCCAGCATGCCAACCCGCTCGCCGTCGGCAAACAGCAGCACGATATCGTTGGCCGGCGGGGCGGCGTGCAATGCGCGCGCGGTTTCGAGCAGGGCGCTGGCGGTGGCCGCGCCGGGCAAGGCGTCACGCGGCGCCGCGCCGCTGTCGTAGTGGGTTGCCAGCAGCAGGGCGGGGCGCCGCGCAGCATCCGGCGCGGTGCCGGGAATCGTCACGACGACGTTATGCACGACCCCGATCGTGTGGTGAATGCCGCCGAAGAGCCGCGTGACCGATGTGCGCACGGTCGCGCGCTGCACGGCTGGCGCCAGTCCCATCGCGCGCAGTTGTGTCATCAGGTAGGCACGCGCGTGGGCATTGTCGCTGCCGCCGATCGAGCGGGGGCTGGCCGCCAGCACCCGCTGATGGTCGTTGGCGCGCGCGGCCCACGCGGGGGATGCGACCGAGGCGACGGGCGCCGGGACAACGGGTGGCGCCAGTGCCAGCCAGGCCAGGGCGGTGAGGGCGGCCAGTACGACAGCCCCGGTGAGAGCATGCATGAACCCGCTGACGTTAATGGCGGGTGTTACGGCGCGGACGGCATCCATCGGTTGTTCTCCATGCACCTGTCATAAGGGCGAAAAAAAGCCCGCCGGATCAAGAGGGGCGGGCGAAAGAGGGTCGGTCCTGGTTACTCGAGTGTCCAGACATAGGCCAGCCTGGCCCACCCGGCTTCGGCGACGCCGCCATGCATCGCTGGCTGGAACGTGCATGTGATCAAAGCGTTGATGGCGGCGCGATCGAGATCGCGCGAGCCGCTCGACGACTGGATGCGCGCATCCTGTACCCGCCCATCGGCGCCGACCAGTAGTGCCAGCGTCACGGTGCCGGTGTCGCCATTGCGCGCGGCGCGCACCGGATACGCAGGCTTGGTGCAGCCACTGGCGTCGGCCAGCACGGCGCTGCGCAGTTGGCCGTTGCTGGTCGATGGCTGGGCGGCTGGCGTCGGTGGCGTTTCTGTTTGCAGCGGCGGGGCCGGCTCTTGTGCTGGCTCGGTGCTGGCCTGGACAGCAGCTTGGGGCGGTGGCGCGGCAATCTCGACCTCGACCTTCGGCATCACGATGTCGGGTGGCGCCGACCGGATTTGCGGCCTGGGTGGTTCGGGTGGCGGCGATGGTGGCGGTATCTCGGGAGTCATCCACACCATGGGCTCGTCAAAAATGGCGGGCAGCGAGATCGTCTTCGCATTCATGACGTGCACGACGCCCATCGCAACGAGCACGTGCAGACCGGCGACGAGGACCAACTTGCCAGCTTTGCCGCTGACCCCATCGTGGATGTAAGAACCATGCATACCGACCTCCTTGAGGATTGTTGAAGGGTGCATATCTACCGCTGATGGAATCAATATATGCTAGAGCCTAGCAATTTGCAAAGCTATTATGAGGTAATCTTAGTTCTATTCATGGGCCGCCCAGAGTGCGACGATGTTGCCGGCGTGCTCAGGCAATGCGTCGCCTCAGCGCGCATCGCATGCGTTCTCCGCCCTTTTACCCATCGCTTCCCCGCCCGTTGTGTGAAATAATTCCCCTCTATCCCGGGGCCCATTGCCCCGGCCGTGCATGTCGCGTTCAGACCTGCACGCGCAACGCATGTGCACCACAGGCCCCCGCGCCAGGAGAACAAATTGGCAGAACAGAACAAACCCATCCGCGTCATGCTGGCCGACGATCACCCCATCGTCATGACCGGTTTTGCCATGTCGCTCGAAGCGGCGGGCATGCAGGTGGTGGGCCAGGCCAAGACCCCGAGCGAAGCCACCGCGCTGTACGCGGCCGAGCAGCCCGACGTCGCCGTGCTCGACATGCGCTTCGGCACCGAGCTGACCGGCATGGATGCGGCGCAAGCCATCCTGAAGTCCGACCCGGCGGCCAAGATCGTCTTTCTCAGCCAGTTTGACCAGGATAGTCTGATCAAGGAAACCTACCGCCTCGGCGCCCACGCCTTCGTCACCAAGGATTGCGACCCGGCCGACCTGGCCACTGCCGTGCGTCACGCGCACGAGGGCAAGCTGTACTTCCTGCCGCACATCGCCTCGCGCCTGGCCAGCATGGCCGTGCGCGGCGAAGTCACGCCGCAGTCGCAGCTCGACGAGCGCGGCCTGGAAATCTTCAAGTTCATGGCCGAGGGCATGACCAATGCCGAAATCGCCGAGCGGCTCGATCTGTCGACCAAGACCATCAGCAATATCAGCCAGTCGATCAAAGAGAAGCTGGGCGTGCACCGTCAGGCCAGCATCACGCTGCTGGCCGTCAAGCACGGCCTGATCGAGCCGTAAGCGATGACCAGTCTCCTGCGCCGGATGCAGAACGCTTCACGTGCGCGTTCACTGGCTCCGCTGATCGCGCTGACATTGACACTGGCCGCCACCGGCGCCCATGCCGTCCAGGCCCAGCAAACCGAGCGCGAACGCGAAGAAGTGCAGGGCTACCGCTTCCAGATCATCACCGGTGACGACAGCGCGGTCACGCACCGCATCGTCGACGACCTCTACAAGCGCCTGGTGCCGACCTTCGCCGCGTTTCGCACCGAGCTCGCGCAAAAACGCCGCATGCTGTATATCGCGGTCGGCCCGACCGCACTGCGCGATGCGCTGTCGCGGCGCTGCGATTGCGTCGTCATCTCGGCCTACACGTCCAGCCAGGTGTGGCGTGGCCTGACGGCGCGCCTGCCCAAGCCGCGCCGCGCGGCCATCACGGCGGTGTACGCCGAGCCGGCGCCGAACGACCAGATGCGCCTGGCCGAACTCCTGTACGGGCGCCCGGTGCGGGTGGGCGTGCTGCTTGGCCCCGACACCGCCTTCCTGCGCCCGGTGCTGCATGACGCCGCCGAGATCCAGATGTTCACGCCGGGCGACGACCTGAATCACACGCTGGGCAGCATGACGCGCGCCGAGACGCTGCTGGCGCTGCCCGACAGCGACATCTACAACGCCGAAAACGTGCGCAACATCCTGCTCTCGACCTACCGCCGCAAGCAGGGCGTGATCGGTTTTTCGGCCGACATGGTCAAGGTGGGCGCGCTGGCAACCACGTATTCCGAAGTCGAAGAAATCAACGCCCAGGTGGCCGAGATCACGGCCGATTTCGTGCGCACCGGCGAACTGCCCGCGCCGCAGTTCCCGCGCTACTTCCGCACGATCATCAATGAAGGCGTGGCCAGTTCGCTCGACCTGCGCCTGACAGACGCCGCGCGCAACTTCGCCCGCCCAGCGCCGGCGCCGGCGGCGCGATGAACCTGCGTTTCTGGCGCGGCTGGGGTGTCGGACGGCGCATGGCCGTCATCACGATGCTGCCGGTGATCCTGCTGTTTACATCCTTCGTCTGGTACTCGTGGTACGCGCACCGCGCCCAGGTGGCCGAAGAACTGGCCGAGCGTGGCCGCATCCTGGCACGCGCGTTGTCCGAGACGTCCGAATACAACGTCATCTCGGGCAACCTGTCCGACCTGCGCCTGACCATCAATGGCCTGGTGCAGTCCGACCGCAGCATCTACCGCGTCGACGTCATCGACGGCAGCGGCCGCGCAGCCGTGCGCGTGGTGTCCGAATCGGCACTGGACGCCCAGTCCCACTACTACGAAGCACCGATCCGCAAGCAGGTCGTGTGGATCAACCTGTTCTCGGACAACGGCACGCCGCACGTGTCGGCGTCCAGCGATTCGCGTCCGCCCACGCTCACCACCGAAGTGGTGGGCTGGGTGCGGGTGACGATGTCGCCGGCGAACATGATGGCCAAGCAGACCGACCGCTTCCAGATCGAACTGTCGATGGCGGCGCTGGCGCTGGCCGCCAGCGGCATCCTGGCCTGGGTGCTGGCGCGCTCGCTCATCGTGCCGCTGCGCGAGGCGATCGGCACGCTGCGCCAGATCCGGGGTGGTAACTTCCGCGTGCATCCGCCGGTCACCACCGGCGGCGAGATCGGCGAGCTGCAATCGTCGATCGGCGAAATGTCGCTGGCGCTGGGCGAATCCAAGCGCGACCTCGAAAACAAGGTGGCCGAGCGCACGCGCGACCTGCTCGCCTCGCGCAACGAAGCGCTGCGCGCCGATGCCGACAAGCGCAAACTGATCCAGAAGGTCAACGAGATTATCGAGGACGAGCGCAAGAGCATCGCGGTCGAGATCCACGACGAACTCAATGCGTCGCTGATCGCAGCGCGCCTCGAGGCGCAGGCGATCGGCCTGCTGGCGGCGAAGGCGCCTGCAGGCCCCGAGGTGGTGGAAATCAAGCGCAAGTCCGAAGCCATCACCAAGCTCGCGCTCGACCTGTACGCCAACGGCCGGCGCCTGGTGCGCCGCCTGCGGCCCGAGGTGCTCGACATGCTCGGCCTGCACGGCGCGGTCGAAGAGATGGTGCGCCACTACGACACCACGTCCGGCTGCCGCTTCGACCTGCATAGCGAAGGCGACTTCGCGCGCCTGTCGAACGAGCTGGCCATCTCGGCTTACCGCATCGTGCAGGAGGCGCTGTCGAACGTCATGAAGCACGCCGCGGCGCGCTCGGCGCACGTCAGCCTGCTGCTCGACGAAGGCAAGGGCATGCTGCGCATCCGCGTGGTCGACGATGGCGCCGGCTTCGACACGGCCAGCGCCTCCGAAGGCATCGGCATCATCGGCATGCGCGAGCGCGCCTACGCGCTGCACGGCACGATCGAGGTGCGCTCGAGCCCCGGCGAAGGCACCGATGTCGCCATCGCCCTGCCGTTGACGCTGGCGCCGCCGGCACCCACTGCGTCCACTGCGCCAGCCGCGACTACGCCTGCCACACCTCCCGGCGTCATCCTGTAAGCATCACCTTTATTAGCGAAGAACACCATGGCTACTGCACCCCTCACGCCCTACGAACAAGGCAACCTGAACCAGACCACCACCTGGGCCGACTGCATCGCCTGGTATCACGACTTCGCGCGCCAGTATCCGGCGGTGCTGCGCTTCGAACAGGTGGGTGTTTCCGATGCGGGCGTGCCGATCCACGCCGGTGTGGTCAGCAGCGACGGCGTGTTCGACCGCGCCGCGATCAAGGCCGCCGGGCGTGCGGTCTTCTTCAACAACAACGGCATCCACCCGGGCGAGCCGGAAGGCGTCGATGGCTGCATGGCGCTGGTGCGCGACTTTTGCCTCGAGCCTGAACGTTTGCATGCGCTGGGCACGACCGTATTCCTGTTCGTCCCGCTGTACAACGTCGACGGCGCCTTCAATCGCGCCGACACGTCGCGCGTGAACCAGGACGGGCCGGAGCAGTTTGGCTTCCGTGGCAACAGCCGCCACCTCGACCTGAACCGCGACTTCGTCAAGTGCGACACGTTGACGGCCCGTGTATTCAACGAACTGTTTACGGCCTGGGACCCTGACGTGATGGTCGACACCCACACGTCCAACGGCGCCGACTACAGCTACACGATGACGCTGATCCACACGCAGGCCGACAAGCTCGGTGGTGGCCTGGGCGAATTTTTGCGCGCCGAGATGCTGCCAGCGATGTACGCCGGGATGGACGCGCGCGGCTGGCCCACCTGCCCGTACGTGAACCCGGTGCAGGACAGCCCCGACCACGGCATCGCCGAATTCCTGGAAACCGCACGCTTCTCGACCGGCTACGCGGCGCTGCACCACACGATCGGCTTCATGCCCGAAACGCACATGCTCAAGCCGTTCCGGGACCGCTACGAATCGATGCGTGCGCTGGTCGACGTCGCACTGGCCTTCACCGTGCAGAACGCCCCCCGCATCCAGGCGCTGCGCCGCGCGGCCAAGGATGCGGGCCGCACGCAAGCCGAGTGGCCGGTGCGCTGGAAGATGGACGAAGCCAATCCGTCGAGCTTCCGTTTCAAAGGGTATGAAGCCAAGTACAAGAAGAGCGTGCTGGGCGACTATTCGCGCCTGTACTACGACCGCAGCAGCGTCTGGGAGCGCGACATCGCCTATTACAATCGCTTCCCGGTGGATGCGAGCGTGCCGGCGCCGCAGGCGTACGTGGTACCGCAGCAGTGGCGCGAAGCGATCGAGCGCCTGGAGTGGAATGGCGTGCGCATGGAGCGCATCGACGCCGACCGCATGCAGCAGGTCGCGTACTACCAGATCGACAGCGTGACCTCGCGCCCGACGGCGTACGAAGGCCACATGTTCCATGACGACGTGGTGCTCGAACGGCGTCACGCCAGCGTGCAGCTGCGCGCCGGGGATATTCTGGTGCCGCTGGACCAGGACAATGCGCGCTATGCGGTGGAAACGCTCGAACCGCTGGCGCACGACAGCTTCTTCCGCTGGGGCTTCTTCAACAGCGTGCTGGAAAAGAAGGAAGCGTATTCGGAGTATGTGTTCGAGGACGAGGCCGAGCGGCTGCTGTTGCAGGAACCAGAATTGGCGGCGAAGTTCGAACAGTGGAAAGGCGCCAATCCTGGCTTGCTGGCCAATCAGGAAGCGGTGCTCGACTTCATCTTCGCCAACTGCGCGCGCTACCGCGAGCCGGAATGGTGCCGGTATCCGGTGTTCATGATCGAGCGTTGAACTTTACGCGCTGCTGTTCTGATTGCAGCCTATTTGTCGCTGGCGAACGGCCGCTCATTGCAGCGCGCAGTGACTTGATCGCGCATTGCCGGCGACATGGGCGGCTCTTTCGTTTCCGGATCAGGGTGATCCGGAATTTTTTCGAGGACGCAGTTCTCGGCGCGTAATTCATTCATTTCATCAAGCCACTCCTGGTCCTTGACCTCGGTTTGTTTGCCATTCTCGTAGTGGACCTCTTCGATCAGTATTCCTTTGGCAAACCTGCGCTGTTCGCCGTGCAGCTGGCCGGCCTTCTGGTTCTCTTGCAGGATGATTTCCCTGATGCCGTTCCTGACTTCATGGACCTCGCGGGTCCGGATGCCATTCGTGACCGTGATCTTTTCTTGTGTGGTGACGCCGCTTGCCGTGCCAGCACCACCAGCACCAGCATGAGCGGTGTCAATGTTCGGCGCGCAGCCTGCCATCCACAACGCGATCGGGCAGATTGCGAATAGTCGAAAAATAGGGGGCATGACGCTTTCTTGGTGAAGACCGCATTCAGCGATTAACTCGCCAGCAGACTCAAAATACGGGCGCGCGATGCTTTCGCGTCGGTAGTTCAGTATCGTCGTACCGGTTTGCGAGGAGCAGCCCGCTGTTCTTCACCCCAGCAAGGCTGCTCCGCGAAATCGGCTTTCCCGATCCAGCTTACTTCGACGCTGCAATCCAGCGATCGACCTTCGCCTCCAGCACTGCCAGCGGCAGCGTGCCTTCATCCAGCACCACGCGGTGGAATGCCGGCAGGTTGAACTTGTCACCCAGTGCCGCCTGCGCGCGCTGACGCAGCTCCATGATTTTCAGGGCGCCGATCTTGTATGCCAGCGCCTGGCCCGGCATGACCATGTAGCGCTCGATCTGGGCGCGTGCTTCCAGTTCCGAGTAGCCCAGCGTCTCGCGGAAGTACGTGATCGATTGATCGCGGCTCCAGCCTTTGGTGTGCATCCCGGTGTCGACCACCAGGCGCGCCGCGCGCAGCATCTCGTCGTTCAGGTGGCCGAAATAATCTTCCGGCTTGTCGAACAGCCCCATCTCCTTGCCCAGCGTTTCGGCGTAGAGCGCCCAGCCTTCGGTGAACGCCGTATTGCCGCCGAACTTGCGGAAGTTCGGCAGGCCCAGTTCCTGGGTCAGCGCGATATGGAAGTGGTGGCCCGGCTGGCCTTCATGCAGGTACAGCGTGACCATGCCGGTGCTGCCGTACTTGGTCGGATCGTTCACCACCGACCAGAACACGCCGGGCCGCGAACCATCGGCCGCCGGTGACGAGTAATGGTCCGACGCCGTCTCGCGCGTCAGTTCCGGTTCCAGACGCACTTCGAGCGGCGCCTTCGGCATCAGCGAGAACAGCTTTGGCAGCTTGGTGCGCACGTCGGCGTCGATCTTCTCGAACACCGCGATCACCTGCGCATCCGACGTGAATGGCTTGTACTTCGGCTGCTCCGAGACCCAGCGCGGCAGGCCGGCCGCAGGGCCCGTATAACCCATCTTCGGGCCGATCTTGCCGTACTCGCCCTGGATGCGCGCTACTTCCTTCTGGCCGATGTCGTGGATCTGTTCGGGCGTCAGACTCGTCGTGGTCATCGCTGCCACGCGCGCCTTGTACCACTCGGCGCCGTTTGGCAGTGCGCCCCAGCCGGCCGTCGTGCGGGTGGCCGGCAGGTAGTCCTTCTCGACATACGTGGCCAGGCGCGCCAGCGCCGGATTGAGCTTGTCAGCGATCGTCTTGCGGTACGACGCCGTCAGCTTGGTCTTGTCGGCGCTTGAAAACCCCGCAGGCAGCGCCTTGATCGGGCTGTAGAAGATGCTGGCCTCGGGCGTGGCCGCGACCAGTGCCTTCAGTTGCGGCAGCAGCGACAGCATCGGCTCGCGAGGATGCACGACGCCGCGCTTGACGCCTTCGCGCATATTGGCGATCGCCTGGTCGATGTAGGCGACCATCTGGTCCAGGCGGCTCAGGTAATTGCGGTAATCCTGCGGCGTGGCGAGCGGCTGCGCGCCCTGGCCGCCGGCGTAGTTGGCCATGAAGACCGGCATGTTGAACATCTGGTCCACCGGCAGCAGGTGCTCGGGGAAGGCGCCCAGGCGCAGCGCGGTCTCGAGCTCGAACTTGGCGATGTCGTAGCTGGCCTGGTCACGCGGATTGAGACGCTCGCGCGGGATCGTGCCCAGGCGTTTCAGGTAACCGCGGTACAGCGCAAACTGGGCGTCGCGGTTTTTCGGCGCGATCGGCAGGCCAAGCTGGCCATCGAAACGGCCGTCGCCGGACTCGGTCGCCCAGACCGGCTCGAAGCGCGCGTAGGCGTCGTAGTACTCGTCGACCAGCTTGTTGATGGCCTTGCCGGCCTGAATGTCGGCAGCCGATGCGGCAGCCGCCGCGGTTGTAGACGCAGGGGTGACAGCTGGCGCCGCGCCGGCACTGGCGCACAGGAGCAGGGCGGCCGTGGCCAGTGCACCGAGTTGGAAGGATGGTTTCATCGTGATCGAGGTCCTGGTAAAAAATCAGTAGCTGGCCAGCGGCGTAAGGGCGCCGTTCTTGAATGTGTACACCGTGACGGCCGTTTTCTTCAGATTGCCCTTGGGGTCATAGCTGTACATGCCGACCACACCCTGGTAGCTGATCGTGTGCATCGCGACGCCAACTGCCTTGGCATCGACCGTTTTCGCCGACTGGATCGCCTGCGCGATGAACTTGGTCTGGTCATAGAACGAGGGCGCATACACGTCCGGCTCGCGGCCAAAGCGCTTCTTGTAGCCGGCCAGGAAGGCCGCGCCGCCCGGTTGCTTGGCAACGATCGCGCCGGCCTGCGCGCAGCGCACGTTTTCGCCGACCGCAGTGCCGCCAAGTCTTGCCATCTCGGGGCTGCACAGCGTGTCGCCGCCCAGCAGCGGCACGTTCAGGCCAAGCTGCTTCATCTGGCGCACCATCGGCGCGGCCTGCGGGGCGTAGCCGCCGTAGAAGATCGCATCGACCTTCTTGGCGCGCAGCGCAGTCAGGATCGCGGCGAAGTCGCTGGCCTTGTCGTTGGTGAACTCGTGGCCGGCGATCTTGATGCCGGCCAGCTGCGCCTGGCGTTTGAATTCCATCGCGATGCCCTGGCCGAACGCCGTGCGATCGTCGATCACGCCGATGTTCTTGATCTTGAGTTCCTTGGCTGCGTAGCCGGCGACCGAGGCGCCCACCTGCGTGTCGCTCGCGACGATGCGAAACACGGTGGGGTAACCGCTGGCGGTGATCTTGGGATTGGTGCCCACCGTCGACATCAGGATGCCGCTGTCGTTGTAGACGCGCGAGGCCGGAATCGCCACGCCCGAGTTGTACGGGCCGAGCACGAACTTGACGCCGGCGTCGGCGAATTTCTGGGCCACGGTCACGCCCTGTTTCGGGTCGCCCGCGTCGTCTTCGGATTGCAGCACGAAGCGCAGCACGTTGGCGCCGACCTGGATCTTCTGTGCGTTGAGCTCTTCGATGGCCATGCGCACGCCGTTTTCATTGTCCTTGCCGGCAAACGCATTGGCGCCCGACAGCGGTCCGCTGACGCCGATCTTGACGACCTGCTCGGCAGCGTGCACGTGCACGCCGATGGTGGCAATCAGTGCGGCCAGCGCCAGCGGCGCCATGGTGATTTTCGATGGCATTGACTCAGTCTCCCGTTGATGTGGACGGGCGCCATCATCGCACGATTCACGCACCCGGCGAAAGCGCACAACGCCTGTAAAGACTCAGGTTGGCGTGCCGTGCGAGATCAGTTCGAGGGGCAGGGCGGTGGTGGACTTGATCTGCTCCATCGAGAACGCCGACGACACGCCGGTCAGGCGCGCGGTCTTGATCAGCTTTTTATAGAAGCGGTCGTAGCCGGCGATATCGGTGGTGACGACCTTGAGCAGGTAATCGACGTCGCCGCTCATGCGATGGAACTCCAGCACTTCGGGCAGCGCGATCACGGCGGCGGCAAAGCGCGCCAGCCATTTTTCATCGTGCTCGGGCGTCTTGACGCTGACAAACACGGTGACCGGCAAGCCGACTTTTTCGCGATTGACGATGGAAACGCGGCTTTCAATGAAGCCTTCTTCTTCGAGGCGCTTGACGCGTTTCCAGCACGGTGTGCTGGACAACCCAACCTTTTCGCTCAGGCCCGAAATGGACAAGGTGGCATCCGCCTGCAGGGCAGCGAGGATCGCACAATCAAACTTGTCGAGTGAATTCATATTCCGCATTGCTGATTATAAGAATAATTATCCTACTGTTTGATCGGAAACCAGAGAGTTTGGAACGTATTGACCGTCTTTAGCCCGTACCATATTACTGGACAATAACATGTTGTGCGACACCTTTTTTATATTTTTGGCACCTATTCATGCAGACCGAAATCTACCTCGATACCAATGCGACGTCACCGGTATTACCGGCCGCGGCAGCCGCCGCCATGGCCGCCATGCAGGACGGCTTCGGCAATCCGAGCAGCAGCCATGCGACGGGCCTGCGCGCCCGGGCACTGCGCGAGAGCGTGCGCGCCAGCGCGGGCCGCGTGGTCGGCGCGGGTGATGGCCGGTTGATGTTCAACAGCGGCGCCACCGAAGGCATCCAGACGGCCGTGCTCTCGGCCCTGTGCGCAGTGCGTGAGCGGCGCGCGCGCGGTGAAGCCTGCGGCGATATTGTCCTGATCGGCGCGACCGAACACAAGGCGGTGCCTGAAAGCCTGGCGCACTGGAACCGCTTGCTCGGCACGGGACTCGAGCTGCGCGTGCTGCCGGTCGATGGCGATGGCCGCCACCGGCTCGACGTGCTGCGCGCACTGGGACCGCGCGTGGCGCTGGTGTGCACGATGGCAGCGAACAATGAAACGGGTGTGGTGTCCGACCTGCCCGGTATCGAAGCCGTGCTGCGCGAGGCAGGGAGCGATGCACTCTGGCTGGTCGACTGCGTGCAGGCGCTGGGCAAGCTCCCGCTCGACCTGGCCGCCAGCCGCATCGACTACGCGCCGTTCTCGGGGCACAAGCTGTATGCACCGAAAGGCATCGGCATGCTGTACGTGCGCCGCGGTGCGCCGTACACGCCGCTGATGTGCGGCGGCGGGCAAGAAGATGGCCAGCGTTCCGGCACCGAAAACATGGCCGGCATCGCAGCGCTGGGCGCGGTGTTCTCGGCGCTGGAGCGCGGTGACACGTTCCGCGACGGCGCCGCACTGCTGGCGTGCCGCGCGCGTCTGGTGGCGGCGCTCGAAGCAGCCTTGCCCGGCATCGTGTTCAATGCGCCCCTGGCGCTATCGCTTCCCACGACCATCAACTTCTCGGTGCCGGATGTGGCCAGCGCCACGCTGCTCGACCTGTTCGATGCCGCCGGCATGCGTGTCAGCGCCGGCTCGGCGTGTTCGGCCGGGAAAGCCGGATCGAGCTACGTGCTCGATGCGATGGCCGTGCCGGCCTGGCGCAGCGCGGCGGCGGTGCGCCTGTCGTTTGGCGCGCTGTTTGATGACGCCTCGCTCGACCTGGCCTGCGAGCGCATCGCGCGCTGCGGCGCTGCGCTGGCCGCGCCGATGCCGATGCCGATGTCAGGCGTCGAGCCGGCGATTGATGGCGTCATCGACAGCGCAATGCTGGTGCCCGCCGCTGCCGCCCGCGACTGGCTCGCTGCGCATCCGGACGCGATCGTGATCGACGTGCGCAACCTGCGCGAACACAGCGTCGCGGGGTCGGGGGCGGGTGGGGGCGTGGTCCGCCTGCACGGCCACGCGGTACGCAACGTGCCGCTGGCATGCGTTGCCGACCACGCGCCGCAGTGGCTGGGCGCGATGGCGCCGCTGCTGTTCGTCTGCCGCAGTGGTGCCCGCAGCGCCCGCGCGGCGCAGGCCTTGCGCGCTCTGGGCCATCCAGGCGCCTGGTCGCTGGTGGGCGGGTTCGCGCTCGCCATCTGATCGCCGGGGCGCGGATGCCTGCCGCCCATCGGTGGGGTGTGTTCGTCAGCGCACAGTAATGACGCAGGTCTTTGCCTAGCATGGGATCAGCCGTGCGCGCCCAGCGTTTCCTGCCCTGATCCGTCCCGGACGCCACTGTGCTCCAGCGGTCTGCTGCGCACGCTCAGTCCCGAGGCCCCGTTGAACGTCAAGAACCACAACCTGCCCGCCGGGCAGCGCACGCCGCATGATGCCGCGCGTGCAACCGGCGACGATGCGCCATGGCGCGCAGCACCTTCCGGCGCGCTCCAGCGCGCGGAACACGCACGCCAGTTGGCGGCGCGCCACGTACTGCAACCCACCACGGCCGGCAAGGGCGGCGCCAAGGCCCTGCGTGCACTGCTGGCGACGAACGCCGACGCCATCGCCGCTTCGTGCGACGCGCTCGACCAGGCCGCGCGTACTGGCTTTGCGCTGCCGCCTGCCGGCGCGCGCCTGCTCGACCAGCACCACCTGCTCGACGCCCAGGTGCGCCTGACGCGCGCCGGCTTGCAGCCTGGCGCTGCGGCCCTGCCGACACTGGCGCCGGATGGCGCCGTGCGCGCCTGGCGCCTGGTGCTCGACGTGGTCGCGCATGGCGATGGCCGCATCGATGCCGAGGAACTGGCGCTGTTCGTGAGTGCATACCAGGAAAGCGCTCTGCTGCGCATCGCCGAACTCGACGCGCTGCCGGCGCTGCTGCGCCTGGCCCTGATCGACAACCTGCGGCGCCTGGCCGCGCGCGCGGCGCGTGCCTGCGCCGCGCATGAACAGGCCGCCGGCTGGGCGGTGCGCCTGCTGGACACGGCCGAGACGCGGCCCGGTGACCTGATCCTGCTGGTGGCCGACATGATGCGCAGCGTCGAGGCCAACGACAGCTTCATCGCCGAACTGGCGCGGCGCCTGCATGGCCGAGGTGGCGCCGTGACCCAGGTCCTGGACTGGCTCGACGCGCGCCTGGCCGATGCCGACACCAGCATCGCGCAGCACAC
Source organism: Telluria sp. ZT3P25 (assembly GCF_059685895.1). NCBI lineage: Bacteria > Pseudomonadati > Pseudomonadota > Betaproteobacteria > Burkholderiales > Oxalobacteraceae > Telluria > Telluria sp. ZT3P25. The sequence continues at coordinate 616,792 of NZ_JCASIJ010000002.1, forward strand.
GCAGCGCGAACACAGCGAACAGGCCGAGGATGCCATTTCGGCCGGCAACACGCTGGCCAGTCTGCGCCTGCTTGGCGGGATCGACTGGCGCGCCTTCGCCGAGACGCATGGCGCGGTCGACGCGCTGCTGCGCACCGACCCGGATGGCAGTTACGCCGCCATGGATGGCGCCACGCGCGACAGCTACCGGCACGCGATTGCCCGCCGTGCCCGCGCGGGCAAGGTCGACGAGGTCGAGGTTGCGCGCGACGCGCTGACGCTGGCCGGCACGCACCGCGCACCGGGCGAAGGTGGCCTGGACGTGCGCACGCGCCACGTGGGCCACTACCTGCCGGCCCTGGCAAACAGGGCGCCGGTTGCTGCCCGCATTGGCGCGACCGCCGTCCTGATGCTGCTGGTGACAGCCGCGATCCTCGTTCACGCGCGCCAGGGCGATGCCAGCGCGTGGTTGCTGGCGCTGATTGGCCTGCTGGCGCTGCCCGGCGCGAGCGCGCTGGCGCTGTCTTTGGTGCGCATGATGGAACGCTGGCGCACCCTGCCGGCCACCATGCCGCGCATGGATTTCAGCGCCGGCATTCCCGACGCATGCCGGACCGTCGTTGCCGTCTGCGCGCAAGCGGGCGACGCTGCCGCGATCGAGCGGCTGCGCGCAGAGCTCGAAGTGCGCTATCTCGGCAACCGCGACCCGAACCTGCGCTTTTGCCTGCTGCTCGATTTGCCCGATGCCGCCAGCGCAACGCTGCCGGCGGACGATGCCTTGCTGGCGCAGGCCAGCGCCGCCATCGATGCATTGAATGCGCGGCATGGTCATGCTGACGCCGGGCCGTTCATGCTGCTGGTGCGGCAGCGCATCTGGAGCGTCGACCAGCAAGCCTGGATCGGCCAGGAGCGCCAGCGTGGCCAGATCGCCGACCTGAACGCCTGGCTGTGCGGCGCGCGCGAACGCTTCCTGCTCGCTGCCGGCAACACCGGCGCTGGCGCCGCAATGCGCTATGTGATTGCACTGGACGCCAACGCCAGCCTGCCGCGCGACGCCGCGCGCAGCCTGGTGGCAGCGATGGCGCATCCGCTGCACCAGCCGGTACAGGATGACAGCGGCCGTGTGCTCGAAGGGCACGGCATGCTGCTGCCTGCACGTGGCCCTGCGCCACCGGGTCATCGCGCGCCGCGCTTTGCCCGCATGGGCGGAGCTGTGCAGGCCGCGAACCACGGCTGGGTTGCGATTCACGACGTCGATGCCTGGCGCCGTGCCTGCGGCGATGTTCTGCACGACGACGGCCGCGCCTTGCCCGGCCCCGTCGAGCGGGACCGCCTGCGCGCCGGGCGCGTGGCAGACGTGCGCGTGAATGCGCTGCGCGCGCCCACGTATGGTGAATACATGCTGCGCCGGCACCGCGCCGTGCGCGCGGCATGGCAATCGGCACATCGCCTCGGCCGTGGCCCCGATGGCCTCAAACACGCGCATGCACGCTGGACGCTGTTCGACGCGCTGCGCGCCAGCCTGGTCGCACCGGCGTCGCTCGCGCTGCTGATCCTGTGCTGGAGCCTGCTGGCCGCGCCCGTGTTCTGGACCGCAGCGGTGCTGGGGATCGTATTCGTGCCGGCGCTGGTCGGCATGCTGGTGGCGCTGGGCGACCGGCCACTTGACGCACCATGGCGCCAGCACCTCGACGGCTGGGCGCGTGGCGCCCGCATGACGCTCACGCGCAGCGCCTTGTGGGCGGCCTTCCTGCCGCACGCAGCACTGGTCGATGCCCATGCCCTGGTGCGTGGGCTGTGGCGCCGGCATGTGACGCAGCGCGGTCTGCTCGATACGCAAGCGGGGGCAGCGCCCGGCCGCTCGCTGGAAATCAACGGCCGCGCCATGTGGTTCCCGCCGCTGCTGGCGATGGCCACCGCGATGCTGGTGAGCTTTGCCAACCCCTATGCCGTATTCGCCACGGCGCCGCTGCTGCTGGTATGGTTCCTGTCGCCGGTGCTGGCCTGGTGGACGAGCCAGGTGACCCGCCGCAGCGTGCGCCTCGCGCCGGCGCAAGACGGGTTCCTGCGCGCGCTGGCACGCCGCACCTGGGGCTTCTTCGAACATTACGGCGTCGCTGGTCATGGTCTGGCGCCGCACGCCGTGCTCGAACACCCCGAGCCGGCGATCGATGCGCGTGTTTCGCCCGATGGCATTGGCCTTGGCCTGCTGGCCACACTGAGTGCGCGCGACTTCGGCTTTCTGCCACTGGGCGGCCTGCTGGAACGCAGTGAGTGCACGTTCGCCTCGCTGGCGCTGCTCGAACGGTGGAACGGGCATCTGCTGCACTGGTATGACGGCGCCACGCTGGCGCCGCTCGAGCCGCACCATGTCGATACCGCGGCCAGCGGCAGCCTGGTGCTGGCGCTGCGCACCTTCGCCGTCGGCATGGACGAACTGCTTGATCAGCCGATCGCCGGTGCGGCGCCGGACGGCATCCGCGCCACGTTGCTGGTTGTGCGCGAGCATGCGCACGATGCGCCGGCCTCATTCGTCAATGCCCTGGACGAGATGGAGGGCGCGCTGGCGCCCGAACGCTGTCGCGCCCTCGATACGCTGCCGGGCCTGGCCGACTGTCTGCGCCTGGCACTGGCCAATGCCGAACGCCTGACGGCCAGTCTGCCGGACGACATGGATCTGGCGCTGGTCGCCTGGGTCGAGCGTCTGCTTGCCAATTGCACCGCGCAGCTGGACGATCTGTATGCGCTGGCACCATGGATGCGTGCAGTCCAGGAATACGTCCTCGACGCCAGCCTGACCCGCATCCCGACGCTGCGCGAACTGGCGCAGCTCGGCGCGCCGACGACGGGCGGCGCTGGCCTGGCTGCGTTGGTGGATGCGGGCCGTGCTTGCGCGCAGGAGCGCATCGAACGGCTGGCTGCACTGGCCGATGCCGCGCGCGACAACGCGCGCATGGACTTCGGCGCGCTGGTCGATCTCGCCACCAGCCAGCTGGCGACCGGCTACGATGTGCGCGACAAACGACTGGACCGTGACAGTTGCGACCTGCTGGCCGCCGCATCGCGCATGGCCAGTTTTGCCGCCGTGGCCCAGGACCAGCTGCCGCAGCAGCACTGGTGGTCGCTCGGCCGCCCGCTGCGCATGGCGGGTGCCAATACGCTGCTGCTCTCGCGCCGTGGTGCCATGGCCGACCTCCTGGGGCCGCAACTCTGGATGCCGGGCTGGCGCGACACGCTGCTCGATGGCGCCGCCTGCACCCTGGTGCGCGCGCAGGTTGCGCACGCCAAAGCCAGGGACGTGCTGTGGGGCTTTTCGTCATCCCGTTGCAATGCGGTGGACGCCGCCGCGCGCTATCGCTCCGGCCAGTTCGGCTTGCCCGCCGCAGCGCTGCAGCGACTGCGCGATGACGACCTGGTGGCGGCGCCGTATGCCGCTGCGCTGGCGCTGGGCGTGACGCCGGGCCTGGCCAGCAGCAACCTGCGCGCCTTCGTGGCGCAAGGCATGCTGGGCGAGCTTGGTTTGTACGAGTCGCTCGACTACGCGCCGGCGCGCCTGCCGCAGGGCGAGCGGCAGGTCGTCGTGCGCGCCTACGCCGCGCACCATCAGGCGATGACGCTGCTGGCGCTGGCCCGCCATCTGCTGGGCGAGCCGATGCAGCGCCGCTTCTGCCGCGATCCCGAATTCCGGGCCGCGCTGCCATTGCTGCAAGAACCGGTGCCGGTCTCCGGCGCTGCACCCGAACGCCGTTACACCGGCGCAGCCACCGCCAGCCAGGACGTGACCGCGCGCCCATATGCCCGCGTGATCGGCAGCGAGCCCCCGGTGCTGCCCGAAGTGCAGTTGCTGTCCAATGGCCGCTACCACCTGGTCGTGGCCAGCGATGGCACTGGCGCCAGCCGCTGGGATGACAAACAGATCACCCGCACCGGCATCGGCGAAACCGGTTTGACCTGCCATGTACGCGACGTCGCATCCGGCCAGGTCTGGCCAGGCCTTTTGCCAGAGAGCGAGCGCGAAACGGTGTTCTCCGAAGGGCGGGCCAGCGTGCGCTGCCTGGACAACGGGTTGGCCATGCACACCGATATCGTGGTGGCGCCGGACGACGACGTCGAGCTGCGCCGCATCCGCATCGTCAATCGTGGCCTGCAGCCGCTGACGCTGGAACTGACCAGCAGCGTGGCGCTGGCCGGACCGGCGCTTGAGCCAGGGGGCCGCAGCCATGTGATGATTGAATTCGACGCCACCAACGACAGCCTGCTGTGCGTCACCGCGGCCGACGCGCCGGTCGTCATGCATCGCATGGCAGTGCGCGACATCGCACCTGCCGTCACGCTGGAGACAGACCGCGCACGCTTCATCGGTCGCGGCCACGATCTGCGCGCACCGCGGGCGATCGGCGCCGGCGGCGCGTTGCCCGGCCTGGTGCCCGAACCGGACGAACCGCTGCTGGCCTTGCGCCGTACGGTTACGCTGGCGCCGCAGCAGGAAATCACCGTCGACCTGGTGCTGGGCGTTGCCGCCAGCCGGGCGATGGCGCGCGAACTGGCGGCCCGCTACAGTGCCGGCCATGCGGTCGACCGCGCGATCGACGCTGCCTGGACCCAGGCCCAGGCCTTCCTGCGCCGCATGGACGTGAGCGAAGCCGATGCACAGCTGTGCAACCGCCTGGCCGGCTGCCTGCTGCAGCCGGTACCGGCGCTGCGCGCCGACCCGGCCGTCATCGCGCGCAATGCACGCGGCCGCGCCGACCTGCTGGCCTGCGGCATCGACGGCGTACAGCCGGTGTTGCTGCTTCAGCTGGCGGACGGCCCGGATACGGGCCTGGCGCGCCAGGTGCTGCAGGCGCATACCTACTGGCGCAACCGCGGTTTCGCGGTCGACCTGTTGGTGCTGTGCGACAGCCGCGCCGTGCGCGAGGGGGTGATGACGCTGGCCATGGCACTGGTCGATCCGGACAGTTTGGATGCACCGGGCGGCGTGCACCTGTTCCTGCGCGAAGACGTCGGGCAGGAAGACCGCATCCTGCTGCGCTCGAGCGCAAGCGCGCTGCTGCTGTCCGGCCGCGGCGATCTCGCCGACCAGTTGCGCCGCGCCGCGCGGCCCGGCGTCGCTTTGCCGTCGCCACTGGTGGCCGGCGCGACCACGCCCTGGATGACGGAAGCATTGTTCACCGTGCAGCCAGAACGCCTGTTCGACAATGGCATCGGCGGCTTCACGCCGGATGGCCGCGAGTACGAAGTGCGCAGCAGCGCAGCCGTGCCGGTGCCGCAGGCGCCCTGGGCCAACCTGCTGGCCAACCCCGGCTTCGGATCGGTGGTCTCGGAACGGGGGCATGCGGTCACCTGGAGCGGAACCCGCGCTGCGCGCTTGAGCGCTGGCAGCGACGATGTCGCACCGCAGGATGGCGAAGCGTTCTACCTGCGCGACGAGGACAGCGGCGCATTCTGGTCGCCCACGCCGTGGCCGGCGCCATCGGCAGAACCGTATGTCACCCGCCATGGTGTCGGTTACACCTTGTTCGAGCACGGCGCGCACGGCATCCATTCGGCGCTGCGCTGCTTCGTGGCGCCGGATGCACCCATCAAATACAGCGTGCTCCGGCTGCGCAACGACAGCGATGCACCGCGCCGCCTGAGCGTGACGGGCTTCGTCGCGTGGCAGCTCGATACGATCGACGCCACGCCCGGCCTGCAGATCGTCACCGGCATCGATCTGGCCAGCGGCGCGCTGTTCGCGCGCAATGCGTTCAGCGACGACTTCCGCGACCAGGTGGGGTTCTTCCATGTCGACGCCGACGACATCACCGCGACCTGCGACCGCGATGAATTCATCGGCCGCCAGGGCAGCATCGCGCAACCTGCGGCACTGGGGCGCAGCAGCCTGTCCGGCGCCAGTGGGGCAGGGCGCGCACCGTGTGCGGCCTTGCAGGTGCCAGTCACGCTGGCGCCGGGCGAAGAGCGCGAACTGGTGTTCGTGCTGGGCGTGGCCGGTCCCGGCACGCTCGACGCCAGTCGCGAGGTGCAACTGCACGGTGGCGCGCGCGCTGCCACCGCCGCGTGGGAGCGCCTGCGCAACTGGTGGGATGGCACGCTGGGCGCGGTCGAACTGCACTCGCCCGACGCGTCGCTCGACCTGCGCGTGAACACCTGGCTGCCATACCAGGCGATCAGCGCGGCGTGGGGCGAGCGTTGTCCTGCCACACGCCTGCAGTCGCTGCTCGCCAGTGTGCATGCCCGGCCCGAACTGCTGCGCGACGCATTGCTGCAGGCAGCGCGCGACTTCGCTACGGCGCAGTCCACGTTGCCGCCGCCCGCGGTCGACGACTTCCTGTGGCTGCCTTACGCGCTGACGCACTACCTGGCCGTGACTGGAGACGACGCGCTGCCGGCCGTTCTGCCATTCGGCGCCGATCCCGGTGAGGCAACACGCCTGGCCGCCGGGGACGATCTGTACCAGCACTGCGTGCACGGCCTGCGCGGCTGCCTGCGTTTCGGCCAGCGCGGCCTGCCGCTGGCGGCGGCGCGCGTGCACGACGACGATGTGACGGGGCGTGTCGAAAGCGTGCGCACGGGCTTTTTCATGGCGACCGTGCTGCAGCGCTTCGCCGAGGTGGCCGACCGGCGCGGCGACTTCGGTTTTGCCACCACCTGCCGCGGCGCCGCGCTGGCGCTCAGGGCGCAGTGCGAAGAACATGGCTGGGACGGCGACTGGTACCGCTGGACGTGGCTCGACAGCCGCAATGCGCTTGGCTCGATTGTCAACGCCGCCTGCCGCGTCGAGTTGTCGACGCAGGGCTGGGCGGTGCAGGCCGACGCCGAACACGGTGCGGCCGCGCTGCGCGCTGCAGCGCTGCGTCTGGTCGACGAGGCGCACGGCGTCACGTTGCTGTGCGATCCGGCGGTCGACGGCCACTGGAGCGAGCGCGTGGTGGCCAGCCCCGGCCAGGACCACGGCGCCGTCGCGCTGGCGGCGACGGGTTTTGCGCGGCTGGGCGACGCCGGCCGCGCGTGGCAGCTGGCCGGCATGCTCGATCCGCTCGCACCCGCGCCGGACCGTACGGCCGATGGCAGCGCGCCGCCATACTTCCTCGCTGGCGGCGTGCGCACGGTCGCGCCGCACATCGGCCGCGCCATCGGTGGCTTGCACACCGCATCGGCCGGGGCCACCTGGCTGTTGGCGATCGAAGCGCTGCTGGGCGTGGAGCGCAACGGTGCGCGCCTGCACCTGACGCCGCACCTGGCGCCGGGCTGGGAAGGTTTCAGCCTGCGCTACCGCTATCACAGTGCGTTCTACGAGATCACGGTGCATGCGGGCGACGGGATGGAAGGCCTGCTGCTCGATGGTCAGCCATGTCCTGACTGGACATTCGAACTGCAGGATGACCGGCGCGATCATCGGGTGGAACTGTGGATCGCGGGGACGCCGGCCGGCGCCTAGCGCGGCTGGCGTTGCGCGGCGCACGGCCCTGGCTGCGCCGGGCGTGGCGGCCCAGCCACAGCCTGCGCCGAAATCGCCGGGCGCGCTGGCCGGCTGCGCAGCACGCATCGGCAGGCGCTATATAATTCGGGAACGGTCCGCGAACGCCGCTGATCTTCTCTTATTGAACACCGATCGCGCTTGCCGCGCCCGGTCCTGACACTGACACTGCATGACACTAGCCACTGACCAGAATGTTGACCGCCACGGTATTTCTCCTACCGGTTTGCAATTCATTTCCATCCGCGACGCCGTCATGGATCGCTGGGAACGGGAAGTGCGCGCGCGCGTCGAAGGCGCCCAGAATCTGCTGCGGCCCGTGTTGACCAACACGCTGCCGGCTTTTTTCGACAATATCGCTGAAGCCCTGAGCCCGGACCACCCGCGCACGCAGGCGGTGAGCGGCAACAATTCGGCCAGTGTCCACGGGACCGAGCGCGCCCGCATGACCCCGTTCGGCCCCGATCAGGTGGTCCACGAATACCAGATCCTGCGCGAGTCGATTGCGGTCGTGGCCAAGGGCAGGGTGTCCCTGGACGACGAGCATTGGCGCATCATCGACGCGTCGATCAATGCCGCCATGCGCGAAGCCGTGCGCTCGTTCACGCAGATCCACGAAGATCTGCGGCACAAGATGGCGGCCGCCCTGTCACACGACATGCGCACGCCGTTGTCGGTGGTCGCGCATGGCGCGCAGCTCATGACCATGACGTCTGACTGGGCGCAGGTAAAGAACGTCGCCGCCCGCATCGGCGCCAACGCCGACCGGCTCAACGAGATGATGGCCGAACTGCTCGACGCCCTGACGTTCCAGGGCGCGGCGAAGATCCCGCTGCACCTGTCGCACTTCGATATCCTGGGGCTGACGCGCGAACTGGGCGAGCAATATGCGCATGGCCAGCATGGCACGCAGGTCGTCGTCGACGTGGCCGGCGAGCCGGTCACCGGCCACTGGTGCCGCGCGTCGCTGTGGCGTGCGCTGGAAAATCTGGTCAACAATGCGATCAAGTATGGCGATGGCGGCACCGTCACCATCATGGCACACCAGACGCGCGGGCGCCTGATGCTGAGCGTTCACAACGAAGGCAATGCGATTCCCGAAGAGCAGCACAACCGGATCTTCGAGTACCTGCGCCGCGAAACGGGGCCGTTCTCGGCCACGGGCTGGGGCATCGGCCTGCCGTTCGTCAAGGCCGTGGGCGAAAGCCACGGCGGTAGTGTAGCGGTCGACAGCTCTCCCGAGCTGGGCACGACGTTCCTGATCGACATCCCTGTCGACTGCCGCCCGTTTGTCGGTGACGGCGCCCAGTGCGCCGCGTCGGCCTGATGCCGCGGCAGGGCGCGCTCAGCGGGTGACCGTCACTTCGCCGAGCAGCGCCCGGACGGCGCCAAGGCCCGGTGCCTGCATTCTGCCCAACCGGCATGCGGCGCTTCCTGCCGCCACCGCGAATGCCATGTGGGCGTTCATGTCCGCCGCGGGCGACTGCTGCAGCGAATAAATCAGTCCGGCCATTGCTGCCTCACCTGCGCCTACCGCGCCTACCGCATCCACCGTCGGCGCCTGCGCATGCCACGTCTGCACGCCGTGATACAGCGACGCGCCGCCATCCCTGCGCATGAGCAGCACCAGCGCCGCCGGATTACGCGCCCGCAGGCGCTCCAGCGAGCCTAACGTGTCGTGGCTGCGAAACAGTGCGCGCAGGTCGTCGTCGGCCACCTTGATCACGTCCGCCAGCTCGCTCATGCGCCGCAGTGTCGCGTCGTATGCGGGCCCCATCAGGTCATGCCAGTGCGGGTCATAGCTGATGCGCAGCCCGTGCGCTTTCGCCTGTTCTGCCAATCCGATCAGCGTGAGGTCGAGCGGTCCGCGCGCCAGGCTGATGCTGCCGACGTGCAGCCACTGCACCTGTTGCTGCCAACCGGGCGGCATGCCGGTCGGGTCGAACAGCAGGTCCGCCGGGTCGTCGTGAGGCGTGCCGGCCCGCTGCAGGTAGCGCAGGTCCAGCCCCGCCGCTGCACTGGCGTGCCACAGCGCATCGCCAGCCACACAGCGGCGGATGGTGCCGGCGAAACCGCTGGCCACGCCCAGCGCCGCCAGGGCACACGCCACGTTCCAGGTCGGGCCGCCGGCGTGGCTGCGCCTTGGGTCGCCGTCCCGGCGCAACCGGCCGGCCAGCGCTTCGCCCGCGCAGACAATGGCCGCAGGCGCGGTCATCGCGCCTCGCCGGTGCTGCTCGCGCGGACCATCAGCCGTAGCGTGAGGGTCTGTTCGAGGCCTGACGTGGCAGATTTGTCGAGCAACAGGTCCACGCCCATCCGGCCCAGCAGATCCTTGTCGATGTTGATGCTCGAAAGTGGCGGGGTCGCGGCGGCGGCGGCGCTGATGTCGTCGAAGCCGACGATGGCGATGTCGTGCGGGACCTGCAGGCCGCGCGCCAGGCAGTGGCGCATCGCCGCCAGCGCGGCGCTGTCGTTGTAGCAGAACAGCGCATCGGGCCGTGGTGCGCGCGCGAGCAGGGCGTCGACCGCGCCGTGCAGATTGTCCTGCGTGTCGCCGATGCTGGGCAGCTGGACTTCAAGATCGGGATCGGCCAGCATGTGCGCCTCGAACAGGGCCTTGCGAAAGCCGCGATAGCGCTCAAGGATGCTGTGGTGCGACAGTGGGCCGGTGAGCATGGCGATGCGGCGGCGCCCCAGCGCGATCAGGTGGCGCGTGGCCAGGTAACCGCCCAGCGCATGGTCGGGATTGACCGAGCGGTAACCGGGCAGGCGCATGTCGAGCAGCACCAGGGGCTTGCCGGTGTCGCGCAGCGCAGCCACCAGTTCCGGCTCAAAAAAGCCGGCGCACAGCAAGGCGTCGGGCTGGTGCAGGCGCACCAGATCCAGCACCGGCTCGGTCGGGCCGACCACGACGAACGAGAGCGCGATGCCGCGCTTGCGGCAGGCATCCTCGGCGCCGTGCAGCACCGGCAGGTAGAACGGGCTGGCCGATTGCGTGTTGTGCTGACGGTGCAGCAAAAAGGTGACGCGCCGGATCTCGCCCTGGCGCAGATTGCCGGCGTCGTATCCCTGCACGCGCGCGACCGTGCCGATCGGGTCGCCGGTGGCGTGCGCGATGTCGCGAATCGGCATCGACGGCGCCGGTCAGTATGCGGTCTGCGTGTACGGGCGCGCTTCTTTCGCCGTGCCCCATTCCTTGTTCGGCGTAGCCTGCATCGTGAATACCAGCTCGCCGCCGGCCGTGATGTCCTGGTGACGCAGGAAGGTGCGCGCGAGCGGCTTGCCGTTCAGTGTCACGCGTCCGACATAGCCATTGGTGGCCGACAGGTTCTCGGCGCGCACGGTGAAGCGCTTCCCGTTCGGCAGGTTCAGCGTCGCCTTGTCGAGGAACGGGCGGCCGATCACGTACTCGTTGCTTCCCGGCGCAACCGGATAGAAGCCCAGCGCGGTGAACGCGAACCAGGCCGACATCTGGCCCAGATCGTCGTTGCCCGACAGGCCGTCGGGCTTGTCGCTGTATTGCGTGGCCATGATATTGGCCAGGCGTTCCTGCGTGCGCCACGGCGCGCCGGCGTAGTTGTACAGGTACGCCACATGGTGCGACGGCTCGTTGCCGTGGGCGTAGTGGCCGATCAGGCCCGAGATGTCTTCCATGTGCGCGTACAGGTTCTCGTCGACCTTGGCGTCGAAGACCTCGTCCATCTTGGCCACGAGCTGTGCGTCGCCGCCCAGGAAGCCGATCAGGCCCGCATTATCGTGCGGCATGTACCAGGAATACTGCCATGCGCTGCCCTCGGTGTAGTCGCTGCCGAAGTTCGACTGCGCCGGATCGAACGGGGTGCGGAATTCACCGGTGGATTTGCGGGCGCGGATGAAGCCCGTGTCCTTGTCGAACACGTTGCGGTAGTTCTGGGCGCGCCGGTAGTAGCGTGCGGCGACGTCTTTCTTGCCCATCTTCTCGGCCATGCGCGCGATGGTCCAGTCGTCGTACGCGTATTCGACGGTCTTGGAGGCCGCTTCCTTTTCCAGGTCGATCGGCACGTAGCCCAGCTTCATGTAGTGTTCCAGCCCGCCGTACGGGCCGTATTCGGCGCTGGCGGTCATCGCGGCCAGGGCCTTGTCGGCGTCGAAGCCGCGGATGCCCTTCATGTAGGCGTCGGCGATCACGGGCACCGCGTGGTAGCCGATCATGGTCCAGGTTTCCAGACCGTGGAACTGCCACACCGGCAGCACGCCGTAGGGGCTGTGCTGCTGCGAGGCGATCAGCGAGTTGACGAAGTCGGCGCTGCGCTGTTCGGGCGCGACGATTGTGAGCAGCGGGTGCAGTGCGCGGTAGGTGTCCCACAGCGAGAACGTTGAGTGGAAGCGGAAGTCCTTGGCCTTGTGCACCGCGTTGTCCGGGCCGCGGTAGCTGCCATCGAGGTCCATGAACAGCGACGGCGCGAGCATCGTGTGGTACAGCGCCGTGTAGAACTGCGTGCGCATCGGCGCCGGCGCCTCGACCTTGACCGCGCCCAGCGCCTCGTTCCAGGCCTTGCCGGCGCGGCGGCGCTCGGCGTCGAAATCCCAACCCGGCATCTCGGCCAGATTGGCAATCGCGTTGTCTTCGCTGACGGGCGAGAGCGCGACCTTTACCAACAGGGTGCCGTCAGCCGGCACGCCGAAACTGAAGTCGCCCATCAGCGCCTTGCCTTCGACCAGTGCGCGGTCGCCCGGCGTCTTGCCTGGCTGGGCAAAGCCCTTGTACTCGACGGCTTCTTCGCGATTGAGCAGCTGGCGCGTGTCGATCGGGCGCGAGAACCGGATCGCGAAGTACAGCTGGCGGCCCGGCGCCCAGCCGCGCGTTTCGCGCATGCCGGTGACGGTGCTGGCGTCGCGCATGCGCAGGCGCGACCACAGGTTCTTGCCGTCGTAGTTGTAGATGCTGGTGCGCAGGTCGAGCAGCACCTTGGCCGGCTCGCCGGCCTTGAACTTGTAGCGGTGCAGGCCAACACGTTCACTCGCGGTCAGCTCGACGTCGACGTCATGGTCTTTCAGGCGCACCGCGTAGTAGCCGGGTTCGGCCTGTTCCTGGTCGTGAGAGAAGCGCGAGCGGTAGCCCGAGAACGGTCGCTCGGGGTAGCCCGGCTCCAGCTTGGTCTCACCGCTGTAGGGCATCAGGAGCACATCGCCCAGGTCCGAGTGGCCGCTGCCCGAGAAGTGCGTGTGCGAGAAGCCGAGGATCGAGCCATCGCCGTGGTTGTAGCCGGCTGCCCACGGATAACTCTGGCGGAAGTGGCGGTGCTGGGTGTCGGGACTGAGCTGCACCATCCCGAACGGGCGGCTCGCGCCCGGGAAGGTGTGGCCGTCGCCGCCGGTGCCGATGAAGACGTTCACCGCCGCGGCCGGGGAGCCCGGTTCGGCGGCCTGCAACGGCGCCGCACTAAACAACATGACCGCGATCGCCGCGAAGGAAAGGGGAAGGGATTGGGGCTTGAAACGAGCTGTCATTGGTGTCTCCACACGTGGCGGGAGCGCAAGGCCCGCCGCCTGTTCTTCATACGCTGCGCCAGAGGCATGTGAGCACGCGGGGGATGTCATCAACGCGCGCGCTCGAGCCTGTGTGCATTTATAGGTGGAGTCAGGTTTCCCGGCAATCATTACCGGATTTTACCGGGCTGTTTAGCCAGTTTACTAAACACGCTGGCGGGTCAGCGGCGAACGATCTTCGCGACGGCCTCGATTTCGACCAGCGTATCGGGTGACGCGAGCGAGGCGACGCCGATGCCGGTCAGCGCGGGCCGGGGCAAGCCCAGGTGCTGCACGAGAATCGGTGCCACGGTCTCGAGGTGTTCGCCGAGCTCGCCGCGCACGTAGACGCGCAGTTGCAGGATCTGGTCGACCGACGAGCCGGCAGCGTCCAGCACCGTGAGCAGGTTGCGCGCCGCGCCCTCGGTCTGCGCGGCCAGCGTGGTGTGCCTGACGTGGTAATCCCGGTCCCAGTCGACCTGGCCAGAGACGAACACCAGGCCGGTGTCATGGTCGATCGTGGCGTGCGACAGGCCGTGCGGCGCGCCGTCGTACAGGGCAGGTGGGTTGATGCGTTCGATGGTCATGAGGCGCTCCTGGGCAGGTGAAGGTAATCGGCCAGCATAGACAGGCCTGCCCCGCGCGGCAATCGGGCGCCGCTTGTAGCCGATACAAGCGGGGCTAGACCGCCGCCGCCAGCCGCGCCCTGACCCGTTCCAGCATCCACATCATGAATGGATCGTTCTGCGCAGTCGGGTGAAACGCCGCGACCACGCCATAACCGGGCGGATACTTGGGCAGCGCGATCTCGTGGATGCCGTCGCATGGCAGCAGGCGCGCCGGCATGAAGGCCACCATCGCCGATCCCTTCAGGTACTCGAGCGCCATGAAGAACGACGGCGCCGACGCCACCACGCGCCGCTGCAAGCCCTGGCGCGCGAACCAGCCGTCGGCCGATCCTGTGAAACTGGCGCCGCCTGGATTGGTGACGATGAAGTCGTGCGTCACCAGGGTGGCCAGCGACATCGTTCCGGCATCGGCCAGCGCGCGGTCAGCCGTCACGCAGCGGTACTGCTCGAGAAACAGCGGCATCGACACCAGGCCGGGAGCGGCGATGCCCTCGGCCGTGAAGATCACATCGATCTCGCCCTGGTGCAGCTTGCGCGTCAGGGCGCTCACTTCGAGGTCGACCACAGCGATCTTCACCTTCGGCGCCGCGCGGCGCAGGTCGCGCACCAGGTCGGCCACGATCACCTTCTGCGTGTAGTCGGTACCGGAGACCACCAGCGTGCGCCCGACGTCTTCCGGCCGCACGGCCGACGGCAGCGGAATCGCATGCAGGCCCGCCAGCACCTGCGCGATATGCGGCGCGATCAGCCTGGCGTACGGCGTGGCCGCCATGCCCTGGCCAGTACGCACGAACAACGGGTCGCCCAGGATGGTGCGGATTTTCTTCAGTTGCAGGCTGACTGCCTGCTGCGACACGTCCAGGTGTTCGGCCGCCGCCGAGATGGTGGGAAAGCGCGCGAGCGCATCGAGCGTGCGCAGATGGGAGATATCGAGTTTGTCGATCATGCCGCAATATAACGAAAAGCAGGGGTCAGGTCTGACATTCGGACACGATCTCGATAGTCGCATAGTCGGAACTAGCTGGCCCCGGGCCATGCAATGATGAGCAAGACACCATTGGAAGTGGCTAAAGCTGAGGTCGTGTCTGAATGTCAGACCTGACCCCGGCTGTGTGAGTTTGAAACTCATCAATGAACATGATCAGGATGACAACCGTAGCACGCATGGCGCAAGGCGACAAGTCGGGCAAGTTGCAACCTTGTCATCATGAAAACTGCATATCTTCCCATTCTTGCCCTGTCGTTGTGCTACAGCCAGGCCAGCGCCAGTCCTGCCGAACACCAGGAGTTCGACGCCACGCTGTACGCGCCATTCCATGCGGGCACGTTGGCTGCACGCACGTTCACGCTGACGTTCGCGTATCCCGGCCTGGCGCAGCCGGCCAGCGTCCACTGGCGCGTCGACCTGCGCGCACCGGGCGGGCGAACCGTTCTGCGGTGGCGCGGCCAAGTGACGCTGACCGGTGACGAGATCACGGTGGCCGTGCCCTGGTCGGGCCGCCTGGGCAAGCAGCCGGCGCCGGACGGCATCTATCGCGTGCGCCTGCACGCGCTGGTGCAACGCGCGGCACATGACGCGATCGACCAGGAATGGGAGATCGCGGTCGGCACGCCGCGCGCACTGGCCACGCCCGCCTTTGCGCCGCTGCCCGGCGCGTTCATGCCGGGGGCAGCGCCGGCGCCCGGCGCGCTGCCCTATACCGTCTACCTGGGCAACCTGCACAGCCAGACCAACCACAGCGACGGTGGCGCCGACGTCGCCAACTGCCGCAGCGCCCAGCGGCCGCAGTCGGCGCCGTATGGGCCGGCCGATGCCTTTGCCTATGCCCGTGACCGTGGCCTGGACATCCTCGTCGCCTCGGAACACAACCACCTGTTCGACGGCTCGCCAGGCAGCGCACCCGATGCCGACCCGGCTGCCGCCCGTGCCCTGTACCGCGCGGGCCTGGCCGCCGCCAGCACGTTCTCGGCGCAGCATCCGGGCTTTCTGGCGCTGTATGGCCTCGAGTGGGGCGTCATCGAGAAGGGCGGCCATATCAACATCTTCAACAGTGACGAGTTGCTGGGCTGGGAGACGAACGCCAATGGGGCGCCGTTCGCCGACACGATCACGCCGCGCAGCGATTACGCGGCGCTCTACACGCTGATGCGCCAGCGCGGCTGGGTGGGGCAGTTCAACCATCCGGCGCCAGCGGGCCAGTTCCAGGTGGGTGGCGTGCCGCTCGCCTACACCGAGGATGGCGGCGCCGCGATGGTGCTGTGCGAAGTGATGAACACCAGCGCGTTCTCGAATAATGTGACCGAGACCGAAACCCGTCGCAGCAGTTTCGAAGGCGCCTGCAATCGCTTGCTTGAAGCGGGCTACCGGCTGGCCTTCAGCACCAACCAGGACAACCACTGCGCCAACTGGGGCGCATCGTACGGCAACCGCACCGGGGTGCTGCTGCCAACGGGCGTGGCGCTGAACCGCGCCAGTCTGGTCGACGCGCTTAGAGCACGCCGCGTGTTCGCGACGATGGACAAGGCATCGCAACTGGTGTTGACGGCCAACGGCCACGTGATGGGCGAGCAGTTCACCAACCGCGGGCCGCTCACCCTGACAGTGAACTTTGCCAGCCTTGGTGGCCGGCAGGTGGCGGCAGTGGCGATCATGGAAGGCATCCCGGGCCGCAACGGCGAGGTCACGCGCCTGTCGCAACAGGCCGAGATCACGTTCACGCCAGCCCCGGGCGCGCACTTCTATTATGCGAAGGTCACGCAGGACGACGGCAACGTGCTGTGGTCCGCGCCGGTGTGGGTCATGCAGGCAGAATTGGCGTATTGACAGCGGATCTGCGTGTTTCAGCAGGCGCTTTCGCCGACCTGACGCCCATGCTATTCTGCTTCCGCCTTCAGCCCGGCCGGGCTGTCATTATCCGCGAGAGACCATGAACAAAAGCACCCTGCTGCGCGCCACCACCGCAGCCTTCCTGGGCGCGTGGAGCGCTTACGCGTTCGCGCTCGATCCCCTCAGCTACGCCAAATACGACCAGGTCAAGACCACGGCCCTGCACCTGGACCTGAAGGCCGACTTCGCGAAGAAAAGCCTGGGCGGCTACGCCGAGCTGACACTGAACTGGATCGACAAGAACGCGACCACGCTCGACCTGGACACGCGCGAGCTGACGATCTCGAAGATCGAAGCGCAGGATGCGAAGGGCGCCTGGCGCAAGGCCGCCTACACGCTCGGCAAGTTCGATGAAGAGAAGGGCCAGCCCCTGCAGATCAAGCTGCCGGCCCGCCAGACCCGCGTGCGCATCCATTACCGCACCGCGCCGACGGCCACCGCACTGCAATGGCTGCAGCCGGTGCAGACCATGTCGGGCAAGTACCCGTTCATGTTCAGCCAGTCGCAGGCGATCAATGCCCGCTCGTGGGTGCCGATCCAGGACACGCCGGCCGTGCGCTTTACCTACACCGCGCGCATCGAGGCGCCGGAAGGCCTGCGCGTGGTGATGAGCGCCGATAACGACATGAAGGCGACCGGCAAGGGCGGCTGGAAATTCACGATGCCGCAGCCGATTCCATCGTACCTGCTGGCGATCGGCATCGGCGAACTCGAAGCGCGCACGCTGGGCGGCCGCACCGGCGTGTACGCCGAACCGCAGCGCATCAAGGCGGCCGAGTACGAGCTGGCCGACACCGAGAAGATGGTCGCCGCGGCCGAGAAGCTGTACGGCCCGTATCGCTGGGGGCGTTACGACATGCTGGTGCTGCCGCCATCGTTCCCGATCGGCGGCATGGAAAATCCGCGCCTGACATTTCTGACCCCGACCATGATCGCGGGCGACCGCAGCCTGGTCGATCTGGTGGCGCACGAACTGGCGCACAGCTGGTCCGGCAACCTGGTGACCAACGCAACCTGGAAGCACTGGTGGCTCAACGAAGGTTTCACGACCTACGTCACCACACGCATTCTGGAAGAAATCTACGGCAAGGAAGTCGCGCTGATGAACCTGCAGCTCGAGCAGGAAGAAGCGCTCGAGATGCTCAAGGAGCTGCCGCCGGCAAAGCAGGCGCTGGTCTCGCGCCAGGCTGATACCAATGCGGCCGATTACCCCGACACCTCGCTGGCCTACCCGAAAGGCGCCTGGTTCCTGCACACACTCGAGCAGCGCGCCGGCCGCGCCGCCTTCGATCGATTCCTGCGCGGCTGGTTCGACCAGCACGCGTTCCAGAGCGTGACCAACGAGCAGTTCATCGCCTACCTGCGCGCGCAGCTGCTGGCGAAGAACCCCAAGATCATGAGCGACGCGGAGCTCGACGAGTGGATCCACGGCCCGGGCATCCCGGCCAGCGGACAGCGCGCCGTGTCGCAGCGCCTGGCCAAACTGAATGCCGCGATCGACGGCTGGACGAAGGGCACGGTATCGACCGCGCAGTTGAACGCCAAGGACTGGAATGCCGTCGAGTGGATGAAGTTTTTGAACGATATCGACAAGAAGGCCGACGCCGCCAGGCTGGCAGAACTCGACCGCGCCTATGGCCTGGCCAAGTCGACCAACAACGAAGTGGCGTTTCGCTTCTACCGCGCGGCGGTGCACGCCGGTTACCGCGACGTGCGCCCGGACATGGAAGCATTCCTGATGAGCGTGGGCCGCCAGAAGTTCGTGGTGCCGCTGTACGCCGCACTGCGCGAAAAGGCCGAGGACCGCAGTTGGGCCGAGGGCGTCTACAAGAAGGCGCGCGAGCGTTACCACCCCGAGACGCAATCGAGCGTCGACAAAGCGATGGGCAAGCCATGATGCAGCGTTCTTCCAGCGGACTGTTGAAACACATCGCCGGCGCGGTACTGGTCGCGTTCTGCGGCGCCGGCCTGGCCGTCGCGCAAACGGCGGCAGCACCAACCACTGCAGCGCCAACCGCGGCAGTCCCTGCCTACAACCTGGACGCCGACGTGCAGCGCGTGTTGAAAACCTTCGACGTGCCTGGCATCGCCATCGCGGTGGTCAAGGACGGCAAGGTCGTCGTCACGCAGGGCTTCGGCGTGCGCAAGCTGGGCGATCCGACACCGGTCGACGGCAAGACGCTGTTCGAGATCGCGTCGAACTCCAAGGCCTTTACTGCCGCCGGCCTGGCGATGCTGGTCGACCAGGGCAAGTTGAACTGGGACGACCCGGTCATCAAGCACCTGCCGGACTTTCGCATGTACGACAGCTACGTGACGGCCGAGATGACCGTGCGCGACCTGCTCACGCACCGCAGCGGCCTGGGTCTCGGCGCCGGTGACCTGATGTGGTGGCCGACCACCACCTTCACCAGCGACGAAATCATCCACAACCTTCGCTACATCAAGCCGGCGACGAGCTTTCGCAGCAGCTACGCCTACGACAACCTGCTCTACATCGTGGCCGGCAAAATCATCGCGCAAAAGTCCGGCAAGGACTGGGGCACGACGATGCGCGAATGGATCCTCGATCCGGTCGGCATGACCGCCACCACCACCAGCCTGGCCGCGCACACGGCCGGCATGAACGTGTCGGCGCCGCACAGCAAGATCAATGGCAAGGCGGCGGTCGTCAAGCCGATGCCGGTGGCGAATGCCGTCGGCGCGGTGGGCATCAACACCAATGCCGAAGACATCGCGCGCTGGATGAACGTGCTGCTCGAGAACGGCCGCCTGCCGACGGGGGCGGGCGGCAAGGAAGTGCGCCTGTGGTCTGACAAGCAGGCGCGCGAAATGTGGACGGCGCAAACGCCGATGACGGTCAGCCAGCCCAAGCCGTCGCTGGCGGCGACCAGGCCCAACTTCATGGCCTACGGCCTGGGCTTCCAGCTGCGCGACTACCAGGGCAAGCTGGTGGCGATGCACGGCGGCGCGCTGCAGGGCTTTTATTCGCGCGTGCTGCTGGTGCCGGAAGCGAAGCTGGGGATTGCGATCTTCACCAACGCCGAAAGCGGCCCGTCGCTCAATGCGCTGCAATACCGCCTGCTCGACGGTTATCTGGGCGTCGCGCCGACCGACTGGATCGGCCGCATCGCCGACATCGCGAACGAGGCCAGCGCCAAGGAAGCAGCCCGTGTGAAAGGTGAAAGCACGGGTCGCGCAAAAGCGTCGAAACCGTCGCTGGCGCTGGCCGGCTACGAAGGCGAGTACGAAGACGCCTGGTACGGCAAGGCGACGATCCGGCGCGTGGGCAGCAAGCTGGTGATGTCGTTTGCGCGCACGCCGGATCTGACGGGCGAGATGGAGCACTTCCAGCACGACACCTTCATCGTGCGCTGGAAGGAGCGCAACTTCAACGCGGACGCGTATGCGACGTTCTCGCTGGAGCCGGATGGTTCGATCGAGCGGCTGCGCATGAAGCCCGTATCGACCGAGACGGACTTCAGCTACGACTTCCAGGACCTGCTGTTTACGCCCGTGAAGAAGGCGAAGTAAACGAATGACGCCCGCAGGCAAGTGCGGGCGTCGTCATGGTGGCGGCAAAGTGGGTTACCGCTTCTGCCACACCTTCATCATGTCGTCCGAGCCTTGCGAGCGCACCCCGTTGTCCGACAGGATCGCCTCGGTCGCATCGAGCGTCGCCTGCCGCGGCAGAATCATCGACTCGCCATAGCGCTGGTCGAACTTGAGCACCACCTGCTCGTCCTTCAGGTCGCGCAGCAGTGCCACCAGATGCGCCAGGCTGCGTACCGGCTTGCCATTGACCGATTCCACCACCGATCCGAAGCGGTTGCTGTAGCCGCTCACCAGCTTGTGCGGGAAGAACGGCGCGCTGATCACGACCAGCTCTTCGCGCTCTGGCGTGGGCGAATCGCCGCGCTGCGTCACGAGCGGGCTGGCGTTGAACGCATACGCATTCATCCCCGGCGCGCTGCCGCTGACGAAGGCCATGAATTCGCTCGTCGCGCGCGAGAACACCACCGGCCCGTAGATGAAGTACGACGGATAGCCGCCATCCAGGTCCGGGATCAAGAGCGGGCGCGCGCCGGTGGCCGGCACTTCGACCTTCATCGGCTTGCCACCGCGGATGATCGTCATCGGCACCTTGCCGTTTTTTGCCACCTGCTGGATGCGGTACTGGAAGCGCACGCGCAGGCTCGATCCCAGCTTGACCATCGCCTGGTTGTCGATCGCATGCTCGCCGATGTGCGTAATGACGTCCCATTCCTTCAGCGGCCAGGCGGCGTCGGTGCGGTATGGCCGGTGCACCACCGCGCCCTCGACCGATTTGTCGAGCTTGAGGTACTGGCGCAGCGCCGGACTTTCCAGCGTCTGCACGCTGTCATGCAGCAGCGGCTTGCCGTCGTAGGTGCCGTCGGCCACGTCGCGCAGGAACAGTTCGATTTCTTCGTTGGGGATCACGTAGCCGATGCTCTGCGCATTGGTTACGTTGGCGAACGCCAGGCCGATCATGCGCTCGCCGGCGATCACCGGCCCGCCACTGTTACCCGGGTTGATCGGGGCGTCGATCTGGATGCGCAGGCCCGAGCTGAACGCGCCGTAGTTGACGAATTCCACGCGCGAGATGATGCCGGTAGTGGTCGACAGCGAATTGCCGCCGACCGGGTAGCCGTAGGCGAACACCTGCTGGCGCACGTCCGGTAGCACGGCGGCGCGCGGCACCGGCGGGCGCTTGTCAAAGAACGAGGGATCGTCGAGCTCCAGTACCGCCAGATCCAGGCCGCGCGCCAGCGCGATGACCTTCGCCGAGACCTTGTCGCCCGACTGGCTGGCCTGTACCTCGACCTGGCTGGCGTAGTCCACCACGTGGGCATTGGTCAGGATGCGCTTGCCTTCGATGATGACGCCGGAGCCCGTGATGGCCGCTGGTGCCGACTTGGTCCAGGGCTTGTACGGGTCGGGCCGGCGCACGGTCGCAAAAATCTTGACGACCGAATTTTCAACGGCAGGCAGGGCGGGGGCGGGCGTGGTGGTGCGCGTTGCGGCTGGCACGGCGGGGGTGGGAACGGCGGTCGCGGCGGCCGGCTGGACGTCTAGCGGCGTGGTTTCCTGGGCATGCAGCGCGCCGGAGACGGCCAGCGCGAGAACGGCGAATCGCAAAGTCTTCATGGTTTCCTTCGGTTGCGCTAGGGGGCTATCAACCGGAAGAATATACACGTGCGCCGCAAAAGAAAATACGGGGAAGGCCCTTGGCCTTCCCACGTCATGCAGGCTGCTTATTTCTTGACGAATTTGAGCGTCATGCGATCGCTTTCGCCGATCGCCATGTACTTTTCGCGGTCCTTGTCCTTGTTGGCCAGCACCGGCGGCAGCGTCCACACGCCTTTTTCATGATCCGCCTTGTCCTTCGGATTGGCATTCACTTCCGACTTGGCGGCCAGCTTGAAGCCGGCCAGGTCGGCCATGCGGATCACATACGCTTCATGCATGTAGCCGCTCGATGCCTTCGCATCCTGCGTCATCTTGATCGGCAGGCGGTGCTCGACCACGCCCAGCACGCCGTTTGGCTTGAGGACCTTGTGGACTTCTTTGAGCGTCGTGACCACGGCTTCGTCACCCGCGCCCAGCCAGTTGTGCAGGTTGCGGAAGGTGACGACCATGTCGGCGCTGTTCGGCGCGCCCAGCTCGAAGCGGGTCGGCGGCTCGAACACGACCGGCATCACCTTGTCATACACCTTGGCGTCGGCAGCGAGCTTTTCGCGATAGGCCTTGCCGCCGCGGGATTCAGGCGCACCGGCAGCGCCAATCAGCTTGCCGTTCTCGCGCAGGTAGGGCGCCAGGATCTCGGTGTACCAGCCGCCGCCCGGCGAGAGTTCGATGACCGTCATGGTCGGCTTGATGCCGAAGAAGGTCAGGGTTTCGTAAGGGTGGCGGAACGCGTCGCGCGCCTTGTTGGCGGCGGCGCGGTGCTCGCCGGCGATGGCGGATTTCAGGGCGTCGTCCGCGTGGGCGGCGCCGGCCATGCCGGTTGCCAGCATTGCGGCCAGGATCAGTCGTTTCATCGTGCGAGGTCTCCGTGATGGTTGACGACGGGCGGTGCGCCGTCGTCGCTGCGCTGATGATCCGGGAGGCGCGGCGCACAGTCAAGCGTTCGTCACATATGCATATGCGCAGGGCGTTTTCGCCAGTACTGGCGGCCTGCAAGGTGCGCGAGCGTCTACCCAAAGTACGTACATATTTGTGCATTGAGGTGGCACAACAATTGCCTATTCAAAAGCTTAACTTACTGCTATGGTTGAGCGGTTTGTCACGTTTTCATCTGTCATAAAACCAAAGCATAAGAGCTGTAATTACAAGAGCGGCCCGAGCTGTTCGCGGAACCGCTGCCCGGACGAAGGTTATTCAGGAGATCTCATGGAACGCCGTACCTTTCTTAATCTCAGCAGCGGGGCAGCCGCCTCGATGCTGCTGCCTTTCGGACGCGCCATCGCTGCCGAGGAGCTCACCAGCAGCATGCCAGTGGCCGCCAAGAAGGCGCTGGCCGATGTCGCGCTCAACGCCGCCACCAAGGCCGGCGCCAGCTACGCCGACGTGCGCATCGGTCGCTACCTCAACCAGTTCATCACCACGCGCGAGCTGAACGTCGAAAACGTGGCCAATACCGAGTCGGCCGGCGTGGGCGTGCGCGTGATCGTGAATGGCGCGTACGGCTTTGCTGCGACGTCCGACATGTCGACCGATGGCATCGCGAATGCGGCGCGCCAGGCCGTGGCAATCGCCAAGGCGAACGCCAAGCTGCAGACCGAACCGGTGCGCCTCGCACCAGTCAAGGGCGTGGGTGACGTGTCATGGAGCACCCCGATCAAGAAAGACTGGCGCACCGTGCCGATCGCCGAGAAGACCGACATGCTGATCGCCGCGAACAAGGCCGGCATGGAAGGCGGCGCGAACTTCATGCAGTCGATGCTGTTCCAGGTGAACCAGCAAAAGTATTTTGCCTCCACCGACGGCTCGTACATCGACCAGGACGTGCATCGCCTGTGGGCGCCGTTCTCGGCTACCGCGGTCGACAAGGCCAGCGGCAAGTTCCGCTCGCGCGCGGGCCTCAGCTCCCCGGTGGGCAAGGGGTACGAGTACTTCGACGCGCGGCCCGAGCACAAGATCAAGGCCGCTGGCGGTATCGCCACGCTGTACACCGAATCGTATGACATCATCGAAGACGCCCGCGCCGCAGGCCGCGACGCCAAGCGCAAGCTGACTGCCAAGTCGGTCCAGCCGGGCAAGTACGACCTGATGCTGGCGCCCGAACACCTGTGGCTGACCATCCACGAGAACGTCGGCCACCCGACCGAACTCGATCGCGTGCTGGGCTTCGAAGCCAACTACGCCGGCACCAGCTTTGCCACGCTCGAGAAGCTGCAATCGAAGACCTTCAAGTACGGCTCGCCGATCGTCAACATCTTCGCCGACAAGACCACGCCAGGCTCGCTGGGCGCCATCGGTTTCGACGACGAGGGCGTCAAGTCCAAGCGCTGGGACATCATCAAGGACGGCATCCTGGTCAACTTCCAGGCCACGCGCGACCAGGCCCACATCATCGGCGAAAAAGAATCGCATGGCTGCTCGTATGCGGATGGCTGGAACACAGTCCAGTTCCAGCGCATGCCGAACGTCTCGCTCGCACCGGGCAAGACCAAGCTGACGCCGGACGAAATGGTCAAGGGCATCAAGAAGGGTATCTACATCGTCGGCGACGGTTCGTTCTCGATCGACCAGCAGCGCTACAACTCGCAGTTTGGCGGCCAGCTGTTCTACGAAATCAAGGACGGCAAGATCGGCCAGATGCTGGAAGACGTGGCGTACCAGTCGAACACCCAGGAATTCTGGGGCGCCTGCAGCGCCATCTGCGATGAACGCGACTGGCGCATGGGCGGCTCGTTCTTCGACGGCAAAGGACAGCCGCCGCAGATCAGCATCGTCTCGCATGGTTCGTCGACCACGCGCTTTAACGGCATCAATGTGATCAACACCGCTCGCAAGATCGGCTAAGCAGGGGCGCACATGAGTATCTTGACCCAGGAACAAACCAAACGCATCACCGACCGCGTGCTCTCGCTGAGCAAAGCCGATGAATGCATCGTCAACATCGAGGGCAACCGGATCGGCAATATCCGCTTCGCGCGCAATGCCGTCTCGACCGCCGGCCTGGCCGACGACACCCGTATCCAGGTGCAGGTCGCTTTCGGTAAAAAGCAGGGCACCGCCACCATCAACGAATTCGACGACAAGTCGATCGAGCGCGCGGTGCGCCGCGCCGAAGACCTGGCGCGCCTGGCGCCGGATAACCCGGAATTTATCCCGGCCATCGCCAAGACGGCGTACAAGCCATCGGACACGTTCGTGCAGAAGACCGCCGACATCGATCCGGAATACCGCGCGCAGGCTGCGGCCTATGCGATCGAAGGCTGCCGCAAGCGTGGCCTGGTGTCGGCCGGCTTCTTCACCGACCGTACCAGCTTCCAGACCATCGCCAACTCGAATGGCCTGTTCGGCCACCAGGTGGCAACGTCGCTGGACTTCACACTGACCGTGCGCACCGAAGATGGGCGCGGTTCGGGCTGGGTCAAGCGTTCGGCGCGCGACGCCGCCAAATTCGATCCGCGCGAAGCGGCCGAAATCGCGATCGAGAAAGCACTGCGCTCGGTCGACGCCAAGGCGCTGGAACCGGGTCGCTACACGGTCATCATGGAACCGGCCGCCACGTCCGATCTGCTCAGCTTCATGCTGGGTGGCTTCGATGCGCGCCGCGCCGACGAGGGCCGCAGTTTCCTGTCGAAAGCCGGCGGCAAGAACCGCCTGGGCGACAAGCTGTTCGACCAGCAGGTCAATATCTGGTCCGACCCGTGGGACAAGGATGTCGCGGTGCTGCCGTGGGACGACAACATGCTGCCGCGCGAGCGCGTGGAGCTGGTCAAGGACGGCAAGATCAATGCGCTCGACTACTCGCGCTTCTGGGCGCAGCAAAAGAATCAGCGCGCGGTGGGCGCGGCCGGCAACATCATCATGGCCGGCACCAACAAGACCACCGAAGAACTGATCGCCAATACCAAAAAGGGTGTGCTGGTCACGCGCACCTGGTATATCCGCATGGTCGATCCGCAATCGGTGCTGCTCACGGGCCTGACGCGCGACGGCACGTTCTACGTTGAAAATGGCAAGATCAAGCACCCGATCAAGAACTTCCGTTTCAACGAAAGCCCGGTGTCGATGCTGAACAATATCGAGGAAATCGGCAAGCCGGTGGTCATCGGCGCCGATGAAGCACGCTACTCGATGCTGATCCCGTCGATGAAAATCCGCGACTTCAACTTCACGTCGCTGTCGGACGCGGTTTAAGCCCCATCGCTGCAAGACCGTCATTCCCGCCAGCGCGGGAATGACGCGCAACCGCAAACGGATAACACTCATGGAACGTCGACAATTCCTGCATATCGGCGCCGGCACGGCTGGCGCGCTGTTCATTCCGGTCTTTGGCAACGCAATCGCGGCCGAAGACCTGCTCAACCCGATGGCGGCAAGCGCCAAGAAAGCCCTGGCCGACACCGCGATGAACGCGGCGACGCAAGCCGGCGCGTCGTACTGCGACGTGCGCATCGGGCGCTACCTGAACCAGTTCGTCATCACGCGTGACCTGAACGTCGAGAGCATCAACAACACCGAATCGAGCGGCGTCGGCGTGCGCGTGATCGCCGGCGGCGCCTACGGATTCGCCTCGACCAATGACATGACGACCGACGGCGTGGCCGGCGCCGCGCGTCAGGCCGTGGCGATTGCCAAGGCCAACGCCAAACTGCAGACCGAGCCGGTGCGCCTGGCGCCCGTCAAGGGCGTCGGTGAAGTGGCCTGGGCCACGCCGCTGAAGAAGGACTGGCGCACGATTCCGGTCAAGGAAAAGGCCGACATGCTGATCGCCGCCAACAAGGCGGGCCTGGATGCGGGCGCGAACTTCATGACCGCGTCGCTCTTCCAGATCAACCAGCAAAAGTATTTTGCCTCGACCGACGGCTCGTACATCGACCAGGACATCCACCGCCTGTGGGCGCCGATCAATGCCACTGCCGTCGACAAGAAGAGCGGCAAGTTCCGCTCGCGCGGCGGCCTGGGCGCCCCGGCCTCGATGGGCTATGAGTACTTCGACGCGCGAGCCGAGAACAAGGTGCGCGCCGCCGGCGGCGTCACGAGCCTGTACAAAAACGCCTACGACATCATCGAAGACGCCCGCATGGCCGGCAAGCAGGCACGCGAAAAGCTGTCGGCCAAGTCGGTCGAACCGGGCAAGTACGACCTGGTGCTCAGCCCCGAACACCTGTTCCTGACGATCCACGAAAACGTCGGCCACCCGACGGAACTGGACCGCGTGCTCGGTTACGAAGCCAATTACGCAGGCACCAGCTTCGCGGGCCTCGACAAGTGGGAAACCAAGAAATTCAAGTACGGTGCGGAGCGTGTCAATTTTGTGGCGGACCGCACCACGCCAGGCTCGCTGGGCCTGATCGGCTACGACGATGAAGGCGTCGCGGCCAAGAAGTGGGACATCATCCGCAACGGCGTCCTGGTGAATTACCAGGCCACGCGCGACCAGGCCCACATCATCGGCGAGAAGGAATCGCACGGCTGCTCGTACGCCGACAGCTGGAGCACGGTGCAATTCCAGCGCATGCCGAACGTTTCGCTCGAGCCGGGCAAGGGTCGGCTCACCCCGGATGAGATGGTGGCCGACGTCAAGAAGGGCATCTATATCCTGGGCCGCGGTTCGTACTCGATCGACCAGCAGCGCTACAACTTCCAGTTCGGCGGCACGCTGTATTACGAGATCAAGAATGGCAAGATCACGAACCCGCTGGAAGACGTGGCCTACCAGGCCAACACGCAGGAATTCTGGAATGCCTGTACGGCGATCTGCGACGAGCGCGATTGGCGCATGGGCGGGTCCTTCTTCGATGGCAAGGGCCAGCCAAGCCAGGTGAGCGCCGTGTCGCACGGGTCGAGCACCACGCGCTTCAACGGCATCAATGTCATCAACACCGCACGCAAGATCGGCTGAGGAAACCAAGATGAAAGCGCTCAATCAGGACCAAGCAAAACGCATCACCGACCGCGTGCTCGCCATGTCGAAAGCCGACGAGTGCACCGTGTCGATCGAAGGCAGCCGTGTGGGCAATGTGCGCTTCGCGCGCAACAGCGTCTCGACCGCCGGCCTGACCGAAGACATGCAGCTCGTCGTGCGCGTGGCCTTCGGCAAACGTAGTGGCACCGCGATCGTCAACGAATTCGACGACAAGTCGCTGGAAAAAGCCGTGCGCCGCGCCGAAGAACTGGCGCGCCTGTCGCCGGAAAACCCGGAGTTCATGCCGGCGATTTCCAGGCAGGCCTACCGCGCCACCAGCACCTTCGTGCCGGCCACCGCAGCGATCGACCCGGATTTCCGGGCGTCGGTCGCCGCCACCAGCATCGAGATGGCGCGCGCCAAGAAACTCGTCACGGCAGGCTTCTTCACCGACAGCACGCGCTTTTCGACGATCGCCAACTCGAACGGCGTGTTCGGCCACCAGGACTTCACCGACCTGTCATTCAGCCTCACCGCGCGCACCGAAGACGGCCGCGGGTCGGGCTGGGTCACCCGCGCCGCCGTCGATGCTGCGCGCTTCGATGCGCGTGAAGCATCCGAAGTCGCCATCGAAAAGGCGCTGCGTTCGGTCGATGCCCGCGCGCTGGAGCCGGGCCGCTACACGGTGATCCTGGAACCGGCGGCGACGTCGGAAATCCTGGGCAATATGTTCAGCGCGTTCTCGGCCCGTTCGGCCGACGAAGGCCGCAGCTTCCTGGCCAAGAAGGGCGGGGGCAACCGCCTGGGCGACAAGCTGTTCGACAGCCAGGTCAATGTCTGGGCCGACCCGTGGGACAAGGACGTACCGGTTGCGCCATGGGATAACGAATCGCTGCTGCCGCGCGAGCGCACCCAGTTGATCAAGGATGGCCGCATCGCCTCGCTGGACTACTCGCGCTACTGGGCGCAAAAGACCGGCAAGCGCGCCACCGCGGAACACGGCAACATGATCATGGCGGGCGGTACCAAGTCGCTGGAAGAGCTGATCGAGGGGACCAAGAAGGGCATCGTCGTCACGCGCACCTGGTATATCCGCATGGTCGATCCGCAGTCGCTGCTGCTCACGGGCCTGACCCGCGACGGCACGTTCTACGTCGAAAACGGCAAGATCAAGTACCCGCTCAAGAACTTCCGCTTCAACGAGAGTCCGGTCACGATCCTGAATAACATCGATGAGCTGGGCAAGCCGCAGATCATCGGTGGCGACGAGGTGCCGTTCCAGATGGTGCTGCCGCCGATGAAGGTGCGTGACTTCAACTTCACGTCGCTGTCGGACGCGGTCTGACGGTCGGGCGCAACCATGGCCAGTTTTGACTTCTACTTCACGCGCCTGATGTACGAATCGGGCAACTGGGACGTGGATGTCCGCATGCCGAGCAACGTGCTGAACTCCCTCGTGGAGTACACCACGTTGCGGGTCGATACGACGGAACGCATGGTGGCCTTGTCCGACCCGAAGATGCTGCAGGCGCCGTTCTGCTACCTGGCTGGCCACAAGCTGGTGCAGTTCACCCCTGCGGAGCGGCGCAACTTCGAACAGTACGTGCGCGGCGGCGGTTTTGTTTTTGTGGACGACTGCAACCACGACATCGACGGCCTGTTTGCCAAGTCGTTCGAGGCTGAGATGGCGAAGATCTTCGGCCTGAACGCACTGAAGAAAATCCCGAACAAGCACCCGCTGTACTCGTGCTTCTTCAAGTTCGAGGACGGCCCGCCCACGACCGGCATGGAACTCAATGGCTGGGGCGACGACCTGGTGCACGAGTACCTGAAGGCGATCGAGATCGGCGGGCGTGTGCGCGTGCTGTACTCGAACAAGGACTATGGTTGCGAGTGGGATTACGACTTTCGCAACAAGCGTTTTCTGGCGGTGGACAACACCCGCTTTGCAGTGAACATCATTCAATATGCGTTGGGAGCATGACCAGTGGCTGACAGTAATTCGATAGCGTGGGACGAACAGGAAATCGCTGCACTGACGGCGAAAGTGGGCGAGCTCAAAGCCAGCATGGCGCGCGTGATCATCGGCCAGGAAGACGTCGTCAACCTGCTCGTCACGTGCCTGCTGGCCGGCGGCCACGCGCTGGTCGAAGGCGTGCCGGGGCTGGGCAAGACGCTGCTCGTGAAATCCCTGGCGCAGGCGACCGACATGCAGTTTCGCCGGGTGCAATTCACGCCCGACCTGATGCCGTCGGATATCGTCGGCACCGAGATCCTCGAAGAAGACCAGGCCACGCGCCAGCGCGCGTTCCGCTTCCAGCCTGGCCCGGTGTTTACGCAGGTGCTGCTGGCCGACGAGATCAACCGCGCGCCGCCAAAGACGCAGTCGGCGCTGCTCGAGGCGATGCAGGAACGGTCGGTCACCTTCGCCGGCCAGACCCACAAGCTGCCACGGCCATTTTTTGTTCTGGCCACGCAGAACCCGATCGAGCAGGCCGGAACGTACCCGCTGCCTGAAGCGCAGCTGGATCGCTTCCTGCTGCGCATCGATGTCGTGTACCCGACCGAAGACGAAGAAGTGCTGATGGTCTCGCGCACGACGCACGCCGGCTTGCAGGACGCCGAACCGGTGATGGATGTCGCTACCCTGCTGCGCCTGCAGCAGCTGGTGCGCGACATCGAGATTGGTGACCATCTGGTGCGCTACGCCACGCGCTTGGTACGCGCCACGCGCCCGAGCGAGACCACGGTCGATGCGGTCAAAAAGCATATCGGCTGGGGCGCCGGGCCGCGCGCCGGCCAGGCGCTGGTGCTGGCGTCGAAAGCGCGCGCGCTGATGCAGGGCCGGCTGGCCGTGACGCGCGACGACATCGGCGCGATGCTGCTGCCGGTGCTGGCGCACCGCGTGCTGCGCAACTTCGAGGCCGAAGCCGACGGCATCGCCATTGCAGATGTGTTGCAGTCGCTGCAGCGCGAGATCAAGGTAGCGTAATTGGCGATCGCAAAATGTCGTCCGTGAACCCGGCGCTGATCGCGCACACGACCAGGCTCGATCTCGTGATCCGCCACGTGCTGGCCGGACTCGGGCACGGCATCCACGCGGGCCGCGAGCGTGGGGCCGGCGTCGAGTTTTCCGAGTACCGCTCGTATGTGCCGGGTGACGAGTGGCGCCGCGTTGACTGGAAGCTGGCCGCGCGCGCCGACCGTTATTTTGTGCGTGAGGCGGAGCGCGACAGCCACGTGGCCGTTTGGCTGATCCTCGACGCCAGCGCATCGATGGCCGAACCGAGCCGCAGCGTCGAGGGTAGCGACAAACTGACCTGCGCGCGCACGCTGCTGGCCTGCGTGGCCGCCATCGCGCAGCGCCAGGGCGATGCGTTCGGCCTGGTGATCCTGAGCGACGGCAAGGTGACATTCACGCCTGCCAATCGCGGCCCGCGCCATTTGCAGCGCGTGCTGGCACAGCTGCAGCGCGCCACGCCCGCCGGCCAGTTACCGGACGCCGCAACGCTCAAGGCGAGCCTGCACTTTGCACTCTCGCCCAGTGCCATCTATGCGGCGAGCGACTTGCTCGACTGGCCGTCGCCGCTGTCGCTGGCGTTGACCCGGCTGCGCCAGATGCGCCACGACGTGCGCGTGCTGTGCCTGCAGACGCAGGCCGAGATCGACGCCAGCTTCCCGGACACGCAGGCGTACCGCGACCCCGAGCATGAAGAAGGGGTGTTCCGTTTCGGCGCCGACCTGAAGGAAGGCTACCGCCGCAACCGCCTGGAACACTTCGATCGGGTGACGGCCCAGTGCCGCAGAAATGACATGCCGTTGACGCTGGCCGCCATCGAGCAGGCGCCGGGCGACGTGCTGCGGCGCTGGCTGCGCCGGCCATCGAGGTAATCGCCCATGAATGCACTTTGGTGGTTTGCGCTTCCCGTATTGCTGCTGCCGGTCTGGTGGCACCGGCGCAAGCGCGTGCAGAACCAGGCCGCACTCATGGCCACTGCGCGCTTTTTGCCGCGCACCGAGCCGAAACAGACGCGCGTGTGGCGCTGGAGCGATCCGTTGTTGCTCTTGGTCCGGATGCTGTTGCTGGCCTGCATGATTGCGTGGCTGGCCGATCCCGTCTATCCGTGGCGTGGCGACACGGTGGTCGTGACCGCCGGCGCCGATCCGGTCTGGGTCGAGCGCGAAGCGGCGCAGGCCGGCCTGACGAAGGCCGAGCGCGTGACGCTGCCGGCGGCGCAGGCGCTGAGCTGGCTGCATACGCACGAACGCGAGTGGACGGGCGACGCACGCCTGCTGGTACTGGGCGACGTGCCGATGCCGGCCACGAAGCCGGTGTTTGGCCGCGAGGTGACCGTGCGCACGCAGCCGACTGCGCCAGCCAACGTCGAGCGGCACGTGGTCATCGCCAGCGAGCGCTTGCAAGCCTGGCGCCGCCTGTTTGCGGCGCAGGATGGTGTCGAGAAGATCGTCGTGGATGATGCACCGGGCGCCAGGACGGACCTGATCATCTGGGACCGCGCCGAGGCGCCGCCTGCCACGCTGCGCGCCTCGCTGTGGTGGGTGACCCACCCGGCGGCGTTCCCCGAGCTGGCCAAGGCGCGCACGCTGAACGGTTTGCAGTACGCCGACAGCGCGCGCGGGCGCCTGTGGCATCACCCTGCATGGCCGCCGCAGGATGTCGAGGCCGCGCGTGCGCTGCTCGATACCTGGCAGCAGCTGCACATCGGGCCGCGTCCCTACACCTTGCCCTCGCAAACGTTCGCTGCCTCGAAAGGCGTCAACGCACCGGCGCCGAGCGGCGCATTGCGCGACATCCTGCTGGCCATCCTGGTTGGCTTGTTCGTCCTTGAAAGGAGTCTCGCGCATGCACGGAGGCGTTGAGATCACCAAACGCGTATGGCGCGCAGCCCAGCTGCGCCGCATGCCGCTCTGGATCGGCGGGGCCTTGCCCTGGCTGGTCATTCCGTCGGGCCCGGGTTTGCTGGCCTGGGCCGGCTGGTGCGCGCTGGACTGGGTCAAGTTGCGCCGGCGCGTGGCGTATGAATGGCCGGCGTGGCTCGATGGCGCCGTGCCCGAGATGGAAGACAGCGCGGCCCTGCTCGACGCGGCCGACACGCCGATCGCGCGCCTGCAGCAGCAGCGCCTGTTCGCGCGGCTCGATGCGGCCGTCTCGCGCCAGCAGCTGCGCCAGATCGCGCGCCAGCATGTTTCGAGCGGCGCGCCGATCCTGCTGGTCAGTGCAGTGCTCGCGGGGATGGTGTGGTACGCGACCACGCGGCCGGCGCAAGAGGGTGCGGTCACGCCGCCCAGCCCCGTCAGCAGCGCAACGGCCGCCACGCTGGCCGGCCTGACGCTCAAGCTCGCGCCGCCGGCCTACACGGGCGTGGCGGCATCTGAATCGGCGCCGCGCGACCTGCAGGTTCCGGAGCAGACCGTCGTGACGTGGTGCCTGACGGGTGGCACGGGCGGCAACAATAAAATCGAGCTGGGTAACGGTGAAACACTCGAACCCGGTGAACAGTGCGCGCGCTGGACGGCGACCGAATCGGTCGTCTGGCGCTGGCGCGGCGCGCGCCACACGCTGCGCGTGATTCCCGATGCGCCACCCGAGATCACGATCAGCGCCCCGGCGCAGATGATCCAGGATCTGCGTGACAACGCGACCGGCACCACGATGACGGTCCAGGTGAAGGACGACTACCGCATCACCCGCGCGACGCTGCACATGACGCTCGCGCAAGGCAGCGGCGAGAACGTGCGTTTTACGGACCGCGAAATGCCGCTGCCGGCATCAAACAATCCCAAGCTGCGCAACTGGTCCAAGACATGGGCCCTGAGCGAGCTGGCGATGGAGCCGGGCGACGAGCTGTATTTTTTCGTCCGCGCGACCGATAACGCGGGCCGCGCACAGACCGTGCAATCGCCGACGTACACGGTGCGGCGTCCGGCGCCGGAACAGGAAGCCGAAGAAGAGAGCGCGGCGATGCCGTCGCTGGTGAAGCCGGCATCGCTGCGCAGCCAGCGCCAGATCATCATCGACACCGAGCAGCTGATCGCCGACATGCGCAGCACGAAGCTGGCAGCGGCCGACATGCGTGACCGCAGCGAGCGGATCGGCGACGACCAGGCGCAGCTGCGTCGCCGCTACGGCCAGTTCCTGGGCGAAGAGTCGACGCTGTTCGGCGAAGAAGCTGCCAAGGCGCCACGCGCCGCCGAGAAGCCTGACGAAGAAGAAGGTCACGAGGGCCACGATCACGCGCCCGGTGGCCATGACCACGATCACGACGAACCGAATCAGCGCAAGGGCGGCATCGTCAACGAAACGCAGCAGATCCTGGCAACCTACGGCCACGCGCACGACGAAGCCGAGAACGCGACGATGTACGACGAAGGCACCAAGAAGGTGCTGCGCCGCGTACTGGTGGCGATGTGGGACGCCGAAAAATCGCTGCGCGCAGTCACGCCGAAAAGCGCGCTGGCCCCCGAGCACAAGGCCCTGGAAGCGATCAAGGAATTGCAGCAGGCCGAGCGCATCTACCTGCACAAGACCGCCTTTACGCCGCCACCGATCAAGGAAGAAAAACGCATGACCGGCGAGATGGATGGCGCTGCGAGCTATCGCCGCACGCAGGGGGAGCAGGCGGCGGCGCTGCCGGAAGAACTGCGCGTGCTGGTGCAGGCGATGTCGGGCGAGGCCGAGCTGCCGGCGCTCTGGATGCGCACCGCAAACGACTGGGTGCGCACGCGCCTGGTCGAGGACGAGCAGCGCCTGGCGGCGCAGCGCGCGATCCAGGACGTGGCCGACGGCTGCATCGCCTGTCGCCCGGTGCTGCGCGCCTGGTTGCGTTCCGGCGCGGGGCAGGGGCAGGTGCTGTTGCAGGCGAAGACCAGTGTCGATACGGCGTTCGCACGCCGCTGGCGCGAGTCGGCTGATGGAGCGACCAAGCCATGAACCAGCAGTGGCTCATCGCCGCCATCCTGGTGGCAGGCATCGTCAGCGCCGGCCTGTATCTGCGCCGCCGCCAATGGCTCGATGCGCTGCTGGTCATCGTCGCCGCCGCGAGCCTGGGCCTGTTCGCGCTGGATCTGCGCATGCCGGGCGAGGGCGGCCGCACGCTGGCCATCGATCCGGCCGCGCCACCGGCGTCGCTGGAAGGTATCAGCAGCTTGACTTTGAAGGGTGACGGCCTGCGCGCCGCCGAATGGAACGATTTGCCGGCACGACCGCTGGCTTGGGAAGCGCCACGCGGCGGTGCGCTGCGGCTGGTGTTCCCCAGTCAGGTAGCGCTGGGCCGCCAGTTCACGCTGACGGTCAAGCGCGACGACAAGACCGACGCGCGGCTGCAACTGCTGGCCGAGAATGGCCAGCAGCTTGCAGAAGCGCGTGGCACCGGCGACCTGCGCGTCGACTGGATGCCGCCGGTGGCCGAGCGCGTCGTGCTCAAGGCGCGGCTGCTCGACGCCAAAGACAAGGTGATTGCCGAGGGACCGGTCCCGTTCATCGTGCATGAACCTGCGCCGCTGCAGGTCGTCGGCCGCTTCGGCGCGCCATCTTTCGACCTGCGCGCGCTGAACGACCTGCTGACCGCCAGCGGCGCGCTGCTCGACTGGCAAGTCACGCTGGGCCGCGCCGTCACGCGCACCGAAGCGCCACGCACCGAGATGGCATCGCCCAACCTGATGGTGATCGACGCCGCGCGCTTCGAGCGGATGGCGGCCGGTGAACGCTCCGCACTGCTGGACCGCGTGGCCAAGGGTATGCCACTCCTGGTCCTGGGCGGCAACGCGAACGATCCCGGCGTCTGGTCACGCACGCTGCAACTGCCGCTACGTGCGCAGCCACTGGGCGCCAAAATCGACACACCGTTAGAAATGCCGGTAGCCTCGCTGCTGCCCGCATCGCGCGACGCAGGGCCATGGCGCGGCACTGACAATATGGTCTGGACCCGCGACTGGCGACAGGGCCGCATCGCCTGGCTGGGCGTGACCGAATGGCACCGCCACGCAATCGCCGAGCCGCGCGCGCTGGCGCTGTGGTGGCAGGGCGTGCTGGACCGCGTCGGCGTCGAAGAGCGGCACAAGACCGAATGGCTGGCCCCGGGCGACATGCCGCTGGCAGGCCAGCGCCTGGAACTCTGCGCGCGCGGCGTCAGTGGCCAGGTCACGCTTCCCGATCTGAAGCAGTCGCTGGGCTGGCAGCGTCGCGCAGACCGCGCCGACGCATCATGCGCAGCGCTGTGGCCGCAAAAGGCGGGCTGGTTGCAACTGCAGGACCAGAACGCCGGCCCGCATGCGCTCTACGTATATGCCACGAACGACTGGCCTGGATGGCAGGCAGCCGAACGGCGCGACGCGACAGCACGCTACGCCGCCCGTTCGCAGATCCAGCCGGCGAACGGACCAACGCGCCCCGCGCCATCCTGGCCATTCGCACTCGTGCTTGCAGCAGCCATGTTGCTGCTGTGGTGGCGCGAGCGGCGTTGAAACAAAAGCTGGGGTCAGGTCTGACATTCGGACACGGCCCCAGCTGTAGCGATGCGTCTTCAGAACGGCTATGAAAAAACCGTCCGAAATCGATCGCAAAGGCTCACCTTCCTTGCTCATCTGAACCCGGATTGAGCCACTACTGTAGAGATCGTGTCCGAATGTCAGACCTGACCCCGGCTGTTGAACTATCAGCCCATCAGAACGTGTAGTCCGCCTTCACATACGCCGTGCGGCCGTTCATCCCGAATGGGCAGGTCTCCCAGCAGTAGGTGAAGCCCAGCTGCGGGAAGGGGGCTGCGCGGACCGGGTCCCATTTGGTCGGGTAGGTGTCGAACAGGTTGTTGATCCCCGCCGACAGGCTCAGGCTCTTGTTGAACGTATAGCGCCCGGTCAGGTCGACGATCCATTTGGCTTCCCACGTCTGCACGAATGGCGCCGTGAAGCCTTGGCCCTGTACTTCGCCGAAGTAGTTCGCACGCCCCGTCACGTTCCAGGCGCCGGCCGTGTAGTCGGCCGAGACCACATGGTGCTTGCGCGGCTGGCCGCGTTCGATCAGCGTCACCTGCGCATCGTCGAACAGCTGCGCGCCGGTCAGCACGGGCGATTGCGAATTGCGCGCCTTGACCTCGGTCTTGTTGAAGCCCAGCTGGCCGGACAGCACCAGGGTCGAGCCCTGGCCGCGGATGGTCTGCTGTGCCACCAGGTCCAGGCCCGTCGTCGACGTGTCGATCGCATTGGTGAAGAACTGCGCCTGGCCCACGCGCAGCGGATCGAGGATGGCGCGGATCGGGCATGCGGCAGGTGTTGCGCAGGCACCTGACTCCGGCGAGATCGTGCTCGAGAACACGATGCGGTCGTCGATCCTGGTGCGATACACGTCGGCGGTCAGCGAGAACGTGGTGGTCGGCCGCAGGATCACGCCGATGCTGGCGCTCTTGGACGTTTCTTCTTTCAGCGGTGCGATGCCGAAAGCGCGCGTGACGGCGCTGTCTTCGCGCGCCGTCAGCGTTTCGGTCAGCACGCCGGCCGCATTCAGGTTGGTCGAGACCGAGCTGTAGAACTTCTGCTGCACGCCCGGTGCCCGGAAGCCCGTCGATACGCTGCCGCGCACGCCCAACGAGCGGCTCGGATCCCAGCGCGCATTGAGCTTGCCGATCGTCGTGTTGCCGAAGTCCGAATAACGCTCGTGCCGCACTGCCGCGCCGACCGAGACGTCCGGGCCGAACTTGCGTTCCAGGTCGACGTAGAAGGACGTGTTGTGGCGGCCCTGGTCAACCGCCGTCGATGGCGTGTAGCCTGGGAAGCCCTGGATGCCCGATGCAGCGATGCCGCCGGTCTGATCGCGGATGATGATGGCGGGGTTGTTGGTGCGGCCGTACTGGTACGAGACCGGGTCGCCCGCCTCGATCTCGTAATTGTCGCGGCGCCACTCGACGCCGGCGGCGACAAACAGCTCGCCGCCCATCAGGTTCACCGGACCCTTGAAGTCGAGGTTGAACGTGGTCTGCTCGAACTTGAGCGTGCCGGTGTCGGCTTCGCGCGGCGATTCGCCGTTTTCGTACCAGTAGCTGACGTTGATCGAGTTCCGTTCGTGGAACTGGAGCTGGCTGCGGCCGTGGTTCACGCTCGCGTCCACTGACCAGTCCTTGCCCAGGTCGTGGCGGTAGCCGACGGCGAGCGACGCATCCTGCACGGTGGTGACGATGTTCGGCAGGAAGCCTTCCGGGTACACCGCTGGCACGTTGCGCCCATCTTCTTTCGGGCGGAAGAAGCCGCCCGAATCGCCCTTGCGTTTCGAGGCGCCGCCGAACGCATACAGTTCACCGCCGCCCATCGGCAGCGCGGAATTCATCCACAGGTAGTAATCCTTGGCGTTGCTGTCGCCCAGGCGCTGCGTGACGCGCGGCGGATTGACGCGCGCCGTGTCCAGGCCGGCGCGGTTGGTCTCGTCGCGCTTGCGCGCTTCGACCGACAGGTTCAGGTAGCCGCCGTCGCTGCCCAGCGCGAAGCCGCGGCTGGCGCTGGCCGAGTAGGTGTCGCCATCGCCTTCGTCGGTCGTGCCGGCGCTGGCGCTGACGATGCCGTTGCCGACACCCTTCTTGAGGATGATGTTGATGACGCCCGCAATGGCGTCCGACCCATACTGGGCGGCGGCGCCGTCGCGCAGCACTTCGATCGACTGGATCGCTGACAGCGGGATGGCGTTGATGTCGGTGCCGGCCGAACCGCGGCCGATCGTCTGCTGCACGTTGACCAGCGCCTGCTGGTGGCGGCGTTTGCCGTTGATCAGCACGAGCAGCTGGTCGGGGCCGAGGCCGCGCAGTGTGGCGGGACGGATGATGTCGGTGCCGTCGCTGACAAACGTCGACGTGAAGTTGAACGACGGGTCGAGGTCTTGCAGCACCTTGCCCAGTTCCAGCGTGCCGGCCGACTGGATGTCTTTCGTGCTGATCAGGCCCACTGGCACAGCGGTGTCGAGCGCCGTCTTGGCCTGGGTGCGCGAGCCGAGCACCACGACTTGCGACATATTGCTGTCGGCTTCCTGGGCGCCGGCTGGTGCGAGCGCCGCCAACAGTGCCGACGCCAGCAGGGCGCGTCGTGGCAGTGTGTTCTTCTTCATCCTCTGTCCCCTCTTTGTATGGATTTTTATGTCGCCCTGTTATCAGAGCTTCATTTAATCTTAGCAACGGGGTAGGTTGACGACGACGACACAGTTGAAATAAGTAAATACGAGCGTGGCTATAAAGCAAATGCGTAGTACAAAAGAGACAGCTTTGCCTATCTGACGATACTTTTATGAGTGGCGAGTAATGCCTTGAGTATTAAGTACTTTTTTTGTGGAAACAATGTTTGAAAGGTATTGTTTATTTGTTACGTTATTTAACAAGTTTTTCAAATGTGCGCACCATAAGACACGCTAGGATAGACACGAACTGATGCCAGATAGGCATGACGGCAGGCGGGGAGCATTCCGCCGACTGGATCTCGACCTTGTCTGCGCGCCGCGCGGGCCGGATCCGCCGACAACCGCAGGCAGCACACCATGATCCAGCGACGAACCGACGAGCGAACCGCGCTTGCCACCGAATATGCGTTATTCCTGGCAGAGACGCGCGGCGTCAACGCAGGGCTGGTGTACCTCGAAAGCTGCAACGTCTCACGAGAGATCCTGCTGCGCGCCATGCAGGATCCCGCCGCCCGGCGTGTCCGGGAACGGCGCCAACGGCAACGGAACGATTAGCATGAATATCACCCAGCTTTGCAAACGCTATGGCCTCGAGCATTATGGCAGCCTCGAGAGCGCCTGGGACGCCCACAGTGCAACCGGCATCGTGCTGATGCAGCTCTGGCACGCGCCCAACCAGAAGATCAACGACCACCCACTGCCGGGCGCGCAACTGCGCGTGCGCTGTCTCGACGCGTCGGACATTCCGGTGCCGCTGGACGACGCGCGGGCCGCGCGTGGCCGCAGCATTGAAGCGGTGGAGGGGGGCGCGCGCGGCTATGCGGCGATGTCGATTCCGCCGACGCAGTCGCGCGGGGCCGGCGCCTGGGCCAAGTACGCCAACCTGGAACGCGTGTTCCCCGTGCTGGCGCTCGAGCGCGAGTCATGCGGCACCGTGTTCGCCGTGCTGGGTGCGCCGGTTCCTGCGTCCGAACTGGGCGTCGCGTCGGCCGATCCGGCGTATCGCGCAGCCACGGGGCGCCACCAGATCAGCCTTGATGGTCGCGCATCCATTCCTTGAGACCGTTCACCCAGTTCTTGGCCGGCAGGTTCAGGCGCCGCTTGATCTCGCCGGCACGCTCGTAGAGCACTGAAAAGTCCAGCTGCGGCGCGTCCCTGAATGCCACCACGACCACATTGGCATCGTGCACCTCGGGCAGCCAGACGACGGCATCGAAGACCTGCTCCATGTTCAGGAAATTCTTGTCGTAGTTGCTGAAGTCGCCGAACA
The DNA here is from genome assembly GCF_059685895.1 of Telluria sp. ZT3P25. Lineage (NCBI taxonomy): Bacteria > Pseudomonadati > Pseudomonadota > Betaproteobacteria > Burkholderiales > Oxalobacteraceae > Telluria > Telluria sp. ZT3P25. The sequence goes on from NZ_JCASIJ010000002.1 coordinate 656,822, forward strand.
CATTGGCGGTCATGACGCCGCCCGGCGCCAGGCAATCCAGGCAGCCCTGGTAGAACGCTTCCGAATCGAGTACCGGGCCGCGCGCGTCCTGGTCGTAAAGGTCCACCTGCAGCACGTCGGCCTTGCCGTGGTTGGCCGGATCGAGAACGAAGTCCATTGCGTCCTGCTCGCGCACGTCCAGGCGCGCATCGTTCTCGGGCAGGCCGAACATGGCGCGGCAGATCGCGATCACGTTGGGATTGAGTTCGACGGCCGTCACGCGCGCATCGGGAAAGCGGGCATACGTGAACTTGGTCAGCGCGGCACTGCCCAGGCCAAGCTGCACGACGTGGCGCGGCGCACTCTGGAACAGCGTCCACATCATCATCATCTGCACGTATTCGAGCTCGATCGTGTCCGGCTTGGCCAGCCGCATCGCGCCCTGCACCCACGAGGTGCCAAGGTGCAGGAAGCGCACGCCCTCGAATTCGTCGATGGTGGCGGGTGGATGGCCGGGCTGGGCGAAGCGCGGATCGATGACGGTGGGTGACTTGGCGGACATGGCACGAAGCGGTGAAGGGCAAAGCCGATGTTACCAGAGCCGCCCCTGCGGGCTCTCAGCTTGCCGGCAGCGCCGGCAGGAACAGCGTCACGGCCAGGCCGCCGCCGTCACGGTTGGTCAGCAGGATGCGCCCGCCGTGCGCCTCGGCGATCTCGCGTGCGAGCGCAAGGCCAAGGCCGGTGCCGGCGCGCTTGGTCGAGTAGAACGGCACCAGCGCATGCGTGAGCACCGCGTCGCTCATGCCGCTGCCGCGGTCCGTCACGTCGATGCGCACCTGGTCCTGCACGCGCCGTATCTGCAACTGCACATCGTCAGGCCGGGAACCCGACTCGTGCGCGTTCTTCAACAAATTGAGCAGCGCCTGCTCAAGCTGCGCGGCGTCGATCCAGGCCGCATCCGGTGGCAGCTTGCCCGCGACGGTAAAGGTCACCTGACCGGCCAGGCGCGTGACCAGGGCTGGCCAGCTGCAGGCCTCCAGGCGCGGCGTTGGCAGCTTGGCAAAGCGCGCATAGCCCGAGATGAAGCTCTCCAGGTGACGCGTGCGCTCGCCGATCGTTTCCAGGATCTGCGGCAGGCGTTCGAGCTGGCCGCGCCGTACCAGCTCGGCCCCGGAGTGCGCGAGCGACGCCAGTGGCGCCAGCGAGTTGTTCAATTCGTGGCTGATCACGCGGATGACTTTTTTCCAGGTCTGCACTTCCTGGCGCCGCAGTTCGACGGTCAGGTGGCGCAGCAGCAGCAGCTCGTGGCGCCGGCCATTGAGCGTGAAGGTGCTGCGGGCCAGGTGATAAACCTCTTCGGCCTCGCCTTCGCCAGCGGTAAACAGGCCATCGCCACCGCGCGCCAGCGCATCGCGCAGGGCCGCCGAAGCATCATCGAGCACCGTCTGCAGGCTGTGGCCTTCGAGCTTGCGCCCCTGCGCCAGCAACTGGCGCGCAGCGATGTTGGCGAACACGATGGCGCTGCCGTGGGTCGTTGAATCGGCCACCAGAAGCATCGCTACCGGCGTGTTCTGCACCATCGAGTCGAGCAGCAGTTCTCGCTGCACCAGGTCCAGGCGCTGCTCGCGCAGCACGTTGCCCAGGTTGTTGTGGGCTGCGATCAGGTCACGGAGTTCATCGTTGTGCGGCCAGTGCAGGCTGCACGAAAAGTCGCCGTCACGGTAGCTGTCGACGGTGCCCTCAAGTGCCCGGAACAGCGACAGCACCGGCTGCAGCTGCGCGCGCAGCGTGATGACGGCCAGCGGTACCAGCCCAAGCAGGCAGATGGTCAGTACCAGCAGCGGCCGGGCGGGCAGCAGGTGATCCAGCAGCAGCGCGGCGAGCACCGCCAGTGTGAGCAGCGTGCCCACCAGTGCCGACAGCCGCGTGACCAGTGAAAACCTGGGCTGGCGCGCGCTGTCGGTCATGGCCGCGCGATGCCCAGGCGCTCCATGCGGCGGTACAGCGCCTGGCGCGACAGCCCGAGGTCGGCCGCCGCCTGCGCCACCACGCCGCCCGCGCGCGCCAAAGCCGCCACCAGCGCGGCGCGGTCCGGCTCCGCTTCCTGGCCTGGCGCGGGCACCGGCGTGCTCGCTGCCGGCAGTCCCAGGTCGGCCACCATGACGGTATCGCCTAGGGATAGCAGGCTGGCGCGCGCCATCACGTTTTTCAGTTCGCGCACATTGCCGGGCCACGGATAGGCCATCAGCGCCGCTTCGCTGGCCGGGTGCAACTCCTTGCCGGCGGCCAGGAACGAACGCGCCAGCGGGAGGATGTCGCCGGGGCGCGCGCCCAGCGGCGGCAGGCGCAGCTCGATCACGTTCAGGCGGTAGAACAGGTCTTCGCGAAAGGTGCCGGCGCGGATCATCGCGCCCAGGTCGGCATTGGTGGCGCTGATCACGCGCACGCGCACCTGGCGCTCGCGGTTCGAACCGAGCCGCTCGAAGCGGCCCGTTTCCAGCACCCGCAGCAGTTTCATCTGGCCGGCCAGCGGCAGGTTGCCGATTTCATCGAGGAACAGTGTTCCGCCGTCGGCCGCTTCGAACTTGCCTTCGCGCGCTTTCGATGCGCCCGTGTAGGCGCCGGCGTCGGCGCCGAACAACTCGGCCTCGATCAGTTCAGATGGCAGGGCGCCGCAATTGAGCACCACGAACGGGCCGTCAGCCACCTGCGAGTTGGCCTTGATGATGTCGGCGATGCGCTCCTTGCCGGCGCCATTCGGGCCGGTAATCAGCACCGGCACGTCGGCGCGCGCGACCTGACAAGCCAGGTGCAGCACGCGTTCGGTGGCCGGGTCTTGCCAGACCAGACCACGCAGGTCGAAATTCTGCTCGAGCGCCAGCCGCGCCTTGCGTTCGTGCTGCAGGCGGCTGCCCAGCGCGCGGTTGGCTTGCCCCAGTTCGATCAGGTTGCTGACAGTGGCCAGCAGGCGTTCGTCGTTCCACGGCTTGGGCAGGTAGTCGGCGGCGCCGGCCTTGACCAGGTCGACCGCCGCGTCCAGATGCGTCCAGGCAGTGAGCAGGATCACCGGCAGGTCGGGGTGGCGTGCGCGGATCGCGCGAAACAGCGCCACGCCTTCTTCGCCCGACGTGGTGTCGGCCGTGAAGTTCATGTCCTGGATCACAAGGTCGATCGGTTCGCGCGCCAGCAAGTCCAGGCCTTCTGCAGGCGAGAGCGCGCGCAGCGTGGCGATGTCGTGCAGCGAAAACAGCACGTCGAGCGCCATGGCGACGGCGGCGTTGTCGTCGATGATGAGAACGGTGGGCATGGCCGCCAGCATAGCACCCGCGCGCCCTCTCACAGGCTGCGGGTGGCCAGCGCCGGCGACGTGCGCGCCGCGCGCCAGGCCGGGCCATACGCCGCCAGGATGCCGATCACCCAGAACATCAGTGCGCCGCCGATCAGGTACGCCACCGGCAGACGCGCCATCTCCAGCTTCGTCACCAAAAGCTGGTTCAGACCAACGCCCAGCAGCACGCCGCCCGCCACGCCGGCGCTCGTGATCATCACGTTCTCGACGATGAAGTAGCGCAGGATGTCGATTTTGCGCGCACCAAGTGCACGGCGCACGCCGATCTGCTTGCGGCGCTGGGTTACCCACAGGCTGGCCATGCCGACGATGCCGCTGCAGGTCACCAGGAGCAGCAGCACGCTGACCGTCACCAGCATCCACGACAGTGCAAGGTCGGCGCGATAGCGGTTCTTGCGGTCTTCTTCGGTCGTCTTGATGCGCATGATCATCGGTGTGGACGACGATGCGCGCAGCGCCTGCTCGGCGGCCTGCATCACACGGTCGCGCTGCCCCGGTTCGCTGCGCATCGCATACATCGCACCCCCACTGCCATAGTGACGTGCGGGCATGATCATCGAAAATTCGCCGCGCTCGCCCACTTCGGCGTGGGCGCTCCCCAGGCGCTCGACCACGCCGATCACCCGGGCGCCGGGCGCGCCATCGCCGATGCCGAAGTACAGGGTCTTGCCCACCGCCGATGCGCCGGGCCACAGCTTGCCGGCCAGGGCGCGCGTCACGATCATCTGCGTCGGCACCTCGGCGTTGGTCGTTTCGTTTACCTCGGGGATGTCCGGGCTGGCAAAATCGCGTCCTTCGACCAGTTGCAGGCCCAGGGCCCTGACCAGCGAATCGCCCGTGAAATAGGTCGATGCGTAGGTGCTTTCGCGCGCCTGTCGGGGATCGGCCGCGATGCTGGACGTGCCGCCGCTGTTCGACATCGGCATCTGCGATACCTGCGCCACCGCCACCATGCCCGGCACCGCGCGCAGCACGTCGAGCTCGCGCTTGATCGAGGCGAGCATCTGTTCCGGCGTGTCCTGGTTCAGATGACGCAGCGAAAAATAGAAGGTCGCGGCTTCGTGCTGCAACCCCGATGGGCGCGCCGCCACGGCGCGCCGGTCATTGACGATGTGCAGGGCATTGGCCAGGATCGCCAGGCTCAGGGCGACCTGCATGGCCACCAGAATGGGGCCGGTCTTGTTGCGCATGAGCGCCGACAGGATGGGGCGGATTTCCATGGTCAGTCTCCCGTGATGGTGTGGTGAGCGTTCATTGCGATTTGAGCTGGATGGCGGGGGTGACCTGACACGCGCGCCAGGTTGGCAGCAGGCCCGCGATCACTGCAGCAGCAATCGACAGCACGAAGGTCAGGGCCAGCATTTGCCAGTCCATGCGCGCCACGGCCGCCATGTCCTTGTTCTGCATGCCGATCAGGGCCAGCGCGCCGACAGCCAGCCCCAGTCCCAGTACACCGCCGGCCAGGCCCACCACGCCCGTCTCGATCAGGAACTGGCGGAAGATGTCGCGCTTCGACGCCCCCAGCGCGCGGCGCGCGCCCACTTCGGCGGCGCGTACCGAGAACTTCGCCAGCAGCAGCCCGACCGTGTTGACCAGGCACAGGGCCAAAAAGCCAAAGGCCAGCCAGGCCGACAACCGGGTGTCGTTGCCCACCACTTTCTGCTTTTCCATCCATCCCATGACGTCGTACAGTTCGACTGGCGCCGGGCGTGGCAGGCGCCCCAGCTTGCGCTGCTCGCTGGCGTAATTCTCGAGCGCGCCCTGCAGGTCGGCGCGATCGGCGCCCGAGCGGGTCTCGAACCAGAGCTGGATCCAGGTGCACTCCGAGGCCAGCAGGCTGGCATAGCCCGGATCGCGGACCTGGCTGCAATTGACGCTGCCGTAAGGCTGCAGCTCCTTGCGCACGGCGGTGGCCATCGGGATCATGAATTCTTCACCGGTGGCCGGGCCGCTGCCAATCAGCTTGTAGTAGCGCGGCATCGGGTTCCAGTCGCCCAGCACGCCCACCACGGTGAACGGTTCGCCGCCCATGCGCAGGCGCTGACCCACCGGATTGGCCTCGCCGAACATTTTTTCGGCCACGGTGCGGTTCAGGATCACCACATTGGCCCCGCGCGCTTCATCCTCTGCACTCCATGGCTGGCCGTAGCGGAACGGCACGTCGAACATCGCGAAGAATGTACGTGTCGGCGCCAGGCCATACGCCTGGAACGGGGCGCTGCCGGCACGCGGCGGCTCGACCGGCATGCCGGTGGCGAACATGGCGACGCCACGTTCGGCCGGCGGGTTGCGCAGCAAATTCATTGCGTCCTGGTAGGTCGACTGCATATCGATCGGCTCCGATCCAGGGCTGTAACCATCGCGCCCGCCGTTGTCGATGAACGGCACGAACAGGCGCTCGCTCTTGGATGGAATCGGGTCGCCCGACATCGCGTGCAGGATGGTCAGCGTGGACACGCTGGCCGCCACGCCGATTGCCAGCGTCAGCACCATCAGCACGGTGAGATACGGATTGCGGCGCAGGCTGCGCACGCCAAGCATCAGGTAATAGCCGAACATCGCCGCTCCTTATGCCGTGACGTCGGTATGGGCCTGGTGCAGCGATGGGGCGCGCCGCACGAGGTCCGACACCTGGCCGTCGATGATATGCACGTTGCGGTGGGTGCGCACGGCCAGCTCCGGGTCGTGGGTCACCATCAGGATCGTGGTGCCGGCCGCATTGATTTCTTCGAGCAGTTCCATCACGCCGCGCGCCATCTGCGTATCGAGATTGCCGGTCGGTTCATCGGCCAGCAGCAGTTTCGGACTGCCGGCCAGCGCGCGTGCGATCGCCACGCGCTGCTGCTGGCCGCCCGAGAGTTCGGCCGGGTAGTGCTTCATGCGCGAGGCCAGGCCCACCTTGCCCAGGGCGTCCTCGATGCGCTCCTTGCGCTCGCGCGCATTGAAGCCGCGGTAGCGCAGCGGCACGTCGACGTTGTCGAACAGGTTCAGGTCGGGGATCAGGTTGAAGCCCTGGAAGATGAAGCCGAGCTTTTCGTTGCGCAGGCGCGAGCGCGCCGCGTCGTCCAGGCCCTTGACGTTCACGCCGTCGAGAATGAATTCGCCCGACGTGAATTCTTCGAGCAGGCCGGCGATGTTGAGAAAGCTGGTTTTGCCCGAGCCGGACGGGCCGGTCACGGTGACGAATTCGCCCTGGCTGACGTGGATCGCGAAGCCGCGCAGCGCGTGCGTCTCGATCATGTGGGTGCGGTACACCTTGCTCAGGTTGGTCATGCGCAGCATAGTCTGGCTCCGTGGTTCATTGATTGATTGAGACGCGTGCGGCATTGTCGAAGGCATCGGTGCCCGACACCACCACCTTGTCGCCGGCTTTCAGGCCGTCGATGATTTCAACGGCCGAGATACTGGTGGCGCCGATCCGGATCGGCGTGCGTACGGCCACGCCGTCGTGCATCACGTAGGCATGGCGCCCGCCCTCGTTCTCGACGAACGGGCCGCGCTGCACCATCAGCACGTCCGGCTTTTCCTCGATCAGCAGGCGCGCGCTGACGCGCTGGCTCTGGCGCAGGCCGGTCGGCTGCGCGCCATCGAAGCGCACCCGCGCCAGCACCTGGCTCTTGACCACCTCGGGCGACAGCGCCGACAGCGTGCCGGTGGCGCGGCCCGACGGCAGGGTGATCTCGGCGCGCATGCCCAGGCCCATGTCGCCGGCGTAGGTTTCGGGCACTTCCAGTTCGACTTCCAGCCGCGACAAGTCCACCAGCGTCATCAAGGGCGCGTTGGCGGCGACCACCATCCGGTGCTGCACATTGAGCGTGCCGATGAAGCCATCGACCGGTGCGCGCACGGTCAGTTCGTCGACGCGGCGCTGGGCGTTGGCCATCGACAGGCGCTGGCGCTCCAGTTCATTGGTCTTGGTCTTGATCGCCAGTTCGACGTCGTCGCCTTCGAGTGCGGCGGCCTGCCTGGCGTGGCGGGCGCGGATGCCGGCCGAGTTGACGGCATCTTTCGCCTTCTGGTAGTCGATCTTGGCGATGATGCCGATCTGGCCGACGCTGTCGTAGCGCTCCAGCGTGCGCTGGGCCGACAGACGGTCGATTTCGGCGGTGTCGGCTTCGCGCTGGGCCAGCAGTTTCTGCTTGCGCGACAGGATCTGCTGGCGCGCGACTTCGGCCTTGAGCTGCTCCCAGGTCGACACTTCGCGTTTGAGGGCATCGGTCAGGTCGGGCGATTCGAGCAGTGCCAGCACGTCGCCCTTCTTGACCGTGTCGCCGGCAGCGACCTTCAAGTTGACGGTGGCCGGGGCAGTGGCGTACAGGGTAGGGCTGACGGCGGCCACGACGCGGCCATTGACGGCGGCGTCGCGCACCAGCGTGCCGCGCGCGACCTCGGCGATGCGGATGCGGCTGGCCGAGACGCTATGTTCGCTGTTGTTCCAGGCGGCGAAGAGCAGCGCGCTGACGGCAACCAGCGCAGCAGCCGCGCCGATCATCAAGGCGCGGCGCTTGAATCGTTGCGCCGGGGGCGGCGTCAGGGTGGTGTCCTGCCGGGATGGCTCGGGAATCATGGTGGTCCAGTAACGACGGTATGATGGTCGTTATTGCACGATCCGTGCCAGACATTAAGTCATTGATTTGTATGGCGGGCAGTCGCGGACACCGCTGTCCGCGGTGTCCGTCCGGGCGGCCGCGGACACGACCGCCGGTCAGGGTTTACTTCTGCGGCTTCTGCTTCTGCGCGTACTTGCCGACGATTTCGCCCTTGGCCAGTACATGGCCCTTCATGGCGGCCAGCACCTGGTCGCGGTCGGCGCCGAACGGCACGTCCAGCATCGTGTCAAGCGCCATCACCTGGAAGTGGTAGCGGTGCGCGGCTTCACCCGGTGGCGGCTTTGGCCCGTAGTAGCCCGGCGAACCGCGCGTCGTCAGGCCTTGCAGCACGCCGTCCGGATCCGACAGGCGGGCTTGCTCCTGCACGCCTTCCGGCACGCTGGTGACATTGGCCGGGATATTCCACATCACCCAGTGCACGAAGGGCAGGGCGGGTTTGGCGTCCGGGTCTTCCGCGATGATCACGTACGACTTCGCACCTGCTACGCCTTTCCACGACAGCGCCGGCGAGACGCCATCGGCGTATTCGGTGTAGCGCTCGTTCATCATGCCGTTGGCGGCAAAGCTCGGCGACGAAACCGTCATCTGTCCTTTGGCGTCGGTCTCGGGACGCTTGAGCGCCAGCGGCACATTGGTGCCCTTGCTGGTTTGCTGTTCCAGCGGGCTTGCCGGGGCTTTTGCTGGTGTGTTGGCCACAGCGCCAGCCTTGCCGCCGGTGTAGGCGACCCGGTAGATCACGCCATTGGCGTCGTCCGCCATCAAGAGCGAACCGTCCTTCGCCATCGCCAGCCCGACCGGGCGCGCGATGTGGGTCTTGCCGCCATCGGTCAAAAAGCCCGTGACGAACGGCTCGACCTTCGTCGGCTGGCCGTTCTGGTAGCGTACGCGCACGATTTCGTAGCCCGATGCCGGCACCCGGTTCCACGAGCCGCGCATCGTCACGAAGGCGTCGCCCTGGTACTCGGCCGGGAACGCGCTGCCGGCGCCGAACACCCACTGCATCGGCGCTGCGTGCGCCGTGTAGCCGAGCACCATCGGTGTGCTGCGCGCTTTCCACTGCTCCTTGGTGATCTCGCCCACGGGCGTGCTTTGCGGGTAGATCTCATTGGCGCCATACACGTGCGGCCAGCCATACTGTTTACCCAGTTCGATCTTGTTGATCTCCTCGGCCTGCACGTCGTCGCCAAGGAAGTCGATGCCATGGTCGAAGCCCCACAGCTCGCCCGTCGTCGGATGCCAGGCATAGCCGATCAGGTTGCGCAGGCCGCTGGCAAAGATGGTGCGCTGCTTGCCGTCCGGCGAAATGCGCAGCAGCGTGGCGTTTTCGGGATTGCTCTCGTTGCAGGTGTTGCAGGTGCTGCCTACGCTCAGGTACAGCATGCCGTCCGGGCCGAAGGCCATCGTGCGGTTCGGGTGCTGGCCCGAGTCGGGCAGGTCGCCGATCAGCATCTTGAGTTCGCCCAGGCGGCCATCCTTCTGGATGTCGGCCACGAACAGTTCCTTGACCGTCACCAGGTACAGCTTGTTGTCGCGGATCGCGAGGCCATGCGCGCCGGTGCGGTTGGCCACCGTGATCGGCTCGCCGTCGGCGCGACCGTCGTTGTTGGTGTCGCGCAGCAGCAGTACGTCGCCCTGGTCACGGCGGCTCACATAGATGTCGCCGCTGGGCGCGACGGCGATGATGCGGGCGTTTTTCAGGCCGGTTGCAAACGCGCTGACCGTGAAGCCGGGAGGCGTCTTGAGCGCACGGATCCGCTCGGGCGTCGCTTCGACCTTGTTGGGTTTCCAGACGTTGATCTTGGTGGAAAACTGGGTGCCGTCGCCCTGCTGGGCAGTGGCGGAGCCGAACACGAGGCATAGTGCGGCGGCGAGCGAAGCGCGTTTCATGAGGGCCTGCCTTTCCTGGACATTGTTATAGAGATGGTCAAGAAGGCATCGTGCCAGTGTTTATTGCCTCGGTATGTTGGGAAACGAACATTGTCCGTAGCAGCGTTCATTATGCAAAAAAGATAATTTCGCTACTGGAACGTTTTCCTTCTTGCAAGTTCGTCACGCCGTCTACACATGCATCTTGCAACCGGCGCCGCCGGCTCTTTTCAGGACTGACCTTGTCGTCGTTCGACCACCTGCAACATCTCTGGCGTTCCGCCCTCGCCACACTGGCGCCATCGACTGCGCCGCCCCCGAACCACTTCTTCACGCCCCAGGATATCGGGCGTCTGCACGACCAGGCTGGCGCCAACCGCGCCAGCATCGATGCCCAGACCTGGGACGACCTGCTGCTGCCATCGTTCGAGGACAAGCTGGCGCCCGATGCCAGCATCTTCGGTCGCCAGGTACTGCACCGGCGCCTGCGCGCAGGCGTTGACGCGGCCGCCTGCAGCACCCAGCGCACGCGCCTGCAAGGCCTGATCGCGGACCCCGCACACCTGGCCGCGCTGCACGCGCAACTGCGGATGCTGCGCCATGCGGATGTCGACGTGAGCGCGCTGCTGTTCGGCGAGACGCCGCCCGTGACGCCGTGGTGGTCACGCTGCTTGTGGCTGCTGCCGCTGCTGCTCGTGGTGTCGGTCGCCGCACTGGTGACGTTGCCGCTGGGTTGGATGCTGACGCTGGCCGCGCTTGCGCCGCTGATGGCGCTGCAGATCCGCTATCACCAGCAGATCGAGGGCTGGACCGCGACCATCCGCTCGCTGGGCGCGCTGCTTGCCACCGTTGGCTTGCTCGGCAAGGGTGGCGGGACGTTGACCGAACCGTTCGTGGCGGCGCGCGCAACCGCCGCGCGTCTGCACGTGCGCCTCGACCGGCCCTTCGCGCTGCGCATGATCCCGGGCGGCAGGCAGTATGCCGACTGGTTCGCTGCCGGGAATATCGCGCATTACTTCCGGACGGCGCGCATCGTGTTCGGGCAGCGCGCGTTTCTGCGTGAGTGCTATCTGGCGTGCGCCAACCTCGAAGCCGACGTGGCACTGGCGCGGCACCTGCACGCGATGCCGCGCTGGTGCTGGGCTGAACGGGGCACGGCGCGTGAGCTGCTGCTGGAGGATGGCGTGCATCCGTTGATGGCGCAGCCGGCGCCGCTGTCATTGTCTCTGCATGAGCGCGGCGCGTTCGTCTCGGGCCAGAACGCGTCGGGCAAGAGCACCTTCCTGCGCATGGTGGGCCTGAACCTGCTCGCGGCGCGCGCATTCGGCTTTTGCTATGCCACGCGGGCGCGCCTGCCGGCGGTGCCGGTGCGCGCCAGCATGCAGAACGAGGATTCGCTGCTTGGCGGCGAGAGCCTGTATATGGCGGAATTGCGGCGTGCCCGCGAACTGCTCGAGGTAGCCGGCCAGCCAGCCGGCGTGTGCCTGATCGATGAGGTGTTTCGCGGTACGAACCATCTCGAGTCGGTGTCCGCTGCCGCTGCGGTGCTCGAACAGTTGTCGAGGCACGACCTGGTGCTTGTGTCGTCGCACAATCTGGTGCTCGCGCCGCTGCTGCAGGCGGGCTTCGACGCCTTCTGCATCGATACGACCAGCGGCCGGCCGGTGCTGCAGAAGGGCGTACTGCGTAATCCGAACGGCATTGCGCTGCTGGCCAAGGAGGGTTTCGGCCCGCAAATCGAGGGCAGGGCAGCGGAAGTGGCGCACTGGCTGAGCAGCCACTTGCTGGAGCCGGCGACCGGCGCGCCGACGGCGCAGCAGGCGTGACCGGCTTGGACCGCCTGACAAAAACCTGTTACTTCGTCTGGCCGCAACATGCTTGTACACTGAGCCATGCTGAACGTCCGCTTTCGGCCAAAACCGGACGTACAAGCTGGCATGATTCTCGGAGAAAAAAAGCAGGGAGTTTCACAGCAGTAAGTGTTCGCAACAAACCGAAAAACTTGTTCTGAGCATATAGCGCGGGTTTCCATTCTGTGTGAAGGTCAGCCGGCTTGCGATGAAATCCATGTAAGCCTTTTGCCTGCCAAGAAATGGGTCAACGTTGCGGTGGAAATTGCCCAATCTGCAAGAACAGCCCGAACCAGTCTTCCATATGCCACGTAGTCGTAATCAAGCCGTTGGCGATCGTATGAAATTCGTGTAGGCGGAAGCTTACCTTTTTTCCGGTTGGCGCGATGCCGAAAAGTTCACCCAAATGAGTGCCACTGATTTCAGCACGTACACCGATCTTGCCTGGCTCCTGGAGCATGTCATGGATAGTTACTTGTATGTCCGGGAACGCGGACGCAACCATGCGAATGATGGGCTGGATGCCGGCTGGTCCAGGTTCCTGGCCTGGCGCCAGTGGAAGGTCTTCCCATGTGGGTGCCAGCACTGAATCCACCAGATCGGGTTTTGTTCGCTGAAAGCGCGATACAGTGTTCAACTGCAATACGTTCTGTGCGGAGTTGCTGGGACAAGTCTGCGGTTGACATATTCATGAGCTTAATTCGTAAATTTGTTGAAAGGGATTACTGCTTTTCATCGCACCGTTTCCTTGCTTACAAGTCTTCCAGAGCCATGCTTTTGACCGTGTTCGGGAAAATCTTGGCTGCTATCTCAGCAACACGCACTCCGTAAAGACGGGCCGTTTCGAGATCCCCGGGCGACATTTCATCAGGCGACGCATCGGCAGGTGTTTGCGCCATTGGACCAAGGAAAGACCCCATCCGATTGACGTCATCGCGTTGCGACGCTTTGGTATTGGACGATTTCATACCCACCCCTACCCAGATACCGCGATGTTGCGCTGCCAACAAAGTGAAATACTGTAGTGTCGCCATCTTGTCGCCATTGATACTAGCGCTGTTCGTAAAGCCACCAAAAATCTTGTCCTTCCAAAGATCGCTAAACCATGGTTTGGACGACGCGTCAGCAAACTTCTTGAATTGCCAACTCGGCCCTCCCATATACGTTGGCGAACCGAGAATGACAAAGTGCGCTGCGTCGATCTGTGTCCACGCTTCGTCAGACAGATTTCCCTCCGCGTCGATCGGCAACAGGGCTGCTTGCGCGCCTACGGCTACGGCTTCGGCCATCCTTGTGGTGTGACCGTAGCCGGAATGGAAAATGACAACGCCGTTGAATTCGGTCGAACGAATGCTCATGATGAAACCTTTAACGTGGGGTGGGGGAAGAGGTAGCGGGCATGACTTGCTTACCTGAAGGCATGCGTGTCGGCGCCGTCCGTTCAAGCATCCAGCCAGGGTATTCGGGTATGAGTTGGCTGACTTTGTCGAGCGCGGCGAGATCATCAGCATCAAGTTCGATATCAACGGCGGCCAGGTTCTGCGCGGCCTGCTCAAGGCGTTTGGCGCCAATAATGACTGATGTCACGAAAGACTTTGCCAAGACATACGCCAATGCGATGCTGGCAACATTGGTTGCATGCTTCTGTGCGATCAGGCGCATGCTTGCCACGCATTCCCACGCTTTATCCTTGTCGACGGGCGGAAAATCAAACGTTGCGCGCCGTCCTACATTCGTCGAATCTGGACCGTACTTGCCCGACAGCAGACCGCCGGCCAGTGGTGACCAGACGAGCAGGCCCATCTTTTCCTCGGTCAGCATCGGTGCGATTTCACGCTCCAGATCGCGGCCCGCAATGGAGTAGTAGGCTTGTACTGTTTCAAAGCGCGAAAATCCATGGCGACTAGCCAGGCCATTGGCTTTAGCGATGCGCCAGGCCGACCAGTTCGAGACACCCACATAACGAATCAGCCCGCGCGAAATGAGGTCGTCGAGCGCACGTAGCGTTTCCTCAATTGGCGTGACCGGATCGTTGGCATGCAACTGATACAGGTCGATATAGTCCAGCTGCAGACGCTCCAGGCTTGCCTCGACCGAATCCATGATGTGCCCGCGCGAGGCGCCCCGGTCATTCGGACCAAGGCCAGATGGGTTGAAGACCTTCGTGGCAATGACGACATCCTTGCGCGCCACACCGAGGTTTTTCAATGCCTGGCCAAGCATGCGCTCAGAGTGTCCATGTGAATAGACGTCCGCCGTGTCAAAAAAATTGACCCCAGCGTCAATGCATTGCTTGACGATTCCGTCCGCCGTCGGCTGGTCCATCCCGGCGATATCGTGATACAGGCCTGCCTGACCCGCATGGCCGAAGGTCATCGTGCCGAGACAAAGCTGCGACACAAAGAGCCCGGTGTTACCCATTTGGTTGTAGCGCATCATGGTCTCCAAAGTGTGGAGCAGCCTTGCTTGCTCCAGAAGCGTCCAGTATGCGTCGTGCAACTTATGCTATAAAGTACCCCAATAAAAACTCATTGTTACCTCAATAAATCACAATGCAAAATTTGGAAGCATTGACGATCTTTGTTCGCATCGCAGAAATGGGCAGCTTCACGCATGCAGCGGCAAGTCTTGGCATCCAAAAGGGGCGCGCGTCGAACGTGGTGCGCCAGATCGAGGCCCAGATGGGTGCGCGGCTGCTACACCGCTCGACCCGCACGGTGCAATTGACGGAGGATGGGCGCAGCTTTTACGCACGGGCACGCGGTCTGTTGGCCGATGCCGAGGATCTGGCTTCGATGTTCAGTGGCACTGACGCGCCTCTGAGCGGTCGCATCCGCATCGACCTGCCAACCGAATTCGCCCGGCTGATCGTGATTCCGGCCATGCTGACATTTACTGACGCCTACCCCGATGTCGAACTGGAAATTTCAAGCACCGACAGGCGCGTCGATTTGGTCCAGGAAGGCATGGATTGCGTGCTGCGCATTGGCGGCATCTACGACGAGACGTTGATCGCTCGTCGGCTGGGCACCTTAAGGATGGTCAATGCAGCCAGCCCCGCCTGTCTCGCACGCCATGGCGTACCGCACACGCTGCAAGATCTGCTGGTGCAACGACATCGGATGGTGCACTACACGCCCACACTGGGGACCCGGCCGTTTGGCTGGGAATATCCGGACGGCGACGGCTATGCAGTGCTGCAGTTACCGGGATCCGTCAGCGTGAACAATGTGCAAACCTACCATGGTGCTGGCCTGGCCGGGCTCGGGCTGATTCAGGCTGGATTGCCGAGCCTGGCTCAATTCCTCCAAAGTGGTGAGCTGGTCGAAATCCTCCCCGATCTGCGTCCTGAACCCTTGCCAGTATCGGTCGTGGTGGCGCACCGGCACAATCTGTCGCGACGCGTGCGTTTCTTTATCGACTGGCTCGAGCAGATTTTGCAGCCGTATCTGGATCATTGATGCCTCGCCACGATTTACTGAGAAGGTGAACTCAGGCATGCGCTCCAACGGCAGCTTTGGGTCGGTACCGGCCTGTGGCGGCTACCACTGGATTTTCAACTTGCCAACCTGCTATGCTGGCTCGACCGGCCGGATTCGGCCACAAGCCGCCAGTGCACCTGTGCACCTGTGCAGGGAATACAATGGTCCGGCGAGGCGCTTCTTCTGACGCCGACATCGTTAATCATGCCGCGAGCCTGACCTATCCATGTACCTGATCAACTCGAAGACCGGAAAACCTGTAGAGGTCACCGATGAGGACCTTAAAGGGTATGGGAGTGGCGAAAAGCCGAAGCGATCGAGCTTCGGAGCGAGGCCGAAGAGCAAGGATGACCAGACCGTCCGGCCCAGCAAGCTTCCGCAACGGACTCTTGAGACGGAGGAGGCCCCGGCGCAGGATGGTGTGCCCAAAATCACACGCAGCTCCGACTACAAGAAGAAGGTTTCCAAGACCAGTTTCGGGACGAAAAAGCCTGCTCCTGGAGAATATGCAAGGACGTCCGACAAAAAGCCAAAGTATAAGGCGCGCGACCCGGCTCAGCCACAGCAAAAACCGAAGCAACCGGCGCACCAGTATGCCGGATGGCTCCTGTCCAAACGGGAGTATTCAGCAGCCGTACTGCGGCGCAAGCTAGTCCTGCGAGGCTACAGCGAACAGGAGGCAGATGACGCACTGATACTGCTGCAGGGGTTGAATTACCAGTCAGATGAACGGTATGCGGAGATGAAAACCCGGCAGATCGAACCACGGGTCGGCGACGCGCGAGTCGCCCTGACTCTCCGACAGAAGGGTATCGACGAGCAACTTACGAAGGCAACCATCGAGCAAATGGAGCCGGAAGATGAGCGCGTTGTCGTTGTGGTCGAGAAATTTCGAAAGGACATTGCACAGACGGGGATGACACAAGAACTGCGGCAGAAGGTTTATCGCTTCCTGGCTTACCGGGGCTTCAGCAGCCATTCGATAAATATCGCCATGGAGCATCTGAAATCGGGGCCTGAATATGACTAGACGTTGCACTAGTAATGCGATGTAAAGCGATCAGGGCGCAGAAATTATTTCAAGATTTCCATGCGCGATTGTGGGTGACACGGCGTTAGAATCCCGAGGCGGTTTTTCTTGAGCCAATAATTTCCCGTTTGATAGGCTGCCTCGGGGCGACGGGCGCTAACGGGTGCCCGGGAAATGATGTGCTTGGACCGGTTGGCTGCTACTAGCCAGAGCCAAGACAGTCAGCCACCTAGGCCGCACACAAAAATTTTCAAGTGAGCAATTCTGCCCGGTAGACTGAGGATGATGGAACTTACGCTATCGGCCAGAAGCAGACAGTCGCACGCCGAAGAACATAGAGGGTGAAATGGAAGAATTGCCGCATGCAGGCATTGCGCAAGATAATGCGACACGCAAAAAGACCGATGCTGCTGTATCTGCGAGAAATCTGGCACGTGCCTCGAATAACACTCGTTGGGATGAGCTAATTAGCTATTTCCGTAACCAAACCGGATGGCGGCCTTCGTATAGGTCCAAGTCGGTCACAGGCTATATTTCTGGATGGGATGTGGAGTGGTTTTACCATCTGCCGTTTCCATTCGCATCGGTCGAGTGGTTCGATATTGGCTTGTACGAGGGCTTACCGGCGGAAGGACGTCTTCTTAAATCTAGAGTTATCGACCATACGGAAGAGATATCAAACGTCGTCCAAACCATTGGTTTCGAATTTGACGTGCGGGACGATGTACTCAGGATCTGGGGTTACTTGCCCAGGTCGTATGAGGACTTTCCTCCTGCCTAACCGTCCGCTTCGGGCCGGTTGCTGCCTGTCGCAGCTGAGCTGGATTTTCAACTTGGCTACCTGCTATGCTTGACCGACCGACCGGGTTCGGCCAGGACCAGGCATTCAACATCCATACCTACCAGTCGATCAT
Source organism: Telluria sp. ZT3P25 (assembly GCF_059685895.1). Taxonomy (NCBI): domain Bacteria; kingdom Pseudomonadati; phylum Pseudomonadota; class Betaproteobacteria; order Burkholderiales; family Oxalobacteraceae; genus Telluria; species Telluria sp. ZT3P25. The sequence goes on from NZ_JCASIJ010000002.1 coordinate 673,902, forward strand.
CACTTACATGAGACCAGACTTCCACGACGTAGTAGGACTATGGGAATGCGATGGATCGCTTCGAGACATCTGCGTACAGGATACCGAGGCGGTGCATTGGAATCGCTTTGACCAACTGCTCAGCCAATACGAATGCTCGTACACATTTGACGGAGTGGCGGCTCCATTTCCCGGATCGCACATAGCTCTCGGAAACCGAGAAGGTTCACATCTCCTATCGATTCTGTTGAGCGGGCCGGTGGAAATTTGCTGCCACTTCTTCATTGCTGAGCAATTAGAACTCGACATCTCGCCCAAGGAAATTAATAGCCAATTGGCACATGAGGAAGTGTTGTCATTTGTTGAGAACTTAGCGAAAACTCTGGAACTCTCTGCGGACATCACGCCCGAAAATGCGGAGCAAATGCCGTTTCTGACGTATCTGCCGCAAAGCAAAATGTGGCGCATACACGATGATCCGTAGTAGCTGCCAGCGTCCGGTATGGGGCGGTACCAGCCTGACAGCGACCGGCCGATTTCAGCCAATAGCGGTCGTTGAAGATTGAGACTTCAAAGAGGATTTCATGACTCCCCACAGGACCAATATCATCAATCTCTTGAATTTGATCGCCTCTGAAAGCGACCAGCTTTTGTACCAAAAGCAGACTCCAGTGAACATAGCGAATGAGCTGGTAAATCAGTGGTTTGACGACTTCTACCATCCTACGGACAAACGGTTCAAGAGCGAGTTTTCGGACGAGGAACTAGCATCGCTAGCGGAATTCAATGCCTACTACGATGCTCGGGCGGCCGCCCTTCCCAACTTTTTAGATGAGATGCTAAAGACTAAGACTTGGCGAGAAATAATGGGTTTTTCTGGACGAATACTTGATGAGCATGGCTGGCGAGGTATCGATGCGACTTACGACGACAGTCTCTGACGGCGATCGTCCGCTTCGGGTCGGTTCCGGCCTGTCGCGGCTACCAATGGAATTTCAACTTGACGCCTGAACAACAAGATGCTCGAACAAGACGCCTTGTAAGCGCGGCGCGTGCACTTCTGTCGTTGCAGGTCGGTCTCTATGTGGGAGCGAGACGAATCGAAAATTCATTGATCTGGCTCGGTCCACACTTTCAAACGAAGCATCGAGTCTTTGCAGAGTTTACCGACTCAGTGCCTCGTGATATCCCTGTTGGAACCGCTCGATTGTTGTGGAATCCAGCGGCGATGCTTGAGACGGATGCGAGATTGGCGAGTGTCGAAGCGCGCTTTCGCGCACAGCTTTTGGCTGAATGTGTTGAGATCGTGAGGCATTACGGATGACCGCGTTGGGTCGACAGTTGTCGGTCGAGACAGTGTGTAACTTTGCCAGCTCGGCAAGCTGCAAAGCTGACGCAAACGCGGCATTGCGGCTCGAATCGCGCGCCATGACGTAGCGTCGCGCGAACGGCTCGGCCGATGGCGGCGGGTCGTCGAACGCACCGTAGGTTGGCTACACCGCTTTAGCAGACTGCGCATACGAGATGAGCGACGAGCAGACATCCTCCAGGCGTTCCTTTCACCTGCCTGCTCGCTCATCTGTTAGCGGTATGTCGAACGGTTTTGTCAGGTGCTCTTAGTCGAGCTGCAACGCCCTGGCGATATCGTCCCACGCCACGGCCTTGTAGTTCTGCGCCCCGTCCGGCATGCGCTTGTAACCGTCGTGCACCACCAGCATGCCGCGCGCGAATGGGCCGCCCAGATTGGCCGATGTCACTTCCAGCCCATCGGTCTCGGACGCGCCATCGATGCCGTTGACCGCATCGAGCCCCACCCGGAACGCGCCGCGCACGGCAAACGGCGCCGCCGCATCGAACACGACGTAGCTGTTGTTGCCCTGGCTCGACACCACTAGGTAGCTGCGTTTCGCGCCGTGGTAGATGCCCATGCCCTCAACATCGTCGTGCAGCCATTCGCCCACCGGCATCACCATTTTTAGCGTTGCCGGCTGGTCGGCGCGCGCCGACGTCACCCACAGGCCGCGGTCTTCTTCGCCCACGAACAGCAGGCCGCTGCGGTCGTCTGCGACGCAGCCTTCGGGCTGCGACGCGAGCTTGAACGTGCGCGCAAGCTTCGCGCCAAACTGGCCACTATTGCGCGTGATCTGGTAATGCTCGTAACGGCCGTCCTTGTCGTTGACGAACGCGTCGAGCCCACCTTCGGGCGTGCGCAGCAGGCAGGTGCCGTAGATGTCGCCCAGGCCGGTGGGCAGGCGCGCCGCTTCGCGCAGTTCGCCGTTCGCATCAATCGCAAACAGCACCATCGCCTGCTCGTCGCGCTGGGTGGCCACGGCCAGGTCGAAGCGCTCGGTGCCGAAGCGCACATCCTGGCGCAGGTCGACGTTGTTCAGGCGGCCGGCTGCCAGCAGTTGCGTCTGACGGCCCTGCAGGTCATACACCAGCATGCCCTGCTTTTTGTTGGTGCCCAGGATGCGCGATTTGGCAGGATCGGTCGGATGGACCCAGATCGCCGGATCGTCGGCCGCGTCGCCCAGCTGCGCGACGGGTTCGGTCTGCATGCGCGGCAGCACGATCGGCAGGCGTTTGGGCGGCGCGCTGCCGGCCTTCCAGGCCAGCGCCGGGGCTTGCCAGCCTTGCTTCGTGCGCACGGCCAGCTTGTCGGACGCCGGTGCAAGCGCCACCAGTTGCTGCGCGCCGAGCGGGCGCGCCGGCAGCGCGCGCCAGCGCTTGCCGTCACGTTTCCAGGTTAGCAGGGCACCCTTGTCGTCGATCGCGGCCACGCCGCCCGGCAGGACGGCCAGTGCGGTCAGTTCACCCGTCAAGCGACCGTGCGGCGCCTCCAGCGCCACCGGCGTGCGGGCTGGCGGGCCTTCGGCATCGGCGCCATACGCCCACAGGCCCATGCCTTCCTCGGCCGCGAACAGCGTGCCATGCGCATCGTCGACGCGGCATGTCTCGACGCCGGACGGCAGCGCCAGGCGGCGCACGAGGCGGTGCTCGCTACTGGTGCCACTACCCCCGCTACCGCCGCTACCCAGCAGCCATTGCTGCGCCTGACCATCCTTCGCAACGAGGAACACGTAGTCGAGCTGCTGCGCATCGCGGTACAGGCAGGCCGCCTCGATGCCAAAGCCCGTATCCGGCAGCACGGGCAGCGCGCGCAGTGTGCCGGCCTTGACATCGATCTGCACCGGCAGCGCGCGTTCGGCGTTGGCGTCGATGACGATGGCCAGCGCGCCGCCGTCCAGCGGGCGCAGGTCGAGTCGTTCGCCACGCAGTGGCAGGTTGGCGCGTTCACGGCCATCGGCGCCGACCAGGCGCAGCGCGCGCTTGTCCAAGGCCAGCCAGCCGCCGCCGGGCAGCGCGGCCAGTTCTTCGGCGTCGTTCAGGGTGGCCGGGATCTTGGGTGCGGCGCCCCATGCCGGCGCGGCCAGGGAGCAGGCCAGCAGGACGGCGTGCAGGATCGGAGACACGGTCTTGTTCATCAGAAGATGCTCGCTTTCAGGCCGATCTTGTAGGTGCGGCCGTATTGTTCGTGCTGCGCATTGCGCGACTTGTCGCCCAGGTACACATAGTAATGTTCGTTATTCAGGTTGCTGGCGTCGAACGTGACCTGCCAGCGCTTGTCCAGCTTCCACGACATCGACAGGTCCAGCTGTTTCTGGGTGTCGACGAAGCGGTCCTGCGTCGCGTCCAGCGTATCCTCACCCAGCTCCAGCAGGTACGGCGACTTGTAGTTCATTGCCAGGCGCGCGCTGAACGGGCCGGCTTCGTAGCCGAGCATCACGTTGCCGACGCGGTTCGACTGGCCCGGCATGCGGATCGTGCGCGCGGCACGGCCACCGTCACCATCGGCGCTGTCGATCGTGGCGCGCGAGTTGGTGATGCTGCCGTTGATGCCGACCAGCAGACCATTGAACGGCGCCGGCAGCATGCGCAGCGGCTGCTGCCAGGCCAGCTCGATGCCGCGTACGCGCGCCTTGTCGCCATTCTTGTACGAGATCGCGCTCGCGTAGTCAGCCCATTCTCCGCTGCCGGCGAGGTCCGTGGTGTAGGTGAAGTCGCGGATGGCCTTGGTGAAGACATAGGCCGAAACCACGCCATCGCCGCCGATCACGCGCTCGATGCCCAGGTCCAGGTTGTGCGAGCGCAGCGGCGCCAGATCAGGATTGCCGATCGTCGCTTCGTCGTCGCCATCCAGGCTCACGCCCGGCGCCAGCTGGGCAAAGTTGGCGCGCACGACCGAGTTGCTCCACGCGGCGCGCACGCTGGTGGCCTGGTCGACATCGAAACGCAGGTGCACGCCCGGCAGCCAGTTGGTGTACGAGCGGCTGCTTGATCTCGCCGTGATGACGTCGCCGGCCACTTGCGAGCCGTCGGCCGTAAAGCGCGTGCGCTCGGCCCGTACGCCAGCCAGCAGCGACCAGGCGCCGCGGCGTAGGCTCGTTTGCAGGTAGGCGGCGTCGATGTCTTCCTGCAGCTTGAAGTCGTCCAGCGCCGAATCGACGGCCACGCGGGCCGGGTCGCGCGCCAGACCCGCCAGGCGTGCACGCACCAGCGCCGGATCGATCGCGTAACCGAGATTGGCAAACGGGTAGTTCAGGCGCGTGCCATTCACGAACGCACTCATCGAGGTCGGGCCGGCACCGAAGTAATCGTCATCGGTCGGGTCGTCGCTGCCGTATTCCCAGGCCTCGGTGTCGGTCTTCTTGTCGCGGCGCGTGGTCTTGGCGCCGAACTTGACGGCGCCGTTCCAGTCGCCGGCGTCGAAGTCGCGCTGCAGGTCCAGGCGCAGCTGGCGGGTAGTGTCTTTGGCCGAGGCGCGTTCGAGCGCGAACGAATCGAGTTCGTAGTTGGCAGCGTCGGCCACGCCGGCGGGCGCAATCAGGTGCGGCGTGCGGGGATTGGTAAAGCCGATGCCATCGAAGCTCTCGAGATTGGTGAAGCGTGCATCGGCAATCGCGTCCGGCGTCTTGTCGGTGGCGCTGCTGGCCGCCGCTTCGGCGTGCAGCTTCCAGTGCTGGCCCATGCGGCGATCGAGCGATCCGGTAAGCGAGCGGATCTCTTGTGTGTACTTGCGCTGGCGCAGGCGGCGCTCGACGGTGGCAGTATCTGTTTCACCTTCGAGCACACCGTCTTCATTGCCTTCGAAATCGCCGATCGTCATGCGGTCGCGCGATTCTTCGTCCGAGAAGCGGCTGATGAAGCCGCGCAGCGCGTAGCTCGTCGTCGCATCCGGGCGGTAATCGAGATTGATGGCGCCGGCGCGGCGTTCGCGCGTGGGCAGGTAATCGCGCAGCTCGAAGCCAGCCAGGCGTTTGCCGTTCCAGTCGCCGCCCGTTTCCACGTTGTCCGAACCGAACTTGCGTTTTTCGCCAGAGATGCCGGCGGCCACGCCCAGTTTGCCGTCCATGAAGCGCTGCGCCCACAGCAGGTTGGCGCTCGGGCTGTTCTGGCTCGTGTTGGTGTCGTGGCCAACCGCCGCGCCCACGTTCAGCAATTTGCCCGGCAGGTCGAAGGCCGACAAGGTCTTGACCTCGACACTGCCGCCGAGCGAATTGGCATCCTGGTCCGGCGTGGCCGACTTGGTCACTTCGAGCGAGCGGATCATCCCGGCCGGCAGCACGTCCAGCGCCACTGCGCGGCGCGTCGCTTCCGGCGACGGCACCAGCGCGCCGTTGATGGTCACGCTGTTGTAGTCCGCATCCAGGCCGCGCACCACGACGTAGCGGCCTTCGCCCTGGTCGCGCTGGACCGAGACGCCCGGCATGCGCGCCAGCGCTTCGGCCGCGTTCTTGTCCGGCAGGTGGCCGATGTCGTCGCTGCTGACGACACTGACGATATTGTCAGCCTGCTCCTGGGCGGCGATGGCGCGCGCCAGGCTGGCGCGCTGGCCGGTGACGATCACGCTGGCCGGTTCGGCGGCATGTACGCCAACGGCAGCCAGCAGGCCGGCGGTCAGGGCGGGGAGGGCAAAGTGGCGCATGGGGGAGAATCCAATGGTTGGGATGCGGCGGATTCTGGTGCCTGAATGTGACCTATCGGTGACCACGATCGGTCGCCATCCGGTATCTGGCACAGTGCATGGCGTGCCTGAGCCGAATTGACCCTGCCTGTATTGGCGACACCATGGGATGGGCGCCGCGCCGGGTTGCGCAGTGCCGGTCACGGTGAGCTGTTTTGACCCTGTGCCGTGGCGCCACAGCTTGGTCATCCTGTCATGCCGCGGTCATCTGGCTACGCTATGTTCCGGCGATCTGCCTTGATCACGTCTCCATGTCTCCCCTGATCCGCCACGTTCTGTTGATCGCCGGCCTGCTTGGCGCCGTCGTATTCCTGTTTGCCGGTGCCGGTCCGGCCATCCCGTTCGCAACATGGGACCTGGTGGACATCGCCAGCGAGGGCGGCACGGCCTTACTGGCGGCGCTGTGGTGCGGATTGGTCCTGGCCAGCCGGCCCGACGGCGTGGTCACGCGCCTGCTGGCCGGTGGCCTGGCCTGCATCATGCTGGGGTCTTGGGCCGACTGCCTGGATGAAGTGTTCGATATCGAGAAAGCCGCGCTGTGGGACAACGTGCTGGAGGCGCTGCTGCCGCTGGGGATGCTGGTTCTGACTGCTGGTATGGTGTATTGGCGCCGCGAGCAGGCCACGCTGTCGGACCACATGCGCAAGCGCGAACGGCTGTTTCGCAACCACCGGCCGTTCGACCGCATTACCCAACTGGCCGACGCAGCCTACCTGCGCGCGCAACTGCACATCGAGAGCAAACGGACGGACGGCGTCGGTTCGCTGGTGCTGTTCGATATCGACGCCTTCCACCGTATCAACCGCGAGCACGGCCAGCCCGAGGGCGACCGCGCGCTGCAGGCTGTCGCCCACATGCTGCTGCTGAACCTGCGCAACGACGACCTGCTGTGCCGCTATGCGGGTGACCGTTTTGCCGTGCTGATGCCGGGCCTGGGCGAACCCGAGGCGCGCGCCGCGGCCGACCATCTGTGCCGCATGGTGTCGTCGATGCGCCATCACGCACCCGGCGGCCGGGTGCACATCACACTGCGCCATGGCTGCGCGCCGGCGCGCGGCGCGCCCGATGCGCTCCTTAGCGCGCTGTGTCGGCAGATGGACCGCCAGATGGACACAGTGTGATCGTCTGGCAGGCCGCCACGGCAGTCTCGCCCGCGGCGCGCCGGCACAGCGCGCTGGCGCTGGAATACGGCCGCTCGCGCGATGCGCTTGACGCCGACCTGCTGCGCGGATGCGATCCGGGCGCGGACAGCGCAACGACGCCTGGCCAGTACCTGCAGCAGCTCGCGAACACCCTGCGTCTGCTGGACAGCCCGGACACCAGCTTCATGCTGGGCCAGCAACTGCTGCCGGGGCACGACGGCGCAGCCAGCCACGCGCTGGCGCAGGCGCCCAACCTGCGCACGCTGCTGCAGACGCTGTGCCGCTTCCACGCCGGCCTGACGCCGCTGCTGCGTCCGCGCTTCGAGACCTGGGACGACGTGGCGCTGCTGTACTGGGTCGATGCGTATGGCGCGCCGAGTCTGCGGCCGGCGCTGGTCGAGATGCACATGACGGCCGTGGTGGCGCTGTGCCGCTGGCTTGGCGGCGAGCGCCTGCCGTGGCGCTTCTGCTTCAATCGGGGCGCGCCACGCCACATCGAGCAGCATCATGTTCATCTTGGCGCCGAACTGCGCTTTGGCTGCCAGCTCGACGCGATGCTGCTGCCGTCCGGCTGGCTCGACCGGCCATGGCCGCGTGCCAGCGAAATGGCCGCGCGCCTGGCGCACCAGGCGGCCGAACTGGAACCACGGCAGGCGCCCGGCCTGCTGGCAGCGCTCTACGATTACCTGCTGGCGCACGTGCGCGATGCGCCCACGCTCGAGCGCACGGCGGGCGACTTCGGCGTCAGCCCGGCCACCTTCAAGCGTCAGCTGCTGCGGCACCACACCCATTTCCAGGGTGAGCTCGACGGGGTGCGCACGCACGTGGCGCTCTGGCTGTTTCAGGCCGAGGGAGCCGACAATGACGCGGTGGCGCGCCACCTGGGCTTTCATGACGTGGCCAACTTCCGGCGCTCGTTCAAGCGCTGGACCGGCCTCACCCCGGGGCCGATCCGCGCTGCGCTGGCCGGTGAACTGGGGTGGTTTGCGGGGCGCCTGCAGGGCATCTGAATTCGCTGCGGCGCCGCAAAAATGGTATCGTGCGCGGTTATTGTCGCTGCCGAAGAAGAGGAATGCGCCCGAGTCCCACCTTGCATATCGTTTGTCCCACCCAGAAACGGGGCTTCCCGGCGTTCATGTCGGTGGTCTTCGTCTGGGTCGTGGCCTCGGGCCTTGGCAATGGCTGGCACCACGATCCGTCGCTCGGGTTCATACTGCTGACGGTCGGTGCGCTGGTGATCATGGTCCTGGCAGCGTGGGCGCTGTACCGGAATTTCGTGTTCCAGGATGCGCTGTACATCGCGCGCGAAGGCAGCCTGCCGTCGTCGGTGCCGCTGGCGCTGATGGCGCACGAGATCCGCGCCGTGCGCCTGTTGCCCAAACATGAGGCCTGGACACCGGAAGGTAAATGGGATGCGCTGGGGTTTGGCCAGGGCCGTATCGAGATCGACACCGCCACCCATCGCTACCACTTCGGCATCGGCCTGGAAGAGCACGAAGCCGAAGCCGCGCTGCAGCGCATCGTCGAATTCTGTCGCGAGCAGGGTATTGTCGCCGTTGCGGCCTGAATCGTCCGGGTCAACCTTTCATGAGAGATGCCATGTCCGCTACATTTGCCGTTCGTCTTTGCAGCCTGCTGCTGCTCGCTGGTGGTATCGCAGCCCAGGCGCATGCGGTCGAGACACCGATCACGCTCGATACCCCGACCGGACAGCTGGCCGGCACGCTCGAACTGCCGGCAGGCGCCGACAAGCCGCGCGTGGCTTTGCTGATCGCCGGTTCGGGCCCGACCGACCGTGACGGCAACAGCTCGCTGATCCCGGGCCGCAACGACAGTCTCAAGCTGCTGGCGGCCGGGCTGGCCGAGGCCGGCATCGCGACGGTCCGCTACGACAAGCGCGGCATCGGTGGGAGCCATGCGGCCGGTTCTGCCGAATCGGCGCTGCGCTTCGAGATGTTCGTCGACGATGCGGCGGCCTGGATCGCCCGACTCAAGGCCGATCCGCGCTTCGCATCGGTGGCCGTGATCGGGCATAGCGAAGGCTCGCTGATTGGCATGCTCGCGGCGCGTCAGTCCGATGCGGCGGCGTTCGTGTCGATTGCCGGCATTGCCGACGGTGCCTCGACGCTGCTGCGCAAGCAGCTCGAAGGCAAGCTGCCACCGGAGCTGGAGAAGGAAAGCGAGCGCATTCTGGTGTCGCTGGAAAGCGGCGTGGTCGTCGATCCGGTACCGCCAGCGCTGGCGACGCTGTTCCGGCCGAGTGTGCAGCCGTACCTGATTTCGTGGTTCAAGTATGTGCCGGCGCAGCGCATCGCGGAGCTGACGATGCCGGTGCTGGTCGTCCAGGGCAATACCGATATCCAGGTGGACGTGGTGCAGGCCAACCGGCTGCACGGCGCCTGCCCGGGGGCGAAGCTGGAGATCATTCCGGGCATGAACCACGTGTTCAAGCACGTGCGCGCGGTGCCGGAACTGCAGGTGGCCAGCTACGGCGACCCGAGCTTGCCGGTGTCGCCGCTGCTGGTGAAATCGATCGCCGACTTTTTGCAGCAGGGCGGCGCGACCGCCCCTTGATGGCTTGCCCGGCCACCTCGATACGCCCATCATCCATTCTGCGCCTGCCCATGATCGAACGCATTCACCTGTCCATCATCCGCGAGGTCGATCGCCGCGGTTCGCTGACCGCTGCGGCCGACGTGCTGTGCCTGACCCAGTCGGCGCTGAGCCACGCGGTCAAGAAGCTCGAAGTGGGTCTGGGCACGCCGGTGTGGACACGTGAAGGCCGCTCGCTGCGCCTGACGCAGGCTGGCCATGCGCTGCTGGCGCTGGCCGAGCGGGTGCTGCCGCAGCTCGAACATGCCGAAGGCCAGATGCTGGCTTATGCGCGTGGCGAGCGCGGATCGCTGCGCATCGGGATGGAATGCCATCCGTGCTACCAGTGGTTGCTGAAAGTGGTGGAACCCTACCTGGCGGCGTGGCCCGAGGTCGATGTCGACGTCAGGCAGCGCTTTCAGTTCGGCGGCCTGAAGGCGCTGCTGGGCTACGAGATCGACCTGCTCGTCACGCCCGATCCGCTGTTCAAGCCGGGGCTGCGCTTCGTGCCGGTGTTCGACTTCGAGCAGGTGCTGGTGGTGCACAGCGGCCATCGGCTGGCGGGGCGCGCGCATGCTATGCCGCGCGACCTGTCCGATGAGGTCCTGATCACGTACCCCGTCGATATCGAGCGGCTCGACATCTATAATCAGTTCTTCGTGCCGGCCGGCTGCGCGCCGCGCGAGCGCAAGGCGATCGAGACCACCGACATCATGCTGCAGATGGTGGCCAGCGGCCGCGGCGTGGCGGCGCTGCCGCGCTGGCTGGTGGAGGAGTACGCAGGCCGCATGCCGGTGGCGCCCGTGCGGCTGGGGGAGGCGGGCGTGTTCAAGCAGATTTTCCTGGGCACACGCGAAGTCGATGCCGGCACCACCTACCTGGATGCGTTTGTCGAGATCGCCCGCCACGCCGAGTTGTAGCAGTGATGCCACATCGACCACGGTCTGCGTCAAGACGGCGAACTACTGCCTGCAAAATCAGCAAACTGGTTGACCCATCATCACAATGCGTCTATACTCGCAGGTTCTCGATTTATTCTGCACATCGTATACGCATTCGCAGCCGCTCCATTTGCTGAGTGGCTTTCGTCGCCTGTCTTTGTCATTGTCATCGGGACTAGGTTTCAGTCCCCGGATCAGCACGTTGCAGGTTCGGGTCATTAATGAGTAGTACTTTGTTGGATTAGGAACGATGCCAACCATCAATCAACTGATTCGCAAACCGCGTGAAGCTGCGGTTGTGAAGAGCAAGTCGCCGGCACTGGAAAACTGCCCGCAAAAGCGCGGCGTGTGCACCCGTGTGTACACCACCACGCCTAAGAAGCCAAACTCGGCGCTGCGTAAAGTCGCCAAAGTGCGTCTGACCAACGGTTTCGAAGTCATTTCGTACATCGGCGGTGAAGGCCACAACCTGCAAGAACACAGTGTCGTGCTGCTGCGCGGCGGCCGTGTGAAAGACTTGCCGGGTGTGCGTTACCACATGGTTCGCGGTGCACTGGATACCCAGGGCGTCAAAGACCGTAAGCAAGCTCGCTCGAAGTACGGCGCGAAGCGTGCCAAGGCTGCCAAGAAGTAATTCTATGGTCGTGTCACAGACACGTCACATTAATTAGATAAGTTGAGCCGGCCGTAAGGCCGAGTAAGTGAAGGGTCAAGAGGGCCTTTCGCGAGTGCACAGCGTGCACTCAACTGAAGACATGAAGGAATCGAAATGCCACGTCGTCGTGAAGTACCCAAGCGCGAAATCCTGCCGGATCCAAAATTCGGTAACCAGGATGTCGCCAAATTCGTCAACGTTCTGATGCTGTCCGGCAAAAAGTCGGTTGCAGAAAACATCATCTACGGTGCATTCGAACACATTCAATCCAAGTCGGGCAAAGACCCGCTGGAAGTGTTCACGACCGCGATCAACAACGCCAAGCCGCTGGTGGAAGTCAAGTCCCGCCGTGTCGGTGGCGCCAACTACCAGGTGCCAGTGGAAGTTCGTCCGGTTCGTCGTATGGCGCTGTCCATGCGTTGGTTGCGCGAAGCCGCAAACAAGCGCAGCGAAAAATCCATGCCGCAACGTCTGGGTGGTGAACTGCTGGAAGCGGCTGAAGGCCGCGGCGGCGCGATGAAGCGTCGTGACGAAGTGCACCGTATGGCAGAAGCGAACAAGGCGTTCTCGCACTTCCGCTTCTAAGCAAAAGGGCGAAGGTAGGGGGAATATTTCCTTGTGCTAACGTCCCCGTAGTATCTGTTGTTCAGGCCGGGCTCATTTTGATCATCAAGATGATGCTCGGTTTTGTCCATTCAAAGATTTAGGAAAAATTATGGCACGCAAGACCCCCATCGAGCGCTACCGCAATATCGGTATTTCGGCTCACATCGATGCTGGTAAAACCACCACCACCGAGCGCGTCCTGTTCTACACGGGCGTCAACCACAAAATCGGCGAAGTGCACGATGGCGCAGCGACGATGGACTGGATGGAGCAAGAGCAAGAGCGCGGCATTACCATTACTTCGGCAGCGACGACCTGCTTCTGGAGCGGTATGGCCAACAACTTCGCCCCGCACCACATCAACATCATCGACACCCCGGGCCACGTTGACTTCACCATTGAAGTTGAACGCTCGATGCGCGTGCTCGACGGCGCCTGCATGGTTTACTGCGCAGTCGGCGGCGTGCAGCCACAGTCGGAAACCGTGTGGCGTCAGGCTAACAAGTACAAAGTTCCACGTCTGGCCTTCGTCAACAAGATGGACCGTACCGGCGCGAACTTCTTCAAGGTCTACGAGCAGATGCGCGCTCGCCTGAAGGCAAACCCGATTCCACTGCAGATCCCGATCGGCGCGGAAGAGAACTTCCTGGGCGTGGTCGATCTGGTCAAGATGAAGGCCGTGTACTGGGACGACGCGTCGCAGGGCATGAAGTTCGACTACCGCGACATCCCTGCAGAACTGCAGGACGAAGCCAACGAATGGCGTGAAAAGCTCGTCGAGACCGCTGCTGAAGCGACCGAAGAGCTGATGAACAAGTACCTGGAAGAAGGCGACCTCTCGGAAGAAGAGATCAAGGCCGCTCTGCGCCAGCGTACCATCGCGTCGGAAATCGTCCCGATGATGTGCGGCACCGCGTTCAAGAACAAGGGCGTACAAGCCATGCTCGACGGCGTGATCGAATACCTGCCATCGCCAATCGACATCCCGCCAGTCAAGGGCGTGGACGAAGATGACGAGCCAGTTGTGCGTGAAGCCAAGGACGACGAGAAGTTTTCGGCGCTGGCATTCAAGATCATGACCGACCCGTTCGTTGGTCAGCTGATCTTCTTCCGCGTCTACTCGGGCACGATCAAGTCGGGCGACACCGTCTACAATCCGATCAAGAACAAGAAAGAACGTCTTGGTCGTATTCTGCAGATGCACGCGAACCAGCGCGAAGAAATCAAGGAAGTCCACGCTGGCGACATCGCCGCTGCGGTTGGCCTGAAAGATGCAACCACGGGCGAAACCCTGTGCGATCCATCGTCGATCATCACGCTGGAAAAGATGGTCTTCCCTGAGCCGGTGATTCAGCAGGCAGTCGAGCCAAAAACCAAGGCCGACCAGGAAAAAATGGGCCTGGCACTGAACCGCCTGGCACAAGAAGATCCGTCGTTCCGCGTGCGTACCGATGAAGAATCGGGCCAGACCATCATCGGTGGTATGGGCGAGCTGCACCTGGAAATTATCGTTGACCGCATGAAGCGCGAATTCAACGTGGAAGCAACCGTCGGCAAGCCACAGGTTGCGTACCGCGAAACGATCCGCAAGGCAGTCACCGACGTCGAAGGCAAGTTCGTCAAGCAGTCGGGCGGTCGTGGTCAGTATGGTCACGCAGTCCTGACGATCGAGCCGCAAGAGCCGGGCAAAGGCTTCGAGTTCATCGACGCGATCAAGGGCGGTGTGGTTCCACGCGAATACATCCCTGCAGTCGAAAAAGGTGTGCGCGAAACCCTGACCTCGGGCGTGCTGGCCGGTTACCCAGTGGTTGACGTCAAAGTCACCCTGACCTTCGGTTCGTACCACGACGTCGACTCGAACGAAAACGCGTTCCGCATGGCCGGTTCGATGGCATTCAAGGACGGCTGCCGTAAAGCCAACCCTGTCATCCTCGAGCCGATGATGTCGGTCGAAGTCGAAACGCCGGAAGACTACGCCGGTAACGTGATGGGCGATCTGTCGTCGCGTCGCGGTATGGTGCAGGGTATGGACGAAATTCCAGGCGGCGGCGGCAAGATCATCAAAGCCGAAGTGCCACTGTCGGAAATGTTTGGTTACTCGACCTCGCTGCGTTCGGCGACCCAGGGCCGTGCGACCTACACGATGGAATTCAAGCACTATTCGGAAGCGCCTAAGCACGTGATTGACGCTATCGTCACTGCCAAGTCGAAGTAATCAGCAATACAAGCAATTCAAGGGAGACGGGACGTCCTGTCTCCCTTTAAACAGAACATATCGTTTCTTTAAAGGAATCTGGAAATGGCAAAAGGTAAATTCGAACGGACCAAGCCGCACGTCAACGTCGGCACCATCGGTCACGTTGACCACGGCAAAACCACCCTGACGGCTGCTATCGCAACTGTCCTGTCGAAGAAATTCGGCGGTGAAGCCAAGGCCTACGATCAGATCGATGCGGCACCGGAAGAAAAAGCACGCGGCATCACCATCAACACCGCGCACGTTGAGTACGAGACCGAAAACCGTCACTACGCTCACGTTGACTGCCCAGGCCACGCCGACTACATCAAGAACATGATTACCGGTGCTGCGCAGATGGACGGCGCTATCCTGGTGTGCTCGGCCGCTGACGGCCCAATGCCACAGACCCGCGAGCACATCCTGCTGGCGCGTCAGGTTGGCGTTCCGTACATCATCGTGTTCCTGAACAAGTGCGACCTGGTCGACGACGCAGAACTGCTGGAACTGGTCGAAATGGAAGTTCGCGAGCTTCTGTCGAAGTACGAGTTCCCAGGCGACGACGTCCCAATCATCAAGGGTTCGGCACGTATGGCCCTCGAAGGCAAGCCGGGCGAAATGGGTGAAGAGTGCATCACCCGTCTGGCCGAAGCACTGGACACCTATATCCCAACGCCAGAGCGCGCTGTTGATGGCGCGTTCCTGATGCCAGTGGAAGACGTGTTCTCGATCTCGGGTCGCGGTACCGTTGTGACCGGTCGTGTCGAGCGCGGCGTCGTCAAAGTCGGCGAAGAAATCGAAATCGTCGGCATCATCGACACCGTCAAGACCACTTGCACCGGCGTGGAAATGTTCCGCAAGCTGCTGGACCAGGGTCAAGCTGGCGACAACGTCGGCCTGCTGCTGCGCGGTACCAAGCGTGAAGATGTCCAGCGTGGTCAGGTCCTGGCAAAGCCAGGTTCGATCAAGCCGCACAACCACTTCACCGGCGAGATCTACGTTCTGTCGAAAGATGAAGGCGGCCGTCACACCCCGTTCTTCAACAACTATCGTCCACAGTTCTACTTCCGTACGACTGACGTGACCGGTTCGATCGAGCTGCCAGCAGACAAAGAAATGGTCATGCCAGGCGACAACGTGTCGATCACCGTCAAGCTGATCAACCCGATCGCGATGGAAGAAGGTCTGCGCTTCGCAATCCGCGAAGGCGGCCGTACCGTCGGCGCCGGCGTTGTTGCAAAAATCCTGCCTAACTAATCAGGGCAAGATGGTGGATCGGCTCTCTTTCGGGAGAGTCTGATTGACACAACGATGGGGACAGACTTTTCGGTCTGTCCCCATCTGTTTGGGTGGGAACGATGTTATACTCCCGCCTCTTGTGCAGTAACGAAGTATCTCGACCACATTGCCGGCACCAAGCCGGAACGTTCTTTTAAAGGAAATCGCATGTCCGCTAACCAGAAAATCCGTATTCGCCTGAAAGCATTCGACTACAAGCTGATCGACCAGTCGGCCCTGGAAATCGTCGAGACCGCGAAGCGCACCGGCGCCGTCGTCAAAGGCCCAGTCCCACTGCCAACCCGTATCCAGCGTTTCGACGTGCTGCGTTCGCCACACGTGAACAAGACCTCGCGCGACCAGTTCGAAATCCGTACGCACCAGCGTCTGATGGACATCGTGGACCCAACCGACAAGACCGTTGACGCACTGATGAAGCTCGACCTGCCAGCTGGCGTCGATGTCGAAATCAAACTGCAGTAATCGCATTTAAGTATTGGCGGCATTGGCCGCCGATGCTGCAAGAAGCCAGGTTGACCGTATTGCGGGCAACCTGGCTTTTGTCATTTGTGGACCCAGCTATCATCATGCCGGGTGCATGATCTGCGCCGTGGCAGCCATCAGGCATTGTCGGCCCCGGCAGGGCGTGATGTAATCGACTGGTTTACTTGGTTCGATTGCCCGCCCATGCGCCAGATGCATATAGTTTCCCTCTTGCGCGCCACGACCTGGCGCGAACTCGCCGGCGTGGCGATCGCTGCGCTGTTGCTTACTTCCATCATCAAAGCGCTTGCTCCAGACTCGGCCAAGCCACTACTGAGCCATGCCGCCCTGGCGCTGCCCTTGCTGCTTCTGATGGCAAAGGACATCGCGCACGCGCCCCAGGCGTGGCAACGGCTGCGTAGCGCCCATGCGGCGCGGGCGCCTTGGCATGCGCACTTTACGGCGCTGCTGCCGCCCGAACTGCCGGGACTGTTCAAGCTCGATCGCCTGCTGTGGCTCGGTTGCCTACGCCGCGTGCAGGGCCAGCCGCTACCGGTCACGCTGCCTGAGGGCGTCGCACTGACTTATCTCGAACGCGGCGCCTATAACACGGCGCGCGCCGTGGTCTTCGTCGCGCTGCTGCTCGAGCTGCCCACGCACGCACTGCTGCTGCACCTGTTCATCAAGGATCCCGACGCACTAATGGTGATCCACGTGCTGGGCGCTATCGCCGTGCCGTACACGCTGGCCTGGGTGCTGGGGGACCGCTGGCACATCGGGGCTGGGCACCATGTGATGACGCCAGAGGCCCTTCACCTGCGCGTGGGCGCGCGGGTACAGGGAACGCTGCCCTTGGGAGCGATCGCACGCGTCGAACCGGTCGAACTGCTGCTGCCGACGTGGCGTCATCGGCACGGTGTGGCGCGCAGGGATACGCTGGTGGTGACGCCATTCGACAAGCCGAACTGCGTTCTCGTGCTGCAGCAGAATGCGCAAGTTGACATCCTGCTGCATCAAGTGACGACGCGGCTCCCGCAGTACGTGTTCTTGTATCTCGACCGTCCGGCATTGCTGGCGGCGCACGTCGACCGGATGCGTCCGACTGTCAGCATGCCATGCTGATGCAGGAGCAGGGCGCAACGAGCCGCGCCGGATCCGTCGCGTTCATCGTGCTGGCGCACGTGCTGTTCGTGCTCGCCTTGCTGCACTACGCCAGTCCCCGGCCCGACAATGCCAGCACGCCGGTCGATTACATCACATTTGCCTTCATCGTCGCGCCGGTGAAGCCGACGCCAGTGCTGCAGGCGCGCAGCGCGCCGCCACCAGTTGCGGCCCAGGCCGTGCGGCCACGCCGCATCGCCACGCCGCGCGCAATGTCGGCATCGTCCGAGCCGATGACGATCATTGCGCTGCCGGAGGAAACCTCGGCGGCCACGCCGGCAGAGAATACGACGGCGCCGGCATCGGCGCCAACCGGAAAACTGGACATGGAATCGCTGCGCGGCCTGGCCCGGCAGGTAGAAAAAGAGCGCGTGCCAACGGCACTGGAACGCGTGCGCACCGCGGAGCAACTGCGTGGAGCCGATGACAATAACCTGTCGCGCGCGATAAAGAAGGCAAAGAACCCGGACTGTCAGAAAAAGTACTCTGGCGGCGACAAGCTCAACCTGATCCTTCTGGTCCCGCTGGCCATCGACACGATCACGGGTACCGGCTGCAAGTGGTAGCCATCACACAAGGAAGAGACGCGATGAGATTCCGGAAGCTGCTGTTGCCGTTGTTGATGTGCTGGACCAGCGCCGGACATGCCGTCGCGATCGACCCGCTGACGGTCGACATCGATGCGACCGACGCGCTGCGCTTTGCGCAACTCATGAAGAACGGCGCAATACCCAACGCAGCCGACCTGCAACATGGTTATCTCGACGGGGCCGGACTGGGTGTAAAGATCTTCACGCCGATGCGGATCGTCGACGCCAGGCGCCTGGCGCGCGTGGTCGCCGCCCAACCCGATCTGTATCGGCAGGCGATCCGGGATTGCCTGCCGCAGCTGCCTGCCTTGCGCAGCGATCTGCGGGCAATCTACCTGGCCTTTGCCGGTTTGCTGCCGCAACGCCCGCTGCCGCCCATCATGGTGGTCTTCGGCGCCGGGAATTCAGGCGGTACCGCCAGCGCCGAAGCGCAGGTCATCGGCCTGGAGGTGACGTGTTCACTAGGCGCCACGCCCCAGCAGTTCCGCACGACCATGCGTGGGTTCTTTGCGCACGAAACGGTTCACACCTGGCAGCGCGATGCAACACCGCAAGCGCAGGCCGATCCCCTGCTGACCCAGTCCCTGCTCGAAGGCGTTGCCGACTACCTTGCCAGCGTGGTCACGGGTGAGGTGCCAAGCCCGGATCGTGATCAATGGGCGCGTGGACGCGAAGCATGGCTGTGGCGCGAATTTCAGCGTGACCGCCAGACGATGCTGACCAACCCCGACAGCCCGCGCTTCAAGCGCTGGTTCGCCAATTACGGCGCCGCCCCGGAAGGCTGGCCCAGCGAGGCCGGCTACTGGATCGGCATGCGCATCGCCGAAGCCTACGTCGCCCGCTCGCCCGATAAGCGCGCCGCCATGGACGCCTTGATCGAACTGCGCGACCCAGCAGCAATCCTCGACACCAGCGGCTACGACCGCGACTTCAACCCAGCACATACCACAGCCGGGGTCAGGTCTGACATTCGGACACGAGCTCAGTAGTACAGCCGGGGTCAGGTCTGACATTCGGACACGAGCTCTGCGTTGCATTATCAGTCGTTCACGACGGAATTAAACGCGTACTCGCTGGCGGTGTTGACCAACCGACTCCTACAAAATTAATTAAAGCTGAGGCCGCGTCCAAAAGTCAGACCTGACCCCAGCTTTGCTCCTGCAAAATTAACTAAAGCTGAGGTCGTGTCCGAATGTCAGACCTGACCCCGGCTTTTTGTTATTTGCTGCCGGTTTTCCAGCGCATGCCGAAGCCGAAATGGCGGTCCATCAGTTCGTGGGCGCTGGTGGTGCCTTGCTGTTGGAAGTATTCGGCCAGTTTGGTGATCACGAGCTGGCCGCCGCGGTTTTCGATCAGCGCGATTGCGCACATGATCTGGCGGTCGCCGCCATCGAGCTTGACTTCCACCGGCGCCTGGCCTGGTGCGGTGATCGTCACCACGCCGTTGGTCACGCTCCAGTTGGGGGCGCCTTCGTAGATGAACGAGAAGATCACGGCGCGCTTGATCTGGTCGAAGCGCTCGCCGTTGATGAACAGGTTTTCGCCATTTGCTGCGGCGCCCGTGCGGTCGTCGGCGTCGAGCTTGATGAACGGATCGCGCTCGTAGTCGCCGAACGTGTTGCCCAGTGCTTGCACCAGACCGCGGCGGCCGTCAGTCAGCTCATACATGCAGCCGAGGTCGAGGTCGATGCCGGTGCGGCCCTTGCGTGACGCTTGCGCCTTGTTGGCCATCTCACCGGCCTTGTGCGCGAGGTCGCCGGCCATGCTGGTCAGGCGGTCGAGGAAGCCGCCGCCTCTGGCTGCTGCGGCCGGTGCCGGCGTCGATGGCGCCGGCGGCGGCGCGATCGCGGCCTGGTTCCAGTTCAGGTTGACGTGGATGCGGCCATAGCCGCCGCCCGCGCGCTTGTCGAGCGAGACCTTGTCGCCGCGCTTGTCGAGCGTGATTTTTGATAGCGAAACGCGTGGCGCGGCTGGCGTCGCGACGGGAGCAGGTGCCGGCGTGGACATCGGCGTCGGCGCTGGCGTTGCCGGCTTCGATGACGATCCCGCCTCGGCACCGCCAAAGTGCGCGAGCAGCGTCGACAAGCCGCCGGCAAAACCCTGGCCGACCGCGCCGAAGCGCCACTGGCCGTCGCGGCGATACAGTTCGGCCACGATCACGGCTTTCTCGTCGCCGAAGTCGGCGCCCGACCACGGGAAGCGCAGCGCGCTGCCCAGCGTGAGCGAACTCGCGCCCAGCGTGCGCATGCTGGCCGCGCCGTCGATCGCGGCGACGAATACCAGCTTGGCGATCGACGCCGGCAGCTGGTCGAGGTTCACGGCAAAACTGGCGCGGCCCGGCGACTGGTTCAGGCGCACCGCGCCCTCCGGGCTGGCCAGCTGGTTGTAGAAGACCATGTAGCGGTCGTCGGACAGCTTGTCGTTGGCGTCCAGGCCGAAGCAGGAGACATCGACCGAGGCGCCGTTGGCAGCAATCTCGACGTCGACATTGAAGACGTGGCCGCTGCCCAGATCGGCGAGTTTGCCTTTCTGGCCGCGCGAATAGGTGGTCATGTTCATGAGGGTTCCCCTTCCAGGAATGGTTTGTGATCCAGTTCGGCGCCGTGGAAACCGAACAGGCGCGATTGCTCGACCGTGCGTTCGGCCCAGGCGCGATGGGTGGCGACTTCGCACATGGCGTCGTTCATGCGAAACACGGCCGGTGCCGACTGGTCGAGAATCGCGCGCGCCACCGCCAGGTCTTGCGGCGACACCTTGAAGTGCTGCTCGATCGGTGCGATCTGGGTCGGATGGATGGCGGTCTTGCCGATCATGCCGTGCGCCAGGTCTTCGATGACTTCCTGGTCCAGCAGTTCGGGCAGATCCAGGTACTCGAACACGGGCGCGGTCAGCATGAAACCGTAGGGCCGGAACGTGGTAACCAGGCGCGAGATGACGGGGCCCAGCGGCGTGCGGTACAGCGTCATGCCGCGCGGTCGGCGCAGGCCCAGCAGCGCCAGCAGATCGTTGCCGCCAATGCGCAGCGCCAGGATGCGATGGCGTACGCCGGGCGCTTCGAGCACGGCGCGCAGTCCCTGCATCTCGTGGTCGTCAAAGGCTTCGGCCGTTTCCAGCGTCGGCATCAACACATGCTCGGTGTGGCGCAGCAGCCGGTAGTAGTTGTCGAAGTTGTGGCGCGTAATCTTGGGCAGCACGAAACCGGTGAGCTTGTCGGCGCCCGGCATCGCCAGCACGCGCTCGAGGACTTCGGTATTGCGCACCCGGACGAAGCGGTCGGCCGCCACATCCACGCGCATATTGGCCAGCACCACCGACAGGTTGAACAGCGAATAGCTCAGCTCCCGGTCGGCGATGGCGTCCTCCGTGCAGAAGATCAGCGACCGCGCCTGCGGAATCAGGTCGCCATTGGCGATCTCCGCCAGGTCCTTGTGATTGGCCGGCACGTACAACGACGCGCCCAGTGATTTAGCCATCGGATGCACTCCTGATCAGGGATACTGCGTGGTAGGGCAGGCTCGGGTCGATGTCGACCGGGACCTGTTTTTCTTCGGCCAGGGCGGCCAGGTGCGCCACATCCGGCGCATCCGCATTGCGCAGTACCAGCAGCCGCGGCACGCGCCGCAGCAGAACGCGCGTGGCTTCGCCGATGCCCGGCTTGACGAGGTTGATGTCGGCCACGCCATAGCGCCTCATCGCGGCGCCGAGATAGGCTTGCGAGCGTGCGCGCGCCGCGTGTGCATCCACTGGCGGCGTCTCGGCGACATCCGCCGCCAGCGCCAGCGCGGTCAGGTCATCGGCGAACCCTTGCGAGCGGTCGATGCCGGCAAAGTCCGCATAGAACACACAGCCGTGAAATTCGTCTTCACTCAGATCGTCGGGCATGACGGTGCGGCTCACCAGGCCCGATACCGTGGCGTTCAGGATGCTCGACGGGATCAGGTAATCGTCGCACGAGGCGGCGCAGGCGGCAGCGCCGGCCAGATCCGACAGCACGTACAGGCCCGTGTCGATCGCCACGCCGTGGCGCGCATTGAACGCGTCGACCGAGCCGGCCAGTTCGCGCGCGATGACGCCCTTGCCGGTCCAGCCGTCGACGAACACGATCGACTCAGGCGCGTTGCCCTGGGCCAGGATGTGGCGCAGCGCGGCCGCGTCGATGCCGCGGTCGCGCACGATCGACACGCAGTAATGCACGGCGTCGCGCCCGAACCGCTCGCGCAGCAGGCGCGCCACGACCACGCCCACCGGCGTGCCGGCACGCGCCAGCGAGACGATCGTGATCTGCTGCGCGCGGCGCCCAGCGATCAGGCCCGCCAGACGCAGGCAGTCCTGCGCCATGCGCGGGTTGTTGGCGGCGCAGGCGGCGTCGAACAGGCGCATATAGCGCTCGGACGGTGCCGATTCCGGCGACAGCATCTGGCTGTAGTGACGCTGGCCGCTCTGGATCAGTGCTTCCTTCTCGGCGACGTCGGTGAAGTCCTGCTGCGGCAGGCGGCGCAGCAAAAAGTTGACGTCACCGCCGCGGTAGCTGCCCGGGAACGGGGCATGCGCGATCACAGCGCCCCCACGGTGGCGCCGGCCAGCTGCGTGCCGCGCGGGATGATCGCGTAGTCGCAGGCGGCCATGAAGCGTGCATCCGAGCGGCTGTCGCCCATGCCGAACGTGACGATTTCGCCGTGTTCGGCCTTCAGGCGCGCCGTGATGTGCGCGACCGCATGGGCCTTGTCCAGCGCCTTGGGCAGGATCGCCAGGTTGTTGCCGTTGCGATGGACAACGTAGTCGCGGTTGCCGTCCGCGATCCACGGCCGCACCACGTGTTCTTCGAGCGGCGCGAGGCGCTCGCTCAGCTTGTCCGGGTCTTTCACGACCAGGAAGAACGGCGTGCCGATATCTTCGATCATGCGCGCGCGGCCGGCGTAACCGGTGCGTTCGCCATGGGCGTCGATGTGGGCGGCCAGCTCCAGCAGGCCGGGCAGGGCGGTGTGCATCGCCGTGCGCACACCCTCGAGAAAGGGCCGGTCGACCGCGCCGCCCGGTTCGAGCACGACGCCGCCGTAGTTGATGACGGCGTAGCTGGCGAACGGCAAGTGCACGCGGCGCAGGCCATCGAGGTCGCGCGCCGTGGTCGGGATCATCGTCATCCCGTCCTGCAGCAGCGCGAGAAACGAGCGCTGGGCCGGGGTGGTGTATGAACAGATGCTGCCATCCTTGTAGTACGCAGCAGGCTGCAGCGCATCGGGGGCATCCCGGTGCGTGCCGCACTTGCCAAAGGTCTGGAACAGCGTGTCGTCCAGGTCAGCGAACAGGAACTTCTTCAACGTGGTCCTCGGACTGAAAGTGGAGCAGGCGCGCGCGCAGGGTATCGGCCAGCGCGAACAGCGCGGGGCCGGGGGTGGTTTCAAAGCACAGCAGGACATGGTCGTACTGGCCGGGTGCGACGTTGTACAGGTAGTTGGCAATGCCTTCGCCGTAGTTGTCGGGGAAGCGCAAGGCGTGGCCCACCGCGCCCCAGGTCAGGATCGGCGAGCGGGTCGTCGACTGCACCACCACGTCGACGCCGCGCGCTTGCAGGGCCGCGCCTAGCAGTGTGGAGGCGTGCATGAATTCACCGGTTCCCAGCACCAGCACGCGGCTGCCGGGCGCGAACTCGCCGGCCAGGCGCGCGGCCAGGGCGGTCGGCGCTTGCACGGCGTGGTCGATGCCGAGACGGCCGAACGCGCTGCTGGCGCCGCGGTCGGCGTCGTGCTCGAAGCGCTGGGCCGCGCCCTGGTCCGGCGGCAGCGGGCCTTGCGCGAACGTGAACTGGCCGTCGACCAGCGCGCCGATGGTGGCCGGCAGGCCGAAGCGCGCATCGAGTTCGCCGGGGGCGGCCGGGCCCATGAAATTGGTGATCGTGGCCAGGTGCACGCGCTCGATGCCGGGGTTCAGGCGCTGGCAGGCGGCGGCCAGGTTGACGAAGGTATTGCCGGTGCTGGCTTCATCGTCGACCATCACGACCGTACGCGCCGCCATGAACAGCGCGTGCAGCGCCGGATCGGTGGGCTCGTGCAGGAACTGGCGCGGCGCGTGGCTGTGCGCCTCGGCGAATTCGATCAGCGGCCCGGCGCCCACGCGGTAGCGCGTGGTGTACAAAAACAGCGCCTGCTGCGCCGGATGCGCGCGCAGCCAGGCTTCGAACACGCCCTGGCCCAGGCCAATCGCGGTTTCAGCCATCGCGATGAAGAGCACCAGGCCATCGACCGGCGGCACCGTGGCCGCGAGGCGCTCGTGCACGGCCAGCATCGTGCGGGGCGACGCCGGCCAGTGCTTACCGAGCACCTTGCTTAGGAAGAGAAAGCCACGCTTGGCGTTGGCGCGTGCGGCAAAGCCGAGCAGCTCGTCGACCTCGGCCGCGCCGCTGTCGATGCGCAGTTCGAGCGTGCCGGTGGGCAGTTCGATGCGCTGCAGGGTGGAGGAAGGCGCAGCCATGGTCATGCCAGTTCCGTGGCGACGCTGACTTCGGCCACGCGCATGCCGTTGGCTACCGGTGGCACGGTGACGCTGTCGAAACCGTCGGCAAAGCAGCGCAGCGCGATGTACGGCAGGTTGGGGCCGGCCAGGCACGCCATGGCGATCCCGCCCGACATGCGCGGGTTGATCTCCAGCAGGCGCGGACGGCCGCCGCCTTCGCGGAACTGGGCGTTGAACACGCCGTTCAGGCGGTAGTCGGCGCACAGGCGCGTGGTGGCGTCCAGAATGTCCTGGCGCATGTCGATCAGCTGGCCGCTGCCCGCCTGCGGCAGTTTGCGGCGCACGACGGCGGCCACCAGACGACCATTGTCGCCAACGCAGTCGACGCTGTATTCGGGACCTTCGAGGAACTCCATCAGGAGCATGGTGCGAAATTCGCCCATCTCAGCCAGGCCGCGGCGCAGGTCGTCGTAGCCGACGTGGTACTCGGCGCCGGCCAGCAGCAGCGCGGCGCTGCTGCGCGCTTCGTCGACGATGGCAAAGCCCAGGCCATAGATCGAATGCGACGGCTTGACGCACAGCTTGGCGTGGCGTGGGCGCAGTTCGGCCCAGGCGGCGTCGAATTGGGCGATGTTTTCAAAAACACGGAATTCCGCGACCGGCGCGTCGGGCAGCACGGTCTCGGCGTAGAAGTCGGCCTTGTCGTGGATGCGTTTGAGTTCGGCCGGCGGCGCGGCTGACAGCACGCGCGTGCCGATCTCGGCAAAGCGCCCCAGCTCGGACGCCAGCAGCGTGGCTTCACGGCCGGGCACGAAGATGTCGATCTTGTGCTCGCGGCAGAAGGCCAGGCACCAGTCGATATACGCTTCGCCTTTCAGGCCGACGGGCTCGATATGGAACTCGTGGGCCAGGCGCGCAGCAGGCGCATGGCGGTTGGCGTTGCTGTGAACGATGGTGAAACGGCCGTCGGTATCGGCCTCGCGAATCAGCTTGATCGCAGCATTGACGGACGAAAAAGTCCTGTTGTACCAAACGCGCATGCGCTATTTCCTGAAGATGTTGCAGACAGGGCCCGCATGTGGCGCGGGCCCGGGGGATTACGTGGCGAACGGCGAGACGAACGACTCAGACGTTGACGCCGAACGAGCGGGCCAGAGGACCCAGGCCGCCCTTGAAGCCCTGGCCGACGGCGCGGAACTTCCATTCGCTGCCGTGGCGGTACAGTTCACCGAAAATCATTGCGGTTTCGGTCGAGCTGTCTTCGGACAGGTCGTAGCGCGCGATCTCGGTTTCGCCAGCGGCGTTCAGGCAGCGGATGTACGCCTTGCTGACCTGGCCGAAGCTCTGGCGACGCGCCTCGGCATCGTGGATGGTGACGCAGAACGAGATCTTGTCGATGTCGGCCGGCACGCGGTTCAGTTCAACGGCGATCTTTTCGTCGTCGCCCTCGCCCTGGCCGGTGGTGTTGTCGCCTGCGTGGACCACGGAACCGTCGGTCGACTTGAGGTTGTTATAGAAGATGAAGTCGGTATCGCCGCGCACTTTGGCGTCGGTCTTGAGCAGGAAGGCGCTGCCGTCCAGATCGAAAGCGGAACCGTCGGTCGAGCGGGGATCCCAGCCCAGGCCGATGATGACCTTGGTGAGGCCCGGTGCTTCCTTGCTCAGGTTGACGTTGCCGCCTTTTTGCAGACTGATTGCCATACGAACTCCTTGTTCCGTTGAGGGTTGACTGGCCGCCGGTGGACTGGCGAACCTCGGGGGATGGTGCCGCCAATATAGGCGGTAACCGATCAATTGTACATGGGGCCACGGCGCGCGGATTTCAACCGTTTTTCATAGGAGGATGTATGTACCTGGGGCCCACAAAAGTCATGCCCGCGTACGTAGCGGGCGAAAGAACGCGCGGATCTCTTCGGCCAGCATCGCGGGCTGTTCGAGCGCCGCGAAATGCCCGCCCGCCGGCATCGTGTTCCATTGCCGCACGTCGAAGCTGCGCGCGACCCAGCTACACGGCGGCATCGGCAGCTCGAACGGGAACACGGCCACGCCCAGCGGCGGCGCAACGCGCGCCGTCAGTGCCATGGGCCGGGCGCGGCCTTCGACATACATGCGAAAGGATGACCCGACCGATTCCGTAAACCAGTACAGGCTGATATTGGCCAACAGCGTGTCGAGGTCGATGGGACCATCGCTCCAGGCCTGGAATTTTTCGGCAATCCACGCGGCCAGGCCGGCCGGCGAATCGTTCAGGCCCACTGCCAGCGTGTGCGGCTTGGTGCCCTGCAGCCGCGCATAGGCGCCTTCGCGGTCCAGAAACTCGGTGGCGCGGCGCAGGAAATCCTGCTCGTCGTCCGTCAGCTGTTCGCCATCGGCCAGCGGTGGCCGGAACGAACCGGGGATGTAGTTCAGGTGCATGCCGATGACTTGCTCCGGGAAGCGCTGGCCCAGCCAGGCGCTCACGCCGGCGCCGATATCGCCGCCCTGCGCACCGAAGCGTCGGTAGCCCAGGCTCGTCATCAGTTCGGCCCACAGGCCCGCGGTCTCGAATGCGCCGATGCCCTTGTGCCCGGGTTGCGACGAATAGCCGAAGCCGGGCAGCGACGGCGCCACCACGTGAAAGCTGTCGCGCGGATCGCCGCCGTGCGCGCCCGGGTCGGCCAGCAGCGGGATGATCGCTTCCATCTCGAGGAACGAGCCGGGCCAGCCATGCGTGAGCACCAGCGGCATCGGATCGGGTCCGGCGCCGCGCTGGTGAACAAAGTGGATGGTGTGGTCCTGCACGCGTGCACGGTACTGCGGCAGGCGATTCAGCCGTGCTTCGACCGCGCGCCAGTCGAAGCCGTCGCGCCAGTGCGCCAGCAACTGCGCCAGGAAGGCGGGATCGATGCCTTCGCTCGATCCCTGGCCGGCAATGGACGGCGCGAGGCGGGTGCGCGCCAGGCGCGCCTGCAGGTCGGCCAGGTCGGCCTCGGGAACGGCGATATGAAACGGTTCGATATGCATGGCGGCCGGGAGCTGGGAAGGTAGTGCCGATTGTAAGGTGCCCTGGCGACGGCGCACGATTTGGAGGATCAGGCAAAGACCGGCCAGCTTCCGGCAACGGCGCGGGCGGCGCGGATCACATACTTGTGGCTCTCTCCAACCTACAAGGAATCACCATCATGACCACCATTGCTCTCGTTACCGGCGCGAGCCGCGGCCTGGGACGCAACACCGCACTGCACATCGCCCGCCGCGGCGGCGACGTGATCGTCACCTACCAGAGCCGCGAAGCGGAGGCCCTGGCCGTGGTCGACGAGGTACGCGCTTTGGGCCGCCAGGCGCTGGCGCTGCAGCTCGACGTGGGCGACGTCGCCAGCTTCCCCGCGTTTGCCGCCAGCCTGCGCGCGGCGCTGGCCACTACCTGGGGCCGCGAACAGTTCGACCACCTTGTCAACAATGCCGGCCACGGCGCCATGGCGCCCATCGCCGACACCACCGAGGCGCAGTTCGACCATCTGGTCGACGTCCACTTCAAGGGCGTGTTCTTCCTGACCCAGGCGCTGCTGCCGTTGCTGGCCGATGGCGGGCGCATCGTGAACCTGTCCTCAGGCCTGACCCGCGTCTCGCTGCCGGGCTTTGGTGCGTATGCGGCCGTCAAGGGCGCGGTCGAGGTCCTGAGCCTCTATCTCGCCAAGGAACTGGGCGGGCGCGGCATCGCGGTCAATACCGTGGCGCCCGGTGCGATCGAGACGGATTTCCTCGGTGGTGCGGTGCGCGACACGCCGGACCTGAATGGTGTGTTTGCCGGCATGACGGCACTGGGCCGGGTGGGGGTGCCGGACGATATCGGGCCGATGATCGCCAGCCTGCTGGGGCAGGACAATCGCTGGATCAACGGCCAGCGCATCGAAGTCTCGGGCGGGCAGGCGATTTGAGGGTTTGATCTCAGGCGGCGTGCAGGCGCTCGTGCGCGGCGCTCACGTCGCGCACCGGCGGCAGCCCGAACATGCGCCCGTACTCGCGCGTGAATTGCTGCACGCTCTCGTAGCCGACCGCATGGGCGGCCGTGCTGGCGTTGAGGCCTTCGGCGAGCATCAGGCGGCGTGCCTCGATCAGGCGCAGCTGCTTCTGGAACTGCAGCGGCGTGAGCGACGTCACCGCGCGAAAGTGCTGGTGGAACGAGGAAGGACTCATGCCGGCCAGGCCGGCCAGTTGCTCCACCGGGAGCCGGCGCGCATAGTCGGTGCGCAGCAGCGCGACGGCGCGCGCAACGCGGCGCACGTGACTGTCGGGCAGGCCAAGACGCCGCACCGCCGCGCCATGGCGGCCGGCCAGCAGCCAGTAATGAAATTCACGTATGAGCGATGCCTGCAGCACCGGCAGCGCGGCGGGCCGCTCGATCAACCCCATCAGGCGCAGGGCGGTATCCGCCAGGTGCGCATCGGTCGGCGCGCTGCGTACCGGCGCGCCGGTGGTGTCTTCGATTGTCGCCATGTCGGTGGCCAGATCGGCAATCACGGCCGGATTCAGATCCAGCACCAGCGAGCAATAGGGCGTAGCGCTGCTGGCCTGCGTGATCTGGCTGACGGTGGGCACGTCGGCCATGATCAGGAGCGAATCGCCCGCATGGAACGTGAGCGTTTGCCCGCCTGTGCTGACCTCTTTGCTGCCTTGCAGGACCAGGCAGGCCAGCGGGCGGGCGATCTGGCTGGTCAAAGCGCTGCGCTCGTTCACGCGGATCGCGACCAGGCCGGCGATCGGCGTGGGCGCGATACCGTCGCGGTCGGCCTGGAGGGCGGCGTAGCGCAGGACGCGGGCGAGAAGTGGCGTGTGCATGCGCCAAGTGTAGCGCGACGAACCCGCGTCAGGCAGCTTTCCCGATCGATGCATCGGCGTCATTGCCTGCCTGGGCGCTGTCGTGCGGCCGCGCCTCACGCGTCAGCTGCACGGTCTGCACCGGCAAGGCCAGCGCCACGTCCTGCGCCTGCAGCAGCGCCACGATGCGCAGGTAGATCTCCTGCTGGATATCCATGTAGATCGTGTAGTCGGTATTGTCGACGTAATACACGACTTCGTAGTTGAAGCTCGGCGCGGCCAGGCCGCTCAGATGGGCGCGGTCGAAGCGTACCTGCGGCTGGGCGCGCACGATCTTTTCCAGCAGTGCCGGCAGCGCGCGCAGGATCGGTTCCGGCGTGCGGTGCGACACGCCGAACCCGAACACGACGCGCCGTGACGCCATCCGGCGCAGGTTCTGGATGCGGCTCTTGAGCAGGTCGTTATTGGAAAACACGATCTGCTCGCCGCCCAGGCTGCGCACGCGGGTGGTCTTCAGGCCGATCTTCTCGACCGTGCCGAGCATCTTGTCGACGATGATGAAGTCGCCCACGACGAACGGTTTGTCGAGCACGATCGAGAGCGACGCGAACAGGTCGCCCAGGATGCTCTGCACCGCCAGCGCGATGGCGATACCGCCTATACCCAGGCTGGCCACGAGCGTGGTGATGTTCACGCCCAGGTTGTCGAGCACCATCAGGGCGACGATGGCCCACAGCGCGACGCGCACCAAAAAAGTGACAGCGGCCGACGAGGTGACGCGGTCCGGGTCTTCGCTGCTGCGCTGCGCGCGCGTGACGCGCAGCCAGGTGCGCAGGCCCGTATCGCCCCACAGCGCGACCTGGATCAAGAGCGCCGTGATCGCGAAGCGGCCGATGAACAGGTCCGCTTTCGCGGGCAGGGTCAGCAGGCTGGCGCCGACATACAGGCCGACAAAGCCCAGCACCACCAGCTTCGTCGAGCGCAGCGTGGCGGCGGCGATGTCGTGCAGCAGCGCGGGCGTGCCCGTTTCGGTCTGCGTGGCCCCAGCGCCCAGGCGCCGTGCGATGATGGACTTGAGGGCGTCCAGGCCGATGGTGACGGCCACCATGGCCGCCAGGGCGATCAGCCAGTCGGCCACGGGATTGGCAAGGATGATGTAGTTCATGTCAGGCCGCGGCGCGTTCGTCGATCGGTTGTTCATTACCCGGCGCCGGCAGTGCCGCCAGCACGGCCAGGAAGTCGTCGCCCCAGCGCGTCACGTCGTGACCGCGTACGATCGCCGCCATGCGCCCGGCGCGGTACGCCACTTCGTCGGCGCCCATGGTCAGCGCGTCGTACAGCGTCGCGCTCATGGCATTCGCGTCGTACGGGTTGACCAGCAGCGCGCCGTGCAGCTCGACCGCGGCGCCGGCGAACTCGGACAGCACCAGCGTGCCTGGCCGGCCCGTCGCATGGCGGGTGGCGACGTATTCCTTGGCCACCAGGTTCAGGCCATCGCGCAGCGGCGTGATCCAGGCGATGTCGCAGGCGGCGTAGTGGGCCACCACCTGCTCGAACGGCAGGCTGCGGTAGAAGTAGCGCACCGGTACCCAGTCCATCGTGGAGAAGCGCCCGTTGATGCGCCCGACGATGCGGTCCAGGTCTTCGCGCAGGCTGTCGTAGATGTCCATGCCGCTGGCGGCCGGCGTGATGATGTTCAGTAGCGTGACCTTGCCCAGCAATTCCGGGTGCTGTTCGAGCATGCGTTCATAGGCCTGCAGTTTCTCCAGCGAGCCTTTCACGTAGTCGAGACGCTCGATCGAGACAATGCCGGTCTTGCCATCCAGGTAGGCGTCGATCTCCGCAATCTGCTGCTGCACGGCGTCGGTTTGCACCAGCGCGTCAATCAGGTCCGTGTTGGTGCCAACCGGATGCGCGCCCAGCGCGACCTGGCGCCCATTCACCTCGAGCGCGGTGGTCATGTGGTCCACGCCCAGCGCGCAGCCGAAGGTCAGGAAGCGCGGCGCGCAGCCCACGCCCTCGACGATCTGCACCGGCGCGCACGAACGGGCGGCGTCGACGAAGTTCTCGACGTAGCGCGGGATGTGAAAGCCCACGTAGTCGCATTGCAGCAGGCTGCCGATGATGTCGCGCCGCCATGGCAGGATATTGAAGACGTCGCTCGACGGGAACGCCGTGTGGTGGAAGAACGCGATCTTCAGGTCGGGGCGCAGCGGGCGCAGGAAGGCCGGTACCATCCACAGGTTGTAGTCGTGGATCCAGGCGGTGGCGCCATACGCCGCTTCGCGCGCGGTCTGCTCGGCGAACAGGCGGTTGATCTCCAGGTAGCGTTCCCAGTGGTCCTGGCGGAACACGGCCTTGTCGGGGAACGAAAAGATGATCGGCCAGAACGCCTCTTTCGAGAACTTCTTGTAGAACTGGTCGATGTCGTCCGGCGTGAGCGCGATGCGGGCCGCTTTCAGGTGGGGATAGCGCGCCGCATCGACTGCGACGTGTGGAACGAAGCCGGCCGGTGTGCGGCTGTTCTGCTGCGACCACGCGACCCACGAACCCTTGCGTCCACCGGCGAAAAAGCTCAATAGCGTGGGCATGATGCCGTTCGGGCTTTTCGGGCGCCGCGCGTACGTCACGCCATCCTCGACCACTTCGTCGTAGGGCAGGCGGTGATACACCATCGCCAGCTCGGCGTTGCCGCAGACCGGGACGGCGGGCGGGCTGTCGTCGCCATCGAAACGCAGGCCATGGCGGCTGAGGGCTTCCAGGATGCCGCCGCAGCCGGCTGCGTCGGCCACCACCACGCGCGGCGACTTGCGCACGGCTTCGACCAGCGCCGGCTCGGCCGCGCCCACGACCACGCCGCGAAAGCCCGCTTCGAACATCGACAGGTCATTCAGCGTGTCGCCCGCCACCAGGATATGGGCCGGATCGAACCCGGCCACCTCGGCCAGGCGGCGCACGGCGGCGCCCTTGCCGACGCCGCGCGGCAGCACGTCCAGGTATTGTCCGGCCGAGAACAGCAGATCGCAGCCGAGGGCGTCGACCGCCGCGCGCAGTTCTGGTGTGATGGCGGACTCGGTCGCATAGAACGAGCAGCGCCGCTCCTGCGGCACGAGCTGGCGCACCAGTTGCGGGAAGCCGCTCAGCGCGCGCAGTACTTCATGGGTGCCGGGCCACGTGGCGGCGATCTCGTGCGCGAGCGGCTCGACCGGGCGCAGGTCGGCATCGACAATCGTCGCGCCGACGTCGGCAATGATGTAATGGGGGCGCGGGACAGTGGGATCGCTCAGCAGCGGAATGACGGTTTCCAGGCCGCGGCCGGTGACGAAGACCAGTTTGGCGCCGGGCAGGGCGCCCGAGAACAGTTCGCGGATGCGGCGCCGCGCCTCATGGGTGCCGGCCAGCAGCGTGCCGTCGAGATCGGTAGCGAGAACAAGGCGGGAAGGGTCGAGCAGGCGGGGCCAGCGTTGTGTGTCAATGACAGTCATGTTGTACATCCTTGCAGCAATGCGTCCGCCAGCAGACCAGGTGTGGACTGACGGCGCAGGTCGGGGCCCGCGAAGTCGCCAGGGAGGCGCGCGGGCCGGGGAAAGGCGGATGGCGCGAAGCGCGCTTTGTTGTACGAAGAAGTGCGCGTTCGACAGGGGCCGCCAGGCGGAGAAGGAAGGGGCAGCGCCGGCATGGTTGCCGGAGACCACGTGCGCCAGGTGCACACGACGAAGCCCATCCTCGAACTACATTTGTACAATAACATTTCGATGATTCAGGCACAACCGGCGATTCGCCTCCGCCGCCGGGTTGGAGTGGAATCAAAATTCTGCTGGAAAGTTGAATCACCGAAAAAAGCTGTTGCAAAAGTTCCAGCATGCCTCGTATAATTCGGCTCCCCGGGCGGTTAGTTCAGTTGGTTAGAATACTTGGTCGACATCCAAGGGGTCGCAGGTTCGAATCCTGCACCGCCCACCAGAAATTCAAGTCGCAGGCTCCCAGCAATGGTTGATGCCTGTAGAGACAAGGCGCACGATGCTGTGCCTGTCTGTGCCGTTCAGCTCGAACGGATTCTTCATTCTCCAGATACTGCGAAAAGCGCAACAGGACCGGTTTCGATGCCGATTTTTCCTGTTGCGCCGTTGCCGTTTGCGCGCTATACTAGCCGGCTTCGGTACGGGTGCGTCTTTTATTGCCCGTATTATTTAGTAGTTCAACTACCCCCGCCCAATCGTAGGTGGGAATGGAGAAAAAATGAGCTTGGGCCTTCTCGGTCGCAAGGTTGGCATGATGCGTATCTTCACGGACGAGGGTGATTCAATCCCTGTCACCGTGCTGGATGTGTCGAACAACCGTGTCGCACAAATCAAAACCCCTGAAACTGATGGCTACACCGCAGTTCAGGTCGTCTACGGTCAACGTCGTGCTTCGCGCGTGACGAAAGCCGCTGCCGGTCACTACGCCAAAGCTGGCGTCGAAGCCGGTACGATGCTGAAAGAATTCCGCATCGATTCCACCAAAGCCGCCGAACTCAAAGCCGGTGACACCATCGATGCTTCGCTGTTCGAAGTGGGCCAGAAAATCGACGTGCAAGGCACCTCGATCGGTAAGGGCTACGCCGGTACCATCAAGCGTCACAACTTCGCATCGGGCCGTGCTACCCACGGTAACTCGCGTTCGCACAATGTTCCTGGCTCGATCGGTATGGCCCAGGATCCAGGCCGCGTGTTCCCAGGCAAGCGCATGACCGGTCACATGGGCGACGTCACCGTCACCACCCAGAACCTGGAAGTTGCTCGCATCGACACCGAACGTCAGCTGCTGCTGATCAAAGGTGCCGTACCTGGCGCGAAGAACGGCCAAGTGGTCGTCAAGCCTGCTGTTAAAACCAAACTCAAGAAAGGAGCGTAAGCCATGGAACTGAAGCTCCTGAATGAGCAAGGTCAAGACGGCGCCAATGTTGCAGCCGCCGATGAAGTGTTCGGTCGTGAATACAACGAAGCCCTGATTCACCAAGTCGTCGTCGCCTACGCTGCTAACGCACGTGGCGGTAACCGCAAGCAGAAAGATCGTGAAGAAGTCCACCACACGACCAAGAAGCCATGGCGCCAAAAAGGTACCGGCCGCGCTCGTGCTGGTATGTCGTCGTCGCCACTGTGGCGCGGCGGTGGTCGTATCTTCCCGAACAGCCCAGAAGAAAACTTCACGCACAAAGTTAACAAGAAGATGTTCCGCGCAGGTATCTGCTCGATCTTCTCGCAACTGGCCCGCGAAGGCCGTCTGAGTGTCGTCGAGAACCTGTCGATCGAAGCACCAAAGACCAAGCTGCTGTCGCAGAAACTGCTGGGCATGGGTCTGGACTCGGTCCTGGTGATCACCGATACCATCGATGAAAACCTCGAGCTGGCATCGCGCAATCTGCCGCACGTTCTGGTCGTTGAGCCTAAGCACGCTGACCCGATGTCGCTGGTGTTCTACAAGAAAATCCTGGTCACGAAAGCTGCTCTGGCCAAGATCGAGGAGATGTACGCATGAGCGCCGCAATCAAATTTAGCGAAGAGCGCCTGATGAAGGTGCTGCTGGCTCCGATCATTTCCGAGAAGGCTACCTTCGTCGCGGAAAAGAACGAGCAGATCGTGTTCAAGGTCATGCCTGACGCGACCAAGCCAGAAATCAAGGCTGCTGTCGAACTGCTGTTCAAAGTCGAGGTCGAATCGGTCCAGACGTTGAACCGTGAAGGCAAGCAGAAGCGTTCGGGCCGTTTCAACGGTCGTCGCAACCACACCAAGCGTGCTTTCGTGTGCCTGAAGCCAGGCCAGGAAATCAATTTTGTCGAGGAGGCTAAATAATGGCACTCGTTAAGATGAAGCCAACCTCCCCAGGCCGTCGCGGCATGGTGAAAGTTGTGACTGAAGGCCTGTACAAAGGTCGTCCATTCGCAGCCCTGGTTGAAAAGAAATCGAAAACTGCCGGCCGTAACAACAACGGTCACATCACCACCCGTCACATGGGCGGCGGTCACAAGCAGCATTACCGTCTGGTCGACTTCAAGCGCCAGAAGGACGGCATCCCTGCCAAGGTCGAGCGTATCGAATACGATCCAAACCGTACCGCGCACATTGCACTGCTGTGCTACGCGGACGGTGAGCGTCAGTATGTCATCGCCACCAAGAACATGGCTGTCGGCGATAGCATCATGAATGGCTCGGAAGCGCCGATCAAGGCCGGTAACTGCCTGCCGATCCGCAACATCCCAGTCGGTACCATCATGAACTGCGTCGAAATGCTGCCAGGTAAGGGTGCCCAGATGGCCCGTACCGCCGGCGCCGGCGTCGTGCTGATGGCACGTGAAGGCACCTACGCTCAGGTCCGCCTGCGCTCGGGTGAAGTCCGTCGCGTGCACATCGAGTGCCGCGCTACCATTGGCGAAGTCGGCAATGCCGAACACAGCCTGCGCAAGATCGGTAAAGCTGGCGCGATGCGCTGGCGTGGTGTTCGTCCAACCGTTCGCGGTGTGGTCATGAACCCTGTCGATCACCCGCACGGTGGTGGTGAAGGTAAAACTGCAGCCGGTCGTCACCCAGTGTCCCCATGGGGCCAGCAGACCAAGGGTAAGAAGACGCGTTCGAACAAGCGTACTTCGTCGATGATCGTTTCGCGCCGCGGCAAGAAATAAGGATAAAAAATGACTCGTTCATTGAAAAAAGGGCCGTTTATTGACGCCCACCTGGTGAAAAAAGTCGAAGCCGCGCAAGCGAACAAAGACAAAAAGCCAGTCAAAACCTGGTCGCGCCGCTCGACGATCTCCCCAGACTTCATCGGTCTGACGATCGCTGTTCACAACGGCAAGCTGCACGTTCCTGTGTATGTGTCGGAGAACATGGTCGGCCACAAGCTCGGCGAGTTCGCGCTGACCCGTACGTTCAAGGGCCACGCCGCTGACAAGAAGGCGAAAAAATAATGGAAACTAAAGCTATCCTCAAAGGCGTGCGCCTGTCGGAACAAAAAGGCCGCCTGGTGGCCGATCTGATCCGCGGCAAGAAAGTTGACGCAGCACTCAACATTCTGCAATTCAGCCCAAAAAAGGGCGCGACGATCATCAAGAAGGTTCTCGAGTCGGCTATCGCCAACGCAGAACACAATGATGGCGCGGACATCGACGAACTGAAAATCGTTCAGATCTATGTCGAAAAGGGCCCGATCCTGAAGCGTTTCACGGCACGTGCAAAAGGCCGCGGCGATCGTATTTCTAAACAATCCTGTCACATTTACGTGACTGTCGGTAACTAAGGAGTCACAGAATGGGTCAGAAAATCCACCCTACCGGCTTCCGCCTGGCGGTCACCCGTAACTGGTCGTCGCGTTGGTATGCTGGTAACGGCAACTTCGCAGCCATGCTGCTGGAAGACCTGGAAGCACGCGCTTTCCTGAAAAAGAAGCTGAAGAACGCTTCGGTCGGTCGTATCGTCATCGAGCGTCCTGCCAAGAACGCGCGTTTCACCATTTACTCGTCGCGTCCTGGTGTCGTGATCGGTAAAAAAGGCGAAGACATCGAAGTGCTGAAGTCGTCGCTGGCGAAGATCATGGGCGTGCCAGTGCACGTCAATATCGAAGAGATCCGCAAGCCTGAGATCGATTCGCAGCTGATCGCCGATTCGATCTCGCAACAGCTCGAAAAGCGCATCATGTTCCGTCGTGCAATGAAGCGCGCGATGCAAAATGCAATGCGTCTGGGCGCTGTCGGCATCAAGATCATGTCGTCGGGTCGTCTGAACGGCATCGAAATCGCACGTACCGAATGGTACCGCGAAGGTCGCGTGCCACTTCACACCCTGCGCGCCGATATCGACTACGGCACCAGCGAAGCATCGACCACGTACGGCATCATCGGCGTCAAGGTCTGGGTCTACAAGGGCGACCGTTCGGTCACCGGCGAAGCACCAGTCATCGACACCCCGCCGGACGACAAGAAGCCACGCGGCCCACGTCGTGACGATGGCAAGCCATCGCGCGGCCCACGCCCAGCAGGCGGCGCACGTCCAGCCGCAGCGCCAGTTGTCCGCGCTCGTCCAGCTGTCAAGCTGGCGACCCCGGCTGCCGCTGCACCTGCTGCTGCCCCAGCTGAGAAAGCAGGAGAATAAGCATGCTGCAACCATCGCGCAGGAAGTATCGTAAAGAGCAGAAAGGCCGTAACACCGGCATTTCGCACACCCGCGGCACCGCGGTCTCGTTCGGTGAATTCGGTCTGAAGGCAGTTGCCCGCGGCCGTATCACTGCACGTCAGATCGAAGCGGCACGTCGTGCCATGACCCGTCACATCAAACGTGGCGGTCGTATCTGGATCCGTATCTTCCCGGACAAGCCGATTTCGAACAAGCCAGCTGAAGTTCGTATGGGTAACGGTAAAGGTAACCCGGAATACTACGTCGCTGAAATCCAGCCAGGCAAAGTCCTGTATGAGATGGACGGCGTTGATGAAACCCTGGCGCGCGAAGCATTCCGCCTGGCCGCTGCCAAACTGCCACTGGCAACCACGTTCGTGGTTCGCCAGGTCGGTCAATAACAGGAGTTGTATATGAAAGCATCGGAACTCCGCGGCAAGGACCAGGACGCGCTGCAGAAGGAGCTGAACGAGCTGCTCAAGGCCCAATTCGGTCTGCGCATGCAAGTCGCCACCCAGCAGCTCGGGAATACCTCGCAGCTCAAGAAAGTACGTCGCGATATCGCGCGTGTGAAGACTGTGATGAACACGAAGGAAGCCAAATGAACGACACCACTAAAACGGCGCTGAAGCGTACGCTGGTCGGTAAAGTCGTGTCCGACAAAATGGACAAGACGGTAACCGTACTGATCGAACGTCACGTCAAGCATCCGCTGTACGGCAAGATCATCGTGCGCTCGAACAAGTATCACGCGCACGACGAAGCGAACGAAGCGAAAATTGGCGACACCGTCGAGATCGCAGAAGGTCGCCCGATCTCGAAGACGAAAGCCTGGACGGTCACCCAGGTGCTGTTGGTAGCACCAGTCCTCTAAGCTTTAAAAATTGTCTTGCGTGGCCCGCTGGTATCTGAGATACTAGCGGGCTTCGTTCATGTGTTGCCGCAGTTTGTCCCCCTCGGCAAGTGCGGCCTGTAACGAAGAGCGTTATTGGAAAGTCCAATCACCCAATCGTGGTGCTCCAGCAGGGGCGTTACGGCGGGACCAAGACTGACCGCAGGCCCACAGATTGTGGGGTTTCTTCGGCTTAAGTTGGGAAAGAAAATACTATGATTCAAACCGAAAGCCGGCTCGAAGTAGCCGACAACACGGGTGCAAAGGAAGTTCTGTGCATCAAGGTGTTGGGCGGCTCGAAGCGCCGTTACGCGAGCATTGGCGACATCATCAAGGTCACCGTTAAAGTCGCAGCCCCACGTGGCCGCGTCAAAAAAGGTGAAATTTACAATGCCGTGGTTGTGCGCACCGCAAAAGGTGTGCGTCGCCCGGATGGTTCCCTGGTCAAGTTCGACGGCAATGCCGCTGTCCTGCTGAACGCCAAGCTGGAGCCAATCGGTACCCGTATCTTCGGACCAGTGACGCGCGAGCTGCGCACTGAAAAGTTCATGAAGATCGTGTCGCTGGCACCTGAAGTTCTGTAAGGATACGACATGGATAAGATTCGTAAAAACGACGAAGTCATCGTTCTGGCCGGGAAAGACAAGGGCAAGCGCGGTGTCGTTCAACAGCGTGTAGACGCTGAACACGTCATCGTCGAAGGCGTCAACGTCGCTAAAAAAGCGACCAAGCCTAACCCGATGACCGGTGTTACTGGTGGTATCGTCGACAAGACAATGCCGATTCACGTGTCGAATGTCGCGCTGTTCAACGCAGCGACCGGCAAGGCAGATCGCGTTGGCTTCAAAGACCAGGACGGCAAAAAAGTCCGCGTCTTCAAGTCGAGCGGCGAAGTAGTGAAGGGGTAAGAATAAATGGCCCGTCTCCAAGCAATTTACAAAGAAAAAGTCGTCGCCGAGCTGACCGAGAAATTCGGTTACAAGTCGGTGATGGAAGTGCCACGTCTGACCAAGATCACCCTGAACATGGGTCTGTCGGAAGCAGTCGCTGACAAGAAGATCATCGAGCACGCCACTGGCGACCTGACGAAGATCGCCGGCCAGAAGCCAGTGATCACCAAGGCACGCAAGGCAATCGCTGGTTTCAAGATCCGCGAAGGCTACCCGATCGGCACGATGGTGACCCTGCGCGGCGCCCGCATGTACGAATTCCTGGACCGTTTCATCACCGTGGCTCTGCCGCGCGTGCGTGACTTCCGCGGTGTCAATGGTAAATCGTTCGATGGTCGCGGCAACTACAACATCGGTGTCAAGGAACAGATCATCTTCCCAGAGATCGACTACGACAAGATCGATGCACTGCGTGGCATGAACATCTCGATCACCACGACTGCTAAGACCGACGAAGAAGCCAAAGCGCTGCTCGCCGCCTTCAAATTCCCGTTCAGGAACTAAGAGCAATGGCAAAACTTTCACTGATTAACCGCGAAAAGAAGCGTGCAGACCTGGTGGAGAAATTCGCCCCGAAGCGTGCCGCTCTTAAAGCGATCATCGACGACCAGTCGAAGACGGAAGAAGAACGCTACGAAGCGCGTCTGAAGCTGCAGGCTCTGCCGCGCAACTCGGCGCCGACCCGTCAGCGTAACCGC
Organism: Telluria sp. ZT3P25; assembly: GCF_059685895.1. NCBI lineage: Bacteria > Pseudomonadati > Pseudomonadota > Betaproteobacteria > Burkholderiales > Oxalobacteraceae > Telluria > Telluria sp. ZT3P25. The sequence goes on from NZ_JCASIJ010000002.1 coordinate 713,524, forward strand.
TGCGCCATCACTGGCCGTCCACGTGGCACATTCCGTAAATTCGGTCTGGCACGTACCAAAGTCCGCGAATTCGCCATGAAGGGCGAAATTCCTGGTATGACCAAAGCAAGCTGGTAATAGGAGAATATGCAATGAGTATGAGCGATCCTATCGCCGATATGCTGACCCGCATTCGCAACGCACAAGTTGTTCAGAAAACCACGGTCGCAATGCCGTCGTCAAAAGTCAAGGTTGCCATTGCCAACGTCCTGAAGGACGAGGGTTACATTGAGGATTTCGCTGTCACCTCCGAAGGTGGTAAAGCGGAACTGAAAATCGGTTTGAAGTATTACACTGGCCGTCCGGTCATCGAGCGCCTTGAGCGCGTGTCCCGTCCAGGCCTGCGTATCTACAAAGGTAAAGACGAGATCCCAACCGTCATGAACGGCCTGGGCGTGGCAATCGTGTCGACTCCGCAAGGCGTCATGACTGATCGCAAAGCGCGCGCTACCGGTGTCGGTGGCGAAGTGATTTGCTACGTGGCTTAAGGAGTAGACGATGTCTCGAGTAGCTAAGATGCCTATCGCCGTCCCTGCCGGTGCCGAAGTCGCGATCAACGCGTCGTCGATCACCGTCAAGGGCCCGCTGGGCTCCCTGACCCAGGCCCTGAACGGCCTGGTCAAAGTGGAAAACAACAATGGCACGCTGACCTTCGACGTAGTCGATGATTCGCGTGAATCGAACGCCATGTCCGGCACCCTGCGTGCTCTGGTCAACAACATGGTAACCGGCGTGACCAAGGGCTTCGAGAAGAAGCTGAACCTGGTCGGCGTGGGCTACAAGGCAGCAGTGCAGGGCAACGCCCTGAACCTGTCCCTGGGCTTCTCGCACCCGGTGCTGCACGCAATGCCAGAAGGCGTTACTGCAGCAACTCCGACCCCGACCGAGATCCTGATCAAGGGTATCGATCGTCAAAAGGTCGGCCAGGTTGCCGCTGAAGTTCGCGCTTACCGCTCGCCTGAGCCTTACAAAGGCAAGGGTGTCCGTTATTCGGACGAAGTGGTGAAGCTTAAAGAAACCAAGAAGAAATAATCGGAGCTGACATGGACAAGAAAGAATCACGTCTGCGTCGTGGACGTCAGACCCGCATCAAGATCTCGCAGCTGGGCGTGAACCGTTTGTCGGTTCACCGCACCAACCTGCATATCTATGCGAACCTGATCAGCCCGGACGCAAAAGTACTGGTGTCGGCTTCGACTCTGGAAGCTGAAGTGCGCGCCGAGCTGGCAGGTCAGACTGGCGCCGGCGGCAACGCTGCAGCAGCCGCTCTGGTCGGCAAGCGCGTCGCAGAAAAAGCACTGCAAGCAGGAATCACCGAAGTTGCGTTCGATCGCTCCGGTTTCCGTTACCACGGTCGGGTGAAGGCGCTGGCGGAAGCCGCGCGTGAAGCCGGTCTGAAGTTCTAAGGAAGAATCGTCATGGCAAAAATGCAAGCGAAAATGGCAAGCGACAAGCCGGATGATGGCATGCGCGAGAAAATGATCGCGATCAACCGCGTGACCAAAGTGGTCAAGGGTGGTCGTATCATGGGTTTTGCAGCGCTGACCGTTGTCGGTGACGGCGATGGCCGCATCGGCATGGGCAAAGGCAAGTCGAAGGAAGTTCCAGTCGGCGTGCAAAAAGCGATGGAAGAAGCCCGCCGCAACCTGATCAAGGTGCCACTCAAGAACGGTACGCTGCACCACACCGTGTCCGGTCGTCACGGCGCCTCGCGCGTCATGATGATGCCAGCTAAGCCTGGTACCGGCGTGATCGCTGGTGGCGCAATGCGCGCTATCTTCGAAGTGATGGGCGTGACGGACGTGGTCGCTAAATCGACCGGCTCGTCGAATCCATACAACCTGGTGCGCGCTACTCTCGACGGTCTGTCGAAAATGAGCACTGCTTCCGACATCGCCGCCAAGCGTGGCAAGTCGGTCGAAGACATCCTGGGTTAAGGGGAAATCACATGGCTAACACCGTTAAAGTTCAGCTCGTCAAGGGCCTGATCGGTACCCGTCAGGATCACCGTGCCACCGTGCGCGGTCTGGGTCTGCGTCGCGTCAACTCGGTCTCCGAGTTGCAAGACACCCCGTCCGTGCGTGGCATGATCAACAAAGTATCGTACCTCGTGAAAGTGGTTTCGTAAGCCCTCGGGCTTGCGAACGGAGAAATCAATGGAACTCAATACCATTCAACCAGCTGACGGCGCCAAGCACTACAAGCGTCGCGTCGGCCGCGGTATCGGCTCCGGCATCGGCAAAACTGCCGGCCGTGGTCACAAGGGTCAAAAGTCGCGTTCGGGCGGCTTCCACAAAGTCGGCTTCGAAGGCGGTCAAATGCCTCTGCAGCGTCGTCTGCCAAAGCGTGGTTTCAAATCGCTGAACGCAACGTTCAAGGCTGAAGTGCGTCTGTCCGATCTGAACAACCTGGCCGTCGGCGAAGTCGACATCCTGGTGCTCAAAGCGGCTGGCGTCCTGTCGGTTCTGGCACGTGACGTGCGCGTCATCCTGTCCGGCGAGATCACCAAAGCGGTGAACCTCAAAGGCCTGAAAGTGAGCGCCGGCGCTAAAGCGGCAATCGAAGCAGCTGGCGGCTCGGTCGCGTAAAGCGATCGCTGCCTGATCGGAGCAAAAATTGGCGACTAATTCACAACTTGGTAAAAGCGCCGCTTCCGGATTCCCATGGGCCCGGCTGTGGTTTTTGCTTGGCGCGTTGGTCGTGTACCGCATCGGTGCTCATATTCCGGTCCCCGGGATTGACCCGGTGCAGCTCGCTGCGCTGTTCAAGCAGAACGAAGGCGGCATCCTGGGCATGTTCAACATGTTCTCGGGTGGCGCCTTGTCCCGCTTTACCGTGTTCGCGCTCGGCATCATGCCTTATATTTCGGCTTCGATCATCATGCAGCTCGCATCGATCGTTTCGCCGCAACTCGAGGCGTTGAAGAAAGAGGGCGAGTCCGGCCGTCGCAAGATCACCCAGTACACCCGTTACTTCACGGTTGCGCTGGCACTCTTCCAGGCGTTCGGTATCGCTGTCGCGCTCGAAGCGCAGCCTGGCCTGGTCATTGACCCCGGTCTCGGCTTCCGTTTCGTCACCATCGTGACCCTCTTGACCGGCACCATGTTCCTGATGTGGCTGGGCGAGCAAATTACCGAGCGTGGTCTTGGCAATGGCATTTCGATCATCATCTTTGCCGGCATCGCAGCAGGTTTGCCGTCGGCACTGGGTGGCTTGTTCACCCTGGTGTCAAACGGTTCGATCGGCAGCTTCTCGGCCATCCTGATCGTTCTGCTGATCGCTGCGGTGACGTATGCGGTGGTGTTCGTGGAACGCGGACAGCGCAAGATTCTGGTTAATTACGCGAAACGCCAGGTCGGCAACAAGATCTACGGTGGCCAAACCAGCCACCTGCCCTTGAAGCTGAACATGGCAGGCGTGATCCCGCCGATCTTCGCGTCGTCGATCATTCTGTTCCCGGCGACGATTGTCGACTGGTTCACCCGTGGCAAGGATTCCAGCGGCCCGGTGATCGGGTTCCTGAAGGATCTGGCGGCGTCGATGGCGCCGGGCGAACCAATCCACGCGTTGCTGTATGCGGTGGCGATCGTGTTCTTCTGCTTCTTCTATACCGCGCTGGTATTTAACAGCAAGGAAACGGCGGACAACTTGAAGAAAAGTGGCGCGTTTGTACCGGGCATCCGTCCGGGTGATCAGACCGCTCGCTATATCGACAAGATCCTGATGCGCCTGACCCTGGCTGGTGCTGTCTACATCACCCTGGTGTGCCTGGTGCCGGAGTTCATGACCGCCCAGTGGAAGGTTCCCTTCTACTTCGGTGGCACGTCGCTCCTGATCATCGTTGTGGTGACGATGGACTTCATGGCACAAGTACAGAACTACGTCATGTCGCAGCAATATGATTCACTGCTGCGCAAGGCGAACTTCAAGGGTGGCGTCCCGACGCGATAAGTTGTCGGGTGCATGGCGCGAATGGCAGAAGACGATGTCATCCGAATGCAAGGGGAGGGTCGAAAGACTCTCCCAAACGCGACGTTCCGCGTGAAGCTGGAAAACGAAATGTGAGCCTGGGGTCGATCTCGGGTAGAATGCGTGTTCGCTTCTGCCCGCGTGACCCGGTAATGGTGAAGTTGACCCCGTTATCGAGGTCCCGGGCCCGCATCGTATTCGGCACCAAGTAAAAACACATCATCAAGTAAACGAACCGAAGAGAGTGCAAAATGAAAGTTAACGCTTCAGTCAAGCGGATCTGCCGCAACTGCAAGATCATCAAGCGCAAGGGCGTGGTCCGTGTGATCTGCGTCGAGCCGCGTCACAAGCAGCGTCAAGGTTAATTTCGAGGAATAACGAATGGCACGTATTGCAGGGATTAACATCCCAAATCATCAGCACACTGTTATCGGCCTGACGGCGATCTACGGTGTTGGCCGTCCGCGTTCGCAGAAAATCTGCGACGCAACCGGTATCGCGACCACCAAAAAAGTCAAGGACCTGGACGATAACGAACTCGAGAAGCTGCGTGACGAAGTCGCGAAGTTTGTCGTGGAAGGCGATCTTCGCCGCGAACTGTCCATGAACATCAAGCGTCTGATGGACTTGGGCTGCTACCGCGGCATGCGTCACCGTAAGGGCCTGCCGGTCCGCGGTCAGCGTACCCGCACCAATGCGCGTACCCGTAAGGGCCCGCGTAAGGCAGCTCAATCGCTCAAGAAATAATCTAGGAACCGACTATGGCCAAGCAACAAAGCAGCGCGGCAGCAGCGCGCGTCCGCAAGAAAGTCAAGAAGAACGTTGCCGAGGGCATCGCCCACGTGCACGCGTCCTTCAACAACACGATCATCACGATCACCGATCGTCAGGGCAATGCTCTGTCGTGGGCAACTTCCGGCGGCGCCGGCTTCAAGGGTTCGCGCAAATCGACCCCGTTCGCAGCGCAGGTTGCTGCCGAAGCTGCTGGCAAGGTCGCTCAGGAATCGGGCGTGAAGAATCTGGAAGTGCGTATCAAGGGCCCAGGCCCAGGCCGTGAATCGGCTGTGCGCGCACTGAACAACCTCGGCATCAAGATCACCGAGATCCAGGACGTCACCCCAGTTCCACACAACGGTTGCCGTCCACCAAAGCGTCGCCGTATCTAAGTTGCAGGGGAGGGCGGCTTGCCGCCAGCCCATGTACTTGGTAATCGATGCTCGGGGCGCATAGCCCCGTTGTGTTTTCAAGAAAAGCCGGTGCAGTTGCCCGTAAATGGGATATACTGCCCGGCTCTTGTCGCCTGCTGCTCTAGCGGTGGGTGATGCAAGCCACGTCCGGCTGACTTTCCAGAGCTGGACTAGCGCCTGGGTGCTTCTGCACTCTGGGGCGTGATCAATTATTAAAGGAATCTAACGTGGCACGTTATATCGGACCAAAAGCAAAACTGTCGCGCCGTGAAGGCACTGACCTGTTCCTCAAGAGCGCACGTCGCTCGCTCGACTCGAAGTGCAAACTGGACATCAAGCCAGGCCAGCACGGTGTCAAGTCGGGTGCCCGCACCTCGGACTACGGCAACCAACTGCGCGAAAAGCAAAAAGTCAAGCGCATGTACGGCATCCTGGAACGTCAGTTCCGCCGCTACTTCGCAGAAGCTTCGCGTCGCAAGGGTAACACCGGCGAAACGCTGCTGAAGCTGCTGGAAGCGCGTCTGGACAACGTGACGTACCGCATGGGTTTCGGTTCGACCCGCGCTGAAGCACGTCAGCTGGTCAGCCACAAAGCCTTCACCGTCAACGGTCAGGTCGTGAACATTGCTTCGTACCAGGTCAAGACCGGCGACGTCGTTGCTGTGCGCGAAAAAGCCAAGAAGCAAGTGCGTATCGCTGAAGCCCTGTCGCTGGCTGAGCAAATCGGTTTCCCAAGCTGGGTGTCGGTCGATGCCAAGAAGCTGGAAGGCACCTTCCGTTCGTTCCCAGAGCGTAACGAAATCGCTGCTGACGTCAACGAAGCGCTGATCGTCGAACTGTACTCGCGTTAATCGATCGCGACGGCGCCGACAATGTCGGCGCCTGACGATCGTGCCCGCGCAGGCGGGATTCAGGTTAAGCATGCAACGCCGCAAAACCTGGTCTCACCTGCGCGGCAACGGCGTGGTGGTTGTGCAAGCGCAGCGATCCCGGATCGGCACTTGCAAAGAACAGCGAATTCTCTGGAATCAAAGTTTCCTCCTCACCGTCGTAACCCAATTCGTTTTACCGCCTGCTCCGGCAGGCGTTTTCCATCAAGCCATCAGCCTTATCGGTGTAACGAGCCGAGGGTATTGAAAAGGACTACGTTCATGCAAAATAGTTTGTTGAAGCCACGTATCATCGACGTCGAAGCACTGGGCGCCGGCCACGCGAAAGTCGTGATGGAGCCGTTCGAGCGTGGCTATGGCCACACCCTCGGCAACGCACTGCGTCGCGTGCTGCTGTCGTCGATGGTTGGCTACGCGCCGACCGAAGTGACGATCGCTGGTGTCGTGCATGAATACTCGTCGCTCGATGGCGTTCAGGAAGACGTCGTCGACCTGTTGCTGAACCTGAAGGGTGTGGTCTTCAAAGTCCACAACCGTGACTCGGTCAACCTGACCCTGAAAAAGGAAGGCGAAGGCCCAGTCCTGGCATCGGACATCGACCTGCCGCACGACGTCGAGCTGGTCAACCCGGATCACGTGATCGCTCACCTGACCGCCGGTGGCAAGCTGGACATGCAGATCAAGGTCGAAAAAGGCCGTGGCTATGTGCCAGGTAATGTCCGCCGTCTGTCGGAAGACACCAACAAGACCATCGGCCGCATCATCCTGGACGCTTCGTTCTCGCCAGTGCGCCGCGTGTCGTACGCTGTTGAATCGGCCCGTGTCGAACAGCGTACCGACCTGGACAAGCTGATCATCAACATCGAAACGAACGGCGTCATCACGCCAGAAGAAGCGATCCGCCAGTCGGCTCGCGTCCTGGTTGATCAGCTGAACGTGTTTGCTGCCCTGGAAGGCACCGAAGCCGCCGCGGAAGCGCCATCGCGCGCACCGCTGGTCGATCCGATCCTGCTGCGTCCAGTCGACGACCTGGAACTGACCGTCCGTTCGGCCAACTGCCTGAAAGCAGAAAACATCTACTACATCGGCGATCTGATCCAGCGTTCGGAAAACGAACTGCTCAAGACTCCAAACCTGGGCCGCAAGTCGCTCAACGAAATCAAGGAAGTCCTTGCTTCGCGTGGCTTGACCCTGGGAATGAAGCTCGAGAACTGGCCACCTGCCGGTCTGGAAAAGTAATCCACGTTTTTTGTCGCACCCCGCCCGGACGCGTTGTCCAGGCGGATTTAACCCGAACCGGTCCGCGGACGTGCCCTGAAAACAGGGCACGAACGATCGAAGAACTGGCATTGAAAACACCCGAAAGGAATTACCATGCGTCACCGTCACGGCCTTCGTAAGCTGAATCGTACTTCGTCCCACCGTCTGGCAATGCTGCGCAACATGACTGTTTCGTTGCTGCGTCATGAAGCCATCAAGACCACCGTCCCAAAAGCCAAGGAACTGCGTCGCGTCATCGAACCGATCCTGACCCTGGGCAAGACCGACACCCTGGCAAACAAGCGCCTGGCCTTCGCTCGCCTGCGCGACCGCGAAATGGTCCTGAAGCTGTTCGCTGAGCTGGGTCCACGCTACGCAAACCGCAACGGCGGCTACCTGCGTATCCTGAAGATGGGTTTCCGCGTTGGCGACAATGCACCAATGGCTTACGTCGAACTGCTGGATCGTCCAGAAGTGACTTCGGAAGAAGAAGCACCGACCGCCGAGTAATCGACTGTCGTTGAAAAGACCAGGTTTCGGCCTGGTTTTTTTTCGCCTGTCGATCGAGCCTCCTCTGCGCGCCCTGGACAGCCGGTGTACCATGCCCGTGCCTTATTACAACTGACTCGACCTCCATGCCCCGATTCCCTGCACGGCACTGGCTCGCTGCCTGCCTGACGCTGTTTGCCTTTTTCACGCTGTTTGCCACTGCGCCTGGCCGCGCCGCCGAGGAATTTCTCGATCCCGCCATCGCCTTCAAATTCGAAGCGCGCATGGCCGATCCGCAGACGGCCGAAGTCACGTACACGATTGCGCCGAAGTACTACATGTACCGCGAGCGCTTCGCCTTCAGGTCGAGCAACCCGGCAGTCAAGCTGGGCACGCCTGCGATTCCGCCGGGTACCGTGAAGTACGACCAGACGTTCGAGAAGGATGTGGAAACCTACAAGGGAACACTGACGATCCGGATCCCGGTCGAGGGCGACGGCGCGTTCACATTGACAGCCACCGGCCAGGGCTGCGCTGACGCCGGCCTGTGCTACCCGCCGCAGGATCATACTGCCAGCCTGAGCGCAGGGGAGGGCGGCGCCGCCGCACCGGCGCTGCCAATCGGCGCCGCAGCGCCGCAGGCCGGCATGTCGACACCGTTGTCGTCCACGCCAATGGCCGAGAGCGCGACGACCGCGCCAGCCGCCACCCCGCCAGCCGCAGCGACACCACCAGCACAATCCGACCTCTCCAACATCGCCGGCATCCTCGGCGGCGGCAACCTGCTGGCCATCATCCCGGCATTCATCCTGCTGGGCCTGGGCCTCGCATTCACGCCATGCGTGCTGCCGATGGTGCCGATCTTGTCGTCGATTATCGTGGGCGAGGGCAAGAACGTCAGCCGTGCGCGCGGCTTTTTGCTGTCGGTGACGTATTCGCTGGGCATGGCAATCGTCTACACCTTGCTGGGCGTGGCAGCGGGCCTGGCCGGCGAAGGTTTATCCGCAGCGCTGCAGAATCCCTGGGTACTTGGCACATTTGCCGTGTTGATCGTGGCAATGTCGCTGTCGATGTTTGGTTTCTATCAGTTACAACTGCCATCGGCATTGCAGACCAGTCTGAGCAATGTCTCCAACCGCCAGCAGTCCGGCAAGCTGGCCGGCGTGTTCGCGATGGGCGCCATTTCCGCGCTGATCGTCGGTCCGTGCGTGGCGGCCCCACTGGCCGGCGCGCTCGTCTACATCAGCCAGACGCGCGACGTCTTCCTGGGCGGCGCGGCACTGTTCTCGATGGCCGTGGGCATGAGCATTCCATTGCTGTTGGTGGGCGTGTCGGCCGGTTCGCTGCTGCCGCGCGTGGGTGCCTGGATGGAGTCGGTCAAGCGCTTGTTTGGCGTCCTGATGCTGGCGATGGCCATCTGGCTGGTTTCGCCCGTCATCCCGCCGGTCGCGCAGATGCTGCTGTGGGCCGCGCTGCTCTTGGGCTACGGCTTTTATCTGCTGCGTCACACGCGCCATTGGGCCGCGATGGCCTTTGGCGCCGCGTTCGCGCTGATGGGCGGCATGCAACTGGTGGGCGTAGCCAGCGGCGGGCGTGACGCATTCGCACCCCTGGCGCACCTGAGCGGCACGCCGCAACACCACGGCCTGGTGTTCACCCGCATCAAGACGGTGGATCAGCTCGACGCGGCCCTGGCCGCCAATGCCGGCAAGACCGTCATGCTCGACTTCTATGCGGACTGGTGCGTGTCGTGCAAGGAAATGGAAAAGTTCACGTTCGTCGATCCGAAGGTACAGGCCAAGCTGGCCAATACCGCGCTGCTGCAGGTCGACGTGACGGCCAACGATGCGGCCGACAAGGCGATGCTCAAGCGCTTCGGCCTGTTCGGGCCGCCGGGCATCATCCTGTTTGACGATCAAGGCAAGGAGATCGCCGATAGTCGGGTGATTGGCTACCAGAATGCAGAGAAGTTTTCGACGTCGCTGGAACGTCTGGGCAAATGAACGCCGGCGGCGTGGGCCGCCGGCGTCAGGTGAGGCAATGGATTATGCGTTGGCGCGATGCTGCTGATGATGACGCCCGCCCTTGCGCTGCTGGGCCTGCGCATCGAACGTCTTGCGCTGCTCTGGCGTGAGCACCGCATAGAAGCTGTTCAGGGCGGTGAGGCGCGATTCCATGTGCGCGGTGCGCGCTTTCTGCATCGCGATCTGCTTCTCCATACGCTGCGGTGCGCTCAGGCTGGCCCAGGCGGCGCGGTCGCCGCGGCCAGCGCGCTCACCGTGTTTCGCCGGCGTGCGACTGGCGACGAATGCATCCCAGGCCGGTTTTTGCTGGGCCGTCAGATTCAGCGACGCCTGCAGCCTGGCCTGATGCTCGGCGCGCTTCTGCGCCATCTTTGCGTGACGCTCGCCCGCCTTGGCTTGCCACTCGGCCTTCTTGGCCAGGCGTTGTTCAGCCGTCAACGTCGATGCCTGGCGACCCTCGGTCGGGGCTGCGTTCTGGGCCTGGGCCCCGACGGTGGCGCCGAACAGGCCGGCAGCGGTGAAAGCGATCACGAGGTGTTTGCGAAGGGTGTTCATGGTAGGTCCTTTGTGTGAGAGTCTGGTGAAGTGCATCCGAAACGCTCGCTGCACAGGACCCATCCTGGGTCAAAACTGTAACCATGGGATTTCCCCTGCCGCGCACTTTGTATCCATATGTTTCGCGCCTGTCGGCTTATACACAGCGATACAAATACTTCCGCCGGTCTTGTCATAAATTCGGATAATTGCGGTTATGGATAATCCCTCTACGATTCTGATCGTCGACGACGACCGCGACATCCGCACGCTGCTGGCCGACTACCTCGAGTCCAACAGTTACCGGACGCTCGGCGCCGCCGACGGCACCGCGATGTGGAAGACGCTCGACGAAACGCGTCCCGACCTCATCGTGCTCGACTTGAACATGCCCGGCGACGATGGCCTGACGCTGTGCCGCAAGCTGCGCGCCACCTCGAGCCTGCCTGTCATCATGCTCACCGCCCGCAACGAGCCGCTCGATCGCATCCTGGGCCTGGAAATGGGCGCCGACGACTACCTGCCGAAACCGTTCGAGCCGCGCGAGCTGCTGGCGCGCATCCGCAGCGTGCTGCGCCGCTCGCACGCGATGCCGTCGAACACGCCATCCGAGAACGTGCAGCAGATGCGCTTTTCGGGCTGGACGCTCGACCTGACCGCGCGTCACCTGCTCAACCCGGACGGCATCGTCATCATGCTCTCGGGCGCCGAATTCCGCCTGCTGCGCGTGTTCCTCGAACACCCGAACCGCGTGCTCAATCGCGACCAGCTGCTCAACCTCACGCAGGGCCGCGACGCCGATCCGTTCGACCGCTCGATCGACATCCAGATTAGCCGCCTGCGCCAGAAGCTTGGCGAAGACGCGCGCATGCCGCAGATTATCAAGACGGTGCGCAACGGCGGCTACGTGCTGGCCGGCCAGGTCACCGTGGAGCCGGCGGCGTGAAAGCGTTCTTCGGGTCGATGACCGGGCGCGTGTTTCTCACGCTGCTGCTGGGCATTCTGACCTCGGCCGCGCTGACGCAGCTGGCGGCCGACTACCAGCGCCTGCGCGACTTCGAAAACCAGCGCGATGCGCACGTGCTCGAACGCGCCGAGCAGCTGATCATGGCCACCGAGATCGTCCCGGCGTCGGCCCGCTCGATCTACCTCGATGTTGCCAACCGCCCGGGCCTGCAGCTCCAGGTGGGCGATATGCCGCCGGAAGCGGCGCCCCTGACGCCGTTTGCCGCGTCGCTGGCCAAGCGTCTGGGCAAGGGTTATCTGGTGGCCTCACGCGCAACGCGCCCGACTGCCTGTGGTGTCGTGCAAACGCAGCCTGTGATGTACGGTTTGCTGAGCATGAAGTGGGAGGGCGCCTGTGAGTCGATCGACGTGCGGCTGCGCGATGGCGCCGAACTGCAACTGTCGGTGCTGCCACCGCGGCTGGTCGGTGAGGATGTCGACACGAGCATCATCCTGGGCATGTTCCTGGTCAGCATCGCGGTGCTGGCCTACTTCGTGGCACGCATGACCGCGCGCCCGTTCAAGCAGCTTGCACAAGCCGCGCAAGACCTGGGCCAGGACATCAACCGCGCGCCGCTCGACCTGGTCGGCGCGATTGAGATCCGCCAGGCCAGCGCAGCCTTCAATGCGATGCAGGCGCGCATCCGCCAGTACATCTTCCAGCGCACGCAGATGCTCGCCGCGATCACGCACGACCTGCAAACGCCGCTCACGCGCATGCGCCTGCGGCTCGAGAAGGTCAGCGACACCGAACTGCAGGACCGCCTGATCGGCGACCTGTCGGCGATGCAGGAAATGGTGCGCGAAGGCCTGGTACTGGCGCGCAGCATGGACACGACCGAGACGATGCAGATGCTCGATCTGGATTCACTGCTCGAGGCCGTGTGCGCTGACGCGACCGATGCCGGCCAGGCCGTGACGCTCGCCGGCAAGGCCTCGATCGCCGTGCTGGGCCGGCCGATCGACATGCGCCGCTGCCTGGTCAACCTGATCGACAACGCGGTCAAGTACGGGCGCGATGCGCGCGTCTGCGTCGACCGCACCAACGGCACCGCGCGCATCCGCATCCGCGACAGCGGGCCGGGCATTCCGCGCAGCGAACTGGTGCGCGTGTTCGATCCGTTCTACCGCGTGGAGACATCGCGCTCGCGCGAGTCGGGCGGCACCGGCCTGGGCCTGACGATCGCACGCAATATCACGGAGCAGCACGGCGGCAGCATCAGCCTGGCCAACCATCCGGAAGGCGGCCTGGAAGTCACGCTGATGCTGCCCACGTATTACCCGAACAAATAAAAACCAACAAGCAAAATAAAGCCGTAACGACAGTGTGGGACAATGCGCGCGCGCAATGGCCACATCAACAAGCAGCATCACTGAGAGAGCCGTCGGCACTGGCGGCAAGGGACAAGCATGAACAAGAAGAATGTCGGTGTCGTCGCCGTCGTGGCGGCGCTGGTCGTCGCTGGCGGCTGGTACTTCAATCAGGGTCATGAGGCCAAGGCCCAGGCGCCAGGCGCCAAAGGGCAGGGCGGCGGCCAGCCACCGGTGACCGTCAGCGTGGTCAAGCCCGAGCGGCGCGATGTCGGCGTCGAGCTGTTCGCCAACGGTACCGTCACGCCGGTGCGCACCGTGAACCTGCATCCGCAGACCGTCACCACCATCCGCAAGGTCCATATCCGCGAAGGCCAGTTCGTCAAGGAAGGCGAACTGATGTTCTCGCTCGACGACCGCGCCGACCAGGCCAATGTCGCGCGCGCCGAAGCGCAGGTGGCGCGCGACCGCGCCACGCTGGCCGACCTGGACCGCCAGTACAAGCGCAGCCAGGAGCTGGTATCGCAGAACTTCCTGGCCCAGAGCGCGCTCGACTCCCTGCTGAGCCAGGTGGAAGCCCAGCGCGCGCTGGTGCAATCCAACCAGGCGGCGATGCGCGCCACCCAGGTCAGCGCCAGCTATACATCGATCCGCGCGCCGATGTCGGGGCGCGTAGGCGCTATTGACGTCCATCCAGGCGCGCTGGTGCAGATGACGACGTCGCTGACCACCGTTACCCAGCTCGACCCGATCAATGTCTCGTTCACGCTGCCGGAATCGACGCTCGGCGCGCTGCTCGGCGCCCAGCGAGCCGGCAACGTCGACGTCCACGTGACGAGCGGCGCCGACGCGAAACCGGTCGCTGGCCGCCTGAGCTTCATCGACAACGCCGTCGACGCGCAGGCTGGCACCATCCGCGTCAAGGGCGAATTCTCCAACAACAAGACCAGCCTGTGGCCCGGCCAGTACGTGACCGCGCGTGTGGTCGTGCAAACGCTCAAGGACGCCCTCGTGATCCCGCAAACAGCGATCATCACATCGACCAACGGCACGTTCGTTTATGTGCTGGCCGAAGGCGACTCGGCGCGGCAGGTGCCGGTCAAGCGCGTGTATGCATTTGGCGACCACGCTGCCGTCACGGGTTTGACCGGCGCCGAGCAGGTGATCACCGAAGGCAAGCAGAACCTGCGGCCGGGTGGCAAAGTGCGCCTGGCCCAGGCAGCCAAGCCTGCCGCCGACAAGCCGGCTTCCACTGCGCAACCCAAGCAGGGTGAACAGGCATGAACCTGTCCGAACTGTGTATCCGCCGGCCGGTGATGGTGGTGCTGCTGTCGATCAGCCTGGTGCTGGTGGGCATCCTGTCGTACATGAAGATCCCGGTCGCCGCACTGCCAAGCTACAACACGCCGGTCATCAACGTCTCGGCCAACCTGCCGGGCGCGAGTCCCGAGACGATGGCCTCGTCGGTCGCGCTGCCGCTCGAGAAACAGTTCTCGACCATTGCCGGCATCAAGCTGATCACGTCGAGCAGCACCCAGGGCGACACCAATATCACCCTTGAATTCGACACCGCGATCGATGTCGACAAGGCTGCGGTCGACGTCCAGGCGGCGCTGCTGGTGGCGCAGCGCCGCTTGCCGCTCGAGATGACAGAACTGCCGGCCTACCGCAAGGTCAACCCGGCTGATGCCCCGATCCTGTTCATGCACCTGACCTCGCCGTCGATGGACTTGTCGGAGCTGAACGATTACGCAGAGAATCTGATCTCGCCGGCGATCTCGACCGTGCAGGGCGTCTCGCAAGTCTCGATCAACGGCGGCAAGCGCTTCGCCGTGCGCGTGCGTGCCAAGTCCGACCTGATGAACGCGCGCAATATCTCGATGGACGAGCTGGCAGCAGCACTGCGCGCGGCCAACTCGAACACGCCGCTGGGTATCCTCGATGGTCCGACCCAGGCGCTGACGATCCAGGGCGGCGGCCAGCTGATGAAGGCGGCTGATTTTGCCAACCTGATCGTCGCCACGCGCGAAGGCATGCCAGTGCGCCTGCGCGATATCGCCGACGTCCAGGACAGCTACCAGTCGGTCAAGGCCATGGGTAGCCTGAACGGCGAACGTTCGATCTCGCTGATGGTGCAGCGCCAGCCCAACGCCAATACGGTCGAAGTGGTCGACGCCGTGCGCGCGCTGATTCCCCGCTTCGAAGGGCAATTGCCGGCCTCGATCAAGATCGAGCTCGTCAACGACCGTTCGCTGTCGATCCGCGAAGCAATCCACGACGTCAACCTGACGCTGCTGGGCACGGTGATGCTGGTGATCCTGGTCATCTTCCTGTTCCTGCACCGCGCGGCCGCCACGTTCATTCCGGCCGTGACGGTGCCGATCTCGCTGCTGGGCGCGCTCTCGCTGCTGTACTGGCTGGGTTATAGCCTCGACAATATTTCGCTGCTGGGCATTACGCTGGCCGTCGGCCTGGTGGTCGACGATGCGATCGTGGTGCTGGAAAACATCGTGCGCCACATGGAGATGGGCAAGAAGCCGATGCATGCATCGCTTGTCGGCGCGCGCGAAATGGGCTTTACCATCATCTCGATCTCGATTTCGCTGGTGGCCGTGTTCATCCCGATCTTCTTCATGCCGGGCGTGATCGGCCTGCTGTTCCGCGAATTTGCCGTGATCGTTGGCCTGGCCGTGATGGTTTCGGCGATCGTCTCGCTGACCCTCGTGCCGATGCTGTGCTCGCGCCTGCTCAAGGATGGCGGCCACGTCGATCCGAAAGACATGTCGTGGATCGGCCGCCGGTTCGAAGCCATGTTCACCAATGTGCGCAACGGCTATGGCCGCACGCTCGACACCGCGCTGCGCCACCGCTTTTTGGTCCTGATGCTGGCGCTGGGCACCTTCGTGCTGACCGCCGTGCTGTACATGACGATGCCCAAGGGCTTTTTCCCCGAAGAAGACATCGGCCAGATCCGTGTGAACGTCGAGGCGTCCGAAGACACATCGTCGGTCGCGCTGGCCGAATTGCAGGGCAAGGTAGTGGACATCGTCCGCGCCAATCCGTATGTGCAGGACACGACCTCGTTCAGCGGCGGCGGCAATACGGGCCGCATGTTCCTGGTACTGAAACCCCGCGGCGAGCGCCCACCGATGGATCTCGTGATCGACGACCTGCGCAAGGCCACGCGCGCCGTGCCGGGCGTGCAGGTATTCATGTCGCCCCAGCAAAACCTGCAACTGGGTGGCCGCCAGAGCAAGGCGCGCTACCAGTACACGCTGCAGAGCGTCTCGGGCGGCGAAATCGGCGGCTGGGCCGAACGGTTCCTGGAAGGCATGCGGCAGGATGCGCGCTTCCGCGACGTCAACAGCGACTCGCAGAACAAGGCGCTGCAAGCGACCGTGGATATCGACCGCGACAAGGCTGCACTGCTGGGCCTGGAAATGGACGATATCCGCACCGTGATGTACGCGTCGTTTGGCGAGCGCCAGGTGTCCACCATCTACTCGACGGCTGCCAGCTACTACGTGATCCTGGAAGCGGCCGCCAGCGACCGTTACTATGACGAAGCGCTGTCGCGCGTGTCGGTGCGCAGCAAGTCGGGTGACCTGGTCAAGCTGTCGAGCATTGCCACGGTGCGCCGTACGGTCGGCCCGCTGCAAGTGAATCACCAAGGGCAATTGCAGGCGATCACGCTGTCGTTCAACCTTGCGCCGGGCGTGCCGCTGGGCGACGCTACCGCCGCCATCGAACAGATGGGTACGGCGATGAAGTTGCCGGCCTCCGTGATTGCCACTTATGGCGGCGACGCGGCCGTGTTCCAGGACACGCAGTCGAGCCAGCTGATCCTGATCCTGACGGCCATCGGCGTCATCTACGTGCTGCTGGGCGTCTTGTACGAAAGCTATATCCACCCGCTGACCATTCTGGCCGGCCTGCCGTCGGCAGCGGTCGGTGCGCTGCTGACGCTGTGGATCTTCGACAAGGACCTGACGCTGATCGCGATGATCGGCATCCTGATGCTGATCGGTATCGTCAAGAAGAACGCCATCATGATGATCGACTTCGCGCTCGATGCGCAGCGCACGCTCGGCATGAGTCCGCAAGAGGCGATCCGCGAAGCGTGCATCCTGCGCTTCCGGCCGATCCTGATGACGACGCTGGCCGCGCTGATGGGCGCGCTGCCGATCGCGCTCGGTATCGGCGCCGGTGCCGAACTACGCCAGCCACTGGGCCTGGCGGTGTGCGGCGGCTTGATCTTCTCGCAAGTGATTACGCTGTACATCACGCCGGTCATCTACCTGTACCTGGACCGCTTCAGTGGCACGGGACCGATGACGGACGATCAGCTCGCGAAGGCCGACGATGTCCCGGTTGCTCAGCATGCTTAATTTCGGAAACATTTAGTAACAACCATCAACGCCAGCAGCGGTGCAGTCCGCTCGCTGGCGTGATGCGCAGGTACTCTAAAACGGTTAGACTGCGGCTCTCTGCTGTTTTTTTAGACGTCGCTTCCAGGATACCGATCTACCTTGCGTGACCATCCCCACTCCTACGATCAGGACAGCGAAGTTTGCTCCCACTGCGGACAGCCACTGGTACGCCCTGGGCCGCAATACGAGCGCGAGGGCTCCAAGCGCGGCGGCCTGATCGGCACGATCGCGCTGCACTTGCTGCTGCTGGCGATCTTCATCTTCAAGCCGCCCGAAAAAGAGCAGAAGACAGCGCGCCCGGCATCCGAGCGCGAAACTGACGTGTTCTTTGTCCAGCCGCTGCAGCAGCCGACCAAGGCCCAGCGCGAGCAAAAGCCCAAGCCCGCACCGAAACCGACGCCCCGGCGCGAAACGCCGCGTCCGAAGCAACCGGAGCGCGTGTTCGTCCAGCGCCTGCCGGACACGATCACGATTCCCGACGAAAAGCCGGTCGAGCGCACACCGCCACCACCGCAGCCGCCACAGCCGAAGACCGAGGTCCCGCCTGACATGGACATGGCTGCCTACGTCAAAGCCCAGCGCGAGCGCCGCGGCGCACCGACCGGCAGCGAAGTGGAAACCCCGGAAAGCGACGCGGTGCGCGGCAACCGCAACGCGCTGGCGAACATCGCCGCGATCAACGGCCGCGGCCGCGACGACAGCAACGAGTCGGGTGGCATCTTCTCGATATCGAACAAGACGTTCAACACGATGGACCTGAAGTTCCGCGGCTGGAACCCGAGCTTCAAGCGGCGCTGGCTGACGGCGGTAACGGTGGAGCAGGGCAGCGCACGCGACATCGAAACGGCCGTCATCAAGAAGATGATCGAACTGATCCGCAAGGAAAAGACCGGCGACTTCGAGTGGGATTCGCACCGCCTGGGTCGCGTGGTGAAGCTCAGTGCACGGCCAGCAGACGAAGCGCGCCTGACCGAGTTCTTGTACAAAGAAATGTTCCCGGAATACCGGCCGCCGCCGGGAGGTTGATGAATGTGGAAAAAAAAGCCGGGGTCAGGTCTGACATTCGGACACGACCTCGACAGTCGGGCAGTCAAAACTGGCTGGCACCGGGCCATGCCAATACCGGGCAAGACACCATTGGATGGCCAAAGCTGAGGCCGTGTCCGAATGTCAGACCTGACCCCAGCTTTGCAGCTGTGCCGGACTAGCTGGCACCGGGCCATGCCGACACCGTTAGATGTGTAAAAGGTTGAGTTCGTGTCCGAATGTCAGACCTGACCCCAGCTGTTTCGTAAAAAAACCGTGCCATGGCACGGTTTTTTGTTGGGTGTGCGGGTGGTTAACCTGCCTTCAATTTCCGGGCAATATCCATTGCAAAGTACGTCAGCACCCCATCGGCGCCGGCGCGCTTGAACGCCATCATCGATTCCATCATGACCTTGTCATGGTCGAGCCAGCCATTGAGCGCGGCTGCCTTGAGCATCGCGTACTCGCCGCTGACCTGATAGGCAAACGTCGGCACCCTGAACTCATCCTTTACGCGGCGCACGATGTCCAGATACGGCATGCCTGGTTTCACCATCACCATGTCGGCGCCTTCGGCCAGGTCCAGCGCCACTTCGCGCAGTGCTTCATCGCTGTTGGCCGGGTCCATCTGGTAAGTGTTCTTGTCGGCCTTGCCGAGATTGGCTGATGAGCCGACCGCATCGCGGAACGGGCCGTAGAACGCGGACGCATACTTGGCCGAGTACGCCATGATGCGCGTATGAATATGACCTTGCGCCTCGAACGCGGTGCGGATCGCGCCGATGCGCCCATCCATCATGTCCGATGGTGCGACGATGTCCACGCCGGCGTCAGCGTGCGTGAGTGCTTGCTTGACCAGCATCTCGATCGTCTTTTCATTAACGATATAGCCGTTCTCGTCCGGCAGGCCGTCCTGGCCGTGGGTCGTGTACGGATCGAGCGCGATGTCGGTGATGATGCCCAGCTCGGGGAAGTTGCGCTTGAGCTCGCGGACCACGCGCGGTACCAGCCCGTCCGGGTTGGTCGCTTCGATGCCGTCATAGGTTTTCACCGACTGGTCGACCAGCGGGAACAGCGCCAGCGCCGGAATCCCGAGCGCGACGCATTCTTCGGCCACTTTCAGCAGCAGGTCGAGCGAGACGCGGGCCACGCCCGGCATCGAGCCGACTTCCTGGCGCACGTTCTGGCCTTCCAGCACGAACACGGGATAGATCAGGTCGGATGCGGTAATCGTGTTCTCGCGCATCATGGCGCGGGAGAACGGGTCGCGGCGCATGCGGCGCGGCCGGGCCGCCGGATAGGCGGAAGTGATGATGCTCATCGAATAGCTCCTTGCAGGATCAGGCGGAGGTTTGATCGTCGTCCGCCGACGGCGCGCCAGATTCTTCGTGCTCTTCTTCTTGCTCACCTTCGTACTCGCCGGCAACGCCGTCCAGTCCGGCCAGCGCCAGGATCTTGGCATCGGCTTCTTCGATGCCGATGCGCTTGAGCGCCGAGAACAGCTGTACCGTGAACGGGAAGCCCACGCCATCTTCATCGACGTAGCTTTCGAGCACGCCGCGCGCTTCGCGCAGGGCGTTGGTCGACTCGTTGCGGTTGAGCTTATCGGCCTTCGTCAGGATGCAGTGGATCGGCTTGCCGGTGGGGGCAAACCATTCGAGCATCTGGACGTCCAGGTCGGTGAACGGGCGGCGCGAATCCATGATCAGGATGAGCGCAGCGAGCTGGTCGCGGCGCTGGACATAGTCGCCCAGCAGCTTTTGCCAGTGCAGCTTGGCCGTGCCCGACACTTCGGCGTAACCGTAGCCCGGCAAGTCGACCAGCAGCGCTTCGATTTCATCGAGCCGGACTGCGTCCTTGCGGTGCTGGCCCACATGGGCGCCGCCGATCGAGAAATAATTGATGTGCTGCGTGCGACCTGGCGTCTTCGACGCGAAGGCAAGACCCTTCTGGTTCGTGAGGATATTGATCGCTGTGGATTTGCCGGCGTTGGAGCGCCCGGCGAAGGCGATTTCCGGCACAGTAGTGTCGGGAAGGTCGCGCAACTGATTCACGGTCGTAAAGAACCGGGCTTGCCATAATCTGGACATTGGGGAGAAGGTATAAGAGGACTACGAAATGGCGTTGGAGAAACAAAGCTATTGTACAATAAGGGGTTGATTGCTGCCTGCCAGCCCCATGGCCCAGGCAATCAAGGGCGCTGCACTGAACCTTCAATTATTGACTTTTTCAAGGTGCTAGTATGAACCGCTTGTCGTCCCCCCTGCTCAAAACACTGTTGGTCACACTAACTGTTTTCGGGGGACTCCCGGCGGCAACAGCAGCAGCGCCCGCAGCGGTACCTGCCCTCAAGGCCGATCCGGCCCGGGGCGGCGCGCTGTACGATGCGGGCGACCCGGCGCGCGGCCTGCCAGCCTGCGTGTCATGCCATGGCGCGGCGGGCAATTCGTCCATCGTTGCCAATCCCAAGCTGTCGGGCCAGTTCGCCAGCTACACGCACAAGCAACTGGTCGATTTCACGACCCCGAATCGCCAGCAGCCGATCATGACGACCTACGCCAAGATGCTCACCGACGCCGAGAAGAAGGACATCGCGGCCTGGCTGGCGGTGCAGGTGCACAAACCGGGCGCAGCAAAGAACAAGGACACCGTTGAACTGGGCCGCAAGATCTATCGCGGCGGCATCGCCGAGCGTGGCGTGGCGGCCTGTGCCAGCTGTCATGGCGCCAATGCCAGTGGCATCCCCGCACAATATCCGCGCCTTGCAGGCCAGCATCAGGATTACACGACCGCCCAGCTCGAAGCATTCAAGAGTGGCACCCGCGCCAACAGCCCGCAAATGACCACGCTCTCGCAGCGCATGTCGACGGCTGAAATGCGCGCGGTGGCCGACTATATCGCCGGCTTGCGCTAAGAGACTCCACGATCTCGCATAAGCAATATTGAACGCAGGAAGGGCGGCAGCAACGGGCTGCCCCCTTTCTGCAAGCGGTTACCCGCCGCGCAGGAAGAAAGTTGTAAAGCATGAGTACCACCGGAATTACACTGAACACCCGCCGCCGTGGTCTGGCCGAGGCGGTCGAACTGATCTCATCGATGCGGTTTGCGATCAGTCTTCTCACCATCATCTCCATCTCGTCGATCATCGGCACCGTGCTCAAACAGGCCGAGCCGATGTCGAATTACGTCAACCAGTTCGGCCCGTTCTGGTTCGAGATTTTCAACAAGTTCGGCCTGTACAGCGTGTATTCCAGCTGGTGGTTCCTCGTGATCCTGGTGGTGCTGGTCATGTCCACCGGCCTGTGCCTGATCCGCAATGCGCCGAAAATGATGCGCGACATGCGTAGCTGGCGCGAGAACGTGCGCTTCGATTCGCTGCGCAACTTCCACCACAAGCTCGAATGGCAGGCGCCGCTCTCGACGAGCGCACTGGCCGAGCAGAGCGCACTGCGCCTGCGCCACGCCGGCTACGCCACCAAGATTGTCGAGAAGGATGGCGGCACGCTGGTCACGGCCAAGAAGGGCGCCGGCAACAAGTTCGGCTACATCTTCGCGCACTCGTCGATCATCGTGATCCTGGTGGGAGGCACACTCGATTCGGACTTGCCAGTGCGCATCCAACAATGGATCTTCAACAAGACGCCATTCACCGGCAGCGGCGCAATCGCGGACATTCCCGCCCAGCACCGCCTGGGGACGGGCAACCCGACCTTCCGTGGCAATACCGCCATTGCCGAGGGGCAGGCCAGCCGCAGCGCGATCCTGAACCAGCCGACGGGTGTGCTGGTGCAGGAGCTGCCGTTCTCGCTGCAGCTCAAGAAATTCCATATCGAGTTCTATTCGACCGGCATGCCGAAACTGTTTGCCAGCGACGTGGTCGTGCGCGATCTGGAAACCGGTCACACGTTCGAGTCGACCATCAAGGTCAATCATCCGCTGATCTACAAGGGCATCGCCGTCTACCAGTCGAGCTTTGACGATGGCGGCAGCAAACTGCGGCTGACAGGGTTTCCGATGAACGGTACCGGCAGCGCCAGTTTCCCGATCGAAGGCGAAGTCAACAGCGCCACCGAACTGAAGATCGGTGGCGATACCTATGCGGTCGAGTGGTCGGGTTTCCGCCCGTTCAACGTCGAAAACATCAGCCAGGGCAATGACGTGCGCGCGGTGAGCAAGGGCAAAACGTTCAACGAACAGTTCGCTGCCACGCTGGGCAAGGCCTCGGGCGCGGCTGCCAATCCGGACGCCACCAAGGACCTCAAGAACGTCGGCCCCAGCGTGCAATACAAGTTGCGCGACGCCAGCGGCCAGGCGCGCGAATACATGAACTACATGCAGCCGATGACGCTCGACGGCGCGCAAGTCTATCTGGCCGGCGTGCGCGCGAACCCGTCGGAAAGCTTCAGCTTCCTGCGCATTCCCGTCGACGAACGCTTTGGCGTGGGCGACTGGATGCGCCTGCGCGCGGCGCTGGCCGACCCGGAGGCGCGCGCCGTTGCGGCGCGCCGCTATGCCGCGCGGGCGCTGGGCGGCAATCCCGGAAGCGCCCTGGCCGGCCAGTTGCAGGAGTCGGCCGCACGCACGCTCGGCATCTTCGCCGGCGGCGACGGTCGCGGCGGCTTCGTTGGCGTGGCCCAGTTCCTGGAAAAGATTCCGCAGGCCGAGCAGGAGAAAGCAGCCGGTATCTTCATGAAGATGCTCAACGGCACGCTGTGGGAACTGTGGCAAGTAGCGCGCGAAAAGAATGGCGACGCTCCCGCCGCGCCAACGGACGCCAATGGCCGCTTCCTGCAACTGGCCACCAATGCGTTGTCGGACAGTTATCTGTACGGTGCGCCGGTGTATCTGCAGCTCGACGATTTCACCGAAGTGAAGGCCTCGGTGCTGCAATTGACGCGCTCGCCGGGCAAGAACGTGGTCTACTTCGGCTGTGTCCTGCTCGTGCTGGGCGTGTTCGCAATGTTCTACATTCGCGAACGGCGCGTCTGGATCTGGGTGCGCGACGTGCCCGGTAACCCGGAGGCTGGCGCCGAGGCGCTGATGGCCATGAGCACGCAACGCAAGACGCTCGATTTCGAGCGCGAGTACGAAGACTTGACTGTAAAGCTGCCACAACCGGCGTAAGCTGCGCGGGCCTGGAGAAAACAATGGAACTGTCACAACCCAAGACTGGCGCCCCGGCGCGCCCGACCGACCAATACCAGGAAGCGCCGGGCTATTTCCGCCGCCTGGGTCCGCTTGACTGGCTGTACGCGCTGGCCCTGTGCGCCGCGGCGCTGTTCGCGCTGAACCGTTACGGCCACTTCATGGACATCTATGAAGAGGTGATCCTGGTGTGCACGGCGCCCGTGTTTGCCGTGCTGGGCTGGTACTGGAAACCGATGCGCTGGCTGCTGCCGCTGGTCGCCGTGCTGTCGCTGGGCGCGATCGCGCTGTACGACGGCAACCTGGCTGCTGCCGAGCAGAAATTCTTCCTGAAGTACATGCTGTCGAGCCAGTCGGCCATCCTGTGGATGAGCGCGCTGTTCGTGTTCTCGACCGTGTTCTACTGGGTTGGCCTGTTAAGCCGCGGCAAGTTTGGAGGCGGCGTGGGCGCGGCGCTGTGCTGGGCCGCAGTCGTGATCGGCGCGGTCGGCATGATGGTGCGCTGGTACGAGTCGTACCTGATCGGCCCGGACGTTGGCCACATCCCGGTGTCAAACCTGTACGAAGTGTTCATCCTGTTCGCCCTCATCACCGCGCTGTTCCACCTGTATTACGAAGAACATTACGCCACGCGTCAGCTGGGCCCGTTCGTGATGCTGATCATTGGCGCTGCCGTCGGCTTCCTGCTGTGGTACACGGTCTCGCGCGACGCCGCCCAGATCCAGCCACTCGTGCCGGCGCTGCAGAGCTGGTGGATGAAAATCCACGTGCCGGCCAACTTCATCGGTTACGGCACCTTTGCACTCGCTGCGATGGTCGCGTCGGCCTATCTGCTCAAGTCGCATGGCATGCTGGTCGACCGCCTGCCTTCGCTCGAGGTGCTCGACGACGTGATGTACAAGTCGATCTCGGTCGGTTTCGCGTTCTTCACCGTCGCCACCATCCTCGGCGCCCTGTGGGCCGCTGAAGCGTGGGGCGGCTACTGGTCGTGGGATCCGAAAGAGACGTGGGCGCTGATCGTTTGGCTGAACTACGCGGCGTGGCTGCACATGCGCTTGATGACGGGCCTGCGCGGCCGTGTCGCGGCCTGGTGGGCGGTGGTCGGCTTGCTGGTGACCACGTTCGCCTTCCTGGGCGTGAACATGTTCCTGTCGGGCCTGCACTCGTACGGCGAGCTGTAAAGAAGGCGCGGGCGCTGACCCGATAGTGTTGGCCGCCTAACGCAAGCTTAAGGGAACTTCGTGTAATGTGAAGCTTCCCAAGCTCGCGAGGCCAGCCATGCTCTTCAAACGCAATCCCAACGGACTCGATCTTCCGTACCCTTCCGAAATCACGCCGCAAGAGATTTATACCGGCCGGCGTGAATTCATCACCCGCATGGCCGCCACGGCCGCTGTCGGCAGCGGCGTCTGGGAGATGGCCAACCGCGAAGCCTTTGCCCAGACCGCCGGCCAGAAGCTCGCGGCGCGCGCCAATGTGGCGCTGTCGACCGACGAAAAGCAGACCCCGTTCAAGGACGCTGCCGGCTACAACAATTTCTACGAATTTGGCCTCGACAAGGGTGACCCGGCCGAGAACGCGCACACGCTGCGCACCCGGCCCTGGACCGTGCGCATCGAGGGCGAGGTCAAGAAACCTCTCACGCTCGACATCGACAGCCTGCTGAAACTCGCGCCATTAGAAGAACGCGTGTACCGCCTGCGCTGCGTCGAAGGCTGGTCGATGGTCATTCCGTGGGTCGGCTATTCGCTGTCGAACCTGCTCAAGCAGGTGGAACCGACCGGCAACGCCAAGTTCGTCGAATTCACAACGCTGGCCGACGCCAAGCAGATGCCCGGCCTGCGTAGTGGCGTGCTGGATTGGCCGTACGTCGAGGGCCTGCGCATCGACGAAGCCATGCACCCGCTGACGATGCTCACGATGGGCATGTATGGCCAGGTGCTGCCGAACCAGAACGGCGCGCCGGTGCGCCTCGTCGTGCCATGGAAGTACGGTTTCAAGTCGGCCAAGTCGCTGGTGCGCATCCGCCTGCTCTCGCGCCAGCCGAAGACCGCCTGGAACGACATGGCCCCGCGCGAGTACGGCTTCTTCTCGAACGTGAATCCGAACGTGGACCACCCGCGCTGGTCGCAGGCCAGCGAGCGCCGCATCGGTGAATCGGGCCTGTTCGCACCAAAGCGCAAGACCCTGATGTTCAATGGCTACGACCAGGTGTCGTCGCTGTATACCGGCCTGGATTTGAAGCGTTATTTCTGATGGCAGGGTTGAACAGCAAACAGGTCGGGTGGGTCAAGGCCATTGTCTTTGTGCTTTCTCTGGTCCCCTTCGCGCGCCTGGTCTGGGGCACCGCCAGCGGCAGTTTTTCGGATCCGCTGGCGGCGATCACCAAGGGCAGCGGCGAATGGGCGCTGTACTTCCTGTGCATCACGCTGGCAGTGACGCCGCTGCGGCGCCTGACCGGCTGGAACTGGCTCGTCAAGCTGCGCCGCATGATTGGCCTGTTCATGTTTTTCTATGCACTCGTGCACTTCACGGCATTCCTGTGGTTCGACCACTTCTTCGATGTGCCGGCGATGCTGGCCGACGTCATCAAGCGGCCGTTCATTCTGGTGGGCTTCATCGCCTTCGTGCTGCTCATCCCGCTGGCAGCGACATCGACCAACGCGATGATCAAGCGCCTGGGCGGCAAGCGCTGGCAATGGCTGCACCGCCTGATCTACCTGATCGCGCCGCTGTCGATCCTGCACTTTTGGTGGATGAAAGAGGGCAAGAACGATTTCGCCAGACCGATCATCTTTGGCCTCATCGTGGCACTGCTTCTCGGTGCGCGCCTCGTCTGGAGTCGCACCAAGGCCGCTACTATGCGCACCGAGCGTACCTGACGCCTTGCGCGCTCAGAGCGGGAGCGCGACCGTCGGATCACCCAGAATCACGGTACTCTGGATATCGCGCACCACCAAGAGACGGTGCAGCATCTGGTAATGCCTGGTCTTGCGCAGGAAGCGATCATAATCCATGTACAGTCCCCCCAGTTGCGCTGACAGCGGTGCCAGCGATAAGCCAATCGGCACTGGCTGGAACAGCTCGTCGTACAGTGCGCTGATCAAAGGATCCGTTGTGAACTGGCCGGTTTCGCGTTGTTGCAGCGTCCAGTTGAAGGTGGGTTCCACGTGCCCGATAAAGGCACGCAGTGGACGCCGGGCGCCCAGCAGCGCCTGAGGCAGTGGCGCCACGCGCGCACCACAGCGCGCGACGCCCTGCAATAGCTGGTCGACGGGCGAATCCCGTTCGAGCAGGCCATCGAACAGGCTTCGGGCGTCGCTGCCGGCGCCGCAGCAGGCATGCGCATACCAAATGGCGCCGTCGGGCTGCCAGTTGCTCAGCAGCGCTTCCGGGCGGACCAGACCGTAATCGCTGTCGACCAGCAAGCCCAACTGCGCCGCCATCGTCCCCACATCGTTCAGCGGTCCGGTCATGCCGTGGCTGGTCGTAACGATGAAACCGGGGCGGCGCTCGGCCAATTCGCGCGCCAGGCGGGTTGCGCTGCCCTCACCAGCACTGCCATCGAGGAAGCAGGTGCCGTTGCCGATCTCGTCGTCGGCGCGCAGTTTCTGGACCAATGGCACGGCAATGGACTGGCGCATCAGGCTGGTAATGTCGTCAATGCCGTGGTCGGCCGACCAGACAAGGGCTGCATGCCGGTCGGCGCTGGTGTCACCCCAGTCATCCAGCAGGGCGTTGACGTAGTTGACAAGCTGGTCACCTTCGAGGCTCAGGCGGCCCACGCAGCGGCTACCTTGCAGCGCGTATTGCGTCTCCCAGGGGATGGTGTCGGGTCCCGCATGGATCAGCAGATAGCGCGGCACCGCGCGCTCCCCGACGCCGTAGAGCGACTGGTTGACAGGCAGGTCGACCGCGCCACGGCGCAGAAAGCCAATGTGTCCATCTTCAGGGACATGGCGCAGTACCGGGGCAGGCCCGCCATCTGTCCCACGGCGCTGCACGAGCTCGCGGATTGGTTCGGGAGCGTCGATCGCCGTCATCGATTGTTCGGGCGTGAGTGCGGGGTTAAATGGCAGTACCAGGCCCCAACCGACACGTTCGTCATGCCAGTCGCGTGGATCGGCCTTCGGAAGCGAGCGCAGATAGGGGAGGATGGCCGGCGGCGCATGCTGCATGGTCCAGGTGTGCCACTTGCCAGCCAGTGCACTGAGCTGGCTCGCGTTGCCATCAAACGCGTTGATTTGCAGTTGTGATGGACGAACTTGCTGTTGCATGGGGGGCTCCTGACGCTTGATTGAGGATTGTTTCAATCCTGGCGATACGTCGGTCGATATCCTCGACGACAGAAGGAATGTCTGCCAAAAGCTTGCGCTCCTCGTTCAATTGCAGACGTTCATCTTCGAGCAACATTCTTGTCGCTGCGGACAGATGACGCGGCCTGTGGCCGCGTTTCGCCCCGTTCGAATGTGCTTGTGCCTGCAGTGCCGGCGCATGCGGCGCGCTACCTTTGATCATCAGCTTGAAGTCGTAGACGGCGTGCATGACAGGCAGCGTCCACTCGGGTGGTGTGCTGTCTTGCCCGCTGAGCTGGCGAATCGGGAGCAGGGCGCTGGCCCAGTGGACGTCGACCAGCCCGCCTGTGGAAGGCACGTTGGCGATGCGTTTTTTCAGGTCTTCCAGCAGGTTCTGGTAAAACGTGTAGCTGAAGATATCGGCAAAGTTTTCCTGGATGCGTTCGCGCATGCCGAGGGCTGCGGGGATGCCCTGACGTGCAAGGGCCGCGGCCACTGACATTGACAGCGGCCCGCCAGCCTGCGCATCCATCGCGGTTTCACAGCAATTGAGCGTGACCATCCAGATGCTGTTGCCGCTATTGGCACGTGCCATTACTTGCATGCTGTCGATAAGAATGCTTCCAGGTTTGCCGAGCTCCCAGTCCTTATAGGTGGCGACCTGCAACTGGGGATGTGGGTTGGCGCACGCGTGCGAAAAGATATGCAGGATGTGGGGCGCGTAGGCCTTGATGTAGTCGAACAGGAGGTCGCGCGGCTCGAAACCGGCTTGCGGCGGCTCGTGCTCCTCGCGTGCCGGTCCGCTTGGTGGAATCAGGTCAGCCTTGGCCCAGCCGAGCCGCTGTCGGTTGATGGCGTTCTTCAGGAGGCGCTCGCAGGTCAGTACCCGCAGTTCAACCGGCAGTCCGCTCTGGCTCACCGCATGGCACAAGCTCTTCCATTGAGCCTTGCCGGTGATCGGCTTTTCGTGCCCGCTGATGTCGCCACCCGCGCCCAGTACTGCCAGGATGCGCAGTGGCGGATCGAATGGCCATTCGATCCGGGCGTTCTTGCAGCACTGCGAACGGGCGATCGGAAAGTGTTTGTTCATGGATAGGAAGTGCACGTCCGGCGTGTACATGGCTTCCCATGGCCAGCGCTCCAGCTGGGCCATTGGACTCTTGAAGTACAAGTAGATGGGCTCTTCGTGCTCGGTAAAAGGATGCAGTTTTTGCGCCATCCTCGCAGCAATCACTGGGTGTGTTTTCAGAAGGTCCATCAGCGCAGTGCCGATGTATTGCATGTGTTTATCCCTGTCGACAGCATGCGGCAGGGCCTCGACGAGCCGCTCGACGTCGAGGATGCGTTGCCGGCTGAGTAATTTCGCCTTGTTGTCGTGGTCGTTTGCGATGCCGGGATCGATCAGATGCACCGTGGGCGAGCCCTTGTACATGCTATCCAGCGCGATGACGATGCTCATGTCGCTCTCCTGCGGCGAGCTTGCCCTGCTGCCGCTTTTCGGACTTCGCGCGTGACCGCATCGAGCACGAGCTTGCGCGCTTGGGCACGCCCAACGGCGCCGGCTTCGACGGCTTCGGCCAGCGCACCGGCCGTGCTCTCGAGCTTGCGCTGGCTCGACGCCAGCCACGGAATGGCAGGATCGCTAACCTTGCCGTGCAAGCGCTCATCGAGTGTATAGCTTGCCAGTTGCCGGTTGCTGACCGCGTCATTTGCGTGCGCGGCGAGCAGTATTGGATGACAGTACAGCGCCACCGCGGCGGCCGCAGGCGGGTGAGCGTCCTCGCCGAGCAGGAAGCGGTAGGTGGCCTGCAGCGCCTCCCGGCTCCCCGGTACGTTCATGTCATGCACGACGGCCGGCCCGGGCCGATGTTGCGCGACTGCTGTCTGCAGCATGCGCAAGCCTGCAGCCGAACGTTCGGTCGGTGCGGACGTGAAAGCGACGCACCATGCACCGAGATAGTCGAGGAACGCGACCAGACTGGTATGGTCCACGCACGAAGGCTGGCCAGTGTGTTCTTTGCCGGGCGCGGCTGCGAGCAGCAGCATCCCTTCGTCGAGCGATCGCGCGCCATGGCAGATGAAGTGCACGAAGTCGACGCTACCCTGGCCCAGTGCGGCTTCCATCCATCCCAGCCAGGGATTGGCCGATTGTGCGCCGGCGGCCACTTTCACGGCTCCGCGCGGGTCGTAAATCGCGATGCGCACACGGCCCTGGTACTGGCGCTGCAGGTCGCACAGGTAGGGATAGATGGTGCGGTCGCCAAACAAATGAAATCGCGTGCGCTGCGCCAGCTCGGGCGGGACTTCGCGCACGAAGGCGTCGACACGTTCTTGCAAGTCCGGTTCATTCGCCGGGGAACTCAGGCAGACGACCGTATCGATACCGGCGCGTGGAATGCGCGGCGCTAGCGCCTGGCAGGGCAGGCGCAGGATCGGTACACCCAGCTGTGGCTGCAGAAATTCTTCCCAAGGCACGGCGGCCAGGAGGCCGAGCGGTACGGATAGCCGTAGCCACAATGGCTGGCCGGCTGCTGCGTCTTCATCGAGCCAGGCTTTCAAGGCTACGACGACATGCTCCGGAATCGCATAGGTATCGGGCAGGATGCCCTCCTGGGGCCCTTCATGCTCGCACGAAGCGAACCCCAGTTCGGGCAGCGACGCTGTCAGGAGTGCCACGTCTTCCCCCTTGCTGAGCGTCAGGGTGAACACCGCCAACGGCTGCTCGGTTGGCGTGAAATCCATGTAGATGCGCAGCACGCGCAGCTGATATTCTTGTTGCAGGCGAACCTGTACACGGTCGACTTCGGTCATCTTGTCGCTCCTGCAGCCATTCCTGCCAGCACCAGATTGACCAGCGCCCACTCGGTATAGCGGTTACGCACATCGCCATGGTCGTGAATCCCCTGGGCGCCATCAAGCGCCCGCACATACACCTGCCTGGCAGCGGGCTTGTAGAAGCTGGGGCAGTCGAGAAGCGGCATGACATCGAGTTCGCCGGGCGCCATGTTTTGCGGGCCGGTCGCCCCAAGCGCCGCAAACAGCGTCGACGGTGCACCCGCTTCCACTTCGGCGATATCGCGGCCGCGCCGCAAGGCCAGTGGATAAAAGCGCGTCAGCGCAGCGTCTTGCGCGCTGAACGTGACATGCAGCGGCACGACGGTCTTGGCGAGTACTTCACGGTAGCCGCCAGGCCGAACGTCCTGCTCGGTGATGCGCGGGGCGAAACAGCGGGCACTGACCGCCGCCTGCAACAACAGCACCGACGTCACGCGCAGCGGCGCCGGCAGTTTCGCCAGCGCCGCGAGCATGACCTTGGCGCCATATGAGTGACCGGCAAGATGCACGCGAAGGCCATCGACGGCAACGGCCTCGTGCACCAGATGGGCAACGCCCGTGGAGCCGACAGTGCCTGCACGATCTTTCATCAGGAACACAGTCGCCTTGCGGATGATCTCGCGTGGATTGACAAAGCGCAGTATGCCGCCCGCTTCCAACTTGGTCGGCACAGGCTCTTCTGCCAGCGGCAGCCGGCCCGGCGCGCCGGACTGCGTACCGGGTTGCGCACCGTTGCCCGAGGCGCTGGTGCCCCAATGTTGTAGCAGCATGGCGAGATCGCCTGCGGACACAGTGCCTTCGCTGTCGCCACCCGTATGCCGGCACAAAACCTGTTCCAGAATCCGTGCCAGCGTCAGCGCGTCGGCACCTTCCAGTGGCCCGAAGCGCGTCGCCAGGGCCTCGAGGCACGCGGCATCCGCAGGCGACAGGTCGCTGGCCAACGCTGCAAGTTCGGGCAGCGCCGGGGCTTCGCCGACTGCCGTCGTATGCCGGGAATCGCTTGGCGAGGCCAGCGAGGGCGGTTCTTCGCCCGGTGCGAGCAGCGCCGTGCTGGGCCAGATCAGGCCGGCTACCAGCGGCCGGTAGCGGCGCGCGTCCAGCCCGGCAGTGATGCGCAGGGCAGCGTATTCGGTGAAGAATTCGGTGTAGTGGCGCACAGCTTCGTCGAACACATTGTTCCAGCCGTGCGAGTAGATGTGCAGATCGGTGAAGCCGCCACTGGCCACATCGGCCAGGAGCGCAGCGCGCGTGAGTGGCGATGTGCAAAGCCCCTGCTTGTCGAATGATAAAAGATACAAGGGGAAATCGGGCAAGCCGCCCCCTTTGATCATGAGTAACGGACCTGCCGCGGTGTCCTCAGCCATATGGCCTCCCGATGCGTAGTGCTTGATTTATCAGCACCAGTCTACGCCGGGAGCATAAGGGGGAGATTGAATCGCACTGACGTTTGCGCTGCGTCAAACCCCCGCAACGCCAGCATCAAGACAACGCAAGACCTCGCTTACTTATTTGATGAGGGTTTCGAGCGCGAAGGTCTCGGTCGGCGTCTCGCGGCGGCGTACCAGGTGGATGGCGTCGCCGTCGACGATCACTTCGGCCGCGCGGCCGCGCGTGTTGTAGTTCGACGCCATGGTCATGCCGTAGGCGCCGGCCGTCATCATGGCCAGGAGGTCGCCCGGTTCCAGCGCCAGCCCGCGCTCGCGCGCCAGCCAGTCACCCGATTCGCAGATCGGCCCCACGACATCCCACATCAGCGCTTCGCTCTCGCGCTGCGTCACTGCCTGCAATCCCATCCAGGCCCCGTACAGCGTCGGGCGCATCATGTCGTTCATGGCGGCGTCGACGATGCAGAAGTTCTTCTCGGCGCCAGGTTTCAGGTATTCCACGCGCGTGAGCAGCACGCCGGCTTCGGCGACGATCGAGCGGCCCGGCTCGAAGATTACCTTGAGCGGCTGGCCGTCGTACTTTGCCGCACGCCAGGCGTCGATGCGCGCGAACAGGCGGGCCAGGTAGTCGCCCACCGGCACCGGCGGCGCGTCGCCGGCCACGCCGTAGTCGACGCCAATGCCGCCGCCAATGTCCAGGTGGTGCAGGTGGATGCCTTCGGCGTGCAGCGTGTCGATCAGGTCGATCAGCTTGTCGAGCGCCTCGAGCAGCGGTGCGTCGTCCAGCAGCTGCGAGCCGATATGGCAGTCGATGCCGACCACGTCCAGGTGCGCCAGTGCGGCGGCCGCGCGGTAGGTGTCGAGTGCCTCGTCGAAGGCAACGCCAAATTTATTGGCTTTCAGGCCGGTGGCGATGTACGGGTGGGTCTTGGCGTCCACGTTCGGGTTCACGCGCAGCGAGACCGGCGCGCGCATGCCGAGTTTGCCGGCCACGGCGTTCAGGCGGTGCAGTTCGGGGATCGATTCCACGTTGAAGCACAGGATGCCTTTTTCCAGTGCCAGCGTCATCTCGGCCTCGGTCTTGCCCACGCCCGAGAAAATCGTCTTGCCCGGATCGCCGCCGGCAGCGATCACGCGCAGCAGTTCGCCGCCCGAGACGATGTCGAAGCCCGCACCCTGGCGCGCCAGCAGGTCGAGCACGGCGAGGTTCGAGTTGGCCTTCATTGCATAGCAGACCAGCGCGTCGCGCCCGGCGCAGGCATCCTGGTAGGCGTTGAAGTTCTCGAGCAGCGTGGCCTTTGAGTAAACATAGGTCGGCGTGCCGAATTCGTCGGCGATGGCGGACAGGGAAGCGCCTTCGGCGTGCAGCACGCCGTCCTGGTACAAGAAGTGGGGCATAAGGTAAAAGCGAAGGTGGAAGCGGACGGTTAGCGGTACGGCGCCGGGGTGGACGCGTTGTTCGACGGGACGGGCTGGGCTGGCTGGTCGACGACGACCGGCACGGGCCTGGCGGGTGGGTTGGGCATGTACAGCGGGCCGGTCTGGCCGCAGCCGGCGAGGGCAGAAGCAAGCAGCGCAGCGCCGAAAGGAAGCGCGAGGGAGGACTTCACGATTAGAATCAAGGTTTGATTAGCAGATTTGGAGTGTAGCATGACCGAAACCGAATTTTTGGACCTGGCCGACCTGACCCTGAAACGGATCGAAACCGCCTTTGACCGCCTGAACGACGAGGACATCGTCGACGTCGAGTGCAAGCGCAGCGGCAACGTGCTCGAAATCGAGTTCATCGACAACGGCACCAAGATCATCATCAACAGCCAGGCCCCGCTGCAAGAGATGTGGCTGGCCGCGCGCTCGGGTGGCTACCACTACAAGCGCGTGGGTGACGAGTGGCGCAACACGCGCGACGACAGCGAGTTCTTTGCGGCGCTCGGGCGCTATGCGAGCGAGCAGGGCGGGGCGCCAGTCAACCTGGTGTAACGCAATCTCGCAATAAAAACAAAGGCGGCCAGTTGGCCGCCTTTATCGTTTCATGTCCGGGTGATCAGAACAATTCGTTCCGCACCGCGTCGCGTTCCTGCTGTTGCTGCGCCGGCGGCGGCTGGCCGACGTCGAGCGCTTCGACGCCGCTGCCCGGCGGCGTCTCGGCGTAGTAGTACTCGGACCCGTACTGCACCAGACCGGCCGGCACCTCGCGTTCGACCATCGGCTGGTCTTTCAGCGCCTTTTGCATGTAGCCAATCCAGATCGGCAGGGCCAGGCCGCCACCGGTCTCGCGCGCGCCCAGGTTGCGCGGCTTGTCGTAGCCCATCCAGGCGATGCCCACCAGCTTTGGCTGGTAGCCGGCGAACCACGCATCGATCGAATCGTTGGTGGTGCCGGTCTTGCCGGCCAGGTCGGTGCGCTTCAGGGCCATCGCCTTGACTGCAGTGCCGTGGCGGACCACGTCCTTGAGCATGCTGTCCATCAGGAAGGCATTGCGCGCATCGATCACGCGGTTCGCTTCGTCGCCCGCGCGCGCCGGCCGTGCTTCGGACAGAACCTTGCCATCGCTGTCAGTGACCTTCGAGATCAGGTACGGGCTGACGCGGTAGCCGCCGTTGGCAAACACCGCGTAAGCGCCGGCCATCTGCAGCGGATTGGTCGCGCCGGCGCCCAGTGCCAGCGTCAGGTAGGCCGGATTACGTTCCGGCTCGAAGCCGAAGCGGGCCGCGTATTCCTGGCCATAGCGCGCACCGATCTTGTTCAGGATGCGGATCGAGATCATGTTCTTCGACTGCATCAGACCGCGCCGCATCGTCATCGGGCCGTCGTACTTGCTGTCGTAGTTCTTCGGTTCCCACGCCTGGCCGCCCGTCTGGCCGGCATCGAAACTGATCGGCGCATCGTTGATGATGGTGGCCGGCGACAGGCCGCGCTCGAGCGAGGCCGAGTAGATGAACGGCTTGAACGACGAACCGGGCTGGCGCCAGGCTTGCGTCACGTGGTTGAACTTGTTGCGGTTGAAGTCGAAGCCGCCCACCAGCGCGCGGATCGCACCGTCTTCGGTATTGGCCGCCACAAAGGCCGATTCCACTTCGGGCATCTGCGTGATCAGCCACTTCGATTCCTCGTCCTGCATCACGCGGACCACGGCGCCGCGGCGCACGCGCCGGTTCGGCGCCGCCTTGTCCGACAGCCAGGCTTTGGCAAACGCCAGGCCCGGACCCGACAGCGTGATTGTCTCGCCCGATGCGATCGCTGCCTGGACCTGCGTGCTCGACGCCTGCAGCACGACGGCGGCGATGATGTTGTCGCTGTCCGGATGCTCGGCCAGCTCGGCTTCGATCGCTTCGTCTGCTGCCGCTTTGCCCGATGGCAGGTCGATGAACGATTCCGGGCCGCGATAGGCACGGCGGCGTTCATAGTCCATCACACCGCGGCGCAGCGCCAGGTAAGCAGCGTCCTGATCGGCCTTGGTGATGGTCGTAAACACGTTCAGGCCGCGCGTGTAGGTGTCTTCCTTGAACTGCTCATACACCAGCTGGCGCGCCATTTCGGCCACGTACTCGGCGTGCACGCCGAAGGCGGCGCTGTCGGTCTTGATCTTGAGTGGCTCGACCTTGGCCTGGGCGAACTGGGCGTCGCTGATATAGCCCAGCTGGTGCATGCGCACCAGGATGTACTGCTGGCGCGTCTTGGCGCGGGTCGGATTGACCACGGGGTTGTAAGCCGACGGGGCTTTCGGCAGACCGGCCAGCATGGCCGCTTCGGCCACGGTGATGTCGCGCAGGTCCTTGCCGAAATAGATCTGGGCCGCCGACTGGAAGCCGAAGGCGCGCTGGCCCAGGTAGATCTGGTTCATGTACAGCTCGAGAATCTGGTCCTTGGACAGGTTCTTCTCGATCTTCCAGGCCAGCATCGCTTCATACGCCTTGCGCTTGAAGGTCTGTTCCGACGACAGGAAGAAGTTGCGCGCTACCTGCTGGGTGATGGTCGAGGCGCCCTGGCGCGCGCCGCCGGTGGCGTTGCGCACGGCCGCGCGCATGATGCCCAGATAATCGATGCCGCTGTGTTCATAAAAGCGGTCGTCTTCGATCGAGAGCACGGCCTTTTTCATGACATCGGGAATGTCTTTGAAGTGGACCAGCGTGCGGCGCTCTTCGCCGAATTCGCCGATCAGGACGTTATCGGCCGTGAAGATCCGCAGTGGCATCTTGGGCCGGTAATCGGTGATCGTGTCCAGCGCCGGCAGGTTCGGGTACGCCATGGCCAGGGCGAACACGAGCACGAGTACGCCAATCGCACCCAGACCGAACAGGCTGGCAAATGCGATGAGGATCAGGCGCTTGGGGCTGAACTTCGAGGAGGAAGAAGGTGCTGCCTGTTTCTCTTTCATGCTGACTTTCGCTTTGTTGATCCGCCTCATTATAAGACAGCAGTTTGGCACCCGATACTGGCCGAGCCTTAATCGAACCACAGAGCAATATTTAGCTAGCAAGGAATCGGCAAAGTGTGGTGCGCATGCCCCGCATTCTGATGTTCCCAAGTAGAAATATCTTGTCCGGCATCATCCTTTATTGCTACGATCCGAGACGGTGCTTTCACGTAAGTATCGGATTTTTATAAGAAATTAACAGGTGTTTGGTTAACGACAACGACCCTTGCAAGGGCGTCTACAGCCAGATTCTGCCCCAATCGGTGTCAAGGAGTGTTTTGGTGATCAATCTGGGTTCCTTGTTTGGAAAGTCGAGTCCGCCAATGATCGGGCTCGATATCAGCACGTCCGGCGTTCGCCTGGTCGAGCTGGCCGACGCCGGCAAGGGACTCGTGCGTCTCGAGCGCTACGCGACCGAATCGCTGCCACGCGGCGCCGTGGTCGATGGCAATATCGAAAACATGGACCAGGTCGCCGACGCCGTGCGCCGGGTCTGGAAAAAGAGCGGCACGCGCGCCAAGCACGTCGCGCTGGGCATGCCGCCGGCGGCTGTGATCACCAAGAAAATCATCCTGCCGGCCGGTTTGTCGGAAGACCAGCTCGAAGTGCAGGTCGAGTCCGAAGCCAGCCAGTACATCCCGTTCGCCCTCGATGAAGTCAGCCTCGACTTCGACGTGATCGGCCCGGCGCCCAATTCGCCGGACGACATGGAAGTGATGCTGGCCGCTGCCCGCCGCGAAAAAGTCGAAGACCGCATCGCCATCGCCGAAGGTGCAGGCTTGCTGGCCACCGTGATGGACATCGAATCGTACGCCGCGCGCAGTGCACTGGAAAACGCCGCTGGCCTGATGCGCGACCAGATCGTGGCACTGTTCCAGATCGGTGCCCAGGCCACCCACGTGTCGGTGCTGTTCAATGGCGAAGCAGTCTACGAGCGCGAACAGCCGTTCGGCGGCAACACGCTCACGCAGGACATCGTGCGCGCCTACGGCATGGCATTCGAAGAAGCCGAAACGCGCAAGAAGGCAGGCGACCTGCCGGAAAACTACCGCGCCGATCTGCTCGCGCCATTTCTGGAAAACGCGGCGCTGGAAGTCACGCGCGCGATCCAGTTCTTCTACACGTCGACGCCGTACACCCGGATCGACCGCATCTACCTGGCCGGCGGCTGCGCGCTGCTGCCGGGCATCATGGAAATCGTGACCGGCCGCACCCGCATCGCCACCAGCCTGGCCTCGCCGTTCGACAATATGGCGTTCGGCCCCGGCGTGCGTGAGCACCAGCTGCGCCAGGAAGCGCCGGCCTACCTGGTCGCGTGTGGCCTGGCGCTGCGGAGGTTTGGCTGATGATCCGCATTAACCTGTTGCCTCACCGCGAGGCAAAACGCAAGCAGAAGCAATCGGCGTTCGTGGCGCTGATGGCGCTTGGCGGCCTGGTCGGCGCCGGCATCGTGCTGCTGGTGGGCGGCTACAACGCCAGCCAGATTTCGGTCCAGAACGAACGCAACGAGGTGCTCAAGCAGGCCAGCGCGGATCTCGACAAGAAAATCGGCGAGATCACGACGCTGAAGGAAGAAATCGCCGCGCTGCAAGCACGCCAGCAGGCGGTCGAAGATCTGCAGGGCGACCGCAACCAGCCGGTCTACCTGCTCGACGAACTGGTGCGCCAGACGCCCGACGGCGTGCACCTCAAGACCGTCAAGCAGGATGGCCAGCGCGTGATCCTGACCGGCACCGCCCAGTCGCAGGAACGGGTCGCCGAGCTGCTGCGCAATCTGTCGAGCCAGTCGGCGTGGCTGGAAAAGCCTGACCTGACCGAGGTGCGCGCTGCCACCGTCACCCAGAGCAAGAGCGCGCGCAAGGTGGTCGAATTCACGCTGGCCGTGTCGATCAAGCGCGCCCGCAACAGCGATGCGCCGGAGGACGGCGCCACCGCCAAACCTGGCGCGTCGGGGAAATCATGAACATCGATATCAAGGCGCAGTTCGCCCAGCTCGCGGCGCAATTCGAGGACCTGCAGGGCCGCCAGCCGGGCCAGTGGCCGCTGGCACCGCGCCTGTTGTGCGCGGCCGGCGTGGTGGCGCTGGTGGTCGGCCTGGGTTACTACTTCTACTGGAGCGACCAGTTCGCCGAGCAGGAAACGCTGGCGCAGGAAGAAGTGCGGCTGCGCGGCGAGTACGAAACCAAGATGGCGCAGGCGATCAACCTGGAAGCACTCAAGGCGCAGAAGGCGCAGGTCGACCAGTACGTGGTGCGCCTGGAAAAGCAGTTGCCGAGCAAGTCGGAAATGGCCGCGCTGCTGTCGGACATCAACCAGGCCGGCGTGGGCCGCGGCCTGCAGTTCGAGCTGTTCAAGCCGGGCCAGGAAGTGGTGCGCGACTACTACGCCGAGCTGCCGATCAGTATCAAGGTGAGCGGGCAGTACCACGACATGGGTGCGTTTGCCGCCGACATGGCGAACCTGCCGCGCATCGTCACGCTCAATAACCTGTCGCTGGTGAGCGTCAAGGAAGGCAACCTCGAGATGGAGGCGATTGCCAAGACCTTCCGCTATCTCGACCAGGAAGAACTCATCGCCCAGCGCGCCGCGCGCGCGGCCGAAAAGAAAGCCGCCAAAGGCAAGGGTAAAGGCAAGTGATGATACGAGCTCACGTGATTACGCTGCTCGCCATGGCAGCCTTGCTGGCCGGTTGCGGCGATGGCGGCGTCGGCGAAACCCGCGCCTGGATGAAAGACGTCGAGGGCCGCACCGTCTCGAAGGTCAAGCCGCTGCCGGAACCGAAGACGTTCCAGCCGCACGCGTACCTGCCGGGTGGCGCGCTCGACCCGTTCGACCAGACCAAGTTGCTGGGCGAACTGGCGCGCATGGCGCAATCGAGCCCCAACGCCAACCAGCCTGACCTGACCCGACCCAAAGAGCCGCTCGAGAACTTCCCGCTCGACACGATGCGGATGGTCGGCACGATGAAAAAAGGCGGCGTGAGCTACGCGCTGGTACAGATCGACCGGGCGCTGTACCGCGTCCGGCCTGGCCAGCGAATGGGACAGAACTATGGCCGCGTCACCCGCGTGAGTGACGAGGCAATCGAAATCAGGGAATCGGTGCAGGACGCCACCGGCGATTGGGTGGAACGACTAGCCAACATCGAGCTGCAGCACAACCAGGAGAGCAGTAAATGACCCCCAACGTCCAGATTCGCTTCGCCATGCCGGCCTGGCTGGCGCGCGCTGCCACCGCACTCGTGCTGTTGACGTGCGCCGGCGCCGCCCTGGCCCAGGGCAATGCGATCGAATCGATCACGGCCAGCCAGCAAGGCAGCAACGTGGTCATCAATGTGACCATGCGCGATGTGCCAACCCGCGCGCCGATCGGTTTTGCCATTACCAACCCGGCTCGCATCGCGCTCGACTTCGGCGCCACCGCGAACGCCACCGGCAAGAACATGCAGGAGCTGAACCTGGGCGATGTGCGCAGCCTGAACCTGGTGCAGGCCGGCGAGCGCACCCGCATGGTGGTCAACCTGGCGCGCGCGCTGAACTACGCAACGGCCATCGACGGCAAATCGATCATCGTGACGGTCGAAGGCACGGGCGGCGTGGCGCGCGCGGTCAATGCCAGCGGCCTGCCGGTCGCAGCACCGGCCGCACCGGTGGCTTCGGCGCTGGCGGCGCGGCCGCAACTGCGCGACCTCGACTTCAAGCGCGGCGCCAACGGGGCCGGGCGCGTCGTGGTCGACCTGCCGAACAACCAGGTCGCCGTCGATGTGCGCCAGACCGGCACCGGTGTGACGGTCGATTTCATCGGCGCGCGCCTGCCCGAATCGCTGCGCCGCCGCCTGGATGTGACCGATTTCGGCACGCCCGTCACGCGCGTGGCCACCAGCGCCCAGGGCGACAACGTGCGCATGACGATCGAGGCGCAGGGCGCCTGGGAGCAGTCGGTCTTCCAGAGCGACTCGCAACTGGTGGTCGAAGTGCGCCCGGTCGTGGAAGACCCGAACCGCAACAGCCCCGGTTCGAGCAACAACCCGCAGGGCTACCGCGGCGAAAAACTCTCGTTCGATTTCCAGAACGTCGAAGTGCGCGCCGCACTGCAGGCCGTGGCCGACATCTCGGGCCTGAACATCATCGCCAGCGATTCGGTGGCGGGCTTCCTGACGCTGCGCCTGAAGGACGTGCCATGGGACCAGGCACTGGACGTGATCCTGACCGCCAAGGGCCTGGACATGCGCAAGAACGGCACCGTGCTGTGGATCGCGCCGAAGGAAGAACTGCTGACCAAGGAAAAGCTCGAACTCGAGCAGCGCGCCCAGATCGCCGAACTCGAGCCGCTGCGCTCCGAGATCTTCCAGCTCAACTACCAGAAAGCCGAATCGTTCCGCAACGTGTTCGGCCTGGACCAGGGCGGCGCCAGTACTGGCGCTGCCGGCGACACGGGCCGCAACCGCGTGCTGTCGCGGCGCGGCAGCGCGATCATCGATCCGCGCACCAACCAGCTGTTCGTGACCGATATCGCGTCGAAGATCGAAGACATCCGCAAGCTGATCCAGAAAACCGACGTCGCTTCGAAGCAGGTCCTGATCGAAGCGCGCCTGGTGGAAGCCAATGACGGCTTCTCGCGCAACCTCGGCGCCAAGCTGGGCTTTGCCGACATGCGCACGATGCGCGGCGGCGATTCGGGCTGGCAGGTCAATGGCAACGAACGCGTCGCCATCGGCGGCAACCTGGTCGGCGTGGGCCAGACCACCGGTCAGGTGACCAACAGCGCCGACAGCTTCAACAACACCACGATGGTCAACCTGCCGGCGGCCGGCATCGGCGGCATTCCGGCTTCGTCGCTGGCGTTCTCGCTGTTCTCGTCGGCGGCCAACCGCTTCCTGAACCTGGAACTGTCGGCGCTGGAAGCGGACGGCAAGGGCAAGATCATCTCGAGCCCGCGCGTGGTCACCGAAGACAAGCAGGTCGCGCTGATCGAGCAGGGCGTCGAGCTGCCTTACGAAAACAGCACCAGCAGCGGCGCCACCGCGATCGAATTCAAGAAGGCCAACCTGCGCCTGGAAGTCACGCCGCAGATCACGCCGGACGGCAATGTGGTGCTCGAAGTGGACGTGAGCAAGGATTCGAAGGGCGAAGACACCCGCGCGGGCTTTGCCATCAATACCCAGCACGTCAAGACCAAGGTGATGGTCGAAAACGGCGGCACCGTGGTGCTGGGCGGGATCTACCAGCAGACCGAGCGCACCAACGAGAGCAAGGTACCGTTCCTGGGCGACGTGCCGCTGCTGGGTTACCTGTTCAAGACCACTGCACGTGAAAGCAGCAAGACCGAACTGCTGGTCTTCATCACCCCGAAGATCGTGAACGACAACGTGGCAGGCGCACGCTGATTCTTGTTTCATCAACGACCGATATAACAACAACGAACTGAAATGACAAACCAGAAAATCACCTATGGCAGCCTGGCGCTGCTCCTGGCTGCAACCCTCAGTGCGTGCGGCGGCGGCGGCGGCAGCCCGGGCACCACCGGGGGGACTGGCACCGGCAGCACGCCGGGAACGCCGGCCACGCCGGCCACGCCCACCGTCGGCGTGAGCTTTGCCAATGGCAATTCGCTGAGCGGCGCGACGCCGCTGACGGTGCGCGCCGTGGTCCTCGACGCGAACAAGAAGCCATTGCCGAATGCGCTGGTCACGTTCACCACGGATGCGGCGCTGGGTGCATTTACCCCGGGCGCCGGCACCGCACTGACCGATGCCACCGGCACTGCCAGCATCACCCTGCGCGCGGCCAGCCTGGCTGCCAGCGGCGCCGGCAAGGTCAGCGCTACCACGAGCGTGGCCGGCGCCGCCATCACCGGTGAGGCGAACTATTCGATCGTCGCGACCCCACTGACCTTCAGCGCACTGACACTGTCACCGGCCAGCATCGATGCCTATGGTTCGAGCGTGGTCTCGGTCGACCTGCTGGCCAACGGCGCCAAGTACACGGCGCAACAGGTCACGGTCAACTTCAGCTCGGCCTGCGTCACCGCCGGCAAGGCGACCCTGGCCGCCACCGCAACGACCAATAATAACGGTACCGTCCAGGCGGTCTACCGCGATCAGGGTTGCGGCAACAATGACGTGATTACCGCCACTGCCGACGGCGTTGCCACGGCGGTCACCGGCTCGCTGGCGATCGCCGCGCCGAGCGCGTCGTCGGTGCAATTCGTCGAAGCGATTCCGACCGATAAATCGATCGTGATTCGCGGCCAGGGCGGCATCAACCGCACCGAGACGGCGACGCTGCGCTTCCGCGTGTTCGACGTATTCAACCGTCCGCTGGCCGGCAAGCAGGTCAACTTCAGCGTGGTGCCAAGCGGCGCCGTCAAGCTGAACAAGGTCACCGACAGCACCGACCAGAACGGCGAAGTCATCACCACTGTCAATTCGCTCGACACGCCGACCACGTTCCGTGTGCAGGCCGTATTGCCGGGCACCGCAACGGCCGGCCGGGCGGACATCTCGACCGCCTCGGACTCCATCGTCGTGACCACCGGCCTGCCGGTGCAGCGCGCGTTCTCGCTGACCGCCTCGCAGGGCAACGTGGACGGCTGGTCCTACGACAGCGGCACTGCCACCCCGGCCGCCGTGGTCACGGTGCTGCTGGCCGATGGCTTCGGCAATCCGGTGGCCGACGGCACGCCGGTCGTGTTCCAGACCAATCTGGGCGCCATTGGCTCGTCCAGCACGGGCGGCTGCAACACCGTCAACGGCGGTTGCTCGGTACCGTTCCGTACCCAGAATCCCCGCGTGGCAACGCCAGGCACCCCGGCCACGCCATGCAATAGCGGTACGGGCTCCAGTCCGGACGCCACCCGTACCGGCGTGGCCACGATCTGCGCCAGCACGACCGACGGCACCAACACCCAGTTCGCCAGGACCACCATCACGTTCAGCGATGAAACCCTGGCGCGAGCCTACGTCAATGGCAGCGCGACGCCATCGAACGGCGACCTGGGCAACGCGAG
Source organism: Telluria sp. ZT3P25 (assembly GCF_059685895.1). NCBI lineage: Bacteria > Pseudomonadati > Pseudomonadota > Betaproteobacteria > Burkholderiales > Oxalobacteraceae > Telluria > Telluria sp. ZT3P25. The sequence goes on from NZ_JCASIJ010000002.1 coordinate 756,773, forward strand.
TGCCAATGACCCGGTCGTGTTCCTGCTCCAGTTGACCGACCTGAACGGCAATCCGCTGCCGGCCGATTCAACCGTGGCGATCACGGGCCTGGCCAATGCTGCACTGGTGGAAATCAGCCCGGCCAAGGTGCCAAGCATCTTTGCCGGCGCCGGCACAGGGCCGCAGGGTTCGTTGCACCGTGTCACGCTCAACGCCACCAGCGCCAAGCCATGTACGGCAGGAAGCCGTGCCACGTTCAACGTGACTACCACCACCCCGCGCGGCGACGTCAGCTCGCTGCCGTTCACGCTGAACTTCACCTGCCCGTAAAATTGGCGGAATGAGAGGCGGCCAGTCTATACTGGCCGTCTTTTTCATCTCAACGGGTCTGGTTGTGCCACATCCCAAGAACAACAATATCTTCCTTGTTGGCCTGATGGGGGCAGGGAAGACCACGATCGGTCGATTGCTTGCTCGCAAGCTCAATCGCCGCTTCGTCGACGCCGATCACGAGATCGAAGCGCGCACCGGCGCGACCATTCCGTGGATCTTCGAGATCGAGGGCGAAGCCTGCTTTCGCCGGCGCGAAGCCGATGTGATCCGCGACCTGTCGGCGCAGCAGGGCCTGGTGCTGGCCACTGGCGGCGGCGCCGTGCTCAATCCGGCCAGCCGCGCGCTGCTGGCCGAACGCGGCACCGTGATCTACCTGCGCGCGTCGATCGGCAGCATCCTGCAGCGCACCGCGCATGACAAGAACCGCCCGCTGCTGCAGACCGCCGACCCGCGCGGCAAACTCGAGCAACTCTGGACCGAACGCGATCCGCTGTATCGCGAGATCGCCGACCTCGTCATCGACACCGGCAGGCCTAACGTACAATCGATGGTTCAAACCATATTGGACCAGCTGGCCGCGCAGGAAAATGCCCGCGCGCGCAAGCATGCAAGGACAGCAATGAACGAACAGGCACACATCACACTCAACGTCGAACTCGGCGAGCGCAGCTACCCGATCGAGATCGGCGCCGGCTTGCTGGACGACGCCGCGCTGCTCGCGCGCCACATCGGCGGCCACAAGGTCGCGATCGTCACCAACACCACGGTTGCCCCGCTGTACCTCGACAAGGTCGCGGGCCACCTGCGCGCGGCGGGCCGCGACGTGCTCGAAATTATTCTGCCGGACGGCGAAGAGCACAAGAACTGGCAGTCGCTGAACCTCGTCTACGACGCGCTGCTGCAGCACAAATGTGACCGCAAGACCACGCTGGTGGCGCTGGGCGGCGGCGTGATCGGCGACCTGACCGGCTTTGCCGCGTCGAGCTACATGCGCGGCGTTCCGTTCGTGCAGATCCCGACCACGCTCTTGGCGCAGGTCGATTCGTCGGTGGGCGGCAAGACCGGCATCAATCACCCGCTGGGCAAGAACATGATCGGCGCGTTCTACCAGCCGCGCGCCGTGATCGCCGACACCGCAACGCTGGCGACGCTGCCGGCGCGCGAGCTGTCGGCGGGTCTGGCCGAAGTGATCAAGCATGGCGCGATCCTCGACGCCGATTTCTTCGACTGGATCGAAGCGAACATCGAGCCGCTGATCGCGCGCGACCGTCACGCCATCGGCTACGCGATCGCCCGTTCGTGCGAAATCAAATCCGACGTCGTGCGCAAGGACGAGCGCGAAGGCGGCCTGCGCGCGGTGCTCAACTTCGGCCATACCTTCGGCCACGCGATCGAGAATGGCCTCGGCTACGGCGCCTGGCTGCACGGCGAAGCGGTCGGCTGCGGCATGGTGATGGCCGCCGACATGTCGGCGCGCCTGGGCCTGATCGAGCCGGCCGCCGTGGAGCGCGTGCGCGCGCTGGTGCGCGCCGCCGGCCTGCCGGCCGTGGCGCCGAATCTGGGCGAAGCGCGCTGGATCGAGCTGATGGAAGTCGACAAGAAGAACGAGGGCGGCGAAATCCGCTTTATTTTGCTCAAACCACTGGGCAGCCCGTCTATCACGACCGCGCCGCTGGACGTGCTGCGCTCGACGCTCGCGGCCTGCAGCGGATGAGTAGCCTGATGCGTGACTTCGACGCGGGTCTCGCCCCGTATGCGGCGCACTCGGCCCAGTCGCGAGGGCGCACGCATGCCGAGCCGGGCCCCGGTTCGCGCAGCGAGTACCAGCGTGACCGCGACCGCATTATCCATTCCACCGCGTTTCGCCGCCTTGAGTACAAGACGCAGGTCTTCATCAACCATGAAGGCGACCTGTTTCGCACGCGCCTGACGCACAGCATCGAAGTGGCCCAGATCGGCCGCACGCTGGCGCGCAGCCTGCGCCTGAACGAAGACCTGGTCGAAGCCACGGCGTTGGCGCATGATCTTGGCCACACGCCGTTCGGCCACGTGGGCCAGGATGTGCTCAACGAATGCATGAAGGACTTCGGCGGCTTCGAGCACAATCTGCAAAGCCTGCGCGTGGTCGACCATCTCGAGGAACACTACGGCGCCTTCGATGGCCTGAACCTGACCTTCGAGACGCGCGAGGGCATCCTCAAGCACTGCTCTCTGAACAATGCGCGCCAGCTGGGTGACCTGGGCCAGCGCTTCATCGAGCGCAGCCAGCCTAGTCTGGAAGCCCAGTTGACCAACCTGGCCGACGAGATCGCGTACAACAACCACGACATCGACGACGGCCTGCGTTCGGGCCTGCTCACGATGGCGCAGATGGAAGAAGTCGAGCTGTTCGCGCGCCTGCATCGCGAGGTCGAGGCGCGCTATCCGGGCCTGCCGGGCCGGCGCGCGCTGTACGAAACGATCCGCCTGATGATCACCGCGATGACGGCCGACCTGGTCGACACCTCGGCGCGCCTGATCGCCGAGGCGGCGCCGGCGACCATCGACGACGTGCGCGCCGCGCCGCCGCTGATCCGCTTCTCGGACGCGATGCGCGCCGAGACCGTGGCACTCAAGCGTTTTTTGTATGCGAACCTGTACCGCCACTTCCAGGTCAACCGCATGCGCGTGAAAGCCAGCCGCATCGTGCGCGAGTTGTTCGAGGCGTTTCTGGCCGATCCCGTGCTGCTGCCGGGCGACTACCAGGTGCAGGGCGATCCGCACAAGCAGGCGCGCAAGATCGCCGACTACATCGCGGGGATGACCGATCGCTACGCGATCCGCGAACACCGTCGCATTTTCTCGCTCGATCACTTTTAGGGCTGCGCGTTCAACTCGGCTTCGCATCCCACAGAGCGAAGTCGGTTTGAACGCGTGGGCGGCATAGCCGCCCACCCTACGACCAATGGGTTTACTGGCTGAACAGGCTTGGCTGCGACAGATCCAGCAACAACTTCTTGACCGGTGCCGGCAACGGCGCCTCACCAATCGCGTCGAGCTTCCACCACACATGCCCGGCGCCATGCTCGCCACGCGTGGCCAGCGTCACCGCGAACGGCGCGATGTGCAGCTTGTAGTGCGTGAACCCGTGCATCAACGGCGTGAGCGCGCGCACTTCGTCAATCGTGCCGAACGCGCTGCTGGCCGCGGCGATGTCCGCTGTGCAGACGGGATCGGCGTCGCCGTCCATCGCCACATGGCCGCCCACTTCCGGCAGCGACAAGAGGCCGCCCCAGATGCCCGTTTGCGGGCGCTGTTCGAGCAGCACTTCGCCGCGGTCGATCAGCACCAGCATCGCGGTGCGTTTTTCGGGCGTCGTCTTCTTCGGTTTGCGCACCGGCAGTTCTGCCGTGCGGCCGGTGGCGAAGGCCACGCAGCGCGCTTGCAGCGGGCAGCGGCCGCAGTCGGGGCGAGAGCGTGTGCACAGCGTGGCGCCCAGGTCCATCAGGCCCTGCGTGTACGACTCGATGCCGCCATCTTCCGGCAGCAGCGCTTCGGCGCGGCGCCACAGTGCATCCTCGACCGGCTTGATACCGGGGTAGGCGTCGATCCCGAACAGACGCGCGAAGACGCGCTTGACGTTGCCGTCCATGATCGCGGCGCGCACGCCGCCCGAGAAGGCGGCAATAGCAGCGGCGGTCGAGCGGCCGATGCCGGGCAGGTCGGCCAGCAGTGCCGGGTCGCTCGGGAACACGCCGTCGTAATCTGCCACGACGCGTTTGGCGCAGGCGTGCAGGTTGCGCGCGCGGGTGTAGTAACCCAGGCCGCTCCAGTGGGCCATCACGTCCTCCGCCGGGGCTTCGGCCAAGGCGTGCACGGTCGGGAAGCGTTCCAGGAAGCGGGCGTAGTAGCCCAGCACCGCCGCGACCTGCGTCTGCTGCAGCATGATTTCGGACAGCCACACGCGGTAGGCGTCGGTGGTGTTTTGCCATGGCAGGGTGTGGCGGCCATGGCTGCGCTGCCAGTCGATCACGGCCCGGGAAAAGGTCGGATCGGCCAGCTGGTCAAACTCGGTCAGTCGCTTCATGCAGTCGTGTAGTGGGCTTCGGCGCTGATGGCCGTTGCAGAGTTAGGTAGGTTGTCGGACAAGGTCGCGGTCACGCCGGCGGCCAGCGAACCAAGACGCGTGCGCGTGATGTCGAGTTCGGCCTGGCCGCTCTCGAAGGCACCGATTTTCTGTTCCAGGCTGTCGCTGGCTTCGTGGATGCGTTTCACCGTTGCCTGGCGCTGGCGCAGGTTGTCGCGGTGCTGGCGGATCTGCGCTTCGAGCGGCGCGTTGGCCACTTTCAGCCAGGCTTCGATATCGGCGTTGGCAGCGCGGTACACACGGCGCACGCGTGAAGCGATCGAATCGAAGAAGCGCTCGAGCAGCGTGGCGCGGCTATTCATCCACAACGTGGCGGTGCCGAACTGGCGCGAAAAGAGTTCTTCGATGGCGTCGATCTCGTCGCGGTGGCGCGCCAGCGACAGGGTCGGCGGCAGGCCCAGGCTCATGCCATGCTCGGCGGCGAACTTGCGGTGCATGGCGTCCATCATCGACGTGATTTCGGTGAGCTTGGCGTCTGCCTCGGCCAGGCCGGCGCGGGCGCCGTCGAAGTAGTTGCGTACCGGCGCGCGCATGCCGGTCGCAAAGCGCACTGCGCTCATTGCCACGCGCACGGTGTCGGTCCGGTCCTGCAGCACGTCCATGCCCAGCAGTGTGTACAGCTCGGTCGACAGGCGCGTGAACACGGCGCGCGTGCCCTGCAGCTTGAACAGGCCGGCGTCGAATTCCTTCTTCTCGGCCTCGACCCGGCGCACCGTGTGCGCGATCACGCCCTGATTCTTGCCGCGCAGGCTGCGCAGTTCCTGCAATTGCTCGACCAGCTCGCGCAGGCGCGTGGCCACCAGCATCTGCTGGCTGGCCACCAGCGCCTCGAGATCGGTGTGCAGCTGGCGCTCGACGATCGCGCGCCGCGCCGGAATCAGTTCATGGAACAGCGCCGCTTCGAGCTCGCCCAGACGGCTGCGCTCGAACAGAGCCATGTCGCCACCGATGCGCCCGACCAGCGCCTTGTGCGCCGACACCGGATACACCTGGCTGGCCGAGAGGCCCAGCTGGCGCGCCACGTCGTGCTGCTGGCGCGCGATGTCGGCGTCCACCGCTTCTGGCGACTTGAGCTCGTCCCACATGGCGTCGATCTTGTTGAGCACGGCCAGGCGCCCCGGCCCGGCGCCGATGTGCGTGCGCCAGACTTCGATGTCGCTCTTGGTCACGCCCGTCTCGGCGGCCAGCACGAACAGCACTGCGTGCGCGTTCGGGATCAGGTTCAGGGTCAGTTCGGGCTCGGTGCCGATGGCGTTCAGGCCCGGCGTATCGAGAATCACCAGGCCCTGCTTGAGTAGCGGGTGCGGCAGGTTGATGATCGCGTGGCGCCAGCGCGGGATCTCGATCGTGCCGTCGGGGTCGAGGCTGGCCGCCAGGTCGGGATCGTCGGCATCGTACAGGCCGTAGCGCTGCGCTTCGACGGTCGAGACGCGTCGCGTCTGGCTGACCTGGCGCAGCGTGTCGTGCATGGCCGCCGGCGAATCGAGATCGAGCGGGAACACGGTCCAGGCGGCAGGATCGTCGCGGTAGTCGCCGGTGGACAGGTGGCCGGCGCGCGTGTCGATCGGCAGCAGGCGCAGGCAGGGCGGCAGGCTCGCATCCCACAGCAGTTCGGTCGGACACATGGTGGTGCGGCCGGCGCTGGATGGCAGGATGCGCTGGCCGTAGTCGGCAAAGAACAGTGCGTTGATCAGCTCAGTTTTACCGCGCGAGAATTCGGCCACGAAGGCCACCGACAGGCGGTCGTCACGCAGGCGGCCCAGTGCGTGCGCCAGCAGCTGCTCGCCGGCCGCATCGATCAGCCCGGCGTCGCGCAGTGCGCTGCCGTAGCCGGTGAGGGAGGCGGCGACCCGGGCGCGCCAGGCGCCGTACTGTTGTAAATCCTGCATCGTGTTTGCTCGTAGGGATGACTAGCGCTGGCACTGGGCGCAGTAGAACGTCGAACGTTGCCCTTGCTTGATCTGGCGTACCGGCAGCGCGCATTGGCGGCAGGGCACGCCTGCACGATCATAGACGAAATATGTCTGCTGGAAATATCCAGACTGGCCATTTACAGCAATAAAGTCACGCAGCGTGCTGCCGCCCTGGACGATCGCTTCGGCCAGAATGACGCGGATCGCGTCGGCCAGCCGGTCGTAGCGCGCGCGGCTGATGCGCGAAGCCGCCGTTTTCGGGTTGATGCCGGCCCGGAACAGGCTTTCGCACGCGTAGATATTGCCCACGCCAACAACGATGTCGCCAGCCAGCAGCACCTGCTTGATCGGGGCGCTGCGGCGGCGGGTTTCGCGAAACAGCAGGGCGCCGTCGAAGCCGTCGGCCAGCGGCTCCACGCCCAGGCCGCGCAGCAGCACGTGCTCGGCCAGCGGTCCGTCTTCGTTGGCATGCCACAGCACGGCGCCGAAGCGGCGCGGGTCATTCAGGCGCAGCACTTGCCGGCCCTCGGGGCCGTCCACGACCAGATCGAAGTGGTCGTGCGTGCGCGGCTCGATGCCCGGAGGCAGCACGCGCAGGTGGCCCGACATGCCGAGGTGGATGATCAGGGTGCCGTGCTCAAAATTGATCAAAAGATATTTGCCGCGCCGCCCGATAGCCAGGATGCGGCGGCCTTCCAGCAACGCGGACAGGCCGGGCGGGAAGGGCCAGCGCAACCCTTCGCGACGGCAAATGACGTGCTCGACGATACGGCCTTCGAGATGGGGCGCGACGCCGCGCCGGGTAACTTCGACTTCTGGGAGTTCAGGCATGCCTAAGGGGATTCGTGTAGAGTCAGTTGACAGCGCAGCACATGCGCGGCAGGTCTGCGCATGAGCGTAGAATCAAACTCACTTTGGACTTCTGGACTTGCTTTGAAAAACGCTTTCGCCATTGTAACCCTCTCCGGTCTGTTGACTGCATGTGCTGTCGTACCGCAACAGCACTCCGTCGCCGCCGATGTCCAGGCCGCGGCCACGCCCGCCGCCGAGCCCTTGCTCGATGACGAAGCGCAGGCCGCCAGGCAAAAAGCCGAGGAAGAAGCCCGCCTGCCGAAGGTCGAAATGACCCCGGTCATGCTCGACCAGTTACTTAAGGCCGAATTTGCATTTCGCAATGGCGACTGGCAAGGCCCGTACCTTACGGTGCTGAGCCTGGCCCAGCAGACGCGCGATCCGCGCCTGGCCCGGCGCGCTGCCGAGATGGCCGTCGCCGCCAAGCAGGCCGACGACACGCTCGCCGCGGTGCGTTTGTGGTACCGGCTCGATCCCGAGTCGGATGAAGCGACCCAGTATTTCGTCGGCATGGTGGTTACGTCCGAAAAGATCGCCGAGCTCGAGCCCGTGTTCGAGGAGCGCCTGCGCGAAGCGCCGGCCGCCCGGCGCGGCATCCTGATGTTCCAGGTCCAGCAGTTGCTGGGCCGGGCCAAGGACAAGGACGCCGCGCTTGCCATGCTCGAGCGCCTGATCGAGCCCTACGACAAGATGATGGAAGCGCGCATCGTGCGCGCGCAGATCGCACTGGTGCGCGGCGACAAGGCGCTGGCGCGCACTTACGCCCAGTCGGCGCTGGCTGCCAAGCCCGACGCCGAGATCGCGCTGTTGATGCTGGCGCAGGTCACCGATGACGAGGCGCAGGTGGCGGCCATGATGGAGAAATTCCTCAAGACCTATCCAAAGGCGAACGATGTGCGCGCCGCCTACGCCCGCGTGCTGGTCAACCGCAAGGATTATCCGGCGGCGCGGCGCGAGTTCGAGTCTCTGCTCAAGGTGCAGCCCGACAATGCCGCGACGCTGTATGCGCTGGGCATCCTGGCCACACAAACGGACGATGCGCCCGGCGCCGAGACCTATTTCACGCGCTTCGTGGATGTGCTTGGCCGCAATCCGAACGACGAACGCGACCCGTCGCGCGCGCTCCTGATCCTGTCGCAGCTGGCCGAAGAGCGGGGCGACCTGGCCGGCGCGCTGCTGTGGCTGAACAAGGTGCCGGAGAACACCGATGAGCAAACCCGCTTCAACGCCCAATTGCGCCGCGCGCATTTGACGGGCAAGGGCGGCGACCTGGCTGCTGCGCGTGCGCTGCTGGCCGAGGTCAAGCCGACCGAGCCGGAGCGCCAGGCCCAGTTGATGGCGGCCGATGCGCAATTGCTGCGTCAGGCCAATCAGTTGCCCCAAGCGTATGCGGTGATGGAAGCGGCAGCGCAACGCTTCCCGAAAAATCCGGATCTGCTGTACGACTTCGCACTGCTGGCCGAAAAGCTGGGCAAGGTCGATGTGATGGAGGCGCAGTTGCGCGAAGTGATGGCGCAGGCGCCCGACAATCACCATGCCTACAATGCGCTCGGCTACTCGCTGGCTGAACGCAATGTGCGCCTGCAGGAAGCCTACGGCCTCATCGCGAAGGCGCTCGAGATGGCGCCGGACGATCCCTTCATCATGGACAGCATGGGCTGGATTCACTACCGCATGGGCAACCTGAACGAAGCCGAAAAGTTCCTGCGCCGCGCGTATGGCGTGCGCAAGGACGCCGAGATAGGCATTCATCTGGGTGAAGTGCTGTGGCAGAAGGGCGATAAGTCGGCTGCCCAGGCACTCTGGCGCGACGCCCGCGCCAAGGACCCGCAGAACGAGGCCCTGCGCGAGACGCTGACCCGCCTTGGCCTGTCCTTGTGAAATAATCCACCCCTGTTCAATTGTTTTGCTGCCCCATGATGCTGCTTACCCGACGCCTTGCCATCCTCGCCCTTGCCGCAACGGTCCTGACCGGTTGCGCGACAAGTACCGCCAACCTGTCCACCGCCACGGTCGGCGCGTATCGCGAAACGATCGACCTGGCAGGGCGCCTGTCGGTGAACTATCAGAAGGATGGCCGGGCAGAGTCGATCAGCGGCAGTTTCAACTGGGAGCAGCGTCCGGGCACGATCGATGTCACCCTGATGTCGCCGCTGGGCCAGACGGTTGCTGCGATCAATGTCACGCCAGGCGCGGCCACGCTCACGCAGGCCGGCCAGGCGCCGCGCACGGCAGCCGACATCGATAGCCTGACCCAGCAGACCCTCGGCTGGCCGCTGCCCGTGTCGGGCTTGCGCGACTGGCTGCAGGGTTATGCAGTCGATGCACAGGGGCAGCGTTTTCGCGCTTCGCCGGCCAGCAATAGCGTGACGACAAAGGATGGCTGGCGCCTGCGCTTCGTCGACTGGCAGGCGGCCGGGGCTGGTGACGCAGTGTCCGGTGCTGCTGCGGCTGCACCGGTGCCGCGCCTGATCCAGGCCGAGCGCGCCGCGTCGGGCGATATCCAGGATCTGGCGATCCGCATCGTCGTCAACCCGGCGGCTTGACCCTCATGCGCATGCGTTCCCTGCACGATTGCCCGGCCCCGGCCAAGCTCAACCTGTTTTTGCATGTCATTGGCCGGCGCGCCGATGGCTACCACCTGCTGCAAAGCGTGTTCCAGTTGATCGACCGCGCTGACCGGCTGCACTTCGACCTGCGCGACGACGAGCGCATCGTGCGCACGACCGATGTGCCAGGCGTGCCACACGACCAGGACCTGATCGTGCGCGCGTTGCGCTTGCTGCAGGCAGAATATGCGCGCCGCCATGGACGCCTGCCGCCGGGTATCGATGTGGCGGTCGAGAAGATCCTGCCGATGGGTGGCGGGCTGGGCGGTGGATCGTCCGATGCCGCCACGGCCCTGATGGCCGCGAACCACCTGTGGCAGGCGGGCCTCACGCGCGAAGAATTGATGGCGCTGGGCTTGCCACTGGGCGCCGATATCCCGTTCTTCCTGTTTGGCGAGACCGCGTTTGCGGAAGGGGTGGGGGAGGCCTTGCAGGCCGTGGAAGGCCCAGATTGCTGGTATGTCGTGCTCGAGCCCGGCGTTGCGGTGCCAACACCTGCCATTTTTTCTGCGGCAGATTTGACAAGAGACGCAAAGCCGGTCAGAATAGCGGACTTTTCCAGCCACACCAATTCAGGCAGCATGGTGGGGTTTGGTAAGAATGATTTGCAGAACGTGGCGATGCGCCTGTTCCCGCCGGTAGCTGAAGCGGTTGAATGGTTGAGCAGCTACGGCGATGCCAGGATGACTGGCTCAGGGGCATGCGTATTTTGCGCAGTCTCCAGCGAAGACGCTGCCGACCAGGTGTTGGCGCAGGTGCCGCAGAAGTATGCGGCATGGAAAGCGAAGTCGTTGAAGACCCACCCTTTGAAAAAATCGCTCTTGCAAAACAATGAGTTGTAGAATAAAATTTTGCCTGTCGCGACGCTGAGCAGCACAGAAAGATGTGCAGCACAATGTGAAGCGGCAAGTAGTACAGGTCGTGTAGGGGAATCGCCAAGTTGGTTAAGGCACCGGATTTTGATTCCGGCATTCCAAGGTTCGAATCCTTGTTCCCCTGCCAAAGTTTTCTTGTTCTGTCGATGCCGATGCGTCCAGCAAGAGAATCGCGATGCGGTGCCAAGCGCCATATCAGCAAGTTAATCAGCCGGTATAGCCGGCTGATTGTTTTTCTACTGTATTAACGCTTCTTACCTTTTGGGACTCCCATGGCTTACGAAAACCTGATGGTTTTTACCGGCAATGCCAATCCGGCGCTAGCAGAAGGGGTCGCAAAAAGCCTCGGTATTCCTCTCGGCAAGGCTGTCGTCTCGAAGTTTTCTGACGGCGAAGTCATGGTCGAAATCAATGAGAACGTGCGCGGCAAGGATGTCTTCGTCCTGCAGTCGACCTGCGCACCGACCAACGACAGCCTGATGGAAATCATCCTGATGGTCGACGCTCTCAAGCGCGCCTCGGCTGGCCGTATTACCGCGGCGATTCCTTACTTCGGTTATGCCCGTCAAGATCGTCGCCCGCGTTCGGCGCGCGTTGCGATCTCGGCCAAGGTCGTGGCGAACATGCTGGAAAAAGCCGGCGTCGAGCGCGTCCTGATCATGGACCTGCACGCTGACCAGATCCAGGGTTTCTTCGATATTCCGGTCGACAATATCTACGCATCGCCAATCCTGCTGAGCGATCTGCAGAAGCGCAACTACGACGACCTGCTGGTCGTCTCGCCGGACGTCGGCGGTGTGGTGCGCGCACGCGCCCTGGCCAAGCGTCTGGGTTGCGACCTGGCGATCATCGACAAGCGTCGCCCGAAGGCGAACGTGTCCGAAGTGATGAACATCATCGGTGAAGTCGAAGGCCGCAACTGCGTGATCATGGATGACATGGTCGACACCGCAGGCACACTGTGCAAGGCTGCCGAAGTGCTCAAGGAGCGCGGCGCCAAGAAGGTGGTTGCTTACTGTACGCACCCGGTGTTGTCCGGCCCGGCGATCGAACGCATCGCGAACTCGCCGCTGGATGAACTGGTCGTCACCGACACGATCCCGCTCAGCGCCGCTGGCGCCGCTTGCGGCAAGATCCGCCAGCTGACCTGCGCACCGCTGCTGGCCGAGACTTTCAAGCGGATCGTCAAGGGTGACTCGGTGATTTCGCTGTTCGTCGACTAAGCTTCATCGACGTTGTATTCCACGGCGCGCCTGGCTGATTAGCCGGCGCGCCGTTGTAGCATCCAGGATTTCCGTATCTTTTGAGCGCGTAACAATGCGCTCTTTCCTGACTGCCCCTGGTCGCGGGGGTGGTCGCCACTTGGCTACCGGGCTGTTGATCGTTTTCTTCGGCATTCGGGCCTGTTTTATTTTTGGAGTATCACATGAAAGTAGTCGCATTCAACCGCACTCTGCAGGGGACCGGAGCGAGCCGCCGCCTGCGTAAAGCTGGTCAAACGCCAGGCATCATCTACGGTGGCGCAGGTACGCCTGAGCTGATCGCCCTGGACGGCAACGCCCTGTGGCACGCGCTGAAAAAAGAAGCGTTCCACGGTTCGGTTCTGGACCTGGAAATCGACGGCAAGACCCAGCAAGTCCTGCTGCGTGACTTCCAGATGCACGCGTTCAAGCAACTGGTCCTGCACGCTGACTTCCAGCGCGTCGATTCGTCGAAGCCAGTGCACACCAAGGTCGCTTTCCACTTCGTCAACGCCGAGAACTCGCCAGCCGTCAAGCTGAACAGCGCTGTCATCTCGCACGTGCTGAACGAGCTGGAAGTGTCGTGCCTGCCAGGCCAACTGCCAGAGTTCATCGAAGTCGACCTGGCAAACCTGGAAGCCGGTAACTCGATCCACACCGACGACCTGGTCCTGCCAGAAGGCGTCACCGCACTGACCCATGGCCAGAACCTGACCATCGTCACCGCAACCATCCCACGCGGCGCAGTCACCGCTGAAGAGACCCCAGCTGCCGAGTAATCGCAGCTGACGCGTCGCTCCGGCGACGCATCGCAAAGAACCCGCCGCGGCTTGCCCGGCGGGTTTTTATTTTTTGATTTGCACGTTTCGGCGATAATCGCCTTTTATCGACAGAATCTCACGCATGTCCATTCGACTGATCGTTGGTCTCGGCAATCCCGGCCCCGAGTACGAACAAACCCGCCACAATGCCGGCTTCTGGCTCGTGGACAATCTCGCCAATGGCTTGCCCGGCTGCCGTCTGCAGCGCGAATCGCGTTTCAATGCCCTGGTTGCCAAGACGTCGATTGCCGGCAACGATGTCTGGCTGCTCGAGCCGCAGACCTATATGAACCGCTCCGGCCAGTCGGTAGGCGGTCTGGCGCGTTTTTATAAAATCAATCCGGATGAAGTGCTGGTCGTGCACGACGAACTCGACCTGCCGCCGGGCGTTGCCAAGCTCAAGAAGGGTGGTTCTTCAGGTGGTCACAATGGCCTGAAGGACATCACGGCGGCGCTGGGCACCCAGGATTACTGGCGCCTGCGCCTTGGCATCGGCCATCCGCGCACGATGAATCTGCAGCAGGTGGTGGCTGACTTCGTTCTGCACCGTCCGCGCCGTGAAGAGCAGAGTCTGATCGAGGAATCGATCGACAAGAGCCTGCATATCATCCCACTTGTCTGTGAAGGCAAGTTCGATACGGCCACGATGCGGTTGCACACCGCCTGACAGGCCTGTGCACGGCGAGCGTCAGCTACGCTTGAAAACCACCTGCGAGCGCAGGTCGCGCACCATGCGCTCGAGTGCGGGCCGCATGCGCCGGTAGTCGTCGGGCGTGCAGGTTGCCGCCGTGTGGCGGAACTTGAGCTGGCGCTGCACCGTCACCAATGGGCCGCGCCGCGCATAGCGCGAGCGGTAGGCAAAGTTGGCATCGTCCACATGCATGGCGCGCGGCAGTGTCAGCACGCGCGAGCGCGTCGGAAGTTGAAAGCGCACTTCGTCCTCGGCATCGATCGCTGGGCACACAAAGTCCTGGTGCCGCTCGGGTTCTTGCGTGAACGCGAACACGGCCTCGCTCAAGCTGCCCCTCAGATCGTAAGTCGTAGCCAGCCGTGCCGGCCCTGGCGGTTTCGTGAAACCGTTGCTGGCGCCGCGCAACGATATGGCGATATTGCCGTCCGGGGCGCGCCGGTACGGTTCTGCCAGGGCGCCGCTGCCGGTGCGCGTGACCGTAAAGCAGCGGCTGCCATCGGGCTGGATGGTGAACTGCGTGAGCGTGTGGCTATGCGCCTGCTGGAAGAAAGGGAGCATCGCGAACTCGCCCGAGCGCGTCAGCACTGCCGGCTTGCCAAGCAGCGCTGCCGGCAAGAAGCCGCCCGCCACGTTCTCGGCCGTCGGATCGAGATACAGCTGCAGCGACGGCACGTAGACGATCGCGTGATTGAGCACGCCCAGCGTGGGCACGGCGGTCAACTGATAGGCGTTACCGTTGTTGACGAGAGCAACGGTGCTGTCGATGCCGGCGCTGGCCAGCAGGGCGACGAGCAGCGTTGTCTGGTCCTTGGCGTCGCCATAGCGATTGGCCAGCACGCTGGCCGCCGCGTGCGGCACGATGCCGCCGGGGCCCAGGTGCATGCCCACATAGCGCACGTTGCGGCGTACCCAATCGGACAACGCGATCGCACGCGCACGGGGCTCGACCAGATCAACGGTCACGCGCGCCGCCAGCGCCGCTACCGTGTTGTCAGGCTGCGCGTGTGCGCCCGCGCGATCCTGGTAGGCGAGGGCAAGGGCGGCGTAATCGGCGAAGCTGGAGACGGCGAGCCGCTTGCCGTAATCAAGATGGCTGACCGCGTCGGCTTCTGGTCGGACATTGTCGCCATCGACATAGCGCCACGCGTAGCGCCGTTTGCCAGCTGCGGGTGCGGGCAGGTCGGCGGCGGCGGTCGGGACGAACCCGGTGGCGTCGGCATGCAGCAGCATCGGGGCCGGCATGTCATAGACCAGCCGGAAGTCGCGCTGGCGCTGGAGGCGGGCACTGGACAGGTCTTCGAAATGGCCGGGAAACAGTGGCGTGTGGCGCCGCACGACGTAGCGCACGGCTACCTGGTCGCCGGCATCGACGTCGGGAAACACGACACGCTTCAGGCGCATGTTCTGGAACATCGGAGCGTCGACCGAAGCAGATTGTGGCTGGTCGCTGATCTGGTGCGGCTGCACGGAGAGCCGGCGCCCGTCGGCCTTCTCGGTATGCGCCTCAACGGCGATGATCTCCTCGAGTGACTGGTTGTAGGCGATGTCGTACCGGGCATAGTCGTGCAGCGCATCGCGCTGGGCGATGGTCCTGGTTTGTTCGACCGTGAGCAGATAAGCGCCGCTGGGTTCGACCACAAAGTAGCGTACGTGGCGCTCGACGCCGGTATCACGCGCGCATGCCGGCTGCAGCCCGAGTAATGGCCACAGAAGCAGACACAGCATGACGATACAGCGCAGCATCATCTCAATCTCCAATATGCGACCGACCCATGGTACGGGGCGGCGTTTGTGCAGGATTGATGTCGCGCAAGCGGCTGCTGTCAGCCGGACTTCTGCGATAATTTCACGATGAGAGCGCTTAACTTCCAGGCCGGCCCCCTTGCCATGGCCCAGATCGCCGCCCATGGCTTGCGCGCGCAGGACATTGCCATCGTGCCGGCGGCAGCCGGCGGCCCCAAAGGCCTGATTTTCGCGTCGCTCGATGCGTGGCTGTTCGGCGAGTGGTTGCCCACGGCGCCGCGCGAACGCACCCTGATCGGCGCCTCCATCGGCGCCTGGCGCATGGCGGCCGCGTGCCAGAAGGATCCGGCAAAGGCGTTTGCCCGCCTGGCCGAACTTTATACAGGCCAGCGCTACACGCGCCTGAAACCCAGCGCGCAAGAAATCGACGATGTCGTGCAAGTCCTGCTGGCCGAACTGGTGAGCGGGCACGAAGACGACATCATCCGACATCCCCATCACCGCCTGCACATCCTGGCCGACCGTGGCCTGCGTTCGCTGGCCGCACCGGTCGGCCGCCACGCCGAACTGCGCGGCTTCGCCTCGGCCGCGCTGCACAACGCCGGCTCACGGGCGTGGCTGGCGCGCTTGATGGAGCGGGTGGTCATCGGTGGCACGCGCGCAGGCGATCTGCCATGGCTGCACGAGCCGTTCGACCGTTTCACGACGCATTTCGCGCCACTGACCCGCGCCAATCTGGTACCTGGCCTGCTGGCATCCGGTACGCTGCCGCTGATCATGAAAGCGGTGACCGACATTGCCGGGGCGCCCCCCGGCAGCTACTGGGATGGCGGCATCATCGACTACCACCTGGCCTTGCCGTATGCGCGCGCGGCCGGCGCGGACAAGAGCGAACTGGTGCTCTATCCGCATTTCACCGATCACATCGTGCCAGGCTGGCTCGACAAAAGCATGCCGTGGCGACGCGCCGCGCGTGGCCCCAACCGTGGCTGGTTGGAGAACGTGCTGCTGGTAACGCCTTCCGCAGAATTCCTGCGTTCACTGCCGCGCGGTAAATTGCCGGACCGGACCGACTTCACGTCGTTCGGTCTCGACCACGACGCGCGCATCCGCGTATGGCGCCACGCGATCGGGGAGGGCGAGCGCCTGCGCGATGAGCTGGCCGAATTCGCGCTGCGGCCCGACCTGGCGCGCATCCAGCCAATTTAGCTTGTCATTGGGGCAATCGGCTCGTTGCAGCAGAGGCGCGGTGCGCCTTTTTTTTCAGCAGAAAAGCCGGTCCGGGTTACAATGCAGGGTTTAGGGCGGTTCATTGATCGCTCGCTTTTTACCGAATCAGAAAGAGTTCTCATGACCCTCAAATGCGGCATCGTCGGCCTGCCAAACGTCGGCAAGTCCACCCTGTTCAACGCGCTGACCAAGGCCGGCATCCCGGCTGAAAATTATCCGTTCTGCACCATCGAACCGAACGTCGGCGTTGTCGAAGTGCCGGATCCACGCATGGATGCGCTGTCGGCCATCGTCAAGCCGGAACGCATGGTCAATGCCATCGTAGAATTCGTCGACATCGCCGGCCTGGTCGCCGGCGCGTCGAAGGGCGAGGGCCTGGGCAACCAGTTCCTGTCGCACATCCGCGAAACCGACGCCATCATCAACGTCGTGCGCTGCTTCCATGACGACAACGTGATCCACGTGGCCGGCAAGGTCAGCCCGTTGGACGACATCGAAGTCATCCAGACCGAGCTGGCGCTGGCCGACATGACCGCCGTCGAAAAAGCGATCCACCGCGAAGGCAAGAAAGCGCGCTCGGGCGACAAGGATGCCGCCAAGCTGGTCGCCGTCTGCGAACGCCTGATGCCGCACCTGGACCAGGGCAAACCAGTGCGCACGCTGGGCCTGGACGCCGATGAAATGGAAATGATCAAGACGCTGCACCTGATCACGGCCAAGCCGGCGATGTTCGTGGCCAACGTGTCCGACACGGGCTTCACCGACAACCCGCTGCTGGACCTGCTGACCGCGTACGCCAAGGAGCAGAACGCGCCGATCGTTGCCATCAGCGCCGCAATCGAGTCCGAAATCGCCGAGATGGAAGATGCCGACAAGGCCGACTTCCTGTCCGACATGGGCATGGAAGAGCCGGGCCTCGATCGCCTGATCCGCGCCGCCTACAAGCTGCTCGGCCTGCAGACGTACTTCACCGCCGGTGTGAAGGAAGTGCGCGCCTGGACCATCCACGTGGGCGACACCGCGCCACAGGCGGCCGGCGTGATCCACACCGACTTCGAACGCGGCTTCATCCGCGCGCAGACGATCGCGTATGACGATTTCCTGGCGTACAAGGGCGAGGCTGGCGCGAAAGAAGCGGGCAAGATGCGCGCTGAAGGCAAGGAATATGTCGTCAAGGATGGCGATGTGTTGAACTTCCTGTTCAACGTCTGATCCTCGTCGGGGATACCCGGCGCGCTACCAAAGTAGGATGGACGGCTATGCCGTCCACGCGTTCAAACCAACCTCGCGCCGTGGTATGGCGAAAGCGAGTTGAACGCGTGGGCGGGGAACCCGCCCACCCTACGACCTTTATCTGAACGACATTGGCCCTGCAGGGCTTTTTTTACGCCGCCCGAGATTGAGCACATGGCCACCCTCACCGAACTCGTTATCTACCCGATCAAATCGTGCGCCGGCCTGTCCGTCCCCGAAGCCCGTCTGGCTCTCGACGGCCTGTCAGCAAACGGCGTGCACGACCGCGAATGGATGCTCGTCACGCCCAACGGCCTGTTTATGACTCAGCGCGAAGTGCCGCGCATGGCCACGGTCACGCCGCGCATCGACGCCACAGAGCTGATCGTCAACGCCCCCGGCATGCCGCCCCTGCACCTGCCACTGGCGCACGACGCCGCCGCCCCCACCATCGAGGTCCTGCTGTGGGAAGACCGCCTCCCCGCCGCCGATTGCGGCGACGCGGCCGCCAGCTGGTTCACCACCGCCCTCAACGCCCCATGCCGCCTGGTGCGCTTTCGCCCCGACGTGCACCGTCCAACCAGCACCAAATGGACGAAAGGCGTTCCGGCCGCCACGCGCTTTTCGGACGGCTATCCGATCCTGCTGATCGGCCAGGCGTCGCTCGACGACATCAACGCGAAACTCGCGCAGGCCGGTCGCGAGAAACTGCCGATGAACCGCTTCCGCCCAAATGTCGTCGTCGATGGCATCGCCGCGTTCGAAGAAGATTTCGTCGCGGCCTTCCACGGCGACGGAATGACGCTGCGGCCCGTCAAGCCCTGCGCGCGCTGCCCGATCCCAGCCGTCGACCAGGTGACTGGCATTCCCGGCCCCGATCCGCTCGACATCCTGCAAGCCTGGCGCGCCAATCCGCGCATGGACGGCGCCGTCACGGTAGGCATGAACGTGATCGTGCAGGATGGCATCGGCCAGACGCTGCGCGTCGGCCAGCCGTTGAACGTCGAGCTGGCCTTCTAGAGCACGCCACTGTCGCTAATTCGCCTAACCGCCTGCCTGATCAGGCGGTTTTTCATATCCAAGCCCAAGAGGATGGCGTAATGTTACGGTTATTGCTGAAAGGAATTCTTCATGCACGAGCCGGGCATTTCGTCGCGGGAACTAATGGCGGAAAACGAGACTTTGCGCGCACGCATGGCGTATCTGCTCGAACAGGCCGAGCGCAATCACGAGATCATGTGCCGCCACCAGGCATTCGACCTGCAGATCGTCGGCGCCAGCAGCTTTCCCGACCTGGTCGGCACGATCTTCAGCACGCTGCCCGTGATCTCGGACCTCGATATCGTCACGCTGTCATTGATCGACCAGAACGCCGATATCTACACGGTCATGCACCGCCTGGGCGTCGATTTTGAAACGCTGCCCAACCTGATGTTCTGCGAGCATGCGGTCGAACTTGGCTTTGACATGGCGCCGGAGCGCCAGCCGCGGCCCACCCTGGGCCCCTATGCGCCGGGCCGGCACCGCGCCATGTTCCCGCAGCCGCCGGCCGATCTGCGCAGCGTGGCGCTGGTGCCGCTGCTGCGCAACAAGCGCCTGATCGGCAGCCTGAACCTGGGCAGCGCGGACCCGGGCCGGTTCACGCCGGCGCTGGGCACCGATTTCGTCGAGCACATGGGCTCGATCATCGCGATCTGCCTCGAGAACGTGATCAGCAACGAGATGCTCAAGTACATCGGCCTGACCGATTCGCTCACCGGCGCCTACAACCGGCGCTACATGGACCGGCGCCTGGTCGAAGAAATCGCGCGCGCGCGGCGCCAGGGCTATCGTTTGTCCTGCATGTACATCGACATCGACCACTTCAAGCGCGTCAACGACACGGTCGGCCATCAGGGCGGGGACGATGTGCTGCGCGAGGTGTGCATCCGCATCAAGGCTGAACTGCGGATGTCCGATACATTGTGCCGCTTCGGCGGCGAAGAATTCGTCGTTCTGCTGATCGACGCCGACCTGGAAAACGCCAGCATCGTCGCCAACCGCATCCGCACCAGCGTGGCCGGTTTGCCGGTGGACTTGACCACGGGTGAGCAGGTGGATGTGACGGTGTCGATCGGCGTGGCGGCGCTGACCGATTTCGAGCGCGATCACGCCATCGAAGGCGTGGCGCAGGAGCTGATCGCGTCGGCCGACGCGGCGCTGTACCAGGCCAAGGCCGCGGGCCGCAACCAGGTCGTCACGTTCGCCTGACGGTTACAATAACCTTTCTTCGGCGCGGCTGACTGCTTCGCTGTCCCCGCGCAGCACCACGACGTCGCCCGATGCCAGCAGCACGTCCGGGCCGGGCGCCAGATCCTTGCCACCGCGCCGCAAGGCTGTTACCTCCACCGCCACATCATGCAGCCGCAACGCGCCCAGCGCCAGACCGATTGCGCCGGCCTGCGCATGAAGGCGCACCGAATGCAGCTTCACCTGGCCATGTTCGAGATCCGCACCGCTGTCGTCCGTGCCGTGGAAGTAGCCGCGCAGCGTGGCGTAGCGGCCCTTGCGCGCGGCCTGCACCCGGTGCACCACGCGGCGCAGCGGCACGCCCAGCGTGACCAGCGCGTGCGAGGCAAGCATCAGGCTGCTCTCGAGCGCTTCGGGCACCACCTCGGTCGCGCCGGCCGCCTTGAGCACGTCCATGTCGCCGTCGTCGTGGCTACGCACGATCACGGGCAGGGCGGGCGCCAGTTCGTGCACCAGGTGCAGCACCTTGAGCGCCTGGCGCGTGTCGGCGAACGTGATCACCAGCGCGCTGGCGCGGTGTACGCCGGCCGCGATCAGGCTTTCGCGGCGCGCCGCATCGCCATACGAGACCGACGCGCCGGCCGCCTGCGCCTTCTGCACCCGCTCCGGATCCAGGTCGAGCGCGTACCACGGCAAGGCTTCTTCTTTCAGCAGCGTGGCCAGGCTCTGGCCACTGCGCCCGAAGCCGGCGATGATCACGTGCTTCTGGGTGCTCATGGTGCGCGTGGCCAGCTGCGTCAGTTGCAGCGACTGCATCATCCATTCGTTGGCCGCGACCTTCATCACGATCCGGTCCATGTAGCCGATGATGAAGGGCGCCAGCAGCATCGACAGCACCATCGAGGCCAGCACCAGCTGCATCACGAACGGATCGATCAGCTTCGAGCCGGATGCATGACTGAGCAGCACGAAGCTGAACTCACCGGCCTGCGCCAGCGCGAGGCCCGTGCGCAGCGCGGTGCCCAGCGGCGCGCCGAACGCGCGCGCCAGCAGCACGATCAGGCCCGCCTTGAGCAGCACCACGAGCGCCAGCAGCAGCGTGACCTGCCACCAGTACTGGCTCACCAGGCGCAGGTCGAGCAGCATGCCGATCGTGATGAAGAACAGGCCAAGCAGCACATCGCGAAACGGCTTGATGTCTTCTTCCACCTGGTGCTTGTAGGGTGTTTCGGAGATCAGCATGCCGGCGACAAAGGCACCGAGCGCCAGCGACAGGCCGGCCTGCTCGGTGATCCAGGCGGAACCCAGTGTCACGAGCAGCAGGTTGAGCATGAACAGCTCCTGCGAGCGGCGCTTGGCCACGATCGTGAACCACCGCCCCATCAGCTTCTGGCCAAAGAACAGCAGCAGCGCCAGCACCAGTCCCGCCTTCAGTGCGGCCAGGCCGAGCGTGATGGCCATGTCTTCCGGATCGCGCGCCAGCGCCGGGATCATGATCAAGAGCGGCACCACCGCCAGATCCTGGAACAGCAGGATGCCGATGATGCGCCGCCCGTGTTCGCTCTCGAGCTCGAGGCGCTCGGTGAGCAGCTTGACGACAATCGCCGTGGACGACATGGCCAGCGCCCCGCCCAGTGCGAACGCGGCCTGCCAGGCCAAGGTGAGGTGGGGCATCAGGTACGCCGCCAGCAGGCCGATGCCCATGGCTGCAGCGACGGTCGTCACTACCTGGCCAAGTCCCAGCCCGAACACGATGCGCCGCATCGAGCGCAGCTGGCCGAGCGAGAATTCGAGCCCGATCGAGAACATCAAGAAGACGATGCCGAATTCGCCCAGTGCATGGGTAGTGGGGCTGTCTTCGGCCAGTGCCAGGGCGTGGGGGCCGATCAGGACGCCGACGGCCAGGTAGCCGAGCATCGGCGGCAACTGCAGGGTGCGAAAGGCCACCACGCCAAGGACGGCGCAGCCAAGCAGCAACAGGGTGAGTTCGAGACCAGAATGCATGGGGTGAAACGGGTGGTGGTTATGGTGGCGAGGCGTGCTTGTTATCGAATGTTACGACTGGCAAGTTTTTTGCTTTCGCAATTCGTTTATACTTCTGGAATGAGTGTAACTGATGACCAAATAATGCTGAAAAGTTTTGACGAAACCCTGGCGCAGCGCGTGCTGGAACTGGGTCGCCAGACGCTTGCGATCGAGGCCGATGCCATCGTGGCGCTGCACGCGCGCCTGGGCGACGACAGCAGCTTTGTCGACGCCGCGCAGCTGATCTACGCCGGCACCGGCCGCGTGGTCGTTTCGGGCATGGGCAAGTCGGGGCACATCGGCCGCAAGATCGCTGCCACGCTGTCGTCCACCGGTACGCCGGCGTTCTTCATGCACCCGGGCGAAGCCGCGCACGGCGACCTGGGCATGGTCACCGCGAATGACATCCTGATCGCCATTTCCAATTCGGGCGAATCGTCTGAACTGCTCGACATCCTGCCAGCCGTGAAGCGCCTGGGCGCGCGCGTGATCGCCATGACCGGCAAGCCGGCCTCGCGCCTGGCCAGGCTGGCCGACGTCCACCTGAACATCGCAGTGGCGAAAGAAGCCTGCACGCTGAATCTGGCGCCGACCACCAGCACCACCGTTACGCTGGCCATGGGCGACGCGCTGGCCGTGGCGCTGCTCGACGTGCGGGGTTTCCGCGAGCAGGATTTCGCGCTGTCGCATCCGGGCGGCGCGCTGGGCCGGCGCCTGCTCACGCACGTGCGTGACGTGATGCGCACCGGTGACGCCATCCCGTCGGTGGGCCTGGATGTCCCGCTGGTCAAGGCGCTGCTCGAGATCAGCCAGAAAGGCATGGGCATGACCGCCGTGGTCGATTCCGATGGCCGCCCGCTGGGCGTGTTTACCGATGGCGACTTGCGCCGCGTGATCGAGCGCATGCATGATTTTTCGAACGTGCTGATTCGCGACGTCATGCACGCCAATCCGCGCAGCGTACGCCCCGAGCAGCTGGCCGTCGACGCGGTCGCCGTGATGGAAGAATTCCGCATCAACCAGATGCTCGTGATCGATGAAGCGGGCCAGCTGGTCGGCGCGCTGCACATCCACGACCTGACCCGTGCAAAGGTGATTTGATGACTATTCCTGTATTGGCTCACATCGAGCGCGCCGCGCGCATCAAGGTCATGATCTTCGACGTCGACGGTGTGCTCACCGACGGCAGCCTGACCTACGGCCCCGATGGCGAAGTGACCAAGACCTTCAATGTGCTCGACGGCCTGGGCATCCAGATGCTCAATAAATCCGGCGTGCAGACCGCGATCATCAGCGCGCGCCTGTCGCCGATCGTCGTGCGGCGCGCCGCCGACCTGGGCATCTCGCATGTCTACCAGGGCAACCACGACAAGCGCATCGGCTTTGCCAATCTGCTGGAGGCCACCGGCTTTACTGCCGACCAATGCGGCTATATCGGTGACGACGTGATCGACCTGCCGCTGTTCGCGCGCGTCGGCTTTGCCGTCGCGGTGCCGTCGGGCCATCCGGACGTGCAGCACCGCGCGCATTACGTGACGAAGAACGGTGGCGGCCGTGGCGCGGTGCGCGAGATCTGCGACCTCGTCATGCGCGCGCAGGGCACCTATGACCAGGCGCTCGCGCCGTATTTCGCCTGAGCGCCATGGCCACCATCGCCTCCAACAAACGCACCGCGCATCGCTGGAATCTGCTGGCGATGATCGTGATCGGCGTATTCTTCGCCTTCGGCAGCTTCTGGCTGCTGCAGCTGATGCAGGGGACCGAGATCGATGCGCAACTGGGCGGCCCGCCCGACGAGCCGGATTACATCGTCGAGAACTTTTCGTTTGTGCGAATGACGCCCAACGGCCAGCCGAGCTACGTGGTGTCGGGCAAGCGCCTGGCCCACATCCCGCAAGGGGACGTGTCGAACGTCGACCAGCCGCTCATGCGCGGCATCGAACCGGGCCGTCCGCCGATGACGGTGGTGGCCAAGAGCGCGCGCATCTTCCACGAAGAACACCGTGTCGAACTGTTCGGCGACGTCGATCTGCAGCGCCCCAAAACGCCCGCCAGCGAAGCGCTGCGCGTGCGCACGTCGGCCATGACCGTATTGCCCGACGAAGAAATCGTCAAGACCGACCAGCCGATCGACATGGAGCTTGGCGCGTCCACCCTCAAGGCCGTCGGCCTGGTGGCCAACAACGCGACAATGCAGATGAAATTGTCCGGCCGCGGCCGTATCGTCTATCCGCCACGCCAGCGCTGAAGGCCATCAGCCATGCGCGCGTGCTAACCCAGGACCAGCACCATCATGAAAAAACTCTTCGCTGCCGCTTTCTTTTCACTCCTTTCCTTGACCGCCATGGCCGAAAAGGCCGACTCGCTCAAGCAGGCGGCACTTGAATACGACAACGGCGACCTCGATGGCGTCGCGGGCGTTCGCACCTTTACCGGCAACGTGATCCTGACCCGCGGCACGTTGCTGGTCAAGGCCGAGCGCGCCGTGGTCAGGGATACGCCCGAAGGCTATATGAGCGTGACGCTCACCGCGGCCAACGGCAAGCCTGCCACGTTCCGGCAGAAGCGCGACGGCGGCCCGAACCTGTGGGTCGAGGGTCAGGCCGAACGCATCGAATACGATGAACGTTCGGAGCTGGTGCGCCTGTACTCGAACGCGGTCGTCAAGGAACTCGAAAACGACCGGATGACCAACCAGATGACTGGCCCGTTCATCTCGTACGACAACCGCAAGGAAGTCGTCGCCGTGCGCAATGACGTCAGCGGCGAAAGCAAGGTTGGCGGCGGACGTGGCACGCTGATCCTGGCGCCCAAGCGTACGCCGGCCGGAGGCACGCAATGACGGAGCTGAACGATCGCAGCACGCTGGTCGTCAAGGGCCTGCAGAAAAGCTATGGCAAGCGCCTGGTCGTGCGCGACGTGTCGCTCGACGTCGAATGCGGCGAGGTGGTGGGTTTGCTGGGCCCGAACGGCGCCGGCAAGACCACCTCGTTCTACATGATCGTCGGCCTGGTGCCGTCGGATGCCGGCTCGATCAGCATCAACGGCACCGACATCACCAGCCTGCCGATCCATCGCCGCGCGGTGCTCGGCCTGTCGTATCTGCCGCAGGAAGCGTCGGTGTTTCGCAAGCTGACGGTGGAAGAAAACATCCGCGCCGTGCTCGAACTGCAGAAGGTCGACGGCAAGTCGCTGACCAAAGCGCAGATCGGCGAGCGGCTCGACAAC
The DNA here is from genome assembly GCF_059685895.1 of Telluria sp. ZT3P25. Classification (NCBI taxonomy): domain Bacteria; kingdom Pseudomonadati; phylum Pseudomonadota; class Betaproteobacteria; order Burkholderiales; family Oxalobacteraceae; genus Telluria; species Telluria sp. ZT3P25. The sequence continues at coordinate 781,902 of NZ_JCASIJ010000002.1, forward strand.
TTGCTGGCCGACCTGCAGATCGAAAAGCTGCGCGAGAACCCGGCGCTGTCGCTGTCGGGCGGCGAGCGGCGCCGCGTGGAGATCGCACGCGCACTGGCCACCAATCCGCGCTTCGTGCTGCTCGATGAACCCTTTGCCGGTGTCGACCCGATCGCCGTGATCGAGATCCAGCGCATCGTGCGCTTCCTCAAGGAGCGCAAGATCGGCGTCCTGATCACCGACCATAATGTGCGCGAGACGCTTGGCATCTGCGACCGCGCCTACATCATCAATCAGGGCGCGGTGCTCGCATCCGGCCGTCCCGACGATATCATCGCCGACGAGTCGGTGCGCCGCGTGTACCTTGGTGAACATTTCCGCATGTAAGCCATGACCAATTGATGAAACAGTCCCTTCAGCTCCGCACTTCGCAGCACCTGGCGCTCACGCCACAGCTGCAGCAATCGATCCGGTTGCTGCAGCTGTCGACGCTCGAACTGCACCAGGAGATCGAGCAGATACTGGGCGATAACCCGCTGCTCGAAAGGCTCGACGATCCGCTCGATCATTCGGTGCGCTTGCTGGCCGATGGGGCCATCAACAATGCGCCGGCATCCGGCGAGGCGCCACCGGCGCCGGGCCAGCAGGCCGAAGGTGAAGGCAGCGCGCCGGCCGAAGGCGAGGGCGCTGAAGGCGGCGCGGTCGATGGCGACCGGCCCGACAACGAGTGGAGCGAAGGCAGCGGCGCGTCGTCCGGCAGCAGTAGCAGCAGCGACGACGAAGACGGCCGCCCGCAGCTGGAGGCGTGCGCCATCACGCTGCGCGAACACCTGATGGAACAGGTGCGCGAAACGCTGCTCTCGACCCGCGATCGCGCACTGGCCGAACTGGTGATCGACGCGCTCGACGACAACGGTTACCTGGACGAGCCGCTCGACGACATCCACTCGCGGCTGCCCGAAGAACTCGAGGTCGATCTCGACGAACTGCGCTGCGCGCTGGCGATGGTGCAGAGCATGGACCCGGTGGGCGTGGGCGCGCGCAGCGCGGCCGAATGCCTGGCGCTGCAGATCCGGCGCATGCCGGGCGTGCCGATGGTCACGCGCCGCATGGCGCTGAAGATCGTCGAAGGCTACCTGACCTGGTTCGCGCAGCGCGAATACAGCAAGCTGAAAAAAGCGCTCGATTGCGACGACGAAGACCTGCGCGAAGTGCAGGCTGTGGTCCGCCAGTGCAATCCGCATCCGGGCGCCGCGTTCGCGTCGAACGTGTCGGATTACGTGGTGCCGGACGTGATCGTGCGGCGCGCGAAGAATGGCTGGGCGGTCACGCTGAACCCGGACGTGATGCCGCGCCTGCGCGTGAACAGCCTGTACGCCACGATGCTCAAGCAGGGCCGCAGCGAGAGCCAGATGGGCGCGCAGATGCAAGAGGCGAAGTGGCTCATCAAGAACATGCGCCAGCGTTTCGACACGATTCTGCGTGTGGCCGAGGCGATTGTCGAGCGCCAGCGCAACTTTTTCAGCCACGGCGCGGTTGCCATGCGGCCCCTTGTTTTGCGCGAGATAGCTGATACACTAGGTCTGCACGAGAGCACCATCTCTCGTGTCACAACCCAGAAATACATGCTGACCCCGCACGGCATGTTCGAGTTGAAGTATTTCTTCGGCAGCCACGTTGCCACCGAAGCGGGAGGCGAAGCATCCTCAACGGCAATCCGTGCGCTCATCGCACAATTGACAGGAGCAGAAGACCCTAAGAATCCATTATCCGACAGCAAGATCGCGGAAATGCTCGGGGAACAAGGCATGGTCATTGCGCGCAGGACGGTCGCAAAATACCGTGAAGCGCTCAAGATCCCCCCCGTCAGTCTCCGCAAAGCCTTGTAACAACGCCGCTCATACAGTCTGTGCCTTCAGCTCCTGTGTGGTGCAAGCGACGTGACATCTTCAAAGGAGTGTGTATGAACCTCACCATCAGTGGTCACCATCTCGAAGTAACCCCTGCCATCCGTGAATACGTTCAGAATAAGCTGGAACGCATTATTCGCCATTTCGATCAAGTCATAGATACCCACGTCTTCCTGGCCGTCGATAACCTCACTGAAAAAGAAAAAAGGCAAAAAGCTGAAATCAATGTCCAGGTGTCGGGCAAGACCCTGCACGTGGCGAGCGTCGCGCAAGACCTGTATGCCGCGATCGACATGTTGATGGATAAACTGGATCGACAAATCCTGAAGCACAAGCAGATGCTCAAAGACCATAACCGCACAGCGATCAAACGCCTGGACGTCGACGAAGCCGACGTCGCTGTCGCCTGATCGAGCGCAGGTCACCACCGCCAGGGGCGTCTTTTCGGGACGCCCTTTTTGCATCCCGCTGCCGGTAAAATACGTGTTTCCTTTCGATGGATCACGCCATGTCCGAACACGTCCTGACCCGCATCGCCAACCGCACCGGCATCATCACGCTAGACCGTCCCAAGGCGCTCAATTCGCTGTCACTGGACATGGTGCGCGCGCTGACCGCGATCCTGCTCGACTGGCAGCGTGACGCTGCCGTCGATGCGGTCGTGATCACCAGCAGCAGCGAAAAAGCACTGTGCGCGGGCGGCGATATCCGCTTCTTCCACGAGGTCGGCAACGCCTCGCCGCAAGGCGGCAGCGCACTGCTCGAGGATTTCTTCACCGAAGAATACGCGCTGAATCACCTGATCCATTTTTATCCGAAACCGTATATCGCGCTGATGGATGGCGTGGTCATGGGCGGGGGCATGGGCATCGCGCAGGGCGGCCCCGATTGCGGCCTGCGCATCGTCACCGAGCGCACCAAGATGGCGATGCCCGAGGTGAATATCGGCCTGTTCCCCGATGTCGGCGGCAGCCATTTTCTGTCGCACGCGCCGGGGCAATTGGGGATGTTCCTGGGCTTGACCGGCTTGACGATCGGCGCGGCCGACGCGCTGTATGTGGGCCTGGCCGACGTGTTCGTGCCGGGCGCCGACCTGCCGGCGTTGCAGGCGCTGATCGAGGCGACGGCAGGCGCGGATCTGCCGGCGGCGATCCGCGAGTTTGCCACGGCGCACCCCGGCGAGAGCGAATTGCAAGCCAACCGCGCGCGCATCGATGCGCACTTTGGCGCGGATTCGGTGGCGGCAATCATGGCCTCGCTCGAGGGTGACGACACGCCATTCGCGCAGAAGGCATTGAATGCAATGCGTCAGCGCTCGCCATTGATGATGTGCGTGACGCGCGAGCTGCTGCTGCGCGGCGCATCGCTCGATGTCGCCGACTGTCTGCGCCTGGAGCGCTCGCTGGTGCGCCGCAACTTCGAGCATGGCGAGGTGCTCGAAGGCGTGCGCGCGCTCGTCATCGACAAGGACAATGCGCCGCAATGGAATCCGCCATCGCTCGACCTCGTGACCGATGCGATGGTGGCGCACTTCTTTGCGCCGGTGTGGCCGGTGCATGCGCATCCGCTACGGCATCTCGCGTAAGCGTCTCCATGCATATCCGTTTGCGCGTGACTTTTCGTGCAGGCGGTGCAAACATCGTGGCTTCATGAACCGATGAGGAACCCCGATGCGCATGACCGCCTTGCTGTTGTCGATGACCTTGTGCGGCAGCGCCGCCGCCCAGGCCTGGCAGCCTGACTTCAATGCGGGCGCATTCAAGGGACCGGCCTCCGGGCCTGCCAATGAGGTGCTGGTATTGGGCTCCCCCCATCTGTCGCAATTGCCGAAAACCTTCCAGGCCGCCAGCCTGACGCTGCTGAACGAACGCCTGGCCGCATGGAAGCCGCAGGCGATTGCGATCGAGGCGGTGTCCGGGCCGCAGTGCGACTTCATGCGACGCTACCCAGTCCGCTACAAGGACTCGATCGATTCCTATTGCAGGGATACTGCACCGGCGCGGCTGGCCACAGGCCTGGATGTCGCAGCGGCGACCGAGGCTGCCGAGGCCTTGCTGGCTGCCTGGCCCGACGCGCCGACCCCGGCGCAGCGCCGTCACCTGGCAGCGCTGTTCCTCGCTGGGGGCGAGCGCGCATCGGCGCTGGTCCAGTGGCTGCGCTTGCCCGAGGTTGAGCGCCGTGCCGGTGACGGTCTGGATGCCACACTGGTCAGCGTACTCGTGAAGCTGGAAACCAGGATGGACGAAAGCCTGATGATCGGTGCACGCCTGGCGGCCCGGCTCGGTCTTGAACGCCTGTACGCAATGGACGACCATACCGCCGACAGCGCGTCTGAAGACCAGAAGGCGTTTGGCGATGCGCTGATGACGGCGTGGGATAACCCTGCCACGAAGCAGCGCGCTGCAGTGGACAAGACGCAGGAGGGGTTGCTGGCCAGTGCCGAAGGCGTGCTGGCGATGTACCGCGCCGACAATGCGCCCGGCCAGGCGGCCCTGATCTACCGCAGCGACTTCGGCGCGGCGCTTAATGAGCCGTCAGCGCAGCGCTTCGGCCGCCAGTACGTGGGTTACTGGGAAACGCGCAACCTGCGCATGGCGGCCAATATCCGGGACGTCCTGGGGTTGCGGCCCGGTCAGCGCATGCTGGTCATCGTCGGCGCGTCGCACAAGGGATATCTGGAATCGTATCTGCACCAGATGCATGATGTGCGGATTGTAGATGCGGCGTCGGTGCTGAAATAATGTGACGGTCGCAGTACCTTAAAAGCAGAACCAATCAATGAAATTAGCCAGATTATTCCTGATGGGCCGCTGACCTACGTGTACTACACCGGTGGTAAGGTAATCGGTCCGATCTGACATGACGGCGACATTCGCATCAGGGATGCTGGTGTCACCGGCATTTCTTCTGTTATGTGCGGTTGATTGATACGCCACCATCCACCAAAAGCGTCGAGCCAGTGCTGAAGCTGGAGGCATCAGAAGCGAGATAGAGTGCCGAGCGGGCGATTTCCTCTGGCCGTGCAATGCGTTTGAGGGTGTGCAAGCCTTTTACAAAAGCCAGTGCCTCAGGCGTATTGGCGGTCGCTCGACCCATCGGTGTATCGGTTCCCCCGGGGAGTAAAGCATTGGCGCGAATACCGTGCATGCCATATTCGACGGCGATGACCTGCATCAGACCGATCAGTCCTGCTTTACTGGCAGCGTATGCCCCCATTCCTGGAAAACCCACAGTGCTTCCGACAAATGTCGACGTGAAAATGATCGAACCGCCGCCTCGTTTTATCATTGCGGGCAGTTGGTACTTCGCACCGAGAAAAGAGCCCGTCAAATTTGTATCGAGCGTAGCTTGCCAGGCGTCAGCCGTTATATCGGCCACTGGGGCGGGATCCCCTGTCGTACCAGCGTTGTTGAAAGCAATGTCGAGTCCGCCAAAGCGGCTTTCTGCCATTTCAACCAATGAGCGCGCAAGGTTCTCGTCCCTGATATCCCCGGCAATGGCAACTGCCTCACCGCCATGGCGCTCGATGTCCGCGACCAGTTTGGCAAGTTCGCTGTGGCGGCGAGCGGTGACGACCAGATTCGCACCTTCGCTTGCGAATAGCTTGGCCGTTTCGTAGCCAATGCCTGAACTTGCGCCAGTGACGATTGCTACTTTCCCTGATAACTGCAGCATCGTGAATCCTTTGAAAGTATGGAGGAGATTCACAGCCTAACCAGTTAACGGGTGACGATCTATTCGTTTATTGCTTTCAAATCGAACGGCCATGAATACTGGTTCATGGACTAGATAAACCGCATAGGACTACAACGCGAGACTTGCCGTACTAGGGTTTGCAAGCGATTGAGCAGTGCGCTGCGGCTAAGTGCAGAGCATGTAAATAATGCGAAGCTGCAAGCGACTAAGCTTCCGAGCCGCCATGAATAGTTTCTCGGCGCATAAATGTCCAGTCGATCAGGCATTCAATTGATGGGCCGAGCGCGAGGCCCATTTCGCTAAGTGCATATTCGACCTTAGGTGGCACCTGCGGATAAATTTTCCGTATGACGGTCTCGTCCTTTTCCAACTCTTTCAGTTGTTGGATGAGCATCTTTTGATTGACGCCCTCCACGCGGCGCTCGAGTTCCGAAAAGCGAAGCGGCTGTTTCGCTGCAAAGAGCTGGAAGATGATGACGATCTTCCATTTGCCCTCAAGCACACGTAGCGCTTCGCCTGTTGCAGCCGCCCAGACCAGCTGCTGCTTTGAGTCCTCACATTTCCAATCACGAATCGACATGCACTTACCTTTTGGTGTGTATCCCACTTTTTGGTGGGTTCTTGTTGTTACAGAAGTTAGTCCATATTATGACACCACAGTAATCGTCAATGGGAGGGAATATGAAAATCGGTATTTTGGGAACAGGAAACATTGGTAAGACGCTTGTTGTGCGCTTGAGCCAGGCCGGGCATGAGGTGAAGGTCGCAAATTCGCGTGGCCCTGAAACGATTGATAAGGAACTTCTATCTTCAGGTGCGCTCGCTGTGACTACCGAGAACGCCCTGACGGATGTGGAGGTCGTCGTTCTGTCCATTCCACTCAATCGCATCCGAGATATTGCATCGCTGGTAGCCGGCCTTCCCGCTGAGACTGTCGTCATCGACACCTCCAACTATTATCCTTTCCGCGATGAAAAGATCGACGCCATCGAGCAGGGACAAGCGGAGAGCATGTGGGTAGCCGAGCAGCTTGGTCGCCCAATCGTCAAAGCATGGAATGCAATTGGCTCAGCGTCTCTGGCCAGGAAGTCAAAGCCGGCCGGGGCATCTGACCGGATCGCTATTCCGGTGGCCGCGGATCGAGATCACGATCGCAAGGTAGCCATGTCGCTGGTCAATGATACCGGCCTTGATGCTTTCGATGCTGGCTCGCTCGCGGACTCGTGGCGCCAACAGCCAGGCGCACCGGTGTATTGCACGGATCTTTCTTACGCTGAGATCGGCGCGGCCCTGGATGCTGCACAGCGAGACAGGCTGCCCAAACGTCGAGATCTCGGCGTTGCCGTAATGCAGGAGCGCCTTGGGGACAGCACAACGAATCCTGACGAAGAGTGGGGTGTTCGGTTGATCCGCGCCATCAACATGTAAGCGTGCAATGCGCGTTGCGCTAGGCGCAAACATTCATCCAATAAACGAGTGGGTTCGCCAGAACCTGCTTACCGAAAGGCCTCTCATGCATCGTCGGCAATTCATTTTTTCGGGTAGCGCTATCGCTGGCGTTTCCATGTTTTCTGCAACAGCGAGTGCTGCTGAGGTCTTGCGCAGTGCGGCGCCACTTCAACCGGCTACCGCGATTGCGAACGGCATTCGACCGTTCAAGATTGCGGTTCCACGTGCGCGACTGATCGATCTTCAAGCGCGCCTGGCAAAGACCCGGTGGCCGGACAAAGAAACTGTCGAAGACACCACGCAGGGACCACCACTTGCCAATATTCGCAGCTTGGTCGAACGTTGGCAGAACGGTTATGACTGGCGTTCTTGCGAAAAGCTTCTTAACAGTTCAGGGCAATACGTCATCCAGATTGATGGCATCGACATTCATTTTCTACATATCCGCTCAAAAGAGCGGAATGCCCTGCCGCTGCTTCTAACTCATGGCTGGCCGGGCTCAGTGCTGGAGTTCCGGCACGTCATTGGCCCATTGACTGATCCTGTTGCGCACGGTGGCAAGGCGGCGGATGCGTTTGACCTGATCATACCGTCACTGCCAGGTCATGGTTTTTCGGGCAAGCCTACAACGACTGGGTGGAATAACGAGCGCATCGCCAAAGCCTGGATCGTGCTAATGGAGCGATTGGGGTCCAAGCGGTGGGTTGCGCAAGGCGGTGATCGGGGCGCGCAAATTACAACCAGGCTCGGTTACATGCAACCGGAAGGGTTGATCGGCATCCACCTGAACCTGATTGATTTCACGCCCACCGACACTGAACGCTCGAGCGCAACGCCAGAAGAGCAAAAGATTCTCGCTGATATGCAAGAGTATCTAGACAATCTTTCAGGATACTTCGCGATACAAAGCAAACATCCGCAATCGATTGCCTACAGTGTCGCCGATTCTCCATCCGGGCAAGCGGCGTGGATCTACCAAATGCTGCAGGACGTCTCAGACAGCGGCGGCGAACCGGAACGGGTGTTCAAACTCGACGACATGATTGACAACATCATGCTCTACTGGCTGCCGAACACTGGACCGAGCTCAGCCCGTCTGTATTGGGAGACGGCGAAGGAGAAACCTCGTCAGGTGACGATCGAGGAGCCGATGCCACTGCCCACAGGCATCAGCATGTTCCCGGGAGAGAAAGCACGCATCTCAAAGCGGTGGGCTGAACCACGTTTTGCGAAGCTCGTTCATTTCAACGAGCTGCCAAAAGGCGGCCATTTCGCCGCCTGGGAACAACCTGCCGCGTTCGTCGACGAATTGCGCGCCACGTTCAGCAAGGTGCGGTAATGAGCATGACGAGCAACCTTCCCGTGTCGGCCCAACTGCTGATCGGTATGCAACTCGGAAACGGCTATGGGTCTCAACCCGGTGCATGGCGTGTGCCGGGTGTTGATCCAAAGAGCTATACCAGCGTCGAGGCAAAGATCAGGCATGCCCAAGCTGCGGAACGCGGCAAGCTCCATTTCCTGTTTCTGCCGGATGGCCCCAGTCACATTGGAGACATCGAGCACGAACCCCCGTACTACAGCCTGGACGTCATGCTGATGCTGGCGGTACTCGCTCGTGAGACAAGCCGTATCGGTCTTGTCGCCACTGGTTCGACAACGTTCAATGAACCTTACAATCTGGCGCGTCAGTTCAAGGCGCTTGACGTCATGAGCCACGGGCGTGCCGGCTGGAACGCTGTGACATCGAGCAGCGAAGATGTCGCGGTAAATTATGGCAAGCGTCTCCCGTCGAGCGCAGATCGTTATGGCAGGGCGCACGAAGCTATTCAGCTGGTTCAAGCGCTTTGGGGAAGCTGGGGCAAGGACGCATGGGTTCACGATCAGGCGAGCGGGCAGTTCGCCAGGGCGGACGATATCGAACCGGTTGCCGCAGGCGGCAAATATGTCGCTTCGCGCGGCCCGTTATATATCCCGCCATCCGAACAGGGACAGCCAGTCATTTTCCATGCGGGCGGCAGCCCGAACGGTCACGATCTTGCCGGCCGCTATGCCAACGCGCTTATTGGCGCCGTGTTTACGATCGATGATGCACGTGCCCAGCGTATGGCGTTGAGAAACGCGGCAGAACGCGCAGGTCGCGATCCGAATGAGGTGAAGTTCTTTGCTGGCTTGATGACGTCGATCACCGATACCAAGCGGACTGCACTGGATCGACGGATCACCATGATGGGCACGTCTTTGCCACAGCGGCTGGCGTACCTCCAACAGATGCTTGGCATCAGACTTGACCTCTCGCAGCTCGATACTCCTTTGTCACGCGAGCAGCTCGCCAATGCTCGGCCATCAACCAGAGATCCGCGGTCCTCGAACGCGCTGAAAGTAGCGCGCGAAGGATGGAGCCTCAGGGACGTTCTTGCTCATGGCGTTATTGACTATCACCCGGTGATCGCTGGTCCGGCTATTGAAGCTGCGGATCACATGCAGGAGTGGCTCGAAGCGGGCGCTGTGGACGGCTTCTGGATATCTCCGGACATCGATGATGGCATCGACGCTTTCGTTGACGGGGTGATTCCAATCCTGCAGGCCCGCAGAATTTTTCATTCTGATTATGGTGGTTCGACCTTACGCGAACACCTTGGCGCGCCGGCGCAATACGGGCTCGACCCGCGTCTCCACGACTGAACAATATCAATTCATGAATAACCTCAGGAGATTACGCATGGCGTGCACAACGAAGCCCTGGAAACCACTGGAGCATCAATACAGCACCGTTCGCACTAAGGTGGCAATCATCATGGTGTCAATCACTGCCGCCATGGCGCCGACTGCAGTGTTAGCGCAGACTCAAGCGAAGTCAGGATCGCTTGGGAACTGTGGGGCTGAGCTGAAGACCGCTTTGGCAGACCATGCCGATACCCGACTGGTGATCGCGAAGCCGTTTAAGCGGGGCGACCGTCTTGTATTGACAGACGATCCAAGCGCGGCCTCATCAGCTTCGGCAGTCGAGGGGGGCGGTACCGCGCAGCCACCTATCGCCGGGACGAATTTGTGTATGGTTAAGCTGATTGTCGGTCCTGGGAATCCCGGCCCGGCTGGTGCCCCGTCGACATCTGCAGGCATTGGGATTGAAATCTTATTACCCTCGCCACAAACGTGGAACCAGCGCATTCGCGTCTTCGGTAATAGCGGCTGGTCTGGCACGCCACAGGCTAGCCCCACTATTGTCGCCAGCGACGACATCCATTCAGCCGCTGTCACTAAAGGGTTTGTCGTGGCGACGTCGGATAACGGGCATGCTGGCTCACCCTTCGATGCATCGTTCGCGATGAATCCTGACGGTAGCATCAATACCGTCGGATGGCGCGATTTTTCAGAGCGGAGTCTCCACGAACTTGCGGAGAAGACGAAGGCAGTGACTCGGGCCTACTACGGTCGCCCGCATCGGTTCGCTTACTGGGATGGATTTTCGACAGGGGGACGACAAGCCCTGAAGGTAGCGCAGCGCTTTCCGGATGACTTCGACGGCATCCTTGCTGGCGCTCCGGCGATTAACTGGAGCACGTTCCACACTGGAAATCTGTACGGCCAGATTGCTATGAAGCAGGAATTGGGACGCGTGATTGCTCCTGAAAAGCTTGCCGTTGTCACAAAAGCTGCCATCCAGGCATGCGGAGGATCGGCGCTAGGATTCGTGCTGGACCCGCTGGCTTGCCGATACGATCCCGTGGAGGATCCCGCAGTTTTGTGTCCAGACAGCACATCAGCAGGAGCAGCTGCTGCGCCACAGTCAACTTCTTGCATCACTCGCGAAGAAGCAAAGGTGGTTAACAAGCTCTGGTATGGCCAGACGCGGGACGGCAGCGCGCCTTCTCCTGCCGTTGACAATGGCGAGAGCATCGGTCTTTCTGACACAAAGCGGCTATGGTTTGGCTGGACCCGCAGTGTGGAGCTGAAGAATACATCTGCAGGAGGCGCTCCAGGCTTACTTCTGGCTGCGGACCAGGTGGCACTGGAAATGAAAAATCCTTTGCTCGGCAGTACTGGTTTTCGTAATGCGACCGGTGATGGGGAGAATCGCTGGATCACAGAGCTTGATTATGCCGGTCTGGTCAATGCGCGGTTACAGGGATTGGCATTGCAGAGCCAATTCAGTGCAATTAATACCGATAGCTCAAACCTTTCTGCTTTTGCTGCTGCAAAAGGAAAACTGCTGATGTATCACGGCTTGGACGACGAATACATCCCGGTTCAGGGCTCGATACATTACTACCAAAAAGTTGTAGAAAACATGGGCGGAATCAAGAATGCTCAGCGCTTCTATCGATTTTATCTTGTCCCCGGTTTCACTCATAGTGGACGTTCTGAAGGAGCGCCTTTCATTCCAATTCCGCAACCGGCGTCCGGACGCGACGAAATGTTCGCTGCACTTCAGACTTGGGTGGAGCATGACCAGGCACCACAAGATATAAAGGTGCAATCGGGTGACGCGCGTCTGAAATTGCCACTGTGCCTATTCCCGAAAAAGTTGCGTTATGTCGGAACTGGCTCGGAACAATCAGGTTCAAGCTACAAGTGCCAATGAAATTGGTAATGGCGGGCATCAGGTTCGGCTAGTCTGGCGATGAATTTTTTCAAATCAAAAAGGATGAATCATGAATCGACTCAAAGATAAAGTTGCAATCATCACCGGCGCGGCAGGTGGACAAGGCAAGGCTGAAGCCAAATTGTTCGCGCAAGAAGGAGCCAAAGTCATTGCTACTGACATGAACGGCGAAATGCTTCTGAAAACCGTAAAAGAGATCAATGATGAACTAGGCGGCGAATCGGTTATTGCAGTCAAGCACGACATTGCGACTGAGGAAGAGTGGGCGCACGTGTTTGCAAAAACCATGGAAAAATTCGGCAAGGTAGACATTCTGGTCAACAACGCGGGGATGCCTGGGAAGACTCATGAGAATGTGTGGGACATTGACACAACAGAGACCATGCGGATTGTGAGCGTAAATCTGGTGGGAACGCTTCTCGGTATCAAAACCGTGATGCCCGAGATGATCAAGAACGGCAAAGGCTCGATCATCAATATTTCTTCGGCGGCTGGAATTGTTGGCGGAATCAGTGGAGGCTCCGTTGCATATTCAGCGACGAAAGCTGCACTTCAAGGCATCACAAAAGAAATCGCTATCGACGTCGCGAAAAAGGGCGTTCGTGTCAATACAGTATTTCCCGGGCTTGTTCATACGCCTATCATGGATAGTTTTTCCAAGGAAGTTACCGAACTTACCCTTTCTAAAGTGCCGATGGGTTTTCCGGCAGAGCCGATCGATTTGGCATACGCCGTATTATTTCTGGCGTCTGATGAATCAAGGTTCACGACGGGTGCTGACTTTATCATCGATGGTGGATTCACCGCTCAATAATTCGTTTCATTATCAGGATCGAGGAAGTCATGATTCAACACATCGTGCTATTCGGAATAACTAAAGAAACATCGACTGAAGACTTGATGCAAGCCCGTAATCAGCTTCACGCATTAGTTGGAAAAATTCCTGGGCTCGTTTCTTTGAAAGCTGACATTGACATGGGGATTGAGGGGAACTGCAGGCTCGGGTTGGTTGCACACATCACGGATCGTTCAGCACTCGACGTATTTTCCAAGGATCCAGATCACTTGGCAGTGGCAGATTATATTTCTGGATTTCGAACAAGTATCGCAATCATCGATTACGAAATTCCAGATTGACTGCTTCAGTTCCAAGTCGGGCTGGTTAATAAATTCTGACTGCGAAGACTCAGAACAAAAATTAAAAATTTCTCGCTATTGAAGTAATTACTCTGAATTTTTATTTCCCATGGAGTAGGACGAAAAATCATGAAGATTGGTATCGTAGGAACTGGTTATATCGGCGGAACTTTGATTAAGAAACTCAACCAAGCCGGTCATGACGTAAGAATTTCAGACGCGAGAGGAATTCATCTGATTCCGGAGAATCTTAAAAATTCAGGCGTCCAAGTGGTTGAGGTCACGGAGGTATTCTCTGATGTGGATGTCGCAATCCTCTCTGTTCCACTGGTTGTCCTGCCAAAATTGGTAGAGACGGTAAAAGTTGCGTCAAGAGAGTGCGTCTTGATTGATACTTCCAATTATTATCCTTCACGCGATCAAAAAATAGATGCTATTGAAGAAGGCAAGGTTGAAAGCATCTGGGTAAAGGAATTATTCGGCCGCGAGGTGGTCAAAGCTTGGAACGCAATGGGATCTGACTCATTAGCCCGACTTGGTACCGCGCCCGGAATGCCTGGCAGGCTTGCCATTCCCGTAGCTGGCAACAATTCCGAACACAAGCGAGTCGCGATGCAGTTAGTCGATGATATCGGGTTTGATCCCGTTGATTCTGGTACTTTGGCCGAATCCTGGCGTCATCAACCAGGTTCACCGGCATATTGTACGGATCTCACGGCAAAAGAACTGGAGGACGCATTGGGTACCGCGGTTAAATCTCGTCTTCCTGCCCGACGCGATATTGCGGTAGAAGCAATTACAGAAAGGTTCGGTGGCGACGGTACAAATCCGGATGCCGCATATCTCGTAAGACTAAACCGAGCATTATTTAGCTGAACCAAGATCGACGAAGCTGCCGCCACTGCTGCTCCTGCTGATGAACGCGCTGTCTCTCAACCGAAAGTGGCTTGCCAATGCCGGGTTAGCCTTGTTGTCTGGTGTCGTACTGTTTCACCCAGCGACGCATCACGGTCATGCCAAGATCCGTCACCTGCAGAAATGCAAGATGCTTACGCATACAGCGCATCGTCGAACGTCATCATCATTTACATGATGATGACGCCGGCATCAGAACTATCTTTTCCCTTCAATTGCCAACCTGGAAAAGCGGACGGGTTTTACCCCGCCCGATGCTTCGGCTGCTCGCGATGCCTGACAATCACGCGCTCGGTCGCGCCGAAGTGCGCGCCCAGGTGTTCGGCCATGTAGACCGAACGATGCTGTCCGCCCGTGCAGCCGACCGCCACCGTCAGGTAGCTGCGGTTGTCGGTCTTGAACGACGGCAGCCACTTGGCGACGAAGTTCTGGATGTCGGACAGCATCTCGACCGCGCTCGGTTGTGCATCGAGGAAGGCGATCACGGGTGCATCCTTGCCGGTAAGTGGGCGCAGCGCCAGGTCGTAATACGGGTTCGGGATCGCGCGCACGTCGAACACGAAATCGGCGTCGAGCGGCACGCCGACCTTGAAGGCGAACGACTCGAAGAACAGCGTCAGCGGTGCGTGGTCGATCTCGGCGAGTTCCTTGATCCAGCCGCGCAGCTTGTTCGACGAGAGCTCGGACGTGTCGATCACGTGGCCCAGGTTCTCGATCGATGACAGGCGCTCGCGCTCTTCGGCGATGCACTCGATCAGGGTACGGCGCGAGGCCGGGTTTTCGCCCGGACGCAGCTCGTGCGACAGCGGATGGCTGCGGCGGGTTTCGGAAAAGCGCGCCACGAGCGAATGGGTGCTCGCAGTCAAAAACATGACCTTGACCGAGTGGCCGTCCTCGCGCAGGCGCCGCACGCTCACGGGCAGTTCGGCCAGCGATTCGGCGCTGCGCGCGTCGACCGCGACGGCGATCTTGCCGCCGCCGCTTTCGCTGACGGTATTGACGAGGGCCGTCAGCAGGGCTGGTGGCAGGTTGTCGACGCAGTAGTAACCGGCGTCTTCCAGGACATTCAGGGCCACGGATTTACCCGAGCCGGAAATTCCGGTGATGAGGACGATGTGCATAGGGGCGATGATACCGCAAGCGCCGGTCAGCCGTACACTCGCGGGCCGCTCGCACCGGGTCAGTCGGCGCTCATGGCCTGGCGCTGGCGTTCCATGAATTCCTGCAGCGTATCGATGCCGCGCAGTTGCAGGATCGTGTTGCGCACGGCGGCCTCCAGCAGCACGGCGATGTTGCGGCCGGCTGCCACCGGGATCACGACCTTGCGGATCGGCAGGCCCAGCACGTCTTCGGTCGGGAAGTGAAAGGGCAGGCGCTCGACTTCTTCGTCCTGCGCGCCACGCTTGACCAGGTGGACGATGAGCTTCAGGCGCATCTTGCGGCGCACCGCCGTCTCGCCAAAGATCGCCTTGATGTCCAACAGGCCCAGGCCGCGCACCTCAAGCAGGTTTTGCAGCAGCGGCGGGCAGCGGCCCTCGATCATGTTCGGCGCGATGCGCGAGAATTCCACCGCATCGTCGGCCACCAGGCCGTGGGAACGCGAAATCAGTTCCAGGCCCAGTTCGCTCTTGCCCAGGCCCGACTCGCCGGTGATCAGCACGCCCACACCCAGCACGTCCATGAACACGCCATGCATGATCACGCGCTGCGCCAGTTTCTTGGACAGGTACACGCGCAGGAAGTCGATCACCTGCGCCGCTGGCAGCGGCGTGGAAAACAGCGGGATGTTCTGCTCGTCGCAGATCGCGAGGATATCGGGCGGCGTTTCCAGACCCTGCGCGATGATCAGCGCCGGCGGCCCGCCGCCGATCAGTTCGCCAATCACGTGGGTGCGCGAATTGGCTTTCAGGCGGTGGTAGTAATTGAGTTCCTGGTGCCCGAAGACCTGGATGCGGCCCGGGTGGATCAGGTTCAGGTGGCCGACCTGGTCGGCGGCCGAGGCGGCGTCGCCGGCGATCTGGCGTTCGCCGCCGGGAAAGCCCGCGAACCAGCCGAGCTGCAGGCTGTCGCGGTTATCGTCGTACAGCCGTTGAATGGTCAGCGGGGACTGCAGCATGGGCATCGTCTTCGTCACAAAAAAAGGCGCGCGACATCATTGCCGCGCGTTCGCAGTGACGTGAAGTTTAACCCAGAGCTTGCAGGCTGGGTTGCCAGTTGATAATGCGCTCGTGGACCGCCTTCGGGTCGGCATCGGTCGCCAGCGCAGTGCGGATGGCTTCATCCGAGAACAGCTCGGCGATTTCCGACAGGATCTCGAGGTGTTGCTGCGTGACGTGGTCCGGAATCAGCAGGAAAAACAGCAGGTTCACCGGCTGGCCATCGGGCGACTCGAACGGA
Source organism: Telluria sp. ZT3P25 (assembly GCF_059685895.1). Taxonomy (NCBI): domain Bacteria; kingdom Pseudomonadati; phylum Pseudomonadota; class Betaproteobacteria; order Burkholderiales; family Oxalobacteraceae; genus Telluria; species Telluria sp. ZT3P25. The sequence goes on from NZ_JCASIJ010000002.1 coordinate 797,988, forward strand.
ATCGGCTCCTTCAGGCGCACAAACGCGGCCATCGGCGCCTTCAGGCTCTTGCTGCCCTTGATGCGGCCGTGCGGAACGGCCACGCCGTGCCCAAGGCCGGTGGAGCCGAGACGCTCGCGTGCGAACAGGTTGTCGGACACAATCGAACGGGCAATACCGCAATTGTTTTCGAAGATCAGGCCGGCTTGTTCGAAGGCGCGCTTTTTGCTCGACACTTCGATGTCGAGCTGGACGTTTTCGAGCGAGAGGATTTTGCTTAGATTGGTCATAACATGGGGTGCGTGGCACAAGTGCGCAGCACAAGTGGCGTGCTTGCGAGCACGGATTATAGGCCTGTTTTCTGCCCGGGACACTCGAAATCGCGAGCGTCAGGCCAGTTGGCGGGACAGTCGCGCGGTACCCGTAAAAACGGGGTGGTGATGGTGTTGATGCTTGTTAAGCCCACCACGCAATTTTTTTAATAAATTGCATGGCGTAGCCAGTAAATACATGCTTGCGCTGAAATTAGCCGATTTTTGCACACGATCTGCTGAAAAAACAAGCAGTTTCAGCAGATCACCATACCGGGGTGTGTGAGACCCTCCAGCGCACGGTTGTCGCCAAAAACGTACAGGCGTGCGAATCGCATCCTGTCAGAAACGCGATATTTACTGGCGCGCGCCACGCAGATTGGGCGGTTTGCCGGTTGAGAAGTTGGCGCGCCATGGGTTGATATCCAGACCGCCGCGCCGGGTGTAGCGGGCGTACACGGCCAGCTTGGTCGGCTTGCACTGGCGTAGCACGTCCATGAAGATGCGCTCGACACATTGCTCGTGAAACTCGTTGTGTTCGCGGAAGCCAATCAGGTATTTCAGCAAGCCTTCCTGGTCGATCTGCGGGCCCACATAGCGGATCTGCACCGTGCCCCAGTCCGGCTGACCCGTGACCAGGCAGTTCGACTTGAGCAGGTGCGACACCAGCGTTTCTTCGACTTGCCCGTTCTCGTGGTCTGCGCTGAGCAGTTCCGGGGACGGCGAATAGCCGTCGATCTCGACATCGAGACGATCCAGCAGCACGCCGTCGAGTTCGCCCATCTTGATCGCACCGAACGCGTCCGGGCTGGTCAGCGTGACGTGGACCGGTGCACCGAAACCGTCCGACAAATCGTCGCGCAGCAGGGCCAGCAGGGCTTCCGGACCGGCCAGGCGGGTCTGGTTGAACGAATTCAGGTACAGCTTGAACGATTTCGATTCGACGATGTTCGGCGAATCGGCCGGGACCGTGATCGTTGCAATCGCCACCTGCGGCTTGCCGCGCATGTTCAGCCACGACAGTTCGTAGGCGTTCCAGATGTCGACACCGAAGAACGGCATGGTGCCGGCATCCGCGAACAGGCCGAGCTCATCGCGCTTTTGCTGGCGCGCGATCGGGAACAGCAGCTCGGGCGCGTACTGGCTCTGGTAGGCGGAAGATTTGCCGAGGGGCGATTGGTCAGGGGTATTCATAGGAGTGGGGCGTCAGGCGCCCAAAAACAATTTATAGACGGGATTGCTGCTTTCATCCCAGTAACGGTAACCGAGCGACGCCAGAAATTGCCGGAACTCGGCCATTTCGGTCGGCGGCACTTGCAGTCCCACGAGAATGCGGCCCACATCGCCGCCCTGGTTGCGGTAGTGAAACAGCGAGATATTCCAGTTCGGCGCCATGCTGTCCAGGAAGCGCATCAGCGCGCCCGGCCGTTCAGGGAACTCGAAACGATACAGCAATTCATCGTGGGCCAGCGAACTTTTGCCGCCGACTAAGTGGCGGATATGCAGCTTGGCCAGCTCGTCGCCGGTCAGGTCGAGCGTCTTGTAGCCATGCTCTTCAAACGTGCGCGCCAATAGCCCGGACTCAGTGCGGCTGCCCACCTGCACGCCGACGAACACGTGCGCTTCGCTGGCATCGCTGATGCGGTAATTGAACTCGGTCACGTTGCGTGGCCCGACCAGCCCGCAAAAGCGGCGGAAGCTCCCGCGCTGCTCCGGCACGGTCACGGCAAACACGGCTTCACGCGATTCGCCCAGTTCGGCGCGCTCGGCAACGAAGCGCAGGCGGTCGAAGTTCATGTTGGCGCCGCAGGCCACGGCCACCAGCGTTTCACCTTTGACCGGCTCGCGGTCCATCTGCGAGCGTTCGATATACGCCTTGGCGCCGGCGATGGCCAGCGCGCCGGCCGGCTCGAGAATGCTGCGCGTGTCCTGGAACACGTCCTGGATCGCGGCGCAGATCGCATCGGTGTCGACCAGGATGATCTCGTCGACCACCTTCTGCGCGACGCGGAAGGTTTCTTCGCCCACCAGGCGCACCGCGGTGCCGTCGGAGAACAGGCCGACATCGTTCAGCGTCACGCGGTGCCCGGCTTTCAGGCTGCGCGCCATCGCGTCCGAATCGAGCGTCTGCACGCCGATGATCTTGATGTCGGGGCGAATCTCCTTGACGTAGGCGCCGATGCCCGCGATCAGGCCGCCGCCACCGATGGCGACGAAGATCGCGTGAATCGGGCCGGAATGCTGGCGCAGGATTTCCATGCCGATCGTGCCCTGGCCTGCGATCACGTCCGGATCGTCGAACGGGTGCACGAAGGTCATGCGCTGTTCTTTTTCCAGCAGCAGGGCGTGGTTGTAGGCGTCGGTGTACGAGTCGCCGTGCAGCACGATCTCGACGCTGGCGCCGCCACGCGCCTTGACGGCGTCGATCTTGACGCCCGGCGTGGTTGTTGGCATCACGATCAGCGCGCGGCAGCCGAGGCGGCAGGCCGACAGGGCTACGCCCTGGGCGTGGTTGCCGGCCGAAGCGCAGATCACGCCGCGGGCGCGCTGCTCGGGCGTCAGGTTGGCCATCTTGTTGTAGGCGCCGCGCAGCTTGAAGCTGAACACGCTCTGCATGTCTTCGCGCTTGAAATAAATGCGGTTGCCCATGCGTGCAGATAGCGTGGGGGCCAGATCGAGGGGCGTTTGTTCGGCAACGTCGTAGACGCGCGCGGTCAGGATTTTTTTGAGATAGTCGGTAGTCATGGTCGAAACACAAGGGTCAGGCCAATGCAACTGGCGGGACGGACGACGCAAACTGTTCCGCTAGGGTGGGTGACCATGGCGCGCAGTACGATCCGGCGCGCTGGGTGACAGGCGATCGTATCGTGTCGTGACGAAAGTTCCGGACCATTATAATGGACGCCTATTTCCCTCGCCTAAGCTCGCATGATCGAAACTGCTGTCCAATGGCTGCTTGACCTCGTTGCGGTGCCGACGGTCGGGCTGACCTCCGTCTTCGTCATCAGTTTTATTTCCGCCACGCTGCTGCCGCTGGGTTCCGAGCCGGCCGTGTTTGCGGTGATCAAGGCCAATCCCGCACTGTTCTGGCCGGCGATTCTGGTCGCGACCCTTGGCAATACGCTGGGCGGCGCGGTCGATTATTTTCTTGGCTATCGCGCCAAGGTGGCGTTTGCCAAAGAGCGCCAGAGCCGCTGGTTCGGCTGGCTCAAGCGTTATGGCGCCAAGACCATGCTGTTGTCGTGGCTGCCGGGCGTGGGCGATCCGCTGTGTACACTGGCCGGCTGGCTGCACCTGCCATTCTGGCCGAGCCTGATGTATATGGCGATCGGCAAGTTTGCGCGCTACATGACCATGACGCTGGCGCTGCTGTACGTGCCGGACAGTTTCTGGAAGTCGCTCGTCGACATGCTGACGCGCATTACCGGATAGACCGAAGGAGTTTGCCATGCTTGAACTGCGTCCTACCTGCGAACACTGCAACGTCGCGCTGCCACCGGCGTCGGAACAGGCACGCATCTGCTCGTACGAATGCACGTTTTGCGCCACCTGTGTCGATACCATTTTGCTGAACGTGTGCCCGAACTGTGGCGGTGGCTTCGTGCCACGGCCCATCCGGCCGGCGCAGGACCGCAAGGATGGCAATTACCTGGCCAACGACCCGGCGGGCACGACGGTGAAACACCGCCCCGTCGATCCGGCCGCGCATGCCGTGTTCGCCGCGCCGCTCACGGACATCCCGCCGGCGCAGCGCTGAGCGCCGGCACCATCAATTCAAGGACTCCGGCATGACTGACCGCGTTCCCGTACCTCTCGCCAAAGCCTACCGCCTGATGAACCACGGCCCGACGGTCCTGGTGTCCAGTCGTCACGGCGACGCCGTCAATGTGATGGCGGCCGCCTGGTCGATGCCGCTCGACTTCGATCCGCCGAAGGTGGCGGTGGTGATCGACAAGAACACACTGACCCGCAGCATGATCGAGGCGTCCGGCGAATTCGCGCTGAACGTGCCGTCGCGCGAGCTGGCGCGCCTGACCCTGCAGGTGGGTTCGACGTCAGGCCGCGAGGCAGACAAGTTCGCGGCTTTCAATGCGGGCGCCTGGACCGGCGAACAGGTCGGTGCGCCGCTGCTCGACGGCTGCCTGGCCTGGCTCGAATGCCGCGTCCTCCCCGAACCGCATATCCAGGACACGTATGACCTGTTCCTGGGCGAGGTCGTGGCGGCTTGGGCCGACCCGGCGGTGTTTGCCGATGGCCACTGGAATATGGCAGCGGGGGGCAAGAAAAGCATTCACTATGTGGCCGGTGGCCATTTCTTCGAGATCGGCGAGGCGTTCGAGGTGCCGGACAGTCCACGATAACGGTGCAAACCAGGCCGGACGACGTATGTCATTCCGGACATCGTGCTTGATAAATGCCGTGTACCGACGTCCGCGGGTGAATAATGTTTGCATACCGTGCACAGTATGAAAATTTTGTTGCGTCTTGCGCAACGGCGGACGGGGCCGCGCCAAGCGTGGTGCAACGCAATACGATAGAATGAACGTCCTTCGGGCCTGTCCGACTGTCGACGAGTATTCATGAACGCCCCCGCACACATCCATACCCTGCTAGCCGATAACGCCCCCGCGCGCCTGCGCGAGATTCCCTACAACTACACCTCGTTCTCGGACCGCGAAATCGTGATCCGGCTGCTCGGTGAGTCGTCGTGGGAGTTGCTGGGCAGCTTGCGCGGCGCCCGCCAGACCGGCCGCTCCGCGCGCATGCTGTACGAGGTGCTGGGCGACATCTGGGTCGTGCGGCGCAATCCGTACCTGCAGGACGACATGCTGGACAACCCGAAGCGCCGGGCCAACCTGATCGAGGCGCTGCACCACCGTCTGGCCGAAGTCGACAAGCGCCGCACGACGGTTGACGCGCAGGATGACGGCGACCCGGCCGTGGCCGCAGCGCGCAGCAGCGCCGTCGAGCAGTTGCTGGCGGCTGCGCGCCGCGCGGTCGACGACTTCGGCCGCGAATTCTCCGAGACGTACGACCTGCGCAAGCGCGCCCTGAAGGTGCTGGGCGCGTACACCGACAAGCGCAATATCCGCTTCGACGGCATGCACCGCATCTCGCACGTGACCGACGCCACCGACTGGCGCGTCGAATATCCGTTCCTGGTGCTGGTGCCGGATACCGAAGACGAGATGGCCGGCCTGGTCAAGGGCTGCATCGAACTCGGTCTGACCATCATCCCGCGCGGTGGCGGCACCGGCTACACGGGCGGCGCGATTCCGCTCACACCCATGTCGGCCGTGATCAATACCGAAAAGCTGATCGGCATCGGCGAGGTCGAAATGACCGCCATGCCGGGCCTGGAACAGGATTACGCGACCATCCACACCTATGCGGGCGTGGTCACGCAGCGCGTGTCGCAGGCGGCCGAGAAGGCTGGCTTCGTGTTCGCGGTCGATCCGACGTCGGCGCACGCGTCCTGCGTGGGCGGCAATATCGCGATGAACGCGGGCGGCAAGAAGGCCGTGTTGTGGGGCACTGCGCTCGACAACCTGGCCTCGTGGCGCATGGTCGACCCCAACGGCGACTGGCTCGATGTCACGCGCATTGCCCACAATCTGGGCAAGATCCACGATGCGCCGCAGGCCGAATTTTTGCTGGAATGGACGCATCCGTCGGTCAAGGGCGCACCGAAAGGCGCGCCGTTCCGCACCGAGACGCTGACCATCGACGGCAAGCGCTTTCGCAAGGAAGGCCTGGGCAAGGACGTTACCGACAAATTCCTCTCGGGCCTGCCGGGCATCCAGAAAGAGGGCACCGACGGCCTGATCACGTCGGGCCGCTGGATCCTGCACAAGATGCCGAAGTTCACGCGCACCGTGGCCCTCGAATTCTTCGGCCAGGCGCGCGACGCGATTCCGTCGATCGTCGAGATCACGAATTACCTCAATGGCTTGCCGAAGAACGGCGACCCGGCGTTTTCCACGCTGCGCCTGGCGGGCCTGGAACACCTGGACGAGCGCTACCTGCGCGCGGTCGGTTACGCCACCAAATCCAAGCGCGGCGTGCTGCCGAAGATGGCGCTGTTCGGCGATATCGTCGGTGACGACGAAAACGCGGTGGCGCTGGCTGCCTCGGAAGTCGTGCGCATCGCGAATACCCGCGTGGGCGAAGGCTTTGTCGCCGTCAGCCCCGAAGCGCGCAAGAAATTCTGGCTCGACCGCGCCCGCACGGCGGCCATCGCGCGCCACACCAACGCCTTCAAGATCAATGAAGACGTGGTCATTCCGCTGCCGCGCATGGGCGAATACACCGACGGCATCGAGCGCATCAACGTCGAGCTGTCGATCAAGAACAAGCTGCAGCTGGCCGACGGCCTGCGCGACTACCTGGCGAGCGACCATCTGCCGCTGGCCAAGAGCGACGATGCCAGCAGCGGCGAAGGCGTCGAGCGCGACGAGATCATGGGCGACCGTCCGCTGCAGGCGCGCGCGCTGGTCGACCTGGTGACCAAGCGCTGGAGCTTCATCCTGGCCAACCTGGATGCGCCGCTGGCGGACGTGCGCGAGGGGCTCGAATCGCTCGGGCTCGATCATCTGTCGGCCGCCTTCGATGCGCGTCTGGCGATCCAGCCCGATGCACGCCTGTTTGACCTGGTGCAGGACCACACGGTGCGCATCTCCTGGAAGCAGGAGCTACGTTCCCCGCTGCGCCAGATCTTCAACGGCAGCGCCTATACCTGCATCCTCGACGAGAGCACGGCGATCCACAAGCGCATCCTGCGTTCGCGCGTGTTCGTCGCGCTGCACATGCACGCTGGCGACGGCAACGTCCACACCAATCTGCCGGTGAACTCGGACGACTACGACATGCTGCAGGATGCGCACAAGGCGGTCGAGCGCATCATGAAGCTGGCGCGCTCGCTCGACGGCGTGATTTCGGGCGAACACGGGATCGGCATCACCAAGCTCGAATTCCTGAAGGACGAAGAAATCCAGGAATTCCGCGACTATAAAATCCGCGTCGATCCGGAAGGGCGCTTCAACAAGGGCAAGCTGCTCAATCTGGAAGGCGCCCACGCCGACCTGCGCAACGCCTATACGCCGTCGTTCGGCCTGATGGGCCACGAGTCGCTGATCATGCAGCAAAGCGATATCGGCGAGATCGCCCACAGCATCAAGGACTGCCTGCGCTGCGGCAAGTGCAAGCCCGTCTGCACGACCCACGTGCCGCAGGCGAACCTGCTGTATTCGCCGCGCGACAAGATCCTGGCCACGTCGGCGCTGATCGAAGCGTTCCTGTACGAAGAGCAGACCCGCCGCGGCGTCTCGATCCGGCACTGGGAAGAGTTCGAGGACGTCTCGGACCACTGTACCGTGTGCCACAAGTGCGTCACGCCATGCCCGGTCAATATCGACTTCGGCGACGTGTCGATGAACATGCGTAACCTGCTGCGCAAGATGGACAAGCGCAGCTTCAAGCCAGCCAACCGCGCGGCGATGTTCTTCCTGAACGCCACCGATCCGACCACCATCAATGCGACGCGCAAGGTGATGGTCGATTTTGGCTTCAAGGCGCAGCGCTTCGGTAACCGCATGCTCAAGGGCTTTGCCAAGCCGCAGCTGGCGGCGCCCGCGCCGACGACCGGCAAGGCGCCCGTGCGCGAGCAGGTCATCCACTTCATCAACAAGAAGATGCCGGGGAACCTGCCGAAGAAAACGGCGCGCGCGCTGCTCGATATAGAAGACGACAAGATCGTCCCGATCATCCGCAATCCCAAGAAGACCAATGCCGACACCGAGGCCGTGTTCTACTTCCCGGGCTGCGGATCCGAGCGCCTGTTCTCGCAGGTGGGCCTGGCCACGCAGGCGATGTTGTGGGAAGTGGGCGTGCAGACCGTGCTGCCACCGGGTTACCTGTGCTGCGGTTATCCGCAGCGCGGCGCCGGCCAGTTCGACAAGGCCGAGAAGATGGTGACGGACAACCGCGTGCTGTTCCACCGGATGGCCAACACGCTCAACTACCTGGACATCAAGACGGTGCTGGTCTCGTGCGGCACCTGCTATGACCAGCTCGCGACGTACCAGTTCGAGAAGATCTTCCCGGGCTGCCGCATCATGGACATCCATGAATACCTGCTCGAAAAAGGCGTCAAGCTCGAAGGCGTGAACGGCACCCGCTACATGTACCACGAGCCGTGCCACACGCCGATGAAGCTGCAGGATTCGATCAAAACGGTCAACGCGCTGGTCTCGACGGTGGACAACGTGAAGATCGAGAAGAACGACCGCTGCTGCGGCGAGTCGGGCACGTTTGCCGTTTCGCGGCCGGATATCGCGACCCAGGTCCGCTCGCGCAAGGAAGGCGAGATGGTCAAGGGCGCCGACAAGCTGCGCGAAGACGGCTTCAAGGGCGACGTCAAGATTCTCACCAGCTGCCCGTCGTGCCTGCAGGGTCTGAGCCGCTACAACGACGATTCGGGCACCACTGCCGATTACATCGTCGTCGAAATCGCCAAGCACCTGCTGGGCGAGAACTGGCTGCCCGAGTACGTCGCACGCGCCAATGCGGGCGGCATCGAGCGGGTGCTGGTATGACGGCGCTGCGTGAACCGGGTTGCGAGCTGTGCGACCTGTTGCTGCCTGCTGTCTGGGCTGGCGAGAAGTTCAGCGTCATCGTCGTCGACGACGCCAATTATCCCGGCTTTTGCCGCGTGATCTGGCACGACCATGTGCGCGAGATGAGCGACCTGTCGGCGGACGATCGCTTCTTGATCAACGACGCCGTGTTCCAGGTGGAGACGGCGGTGCGTGAGGTGATGCAGCCATTGAAGGTCAATGTGGCCAGCCTCGGTAACGTGGTGCCGCACCTGCACTGGCACATCATCCCGCGCTACGCCGACGATGCGCATTTCCCGGCGCCTGTATGGGCGCAGGCGGTGCGTGCGACGGAACCTGCTATCCTCGCGGCGCGTCGTGCGCTGCACGACCAATTGGGCGCTGCCATCGCGCGCCGTTTTTCCTGATATAGAGAGTCCCATGCCACATCCAACCGAATTGACTGTCCACCAGAAATCGCGCGTGCTCGACGTTGCCTACGACGACGGCAGCGCCTTTTCGCTCCCGTTTGAATATCTGCGCGTGTATTCGCCATCGGCCGAAGTGAAGGGCCATGGCCCGGGCCAGGAAGTGCTGCAACTTGGCAAGCGCGAAGTCGGCATCGCCGATGTCGAGCAGGTCGGCAACTACGCGATCAAGCCGACCTTCTCGGACGGCCACGACACCGGCATCTTCAGCTGGGATTATCTGTATGAGCTGGGCCGCAGCCAGGAATCGCTGTGGAAGCAGTACGTGGCGCGCCTGCAGGCGGCTGGCTACGATGAAGAGAGCGGCCGCGCGCCGGTGACGCAGTTCGCAGAAGTGGCGGCGTCAAAGAAGTCGGGCGGCGGCGGCTGCGGCTCGGGTAGCTGCGGCTGCTGATCCGGCGGCTGACCTGCTGTCTGCGGGACCGGCATGGAGGCAATGTAACAGCAAGTATGTAACAGTAATATACTGTCGATAACAATTACGTTTCCGCAAAGATTTATCGCTAAGTAATTGTTTATCATAGGTTTTTACCGGTGGCATGGTTAATGCTAATTACCAAGTCTCAACCCACCGGAGACCTATCATGAAAAAAGCATTGGTTCCTTGTCTGGCATTGGTATTGCTGATGTCGGCTTCCGTGACAAACGCAGTAGAAATCACGTACGCATCGGGAGTTGCCGCAGACGGGTCTGGCAAGACCAGTCTGCAAACGAACAACGTGTTCGTCGAAACGTTCGATGCGCCTGGTGGGGGAGCAACGATGCCCGCTGATATGGTCGCTATCTCGACCGTGTCAGGCGGCGCGCTCGGCTATGCGCAAGGGCACCTCCCGGGCGTGTATGCGGCTCCGGCCAACGACACGACCTATTTTGCCTACGGCCCCAGCGTCGGCAGCGGCACGACCAGTTCGGAAATCAATTTCAACTATACGGGCCTGCTGAACGCTCTCGGCAACGGAGCGAGCCTGAATTACCTCGGCCTGTATTACGGGTCGATCGATACCTACAATGACCTGATCTTCTACAACGCTGTCGGCGCCATCATCCAGACGGTGACGGGGGCTTCGCTCATCGACATGTTCCATGGCGAGCCGGGTAACCAGAACGCGGATACCTCAAACATCTATGTCAATCTGTTCTTCACGCCGGAAGAAGAGTTCACGTCGTTCAGTTTCCGGACCACCGCCCGCGCGTTCGAGATCGATAACCTGGTGGTTGGCTACAACGTTGCGCCGGTCCCTGAACCGGCCTCGCTCGCATTGCTCGGGCTTGGCCTGGCGGGTCTCGGCGCGATGCGTCGTCGCAACCGCAAATAACCTCGCCGTCACCGGTATGGAAAACCTCCCTCACGGGAGGTTTTTTTTCGTGAAGCACGCAAGCGCGGACCCACAGCCGGGGTCAGGTCTGACATTCAGACACGACCTCAACCTTAACCACTTCCACTGGTGCCTCGCCAAATGTCAGCATACCCCGGTTCCAGCTGGTTCCAACTAACCGACTGTCGAGACCGTGTCCAAATGTCAGACCTGACCCTCGCTTTTTTTTTTGGGCATGCAAGTGCCGGCAAAGGTGGCCCCCAAACGACAAAGAGCACATCCGAAGATGTGCTCTTTTGTGTTGCGTGCCCGCCGTAGCGGGCCAGCGGACCTTAAGCTTGCGGCTGGATGTTCGAAGCCTGCTTGCCTTTAGGACCGGTGGTGACGTCGAACGTCACGCGCTGGTTTTCTTGCAGCGACTTGAAGCCGTTGGCGTTGATCGCCGAGAAGTGCGCGAACAGATCTTCGCCACCGCCGTCAGGCGTGATGAAACCGAAACCTTTTGCGTCATTGAACCACTTAACAATGCCAGTCGCCATTTTTATTCCCTCAAAAATTAATTTTACGTTGATGCCCTGTTTGCGTACCTAGGACAAAAACCAGGGTGACGCCTTACATTGCGAATCTGATTATAGGGCAAACTCTTAAATTGGAAGCAAGATTTTTCAATCGTCTCCGTATTTACCACAAGTTATCCCCGCTGCATCACCGATTTCGATTATAAATTTCCGCTCAGAAAGTCATTGGTAAACGCAGCGTCAATGTCACGTCCGGCGTGTCGCGCGTGACGCCAGCGCCGACCGCGATATTGAGCGAGCGCTTCGCACTCAGGCGATAAGAGTAGCCCAGCAGCAGTGTGCCCAGCTGTGTGCGCACCGAGCCGATCGAGGTTGCGCCGTTCTGGCGCATGCGTCCAATCGTGCTGTGGTCGTATCCCAGGCTGAGCGAAGCCTTGTCGTTCAGCGCCAGGCCCATGCCGAAGTTAAAGCCCAGCACGGCGCCCGGTTGCAGCGAGCCGAGCGGTTCGCGCTCGCCATTGCGCACCAGGCGCGTCACGTCGTCGCGCTTGAAGTTGTGCACGTAGCTCAGGTTACCGAAGAACACGGCCGGATCGGATGGATACAGCCAGGTCAGCGTGGCTTGCAGCGAGTGGAAGCCCGAGCCGGTGGGCAGGTCCAGTGGCAGGCCGGTGCCGGTGACGTTCTCGCCGATGCAGCGGCGCTCGCAATCGGTGACGACCTCGAACGGGTCGCGCCCGGTGCGGCTCTTGTAGCGCAGGCCGGCGATGTAATAGCCCTTGTCGGCGCCGCCGTTATTGAGCTGGTAGCGGCCGGCGACTTCGACGTCGCCCATGCCCTTGCCGGTCGTATCGAACACGCGCTCGACCGCCGTGCCGGTGAATATTTCCCGGCTGACGGTGGCGTCCGAGCGGTACACATACGGCACCTTGACCTCGACTTCCATCCGGTTGTTGATGCCGGTGCGGCCGGTGATCGCGGTGGTGAAGGTATTGCGCTTGATTTCACGCACGTCCACCAAGCCGATCAGCAGGGCCGGAATCACCGTGTAGCCGACCAGGGCCACGCGGTTGCTCGACGAGTAGCCGTATTGCATCGATGGCTCCAGCACGTAGGTGCCGCGCGCCGTGAGCACGCCCGGCTGGTCGCCGATCGGTGCGACTTCCGGCGGGCGGTTCGGTTGCTCGCGGGCGGTATTTTGTGCCTGCGCCGGTGCGCTGGGGCGGGCTGGCGCCGGGACGGGCACGCCGGGCTGGTCCGGGCGCGGTTGCGGTGGCAGCGGCGCCGGCACGCCGGTCACCGCCGGCGGCAACACGGGCGGCTCGGCCACCGGGGCCTGGCCGCTCATCGCGCCGCCCATGCCGCGCTGCTGCGACAGCAGCATGCCATCGGTGGCGGTTCCCAAGCGCTGCAATTGCTCGCGCTGCGCCTGCACTTCCTGCAGCAGGCGATTGACCAGCGCACGCTGCTGCGCCAGTTCGTCCTTCAACTGCGACAGTTCGGTATGGGATGGCGGTGTGCCATTGTTCGACAGGGTGGCAACCTGTTGAGCGAGAACGGGCGGTGCCAGAAAGGCAGCCGCCAGGCCCGCAGCGCCGAGCCGCGCAACGTGTGGATGCATCCAGATCTCCAGAGTGATGGTTGGTGGTGTGAAACGTTCATAGTCCGCCCGGCGAACGCACGACGGCGTCACGGATCGTCGACTGGAAATTGATGTCCTTGATCAGCGACATGCTGTTGACCGTCGACGAAATGGTGGTCGCGGTACGGATGTCCTGGCCGCTGAGCGTGTTCTGGAGCAGCGTTGCGCCGTTGGGCAGGTTGAGGTCGGCGGCAGCATAATTGTTGCCGCCGATCTGGATCATCCGCGCGGCGCCCAGCGCATCCTGGGTCAGGCGCGCCTGCTCGGCCGTCATGGCCGCCAGGTCAGGGATGGCGATATTCGTGCGTGCCATGATTTCGCCATTGACCGAGACAACGCGCTCGATGCCGAGCGACAGCGACAGGCCGCCGGCCACCTCGAAGCCGCCACGGGCGGCGTCCAGGGCCGCGGCGGCCACAGGGGTGCCGAACACCGGTACTGCCGGTTCGGCGGCCTGCGCGAGCGGCAGGGTGCTTGCCAGCACGCCCATCAGGGCAATCTGCAAAGGGTAGGGTGGAAAGCGCATCATCGGTCCCCGTTAAAAATCGCCCGGCCCGAACTTGGGCAGCGTCGCGCTGAGCTGGTCCTGGTGCATGCCGGTACCCAGCGGCGCACGCGGCGCGCCGCGCCAGTCTTCCGGCGTGTTGAAGGCAACCTGGTCCTTGTGGCTGTGGATCACGAACAGAATCTTGTTGCGCCAGATTTCCTGGAACCGTTCCATGCTCACGACGCGGTTGCCGGTGGACGGATCGCCAATCAGGATGCGGCCGTCTTCGGCGCCCTTGACGACGACGAAATGGTTGAAGCCGCGGTCGGTGATCAGGACGATGGCCGGCAATTGTTCGGCGATCAGTTTTTCAATCGGCAGCCTGAAGCCGTCGGCGCGAAAGCCGCGCGTGGCCAGAAAGCGCTGCATGTCGAGCAGCGAAAACCCTTCCTTGTGAATCTTGGCCTGGTCACCGCTGGCGTACATCTGCTGGAACACGTCCTGCTCGGGCGTGGGCGTGTGATAGTGGTGCGACAGCAAGGTGGCCAGCGCGGCCGCGCCGCAGCTGTAGTCGTACTGCTGGCGCAGCGTGCGCTGGAACTTGATGTCCTTGAGACTGGTCACCGGCACGTTGACGCGTCCGACCCCGGCCAGGTCAAGCGCATTCGCACCCTGCGGCGCCAGCAGGGCGCCGCACAGTGCGAGAAGCAGCATCAAGGGCAGGCCTGGTGTCATGCTTATTGCAGTTGCAGGTTGATGACGGTCGCGTTCTGGATCAGGACGTTCGCGCCGGAATTCTGGATCACGACCGGCAAGCCCGATGCATTGGCGAACGAGCCGCCAGTGATCACGTTCATGCCGGTGGTCACGTTGGTGGCCGTGTTGTTGCCGACCGTGCCGCCCAGCGTCGCTTCGGTGGTGATGATGTCGGTGCCGCCACGCAGGTCGCTCAGGACCGCAGCGTCGGTGGTCTTGCCCCAGCCACTCGCGAGATCGTCGCCGGCGGCCGGCGTCACGTGCACTGTCGACAGCAAGGGCACCGCCACCGGCAGTCTGGCGGGCTCGGTAACCTGGGCGGCCGCTGGCAGGGCAGCGCCTGCCGTCAGCAAGAGAAATCCGATATGGTGTAAGAGTTTCATGATGCCTCGCCCGAAAGAGCCGCCATGCGGGCAAAGCGCCGCACGGCGGGAGCGCAGAGCGCGCAGCGTAATGGCTGCGCGCCCCGGCCCATTGCCTGATTACTGGCCTGCGCCGCCGACGTTCATGTTCGACTGCACGTTGACGCTTTGCTGGATCAGCGAGGAGAAGCCGTTGTTCTGGCTGATGATCGAGATGCCGGCTGCCGACTGGGCGATGTTGTTCATCGAGTTCGACATGTCGAACGAGCCCGAGCTGACGTTGTTGGTGCCGCCATTGCCGCCCGTGCCGGCGCCGCCGAAGCCGCCGGTACCTGCACCGGCCGTCATTTCGCCGCCCGAGCCACCTGCGCCGGACGTGGTCGCACCGCCTGCACCGCCGCTGCCGCCAGCCCCCGAGCTTGCATCACCCGAGGTGGCCGAGCCCCCCGTGGCCGAACCGCCCGTGGCCGCGCCGCCCGCGCCGCTGGCGCCGGTCGAGGCGGTCGCTTCCGCGCCCGAACCGCCCATGCCGCCTGCGCCGGCCGTGCCGCCCTGGCCGGCGCCGCCCGCGCCGCCGGTGCCGGTTGCACCGCTGCCGCCCATGCCAGCCGTGCCTGCTGCGCCCGAACCACCGGCGCCTGCCGTGCCGGTGGCGCCGGCGCCGCCCGTGCCGGCCAGTGCCGCGCCTGCGCCACCGGTGCCGCCGGTCGAGGTGCCGCCTGCCGCGCCGCTACCCGAGGTATTCGACGAGGCAGCGCCCGAACCGCCCGCGCCGCCAGCCGAGCCGGCACCACCCGTACCGGCCATCGAGTCGCCTGCGCCGTTGGTGCTGGCGCCGCTGGTCGGGTTGCCGGCCGTGCTGGTGCCGCCGGTGTTGGTCGACGCGCCGCTGGCGCCGCCGGCCGCTGCCGGATCGCTGCCCGGCGTGCCGCCGGCACCCGTCGATGCCATGGCATCGCCAATGCTGGCCGAGCCGCCGCTCGCGCCGTTCGAGGCATTCAGGCTCGAGCCTGACGAGGTGCCGCCCATGCCGCCAGCGCCGCCCATGCCGCCTGCACCGCCTGCGCCACCCCATGCCGAACCGGTGTTGCCACCCGCTCCGCCTGCGCCGCCTGTCGCCGAACCGGTGCGGCCGCCATTGCCGCCAGCCAGCGAGCCGGTCGAGCCGCCTGCGCCGCCGGTGGCTCCGCCACCTGCCGCGCCCGAGCCGCCATTGGCCGCGCCACCCTCTGCACCTGCACCACCCGTGCCGACGCCGCCTGCTGCACCGTTGCCGCCGGCAGCGTAGCCGCCCATGGCGCCGGAAGCACCTGCGCCGCCCGTGGCGCCCGCAGCACCCGTGGCGCCGCCTCTGCCGCCAGCGGCGTTACCGACGCTCGACGAGCCGGTCGAGGCCGTGCCAGCAGCAGCGTAGCCGCCCGCACCGCCTGCCGCGCCGGCGGCACCCGAGGCTGCGCCGCCGGCTGCGCCGGTACCGCTGGCCGAGCCGCCATTGCCTGAACCGCCTGTGGCGCCGTAACCGGCTGCGCCGTTGGCGCCGCCGTTGTTCTGGGCGGTGTTGCCGATGTTGCTGATGGTGTTGCCGCTGACGTTGCCGGTCAGGGCGCTGGTCGACGTTGCCGACGAGGTGTTGAACGAATTGGCCACCGACGAACTCGCGGTGCCGCCGTTGTTGGCCGCTGCAGCGCCGGCCACTTCGGCAGTGGCGTCACCCGAGCTGTTGTTCTGGCCCGAGCTGTCACGGCTGCTGTCGCTGGTGTTGGAGGTCGTGTTGCTGGTGGTCGACGTGTCGTTGCTGTCGACCTGCATGGTGCGGGTGTCGGACTGGTTGCTGGTCTGGCTGTTGTTGTTGGTCGTCGTGTTGTTCGTGACGCGGTTGTCCGAGTTGTCCACCTGGTTGTTGGAGGTGGTCGTGTTGGTGCGCTGGCTGTTGTCGGTCTGCGTGTTGGTGTTCGTGTTGTTATTCGTGGCCGTGTTGTTGCTGTCGGTCTGGCTGTTGTTGGTATTGGTCGCAACGTTGTTGCTGTTCGCCTGGCTGTTGTCGGTATTCGTGGTGTTGGTGGTCGCAGTGTTATTGCTGTTGCTGGAGTCCGTCAGCGTGCTGCTGTCCGTGTTGGTGGTATTGGTGATCGTCGACGTCTGGGTATTGCCGCCACGGACGTCGTTCACGGTGTTCTCTTGGGCTTGGGCCATGCTGAAAGCCAGGGCGATCGCGGTTGCCAGGATAGTGCGCTTCATTATTGCTCCCCTAATATCACGGTTTAAGTATCCCGAGGTCTCGTGACGCCCGGTCCACTTCGGTATTAGCAGGTCTTGTGCCAGCACAGGCCGCTTGAGCAAGTCCTTGATTTTGTAGGACTAATTTGATGAGTTCGCAAGGTGGATCACAGAACGATGAAAGACACCAATAGCTGAAACGACAAGTGTCTCTGTCCTGTTACACAGTTGTAGAATTGATCAGGAAACTGTATCAAATTGCAACCGAAAGACCGGGTTTACAGAGTGAACAAGGCACATCAGCGTGCTGCCTGTTGGCAAGCACGCTGCATAAAAACCCTGTGAATTCAAGGAGAAGCGCGGTAGGACGAGGCCGACGCCGGGCGAGGAATGACGCCTACACCGAAATCTCGTGCTTGGCCATCAGGCGATACAGCGTCATGCGCGATACACCCAGTTCGCGCGCTGCCCGGCTGATGTTGTTGCCGCTGCGGGCCAGGCTCTCGCCGATGGCCACGCGTTCGGCGCTCAGGCGCGATGTGCCCAGCCCAACGCCGTTCGGGCAGATGGGACCGACCCCCGGCAAATCGAGGTCTTCCGGCATCACGAGGCGATGCTCGGCCAGGACCATGGCGCGGCGCAAGCGGTTGATCAGCTCGCGGACATTGCCGGGCCAATCGTAGCGCGTCATGGCCTGCAAGGCTTCGCGGCTCACGCCCTTGAGTTGCGGGCTGCGTTCGCTGGCGAACTTGTTGAAGATGAGGTCGGTCAGCAGCGGCAAGTCTTCCTTGCGTTCCCGCAGCGCCGGTACGCGGATGGGAAACACGCTGAGGCGGTAGTACAAATCTTCGCGGAAGCGGCCTTCGGCCACGGCCTGGGGCAGGTCGACGTGGGTGGCGGTGATCACACGTGCATCGACCGCGATGGTGCGCGTGCCGCCGACCCGGTAGATCACGCGCTCTTGCAGGAAACGCAGCAAGCTTGCCTGGAGGTCCAGCGGCAGGTCGCCGATCTCGTCGAGGAAAATGCTGCCCCCCGATGCCGCTTCGAGCAGGCCCTGCTTGTCACGCATGGCGCCGGTGAAGGCGCCCCGTTCGTGGCCGAACAGTTCCGAGTGGATCAGCGCCGGCGCCATGGCTGCGCAATTAATGGCGATGAACGGGCCGGTGGCACGCGGCGAGCGCAGGTGGATTTCCTGCGCGGCCAGCTCCTTGCCGCTGCCGCTCTCGCCGCAGATCAGGACCGGCGCGTCGACGGCGGCGATCTTGTCGATGTGCGAGCGCAGGCGGGCGATCGCGGCCGAGGTGCCATCGATGTGGCTCACGCGCAGTGCGCCCTCGTGCGGCGCCGGCCGCGTGGCCATGGACGCCATGCCGTGGGCGTGGCCCAGCGAGTGCTGCAGCCGCAGCGTATCGACCGGCAGCGTATGAAAGTCGACCAGATGCGCCGCGATCAGTTCACGCAGGGCCGGCTGGACGAGGCGGTGCGCGTCGAACACGCCGACCCAGCGCACATGGTGGTGCTGGTGCAGGAAACGTTCGAGCTCGGCATCGTCTGCGCTGTCGCTGCTGTCGAGCACCAGGCCGACGCCGTAGTGTTGCTCGGACAAGACCTTGCGCGCCGCCGCCAGATGCTCGACGACGCAGACGTCCCAGCCGGGCAGGGCACCATGGCAGGCACGGGCGTGCGCACTGCCTTCACGTGTAATGCAGATAAGACGTTTTACAGGCACCGGTATCCTCATCAGACTGGTTGGCACCCGCTACGCTGTGATGCATCCCGGCACACCATGGGGACCATGCAACGTCGATGGGCGCAACGACCGGCGTTTGCCGGCTGAAAGATCGTGTCAATTAAACCAAAAACGCGGCACGCATGGCGCACGGCTATTGATAAAAATCTAATGAGAAATGCAATATTGAATCGAAAGTTTGAGTTTTCGCATAATTATTTGAAAATAGAGTTTGTCTGTTGCTAATGATCTTAGTCGCGGCGAGCGGCTTGGAAAAGAGGCACGTGCGATGATTCTGGCCTAATTGCACGCTGTCGGGCAGATGCGTTGTGGGTAACCAACAAGCGCAAAAAGTTGAATCCAAACGGGCGCAGGGCGCGTAATTGGCCTTGCTGGCGCCTGTGTGGAACCCATTGGCGGGAGTCAGCTCAGCGGCGCGGCCCTCGCGCCGGGTCCTTGTATAATGTGGCAACCCCCAACCTGCATGCCACTATGACAAACACCACCCACTTCGGCTACAAGACCGTCGCCGAGGACCAGAAGGTCCAGGAAGTCGCCAAGGTCTTCCACTCGGTCGCCGCGAAGTACGATGTCATGAACGATCTGATGTCGGCCGGCCTGCATCGCGCCTGGAAACTGTTCACGATCGCGCAGGCGGGCGTGCGGCCCGGCTTCAAGGTGCTCGATATCGCTGGCGGCACGGGCGACCTGGCCAAGGCCTTCGCAAAGCAGGCCGGCAAGACGGGCGAAGTCTGGCTCACCGACATCAACGAGTCGATGCTGCGCGTTGGCCGTGACCGTCTCTTGAATAAAGGACTTGTCACCCCAACCATGTTGTGTAACGCCGAAAAGTTGCCGTTCCCGGACAATTACTTCGACCGGGTCAGCGTTGCCTTCGGCCTGCGCAACATGACGCACAAGGATCAGGCGCTGGCCGAAATGCGCCGCGTGCTCAAGCCGGGCGGCAAATTGCTGGTGCTCGAATTCTCGAAAGTGATCGCGCCACTGCAAAAGCCGTATGACGTGTATTCGTTCTCGGTACTGCCGTGGCTGGGCCAGCGGATTGCCGGCGATGCCGAAAGCTATCGCTACCTGGCCGAATCGATCCGCATGCATCCCGATCAGGACACCCTGAAGGGCATGCTGGAAGACGCGGGACTGGAGCGGGTCCAGTATTTCAACCTGACGGCGGGTGTGGCCGCTTTGCACACCGGTATCAAGCTGTAGTTTTAACTGAAGTTCCAATCAAGGACGGAGACAATGAAAAAATTCCTGGTCACGACGCTTCTGGCAGTCACCGCATTCTCGATGGTGGCCGAGGCCTACGCACGCCCGATGGGCGGCAAGCGCTCGGTCGGCCGCCAGTCGCAGGCCGTGCGCCAGATGCCGGCACCGGCACCGGCGCCCGCACAGAGCATGCAGCGCCAGACCCCGAATCAGGCCGCACCGGCCGCTGGCGCAGCTGCAGGCGCTGCAGGTGCCGCTGTCAAGAAGCCAAGCATGATGCGCAACATCCTCGGCGGCGCACTGCTGGGCCTTGGCCTTGGCATGCTGCTGTCGCACCTGGGCATTGGCGGCGCGATGGCCAGCATCATCGCGGGCATCCTGATGTTCGCGCTGTTCGGCCTCATCATCCTGTTCCTGGTGCGCATGTTCCGTCGCAAGGACACGCCGGCCAATCCATCGGCAGCCGGTTTCGGCGGCTTCCAGCCGCAGGCGTCTGGTGCCGCTGGTACGCCTGAAATCGGTTCGGGCCTGCGTCCGCAATCGACGGCATTCCAGGGTGGTGTCGCGTTGGAAAAAGACCGGAGCGGTCTGAATTCGACGAATTTCGGTAATGCTGCAACCCCGGCAGCGCACCAGCAATGGGGCGTGCCGGCCGACTTCGACAGCGAGAGCTTCCTGCGTCACGCCAAGTCGTCGTTCATCCGCATGCAGGCGGCCTGGGATCGTGGCGATGCCAACGATCTGCGCGAATTCACGTCGCCTGAAGTCTTCGCTGAACTCAAGCTGCAGATCCAGGAACGTGGCGCGGTCGCTGATTTCACCGACGTCGTCAATGTCGATGCGCAGTTGCTGGGCATCGAGCAGACGGCCACCGATTACCTGGCCAGCGTGCAGTTCAATGCCATGATCCGCAGCGCGAAAGACGCATTGCCAGAGCCGTTCGTCGAGGTCTGGAACATGTCCAAGCCGCTGTCGGGCGCGGGTGGTTGGGTGCTGGCCGGCATCCAGCAGCCGAACTAAGTACGCCGCAGGCGAACCGGAATTATTTTGTTTGCCGATTCCGTAACACCGGGTGCATGCCCGGCGAACTGGTAAGATCAAAACCGCCCGAATCACTCCGGGCGGTTTTGTTTTTTGAGGGTAGTCCTGCCATGTTTCCGAATCTTCCATCCCTGTCGACCTTGTCACCACAGCATGCGCTGACCGTGCCTGCGGTTGCCGCGATCAATCATCTGCTGGCCCAGGAAGCCTGGGCCCGGGCCGCGCTCGCGCGCCATGTCGGCAAGCAGGCATGCATCGATGCCGGCGTAGCCCAGCTGCGCGTGCTGGTGGCGCCTGACGGCCTGTTCGAGGCCAGCCAGGATGCAGCGCCGGCCAACGTCACCATCCGCATCAAGCCGGCCGATCTGCCGCTGATCGCGCAAGACCGCACACGCGCGCTGTCGTACGTGAAGATCGAGGGCGATGCCGAATTTGCCAACGTGATTTCGCAACTGGCCAACGGCCTGCGCTGGGATGCCGAATACGACCTCGAGCGCGTGGTCGGGCCGGTCGCCGCCTACCGCCTGCATCAGGGTGCGCGCCGCACGGTGGGTGGCCTGGGCGAAGCAGGGCGCCGCCTGGCCGAGAACCTCGCCGAATTCCTGGCCGATGAGCGCCCGGTGCTGGTGCGGCCGGTCCAGCGCGACGCCTTTGCCGCCGATGTCGTGCGACTGCGCGACGACGTCGAGCGCAGCGCCAAGCGCATTGCGCGGCTCGAGGGGGCGCTGGCCCAGCGCAGCGCCGCCAAACCTTCTTCCCCACTTGCTTCAAGCGCAGACCAGAACCCGGATCGTCGATGATATTGAAATTCCTGCGCCTGCTGCGCATCCTTACCGTTTTCACCAAGTACGGCCTGGACGAAATCGCCGTCACCAGCATCAACGCGCCGCGCACCGCGCGCCTGATGAACACGTTCTTCTTCTGGCGCACGATCACGTCGCCGCGCGCCGTGCGGCTGCGCCAGGCGCTCGAAGAACTGGGCCCGATCTTCGTGAAGTTCGGCCAGGTGCTGTCGACCCGGCGCGACCTGGTGCCGCCCGATATTGCCGATGAACTGGCCATGCTGCAGGACCGGGTGCCGCCGTTCGGCTCCGACCTGGCGGTGGCGCAGATCACGCGCTCGCTCGGCACCCATCCCGACCAGCTGTTCGCCCACTTCGAGCGCGAGCCGATCGCCTCGGCGTCGATCGCCCAGGTCCACTTCGCTACGCTCAAGAACGGCAAGGAAGTCGCCGTCAAGGTGCTGCGCCCGGGGATGAAGAAGCTGATCGATGAGGACATGGCGCTGATGCGCCTGGCTGCGAACCTGATCGAAAAGGTCTGGAGCGAAGCGCGGCGCCTGAAGCCGCGCGAAGTCGTGGCCGAATTCGACAAATACCTGCACGACGAGCTCGACCTGATGCGCGAGGCCGCCAACGCCAGCCAGCTGCGCCGCAACTTCGCCGATTCGACGCTGCTGATGGTGCCCGAGATGTACTGGGACTATTGCTCGAGCAGCGTGATTGTCATGGAGCGCATGCACGGCTTGCCCGTGTCGCAGATCGACCGTCTGGCCGCCGCCGGCGTCGACCTCAAGAAGCTGTCACGTGATGGCGTGGAGATTTTCTTCACGCAGGTGTTCCGTGACGGTTTCTTCCACGCCGACATGCACCCAGGGAATATCCTGGTCTCGACCGCGCCGGAAACGCTGGGCCGCTATATCGCGCTCGACTTCGGCATCGTCGGCACGCTGACCGACTTCGACAAGGATTACCTGTCGCAGAACTTCCTGGCCTTCTTCCAGCGCGACTACAAGCGCGTGGCCGAGGCCCACATCGAATCGGGCTGGGCGCCGCCGAGCACGCGTGTCGATGAACTCGAGTCGGCCGTGCGTGCCTGCTGCGAGCCGATCTTTGACCGCCCCCTGAAAGACATCTCGTTCGGCCAGATCCTGCTGCGCCTGTTCCAGACCTCGCGCCGCTTCAATGTCGAAGTGCAGCCGCAACTGGTGCTGCTGCAAAAGACGCTGCTCAATATCGAAGGCCTGGGCCGCCAGCTCGACCCCGACCTCGACCTGTGGAAGACGGCCAAGCCGTACCTGGAGCGCTGGATGGCCGAGCAGGTCGGCTGGCAAGGCCTGGTCGAGCGTTTGAAGGCCGAAGCGCCGCGCTACGCCCAGATCTTCCCGCAACTGCCGCGCCTGGTGCATCAGGCGCTGGAGCGCGAGTCGAAAGGCCAGCACCCGCACATCGCCAACAGCGAGATGATGGCGATGCTGGTGGTGGAGCAGCGCCGCACCAATCGCATGCTCACGTTCCTGACCTTGCTCGCGACGGGCGCCTGCACCGCGCTGGCTGCGCTGTACTTCCTCTGACGAGCCCAAGAAAAAAGCCCGCGTGAGCGGGCTTGATAAGCTGTGTTCTTTTATGGGCTGCGCTGATACGAACATCTCGCAGCCTTCTGTTTCTTGTGTTCTTGCAGTGGCAGAAATTTCCTGCAACCAACATTCGATGAAGAAGCCGTATTAAATCACCGATGCTGCGCACGAGCAAACAGTTCGCCTGCTGAGGTGGTGAAAAACAACACGATGCTGCTGCCATTTGCCGATCGCGGCGCTGTCGTGCGACCGGGCCACCGCAATGACGTAAATGCTGCGGCAAAAGCTTTATAATTCAGGGTTTTGAAGATTTTTGCGGAGCACCAGAATGCCGATTTATGCCTATCGCTGCGAAGAATGCGGTTTTTCCAAAGATGTACTGCAAAAGATATCGGACCCGGTCCTGACCGTCTGCCCGTCCTGCGCCAAGCCATCGTTCAAGAAGCAGGTGACTGCGGCCGGTTTCCAGCTCAAGGGCTCGGGCTGGTACGTGACCGATTTCCGTGGCGGCACACCGCCTGCTACCGGTACGGCAGCAGGCACGGGCGGCGCTGATGCAGGCGCAGCAGCCGCGCCGGCCGCCGCCGCACCTGCAGCCGCTACACCGGCGCCTGCCGCGCCTGCTACGGGCAACAGCAATGGTGGCAATAGCGGTGGCAGCACCAGCGGGAGTGGCGACAAGAGCAGCACCTGAGCCTGGCGCGTCCCTGCGCCGTGCCAACAAGAATAACGGGATATCCGATGCGTAAATATTTCATCACCGGCCTGCTGGTGCTGGTGCCCCTGGCGATCACGGCCTGGGTCCTGAGCCTGATCATCAGCACGCTCGACCAGTCGCTGATGTTCGTGCCGGCCGCCTGGCAGCCGCGCCAGTTCATCGGCATGGACGTGCCGGGCATCGGCGCGGTGCTGACGCTGGCCATCGTGTTCGTCACGGGCCTGCTCACCAACAACCTGGTCGGCAAGTACATCGTGCGCGTGGGCGAGCGCCTGCTCAAGCGCGTGCCGGTGGTCAGCTCGCTGTACGGCAGCGTCAAGCAGGTGTCCGACACGCTGTTCTCGTCGTCCGGCAATGCCTTCCGCCAGGCGGTGCTGATCCCGTACCCGCACGCCGACTCGTATACGATCGCGTTTCTGACCGGCGTGCCGGGCGGCGACGTGACCAACCACCTGGTGGGCGACTTCGTGAGCGTGTACGTGCCCACGACGCCGAATCCCACCTCGGGCTTTTTCCTGATGATGGAACGCAGCCGCGTGAAAGAGCTCGACATGACGGTCGACGCGGCGCTCAAGTACATCGTCTCGATGGGCGTGGTCGCACCGAGCCATGTGCCGCCCGGTGCCGCCAATCCTGCGGCAATCAAATAACGCATCACAGAATCTGGGCCGCCCGTGACGGTGGCGCCGACAAATCAATCAACCTGGAACGAAAACTATGTCCACCATGCGTACCAATTACTGCGGCCTCGTCACCGAGGAACTGCTGGGCCAAACCGTCAACCTGTGCGGCTGGGTGCATCGCCGCCGCGACCACGGCGGGGTGATCTTCATCGACCTGCGCGACCGCGAAGGCCTGGTGCAGGTGGTCTGCCATCCGGACAACGCCGCCGTCTTCAAGGCAGCCGAGCACGTGCGTAATGAGTATTGCCTGCGCATCGTCGGCACCGTGACCAACCGTCTGGCCGGCACCGTCAATGCCAACCTGGCCTCGGGCAAGATCGAAGTGACCGCAACCGAAGTCGAAGTGCTCAACGCCTCGGTGCCGGTGCCGTTCCAGCTGGACGACGACAACCTGTCGGAAACCACCCGCCTGACGCACCGCGTGCTCGACCTGCGCCGCGGCCAGATGCAGCACAACCTGAAGCTGCGCTACAAGGTGTCGATGGAAGTGCGCAAGTACCTCGACAACCTGGGCTTCATCGACATCGAAACCCCGATGCTGACCAAGTCGACCCCGGAAGGCGCGCGTGACTACCTGGTGCCGTCGCGTGTCAACGCGGGCAACTTCTTCGCACTGCCGCAGTCGCCGCAGCTGTTCAAGCAGCTGCTGATGGTCGCCAACTTCGACCGCTACTACCAGATCACCAAGTGCTTCCGCGACGAAGACCTGCGTGCTGACCGCCAGCCAGAATTCACCCAGATCGACTGCGAAACCTCGTTCCTGACCGAACAAGAGATCCGCGACATGTTCGAAGAAATGATGCGCGTCGTGTTCAAGAACACGACCGGCATCGAACTGCCGAACCCGTTCCCGGTGATGGACTTCGCCACCGCGATGGCCATGTACGGTTCGGACAAGCCGGACATGCGCGTCAAGCTCGAATTCACCGAACTGACCGAGCTGATGAAGACGGTCGAGTTCAAGGTGTTCAACAGCGCCGCCAACCTGCCTAACGGCCGTGTGGTCGGCATGCGCGTGCCGCAGGGCGGCTCGATGCCACGCTCGGAAATCGACGCGTACACCCAGTTCGTCGCGATCTACGGCGCCCGTGGCCTGGCGTACATCAAGGTCAACGAGAAAGCCAAGGGCCGTGACGGCCTGCAGTCGCCGATCGTCAAGAACCTGTCCGACGAAGTCCTGGCGCACATCCTGGAACTGACGGGCGCGCAGGACGGCGACCTGATCTTCTTCGGCGCCGACAAGGCCAAGGTCGTCAACGACGCCCTGGGCGCGCTGCGCGTGAAGATCGGCCACTCGGAGTTCGGCAAGAAGGCCGGCCTGTTCGACGACGTCTGGTCGCCGCTGTGGGTGATCGACTTCCCGATGTTCGAGTACGACGAAGACGGCGATCGCTGGACCGCGACCCACCACCCGTTCACGGCCCCGAAAGACGGCCACGAAGACATGCTCGAGACCAATCCTGGCGCCTGCATCGCCAAGGCCTACGACATGGTCCTGAACGGCTGGGAGCTGGGCGGCGGTTCGATCCGTATCCACCGCGAAGAAGTCCAGAGCAAGGTGTTCCGCGCGCTGAAGATCGACGCCGAAGAAGCCCAGCTCAAGTTTGGCTTCCTGCTGGATGCGCTGCAATACGGCGCGCCGCCGCACGGTGGCCTGGCCTTCGGCCTGGATCGCCTGATCACACTGATGACCGGCTCCGAGTCGATCCGCGACGTGATCGCGTTCCCGAAAACGCAGCGCGCACAGTGCTTGCTGACCAATGCACCGTCGGAAGTCGACGAGAAGCAATTGAAAGAGCTGCACATCCGCCTGCGTAACGAGCCAAAGGTCGCGTAATGGCGGGCGGGGGAGGTGGCCTGGCTGCCAACCCCGCTCTTCCTGTCATGCAAGCCTACAAGATCCCCGAATCGGTGCTGGTTGTCATCCACACGTCCGACCTGGACGTGCTGGTGATCGAACGCGCCGGTCAACCGGATTTCTGGCAATCGGTCACCGGCTCGCTCGACCGTCTCGACGAGCCGCTGCTGGAAACGGCAGCACGCGAACTGTTCGAAGAGACCGGCATCCGGGTCGACGGCGAACGGATTGTCCTGTGTGACTGGCAGTTATCCAACATCTACGAGATCTACCCTGTCTGGCGCCACCGCTACGCCCCCGGCGTGACGCAGAACACCGAGCACGTGTTTTCCGTCTGCGTGCCGCGTGACACCCCCATCACTCTCAGTCCACGCGAGCATGTTGCCTACGCATGGCTGCCCTACCTGGAAGCAGCCGATCGCTGCTTCTCATCCTCGAACGCAGAAGCCATTCTTCAACTGCCTCGCCAGTTGGTACGATGATTTCTAAAAGAAAATAAAATTTCTCTAAAGAAGCACATTTGCAGTAAATCATCATTGAATATTGCTCCTTCAAAGCAATAAAATGACGTTTTACAGCAAAAGTACGTAAGTGCTTTTTTTAATTTCGCTCTGTTCGCTGGCACTCACATACGCGTCAAAAAGTGAACTTCCTCCTATGAAGATACATTTGGCGACATGTGACGGCATGTTTCAGGAGTGAATTAAATATGGTTGACCAGCCAAGGGCACCATATATTCCACGGTTGACAGTCAGAAATCAGTAGACTAAGGTCAACAGTTCACCCAGTGTGAATTTTTGATCTGCAACTTTTAAGTGGATGATTCTGAGAGAAAAATGGATAACTTCAAACTGAATAGCGACAAGAAAGTAAAAGCAATCACACTCGGCGACGACTGCATCTATATCGACCTGATGGATGGTCTGCGCCTGTGTGGTCCGATGGCGCCGCGCTCGCAAAAAGACGAGGGGGCTGCACATCGCCCACGCCGCATGATTGTCTCGGGCCACGAAGCGGTGTACGACAAGGCACATGCCATCGCCTGAGTCTGGTTTGTTACTGTTGGTTTCGAAAAAGAGTGCGAGGGTCAGCAACCTGCCGAACGCGCCAGCGCCCCACGAGGCGCACGATTGGGTCCGTTTCACAAGAACGGCGGCCCGATCCGGGTAGAATGTTCCCATGAAAATTCGTGTGGCTACCTACAACATTCACAAGGGCGTCTCTTCGCTGCGCAGCACGCCCCGCGTGATCGCACTGAAGAAAGCGATCGCTGAATTCGACGCCAACGTCGTCTTCCTGCAAGAAGTCCAGGGCCGGCACGACCGGCACCAGGCACGCTTCGGCAAGGAAGACCGTGGCCATCGCCACTGGCCCGAAACGGCCCAGTACGATTACTTCGCCTCTGAACTGCACCACACGGCCTATGGCATGAACGCGGTCTATGACCACGGTCACCACGGCAATGCGCTGCTCAGTACGTACCCCATCGAAAACTCGCACAACCACGACGTCTCGGACCATGCGTACGAGCAGCGCGGCATCCTGCACTGCGTGCTGGGTACGCCCGAGTGTCCGGTGCACTGCTATGTGGTGCACCTGGGCCTGTTCGAAGGCGGGCGCGGACGCCAGACGCAGTCGCTGATCGACGCCGTCAATTCGTCGGCGCCGAACGGCGAGCCGGTCATCATCGCGGGCGACTTCAACGACTGGCGCAACACCCTGAGCGACAAGCTGCGTGCCGGCCTGGGCGTGTGCGAAGTCTTCGACGAACTGGGTCCGCGCTCGCCGATGGGCGACATGGTGCGCGGCTGGGCAGGGCGCAAGCCGCGCCTGGCGCCGGCGCGCACCTTCCCGGCCATGCTGCCGTGGTTCCGTCTCGACCGCATCTACGTGCGCGGCTTCAAGGTCAACTCGGCGCAAGTGATGCACGGTCCGTTGTGGGCCAAGCTGTCCGACCACGCACCGATCGTGGCGGAACTCGAGCTGGCCTGAGGCCATGCGCAGCGTTACCTTCGTCGACGATAACGACATCACGCTGTTAGAGAGCGGCGTCGCGTTCTTCCCGGCGCTGATCGCCGCGCTCGACGCTGCCCGTCACGAAGTCCTGTTCGAAACCTATATTTTTGCCGAAGACGAAACGGGTGACGCCGTGCGCGATGCGCTCGCGCGTGCGGCCAAACGCGGCGTCAAGGTGCGGGTGCTGGTCGACTGGTTCGGCACCGGCCACCGCGTCACCTCCCGGCTGGGCCAAGTGCTGACCCAGGCCGGCGCCCAGTACCGCGTCTTCAATCCGCTATGCAAGCGTGGCATTGCGCGCTCGCACCGCAAGATCACCGTCATCGACCGCGAAGTCGCCTTTGTCGGCGGCATCAATGTCAACGACGACTGGCTGTGCGACCACGCCGACGGCCGTCGCCTGCCGGCGCCGCGCTGGGATTTCACGGCGCGGCTGCGTGGGCCGATCGTCGCGCAAATCCACCACGAGGCGCAAGGCCAGTGGACCCGCACGGGCCGCCTGCGGCTGCGCAAGCGCCTGGAACTGTTCCGCGAAATGCGCAAGCAGCCGCCGCCATCGTGCGCCAGTCCCGCGCGCGCCGCGTTCGTCGTGCGCGACAACCTGCGCAACCGCACGACGATCCAGCGCGCCTACCTGCAGGCGCTGGGCCATGCGCGCCACAGCGTGCTGCTGGCCACGCCGTACTTCGCGCCGGGCCGCAAGTTTCGCAAGGCGCTCGCGCATGCGGCGCAGCGCGGCGTCGCTGTCACCCTGCTGATCGGGGTGGGCGAGTTCGCGATCCAGGATGCGGTCGCGCAATCGTTCTATCCGAAACTGCTGGCCGATGGCATCCGCGTGGTCGAATACCGCAAGACACAACTACATGCCAAGGTGGCGGTGGTGGATGAGCACTGGGCCACGGTCGGCTCGAGCAACTGCGACGGCCTGTCGCTGTTCGTGAACCAGGAAGCCAATATCGTCGTGGACGATCCGGTGTTTGCCGCGTCGATGCGCGCGCACATTGAACGGGGTATCGCGGACGGGGTCGAAGTCTGTCCGCAGGAATTTGCCGACATCGGCTGGCTGCGCCGCGCCGTCAACGGCTGCGCGTATGTCGGCTACAAACTGGTGATGCGCGTGTGCGCCATCGGGTATGCATGATCAAGGATGACATGATGGACAAAGACAAAGAAAACGTCCGGCTGGACAAATGGCTGTGGGCAGCGCGCTTTTTCAAGACGCGCTCGCTGGCCCAGGATGCGGTCGAGCGGGGCAGGGTGCGGATCGACGGCGAGCCGCTCAAGCCGGCGCGCACCGTCAAGATCAACGACAAGATGCTGATCGATAACGGCTCGGATCGCTGGGAGATCATCGTCGCCGCCATTTCTGGCGCACGCGGCGGCGCCCCGGTGGCGCGCACGCTGTATTTCGAAACCGACGAAAGCATCGCCAAGCGCGAGAACGATAAAGTCGCGCGGCGCCTGTATCCGGAACCGAGCCTGGAAATCAAGGGGCGGCCGACCAAGCGCGATCGCCGCGCCATGGAGCAGGCAGGCGAATAGACGTGGCGGGCGTTAGCGCATGACCAGCAAGGCCACGACCAGCGCGACGACCACCAGCACGATGGCGAAGACCCGGATGCTCTTGCTGGAGCGGGGCCGCACCTGCTGCGCAAGTGGCGCGCTTTCCAGCGCCCGGTTCGACGCGACGACATCGACGGCCTTGTCGACGACGACCTGCGCCGTGTCCCGGTCCAGTCCGCGCCTGACCAGGTCAGCAATCGCGTCGTCCGCCGTTGCGCCGCTGTCCAGCCGTGCACACGCATGGCCGAGCAGTACCAGAAAGTGCTGCATCGAATCCGCGCCGCTCGTTGCTGCCTGAGCAGGCTCGGCGCCACCTTCCTGCAGCGAGAAGGCGCGAATGGCCAGCTGCAGTTCGCTGTCGTCCGGTTCGACGACCTGTTCAATCTGATAGTTGCCGCTCATGCTGTAGACCTTTCGTCTGCGCTGGATGTTGCCGGGCTTATTGCCGGGTTTATTGCCTTATTATTAATGGTAACAGTCAAGCTGCATCGAGGTGCGCCGTGCTCGTAAATGACGCACCGGACACCCCCAAAATGCTGTACCTTTAGCAGATGAAACAACTGTTTTCTGCCGCTCGCCTGCAAGCAGGGCCGTCAGCAAAAGGCGCTTTCTCCGGGTGTCGCGGGTTGTTTTTCATCAATAGAACCGCACCTCTAAGTTCCCGTTTGACATTCCAGGCCCGATAGATAATAGTACGAGCGTTCGGATTTTTTCGAGACCAGGGGAAGCTATCAGTACTTCAGCAAAATTCATGCGCAAGGGCGAGCAGACGCGGGCGGCAATTCTCGACGTCGCGCTCGAGCTCGCCAGCCGCAACGGCCTCGAAGGCTTGACGATCGGCCTGCTGGCCGACCGGATGAGCATGAGCAAGTCCGGCGTGTTCGCGCACTTCGGTTCGCGCGAAGACCTGCAGCTCGAGGTGGTCAAGCTGTACCACCACCGTTTCGAGCAAGAGGTCTTTTACCCGAGCATCAAGGAAACCCGCGGTCTGCCGCGCCTGGTGGCGATGTACACGCGCTGGGTCAAGCGGGTGTCGGTCGAGATCGCGTCCGGGTGCATCTATATCAGTGGCGCCGTCGAATACGACGACCGCGAAGGCCCGATCCGCGAAGAGCTGGTGTCGATGGTCCGCGCGTGGCAGGGCGCCTTGCTGCGCAGTGTCGAGCAGGCGATCGAACTGCGGCACCTGCACACCGGTTTCGATGCCGAGCAACTGGTGTTTGAGATGCACGGGCTGATCCTGGCGCTGCACCACGATGCGCGTTTCCTGCGCAATCCGGGCGCTGTCGAACGGGCACGGGCCGGCTTTGAACGCCTGATCGAGAATTACCGCAATTCCCAACAATCGCAAGACCACCAGGCGGCATAAGGCCGCCTGTCACGTCCAACAATCGTCACACTCTTCAGGAGAAAACCATGGGTCAGTACGTCGCGCCAATCCGGGATATGCAGTTCGTTCTGCACGAGTTCCTCAATGTCACCGAAGAATTCAAGAATCTGCCGAAATACCAGGAAATCGATACCGACATCATCAACCAGGTACTCGAAGAAGGTGCAAAATTCACCCAGGAAGTGCTGTTCCCGCTGAACCATTCGGGCGACCGCGAAGGCTGCACCTTCAATGCTGCCGACAAGAGCGTGACCACGCCTAAGGGCTTCAAGCAGGCGTATAAACAGTATGTCGAAGGCGGCTGGGCTGCGCTGGCATGCGATCCGGAATATGGCGGCCAGGGCCTGCCGATCACGCTGAACAACTCGTTCTACGAGATGCTCAATTCGTCGAACCAGGCCTGGTCGATGTACCCGGGCCTGTCGCACGGCGCCTACGAGTGCCTGCTCGAGCACGGCACCGACGACCAGAAACGCCTGTACCTGCCAAAGCTCGTCTCGGGTGAATGGACCGGCACCATGTGCCTGACCGAAGCGCACTGCGGCACCGACCTGGGCCTGTTGCGTTCGAAAGCCGAACCGCAAGGCGACGGCACTTACCTGATCACCGGCTCGAAGATCTTCATCTCGGCCGGCGAACACGATATCTCGGACAACATCGTCCACCTGGTACTGGCACGTCTGCCGGATGCACCGGAAGGCTCGAAAGGCATCTCGCTGTTCCTGGTGCCGAAGTTCATGCCGAACGAAGACGGCTCGATCGGCGAGCGCAACGGCATCGCCTGCGGCGCCATCGAAGAAAAGATGGGCATCCACGGCAACTCGACTTGCCAGATGAACCTGGACAACGCACGCGCCACGCTGATCGGCCAGCCGCACAAGGGCCTGCAGGCGATGTTCGTGTTCATGAACGCGGCCCGCCTGGGCGTGGGCATGCAGTCGCTCGGCCTGACCGAAGTGGCGTACCAGAACGCACTGGCCTATGCAAAAGACCGCATCCAGATGCGCAGCCTGTCGGGCGTGAAAGCACCGGACAAGCCAGCCGATCCGATCATCGTGCACCCGGACGTGCGCCGCATGCTCTTGACCGCAAAAGCCTTCGCCGAAGGCGGCCGCGCGTTCTCGTCGTACGTCGCGCTGCAGATCGACCGCGAACTGAACCACACCGATGAAGACGTGCGCAAGGAAGCCGCTGACGAAGTCGCGCTGCTGACCCCAATCATTAAGGCCTTCATCACCGACAACGGCTGGATCGCGACGTCCGAAGCGATGCAGGTCTACGGCGGCCACGGCTACATTGCCGAATGGGGCATGGAGCAGTACGTGCGCGACGCACGCATCAACATGATCTACGAAGGCACCAACACGATCCAATCGCTGGACCTCCTGGGCCGCAAGATCCTGATGGACAACGGCGCCAAGCTGCGCAAGTTCGGCGAGAAGATCAAGAACTTTGTTGAAGACAATGGCCTGGACGAGAACATGTCCGAATTCGTCACGCCGTTGGGCGAGCTGGGCGACAAGGTCACCAAGCTGACGATGGAAATCGGCATGAAGGCGTTCCAGAATCCGGATGAAGTGGGCGCTGCCGCCGTGCCTTACCTGCGCGTGGCCGGTCACCTGGTCTACAGCTACCTGTTCGCGCAGCAAGCCAAGATCGCACTGGCCAAGCTCGATTCGGGCGACCGCTTCTATGAATCGAAGCTGGCGACGATCCGCTTCTACTTCGCACGTCTGTATCCGGAAACCGCGATGCTGATCCGCCAGGCACGCTCGGGCGCCGCGAACCTGACGGCGCTGGACGCCGACCTGTTCTAAGCACTCACGCCCAACCCAACAAGGAAATCTTACATGTCCAATTTCATCGTCAAGAAAGTCGCCGTGCTGGGCGCCGGCGTGATGGGCGCGCAAATCGCCGCCCACTGCGTGAACGCCAAGGTGCCAGTCGTGCTGTTCGACCTGCCGGCCAAGGAAGGCCCGAAGAACGGCATCGTCCTGCGCGCTATCGAGAACCTGAAAAAGCTCTCGCCAGCCCCGCTGGGCAACAAGGATGACGCGGCCCTGATCGAAGTAGCCAACTACGAAGACAACCTCGACGTGCTGGCCGGCTGCGACCTGATCATCGAAGCCATCGCCGAGCGCATGGACTGGAAACACGACCTGTACGCCAAGGTCGCGCCGCACATCGCGCCGAACGCGATCTTCGCGTCGAACACGTCGGGCCTGTCGATCAACAAGCTGGCCGAAGGCTTCGACTCGGAGCTGAAGGCACGCTTTTGCGGCGTGCACTTCTTCAACCCGCCGCGCTACATGCACCTGGTCGAACTGATCCCGACCACGGACACCCGTCCTGACATCCTAGACCAGCTCGAAACGTTCCTGACGTCGACCCTGGGCAAGGGCGTCGTGCGCGCGAAAGACACGCCGAACTTCATCGCCAACCGTGTCGGCATCTTCGGCATGCTGGCCACGATCGTCGAAGCCGAGAAATTCGGCCTGTCGGTGGACGTGGTCGATGACCTGACCGGCGCCAAGCTGGGTCGCGCCAAGTCAGGCACCTTCCGCACCGCGGACGTGGTCGGCCTGGACACGATGGGCCATGTGATCAAGACGATGCAGGACAACCTGAAGGACGACCCGTTCTTCAGCGTCTACAAGACGCCGGACATCCTGGCCAAGCTGATCGAAAAAGGTGCGCTGGGCCAGAAATCCGGCGCCGGCTTCTACAAGAAGGTCGGCAAGGAGATCCAGCGCCTGGACTTCGCCACGGGTGAGTACGTCGCCGGCGGCGCCAAGGCCGCCGACATCGTCGGCCGCATCCTGAAAGAAAAAGACCCGGTCAAGAAGTTCAAGGCCATGCGCGAATCGACCAACCCGCAGGCGCAGTTCCTGTGGGCGATCTTCCGCGACGCGTTCCACTACATCGCCTTCCACCTCGAATCGATCGCCGACAACGCGCGCGACATCGACTTCGCAATGCGCTGGGGCTTCGGCTGGAGCGTCGGCCCGTTCGAAACGTGGCAGGGCGCCGGCTGGACGCAGATCGCCCAGTGGGTCAAGGAAGACATCGACGCCGGCAAGGCGCTGTCGACTGCACCGCTGCCAGCCTGGGTGTTCGAGGGTTCGGTCGCCGAGAAGGGCGTGCATACCCCTGAAGGCTCGTACTCGGTTGCCAAGAGCGGCTATGTGCCCCTGTCGGATCTGCCGGTGTATCAGCGTCAGCAGTTCCGCGCACCGGTCGTGGGCCTGGGCGGCGCCGATCCGAAGACCGCCGGCACCACCGTGTTCGAAGACGAATCCGTGCGCCTGTGGCACTCGGACGACGAAGTCCTGGTCGTCTCGCTCAAGACCAAGATGCACGTCATCGGCGATGGCGTCATCAAGGGCCTGCAGCGCGCGCTGAAAGAAGCCGAAGCCGGCTTCAAGGGAATCGTGATCTGGAACACCGACGCAGCCGAAGGCGGCGCGTTCTCGGCCGGCGCCGACCTGCAATCGGCCCTGCCAGCCTTCATGGCCGGCGGTGCGAAGGCGATGGAGCCGATCGTGCGCGAGCTGCAGGACACCTTCATGGCGCTCAAGTACTCGAACGTGCCGGTCGTCGCCGCAGTGGCGGGCCTGGCGCTGGGCGGCGGCTGCGAGCTGGCGCTGCATGCCAGCAAGCGTGTCGCGTCGATCGAGTCGTACATCGGCCTGGTCGAAGTGGGCGTGGGCCTGGTGCCTGCTGGCGGCGGCCTGAAGGAAGCAGCGCTGCGCGCGGCAACCGAAGCCAAGGGCAACGACATCCTGCAATTCCTGAAGAACGGTTTCATGAACGCGGCCACCGCGCAAGTGTCGAAGTCGGCGCTGGAAGCCAAGGCCATGGGTTACCTGAAAGAAGACGACGTGATTGTCTTCAACGCCTACGAACTGCTGCACGTGGCGAAAACCACGGCGCGCGCCATGGCCGATGCTGGCTACCGCGCACCGGCGCGCCGCACGTTCCCGGTCACCGGCCGTTACGGCTGGGGCACGATCCGCGGCCAGATGGTCAATATGCGCGACGGCGGCTTCATCTCGGCCTATGACTACCAGCTGGGCGACACCATCGCCGAGATCGTCACTGGCGGCGACATCGACCAGGGCAGTGTGGTCAGCGAGCAGTGGATCCTCGACCTGGAACGCAAGGCCTTCGTGGCGCTGCTGAACAATCCGAAAACGCAGGAACGCATCATGGGCATGATGCAGACCGGCAAGCCAGTGCGCAACTAAGCGTCGACAGAACAGGACACTGACATGAGCAAACAACTTCAAGACGCATACATCGTCGCAGCGACCCGCACCCCGATCGGCAAGGCGCCGCGCGGCATGTTCAACAAGACCCGCCCGGACGACCTGCTGGTGCACGCGATCCGCGGCGCCATGGCGGCCGTGCCGAACCTGGACCCGGCGTTGATCATCGATGCGATCATCGGCTGCTCGTTCCCGGAAGCCGAGCAGGGCTTCAACATCGCCCGTAACTCGGTGGTGCTGGCCGGCTTGCCGAACACCGTGGGCGGCGTGACGGTCAACCGTTACTGCGCCTCGGGCATCACCGCACTGGCGATGGCCGCTGACCGCATCCGCGTGGGCGAAGCCGACGTGATGATCGCCGGCGGCGTCGAATCGATGTCGATGGTGCCGATGATGGGCCATCACCCGTCGATCAATATGGACACGTTCAAGGACGAAAACGTGGGCCTGGCCTACGGCATGGGCCTGACGGCCGAGAACGTCGCCAACCAGTGGAAGATCTCGCGCGAAGACCAGGA
This sequence comes from Telluria sp. ZT3P25, assembly GCF_059685895.1. Taxonomy (NCBI): domain Bacteria; kingdom Pseudomonadati; phylum Pseudomonadota; class Betaproteobacteria; order Burkholderiales; family Oxalobacteraceae; genus Telluria; species Telluria sp. ZT3P25. The sequence continues at coordinate 834,029 of NZ_JCASIJ010000002.1, forward strand.
TGCCTTCGGCCTGGAATCGCACCGCCGCGCCATCGCCGCGCAGCAGGCCGGCCACTTCAAGGACGAGATCACGCCGGTCGACGTCATCACCCGCACGCCGAACCTGGCCACGGGCCAGATCGACGTCAAGACCCGCACGGTCGACACCGACGAAGGTCCGCGCGCCGACGCCAGCATGGAAAGCATGGGCAAACTCAAGCCCGTGTTTGCGGCCAAGGGTTCGGTCACGGCCGCCACGTCGTCGCAGATGTCGGATGGCGCCGGCGCCCTGATCGTCGTCAGCGAAAAAATCCTGCGCGAGCACAACCTGACGCCGCTGGCCAAGTTCTCGTCGTTCGCCGTGCGCGGCGTGCCGCCGGAAATCATGGGCATCGGTCCGAAGTTCGCGATTCCTGCAGCGCTGGCCGCCGCCGGCATCACGCAGGACCAGCTGGACTGGATCGAGCTGAATGAAGCCTTCGCCGCGCAGGCGCTGGCCGTGATCCGCGACCTGGGCCTGGATACCAGCAAGGTCAACCCGCTGGGCGGCGCGATCGCCCTGGGCCACCCGCTGGGCGCAACCGGTGCGATCCGCGCCGCGACCGTCGTGCACGCGCTGCGTCGCAATAACCTGAAGTACGGCATGGTGACGATGTGCGTCGGCGCCGGCATGGGCGCTGCGGGCATCATCGAACGCGTCTAAGCCAGCCAGTACGACCACCGCGTGGGCGGGAGACCGGGCCATCCTCTCGTAGGGTGGGCGGGTCTCCCGCCCACGCGTCCAACCAGCCCAAGAATAAACGGGAGACAACCACCATGAGCATCCTCACCACCACCGCCGACGGCATCCTCACGCTCACCTTCAACCGCCTCGAACGCAAGAACGCGATCACCGGCGCGATGTACCAGACGATGGCCGACGCCTTGCGCGCCGCCGAGCAGGACACGACGGTCCGCGCCATCCTGATCGCGGGCCAGCCCGAGATTTTCACCGCCGGTAACGACCTCGACGATTTCTTGAACAACACCGGCGAAGGCGCGATGACGCCGGAGCGTCCGGTATTCCAGTTCATGCTGGCGCTGGAAGGCTGCACCAAGCCGGTGGTCGCGGCCGTGGCCGGCGCCGCCGTCGGCATCGGCACCACGCTCCTGATGCATTGCGACCTGGTCTACGCGGCCGACAACGCCAAATTCTCGATGCCGTTTTCGCAGCTGGGTCTGTGTCCTGAATTTGCCTCGTCGCTGCTGGTCGCGCAGTCGGCCGGCTACACGCGCGCCGCCGAAAAGCTGATGCTGGGCGAGCCATTCCTGGCCCAGGAAGCGCTGGAGATGGGCATCGTCGCGCGCGTGCTGCCGGCAGCGGAACTGCTCGCGTTCGCGCAGGCGCAGGCGGCCAAACTGGTCAAGCTGCCCCCAGCCTCGATCCGCACGACCAAGGCGCTGATGCGCCGCGCGCGCACCGCGCACGTCCGGGACACCATCGCGGCTGAAAACGAACAGTTCAGCGCGATGCTGGGCGGCGCCGAAGCGAAGGAAGCCTTCACAGCGTTCTTCGAGAAGCGCAAGCCGGATTTCAGCAAGTTCGACTGAAGGCGAGGCGGCACCGGGGCGCACCCCCACTGCCGTTCGCCGGTATCATGTGCCGAACCGTGCCCGCCAACGATCATGATGTTCATGGGGCGGGCGCTCGCTAAAAAAGGGTGATATGAGAACGACGGAAAATACTGCGGTCGCCGAGTTGGCGTTTGAACTTGGCAAGGTAACGCGCAGAGCAATCGATGGCAGTTATGGCAAGGCCGATCCGGTCGAACTGTCGCGGGTGGCCAATGCGCTGCTCGAAGCAGGCCAGGAAAAAATCCTGAATGATGTGCTGCTGGTGTTTGTCGCCGGCTTCGAAGAGGGCGACCCGCCGGAACGGCGTGCCGATCCCGAAAATCGCTGAAACTCGCTGACAGGACAGGCGGCGTGCGCTGGCATGCCGTCAGGGCACGATCAGCACCGCGCGCACGCTGGAATCCAGTGCCGTGCGCTCGACATAGCCGATCATCCCCGGATTCTCGGCGATCATCCTGCGCATGGCGGCATTGCCATCGACCTCGGCTGGTGGCTGGCCCCGGCCAGTGAAAATCAGTCTGGCCCAGTGGGCCTTTACCAACGCCGGGGTACGGTGCGTGACTTTGCTGTAGAACTCGTTACGTAGCGGCGAGCCCAGATCCTGATCGATGGGCACCACTTCATTGCCGTTCGGGAAGCGGTTGGTCTGGAACAGGAAGATCTCGGCGACCTGGTCGGCACTGAGCATACTGATGTTGCTGCGCGCCGAGACGATCACGGCCAGCTCTGCTGCCGGAGCAGCGCCGGGCACCAGCGCAAGTGCGGGACCCAGGCACAGGGCCAGCAGCAGTGTGGGAAGCAAACGGTTCATCATGGTCAGAAAACGACGTCCATGCCAAGGCTGATGACGTTGAACGCCTGGCCGGAACGGAACCCCGGCTGGACGTTGATCAGGGTGCCGATCGAGCCGCCGCGCGGCTTGACGCGGTCGAACTGCCCCTTGAGGGCAATGTTCGGCGCGACGTCCCAGCGCACGCCGACGCTGGCCGTGTCCTGCACGCCAATCTGGCGCAGCTGGTCATTCAATGCATTGTTCAACAAGCCCGCCACCGCCGCCGCTTCGGGCGGCAAGCCGTCCAGCGGCAGCCCGGCTGTCTGCGTGGCGAGGTTGGCGACCAGGCGCGCATAGGTGACATAGGGCGCCACATTGCCGAAGCGCCGGCCGGCTGACAGATACGAGGCGGTCTGGTCGCCCAGGAGCGAGCCGGTGTTGATGCGGCCGCTCTCGCCCGTGATGAACCAGTCGCCCGGATCGTAGTTGAAGCCGGCGCTGAACACGCGCACATGGCGCTTGGCGATATCGTAGCGGTCTGCCAGCACCTCGCCCGGCGGGCCGAAGGCGCGCAAGCCGTCGAACAGCGCTTCCGCGCCCGGCACCACCAAGAGCGCCTGGGCCGCCGTGAAGCGCACGGTCAGTGCGCCGGCGGTCGCGCTCTCGGTGAGGCCGACGATGTTGCGGGCCTTGCCAGTGAGGTCCTTGTTCAGGCGTGCGGCCGCATGGCCGAGCGAGAGCGTGGTCTCGTGCTTGACCGGCCCGGTATGCCAGCGGTACGAGGCGTCGACGCCGTCGCTGTAGGAAATCGGTATCAGGCTGTACAGTTCGACGGGCGCGCGCATCCAGGGCAGGGCGTAGCCCACCTTGCGATAGTCGGCGGCCAGGAACAGCGGCAGCGCAATGCGTCCGGCGCGCAGCGACAGCTCCGGCGTTGCCTGGAACTTCACGTTGGCCCAGGTAAGGTAGGTCTTGTACGAATTCTCGATGCTTTTTTCCTGCGTCGCCTGCACCACGGCCGACCAGCGCTTGTCGAACCGGACATCGAGCTGCGCACCGGCGCGGCTATCGACGTCGAACGCCCACGCTTTGGAGTAGCCCGCCTGACCAGGCGAGTTGGGGTTGACCGTGTAGTCGGCCTGGTCCTGCGTGGCATGGACGGCGGCGACGGTGCCGAACCCGGTCACCTTCCACGTTGCCTGCGCGCGCGCATCGCCCTGCGGCCAGGCCAATAGGCAGAGCAGCAGGGCGACGGGGGTGACGCCACGCGCCGCCGGGGTAGTCAATATGAATGGCATGACGTCGTCATTGTATTGCGCTCAGGTTAGTGCCAACTGCGCCGTGCCTGGCGTGTCGAGCCGGAAGATGCGCACGATCTGCGCCAGGCCATGGGCCCGCTGCTGCAGCGAATCGGCCGCAGCGGCGGTCTTGCTGACCATCTGGGTATTGTGCTGCAAGGACCTGTCCATGGCGCCGATGGCGTCGGCCACTGCCTCCACACGTACGGCCTGATCGTCGCCAGCCGCACTGATCCGGCCGACCATGCCGGTTACGTCGGTTACGCTTTGCACGATGTTGTCCATTGTGCGTCCGGCTTCCTGGGCCAGCGCGCTGCCGGCGCTGACCTGGCGCACCGATTCCTCGATCAGGCCCTTGATTTCGCGGGCGGCGGCGCCCGAACGCTGGGCCAGTTGGCGCACTTCGGCAGCGACGACCGCGAAACCGCGTCCCTGTTCGCCGGCCCGGGCGGCTTCCACCGCAGCGTTGAGGGCCAGGATATTGGTCTGGAACGCGATGCCGTCGATGACGGCGGTGATCTCGGCGATCTGGCGCGACGACGTGTCGATCAGGCCCATGCGCTCGACGACCGCACTGACCTGGCGCCCGCCGACGGCGGCAATCCCCGATGCCTGCGTCGCCAGCGCATTGGCTTGCCGGGCGTGCCCGGCGTTGGCGCGGATGATGTCGCCCAGTTCGTCGATGGAGGCGGCGGCGCGGCCAAAGGCCTCGGTCTGGTCCCGCGAGTGTTCGAACAGCAGCGCGCTGCCTTCGGCAATGTCGCTGGCGGCGCCGCGCGTGGTCTCGACCGTGTCGCGCACCTGGCCAATCGCGCTCTGCAGCGTGTGCAGCACGTCGCGCAGGGCGCGGCCGCTGCTGCTGGTGACCGGCGCCAGCGAGCGCAGGTCGATGATCCCGTGCTGGGCCTGCAGCATCGAGACGCTGGCGCGCAGTTCGGCCGAGCGCAGTGCTTCGCGTTGCAGCACCAGCGCGATGTAGCACAGCACCATCGTTTCGACGATGACGTAGCCGGCGTGGATGAAGACGATCGCCAGTCCTGGCCGGGTCAGGCAAATGACGCCGTAGCCCAGCTCTTGCAGGTAGTTGAAGCTGAAGTGGTGCACGGCGGTCAGACCCGCCGCGAACAGGATCACGCGCCAGTCGCGGTAGCACAACAGGATCGCCAGCGAGACGAAGATCCCGAAGTGCAGTTCTTCCCGGCCGTTACCTTGATGGATGTGCAGCGCGCACATGGCCATCAGCGCGCCGGCATTGACCAGCCGGCTCGTGAGCGTGCCGCTGGCCAGGAACGTGACGCCGCTTGCGATGGTAACGATCGGCAGGCCGACCAGCAGCGACCATGTCATGGTGTCGTGCATGCCGGTCAATGCCAGCGAAAAGCCCAGCATCGCCCACAGCACGATGATCAGCAAGCGGTCGGCATGGCGGTAGACAGGCAGCAGGTTGGGTTGGGTCGGCATCAGAGTCTCGCATAGTGATTTTTCACCATTTAACCTGAAAAATATAGATTCAGAGAAACTGTTGGCGACGTTCAATATCTTTCCTTATTGAAAGTCGACCGGATCGTGCGCCTTCTTGCCATTCTTGTATCTACTGGCAGACCTGAGATCGGTAAATTTGATGAGAAAAGTGAGAAAGTGTGAGTAATTTCCAAACGAAAATTTGGTAGAACCTGCAGTACGGACATGTCTGACTGTCGCATCGTGCAAATCGGCCAGAACTTATGGCAATTCGTACAGACATGGCGGCCAGTGTCGCAATCAGGTGCTACGCGGCTGCGGCGTGGCGTGCCTTTGCATTGCCACGACGACGGCGCACGGCGACCAGCAAGCCGCCGACGGTCGCGAACATGGCCAGCATGCCAGGCTCCGGCATTTATTCTGCCTCCAGCTGCGCGGCGGCGAAGCCTTGCAGGGCCAGCGCAGTCGCCACATTGATGCCGAGGTCGCGGGCGACGTAGTCGTTCGCGCCCAGCGAGCGTGGATCGAGGCCGGTGACGTTGCCGAAGATGGTCAGCGCTTCCAGGTAGTAGCCGTAGTTGCTGCCGTGGTAGGAGTCCGGCGCCCACAGGTTGATCTGGCCGGCGCCGATGCCGTCGTACGGGTTGGCGTCGGCCAGGCCGCCTGCAATGGCCTGGTTCCAGGCCTGGCCCACGGGGATCACGCCATTGATGATGCTTGAGGCCGAATCGGCGGCGTCGTAGCCGGCGCGCACGTCTTGCGCCATCGCGTAGACCGGCTTGCCGTACCACGGGCTATTGGCGTTCTGGTACGTCAGGTCGGCGCGCGACCAGGTCGACGTCAGGCGCACGTCGACATCCGGATTCTGTTTGCGAAACGCATTGGCCAGCAGGCCGGAATAGCGGATCAGCGTTTCCGGGTTGCCCGGCTTTGCGCCGTCGAGCGTGCTGTAGCTTTGCAGCAGCACCATGTCGAACGGTTTCACGATCTTGTTGAAGCGGTTGTTGTAGTGAAAATCCAGGCCCGAACCGGGCTCGGTCTCCAGGCTGACCTGGTAGTTCAGGCCGGCCTGCATCGTCATGGCCTTGAACAGTGCCGGTACGCCACCGATCCCCAGACCGTTCAGGTCGGTCACGGTATCGGGACGGTAGTTCTGCACGAGCGGCGGCTTGGCGCCGGCCGGATCGCCGTAGGTGAAGCTGTTACCGACGAAGAGAATCGTCGTGGCGGAGGCGGGCAGGGCCAGGCCGCCCAGTGCGAATGCGGCGAAGAGTGCGGTGCCGGAACGGCACAGGCTGCAAGGAATGGTCATCAAAGTCTCCAGTGTGTTTTTCATTTGGTGTTCAAAATCAAGCAAGTCGCATGCCGATAACGGATGTTACTGAATAATCAGTCAGTTATAGATGCCTGCTGCATACGACGCTGCCAAGGTGTAAAGCAGGCCCACACCGCACGTCGCTGTCGATAAACCCGCCTTCATGTGGCGCTGACGTCACACTCCTGTAATTTCTCGCGTCGTTTTGTAAAGTTTTGCAAGCAAGCACCGCGCATTTCCCGCGACTGGCAGCGTCAGGGCGCCCCGTTTGTAAAGAAGTGTGAGCAACAGCGGCAGGTGAGCAACTAACAATTCAATAAAATCATGAGGTTATGCGTTTCCTGGCAGCTGGTAGTCGCCCGCTGGCGCCGCTGCTAGCATGAATCATCGATAACACGAGGACATTCATGCAACAGTTCAAAACGCTCCCGCACCGCTTGTCGTGCGCACTGTTGGCAGCCATCGACGCAGGTAGCGCACCATGGCTGTGACCCTCGCCAGCGCGCCGGTTGCCGGCAATTCCAGGCGCGACGTTGTCCTCGGCATGGCGTTCGTCGGCCTGCTGTTCTTTATCCTGGGCTTTGTCACCTGGCTCAATGGTTCGCTGGTTCCCTTTTTGAAGATCGTCTGCGGCCTGAACAACTTCCAGGCCCTGTGGGTGACCTTCGCGTTCTACATCGCCTACACGGCCATGGCCCTGCCATCGGCTGCGGTGCTGGTACGCACCGGCTACAAGAAGGGCATGACGATCGGTCTGGGCATCATGTGCGCGGGCGCGCTGCTGTTCATCCCGGCGGCGCAAAGCGCGCGCTATGAACTGTTCCTGGTCGCATTGTTCACGCTCGCCAGTGGCATGACGCTGATGCAGACCGCGATCAACCCCTACATCGTCTGCCTTGGCCCGCGCGAGAGCGCCGCCATGCGCATCAGCATCATGGGCCTCTTCAACAAAGGCGCCGGGGTCGTGGTGCCGCTCGTGTTCTCCACGCTGATGCTGGCCGACATCGACAGCTTCTCGCACACGGCGCTCGAAGCGCTCGACCCGGTTGCCCGCAGCGCTGCGCGGGCCGGCCTGTCCGAGCGGCTGGTGCTGCCGTACATCTGCATGGCTGCGGTGCTGTTCGTGATCATGGTCTTCATCCATTTTTCGAACCTGCGCGATATCGAGCCCGAGGCCGACACGCCCGAGGCTGGCGTCGAGCGCACCGGCGTGCTGCAGTTCCCGCAACTGGTGCTGGGCGCGACGGCGCTGTTTGCCTACGTCGGCGTAGAAGTTATCGCGGGCGACACCATCGGTCTGTATGGGCATGAACTGAACGTGGCCAATTTCGGCGTGCTGACGTCCTACACGATGATGTGCATGGTGCTCGGCTACCTGATCGGCGTGGTGGCGATTCCGCGCTACCTGTCGCAACAGCGCGCCTTGCTGCTCTCGGCCGTGGCCGGCCTGCTGCTGACGATCGGCGTGGCCACCGGCTCGCCCACTGACAGCGGCGTCTCGCAAGCCCTGATCGGCTGGGCTGGCGTGCCGACGGTGCCGGACACGGTCATGTACCTGGCGCTGCTGGGCCTGGCCAACGCCATGGTATGGCCGGCCATCTGGCCGCTGGCACTGCAGGGCCTGGGCCGCTACACGGCAAGCGGCTCGGCGCTGCTGGTCATGGCGATCTCCGGTGGCGCGGTGCTGCCGCTGCTGTACGGCCACTTCGCCGACCTGAACACCTCGCGCAGCGCTTACTGGATGCTGTTGCCGTGCTACGGCCTGATTCTCTGGTACGCGGCCTACGGCCACAAGATCCGCCGCTGGCGCAATCCGGGCGCAGCCGCCCGACCCTGATTTCCACCCCACAGGACTTGTCCGCACGGCGCTGCTGCGCGGTCCATCGTTTTTCATTTCATACCAGGAGCACCGGATGTCTCTACTGAAACCACATAAAACGCTGATCAGTGCGGCTGTCGCCAGCGCCTGCATCGCCATGCCGGCCCTGGCGCAGGACACGCCCCCGGCGGCGACGCCCCGGCAAAACACCGGTGAAGCGATCGCCGAGGTGCGGGTGACGGCCACCCGCCATTCGACGTCGCTCTTGCGCACCCCGGTGTCGGTGACTGCCGTCGGCCAGGAAGAGCTGACCCGCAAGGGCATCACCGACGTGCGCGGCCTGAGTGGCGAAGTGCCCAATCTGCAACTGGGCAGTGCGACCGATGGGAGCTCGGGCGTGAAGATTTCGGTGCGCGGCGTGAGCAGCAACGACTTCACCGAGATCGGCAATCCGGCGGTCAGCCTGAACGTCGACGGCATCTACACGCCGCGCCCGCAATCGGCGCTGGCGCTGCTGTTCGACCTGGAGCAGGTTGAAGTGCTGCGCGGTCCGCAGGGCACGCTGTTCGGTCGCAATGCGACGGGCGGCAGCATCAACATCATCCCGAACAAGCCGCAATTCAATTCGACCGAAGGCAATGCGGGCCTGACACTCGGGCGCTACAACCTGCGCCAGGTGACGGCCGTGCAGAACATCCCGGTCAGCGACAACTTCGCGATGCGTGCCACGATGATGGTCATCAAGCGCGACAGCTACCTGAACCAGGAGCAGGATTTCTACGCCGCGAACTTCCCGGAATTCGGCGTGACGCCGGCGCGCGATGCGGCCGGCAACGTCATTCCCGATGTCGACCAGCGCTACAACCGCAAGGTCGGCGCCAGCGATGCCTATGGCAACAAGGACGAATGGGCGGCGCGCCTGCAGGGCCGCTGGAAGATCCGCAACGATCTCGAATGGCTCGGCGCCTACGAGCGCTACACCAACAAGGGCGCCGGCGACATCGCGCTCAAGGATTGCACGATGGCGGCCGGCACGGCCCACGCCTGCCCGGGCGGGCAGTGGGACGTCAAGATCAACCGGCCGGGTGAACTCGACTGGAACATCGACACCTTCCGCAACCGCCTGACCTGGAGCGTGAACGACCACACGACCGTCGAATACAACGTGTCGTACTCGGAGCAGAACCGCCGCCAGATCCGCGACGGCGACTCGGGCTACCAGCCGCTGGCCGAAGACATCAACATCTACGGCGGCTTCGTCAACGATTCGGCCGGCTTTACCAATTCGTCCAAGTTCAAGACCACGGTCCAGGAACTGCAGCTGCGCGGCGAGCAGGGCAATCTGCGCTACGTCACGGGCCTGTTCTGGATGCACGAAAAGAACGCGATCGAGTTCGGCGAAGACTCGATCTCGGCGATGGTCAATGCACCGGGCGCGCCGTACTACGCGCTGTACGACCAGACCGACCGCCAGTCCGAATCGATGGCCGCCTTCGGCCAGGTCGACTGGGCCTTCGCGCCGAAATGGAACCTGACGGTCGGCGGGCGCATGACGCGAGACGAGCGCGAAGACAAGAACGGCAAGTTCTACGATTCGGGCACCACGGGCGATCCGTACTCGTACTTCCAGGGCCAGTACACGCCGATCCCGGGCCGCTTCTTCAACAGCAGCGACCTGAAACCCGGCATGGGTTCGTACTACGGCGTGGCGGGCATGGCCGGCATCACGCCTGACGTGAGCAGCAACCGCGATTCGTGGAACAAGTTCACCTGGCGCCTGGGCCTGAGCTACCAGGTCACGCCGGACGACTTCGTGTTCGGATCGCTCTCGACCGGCTACAAGGCTGGCGGCTTCAGCGACAAGCAGAACATCTGCGCGCGTGGCCTGGGCGGCAACTGCGCCGATCGTGAGCCAGGCCCGCACTACACGTTCCTGCCATGGAAGCCTGAAACACTGACCAACTTCGAGGTCGGCTACAAGGGCCGCATGCTGGACAACCGCCTGTCGTTCTCCGCCACCGCCTTCCACAGCCGCTACAAGGACATGCAGATGACCGGCGCGGTCGAGATGGGCAAGATCATCCCGGCGATCCCGTGCACCGCGGCCAATCCATCGTGCGATTCGGCGGTGTTGTACGGCACCACGAATGCGGCCGAAGCGAAGATCTCGGGCCTGGAACTGGAAGGCAAATACCGTCCGTGGGCGGGCGCCGAAGTCAATTTCCAGTACTCGCATCTGCGTGCCAAGGTGGTGTCGTACCCGGATTACACGCAGACCTGGCGTGACGTGCCGTGCGGCCCGTTCCGCGCTACCTACGGCGTCGAGCCGTGCGTGCGCTACACGGGCCCGAACCAGGCGCTGGTCGGCCGCTTCCCGGCGAACGTGGTGGGTAATGACTTGCCGAATGCGCCACGCAATTCGGCCCGGATCGAAGTCTCGCAGCGCTTCATGCTGACGGGTGACTACGAACTCACGCCGCGTCTGTCGGCACGCTGGCAGGACAAGATGTACTTCAGCATCCAGAACCTGGACAACGCCCACGTCGGCAACCAGCAGGGCGCCTACGCGACCTACGACGCGTCGCTGCGCTTGACTGCACCAGGCGGCAACTGGCGCGCCGAGGTGTACGTGAATAACCTGAACGACGTGCTTGCCAAGAACAATGCCCGCATCGTCGACCCGGGGTATGTCATTGGCCAGTACAACGAGCCGCGCATGTTCGGCGTGCGCGTGGGCGTGGACTGGTAATGCGGTGATCATCCGGTCGCCGCCCGGCGGCCGGACAGCAACTTGTCAGCAGTGTGTCCTTCAGGAGAATGCGATGCGTGGTGCGAACAATGGTCTGGGTAGTGTGGCAACGGCGGTAGCAACGGCGCTGGCGGGCTCCGGCGTACTGGTGCTGGCGGGTTGCGGTGGCAATGCGACAGATAGCAGCGCCGGAGTCTCACGGCAGTTGTCGGCGGCGCCCGTCGCCATGGCTGCCGCGTCACCGTGGCCCGTCTGGTCCGGGTGGGATTTTCCGTACAATGAACCGCCGCTGGCCACCACGCCGGCGGTGGCGTTCGGCATCTCGCAACTGACGCAGTCGGCCACGCAGACCGTGTTCCGCGGCGCGCATGCGCTGCCGGCAGGCAGCGTGCAGAACTATCGGCTGGGCGTGTTCATCCACCACGACGTGTTCTATTACCAGGCCGATGCGAGCGCCGTCATCAACGCCGACGGCACGTTCACGCTGACCCTGCCACGTTCGGTGGGCAGCGCCGACCGCGCCGTGCTGGTGCTGCACCCGGCGTCGTACGATCCGCTCTCGGGCCCCAACTGCAATGCGGCTGGCGGCTTTTGCAGCGGCCAGATCACGGGCACGACCAAGCTGTCGCTGCCAATCGATCCGGCGGCGGTCACGGCCTACACCGCTGCTTATTTCCCGGCGCCGGCAACATCCGCCAACGCGCAGATCGCCGCACTGCAGCGCATGATGAATACGCCGCAGGTCACGGGTGGGCCATATGGCGCAGGGCGCCTGATCCGCAGCTTCCACGACATGGATTCGGCCTTCCTGTACGACCAGGCGCTGGCCGTGATTGCCTTCAGCCTGGCCGGCGAGCAGGCCAGCGCCGAGCAGATCATCAACGCGCTGGCCAGGTCGCAGACAGCGTCCGGCGCCTGGGTGTTTGCCTATCTGGCCGATGGTGCCGACGCCAATCCCGGCGTGGACATGCGCATCGCCGGCGCCAACGCCTGGTTCGGCATGGCGCTCAACGCCTACCAGAAAGCCTTTGGCAGTACGAAGTACCTGGCCATGTCGGCCCGCCTGCACGACTACCTGCGCGCCGAAACCGTGGCCGTGACGATCAATGGCGTGGGCCGCCGCGGCCTGCGCTTTGCGCCGACCAACTACGTGGCGGGGCGCACCGGCATCTTCGCGCTGGAGCACCAGCTCGATGCCTACGCCAGCCTGCACCAGTACCACGCGCTCAATGGCGGCAGCCAGTACCTGACCGCCGCCACGCAACTGCGGCAGATGGCGGAAAGCCTGTGGAACGGCACGCGCTTTTTGGGTGGCTACGACGCCAATACCGGCACCCTGAATACCGGCGAGCGCTATCTCGATACCTATTCGTGGTCGGTGCTGGCGCTGGGGAACACGGGCAGCGCCGGGCAGAACTTCGCCGCCGCGCTGCCGGGGATGTGCGATTATTTCAATACCGCCGGACGCCTGGACTACCCGTCGCGCAACGTGAGCGGCATCGTCGGCTTCTACGACGTCATCTACGACAACGTGCCGTCCAGCGCGCCGTTCGTCTGGAGCGAGGGCAGCCTGGGCGCGATCATGGCGATGCGCCAGGGCGCGCCCACCTTGCAGTGCGCGGGCAACGGGGCCAGCCAGATGCTGGAGTCGCTGAACTACATGGTCGACAAGCTGGGCAGCATGCCGTACGCGACGCGTAATACCAATGCGGACTTCACCAGTTCGGGCAGCGTGGCAGGCACCGCCTGGCTGTACTACGCGAACCGGAACAAGAATCCGTACGCGCATTACTGAGAAGGGCAGGTCGATGCACTTTGCCGGATGGATGCTGTGCGCACTCTTGACCCTTGTGGCGCCGCTCGCGCATGCCGGCACGCTCGTGATCGAGAGCTGGCGCGTGGACGACAAGGCGCTCTGGGAAAAGGTGCTGATCCCCGCATTCCAGCGCAGTCATCCCGGCATCGACGTCAAGTTCGCACCAACCGCGCCCACCGACTACGATGGCCGCCTCGCGGCGCGCCTGGCCGATGGCAGCGCCGGCGACCTGGTTGCATGCCGGCCGTTCGACGCGTCTTTGAGCCTGTACGCGCAGGGGCATCTGGAGCGCCTCGATGGCAAGCCCGGCATGCAGTATTTCGAGCCGGGCGCGATGGTGGCCTGGCAGACGGCCGGCGGCAAGGAAGCCTTCTGCATGCCGGTGGCGTCGGTGATCCACGGCTTCATGTACAACAAGGCGATCTTCCGCAAGTACGACCTGCAGGCGCCGCGCACGGTGGATGAATTCTTTCGCGTGCTCGATGTGCTCAAGAAGAACGGCGTCGCGCCGCTGGCGCTCGGCATGGCAGATGGCTGGGAGGCGAGCCAGCTGGTATTTACCAATATCGGGCCCAATTTCTGGCGCGGCGAGGCTGGCCAGAAGGCGCTGGCCGACGGGCGCGCGCGCCTGACCGATCCGCCGTTTGTCGAAGCGCTGCGCTTCGGTGCCCGCATGGGCGCCTATCTGCCCGCGGGCGCCGCCACGCAAACCTATGGCCAGAGCCAGGCGATGTTTGCTACCGGGCGCGCGGCGATCTATCCGGCCGGTTCCTGGGATATCGCGCGTTTCAGCAGCGCGCCCGGCCTGGAGCTGGGCGTGTTTGCCGCGCCGGTAAAACGGCGGGGCGACGCCTGCTTTATCTCGGACCACATGGACCTGGGGCTGGGCGTGAACCGCGCATCGAAGAACAAGCAGGACGCTTTCAAGTTCCTGGCCTGGGTCGGCTCGCAGGAATTTGCCGACATCTACAGCAACCGGCTGACCGGCTTTTTCACGCTGTCGAATCACCTGATTGCGATGCGCGATCCGGTCGCCAAGCAGATGGTCGAGTGGCGCAACAGCTGCGCGTCGACCGTGCGCCTGAATGCGCAGGTGCTGCACCGCGGACAACCCAGCATGGAAAGCGTGCTATGGCGCGTCAACGCCGACGTGCTGAAAGGGACGCTGGCGCCCGAACCTGCGGCCGCCAGACTGCAACGCGATTTCGACCGGTGGTACAAGCCCCCGCAACCCTGAACGACGAACCCACTTTTTGGCTGGATTGGAGACACTCTTGGATACCACACACCTGGTTCGACGCTGCGCTCTCGCGTCACTGCTGCTGGCTGCGCCGCTGGCTGGCATGGCTGCTGCACCGGCTACCCCGCTGTCAGCGCCCGCTGCGGCCGGCATGGAGGGCGTCGCCAGCGGCGCCCGGCTGCAGATGCGCTGGGAACTGCTGCGCAACGAGTACACGCCGCAGATGCCCGAGGGCCGCGCCAAGGCGCGCATGATCCTGACCAACAACGACAGCCAGCGCCTGCCGGCCAAGGGCTGGACGCTGTACTTCAACAGCATGGACGGCGTCGTGCCGGGGGCGGTGACGGGCAATCTGCGCATGGAGCAGGTTGCCGGCAATCTGTACCGCCTGCGCCCGCAAGCAAACTTTGCGGGCCTGGCGCCGGGGCAGTCGCTCGACATCGATTACTACCACCCGCAGGTGATCATCAAGATGGCGCGGGCGCCGATCGGGCCTTATCTGGTGTACGACGCGCAGCCCGAGGTCGGTGTGGCGATCAGCGATTTCGCGCTGCTGCCGGTGACGCGCCCCGAGCAGCTCGACAAGGGCGATACGGGCGCCCGGCCCGTGGTCACCGCTGCCGATACCTACCGCAGCAACCAGCGTGCCGACCTGCTGCCGGCGAGCGCCGTGCCCCTTGTGCTGCCGACGCCCCTGCAACTGACGCAGGGCAGCGGCAAGCTGCGCCTGACGGGCAAGCCATCGGTGAGCGCATCAGCGGCGCTGACAGGCGAAGCGGACCTGGCGCGCTCGCTGTTCCCGGCATCGTTGCAGGGCAGCGGGCCTGCGCTGCGCCTGAGCGTGGGCAAGGTCGAAGGACAAACGTCGCCCGAAGCGTACAGCCTTGCGGTGCGCGCCGGCAGCGGTGGCGCTATCACGATCGTCGGCAACAGCCCGGCGGGCGTGGCGTATGGCCTGCAGACCCTGCGCGACCTGCTGCCGTTGCCCGGCGCTGCCGACCAGTCGTTGCCCGAGGTGACGATCGTCGATGCGCCGCGTTTTGCCTATCGCGGCTTCATGCTCGACGTATCGCGCAACTTCCACACCAAGGAAACCGTGTTCAAGTGGCTCGACCTGATGGCGCGCTACAAGATGAACAAGTTTCACTTCCACCTGACCGAAGACGAAGGCTGGCGCCTCGAAATCGCCGGCCTGCCCGAACTGACGTCGATCGGCGCCGTGCGCGGGCACAGCGCCAAGCCGGGCGTGCGCCTGCAGCCAGCCTACGGCTCCGGGCCCGATCCGCGCGATCCGGGCGGCAGCGGGTACTACACGCGCGCCGACTACATCGAGATCCTGCGCTACGCGGCGGCGCGTCACATCGAAGTGATTCCCGAACTCGAAATGCCGGGCCACGCGCGCGCCGCCGTGCAGGCGATGGAAGCGCGCTACCACCGCCTGAAGGCAGCCGGCGACAAGGACGCGGCCAAGTACCTGCTCAATGATTTCGCCGATCGCTCGGTCTACAAGTCGCCGCAGCTGTACAACGATCACGTGCTCAATCCGGGCCTGGAATCGAGCTTCACGTTCGTCCAGCACGTTGTCGATGAAGTAGTGAAGCTGCACCGCGAAGCCGGTGCGCCGCTGCACACGATCCACATGGGCGGCGACGAACTGCCGAACGGCGCCTGGGAACAATCCCCGGCCAGCCGCGCCACGATGGCGCGCGAACACCTCGAATCGACAGCCGACCTGTGGGATTATTTCTATGAACGGGTCGACGGCATGCTGCGCAAGCATGGCCTCTACACGTCGGGCTGGGAAGAACTGGCGGCGCGCAAGACCACGCTGCATGGCAGGAACAAGCTGATCCCGAATCCCCGCTTCACGCAAAAGGGTTTTCTCGCCTGGGTCTGGAACAATACCGAAGGCGCCGAAGACCTGGCCTATCGACTGGCCAATGCCGGCTACGACATCGTGCTGGCACCCGTGACCAAGATGTACATGGACATGGCCCACAACGCCAACCCGGAAGAACCGGGTGTGAACTGGGGCGACTACATTGAACTTGACACCCCCTATGACTTCATCCCGTTCGATTACCTGAAGAACGCGACTGAGGCTGCGCGCGTGGGCAAGGACGGCCTGACCGATTTCGGCAAGCGCCGCGTGCGTGGCCTGGAAGCGACCTTGTTCACCGAGACCGTACGCGACCCGGCCCGCATCGATTACCTGGTCATGCCACGCCTGCTGGCGGTGGCCGAACGGGCCTGGGCGCCGGATCCGGCCTGGGCCACCGAGCCCGATGCCACCAAGGCAGCAGCGCTGCACCGCACGGCCTGGTCGGGCTTCGTCAATGCGCTGGGCCAGCGCGTGCTGCCGCGGCTCGACCTGGATCGCACCGGCGTTGCATATCGCATTGCGCCGCCCGGCCTGCTGCTCGACGGCGACAAGGTTCTGGTCAATCACGTGCTGCCGGGGATCGCGCTGCGCTATACCGTGGACGGCAGCACGCCGACCGCCAGCAGCCGGGCGGTGACGGGGCCGATCACCGAGCGGGGGCTGATCCAGGTCGCGGCCTTCGACCGCAATGGCAGGCCGGGACTGGTGGCGCGCATCGACCGGCGCTGACGGCGTGGCCAAAATGCCTGCTGGGTAGCGGAACACGGGGCTATAATCAGCGTTTTCTGCGGGATACCGGGTGAGAGCGTCGATCGGAAAAGTGGCAGGACGTTGGTGCGACTGGCGACGCCTGCGGCTTGGCGCCATCCTGGCCGTCCTGGCCGCAGGCGCCTTCCACGGCGCCGTGCAGGCGGCGGCGCCGATGCTGGCGATCGTGCCACCGGCGCCCGCAATGTCGTCTGCAGCGTCGTCCGCAGCGCCATCGTCCGGCCTGCAGGTGCTGCACTGGTGGACCTCGGCCAGCGAACGCCGCGCGGCCGACCTGCTGGCGCAGCGCCTCGGCAAGGAAGGCGTGCAGTGGGAGGACGCCGCGATTCCCGGCGGCGCCGGCATCGGCGCGGGCAAGGTGCTCAAGGGCAGGGTGCTGGCTGGCGACGCGCCCGAAGTCACGCAGATCATCGGCGTATCGGTGGCCGAATGGGCCGAGATGGGCCTGCTGCTCGAACTGGACAACGTGGCCGTTGCCGACAACTGGCGCGGCGTGCTGTTCCCCACGGTCCAGAACCTGATCCAGTACCGCAAGCACACGATGGCCGCGCCGCTCGGCATACACCGCGTCAATACGCTGTTCTACAACCGCGCGCTGTTCGCCCGGCTCAAGCTCACGCCGCCCACCACCTGGACCGAATTCGACGCCGTCGCTGCGCGCCTGCTGGCCGCGGGCGTGCAACCGCTGGCGCAAAGCAGCGAAGCCTGGCAGGTGGCGGCGCTGTTCGAGAACCTGGTGCTGGCCGAAAGCGGGCCGGCCTTCTATCGCGCATTGTTCGTGCGCCGCAGTCCGGCCGCTGCTTTTGATGCGCGCACCGCGCACGCGCTGCAGCGCCTGCGCACGATCAAGGGCTGGGCCGGCGGCCAGCTAGCCGAGCGGCCCTGGACCGAGGTCGTACGCCGCTTCGCCGCCGGCCAGGCCGGCATGATGATCATGGGCGACTGGGCCAAGCCCGAGCTGGCCGAACACCGGATGGTGCTGGACCAGGACTACGGCTGCGTCGGCGCGCCGGGTACTGGCGCGTATCACCTGTACAGTGTCGACACGCTGTCGATGTTCGCCGGCGACTACCGGCACCGGGAAGCCCAGGAAAAGATGGCGCGCCTGCTGCTCTCGCCGTCGATCCAGGCCGACTTCAATCTGCTCAAGGGCGCGGTGCCGGTGCGGCGCGATGCCGAGCCGGCGCGCATGGACAGTTGCGCGCGGGCGTCGTGGACGACCTTCGCCGGCGGCGAGGCGGTGCAGGCGCCCAGCCTCGTGCACCGCATGGCGACCGATGAAGCCAGCCGCGACGCGATCATCGCCGAGGTGCATCGCTACCTGCTCGACGACGCCGTGCCGGTGGCGGTGGCGCAGCGCCGCCTCGCCGCCTTGTTCCGACTATTCAATCTAACCAGCCAGGGGACGCCGGGTGCGCAAGATACTGATCGTAGACGATGACAAAAAAACCTGCGTGCTGCTCAAGACGTATCTGGAGAAAAACCAGTACGACGTGATCCTGTCGCACAACGGCGAGAGCTTCCTGGCCGAATTCCATGCGCACCTCGAGACGCTGTCGATGGTGATCCTGGACGTGATGCTGCCCGATACCGACGGCTTCGCGCTGTGCAAGCAGGTGCGCCAGCGCTCGAATGTGCCGATCATCATGCTCACGGCCAGCTCGGATGAAACCGACCGCATCGTCGGCCTCGAGCTGGGCGCCGACGACTACATCGCCAAGCCCTATAGCCCGCGCGAGCTGCTGGCGCGCATCAAGGCGATCCTGCGCCGCGCCGCGCCCGAGACGCCGTCGGTGCGCTACCACCGGTTTGTCGGCTTCACGCTCGACCTGATGGAGCGCACAGTGACCGACAGCGCCGGCAATCCGGTGGCGCTCACGGGACTCGATTTCCAGCTGCTTAAATACTTCACCGAACATCCCGGCAAGATCCTTGACCGCGGCCTGCTGTGCGAAGAAACGCGCGGGCGCGACGCCGGCCCGCTCGACCGCTCGCTGGACGTGCAGATCAGCCGCCTGCGCCTGCGGCTGAACGACGACGGCAAGCAGCCGGCGCTGATCAAGACCGTGCGTGGGGCCGGCTATGTGTTCTCGGCCGACGTCAGCGTGTCCAGTGTCTAGCCGCAGCAGCAACCCGCTCGCGCGCATGCTGCATCAGCCGCTGCAGCGCTGGTTGCCGGCGTCGCTGCTTGGCCGCCTGACGCTGGTGATGGTGGCCGGGGTGCTGGTGACGCAGCTGGCGGCCAGTGCGATCTGGGCCAGCCAGCTGCGCGCCAAATCGCAGGTCGAGGCGCAGTCGTCGGCCCAGTACGTGGCGCACAGCGCGGCCGGCGCGATCCGCTTCTTTCGCAGCCTGCCGCCGGCCTATCGCCTGCTGATCATCCAGCAGTTGCGTGAAATGGGCGGCACGCGCTTTTTCGTCAACCTCAATCATGCCTATGTGCCGATCGAGCAGATCGCGCCGCACCCGCTTGCGCAAAGCGTGATTGCCACGGTCGACGCCACGCTCCGGAGCGACCTGCCGCATTCGCCGGGCTTCCGGCTCGCGTTTGCCCGGCCTGACCGGCTGGTGGTGGCCGAACACGATGTGCGCCTGGACGACCTGCCCAATGCCTGGGTCCAGCATGTGCTGCTGCTTAAGCCCGATCCGGCCCCGATCCTCGTGATCCAGACCGAGATCGAGCCCGGCAACTGGCTGTACATGGCGGCGCTGATGCCGAACCCGTATTTCCTCGACAGCAGCGACCCGTTCGCGTGGGATCGCCTGATGCCGCAGATCCTGTCGCTGGCCGTGGTGCTGCTGCTTTGCCTGCTCGTCGTGCGCTCGATCACGCGACCGCTGGCCGCGTTGTCCGATGCCGCGTCGGCGCTGGGCCAGGGCCATGACGACGAGGCGCGTCCGCTGCCCGAAACCGGCAGCCGCGAATTCATCAACACCGCGCGCGCCTTCAGTGCGATGCGCGAGCGCATCGGGCGCTATATCGACGACCGCGAGCGCCTGTTCATTTCGATTTCGCACGACCTGCGCACGCCGATCACGCGCCTCAAGCTGCGCGCCGAACTGCTGGACGACGAAGCCCTTCGCGACGAATTCGAGGAAGACCTCGATGAACTCGACATGATGGTCAAGGGCGCGCTGCAATGCGTGAAGGACAGCGACATCCACGAAAATCCGACCGAGATCAAGCTCGATACGATGCTGGGCCGCATGGTGCGCAGCGCTGAACTGGCGGGGCACGCGGTGGCCTGGCAGCCGTCCGGCGTGACGGTGCGCGGCAAACCTCTGGCGCTCAAGCGTGCGCTTGGCAACCTGCTCGACAACGCGCTGTTTTACGGCGCGCGCGCCGAGATCAGCGTGCGCCAGGAGCCTGGCTGGGTGCTGATCTGCCTGCGCGACCACGGGCCTGGCGTACCCGATGAAGCGTTTGCCAGCCTGTTCGACCCGTATGTGCGGCTGGCGCATGGGCGCGAGCAGAATGATGGCGGCATGGGGCTGGGCCTGGGCATCGCGCGCGGCGTGATCGAGGCGCATGGCGGCCGGCTGGTACTGTCGAACCATCCCGAGGGCGGCCTGAATGCGGTGGTGCACTTGCCGGTGGCTTGAGCCTCGCGCGCCTGATCGGGCAATGGGGTGTGCCGCACCTCATGCGGCAAACTGCTCCGTGACCATTCTGACGCTGTCATGTTCATCGGCATTGCCGGTGACGGCCACATAGAAACGATCGCCGCCCGGCGGCACCCGCACCACCACGTGGCCGTCGTGGCTGAGCAGCTTGCGCGTCAGGCGGCCGTTGGCGAGCAGGTTTTCGCGCATCACCGTGGTGGCAAATACCGCGCGCGGTCCTGGATACAGCCGCTCGCTGAACATGCGTTCGAGTTGCAGCATGTCCGGATGCGCGATGTGCCAGGACGGGATGATCCAGGCGCGTGGACGCAAGGTCCGTACGACCTGCGCGCTCAGACCGTCGAACATGCCGTGGTGGTCGGCCGTCGCTACGGACACCGGGCCGGCGGCGCGCGCGGCCGGGCCGAGTACATCGTGCCAGGGCAGGGCGCCATCCTGGGTGTAGCTGGTCAGGTCGCCGGCGGTGAAGTAGCTGAAGCGCCCGCTCGCGATGCGCACTGCGGCCGAACACTGGTTTTCGTTTGGCCAGTCGGCACGGGCGACTGACGCCAGCGGCGGGAACAGCGTGCGTGTGGCGCTGCCCTGGCCGGTCCAGACCTCGCCATTGGCTGCGATATTGCGCACCTCGAAACCGGTAGCAGCCGACCGGTGCCCGCGCGCCACGATCTGGGCGGCACTGCCGACCACAAAGGCCTCGACGCGCTGCCCTGCCTTGCGTCGCGCGGCGATCCAGGCGCGGTAGTTGTTTGCGAAGGGGGCATCGACGCGCAGCGGAACATCGTAGTCCGGGAACCCGCGGTCAATGACGGCGTGAATCGGAATCTGCTCGGCGACATCGGTCACGCCGCCCAGGCGCCAGGCGCCAGCCGCCGCCAGCGGCGAGGCGGCATCGACATCGCCCGTATGGTCCGGGTGCAGGTGGGTGGCCAGCAGGTAGTCCAGGCCCGCCAGTCCGGCGCGTCCGAGATGGCGGCGCAGGTAACGCGCGATCCATTCGCCCGGACGGCGGCTGCCATCGGGCCGGGGCGCCACCGAAACATCCAGGCCATTGAGCGAGGCGCCGGCATCGATCAGAAGGCTGGTACCGTCGGGGAACATGACGAAGGTCGCGTTGCCGCGGCCGGTCGCGATGTGGTGAATATCGAGCCAGCCGGGCTGCCAGGCGGCGAGTGGTGCGCCTTCACGCTCGGGCGCAGGCGCCACCAATGCGCGCAGCGGCGCTGCACCGGCTGATGCTGCCGCCAGCGGCAGCAGCGCGCCGAGCAGCCGGCGACGCCTGTCGTTCGGCGCCGTCATCAGAAGCGTCCCGTCAGGCTCAGGCCGAAAGTACGCGGCTCGCCCACGTAGCGCGCACGCACGACCTGGGTCGAACGGGTCAGGAGGTAGGCGGTGTCGTTGGCATTCTTGACCCAGGCCAGCAGGCGCCAGGTGCCATCGGGCGATTCGACGCCGGCGGAAAGATTGGCCAGGCCGAAGGCGGGCAATTGCAGGTTGGGGTCGTTGGCCGCGCCCGTGTTGTAGCTGTCCTTCCAGGCATAGCTGGCCGCGCCGACCAGGTAGCCGAACGGGACCGGATAGCGCAGGTCGGCGGCGATGCCGGCCTGGCGGCGCGGTGAATTCGACATCGGGTTGCCGCTGTTGTTGACGGTGCCGACGACGAAACGGTCATAGCGCCCGTCCAGGTAGGCAAAGTTGGCCGACAGGTCGAGCCAGCTCGCGGGCTTGACCGCCAGTTCGATCTCGCTGCCGTCGACCGTCGCCTTGCCGGCATTGAAGATGGTGAGGATGCCGGTCTGGGTATTGTTGACCAGCTCCTGCTTGTCGCGGTACTTCATGTGAAACACCGAGGCGTTCAGGCGCACCCGGTTGTGCAGCCACTGCGACTTCAGGCCCAGCTCGTAATTGTCGACCGTTTCGGGATCGAACGGCATGCGAAACGCCGTGGCGCTCGATGCATCGGCGTTGTAGCCGCCACTGGTAAAGCCGCGGGTGGCGCTCAGGTATGTCATCAGGCCGGCCGCCGGCCGCCAGGTCAGCACCGCGCGCGGCGTGACTTCGTTCCAGGTATTGCGCAGTGCGCTCACGCTGAAGTTGCTGGCGGGGCGCAGCAGGTCGCTGCGCACCAGGCTCGCGCTCTTGCGGTCACGCGTGTAGCGGGCGCCAAGGGTCAGGTCGACCACCGGGGCCAGGTGCACAATACCGTCGGCAAACAGGCCCGCGCTGCGGCTGTCGACCTGTTGCTCGGCCAGGGTGGCGCTGGCCAGTGCGCCGGTACGGGCCGCCAGTGCGCGCACGCCGAGACGGCGCGCACCATCTTCGTCTGAAAAGTACAGGCCGGTGACGACGTTACCATGCGCCCATTTTGGACTGGCATAGCGCAATTCTTGCGAGAAGGTGGTGATCTCGTCCTCGTCGCGGGTGACGCTCTGGCTGCCGCTCGTCAGGAAGGTGTAGCTGGCGCCGACACCCGCGTAATCCTCGCTCGATGCCGACCGGCGCCAGGCGCTGATCGAGGTCAGTTCGCCCGCTGCGAGGCGCCATGCCAGCCTGGCCGAGATGCCCTTGATGGTGCGCTGGTAGCCCTGGTTGACGCCCAGTTCGGACGTGCGGACATCGCCATCGTCGCCCAGGGTATCGGACGAGAGCGTGCGGCCGCCGTTGCTGTCGTCGCCATAGTCGGCACTGAAGGTCGCTTCCACGCCTGGCGCCAGGCGTACCAGGGCCTGGGCGCGGATATTCTGGCTGTCGATGTCGTCCTGCTCGCGGCCCGTCAGGCGATCGCGTCCCGTCCCGTCGCGCTGGCGGCTCGACGCAGAAATCTTGAGGGCGGCGCCGTCGCCCAGCGGCAGGTTGACCAGGCCCTTTGCCTGGCGTTCGCCATGATTGCCCGCGATGATCTCGCCTTCGACCGCGATACGCTCGGTGTCCGGGCGCCGGGTGTTGATGACGATGGCGCCGCCGGTCACGTTGCGGCCGAACAGCGTGCCTTGCGGGCCTTTCAGGACGGCGATCGATTCCAGGTCGAACAGCTCGAAGCTGGCGGCGCTGTTACGCGGGATGAACACGTCGTCGACAAACACGCCGACCGGCTTGTTCACGCCGATCTGCGAGAACGTGTTGCTCACGCCACGAATCGCGATCGTGGGATTGGCCTGGCTGAAGGCGGAGACAAGCAGGCCAGGGGTCAGGCGTGCGACATCCTGCAGGTTCTGCACCCGGTGCGTCTCCAGGGTACGCGCAGACAGGGCAGTCATGGCGATCGGCACGTCCTGGGCCGACTGTGAGCGCTTTTGCGCAGTCACGGTGACCGTGTTCAGTTCCGTGCCCTGGTCGCGGCTGCCGGCGGTGGACGGACCGGCCGCTTCGCGAAAGATCATCACGGCGCCGCCGTCGCGCCGCACCGCCAGGCCTGTGCCCGCCAGCAGCGCATCGAGCGCGCGGCCCGGATCGAGCTGGCCCCGCACGCCATCGCTCTGGCGACCCTGCACGTCTTCGGCGCGGTACAGGAGCTGTACGCCGGTCTGCCGCGCATACTGGTCGAGTGCCGGCTGGAGCGCGCCCGCAGGAATGTCGAGCGTCAGGGTCTGCGCCTGGAGCGTGCCGCAGAAAGTCAGGGCGCACAGGGCGCCGATCAGGGTTGGATTCGCCATCGGGTTGTTCCTTGCGTGAGGGACGCCACGCGGTGATGCGCGGCGGGCAGCATGAGTTGCTTCCCTATAAGACGGGTGGGCTGGAAAAATCCGGTATGCGAACCAAAAATAATTCAGCGTGAGATGACGATCTGGCTGGTGCCGCGCTCAGCCTGCAGCCCGAAGCCCTGCTCGAGCAGGCGCACGAAACCGTCGATATTCGACGGCGCGAAACTGCCGCCGATACGCAGTGACGCCGCTTCGGGATCGGTGATGACCAGCTTGCGGTCGTTATAGCGGTTGAATTCGGCGATGGCCTCGCCCAGCGTGATCTGGTCGAACACGATCCGGCCTTCGCGCCACGCCAGGCGCTGCTCGGTCTGGACCTGGCTGTGCTCGGCCCGTGCGATGTGGCCGGCCGCGCTGCGCGCTTCCTGGTTGGGGGTCAGTACCACCGATGCGTCGCGTTCATCTACCTGCACCCGGCCCTGTTCGACCAGCACGCGCGTGCGCTCGCCATCGCGCCGTACCGTAAAGCGGGTGCCCAGCACGGTCACCCGGCTGGTGCCCGCTTCGACGACGAAGGGACGCGACGGATCATGGGCGATGTCGAAATACGCTTCGCCGCTGTCGAGCCACACGTGGCGACCGCCATCGGGAGCGGTGCGCAGGCGGGTGGCGGTATTGAGCATCAGGCGCGAGCCGTCGGCCAGCGCGATGGTGCGGTTCTCGCCGGTGCCGGTGGCATAGCGCTGGCCCTGCTGCCAGCCGACATCGGGTGCCAGAAAGGCGCCCAGGCCACAGGCCAGCAACAGTCCTGCCGCCATGCGCCAGCGCGAGAAACGCGCCAGCGGACGGCGTGACACGGGGCGTTCGATGGCCTGGCCGGCCATGGCATCTGCGCGCTGCCATGCTGCCCGCAGGCGCAGGTACGCCACCCGGTGGCGCACGTCGTCGCGCAGCCAGGCATTGCGTTCGGCCTGCAGGTCTGCGTGCCACCCATCGCCGTCTTCGCGGGCCAGCCACTGCGCTGCATCGGCCTCGATCGCCTCCGCGTTGTGATTTGCTTCGTTCATTGCACGTTGTTTGCTGTAGTGGTTACTTGCCTTGCTTGCGCACCTTGCGCTCGCGCCGGACGATGTCGGCGCCGATACCACGCGCGAACAGGGCATCGGCGATGGCGCGCATGCCTTTCATGATCTGTTTTTCCACCGTGTCCTCTGTGATCCCCATTTCAGCGGCGACTTCGCGCTGCGACATGCCCTCTACCTTGCGCAGCACCACCACTTCGCGGCAGCGCGCAGGCAAGGCGTCGAGCACTTCCGCCAGTGCGGACAACTCGGCCCGGCCGCTGGCATGTCGCTCGGGGGTCAGCTCGTACACCGACAGGTCGTCAAGTTCGGCAAACGCCTCGATCGACACGACCTGGCGCCGGCGTGCGCGGTCAATCAGCAGATTACGCGCGATGGTCATCACGAATCGCGTTACCCGCTCCGGCAGGCCGTTGCGGGCCGCTTCGTAGGCGCGTGCGTAGACTTCCTGGCGCAGGTCGGGCCATTCGTCGCTGTCGCGCCAGTTCAGGCGCAGGTAGCGCATGAGGATGCCTTCCAGCGGCAGCACCTCATGGATGAACCAGTCGTCCAGGTCATTGCACATGTCTTATGTCGGTAGACGAAGGGCGAGAGAAATTCCGGTATCGGAACACGCAAAATCGTGGCTGAGGGTAGCATGTCAATATGACCCGCAAGTGACTTTCGGTATCCGATATCCGGGGCGCGTGGGCGGCTCACCATTGAACAGAAGGCCCTGCATGCCAATGACGTTGGACGACCAGACACTGAACGAAGCGAAACGCTTCAATACTAAGCTCGCGCGCGCGCCGCGCTTCGGCTCGCGCCACCGCTTGATGCCGCCACTTGTCCAGGGCCTGCTGCGCTTGTCCCAGATCGGCGCCGACCGCAAGCTGCGCCGCGCCGGCCTGCAGGTCGAGACGCGCATGGTGGAGATGAGTGGGGTGAAGGTGCAGGTCCGGATCATCCGCCCGCGCGGGCCGGCGGCCGGCATCGTGCTTGATATCCACGGCGGCGGCTGGGTGATTGGCAATGCGCCCATGAACGATGCGTTCAATGCGGCCTTCGCCAGTCGCTGTGGCCTGGCCGTGGTGTCGGTCGATTACCGGCTGGCGCCGCGCGCATCGGTGCATGAGCAGATGGAAGAATGCCTGGCTGCTGCCCGCTGGCTGCTGCAGGACGGCTTGCCAGAATATGCCGACCACGCCGACCATGCCGGCTTGCCGGTGGTCGTGGTCGGAGAATCGGCGGGCGCGCACCTGGCTGCCGCTACGCTGCAAGGGCTGCGGGCCTGGCCGGCGCTGCTGGCGCGCATCGCCGGGGCCGTCCTGTACTACGGCGTCTACGATATGGCCGGCACCGACAGCGTGCGCAGCGCAGGGCCCGAAACGCTGGTGCTCGACGGGCCGCGCATGCTGGCCGGACTGCAGATGCTCACGCCCGATCTGGACGACGCCGGGCGCCGCCAGCCGCCGCTGTCACCGCTGTTCGGCGAACTGGCCGGCATGCCGCCGGCGCTGATGATCGTTGGGAGCGGCGATCCGCTGCTCGACGACACGCTGCGCCTGGCGCAGCGCTGGCAGCAGGTGGCCGATGTCGAATTGAACGTGGCGCCCGAAGCGCCACATGGTTTCATTCATTTTCCGACCGCGATGGCCAGCGTGACGCTGGCACATGCGCAGGCCTGGGTGCGGCAACGTATCGCGCCGGTCAGCGCATCTGCGTCACGTGCGCCTCGCGCAGCGGGTGCCAGCCCAGGCGCGCCGCGATGATGCGTCGGTACGCGGTATCGATGTGGGCCGGCGTGCGGCGGATGTAATCTTCGGCGGCGTCGCGCTGCGCGCCGCTGCAGCTGTCCAGCCATGCCACGGCTTCGTCGACCGTCGGCACGCGGCCGCTCACGCCGTCGAATTTGGGCGGGATCGCGGTCCAGATGGCGGCGTCGATGCCCTTCGCGCGCAGCCAGGCAGCCACGCGCGGATTTTCTGCCGCGCCGTCCTGCGCCGGCACGCTGCCGATCCATTCGGGGAACGCAGCCCTGATCTTTTCGCGCTCGAACAGCATGGCGCGCGCCGCATCCAGGTCATCGGTGGCGACATAGGCCCAGTAAGTGGGCATGAGGCGCGCACCTTCGCACAGCACGAGCGCCAGTTCGGGACTGTCGTCGCTCTGGCGGGCAAATTCGATGGGCATGGCGGGGCCGCCCGGATGCCATCCGGAGGCGAGCTTCAGGCCCTGGGGTTTCCAGAGCAGCGAGCCCCAGGCGATACAAGCGATATTCATGGACTGGACTGATAAGAGAAAAAGGAAAAGCCCAGTCTAGCCGGTCGGCTGAAAGAGGCGAGCACGCCTATGCCGACCACCTTATTCTTCCGGCGTTTGCTTCGGCGCCTTGACGTCTTTGGTAGCGAACAGGCGGTCCTTGGCCGAGAGCAGCTTCTGGACTTTGGAACCCATCTTCATCAATTGCGCCATCGACTCGGGCGACAGGCGCTGCAGGTCGTCGAACCAGTTGTTGGCCAGGTCGACCAGCTCGTGCATCTCGCGCATGCGCTCCTGTGCGAACTTGTCTTCGGGGTGGTTGGCATTGGCCATAAGCGACTCGCGCAGCACCGACAGCGTCGGGGCGACTTCGCGCCGGCGCCGCTCGGCGGCGACCACGCGGAAGATTTCCCACACATCGCCCAGCGACGTGAAGTATTCGCGGCGGTCGCCCGGAATGCGCGACAGGCGCACCAGACCCCACGACTGTAATTCTTTCAGGCCGATGCTCACGTTCGAGCGCGAGATGCCGAGTTTTTCGCCGATGTCGTCGGCATGCAGCTGGTCTTCGGAAACGAAGAGCAGGGCATAGATTTGCCCCACCGTGCGGTTGATGCCCCAGCGGCTGCCCATCTCGCCGAAGTGACTGACAAACGTTTGGACAAGTGGCGTCATGGTTGCGAACTTTTCGATGCTTGTGAAAGGTGAATTATCCCACGTCACCCGGACACGTACCACGCATGAACGTTGTTGCTGCCATTGTTGTTAATACGTTCGTAATTCCCGACTAACCTGGTCACCCATTGCACACAAACCAAAAGTTTCAGCGCATAATCCATTCACCTTCCGAAAATTCTGAAGTTCTAGAAAATACAAAAAGTTTATTCCGGGGCACGTCCGACGCTGATGGCCATGGCCCCCGTACGTCTGCCGTTTTGTTGCAACAACGTTTGGAGAACCACCATGCACCGCAGCCAACCCCGCCGCCCCGCACTGCTTACAGGCCCTGGCCCTGCGCGTGGGGCCACGCTGGCGATGAGCGGTGCGGCGCTGCTGTGGATTCCGCAGGCGGCGCTGCTGGCGCATGCAGTGGGGCGCCTCGCGCAGGGTGCAGGACTGGCCGACATGGTGCTGCCAGCGCTGGGTTTTCTGGTCCTTGGCGTGCTGCGCGCCAGTAGCGAAGCGTGGGGCGCGCGGCGCTTGTTCGCCGTGTCACGCAGCCAGCTGGCCGCCATGCGCCAGACTGCCGTGCAAGCGTTGGCAGCGCGCTCGCCGCTGGACCGCGCGCGTCTGATATCCGGCCAGGCCGCCAGCATCGTCGCCGAACAGGCCGATGCCGTGCTGCCATGGCTGCTGCGCTACGGGCCAGCGCGCATGCGTGTGCTGCTGGCACCGCCCGTCATTGCGCTTGTGGTTTGTAACTTTTCGTGGCTTGCCGCGCTGATCCTGGTGCTGGCCGCGCCCCTGATTCCCCTGTTCATGGCCGTCATCGGCTGGCGCGCCAAGGCTGCCAGCGAAGCGCAACTGCAGCTGGTCGGCGGCATGAGCGGCTTTCTGCTCGACCGGCTGCGCGGTCTGTCGACGCTGCGTGCGCTGGGCGCCATCGATGCCACTGCCAACCGGGTACGGGCATCGGGCGAAGCCGTCCGCGCCAGCACCATGCGCGTGCTGCGCATTGCTTTCTTGTCGTCGACCGCGCTCGAATTGTTTTCGGCGCTGGGCGTGGCACTGGTGGCGGTGTACGTGGGTTTCCACCTGCTTGGTGAAATAGGGCCGGGCAGCTGGGGCAGACAGCTCACGCTGACCGAAGGCCTGTTCGTGCTGCTGCTGGCGCCGGCGTTTTTTGAACCGCTACGCGAACTGGCGGCGGTGTGGCACGACAAGGCTGCCGGCGAGGCGGCGCTTGAGGCGCTGGAGCAGTTGCAGGCGGCCGGCTTGCCGTTGCCGGGCGCACTGCAAGGGCAGGACGAAGCGCTGCGCATTGGCCGTGCGCCATCGGTCGATATCGAGGGTCTGTGCTTTGCGCATCCGGGCGAAGCGCCGCTGTTCGACCACCAGGATCTGTATGTCCGCGTCGGCGAGCACGTGGCGCTGGTCGGTCCCAGTGGCAGCGGCAAGACCACGCTGTTGTCGATCATTGCGGGCCTCGCGCCGAGCGACGGCGGCACTGTACGGATCGGTGGCGTGACGCTGGACGCTGCATCGGCGGCCGGGCTGCGCGCGCGCATGGCCTGGATCGGCCAGAAGCCGCACGTGTTTGCCGGCTCGGTGCGCGCCAATGTGGCGCTCGACCGTGAGGGCGTGACGGTCGATACCGTCAGCCGCGCCGTGGGCCGCGCAGGCCTTGGCCACATTGAGCATGCCACGCCGGGAGAGAGCCTGGGCGAGGGCGGCCTTGGCCTGTCGGGCGGCGAGCTGGTGCGGCTCGCGCTGGCCCGCGCGATGTGCGCGCCGCAGGCGGGCCTGTTGCTGGTCGATGAGCCCACCGCCCACCTCGACCGCGACACCGCCGCCGGCGTGATCGATGCGCTGCTGCGCCTGGCGCAGGGCCGCACCATGATTGTCGCCACCCACGACCTGACCCTGGCCGCGCGCCTGGGCCGCGTCGTGCGCATCGGCGAACCACTGATCCAGCGGAGCGCAGCATGAAACGTGGTAACGACATGAAACGCGGTAACGACATACAGCGCAATCACGACATCCAGCGCAATCACGACATGCAGCCGGTGCTGTCCCTGTTCGTCCGGACCGCTGGGCGGCGCCTGGCCCTGGGTGCGGTGCTGTCGACGCTGGTGGTGCTGGCCGGGATGGCGCTGCTGGGTACTTCGGGCTGGTTCATCACATCGGCAGCCCTGGCCGGCCTGGCCGGCAGCGCCGTCATGTTCAATGTGTTTGTGCCGAGCGCGGCAATCCGCCTGCTGGCCCTGGGCCGCACCTTCGGCCGGTATGCCGAGCGCACGGTGACGCACGACGCCACGCTTGGCGTACTGGCCGCACTGCGCGAGCAGCTGTTTCGTGGCTGGGCCACGCCGCATGCAGCGCGCACGCTGCTGCGCCGGCCGTCGCGCCTGCTGTTTCGCCTGACGGGCGACATCGATGCGCTCGAATCGATCTACCTGCGCCTGATCGTGCCGGCCGTCGCGGCCTGCGGCGCCGCGCTGCTGGCCGGCCTGGTGCTGGCGAACCTCGACTGGCGCCTTGGTCTGGCGATGTTCGTCTGGCTGCTGGCGGTGGGATGGGGCGTGACCCTGCTCGTGGCGCGCCTGGCGCGGCCGGTGGCGCTGCGGCGGGTCCGGGCGCTGGAGCGATTGCGTGCCCAGACGATCGACCTGGTCGCCGGCCAGACCGACCTGGCGCTGGCCGGCCGGCTGCCGGCGCAGTGCGCGCAACTGGCGCGCCTCGACACGACCCTGGCGCGCCATGACGCCGCGCTGCACCGGCTGGAAACCGGTGCCGGCTGGCTGTACGCGGTCGGTGGCCATGTCACTGTCGCCGCCATCCTGCTGGCAGTGGGCGCGCTGGCGCAGCAAGTGGCATCGCATCCGGTGCAGCCGCTGGGCGCACCCTCTGCGGCGCTGGCGCTGCTGATCGCTCTGGCCGCACTGGAACCGTTCGCCGGGCTGCGGCGCGGCGCGATCGAGGCCGGCCGTAGCTGGCTGGCCATGCGCCGTGTGGCGCCGCGCCTGCGCCAGCAGGATGACGCAGACGTGCCAGTGCCGCCAGATAACTGCACCGGCCCCGGCCCGGCATTGCTGCTGTACGGCGCCACCGTGGTCCATCCCGGCCGCACCGGCGCGGCCCTGCATGCCACCGACCTGCGCATCGCCGTTGGCGAGCGGGTTGCCGTGGTGGGCAGCAGCGGTGTCGGTAAATCGACATTGCTGGCGCTGGCGGCCGGCGAACTGGCCGCGCAAGCGGGGCAGGTGTGGGCGCGGCCCGCGACCTGGCTGACCCAGCGCACCGAGCTGTTTTGCGACAGCCTGCGCGACAACCTGCGCCTGGCCGATCCCGCTGCCACCGATGCGCAATTGTGGGCCGCGCTGCAGGCCGCCGGCCTGGATCAGGACGTGCGCGGCTTTGCACAGGGCCTTGACACCTTGCTGGGCGAAGGCGGCCTTGGCCTGTCGGGCGGCCAGGCGCGCCGCCTGGCGCTGGCGAGATTGCTGCTGCGCCAGGCTGAATTCTGGCTGCTGGACGAACCGACCGAGGCACTGGACGGCACCACCGCAACCGATGTGCTGGCGCGCCTGGCGCTGCACGCGGGCGGTCGCACGCTGCTGGTGGCCACGCATCTGCGGCGCGAAGCCGGGCTGGCCGATCGCCTGCTCGTGATGAAGGACGGGCGCATCGACGCCGACCTGCGGCGCGGCACCCCTGCATTCGATGCGGCATTGGGCGCGCTGCGCCAGGACTAAGAATAACCAACCACTGACGTATTTGAGAAGAAAGGATTCACCATGGATCTCGACGTTGTCGGGCTCTCCCGACTGCAGTTTGCCTTGACGGCGCTGTACCATTTTCTGTTTGTCCCCCTGACCCTGGGGTTGTCGATGCTCATCGCCATCATGGAAACCGTGTATGTGATGACCGGGCGCCCCATCTGGCGCCAGATGACCAAGTTCTGGGGCGTGCTGTTCGGAATCAACTTTGCGATCGGCGTCTCGACCGGCCTCGTGATGGAATTCCAGTTCGGGATGAACTGGAGCTACTACAGCCATTACGTGGGCGACGTGTTCGGCGCGCCGCTGGCGATCGAAGGCCTGATGGCGTTCTTTCTCGAGGCGACCTTTGTCGGCCTGTTCTTCTTTGGCTGGGATCGCTTGTCGAAGGTACAGCACCTTGTCGTGACCTGGCTGGTGGCCCTTGGCACCAACTTCTCGGCGCTGTGGATCCTGATCGCCAATGGCTGGATGCAGAACCCGATCGGCGCCACGCTCAACCCGCAGACGATGCGCATGGAAGTGACGGACTTCGGCGCGGTGCTGGCCAATCCGGTGGCACAGGCCAAGTTCGTGCACACCGTGTCGGCCGGCTATGTGATCGCAGCGCTGTTCGTGCTCGGCATTGCAGCCTGGTACCTGCTCAAGGGCCGCCATGTCGAACTGGCCAAGCGGTCGATGACGGTGGCTGCATCGTTCGGCCTGGCCGCCTCGCTGTCGGTGGTGGTGCTGGGTGACGAAAGCGGCTACCTGGCAACCGAGCACCAGCACATGAAGCTCGCTGCGATCGAAGGCATGTGGGAGACACAGCCAGCGCCAGCGGCGTTTACCGCCTTTGGCTTTCCCGACCAGAACGCGCGCGAGACGCACTATGCGATCCACATCCCGTGGGCAATGGGCCTGATCGGCACGCGTTCGCTGTCGAGCCAGATCCCCGGCATCACTGACCTGGTCAAGCTGGCCGAGGTGCGCGTGCGCCAGGGCATCCTGGCCTATGGCGCGCTGGAAGAGATTCGCGCGCTCGGCGGCCGCGCACCGGTGCCGCCGGCACTGCAGGCGCGCTTCGAAGAACACAGCGCAGTGCTGGGCTACGCACTGCTGCTCAAGCGTTACGTGGACGATCCGCGCCAGGCCAGCGAAGCGCAGATCCGGCAGGCCGCCCTGGATACCGTGCCGCAGGTCGCGCCGCTGTTCTGGTCGTTCCGCATCATGGTGGGCCTGGGCATGTTCTTCATCGTGCTCACGGCGGTGTTTTTCTGGTTGTCCGCGCGCCGCCGCCTGGATGCCTATCCGTGGCTGCTGAAGGTGGCCGTGTGGTCGATCCCGCTGCCATGGATCGCCGCCGAAGCTGGCTGGGTCGTCGCCGAACTGGGCCGCCAGCCCTGGGCCATTGAGGGCGTGCTGCCTACCGCTGTCGCGGTGTCGAATCTTGGCATCCAGACCGTGCTGACGACCCTGATCGGTTTTGTCGTGCTGTATACGATCCTGCTCGTCGTGGAAATGAAACTGATGTTCAAGGCCATCGGCAAGGGACCGGAGGACGAACTTGCCCACGCGCCGGGCACCCACAGCCCACTGGTCGGCACCACGCCGGCAATGCGCACTGCGCCCATGATCACTGCGGAGTAACACACCATGATTCTTCATACACTTCTCGAGTACGACACGCTGCGCATCATCTGGTGGCTGCTGCTGGGCATCCTGCTGGTGGGCTTTGCCGTCACCGACGGCTTTGACCTGGGCACCGGTACCCTGCTGCCGTTTGTCGCCAACACCGACCTGGAACGCCGGGTCGTCATTAATGCCGTCGGCCCCGTGTGGGAAGGCAACCAGGTCTGGCTGGTGCTGGGCGGTGGCGCGATCTTTGCGGCCTGGCCGCAGCTGTATGCGGTCTCGTTCTCGGGCTTTTACCTGGCGATGGCAGCCGTGCTGCTGGCGCTGATCCTGCGGCCGGTCGCCTTTAAATACCGCAGCAAGCGTGACAGCATCGCCTGGCGCGCGACCTGGGACTGGGCCCTGTTCGTCGGCGGCTTCGTGCCGGCGCTGATCTTCGGCGTCGCGATGGGCAACGTGCTGCAGGGCGTGCCGTTCCGCCTCGCGCCCGATCAGCAGATCTTTTACGAGGGCGGCTTCTTTGCGCTGCTCAATCCGTTTGCCGTGCTGTGCGGCCTGGTGTCGGTGGCCATGCTGGTGATGCACGGCGCAGCCTGGCTGGTGCTCAAGACCGACGGCCTGGTGGCCAGCCGTGCACGCGCCTGGGGCATGCGCGCCGCGGTTGCCACCATGGTGCTGTATGCCGCGGCCGGCGTGCTGCTGTGGGGCTTCGTCGATGGCTATCGCATCACGAGTGCGGTGGTGACGACCGGCCCGTCCAATCCGCTGTTCAAGACCGTCGAGGCGGGCGTAGCGGGCATGTGGTTTACCAATTATGCCGCGCACCCATGGACGCAGCTCGCACCAGCAGCCGGCATCGTCGGTGCGCTGCTGACCCTGATGGCGCTGGTGCGGCGCCGGGAAGGCGTGGCCATGCTTACGTCGAGCCTGTCGATCGCCGGCATCGTGCTCAGTGTGGGCGCATCGATGTTCCCGTTTATTTTGCCATCGTCGATCCAGCCGCAAGCCAGCCTGACGGTATGGGATGCGTCGTCGAGCCACCTCACGCTGTTCATCATGCTGGTTGCAACCTGCATCTTCCTGCCTCTGATCCTTCTCTACACGAGCTGGGTCTACAAGGTCTTGTGGGGCAAGGTGGTGCCAGGCGATATCAGCGGCGGCACGAGCCACGCGTATTAACTGAACGAATAACCTCACGAATAACGTAACAAAAAACGCAACCAGAAAGGACTTCATCATGTGGTATTTCGCCTGGCTACTCGGCCTGCCGCTCGCGGCTGCCTTCGCCGTCCTCAATGCAATGTGGTATGAGCTGATGGACGACGCGCAGCGCCAGCAGGCGTGATGACAGGCATGCAGGCGTGACGCATTTGCTTCGGCATGCCCCCATGTCATCACCCTGTCAAAGTCATTCGACAGTATTCGAACCGTGGCCCGGCGGTGTAAGCGACCGGGACCGTTGAATCGAACCTTGAATGACCGCATGCAAACCAATCTCGCCATCGTTGCACTCTCCGCGCTTGCCCAGGAATCCCGTTTCGCCGCGTTTCGGCTGCTGGTGCAGGCCGGCCCCCAGGGCCAGTCCGCAAGCCATATTGCAGCAACCCTCGATATGCCGGCATCGTCCCTGTCATTCCACCTGAAGGAACTCACGCACGCGGGCCTGGTCGCGCCGCGTCAGCAGGGCCGTTTCATCTTCTATCGCGCGCGTGTGGAGACCTTGCAGGGCTTGATGGAGTTCCTGTCCGCCACCTGCGGCAACGCAGGTGCACAGTCGATGCAGGAGCGCCTGGCGACGGTATGATCGTCGATGCCGGAATTGCCGGTGCTGCCATCGACGAGGATCGCCATGACGTCAACCACCACCCCGCAACGGGTGCAACTGAGCCGCAAGAAGGGTTGGCGCATGCCGCCCAACACGATTTCCGTGGCGCGGCCTGGCAAGTGGGGCAATCCATTTTCGGTGCTGCCCGAGCTGGCGCCGGGCACACCGGCAGGGCGCTATATCGCAATGCCGACGGTCGAAGAAGCCGTGGCGGCGTACCGCCTGTGGCTGCAGATCGATCCGGCCGGGCAGCAGGTGGCGCAACAGGCACATGCGTCGCTGCGCGGCCATGACCTGGCCTGCTGGTGCCGGCCGGGCACACCGTGTCATGCGCAGGTGCTGATCGATCTGGTGAATACGTGACGGTTATTTGGCGGCGGTGACGTTGCCGATGCCCGAAACCGACTTGCTCACCGATGCCGGCTTGCCGTAATACGTCAGGTTGCCCAGGCCCTGAACGCTGGCATTGAGCTTGTTGGTGGCGTGCACACTCACGTCGCCGATGCCGCGGAAGGTCACATCGGCATCCTGCGCGATCAGGGCTTTGGCATCGACTTCGCCCACGCCTTCGGCATTCAGGCGCAACTGGCCGACCTTGCCGTTCATTTGCAGGCTGCCGGCGCCCCGGTAGTTCACGTCGAAGCGCTCGGTGCGCACATTATTCAGGATCATCAGGCCGGCGCCTTCGCCGCGGAAGCTGGTCAGCTCCGGCATGGTCACGACCACCCGTTCGCCATCGTCGATATTGACGTTCTTGCTGTTCCTGTCCGCGAACGACAGGCGCAATTCGCCGTTCACGACCTCGGTCTTCACGCGGTCGATGAATTTCTGGTTGCCCTCGACCCGCAGCGAATACGCCTTGCCCACCTCGACCACCAGGCTCACGGGGCCCTGTGAATCGATGGTCTTGAACGGCGTCACGCTGCGCACCTGCTCGGCGGCCTGGAGCGAGAGGGATGCGAGCGACAGAAGGGCGACGATGACGGCACGTTTCATGATGTTCTCCAGTGAGTTGATGGAGCCCATTCTAGGCACGACATTCCTGCGCAGCCCCGCCCTTGCGATGGATTGCAAGAAACGGGGGCTGAACTGCACAGGCGCCGGAATCAGTGTTTTGTGGCGAGAAACTGGCCTTTGCCGACCGCGACCAGGCTGGTGCTCCAGCCCGGCGCGCAGCGCAGCGCTTGCATGAACGGTGCCAGCTCCTGCGCGTGCGAGGTGGCGTTATCCACCACGATCAGCCCGCCCGGTCGCAGCACGCGTTCGATCTGCGGCAGCCATGCCAGGTAAGCGGTGCGCTCCGAATCGAGAAAGACGAGGTCGAACGCCGCATCGGCGCCGCCGGCTAGCACGTCGCCTGCGTCACCTTCGACCTGATGCACCCGCTCCTGCAGCCCGACGCGCGCGAAATTGGCGCCCGCCATCGCGACCTTGGCGGGCGACAGTTCGACCGTCGTGACGAGACCATCGTGCGCTGCGGCCGCATCGGCCAGCCACAGCGTCGAGTAACCGTTGGATGTGCCGATCTCGAGAATGCGGCGTGCGCCCATCGCCCGCACGATAACAGCCAGGAACTCGCCGGTATCGTGGGTGATGTTGAGCATGCGGCTGGCACGGTTGTCGTGGGCCGCATCGTGACTGGCGCCGAAGGTTTCCAGCTCTTTCAGCAGGGCTTTAAGTGAGGTAGTCAACGGTTGTCTCCATTTTGTCCGGGAATCGAAGCGCACGATTGCGACGTTGCTAATATTGCCGAAGCGATAAGCCTATAATCTTTTCGTCCCTTTAGAAGTCCACATCATGCACATCTCGACCATCACACTACCTGAAATGAAGCTCGCCGGGCTACCAGCAGTTGTGCCAGCTTCAGCACCAGAAACGGATTTGCCAGAGATCTGGAAAGCATTCCTCGCCCGTGAAGGCGAACTGGGCGAGCACAATGGCGTGCGCTATGGCGTGACGCTGCGGCAGGACAATGGTGAGCAAGTCGAATGCGTGGCCGTCGAGGTCGCTGACCTGGACCAGCTCCCGCCCGGCATGATCGGCATACAGGTGCCGGCGCGCCGTTACGCGCTGATGACGCACCGTGGCCCGATGGTACATGCGCAAGCCTCGCGCGTGACCGGCACGGCAGCGATGGAGCAGCTGGGCATGGAAGCCGATGAAGAGGGGATTCGCCTGGAACGGTATGATCGCCGCTACACGCCGACTGTCGACGATGGCGCGCGACCAGACAATGCCTACGACATCCTGGTGCCGCTGTACGGTTGAGCTGATGTGGCTGGCACGGCCCGCGTCGGGGCCGTGCCTTGACGTTTTACTTCTTTAAATTGGTGCCGGTATATTTCCCGACCGCCGGCGCCGGTAGGGCAGCTTGCGCTGCCGCGTTCCCTTCCCAAGGAGCACTTGCATTGTGCTGCTTAAATGTGACAACCGTTTGACGATCCGGACGAATTCGTTTTCTCTTGCTTGTTTCCCTTTGTAAAGCTCACGGATAATGCCTGCTTTGCGGTCGCTTGACCGCCAGCGACAGGAGCAGCACGTGCACGAGCAAGATTCCGGACCGGACGCGTCCACCCAGCCAGGCAATCCCGCGCGCAGGCGCATTTTTCAGGCCGCCGCGGCCGCTGGCGTGGTGGCCGGCGCCGGCACGCTGCCTGGTGTCGCAAGCGCAGCGCCTACCGCGGCGAAGGCGCCGGCCAGGAGTTCGCTAGATGCCAAGCTGCGTGCCCACGTCAAGAACGTGGTCGTGATCTACCTGGAAAACCGTAGCTTCAACAATCTGTTTGCTGATTTCCCCGGCCTGGCCGAGCCTCTGGCGGGTGTGCCTGCGGCGCGCTTGCAGCAGCGCGACCGGGATGGTTCGGTCCTGCCGACCCTGCCTAAAATCTGGGGCGGCATGGTGCCAGGCCGTCAGAATATTGGCGGCAAAGATTACCTGATCGACGAAAAGCAATTGGCTGCATTGCCGAACGCGCCGTTCAAGCTGACGGATGGCGACGGCAAACCGCTGCCGGAGTCCATCGTCACGCGCGACCTGGTGCACCAGTTCTATCACAACCAGATGCAGATCAATGGCGGGCGCAACGACGGCTTTGCCGCCTGGTCCGATGCGGGCGGCATGGTGATGGGTTACTACGGCGAGACGTCAAAAAACCTCGGCCTGTGGCAGATCGCGCGCGACTTCACGCTGTGCGACAACTTCTTCATGGCAGCGTTTGGCGGCTCGTACCTGAACCACCAGTTCCTGATCAGCGGCCGGGTGCCGGAATACTTCGATGCTGCGCAGACGGCGGCCAAATCGAAGATCGCGGTGCTGGCCGATGGCCCGCAAGGTGTACGCCTGGCGCTGGACCCCGATTCGCCGGCATCGGCGCTGGACGGCCCGCCAAAGGTCGTGCGCAATGGCGCGATGACGCCGGACGGTTACGCCGTTAATACGATGGCGCCGCCGTACCAGCCGAGCTGGGTCCGTCCGGCTGTCGATGGCCACCCGCTGCATGCCGATCCGCAGGATGCCAGCGTGCTGCCGCCGCAAACTTACGACACGATCGGTGATCTGCTGTCCCGGCGCGGCGTGAGCTGGGCCTGGTACGGTGGCGGCCAGCAAGCGGCGCTCGATGGCCGCGGCGCCGGCCAGAAGCCCAACTTCCAGTACCACCACCAGCCACTCAATTACTTCAGGCAGTTCGCCCCCGGAACCAAGGCGCGCGCCGACCACCTGCGCGACGGCGGCCTGGGCGACAGCCCGATCTCGAACCGCTTCATTGCCGACGTGATTGCCGGCAAGCTGCCGGCGGTCGCGTTCTACAAGCCGCAAGGCAACCTGAACCTTCACGCCGGGTACTCGGACATCGAGTCGGGCGATGCCCATGTCGCCAATGTCATCGAGCACCTGAAAAAGTCACCCCAGTGGAAAGACATGGTGGTCGTGATCACCTTCGACGAGAACGGCGGCTGGTGGGACCACGTCGCACCGCCGAAGGGCGACCGCTGGGGCCCGGGCTCGCGGATCCCGGCGATCGTCGTGTCGCCGCATGCCAAGCGCGGCGCGGTCGACCACAATTTCTATGACACGACCTCGGTGCTGCGCTTGATCACGCGTCTGCATGGTTTGCCGTTGCTGGAAGGCCTGGCCGTCCGCAACGCGGCGTTCGAAGGACGCGGCGCCCGTCCGCCCGGCGATCTGACGGCGACGTTGCAATTCCGGTGATACAAAGCCAGCCATCGAGGCTGGCTTTTTTAATTAAAAGTTTCCTATTGGCTATCGCGCGCTGGTAACAATGACACAGGTATAAAGTTTGCCTACTCGATGTTGTTTCGTTGATAACCGTCATAACGATGGGTTCGACAAGCAGTATTGAATTGCCCAAACATACAGGGAGAAGCGCCGGCCATTGTGCAGCGTCCAACCCAATCCTACAATGTCAAGAATCAGGAGATACACCATGCAGAAAACTCAACTCATCAAGCGCCTGTTGGCAGTGTCGGTCGCAGCAGCCATGTTCGGTTCGGTTGGCGCCCAGGCGCAAACCGCCAACTCCACCCAGATGGGTGCCAGCGCGACGTCCGCCACCGCCAGTGGCACGGCCAAGCTGGCCGCTGCCGATCGCAAGGCCATCATGGACATGGCCATGTCGAACATGGCTGAGGTCGAAATGGGCAAAATGGCGCAAAGCAAGAGCCAGAATGCCGATGTGAAAGCATTCGCCCAGAAAATGGTCGATGACCATGGCAAGGCGCTGACCGAAGTGCAGACCCTGGCGCAATCGAAGGGCGTGACCCTGCCAACCGAACTTGATGCCAAGCACAAGGCGATGGCGGCCAAGCTGGAAAAGGCCAATGGCGACGCGTTCGACAAGGCCTACACGAAGCAGGGCGGCGTGGCAGCACACAAGGAAACGCTGGCCAAGCTGCAAAAAGCCTCGAAAGCGGCCAAGGATGCTGACGTCAAGGGTCAGGTCGACAAGATGATCCCGGTCGTGCAAGAGCACCTGAAGCACGCCGAGCAAGTTTCTAGCGGCAAGATGGGCAGCACCGGCGGTTCGGGCGCCGCTGGTCATACCGGCGCCAGCCACTAAGATCAGGCGTTGATCGCGCCGCCGCCAGGGGTGGTTCGCACCCTTGGCGGCGGCTCGGTTTTCCACTTTCCTTCGATCCGCTCGATCACGATCTCGATGCCGACAATGGCGTTCAGCATCCCCTCGATGTAATCGTTCGGTGCGTCGCTCACCGCCCATGGTTCAGCTTGCATTTGTTCCATGCGGTCGGTCAGGCGCGTCACCTGTGCCAGCAGCCAGGCCGGCTCGTCGATCGTGCGCAGCCGCCCGTGCACATGCACCACGTTGTAGGTCCAGGTAGGCACCACGCGGCCACCCGTTTCTTCTTTTTCCACGCGATCCGGCGTGGCATACCCCGATGGTCCGCGAAACACGACCAGCACCTGCTGCCCGTCGCGTCGCCAGACGGGATTGCGGCGCGCGACGTGCGTGCGCAAGACACCTTCACTGGCATACACATCAAACGGCAGGTGATCAGCGTCCGGCAGTCCGTCGCTGTGCGTCACCAGCATGCCCAATGGGTGGGCGGCAATCAGGTCGTGCAGATGGATACTGGCAGGCTGGGCAAAACGGGCAGGGCAATACATGCAATGTGTCTCCAGAGTAGACCCGTATCCTCGGATACAAATTGGCTTTCCAAAATAGCCAATTACAGTAAAGATGGGCATACCAATACGATTCTGCCCATCATGCATGCCCACGACCTGATTGCCGCTACGCCGCTTGAACGTAGCGGTGAGATCCCCCTGTTTCGCCAGCTGTACGCACGGCTCAGAGACGCCATCCTGCAGGGCACACTGGCCCCCGGCGCACGCCTGCCGGCAACACGCACGCTGTGCGCCGTGCTGGGCGTATCGCGCCAGACCGTGCTGGCTGCCTACGATCAGCTCACTGCCGAGGGTTATCTGCGTGGCGGCGTGGGTCAGGGCACGTTTGTCGACGAAGCCTTGCCGCTGGCGCGCAGGCCGCCCCGGGCCGATGGCTTGCTACGGGCATTGCCGGCACGCGGCGTGGCCATGGCCACCGCCATGGGCCGGGCGCCGTTGCGCGATGGTCCGCCGCGCGCTTTTCGCCCCAGCATGCCGGGCCTGGACCTGTTTCCGTGCGACCTGTGGCGCAAGCTCGAAGCGCGCCAGCTGCGGCGCGCGCATCGTGCCGATCCCTACCTCGGCTATGGCATGGCCAACGGCTACGCACCGCTGCGCGAACTGCTGTGCTCATATCTGCGCACCTCGCGCGGCGTCGTGTGCGAACCGGCGCAGATCGTGATCACGTCCGGTTCGCAGCAGGCCCTGTACCTGCTGTCGCAACTGCTGCTGGCGCCCGGTGACGGTGTCTGGCTCGAGTCGCCCGGCTACCAGGGCGCCAGCGCGCCGATGCAGGTGGCCGGGGCGCGCCTGTGCACCGTGCCGGTGACCGACGAAGGGATGGATGTGGCGTACGGCGCGCTGCATTATCCCGACGCGCGCATGGTGTTCGCCACCCCGTCGCACCAGCTGCCGCTGGGCGTGACGATGAGCCTCGCGCGCCGGCTCGAACTGTTGCGCTGGGCCACGGCCAACCGCGCCTGGGTGATCGAAGACGATTACGACAGCGAGTACCGCTACACCGGCCCGCCGCTGGCGTCGCTGCAAAGTCTCGACCGCGCCGGCTGCGTCATTTATGTGGGGACGTTCTCGAAGGTGCTGTTTCCGGCGCTGCGACTTGGCTACGTGGTCGCGCCGCCGGCACTGGCCGAACCGCTGGCGCGCGCGAAAGCGCTGATCGACCGCCAGAGCGCGATCCTGCCGCAGGCGGTGCTGGCCGACTTCATCGGCGAAGGCCACTTCATGCGCCACATCCGGCGCACGCGCGACGCGTATGCCGAACGACGCACGGCGTTGATGACGGCGCTGGACGACCGGCTTGGCGAACGCTTGCGCTGTGGCCCGGCCGATGCGGGGCTGGACCTGTGCACGTACTTCCGGCCCGATGAGCGTGGCCGCATTCCTGTGGAAGCCAGGGTGGCGCAGGCGGCCTTTGACGCCGGCATCGAACTGCGCCCGCTCGGGTATTTTGCGAACCCCGCCGCTACGCCGGACTGCGCGGTGGCGCCGGGGCTGCTGCTGGGCTTTTCGGCGGTGCCGCCAGCGGATATCCGGCGCGGCGTGGCAGCGCTGGCGCAGGTGATCGAGGCGCACTGGCCGGCCGGCGCGCGCCGCCGCAAGGTATGATGCCCCCAACGCCACCAAGACCTACACCATGACCGATTCCGAACGTCTTTCTCCCGACAGCGTGAGCGCCTTGCAGGCCCGGTTCCAGGACCATTCGAGCAAGGCCCAGACCCATTACGCGGTCATGCACGAAGTACGCCAGGTGCTCGGCAGCATTGACGCCGCCGATGTCTGGATGACCACGCCCCAGGCTGCGCTTGGCGACAGCACGCCTGCGCAACTGGTCGCCGCCGGCCGCGTCGATGACGTGCTGGCCTGCCTGCGCCAGATGCCGCCGCGCGGCGCCAAACGATGACCATCACCCGCTGCTCGTGGGCCAATATGGCCAACCCGCGCTACATCGCTTACCACGACAACGAGTGGGGCGTGCCGTGTCACGATGAAACTACGCTGTTCGAGATGCTCAATCTCGAAGGTGCGCAGGCCGGCCTGTCGTGGGAAACCATCCTGAACAAGCGCGACACGTACCGCGCCGCTTTCGATGGCTGGGATGCGCACAAGATTGCGGCCTATGGCGACGACAAGAAGGCCGAGCTGCTGGCCAATCCCGGCATCGTGCGCAACCGCCTGAAGGTGGCAGCAGCGATCACCAATGCGCGCGCCTACCTGGCCATGCGCGAACAGGGTCTGACGCTCGACGCCTACCTGTGGGGCTTTGTCGACGGCGCGCCGATCGTCAACGACTGGCCGGACGGCGCCCGCCCGGCGCGCACCGACCTGTCCGACCGCCTGTCGAAAGACCTGGGCAAGCGCGGTTTCAAGTTCGTCGGCTCGACCATCGTGTATGCCTACATGCAGGGCATCGGGATGGTCGACGACCATGACCGCGACTGCATCTGTCGCACGCGGCGCTGACATGCCGATGCAGGACCACTGGCGCGGCCGCGCGCGCTACACCGTCTTCGACAGCGACCATGGCGATGGCGCGCGCGTTGCCGCGCTGGTCGCGGCCTGGCACGCCGACCCGCAGCGTCCGCAGCACCTGCACATCGTGGCGCTGGCGCCCGATCTGCAACCGGGCTTTCACCGCATCCCGCAGGCGCAGGCCGGCATTACGCTGGACCTGCTGGCCGCGCCGCTCGAGAGCGCGCTGGCCGAACTCAATGCGCACCTGGATTGCATTTGGCTGCACGACCCCGTCGGCAGCGCCTTTGCCCGACCACTGGCGCGCCTGACCACACTTGGCGCGCGCTTGTCTGCATCCGGTCTGGATGACGCGCAGAGAACCGCCCTGGCAGCGCAAGGCTTCGTGTTCGACAACGACGACAACGCCGTCTTCGCCAGCCGCAAACCACGCCTGCCCGTCACGCCGGAGCCCGTCCGCCACGCGTTGGTATTGGGGGCGGGCCTGGCCGGCTGCGCGCTGGCGGCGCGCCTGTGCGTGCGCGGCTGGCAAGTCACGCTGATCGAGCGTCATTCAGAGGTGGCGCTGGAAGCGTCAGGCAACCTGGCCGGCATCTTCATGCCGCTGCTGTCGCGTGACGACAACGTCCCGACGCGCCTGACACGCGCCGCCTACCTGTACGCGCTGCGCCTGTGGGAGCAGCTGGGTGGTGTCGGCCAGGCCTTCGACGGCGCCGCCTGCGGCGTGCTGCAACTGGCGCGCGACGCCGGTCATGCGGCGGTCTCGCGCGCCATCGCGAGCGACGGCGCCGTGCCGCCGGACTTCG
Source organism: Telluria sp. ZT3P25 (assembly GCF_059685895.1). Taxonomy (NCBI): domain Bacteria; kingdom Pseudomonadati; phylum Pseudomonadota; class Betaproteobacteria; order Burkholderiales; family Oxalobacteraceae; genus Telluria; species Telluria sp. ZT3P25. The sequence goes on from NZ_JCASIJ010000002.1 coordinate 878,145, forward strand.
CGCGCTGGCTCGAATCCCCGGAGGCCGAAGCATTGATTGGCTTGCCGGCACCGGACGGCGGCTGGCTGTTCCCGCAAGGCGGCTGGGCGCGTCCGGGCAGTGTCTGCGAGGCGCTGCTGGCCTCGTGCGGCGCACGCCTGACGCGCTGCTTCGGCGCCGGTGACGTAACGCTGGAGCGAACGGAAGACAACTGGCTGGCGCGCGCGCCCGATGGCGCCGTGCTGGCCACGGCCCCGACGGCCGTCCTGGCCAGCGGGGCCGGCGCGCGCCGAATGGCGCTCACTGCGGATCTGCCGCTGCAGGCCCTGCGTGGCCAGGTCACGCACCTGTCGCCGGGCGCGGCGCCGCAGTTGCCGCTGGTGCTGTGCCGCGAAGCCTACCTGACGCCATCCGCGCAGGGCGTGCTGTGCGCTGGGGCGACCTATGACCTCGATGCCGATCCCGCGCTGCGCGCCAGCAGCCAGCTGGAAAACGTGACGCGCCTGCGCGCGCTGGTGTCCGATCCGCATGCAGCGGCCGCTGCGCCACTGGCGGGGCGCGTGGGCTTTCGCTGCGTGGCGCCGGACCGCCTGCCGCTCGTGGGCCGCCTGCCCGATTTCGGCGCTGCCGGCAGCACCGAGCGCCTGCGTGACGTGCCGCGCCATCCGGGGCTGTATGGCCTTCTGGGCTATGCCTCGCGTGGCCTGATCTGGGCGCCGCTGGCAGCCGAACTGCTGGCGGCCCAGCTGGAAGGCGAACCGTTGCCACTGGAAATGACGCTGGTCGATGCGCTCGATCCGGCCCGCTTCGTGCTCCGCGCGCGCCGTGGCGCCCGGCAGCCGGCCAGCAGCGCGGGAGACCTGTAGCTGTTGCGTTGCCGCAAATGTGCGCTCATACCGGGCAATCGCGTCCAGACTGTGCTGGTCGAGCCGGTATAATTTACCGGTAGCAATTATCAACCGCCGAAGGAGGCTTGTTCGCGATGGAAGATGCACCACATTCGCCCGAGCTGTTCCTGTTTCTCGCGGTGACTGCGCATGACATGAAAAACTCGATCAGCGTGTTGTCCAGCACGCTTGAGCGGCTGCTTGACGGCGCCACGCCCGAGACTGAGAAAGCGTATGGCCAGATGGGGCAGATGCTGTACCAGACGCGCCGCCTGAACGACAATCTGATGCAACTGCTTGCGCTGTACAAGCAGGTTGGCAAGCCCGGTTACCCGTTCGATGTGCAGCCGCTCGAAGTCGGGCAGGTCGTCGAGCAGGTCGTGGCGCTGTCGCGCGTGCTGCTCGAATCGCGCGGCATCCGGCTCGAACTCGATGTCGATCCCGACCTGATCGCCCACGTCGACGAAGACCTGATCGTCGGCGTCGTCTCGCACGCGGTCAACAACGCGCTGCACTATACGCGCGACCGCATCCTGCTGGCCGCGCGCGAGGTCGATGGGCAGTTAGCGATCCGCGTCGAAGACAATGGCGCCGGTTTTCCGCCGGCCCTGCTGGCAGCCGGTACGCCCGAAAGCGGCGACATCGGTGTCAATTTCGCGACCAACAGCGCGGGTCTGGGCCTGTATTTTTCGAGCGAGGTGGCGCGCATGCACCAGCATCGCGGGCGTCATGGCGCGGTGCGGCTCGAAAATGGCGGCCAGCTGGGCGGCGGCTGCTTCATCCTGACACTGCCATGACCATGCCCGCCGCTGCCATCGCCTCCCTCGTGTCCATGTCCACGCCTGCGGCGCCCACGCCTGCCTTGCCCAAGGTGCTTGAACAGATCGACTGGGCCAGCAAGCATTACCTGATCGTCGACGACTTTGCCGGTATCCGCCAGCTGCTGCGCGAAAGCCTGCGCAGCCTCGGCGCGCGCACGATCGACCAGGCCTCGAGCGGCGGCGAGGCCATGAGCCTCCTGCTCAAGACGCGTTACGACGTCGTGCTGTGCGATTACAACCTGGGCGAGGGCAAGAACGGCCAGCAGGTCCTGGAAGAAGCACGCATCCGCCAGTTGCTGCTGCCATCGAGCGTGTTCGTGATGGTCTCGGCCGAAAAGAGCGTCGAATCGGTGATGGGCGCGGCCGAGCATCAGCCCGACGCCTACCTGGTCAAGCCGATCACCGAAGGCGTGCTGCTCTCGCGCCTGAACCGCGTGTGGCGGCGCAAGCAGATTTTTCGGCTGATCGACCAGGCATTCATGGAAAAGGATTACCTGCGCGCCGCGACGCTGTGCGACGAGCAGATCGCCGCCAATCGCACCCACGTGATCGAGCTGCTGCGCATGAAGGCGCGCATGCTCGAGCGCAGCGGCCAGCCGGCGCTGGCGCGCGCCGTGTACGAGCAGGTGCTGGGCCAGCGCGAATACCACTGGGCTCGTGCGGGCCTGGGCAAGATCCGCCTGGCCGACGGCGACTTCGAGCAGGCGCGCCAGATGTTCCAGACCGTGATCGCCGAGAATCGCCACTACATCGATGCCTACGACCAGCTGGCGCAGGCCTACCAGGGCCTGGGCCGGCACGACGAAGCGGCCGCGATCCTGGAGCGCGCGGCCAAGCTCTCGCCCAATTCGGTGCCGCGCCAGCGCAACCTGGGCCAGGCCGCGCTCAAGCTGGGTAATGTGGCGCTGGCCGAAAAGGCGTTTCGCAAGTGCCTGGTGATTGGCGAGTACTCGATCCGCAAGACGCCCGATGCCTATCTTGGCCTGGCGCGCGTGTGCGGCCTGAAAAACAATACCAAGGATGCGCTGCAACTGCTGCAACTGGCCCAGCGCGACTTCGGCGGCGAATACGACGACATGGCGCTGCGCGCCAAGATCACCGAAGGCCTGATCCACCACGAGAGTGGCGACTACCGCAACGCGCGCCGCGCCGGCGATGAGCTCGAGACGATGCTGGGCGCGGACCCCAAGCGCCCCGGCACGGCGATCTGCATCGAAATGGCGATCCTGCTGTTTGCGGTGGGCGTGAAGGACACGCCGGGCGAGGTGCTGGCCCACGTGGTGCGCAACAACCACGACAACAATCTGCTGCAGGACGAGGTCCAGGCCATTTTCGACAAGGCGCGCCTGAGCGAAGAGGGCGCGGCGATCATCCGCGCTGCGCGCAAGGAAGCGGTGGACCTGATGAACCAGGGCGTCGTGCTGTGGAAGAGCGGGAAGCTCCCCGACGCCGTCAAGTGGATGCGCATGGCGCGCGAGCGGGTGCCGGACAATGTGCGGGTGCTGTTCAACGCCGTGCAGATTTCGATCTCGCACATGCAGCAGGAAGGCTATGACGAAGAACTCGACGTCGAGGCGCGCATGGTGCTCGAACACGTCGACAAGCTGCAGCCGGGGCAGCAGCGCTTTGCGCAGCTGATGGAGCAGTTGCGCGGTTTGCAGCCGAAAGCCGATCCGGCAGCGCCGCCTGCGCCGGTGGATGCTGCCGACCAGAAGGAAGAAGCGGTCGAGACGCCGGCCGAATCGACGCCGGCACCGAAGCCCACGCACAGCAACCGCTTCGCTTAACGCACCGGCCCGTGCTGGCGCAGTAATTGCGCGCACAGCTTGTCAAGATCGCAGCCGCCATCGGCCTGCGCCGCCGCCCGGGCCGCATCGGCCAGCGCGCCCGCCAGCACATGCTCGCCCAGCGCGCGGTAGCTCTCGAAACGCGCTTCATCGAACCAGCCGTCGGCCAGGCTCTCGTGCGGGTAGTCGGGATACTGCTTGCGGTAATTGAGCAGGTCGGCGTTTTCGGTGCCGACAATGGCCGGTTTGAGATACAGGATGACGCCATCGCCGGTAGGGCGGTCGGCCTGGCTGTAGCGGATGCTGCCGGCGGCGCAGCTGGCGCGGCACATGCCGGTTTCCGGCGCGACCGCAAGGCGCGCCACATCCAGGTCGATCCGCACGTGCAGGTCGGTGGCGCAGCGCCGGATCGCGTTGCCCAGGTCTTCGAAGGCGTGATCGCGGTCGCTGCCAACGTCTACTGCGATCACCAGGCGGCAGCGGCGCCGCACCAGTTCGTAGATGCCCAGGTTGTCGAAGTGGCCGCCATCGCTCAGGTGCACGTAGCCGGCATCGGCATCGAGCTGGCCGAACAGCTCGGCCAACAGACTGAACAGGCCAATGGGCGGCGATGAACTGGTCCAGGTCGGGCGCGCCGGGTTCGGGCACCAGCGCCCCAGGCGCACATTGAACATCGTCATCAGGAAATTCAGCGGTGCCGACGAATGCGCGCCCATGTGCGGACTGGCCGCGGCGCCCGACAGCGCCACCGCCATCCCGAGCCGCACGCCGGCGTCATCGTCCAGGCCGACGCCCGCCTGCGCGGCGTAGGCAGCGGTGGGGCGGTAGCAGCCGGCGCCGCCAGGCCCCGCTTGTTCGTAGCCGCACCAGCGCGGCGTGAATGCAAATGAAGCGGTACGCCGTGTCTGCCATGCCAGTTCTTCGCCATCCACCAGGTTCAGCGCCGTGTTGACGATCGGGTACGGGCGCGCGTTCCTGAGCTCGGCGAGCAGCATGTCGTCACCCGGATCGAAGCCGGTGAACGGGTGCGGTCGGCGCGCGCGGTTGGCGGCGCCGAACCAGGCCCGCACGACGCGGTTCCGGTACAGCATGTACAGCGAAAACTTGTTGATGTCGACACGCCAGCCGAGCACCAGCGCGGCCCCGAGAAAGCCGGCAAACGCCACCAGCAGCGTACTGCCCCGGGTCGCCAGCGTGGCGTTCGCGTGCGCCTGGAACACGCACGCGAACGTGGCGCCCGGACAATGCAGGTGCGGGCGCGCCACCGTCAGCTGCACCAGGCTGCCGAGCAGCGCAAAGATCCCGACCGTGAACACATACGGCGCCAGGCGCGCCACCAGTTCGAGTTTCGGGTCGCGCGCCACGCGGGCGCCGGTCGCGCCACCGCTGCCGGCCCTCAGGCCGAAGGCCGTCGTGGCCAGCCAGCCGAGCAGCGTGGCCAGGTTCGACCACGGCGCATAGGTGAGCCAGGCCCAGTGCAGCAGTGGCGCGAAGAAGAAACACACGCCATACGCGGCCAGCCAGCCGAGCGCAAAAATCGCAGTCCATGCGCCCTGGCGGCTCCACCATTCGCGGCTCGCATCGCTGTACTGGCGGCCGATCAGGCCGATCATCAGGTTCATCGTGACGGCAAACAGCGCCATCATCGATGGCATGCCGAAGGTGGCCAGCGCGATCGCGTTGTTGAATAGCGGATGCGCCCCCGGCGCCGGCAGCAACGCCAGCGCGCACAGCAGCAGCACCGTGCCCAGCGTGAGCGCGCCCATCGCGCAGGCAAAGTGCGACAGGCCTTCGCCGAGCTCCGCGCGCGTCAGGTCGCGCAGCGGCGGGTCGGCACGCAGGCGTGTGTACATCACCAGCCAGAGCGCGCACAGCAGCAGCAGCGCCACGGCGCCGCACAGCCACCACGACAGCGGCGCGCCGCTGTCCGGCAGCCACACCACCATCGCCGGTGCGAAGGTGCGCGCGGCGTCGAGCATGACCAGCAGCACCGCCAGGGCGCCGGCACTGCAGACAGTATAGCCGGCGCGCCGGTACGGGCTGGACCGGTCGTGCGCCAGGTACCAGCCGCAGGCCCAGACAATGAAGTAGACCACCCCGGGCGCGAGCAGCCAGTAAGGCCGGTGGGCCAGTTGCGGCGGCAGCAGCGTTGCGGGCGCGGCGCCGCCGTGGCGCCACAGCGCAAGGCTGCCGAGAAAGCCCGCCAGCAGCAGCGGCAGGTTGATGCACCACAGGACCGCCCCCTGCGACAGCGGAAAGCGGCGCCGGCCGCGCGAGCTTTCGGGCTTGCTGGAGACCGACAGCGCGATGCAGAACACGGCGCACAGGAACAGCAGCACACCAGCGATCCAGGCTGCGTCGCCCAGGTGCGCCCACGGCCCGCCCGGCGCCACGACCCGGTGCACGCCCCAGACGGCAAAGCGCGGCAGCAGCAGCAGTGCGCACAGCCAGGCGACCAGCATGGTCAGGTTCAGGCCCGTGTTGCGCACATAGATGCCGAGCAGTGTCCAGGTGTCGGCGCTGAACATGCCGCCCTGTGGCGACAGGTAATTGCTGTACTGGCGCAGGAAGCGCAGCTCGGGCGCTTCGCCTGCGCCTGCAACTGCGCCAGCCGGCGGCGCCAGCAAGGCTTCGACCTGCTGGATGTCGTTGCCATGCGCGTGCAGGCAGCGCGCCAGCCAGCCGCCGACAAAACCGCCGCCCGACACGGTGGACAGGTAATCGATCCGGCCCAGCAAGCGGTAGCGCGCCAGCGCCTGCAGGGCGCCCAGGCCGAACGTGGCGCTGCGCACGCCGCCGCCGGACAGGGCCAGGCCGGTGAGCATGCCGTCGTGGGCGCGTGCGGACAAGCGTGCGCGGTCGGGCGGTACGCCGGCGTCGAGGGGTTCGCTGCTGGCGGGCCGCAGCAGATCGAGTTCATCGCGCAGCACTTCGCCAAACAGCAGGCCGGCGCCAAGGTCCAGGCAGCGCAGCGTGTCGGCATCGATGGTGCTTGCCGGCGCCAGGCCGTGACGGCGGCGCAGCAGCGCGAACGCGTCGTGCAGTTGGCTGATGGTGCTGGCGTGCGGTGGGGGATGGCAGCCGGCAGCGGCGAGCTTGCGGCGCAGGTCGTCGACCTGCGATGGTGTCAGGTGGGACAGGTCACTGGGCAGCATGGCGCGCTCCGGCTGGACGACAGGCGCGGCTGCGAAAGGCGGGCCGCTCGATCAGTTCAGCACGGTTTATGCGCGTGCGCCACCAGCCCCGTCAATGGGGCGCTGCTGGCGTCAGGGCTTGTCGGTCTTGCCGCGGTTGGTGCGCCGGGCACGCGCTGCCGGCTCGGCCGATGGCGCATCGGGCGGGGTGGCTGCAGGGTCGGCTGCATCGGCGGCGTCGGCGCCCTCGGCCGGGATAGCGCTGGCCACGGCGTGGCGGAACTGGTCTTGCAATAAATTCCACCAGGCCATGGCGGCCGGCATGGCGGCGCCTGCGAGGTCCGGTGCAGCCTGCGCCGGATCGGGCGGCGGGGGCGGCGGGGGTGCCGATGGGGCTGGCGGCGTGTGCGCCGCAGCAGCAGCCGGCGTCGCCGCCTGCGCCATCTGTGCGAAGAATTGCGCGAACGGGGCAACCGACGATTCGCCGACTTTCGTCTGGCCCATGGCCTGGGCCATGCTGTCGCCCATCGCCTTGAGCGTGGCCAGCGTGCCGCGCTGGATTTCCAGTGCCTGGATCGTACCGTGCAGCATGTTCTGGTTGAGCGTGAGCCAGGCCTCGACCGCCTTCAGGTCGGCAATCTTCTTGTCGAGGTCTTCCACCGACATGCCCGCGCCGGGCAGCGGCGGGATACCGGGCATGCCCGCCATGCCCGGCACCGTGCCGGGAATCTGCATGCCGCCCCACAGGTTCTTGACGAAGTCGAGGGTATCGTTCATTCCGGGCATCGGCGGCTTGAGCATGGGTGGATCTCCTTGGTTGGTGCGGCTAGCGTAGCAGATAACGCGGGGCCAGACCACGCCCCGCGCGCCACGGCAGCTTACTGCGCTGTCGCGCCGGACTGCTTGACGATCTTGCCCCACTTGACCGTTTCGCTGCCGATGAAGGCGGCGAACTGCGCCGGTGTCTCGCCGGCTGGTTCGGCGCCTTGCTCCAGCAGCTTTTTCTTGACGTCCGGATCGGCCAGCGCCTTGAGGATCACCGCGTTCAGTCTGGCCACGACCGGGGCCGGCGTCTTGGCCGGCGCCAGCAGGCCGAACCACGACGTGGCTTCGTAGCCAGGCACGCCGGCTTCGGCAATCGTCGGCACGTCGGGCAGCGCCGGCGAGCGCTGCGCCGTGGTGACGGCCAGGGGCCGCAGCTTGCCGGCTTTGACGTGGCCGATGGCCGACGGCATATTGTCGAACATGATCGCGATATGGTTGCCAAGCAGGTCATTGACGGCCGGCGCGCTGCCCTTGTAGGCGACGTGCTGGATGTCGACCCCGGCCATCTGCTTGAACAGTTCGCCGGACAGGTGAATCGACGTGCCGCTGCCCGACGAGCCAAACGTGACCTTGCCGGGGTTGGCCTTGGCATACGCCATCAGCTCCTTGACGGTCTTGAACGGCTGCGCCGGATTGGCCACCAGCAGGTTCGGCACCAGCGCCACGCGCGTGAGCGGCGCGAAGTCCTTGATCGGGTCGAATCCCAGTTTCGGATACAGGCTCTGGTTGATGGCGTGGGTGCCGACCGTGCCCATGAGGATGGTGTAGCCGTCGGGCGCGGCGCGCGCCACGAGCTGGGTGCCGATATTGCCGCCCGCGCCGGCGCGGTTGTCGATGATGACCGGCTGGCCGAGATCCTTGCTCATGAATTGCCCCAGCACGCGTGCCAGGATGTCGGTCGTGCCGCCGGCCGAGAACGGGACAACGATCGTGATGGCCTTGGTGGGGAAGGCCTGTGCCTGCGCCGCCAGCGGTGTCAGGGCCAGCAGGCCGAGGGCCGACGCGGCGGCAAGGGTGAGGGTACGGCGGGTCGACAAAAAGGTGCGTGACATGGTGGGTCTCCAATGAGGACAACGGATGCGGCGAAATGGACCGGGCAAGCGTGCGGATGGCAGCCAGGCCTTGTTGCAGATCGAATCAGACCGGGGCCACGCCCAGCGTGGTACCGCCACAGACGTACAGTACCTGGCCGGTGACGAAACCATTGTCGGGCGACAGGAAAAAGGCGGCGGCGCGCGCCACGTCGTTTGGCGTTCCGAGGCGGCCCACCACGATGCTGTCGATGATGCGCCGGGTTTGTGGCGCACCGTCGGGATTGCTATTGTGGAAGAGTTCGGTCGCGATCGGCCCCGGCGCCACGGCATTGACAGTGATGCCGTCGCCGCCCAGTTCGAGCGCCAGCGTGCGTGTCAGGCCGATCAGGCCGGCCTTGGTGGCGGCGTAGACGATGCGCTCGGCCTTGCCCAGCGCCGCGCGCGAGGCGATGTTGACGATGCGGCCGTGTCCCGATGCGCGCAGCGTGGGCAGGAACGCCTGGATCAGCAGGATGGCCGCTTTCAGATGCAGGTCGACGACATGATCGAGATCGTCCATCGTGGCCGTGTCGATGGTGCCGGGACGAGTGGCGCCCGCGTTGTTGACCAGCGCCGTCACGTCATAGGCGGCGGCGATCTGCTGCGCGATCATGCGGGTCTCGTTCTGGCGCGTGAGGTCGGCCTGGAACGACACGAGCTGGTCGTGCCGCCAGTCGGGCTGGCGGTAATCGAGATTGATGACCGTGCGGCCTTGCGCGATCAGCGTTTCGCAGATGGCCCGGCCGATGCCGGCGCTGCCGCCGGTGACCAGTGTCACGTCTTGTCGATGCATGGTGTCTCCTTGTATTTTTATAGGAAAGCGCTGGCGTCGGGCGCCGGCTGCTTGACGAACCAGGGTAGGGCGGTCTTCTCCTTTGTATTCAGACGCGTTCGATGATCAGCGCGATGCCTTGCCCCACGCCGATGCACATGGTGCACAGCGCGAAGCGCCCGCCACTGCGTTCGAGCTGGAACAGGGCAGTGGTGGCCAGGCGCGCGCCGCTCATGCCCAGCGGATGGCCCAGCGCGATCGCGCCGCCCTGCGGGTTCACGCGTGGATCGTCGTCGGCCAGCCCCAGTTCGCGCAGCACGGCCAGGCCTTGCGCGGCAAACGCTTCGTTCAGTTCAATCAGGTCCATCTGCGCCAGCGTCAGGCCCGTCTGGCGTAGCAGCTTGTGCACGGCCGGCACCGGGCCGATGCCCATGATGCTGGGTGCCACGCCGGCCGTGGCCATGCCCACGATGCGTGCGCGCGGCGTGAGTCCGTGGCGCGCTGCCGCTGCGCCGCTGGCCACGAGCAGCGCGCAGGCGCCGTCATTGATGCCCGACGCGTTGCCCGCCGTGACCGTGCCGTCGGCGGCGACCACGGGCGCAAGCCGGGCCAGCGCCTCGAGCGTCGTCGCGCGCGGGTGTTCGTCGTGCGAAAACACGAGCGCCTCGCCTTTCTTTTGCGGGATCGTCACGGCCACGATTTCAGCGTCGAACAGGCCCGCAGCGCGGGCGGCAGCGGTCTTGGTCTGGCTGGCCAGCGCAAAGCGGTCCTGGTCGGCGCGACTGATGCCGAAGTCGCGCGCGACGTTGTCGGCCGTCTCGGGCATCGCCGCTACGCCATACTGCGCCTGCAGCGCCGGATTGATGAAGCGCCAGCCCATGGTCGTGTCCTGCAACCCGGCCTGGCGCGAAAAGGCGCTGTCGGCCTTGCCCATGACAAACGGCGCGCGCGTCATCGATTCGACGCCGCCGGCGATGATCAAGGCCGCTTCGCCGGTCCTGATCGCGCGCGCCGCAATGCCGAGCGCATCCAGCCCCGAGCCGCACAGGCGGTTGACGGTGGTCGCGCTGACCTGCTCCGGCAGGCCGGCGAGCAGCGTGGCCATGCGCGCCACGTTACGGTTGTCTTCACCGGCCTGGTTGGCGCAGCCGAGAATCACGTCATCGACCTGCGACCAATCCACGTCCGGGTGGCGCGCCATCAGGGTGCGCAAAGGGATGGCGGCCAGGTCGTCGGCGCGCACGTCTTTCAGGGCGCCGCCATAGCGGCCGATCGGCGTACGCACTGCATCGCATAGATAAGCCTCCTGCATCGCGGCTCCTGTCATGGTTGGGCGGGGTGGGGTTGCGTCGCATCCGTCAACGCCATGCCGGTCAGGCGTTCGAGTTCGGCGAACGACAGGCCATCGACGATGTCACGCACCGCCAGGCCATCGGGCGTCACATCGAGCACGGCCAGGTCGGTGTAGATGCGGCTCACGCACGCCAGGCTGGTGAGCGGATAGGTGCAACGCTCGACAATCTTGCTGGCGCCGTCACGCGTCTGGTGTTCCATCATGACGAACACACGCTTGGCGCCAATGGCCAGGTCCATCGCGCCGCCCACGGCCGGAATCGCGTCCGGTGCGCCCGTATGCCAGTTGGCCAGGTCGCCCCGTACGGACACCTGGAACGCGCCGAGCACGCAGATGTCCAGGTGCCCGCCGCGCATCATCGCGAACGAATCGGCGTGGTGGAAGTAGCTGCCGCCGGCCAGCAGCGTCACCGGCTGCTTGCCGGCATTGATCAGGTCTTCGTCTTCGTCGCCGGGGGCGGGCGGCGGGCCCATGCCGAGCAGGCCGTTTTCGCTGTGCAGAAAAACCTCGCGGTCCGGGGGCAGGTGCGCGCCAACCATCGTCGGCAGGCCGATCCCCAGGTTCACGTAAGCGCCTTCGGGAATGTCGCGCGCGACGCGCGCGGCGATCTGGTCACGGGTCAAGCGTTGCATGCGGGTTCTCCCAGTACGACACGCTGAACAAAAATGCCTGGCGTGACGATGGCTTCCGGATCGAGTTCGCCCAGTTCGACCACGCGGGTGACCTGGGCGATCGTGCAGCGCGCGGCCATCGCCATGATCGGGCCGAAGTTGCGCGCTGTCTTGCGGTACACGAGGTTGCCCCAGCGGTCGCCGTGCAAGGCCTTGATCAGCGCGAAGTCGGCATGGATCGGTGACTCGAATACATAGTGGCGCCCGTCGATGAGGCGCGTTTCCTTGCCGGCCGCCAGATCGGTGCCGTAGCCGGTGGGCGAAAAAAAGCCACCGATGCCGGCGCCGGCGGCGCGGATGCGCTCGGCCAGGTTGCCTTGGGGTGTCAGTTCGAGTTCGATCTCGCCCGCCCGGTACAGCGCGTCGAACACGTGCGAATCGGCCTGGCGCGGGAACGAGCAGATGATCTTGCGCACGCGGCGCGCCTTGAGCAGCGCCGCCAGGCCGGTGTCGCCGTTGCCGGCGTTGTTATTGACGATGACGAGGTCGCGCGCCCCCTGGGCGATCAGTGCGTCGATCAGGGCGGCAGGCATGCCGGCGGTGCCGAAGCCCCCGATCAGGATGGTCGCGCCATCCGGGATATCGGCCACCGCCGCCTCCAGCGAAGGTGAAATCTTGTCGATCATGGTGCAGGTCCTCTCCAGCGCAAGGCGCTCGTTGACACTGTTCGATAATCGCACTAATGTCTGATCACAGAACAGGTGAATCGAGTGTAGAAGTGCGCCGGGCCATGGCGCAAGATAGCCCGACGGAATGTGTTCGATTGCCGAACGGTTTATCACATCATTGCTAAGGAGCACCATGAGCACGCCACACGAGCCGGCTGAGCCAGCCACGGAAGACGTCGCGGCCAGCGACCCGAATTTCATGCTGTCGCTGGCACGTGGGCTGGCAGTGCTGCAGGCGTTCAGCGACCAGCGCCGCAGCCTGACGATTGCCCAGATCAGCCACCGCACGGCCATCCCGCGCGCCTCGGTGCGGCGCTGCCTGCACACGCTGATCGCGCTGGGCTATGCGGTTGCCGACGGCAACCAGTTCTCGCTCAAGCCAAAGGTGCTGTCGCTCGGTTACTCGTACCTGTCGTCGACGCCGCTCACGGTCTCGGCCCATCCCTACCTGAACCAGGTCAGCCGCAGCCTGAACGAATCCTGCTCGCTCGCCGTGCTGCAGGACGATGAAGTGCTGTATGTGGGCCGCTCGGCCGCCTCGCGCATCATGTCGGTGTCGCTCACGACCGGCAGCCGCCTGCCGGCGTATTGCACGGCGCTGGGCCGCGTACTGCTTGCGCACCTGCCGGGGCCCGAGCTGGACGACTATCTGGCGCACGTGCCGCTCAAGGCCATGACCGGGCTTACGGTGGTCAACCCGGAGCGGCTCAGGGCCATTCTGGCAGAGGTGCGCGATGCCGGCTACGCGCTGGTAGAAGAAGAGCTGGAGGTCGGCCTGCGTTCGATAGCCGTGCCGGTGCGCGGCGCGTCAGGCAATGTGCTGGCGGCGCTGAATATCGGCGCGCACGCGGCGCGGGTGTCGCGCCGCAAGATGGAAGACGACTTCCTGCCGGTCCTGCGCGCCGGCGCGCAGGAGTTGTCGATCCTGCTGCCCTGACCCGGCACGCGTGTCCATCCCGGCGCCCGCGCTACACTAGCGTCATGCCATCCGCACCGATTCTTCTTCCCCGTCGTCGCCGGCTGCTGCCAGTGGCGGTGGTCGTGCTGCTGCATTGGATCGTCCTGAGCGCGCTGCAGGGTGTCAGCCCGGGCCTGTCGCTTCCGGCCGTATCCGGTGGTGCGCCACTGACGCTGGTGACCCAGCTGCTGCCGGTGGACGCAGCACCGGTGCCTGCGCCCGAACCGGTGCCGCTGCCCGAGGTGAGTCCACCGCCATTGCCCCGCGTGCCGCCGGTGCCGGTGGAGATTGCCGTGCCCGACCGGCCAGGGGACATCACACCGGTCAGCGCCGCAGTGCCCGCCGCGGACGGCCCTGGCACCGGGCCCGCTGCGCCGGTGGCCGAACCCACGCCCGTGGCGCCGGCCCCGCAGGCGCCGCCAACACCCGCGCCGGCAGCGGCTGTACCACCGCCGCCACCGGCAACACCGGCAACACCGGAAGCACGCCGCTACGTCGTCGACATGCCGCCGCCCGCAAAGATCACGCTCGACGTCGCGCGCACCGACGCCGACGGCACCGCGTGGTCGGGCGAGGCACTGCTGGCCTGGCAACTGAACGCGGACAGCTACCGCATCCAGATCGAAGCCGGCATCCGCGTCGTGTTCGCGCGGGTCAATCTGGTGGTATTAAAGAGCGAGGGGGCAGTGGCCGCAACGGGTTTTGCGCCAATCACGATGACCGAGAAGCGGCGCGGCCGCGCCATGACGGCCACCCATTTCAACTGGGGCAAGGGCGTGATCACGTTTTCGGCATCGGAAGCCATGCACCAATTGCCCGCTGGCGCCCAGGACAAGGCCAGCATCCCGCTGCAACTGGCGGCGATCGCGCGCGGCGACCCGAAGCAGCTCACCGGCGCCATCGATATTTTTGTCGGAGAAGACCGCGACGCGGTCATCTACCGCTTCACGGTGGTGGGGCAGGAAGCGATCGACACCAAACTCGGCACACTGCAAACCTGGCACCTGACGCGCCCGCCGCAGCCGGGCTCGTACAAGTCGCGCCTGGACATCTGGCTGGCCCCCGCGCACGGCTGGTATCCGGTGCGGATTCGCAATACCGAGCCCAACGGAGCAGTAACCACGCAAACAGTGAATAATATCGTCTTGGACCATTCAGGATCTTGATATGCCTATGAACAACATTCGACACATCGGTGCAGCCCTGGCGCTGACCTTCGCACTGGGTGGCGCGTCCGCCCAGCCCGCTCATCAGGCCGTCAAGCGCGCGTTCGAATTGCCGCCATCGGCCGACCTGGCCTACGACCTGGCCGCGCGCCAGAAGGGCCTGGCCCTGAAAGGCGACGCTACCGTCAGCTGGCGCGCCGGCGACGGCAAATACGACGTGCGCTTCGAATCGCGCGTGGCGATCCTGGGCACGCTGCTCGACAACCGGAGCCAGGGCGTCATCGACGCTTACGGCCTGGCGCCGACCGAGTTTTCCGAAAAGCGCATGCGCAAGGACCCGACCTCGATCACGTTCGACCGTGGCGACAAGACGATGCGCTTCTCGGAAGGCGAGAAGACCTATCCGCTCAAGGGCGGGGAGCAGGACCGCGTGTCGGTCACCTGGCAACTGGCCGCCGTGGCGCGCGCCGCCGGCGACAAGTTCAAGCCCGGCTCGGAGTGGCCGTTCTTCGTGGCAGGGCGCAGCAGCGCCGAGACCTGGACTTTCAAGGTCGTGCGGAACGAAAAAGTCAAAACGGGCCTGGGCGAGGTAGATGCGATCCTCGTCACCCGCGCGGCGCTGAAAGGCAGCCGCGACCAGAGCGTGGACGTCTGGCTGGCGCCGGCGCACGAGTACTATCCGGTCAAGATCCGCTTCACCGAAGGCGACAAGGAAACCATCGAGCAGACGCTCAAGAGCGTGACCAAGTCGTAAGCCGCGACGCGAGCCTGCTCGGTGTTGCAGAGGCTGCCCCAGCGGGCAGCCATTCCGGAATTGCCCAGTCTTAACTGTTATACTGACGCCCCCGCGAAGCTGGCCGGGTCTGTTGTAACAAATGCACTGCAGACCCGTCTCGGCCGCGCACGAGACTGGTTATTAACAAAATGATCGACCCCCAAGCCGGCGCGGCGCACGCTGCCGACGCCTCGACGACAGCGCAAGAACTTGATCCGCTGCAGGTGCACTTCCAGGATGGCATTGCGCCCGACGAGATCGAGCAAGTCTTCCACCTCAAGCGTGCCCAGCCAATGCTGTCGGCCTTCACGGCCCTGTTCCACGGTTCGCAAGATGGCGTGCTGGTGCGTCTGCTCGTCCTGCGCGAACTGGCTGGCGATGCATCTACATCAGCTTTTTCGCGCGCCGACATCAACCAGAAGCTGGCCTATCTCGTTCCCGAAAGCCTGGAAACGGTGCTCAACCGCTTGCGCGGCCATGGCCTGCTGGCCTGGGATGCCCCGGCGGCCGTCTACCGCATCACGCCACTGGCGCGCAACGTGCTCTCTGCGCTGGAAACCCTGCTGGCGCTGGGCAAGCCCGAAGGCGATGAAGCCGAGATGGGCTTTTTGCTGTCGCAGGTGGCCGGCGCCCAGGCCGTGGGTGGCGTCACGGTCGACCAGCTGAAACACTTGCTGGGGCGTCTGGTCGAACTGACCGAAGAGTTCCGCGATGCGATCGCGTCCGGCTCCGAGTTTCGCCTGCGCACCTCGCAGGCCAAGTGGCACATGGCCTGCGACTGGGTCGAGAAGGGCTCGGTCATCCTGCGCGCCATCACGTCCGACGAGCGGGCTGATGCCGCCACGCACCGCGCGGCGCAGGCGATCGGCCGCGCGCAAAGTGCACTCCTGAACATGCAGGGCATGTTCTCGCGCGCGCTGAACCAGATCGAACGCCAGCGCGTGCACCTGGGCCAGTCGGGCCTGTCGACCACGGACGTCAAACGCTGGCTGCTGGCGCACGACGACCTGGCCAGCCTGGCCGCCGGCGCGATCGATCGGCCGGTCACGCCGCTGTTCGGCACCCCGGCCGAGATGATCGACGTGGCCGAAACCGAACTGCTGGCCGAGCGCATCATCTCGACCGGCCCGAAAGGCCTGCCGAGCGGCCAGGATGCGCCGCTGACGATCAACGACAATCCGGCCATGCAGCTCGAGCTGAACGACTGGATCAACAAGCTGGCCGACTTCGCCAACCTGGGCAACTTCCCCGAATTTTCGAGTGTCGGCCCGCGCCGGGTGCAGCTGCACGAATCGCTGCTGCCGGCCACGTTCGCGCTGGCCTCGTACCGCGCCTCGCTGCTGCCGCTCCTGGGCGATGCGTCCGAAGCGAGCCTGCAGGGCGCGACCGCCGAACTGGCGCGCCTGCCGCTCACGTTCGTCTCGCTCGACGAGATGGTCCAGCTGAACGACCCGGAAGTGGCGGCCATGTCGGTCGCGACCCTTTCATTGAATGCCGATCCCACTCCTGATGGACAGCCTGCCCCATGAATGACGATGCACAAATCCTGATCGCGCGCCTGCTGACGCACCAGACCCTGCGCCGCGACGACAAGATGGTCAAGCGCGCGCTGTCGGACGACCAGTTCCGCGCCGAAGTCGACAAGCGCCTGCTCGAATCGGGCCTGAAGCTGCTCGACAACGTGTACGCCGACCACGTTACCGTGGCCCTGCACCGCAACGTCGAGCCGAAGATCTTCGGCGCCAAGGACATCTGGCAGAACAATAACTTCGGCCTGACGCGCGATGGCGTGGCGTTACTGGTCGTGCTGTGGGCGCAGATCATCCTGCCCAAGCGCGAGCGCCAGGAAACCCATACGACCATCGACGACGACCAGAACGACATGTTCGAGAAGGAGCTGTCGATCCCGCGCGCCGAAGACACCTCGATCGGCATTTCGTACACGGCGCTGCTGTCGGACTTCGGCGACAAGCTGGGCAAGAAGACGCGCATGGACATGAACCTGGGCGTGCTGTCGAAACTGGGCTTCATCGAGCGCCGCGGCGACGTGATCCTGGAAGGCCCGTTGCTCGACCTGATGATGGACACCGACGTGCTCAAGGAGCGCATCATCAACGGCGCGCTGTCCGAAGTCTTCAAGCGCGCCCCGCTGGCGGTGGTTCCACGCCGCGCTGCGGCCAATGATGCGCCGGTCGACGCGTCCGATGCCGACGCCGACGCCGATGTCACCGACACCCCGAATTGAGATAGCCGATGTTCCACATTAAATCACTTGAACTGGTCCACTGGGATTACTGGCAGCGGATCAAGAACATCCCGCTCGACGCCAAGATCATCACGATCGCCGGCCAGAACGGCTCGGGCAAGACCACGCTGCTCGATGCAATGCGCACGCTGTTCGGGCTCGATTGCTCGATGGGCCGCACGTATAAACACTATGCGCGCCACTCGGGCCAGCAAAGCGCCTGGTTGCGCGCCGTCGTCGACAACAAGCCGGTGGGCCGCCAGTTGTCGAACCGGCCGTTTCGTCATTCGGGCTTTTTCGCCGACGATGAAGTCACGCTGTTTTGCCAGGTGCAAAAGAACGGTGGCGACTGGAAGCGCCAGTACCTGATGCGCCCGGGGAACGTCGAGATCGAGGAAGTGACCGAAGCGACCGACTGGCTGGGCGTGGAAAACTACCGCAAGCGCCTGGCGTCGGCCGGCCTGTCGCCGGCGATGTCGAAAGTGCTGGCGCTGGAGCAGGGCGAGACCGACAAGCTGTGCGAATACGCGCCGCGCCAGTTGCTCGACCTGGTGTTCCAGGTGTTTGGCGACAAGGAAGTGCTGGACGCCTACGACGAAGCCAAGCGCCACCAGCGCGACACCGAGACCGAACTGAAGCGCTTCGAGGCCGAGCTGGAAGCGTCGCGCACCAACCTCGAAGGCTTGCGCCTGCGCGTGGCCAACCACCATCAGTGGTCCGACCTGCACGCAGAAAAGCGCGAGCTGCACGAAGAAGTACTGCCGGCGCTGCAGTACCACGAAGCACGCGAAAAAGCGCTGCTGGTCTCGCGCACGCTGCGCGAAGCGAAGAAGCCCCTGGTGCAGGCCGACGGCCAGCTGGCCGAGAAGCGCAGCCAGCTGGCCAGCCAGCAGCGCGCGCTGACCGACGCGCAGAAGCAGGAAACGCAGCTCGAGCAGGAGGGCGGCGAACTCGCCCGCCGCCTGACCGAAGTGAACACGCGCCTGAAACCGCTGGAAAGCCTGCTGGAACAGCGCGACCGCCTGCAGAAGCTGTCGGCCGATGCGGGCGCCGACATTGCCGAAGTGGGCAAGCAGCTGGGTGAAAAAGAAGCCGAGCTGGCGCGTCAGAAGAGCGCGCGCGAAGCTGTGTCGACGAAGATCGCGGGCGAACTGGCGACGATCTCCCAGCTGCAGGGCAAGAGCGCGATGCCGGAACCCGAAGCGCAGCGCCTGATGCGCCGCGCACTGCGCGACGAAGGCATCGCGCACGCCATGCTGTCGGACATCGTCGAAGTGACCGATCCGAAATGGCAGGGCGCGGTCGAAGGTGTGCTCGGTGGTTACGCATCGGTCGTGCTGCTCGAAAAAGCGTCGGATGCCGCCAACGCCTACCGCCTGGCCGAGAAGGAGCGCTATCGCCACTTCATCGTGCCCGATTGCGTGACGGCGCCGGTCGTCAAGGACGACAGCCTGCTGTCGGTGGTGAGTTTCTCTGGCAAGGCCCCGGGCTGGCTGATCGACCAGCTCGAACGCATCGTGCGCGTCGATTCGGTCGACGACGGCTTCAAGAGCCGCTCGGACGAGTGGATCACGCCGGACGCCTACCACCGCGAACGCCGCGGTGGCCGCTCGCTGTTCGTCGAAGCATCGCGCTACCGCTTTGGCGCCGCTGGCAAGACGCAGCGCCTGGAAGCGATCCAGAAATCGCTGCCGGCGCTGGAACAGAAAGAAGACGCGCTGACGCTGGCGATCTCGAAGCTGGCCGCCGAAGTGGGCGGCCTGAAGGCGCGCATTGCCGGCGTCGACGCGGCCAAGGAACTGTCGGCCCGTCAGGAAGAATTCGAGGAAGCCGCGCGCGCACTGGCGCCGCTCAAAGCCGAGCGGATGGAAGTGGGCGCGCGCCTGGGCGAGCTGCAAACGCTGAGCAAGAACGCGACCGTCGCGCGCACCCGCGCCGACACCGTGTGGCAGAACGCGCGCATGGCGCTGTCGGAAGCCGAGGCAGGCATGCGCCTGAACCATCGCCGCCAGATCGACCAGCGCACCGAGCACGCCAAAGCACTGCTGGAATTGCGCCGCAGCTGGCGCGCAGTGCCGGGCGCCTGGAAGAATCCGGGCTGGCGGGGCGACCTGGTGGCCAAGCACCAGAATGCGCACCAGGTCAATCTGCGCCTGGGGTCTCTTGAAGGTTCGCTGGCGCGCGACGACTGGGAACTCGACCCGACGGTGGTCGATCAGTATGCGCGCCTGCATGACCAGCTCGAAAGCCGCCAGACGGAAACCGAAGAGCGCCGCTACCAGAACAACCGCGCGATCGAAGCGACCGGCAATGCACGCGGCGCCTACATCGAGCGCCTGCGCTACACGATCAAGACCTATACCAAGAATATCCGCGAACTGGGTGGCCTGGCCGGGATCGACGTGCAGGCCGACCCGGTGCGCCTCGAGAACGACGATGTGCAACTGTCGCAGGCCGGCCTGCACGTGCGCTTCAAGTTCGACGGCAAGGACCAGATCGGGATGAACGATGGTGAAGCGTCGGGCGGCCAGCAGGTCATGAAGTCGCTGGTGCTGCTGATTGGCCTGCTCAAGTCCGAGGAAGGCTCGGGCGGCTTCGTGTTCATCGACGAACCGTTTGCCCACCTGGATATCCGCAACATCCAGCTGGTCGGCGAGTTTTTGAAGAACACCGACGCCCAGTACCTGATGACGACCCCGCTGACGCACAACACGGACGTCTACGACCCGTCGGAACTGACGCTCATCACGAGCAAGAAGAAGAAGGACCAGCAGTGGGCGCAGCCGATTTTCGTGCTGCAGCGCCGGAAGGAAGACGCGAAGGCGGCTTGATGCAAAAAGGGATCCGGTACCGGCTCCCTTTTTTTATGCCTGTTTGCGCCACGAATTGGTACGGCCAAGGATAGGCTCACGTTACGATCGCGCCTCATGCACATCACCACATCCATCAAGCCGGCCTGGCACGCATTCTGGACCCTGCGCAAGCACCACCCGGGGCCGTGGTGGATGCGCCCGGCGATCGCCAGCGGTTTGGCCACGCTGGCCTGGGCGTCACTGGGTCTGCTCGGCCTGACCGACATGCTGACCATCGAGACGCGCGATCCCGATTTCATGCGGCGTCTGGTGATTGGCGTATTCCTGTTGTTCCAGTCGATCGCCTGGACGATGCTGGCGCTGGTGCGCGCCGTCGAGTGGCTGCTGTCCGCAGAACGCCTGGCCGCGCTTTCGCCGGTGCGCGACTGGCGCGCGGCCGTGGCAGTCGGCGCCATGCTGGTCGTCGGCATCATGGCCGGCAATCTGGTCGGCAGCGGCGTGCTGGCGATGGTGTACCCAGGCAGCGAATTGTCCGGTGCGTCGGTGCTGCGGCGCCAGATCCGCTTTCTGCAATTTTTGCCGTTCCTGGCTGTCGTGCATGGCATCTTCTGGCGTCTGCGCCTGCAGCGCCATGCCCTGCAGGCGCAGGCGGCCGAAGCGCAGCTGCGCCTGCTGCACGGGCAGATCGAGCCGCATTTCTTGTTCAACACCCTGGCCACGATCGAGTCGCTGCTGGCGTACGATCCGGCGCGCGGACGTGCGATGCTCGAAGCGTTTTCCGACCACCTGCGTTCGAGCCTGTCGCAGTTGCGCGGACCAGAAGCCACGTTGGATGCCGAACTGGCGATGGTGACGACGTACCTTCGCCTGTTGCACATCCGGATGGGGCAGCGGCTCGCGTTCGCGGTCGACGCCAGCAACGACGCACGCGCCGCGCGCATGCCGTCGTTGCTGCTGCAACCCCTGGTCGAGAACGCGGTCCGGCATGGCCTGGAACCGAAGGTTGGCGGCGGCAGCGTGTGCATCGGTGCGCGCATCGAGCAGGGCCGGCTCGTGATCAGCGTGGTGGACGATGGCCTGGGGCTGGCGGCGCCCTCACGTTGTGCGCGCACGGGCGCCGGTATGGCGTTGGAGAATATCCGCGCGCGCTTGCACCATCGCTATGGCGAGGGTGCCACGCTCACGCTCGAGGCCAGCGCCGACAGTGGTGGCACCAGGGCGACGCTCGACCTGCCGTATCATTCCACACCATGACCACCGCCCTGATCGCCGACGACGAACCACATCTGGCCCGCCACTTGGCCGCAAGCTTGCAACAGCTCTGGCCGGAACTCGAGATCGTCCACGTGGCAGAAGACGGTATCGACGCCGCTGCCGCCATCGCCAGATTCATGCCGGATCTGGCGTTCCTTGACATCCAGATGCCGGGCCTGTCCGGGCTTGAAGTCGCGCAGGGGATCGAGGGCGCCACACGCGTGATCTTCATTACCGCGCACGACGAGCACGCGCTCGAGGCCTTCGAGCACGCGGCGCTGGACTATCTGCTCAAGCCCCTGCGCCTCGAACGCCTGCAACGCACGCTCGCACGCGTTCGGACAATGTTGCAGGCACCGCCAGTGCCCGAGAACGCCGCGCTGGCAAGCGTGCTGGAGCAGTTGATGCGCACGAAAACGGGGGAGGGTGAGCGCCTGCACTATGTGCGCGCCGCCAAGGGCGGGTTGGTCCACAACGTGCCGGTGGGCGATGTGCTGTTCTTCCGAGCCGATGACAAATACACGGTCGTGCGCACGGCAGGCGATGAATACCTGATCCGGGCACCGATCGCCGAACTGGCTTCGCGCCTGGACCCGGCGCATTTCCGGCAAGTGCACCGCGCCACCATCGTCAACCTGGCCCATCTCGTTGGCACCCGGCGCGACGAGGCCAGCCGCCTGTACCTGCGCATGCGGGGCCATGCGGTCGAGCTGCCGGTGAGCCGCGCCTACGTGGCCCTGTTCCAGGCGATGTAGCGGCCTGCTTGCCACTCGTCGTTCCTATTGTCGATCCGTCGCGACGCAGCTGCTCAGGCATTCTCGAGCTGGCACTCTGGCGCCATTGACCACGAGGAGCCCCTGATGAAAACCCTGATCGTTTCCCTGTCCCTGCTGTGCGCGATCGCTGGCGCCGATCCCGCTGCAGCCGCCGCCAAGCCTGTTTCCGCGCCCCCGATGGTCACGGTCCCGACTGGCCAGTTCACGATGGGCAGCACCGAACCGCGCATCGGCGACGGCAGCCACAATCCGGCCGAACAGCCGCCGCACCTGGTGCGCATCCAGTCCTTTCGCCTGGCCCGTTACGAGACCACGGTTGGCCAGTTCCGTCAGTTTGTCGCGGCGACCGGTTACCGGACGCAGGACGCATGCTGGCAGTTCGACCGCGCCGACGGCATGGCCCGCAAGGACGTCAAGTGGGATACACCTGCCCATGCACCGGGCGAGTTCCATCCGGTGCTGTGCGTGACCTGGGACGATGCGAATGCGTATGCCGCTTGGCTCTCGGGTCAGACCGGGCGGCGCTTTCGCCTGCCGAGCGAAGCGGAATGGGAATACGCCGCGCGCGCCGGCACGACCACGCGTTACCCGTCCGGCGACGATGCCGACGGCCTGTGCGCGTATGCGAACATGAAAGACCGGCGTTTCAAGGCCGCGCTCAAGCAGGATTATGGCCTGGACATGCTGGCGACCGATTGCGACGACGGCGCTGCCTTTACAACGGTGGTCGGCATGTATCCGGCCAATGCCTTCGGCCTGTACGACATGATCGGTAATGTGGCGGAATGGGTGGCCGACTGCGAACACCCGGATTACCAGGGCGCGCCGGCGGACGGCACGGTCTGGCGTGGCGCTTGTGAGAAAGAGAATGGATATTTCATCACGCGCGGCGGCAGCTATGCGTCGGCGCGGGCGGTGTTGCGCAGCGCTGCGCGGGGCCATGGCGGCCGAACCAATGCGAGCAGCCTGGGCGAAGGGTTCCGTATTGCCGAGGATATTGGGGCGTGTGATGAAAAGTGCGCGGCGAACGACGCCGATTTCGACGCCGCACTGGCGCTGGCCCAGAAGACCGAGCGTGACAGGCGCCTGAACTAGTACGCGTCTACAGCTGCGTCTACAGCTGCATCTACAGCTGACTTTCGCGCTTGGCCCGCCGCCGCCAGCGCAGCAGCCCGACCGAATAGCAGGCGAAGTAGCCACTGGTGAGACCCACGCACAGCATGGTCAACGGGCTGTCGCTCAACTGGGGCGTGGGCAAGCCCTTGCCTTGGTTGGCGTAGATCTCGACGCCGATGTACAGGATGCGCGCCACCAGGATCATTGCCATCACCAGGCCCAGGCGGGCGTTCGGCGTGAAGAAGTAACCCTCGGGCGTGGCCTCGAAGCGCGACAGCTTCAGGCCCCATACGCCGTAGCCGATGCCGCCGGCGGCGCCCACCAGCAGCGCCGCCAGGTTGTAGGGACTGGCCAGCAGCTGCGCTGCGGGCACCAGGATCATCGCGCCAAACACCAGGATGCCCGTGTAATGGCGCTGGTAGATCGAGCGCTGGCGCAGCATCTGCTTCTTGATGCGCGCGTAGATGCGCCAGACCAGCAGCGGGGTCAGAACGAGCAGGGCCAGGGTGGTGATCGAAAGTTCCATGGGGACGGTCAGCAGGCGGTGTGCGGAAAGACCGCATTGTAGCCCACGCCCACGCGCGCCGCGCCGCAGGAGCGCATGCTAAGGTGGGCCAATCAGCCAACCCGGGAGGACCGCATCATGCAAGCAGGCCATACTGCGCAATCAGCGCCGCCGTTTTCCATCCACGCCCATCGCGCGCCCGATCCGGCGCCCGTCGACGATCCGATGCCCGATCCGTTCGAGGCGCCGCATCCGCATCCGCACCACCAGCCGGGCCATCTGCCGCACGATGACGAGCCGGTGCCCGATCCGAACCCCAGCTGACGCAGCTTGGCGGCCGGTGCTACCATGGAGCATTGCCGCTTTACTGTTGGACGCAATGAAACACCGACTTTTCCTGTTTGACCTCGACGACACCCTGCTCGATTTCCGGGCTTCCGAACAAGCTTCCTTCCAGCGCACGATGGCGCACTTCGATCTGCGTGACGGCCTTGACGTCCTGTTCGCGCAGTACCAGATGACCAACGTTGCGCTGTGGCGCCTCTTTGAACAGGGCGCCGTGTCGAAGGACTTCCTGCGCATCGAACGCTTTCGCAAGACCTTCGCCGACAACGGGATCGACCTCGATCCGCACGTTGCCAGCGATGTGTACAGCGAATCCCTCGCCGATACCGTCGTGCTGGTGGACGGCGCCGTAGAGCTGTGCGAAACGCTGGCCGCCATCGGCGAAGTGGGCATCATCACCAACGGTGCGCACGCGATCCAGCACCGGCGCATCGCCAGTTCGGGCCTGGCCCCGTCGCTGTCGTTCGTCGCCACGTCCGAAGCCTGCGGCTTTGCCAAGCCGGACACCCGCTTCTTCGAATACACCAGCAAGATGGCGCGCACCTTCACCAAGCCCGATACGGTGATCGTGGGCGACCGCCTGGACGCCGACATCCTCGGCGCGAACCGCTTCGGCATCGACAGCGTCTGGTTCAATCCGGGCCGCCTGGCCAACGAATCGCTCGCCATTCCCACCTGCGAAGTCGATAGCCTGCACGACATCGACGCCTCATTGCGCCGCCTGGCCCTCGCCTGAACCGGCGTCGGCGCCGGTGGCGCTGAAGGCCGCGCCGGACACCCGGTTGCGGCCCGCGGCCTTGGCCTGGTAGAGCTGCATGTCCGCGCGCACGACCAGGTCGGCGGTGCTCAATGACTCCTTGCCGCCAGGCTCGAAGCAGGCCACGCCCAGGCTGGCCGTGACGGTCTCGAAAGGCGATTCCACATGCGCGATGGAGAGGCCAAGAATGTCCTGGCGCATGCGTTCGGCAACGGCCAGTGCGCCATGCAGATCGGTCGCCGGCAGGATGATGGCGAATTCTTCGCCGCCGTAGCGGGCGGGCAGGTCGCCGGTGCGATTCAGGCTGGCGGCCAGCACGCCGCCCACGCCCTGCAGGCAGGCGTCACCGGCCGGATGGCCGTAATGGTCGTTGTACTTCTTGAAGTAGTCGATGTCGAGCAGGATCAGCGCCAGCGGCGCATTGCTGCGCTGCGCGCGGCGCCATTCGTGGTCCAGCATGTCATCGAAGCGGCGCCGGTTGGCCAGTTGCGTGAGCTTGTCGGTGTGCGCTAGTTCGTGCAGCCCCAGGTTATCGCGCTGCAGGTCTTCGGAATAGGCGCGCAAGGTCTGGTCGAGCCGGTCGCGGATCGCGATCTGCCGCACCAGCTTGCGCCCGAACAGCGTGAACAGGGCCGCGATCAGCAGCGTGACGGCGCCGATCAGAAGGCTCGAGCGCTTCCAGTCGCCCAGCAGCTCGTCCTTGGTCTGGCCGACGGCGATCACGAATGGAAAGCGGTCGACCCGGCGATAGCTGTACAGGCGCTCGATCTTGTCGATCGAGGCGGTCAGGAACTCGGCGCCGCCCGACTTGTTGCGGATCGCCTGGAATACCGCGCCATGCGACAGGTTGGTGCCGATGATCTTCTCGTCGAACGGGCGCCGGTAGACCACCGTGCCGTCGCCCAGCGCCAGCAGCACCGTGCCGGTGCGGCCGACATCGAGGTCATCGTAGATCTGTTCGAAGAAGTTGACCTTCAGCGTGACCAGCACGACGCCGGCAAAGCTGCCGTCGGCATGGTCGATGCGGCGCGACACCGGCAATACCCAGATGCCGCTCGAGCGGCTGCGCACCGGATGCGCTATGTGGATGTCCCGGCCCGGATGCTCGCGGTGGTATTGAAAATACGCGCGGTCGGCGTTGTTGGCCATGACCGGCTGGTCCAGCGACGTGGCCAGCCAGGCGCCATCTTCGCCATACACGAAGATGCCATGCAGCTCGGGTGTCGTGTGGGTCAGCTCGACCAGGTGCGCCTGCAGCCGCGCCAGCGCTGCGGGGCTTGTGCCATCGTGTTCGACGCGCTCGGCGACGTTGGCCAGCGCCATGCTCGTGGTCTTCATGGCCGATTCGACCTGGGCTCCGATCATGCGCGCGACATTGCTGGTGGCGACCGTGGTCTGCGCGATCTGCGCCTGGCGCGTCGTCTCGATGAACCACGCGGCAAAGGCCACCAGCAGGATGCAGGCCAATACCGTCGCGGCGACCACAAAGCGCACCACGGGCCTGCGTTTGCTGGACAAGCGCAGGAAATCGAGGGCCGGATTGTCGTTGGATGGTGTCAATGCGCCTGCGCTCCATGAAATGCAACCGGGGTTGCACGTCGCCCCTGCACGATGCATGCTCTCCCGAACGTATTGTGCCACCGGAGTCGATGCTATGGCGCAAGCCGCCGTAGCTGGCAGGCCGGTGTATTCATGAGGGAGCGTCATATGCCCCATGAGCGAATCGGCCTTACTCTCGCGCGCCAGCAGGGCTATAGTGGCTGCTGGTAGATTCACCCAGTGCCGCCGCGCCTTTGCGTGACCCTGCGACCCTGCGGCCATCCCGCTACATCAAGTAAACAAGCAAGCCCACCACAAGGATTCTCATGACTGTCAAAGCCTATGGCGCCTACGCGCCCGACCAAGCCCTCGAATCGATGGACATCACGCGCCGCGCACCTGGCGCGCACGACGTGCAGATCGCGATCGATTTCTGCGGCGTCTGCCACTCCGACCTGCACACCGTGCGCGGCGAATGGGCCGGCTCGCAATTTCCCTGCGTGCCAGGCCACGAGATCGTCGGCCGCGTGTCGGCCATCGGCGCCCACGTCACGAAGCACAAGGTCGGTGACCTGGTCGGCGTCGGCTGCATGGTCGACTCGTGCAAGGCGTGCGCCGATTGCGGCGAAGGCCTGGAAAACTATTGCGACAATATGGTCGGCACCTACAACGGCCCAACCCCGGATGCACCGGGCCACACGCTGGGCGGCTACTCCGAGCAGATCGTCGTGCACGAGCGCTTCGTGCTGCGCGTGACGCACCCGCAAGAACAGCTGGCCGCCGTGGCGCCGCTGCTGTGCGCCGGCATTACCGTCTGGTCGCCGCTGCGCCACTGGAACGCCGGTCCTGGCAAGAAGGTCGGCATCGTCGGCATCGGTGGCCTGGGCCACATGGGTATCAAGCTGGCCCACGCGATGGGCGCACACGTTGTGGCATTCACGACGTCGGCCTCCAAGCGCGACGACGCGCTGGCGCTGGGCGCCGATGAAGTGGTGATCTCGAAGGATGCCGATGCCATGGCGGCGCAGGCAAAGACGCTGGACCTGATCATCAACACGGTGGCTGCGCCGCACGACCTGGACGCATTCCTGCAGATCCTCAAGCGCGACGGCACCATGGTGCTGGTCGGTGCGCCGGATTCGCCGCACCCGTCGCCGCAGGTGTTCAACCTGATCATGAAGCGCCGCGCGATCGCCGGCTCGATGATCGGCGGGATCCCGGAAACCCAGGAAATGCTCGACTTCTGCGCCGAACACGGCATCGTGTCGGACATCGAGATGATCCGCGCCGATGAGATCAACGGCGCCTACGAGCGCATGCTCAAGGGTGACGTCAAGTACCGCTTCGTGATCGACAGCGCCACGCTGGCCGCGTAAGGTTCCTTCGGCCCCGTCGCGGGCCGTGTCTCTCCGCTCCTCCTGCACCCCCCGGTACAGGAGGAGCGTTTGTTTTCCACTCTTGCATAACCAATGAATCCAACCATTTCCGTCGCTTGCGACAGCAAGCCGGCCGCGCCCGCGGCATGGGGCGCCGTGCTGGCGATGTCGCTTGCCGCCTTTGCCCTCGTCGCATCCGAATTCATGCCGGTCAGCCTGCTCACGCCACTGGCGGCCGACCTGCGCATCACCGAAGGCCAGGCCGGGCAGTCGATCGCCATTTCCGGTGCCTTCGCGCTCCTGACCAGTCTGTGCCTGACATCGGTGGTGGGGCGGCTCGATCGCAAGACGCTGTTGCTGGCGCTGACCGGCCTGATGATCGCTTCCGGCACCGTGGCCGCGTTTGCGCCGAACTATCCGCTGTTTATGGTGGGCCGCGCGCTGATCGGCGTGGCCATCGGCGGCTTCTGGTCGATGTCGGCGGCCACCGCGATGCGCCTGGTGCCCACGGCCGACGTGTCGCGCGCGCTGGCCATCCTCAATGGCGGTAATGCGCTGGCCACGGTGATTGCCGCGCCAGCGGGCAGTTATCTGGGCGGTGTAATCGGCTGGCGCGGTGCCTTCTTTTGCCTGGTGCCGGTGGCGACGCTGGCCCTGGCCTGGCTCTGGTTCAGCCTTCCGGCGCTGCGTCCGGAACACCGGCAGGCGCCGGCCAGCATGGTCGCGTTGTTGAAGCGCCCTGCGGTCTGTCTGGGCATGGCGGCGGCGAGCCTGTTCTTCATGGGGCAGTTTGCGCTGTTCACCTATCTGCGGCCGTTCCTTGAAACCGTCACCCGCGTCGATGTGGCAACGCTGTCGCTGATGCTGCTGGCGCTGGGTGTGGCCGGGTTCATCGGTACGACGCTGATCGGGTCCGTGCTCAAGGCGCGCATGTACCCCGTCCTGATCGCGATTCCGCTCATCATGGCCGCCATCGCGGCGGCGCTGCTCGTCGTTGGCCAGTCAGTGGCAGCAACGACGGTGCTGCTGGCCATCTGGGGATTGGTGGCGACGGCGGCGCCGGTGGGCTGGTGGACCTGGCTGGCGCGCACGTTGCCGCGCGATGCCGAAGCCGGCGGCGGCCTGATGGTGGCGGTGGTGCAGCTGGCGATCATGCTGGGCGCCACCGGCGGTGGCCTGTTGTTCGACGCCAGCGGCCATGGCGCCACGTTCGGGTTCAGCGCCGCCGTGCTGGTCGCGGCCAGCTTGCTGGCGTTGCTGGCGGCGCGCGCCGGCCGCTTGGTTCAGCCAGCATAGCGCAGCGCGTCGATCACGAGGCCCAGTGCGCGCGAGGAATGGCGCCGGCTCGGGTAGTAGGCGTGCAGGCCGGGAAAGCTGGGACACCAGTCTTCCATCACGCTGACCAGGCGCCCGGCCTGCAGGTACGGCGCGACCAGGCTCTCGGGCAGGAAGGTCACGCCCACGCCATCGAGCGCCGCAGCGAGCATGTGATGGACGTTGGTAAACACCGCCTGGCCGCGCACGCGCGCTTCGATCGGCTGGCCGTCATGCAGCAATTCCCACGCATACAGCCCGCCGCTGCTGGCCAGCCGCAGATTGATGCAGTTGTGCGTCATGAGATCCTGCAGCGACGCCGGCGCCGGCTGGCGCGCGAAGTAGGCGGGCGCGCCGACGATCCGCATCGGCACGTCGGCCGTCAGGCGCACGGCGATCATGTCCTTCTCTACCTGGTCGCCATGGCGCACGCCGATGTCGAAGCGCTCGGCCGCGATGTCCACCAGGCGGTAGTCCGAGCTGATTTCGATGTGCAGCTCGGGATACTGCGGCAGCAGTGGGGCGATGCGCGGCCACAGCACCGTGTCGATCACATGGTCAATCGCGGTGATGCGCACGGTGCCGGCGGGCTTGTCGCCCAGGTCGCTGATGGCCGTGATCTCGGCATCGATTTCTTCCAGTCGTGGCCCCACGTTCTGCAGCAGGCGCTCGCCCGCTTCGGTGGGCGAGACGCTGCGCGTCGTGCGCGTGAGCAGGCGCACGCCCAGGCGCTCCTCCAGCCCGCGCACGATGTGGCTAAGGGCCGATTGACTCATGCCCAGCTTGGCGGCGGCGCGTGTGAAGCTGCGCTCGCGCGCAACGGCGATGAAGACGAGGATGTCGTTGATGTTGTCGCGGGCCATGCGGGCTCAAGCCTGATCGGCCTCGCCGCCGCTGCGGGTGCTGCGCAGCCAGTCGCTGCCCTTGCCAGCCAGCGCCGTATCGATGACGCCCTGCGGCAGGCTGTAGACGGTGGCCCAGGTGGCGCGCCCGTCGATATCGTTGGACGGAAAGCTGGTGGTCTCGATCGGCCAGTGGTATTTGCGTTTCAAGGCGCGCACGATCGCGGCCAGCGTCACGCGTCCGCGCAGCGGTTCGCTGCCGGCCTGGTCGGCGTTCGACAACAGCACGGCGAGTACCGCGCCGCGTGCGGTGCGTGGGCCGGGAAAGATGGGATGTTTGCTTGCCATGGCCAGATTCTACCCGGCCAGCGCAAAGTTCGCGCCGTGCGGCAGGCAGTTCGCGCCGGCCGGGCGCCCCTTCGTCGCATGGGATGCTGCGGCGCCCGGCGTGTCCGCACAATGCATGCACCTTCTACCTTTCACGG
Organism: Telluria sp. ZT3P25; assembly: GCF_059685895.1. Classification (NCBI taxonomy): domain Bacteria; kingdom Pseudomonadati; phylum Pseudomonadota; class Betaproteobacteria; order Burkholderiales; family Oxalobacteraceae; genus Telluria; species Telluria sp. ZT3P25. The sequence goes on from NZ_JCASIJ010000002.1 coordinate 908,382, forward strand.
AGCCCGCCATGCTGATCCAGATCCTGACCCACACGCCCCTGTATGTCTGGGCCATCCTCGCGTTCCTGCTCTGGCGCGGCGTCGCCGAGATGCGCGATCGCGAACTGACGCTGCGCCGGATGCTGATCCTGCCGCTGGTGATGCTGGGATTGTCACTGAACGATATGGCGCTCAAGTTCGACATGGGAATGGTGCTGGTGGCCGCCTGGGTCACCGGCTGTGCGGCGGCGATGCCGCTGGCCTGGCGGTTCGGCCGCACGCGCATTGCAGCCGGTACGGCGCCGGACTGCGTGCTGGTGCGTGGCAGCGTGATGCCATTGATCCTGATGCTGGCGATCTTTCTGACCAAGTACATCACGTCGGTCGTGCTGGTGATCCAGCCGCACCTGGCGCACCAGCTGGCAGTGGCCGCGACGATCTGTCTGGTGTTCGGCGTGTTCAACGGGATGCTGCTGGGCCGCCTGGCGCGCATGGCCAGCGCACTGGGATGTAACCAGCTGACATCAATCCCGAGTCCACTTTGAGCAGTAACGGACGACCGGAGAATCCAGGTAACGCAAAAATATATATAAGCACTTATATGTAAATGTTAGTATTGGAGCATGAAACCAGGACTCGGCACACAGTTACGACATCTGATTGAGCTACTCGATGGTGCAGTTGCTCAAGCCTATGTCGAAGCGGGGTTGGATTACCGGCCACGTTACACGCCAGTGATGAGGGTGCTGGCCGAGCAGAAGAGCGCGACTATCGGCGAGCTGGCAGTTCTGGCCGGTATTACCCAGCCCGCCGCCACGCAGACAGTGGCATTGATGATCAGGAAGGGCCTGTTGACGGTGGCGGCTGGTGGCGCGGACGGCAGGCAGCGCGTGGTGCGCCTCAGCGCCGCCGGCGAAACATTGTTACCGCGACTGAGGGTGTGCTGGCAGGCGACCAAGTCAGCCGCCGACAGCCTCGATGCGGAGCTGGCGTTCCCTCTGTCCGCCTGCCTCGAACAAGCGATCGCGGTATTGGAGACGCGTTCCTTCGGCGCGCGCATCCGCGACGCAAGCTGACGGGAGGCGCAACCACACCTTGATGAGCACACTGAATGATGCGGCCATTCAACCCGAGCGCTGATGCAACGACGCCAACAGGAAACACGCCGCCCGCAGTTTTTCACCCACCTATCAAAAACGAGTAGTCCAACCTGGAAGCAGATATGTCAGCCAAAAAGAAGTTGGTAGCCGGCGTTGTATTGAGTGCTTTGTTGTCGTTTTCCGCTTTCGCGGAAGACAGCAAGTTGAACGTAGCGGATCGCGCCGAGATCTTGCAGGTTTTGGAAGCGAAATTGAACGCGAATTACATCGAGCCTGCTGTGGCCAAACGGGTTGGCAAGGCAATCGCCCGGAAACATGCCGAAGGAGGTTATGCGTCCATCACCAGCGTACAGAACTTCAGTGCGATGCTGGCGACGGACCTGCGTGAAATGAGCGGAGACAAACACTTTGGCGCTTCGGTCAATGAGCGCTTTCGTGAGTCCAGCGGCGCCGCCGATGTGCCCAGCAGCGCGGAGATGGATAAAGCGCGCGAATGGACTGCCAGACAGGGTTATGGCATCGAGAAGATAGAACGTCTTCCCGGCAACGTCGGCTACATCGACCTGCGTGCGTTCGGGGGAACCGAATTTGTCGGCCCGGCGTACACGGCCGCGATGTCGCTGTTGGCCGGGACGGATGCGCTGATCCTTGACCTGCGCCTGAATGGTGGCGGGAGTCCGGACAGCGTAGCCTACCTGATGAGCCATTTCTTCCCGCTTGGGGACAGGCGTCACCTGATCGACTTCTATCATCGCCCCAGCGATACCACGCGACAGGTTTGGCTCGTGTCGACGGTTACACAGCGTTATGACAAGCCCGTGTATGTGCTGACCTCGGCGCGCACGTTTTCTGGCGGCGAGGATTGCGCCTATGGCTTCCAGGCGCAGAAGCGCGGGACGCTCGTTGGCGAAACGACCGGGGGCGGCTCCAATCCCGTGAGCTGGTTCAGCGTGGGACACGGGATCGTGGTCTCGATCCCCACATCGCGCGCCACCAATTTCGTCACCAAAACCAACTGGGAGCACGTCGGCGTGAAACCTGACATCGCCGTGCCCGCAGCGCAGGCACTGCAAACAGCGCATGTCGACATCCTTCGCAAACTCGTATCATCCGCGAAGGACAGCGACCAGCGCGTCAAGCTGGAGGGCCTTCTTGCGATGGTGGAGCGCGGGGAAGTGGAGAAGCCGGTCTACACGCTCAGGAAGTAGCATTGATTCCCCAGGTGCTGAATGACTTGCTTCTGACGAATCAGAAAAAGAAAAGCCAGCTCGAAAGAGCTGGCTTTTTCACTTCTCGAGGCGGGTGACAGGCTGTTAGCCTTAATCAAACGCCCACGAATAGAGAATATCAAGCGCGCTGTTGGTCCCGGTCTGGAACTGCAGCGAGATACGCGGCGTGAGCTTGTAGCGCAGGCGCACCAGGCTCGATGCGGTGCTGGTGCCTTGTTCGAAGCTCAGGTAAGCACGCTGCGAGATGCGCTTGCCGACCGTGACCACAGTGCTTTCCAGTCCCGAACCGTCGCCGCCGCCGGTGCCCTGTTTCAGGCCCAGTTCATCCACGCCCAGCGAGTTGGCGATCTTCGACTGGATGCCGCCGGTGCCGCCGCTGCCGCCCAGCAGGGCGCCGGCAGCTGCCGCCAGCACGCCTTTCTGGTCGCCGCTGGCCGCTTCCATGCCCTGGCCGAGTACGAGCCACGACAGCTTGTCACTGTCAGACACGTTCGGCGTCGACACCAGCCGCGCCGTCGGCGATTGCGCGGTGCCGCGCACCTGCACGCCGGCTTCGACGTTGGTCTCGGACAGCTGCTCGCCCTCGGGGCGCTTGCGCACCGCGAGGATGTCGAGCGACGGGTTGTCGTACGGGCCGCTGAAGGTCATTACGGCGCGTTCGATCGACAGGTTCTGGCCATACGCGGCGTAAGTGCCGTTCAGCGCGCGGATGGTGCCGTTGATGCGTGGCTGGCCGCTGCCCGTCATGCGCACGCGGGCGGTGCCGGCCAGGTAGGCGTCGATGCCCATCGCACGGATGTGGAAGTCGTCGCCCAGGTCGGCCGCCAGGTCCACGGTGAGCGGTACTTCCTTCTCGTTGGTTTTTGGTGTTGGCTTGGTGGTGGCGCGGCCCAGCACGATGACGTCGTCCGAGATCGTCGGCGTGCCTTGTGGCGCGAATTCGATCAGGGCGCGGTCGGCGCGGAATTTACCTTCCAGTGCGAAGCGGCTGGCGTCACGCACGAGCGACGCCTGGCCGCTCAGGATCACGGTGCGATCCGGGCGCGACAGGGCTTCGAGCCTGTCCATGTTCAGGCGAATGTCCATGGTCGGCGCGCCGTCGGCAAAGCGCACGTAGCCACTGGCGGCAGCGCCACCCTGGCGGCCCTGGAACGACAGCTTTTCGATGCGCAGCTGGTCGCCGCCAAGCAGTGCGCGCAGTTCGCCGTTGCGCAGGTTCACGCCCTGTTCGGCCCAGCGCACGCCCAGCTTGTCGCCATCGAGATTGCCGTTCAGGCTCGGCTTGCCGATGGTGCCGCCACCCGTCATCGCCACGCGCAGCGCGCCGTCGAGTTCCAGGCCCGGCTGGCCGGCCAGCGCCGCCAGCCAGGCGATCGACGGGATGTTGGCATTGGCCGTCATGCGCAGCGGGCTGGCGCTCTCCAGGCGGCCGTTGATCATCTGCGCGTTGGCGTCGATCTTGGCCACGCCGGTGCGGGCGCCGTCCAGGTCCAGGTTCACGCGCAGGCTGCTGCCCACCACTTCGGCGCGCGCCTCCAGCTGGCGCAGGCCAAGCGGCACGGGCGTGTCGCCACCGACGATGGCGTCGCCCTTTTCGCGGAACACGCGCACATTGCCGGCCAGCGAAGGCGCGGCGCCTTGCGCCTGTGGTGCGCGCATGTCGACCGACCAGGCTGCGCCCAGCGTCAGGTCGCCGCGTGCATTGTCGGCCAGCGCTGGCGAGAACTGCGCCAGGTAGGTCAGCGGCACGTTGTCGGCATGGCCGCGGCTGGCCCAGCGCGGGCCGTCCTTGGTCAGCGCGTCGACCGTGATGCTGCCGTTCGGCAGGGCGATCACGGCGCCATTGAAGGCGATGCGCTCCGGGCTGGCCAGGCCGGCGAGACCGCCGCCGGGTGCAGCGCCGATCGTCAACGGCACCGGCTTTTGCAGGTTCATCGCATAGCGGCCACGGTTTTGCAGCGCGGCCAGCGTGCCGCTCCAGGTGTCCTTCGAGAAGGCGCCACGCAGTTCGGCATTGGCATCGAACGCATCGCCCAGCGCCGACAGGCGCAGCGTGTGCGCGCCGCGCGTGCCGTCGGTTTTCAGGCGTACGGACGCCACGCGCGTGTCGCCGTTGACGTAGTCGAGCACCTCGACATCGGTCACCAGTGGGTCGCTTGCGCCCCGGCCGGAACCGAGGTTGGCGCTGGCTTTCAGCGAGCGCACCGTGTGCGTGCCCATGGCGCGCAGGTTCTGGCCGGCGATGGTCGCCGTGAGCGATGGTGTGTCGGCGGTGCCGGACAGGACACCCGAACCGCGCAGCACGCCGCCGTATTCGGGACCGAACGCGGCCAGTTGCGGCGCATCGATGCGCCAGTTGAGCGCATCGCGCGCGGCCCCAAAACTGCCGGTGGCGGCGATGACGTTCGGACCGACGTGCAGGTCGACGTTGGCGTCGGACACGTGGCGGCGGTCGGCCGCCAGGCGCGCATGGCCCCAGAACGGCGAATTGGCGAGCGTCGAATCGACCACCTTGAGGTCGAGCGCGCCGCGCCAGTCGGCGCCCGCGCGGCCGCTGCCACTGAAGGTCGAGTTGATGTTGCCGGCCAATGGCGAACCGAAGGCGGCCGGGTTGAAGCGTTCGGTCGCGCCGGTGGCCTTGACTTCGACCACACGTGCATCCTCGGGGCCGCCCAGCCAGGCTTCGCCCTGGGCACGCACGACGCCGCTGTTGTTCTTGCGCTGGGCGTCGACCCAGCCCAGGTTGCGCGCGTTGACGTCGAACGTCGTGCGCGGCGCCGTCATGGTGCCGGTGACGACACCGTTGGCCACCACCGCGCCATACAGGTCGGCGCGCACGGCAGCGAGCTGGCGACCGTCCAGGCGCCATTGCAGGCGGTCGCTCGCGCCGCCGAACGCGCCTTTCAGGTCGACCGTGTTCTGGCCCAGCGCCAGGTTGGCGTCGATGCCGGCGATGCGCTTGGCGTCGGCCGTGAGTTTGCCTTTGCCGCTGAGCGGCTGGTTCATCAGGCGGCTCTGGCGCACGGCGAAGTCGGCGTCGACCTTCCACGCGGGCGTGAGAACGCCGGCAGCATTGACCGTGGCGTTGATGTCGGCCGCGGGCAGGTCGCCGAATTCGGATGGGTCGAAGCGGCTGGCATTGGCCGTGGCCTTGAATGCCTGATCGCCTTCGAGATTCATGGTGCCGCTGGCGGTGACGCTGCCGCGCCCCGCGCGCAGCGTCGCTTCACGCAGCGTGGCCACATTGTTTTCCAGCGTGGCCAAGGCCGTCAGGCGCAGGCCGGCGTCGATCAGGTTCGCCTCTAACGTCTGGCGCGTCGCTTCATTGGTAACCGCGATATCGCCCTTGATCGCCGTCGGCTTCATGGCCGAATGCACTTCGCGCAGGTTGAAGCGGTCTGTGTGCAGCGCAAAGCGCGCGGTGCCGATGCCTTCTTCGTCCTTCGTGCGCTGCACGCCGCCGGTGCCGGTGAATGTGCCGGCCGCGCCGAAGTCGAGCAGGACGTTCGACACGTTCAGCGCCGACAGGTTGCCGCCCAGTTGGCCGCGCGCTGCGCGCAGCGGCAGGCGTTGCTGGTCGATCGTGCCTTCCGGCCCCGTGTTGGTGATGTCGACGCTGCCGCTGATATTGCGTTGTTCGTCCAGCTTGCCGACTACTGCAAAGGTCAGGTCGGCGGTTGGCAGGGCAGGGTTGAAGAAGCCCGGATCGACGTTGCGGCCATTGATGCGCAGCGCGCGCAGCGGGATCTCGGCGTACGGCGCAAGCGTGAAGTGGGCGTCGCCGATGGCGCGTCCGGCGGTGCCGGTGGCGTCGATCTGCGTGGCGTTCTGGATGTCGCCGCCAACCTTGATCTGCAACTGCGCAGCGCGGGCGCCGGCGCTGGCCTGCGATTGCGTCAGGCTGCCGGTGGCGTCGATCTTGAAGGGACGGGCCGCGCCGACGGTGGCATTGGCGGCGACCTGGCCCCATGGCGTGGCCGCTGTGGCGTTCTGCACGACCCAGCTGCGCTTGTCGCCCTTGGCGCGCGCGCGGATATTGTCGATGCGTGTTTCGGCGCCGCCGATATTCACCATCGTCATATTCGCCAGGCGAGCATCGTCGACTTCGATGCGGAACGGCGGGGCCAGGCTGGTTGGGAGCACGGACGGCTCGTCGGTTTCCTTCAGCGTCTGCATGCGCACGCTGGCGGCCCACAGCTGGTCGATCAGGATGCCGCCTGACAGTACCTGGCCCGGTGACCAGTCGATGTCGATCTTGTTGGCGGTGATGACCTGTTCGTCGGTGCGCCAGATCAGGCGTTCGATGTGCATCTTGCCGTACAAGGTGCCGCTCACGCCCGTCAGCGTGAGTTTGCCGCCGGTGGCGCTGGCAACGCGCTGGGCGATCATCTGCAGGGTGGTTTCGCGGCCCAGGTACCAGAGCGTGCCGCCGACGATGACGCCAGTGGCGACAAGGCCGATTGCGACGCGGCGCGGCCAGCGGCGTTGGTTGGTCTGGGGTTGATCAGGCGTCGGCGCCGGGGTGTTTTCAGGTGTATCCATCAGAACGTGAATCCGAGTGAGAAGTGCAGGCGCGCCTTGCGCACCGCGTGGCCGTAGGCCAGGTCGACATTGATCGGACCGACCGGGCTGCGCCAGCGCGCGCCCACGCCGTAGCCCGACTTGGGATTGAGGTCGCCGAACTTGTCGGCGGCATTGCCGACGTCATAGAAGACGGCCACGCCCCAGGGCGGCTTGAACCAGTACTGGTATTCGGCGCTGGCGGTGGCCAGGTAGCGCCCACCCACGGTCGCGCCGTTTTCCTGCACGCCCAGTTCCTGATAGCCGTAGCCGCGCACCGACTGGTCGCCGCCGGCGCGGAACAGGAAGGTGCTCGGCACGCCGAGCTTTTCCTTCGAGGCCACGGCGCCGGTTTCACCGCGCAGGATCAGCGTGCCGGCCGGGCCCAGCGGCTTGTAGTAGATGCCGCGCAGGTACATGCGCAGGAATTTTTCGTCCGTCAGGATCGGCAGCACGGCGCCGCCGAACTGCGCGTTGACCACATAGCCGTTGGTCGGCAGGATCAGGCTGTCGAGCTTGCGGCGCGTGACGCTGTAGGTCAGCGGCAGGCTCTTGGTGCGGGTCGACTCCAGGCCTTGCACTTCGCGTTCCTCGGTCAGCGCTTCGAGCGTGACGCTTTGTTCCAGCAGCGGCGAACCCCAGGCGCGGCGCGCGGCGACGCTGGCCAGCGTGGTCAGTTCGCCGCGCAGGTCTTCGCGTGCGACGCCGGCGCTGATGCTGTCGTTGTAGCCCTTGGCCGTGGTTGGCCAGAACAGTTCGCCCTTGGCGGTCTGGCGTTTCTGTTCGTAGATCAGGTCGCTCTTGAAGCGCTTGCCGAATACGTTCAGGTCGTCGTAGCTCAGCTGCGCGCGGCCGCCCGTGTCGGTCGAAAAGCCCACACCGGCCTCGACATTCTTCTGTTTGTTTTCGGTCACGCGCACGATCACTGGCAGCGTGGTCGGGCCGGTCGCCGGTTCCGGCGTGGCCGGATTGGCGTCGCTGTCGGCGTCTTCCTTGATGTCGGCGATTTCGGCATTGAGCACGGCGCGCATGTCGGCGCTCACTTCGACACTGGCGAAGTAGCCGGTGTCCTGCACGCGCGATTGCAGCGCCTGCAGCGCGGCCTCGCTGTACTGGTCGCCCGGATTGATCTTGTTGAGGTTGGTGATGACTTCGGCCGGGTAGCGCTTCAGGCCACGGATGCGCAGATTCCCGAAGCGCATCTCGGGGCCCGAATCGATCACAACGCGCAGCAGCGCGCGGCGCGAATCCGGATCGACGGTCGCACTGGTTTCGACCAGGCGCGCGCGCGGGAAGCGGCTTTGTGCAATGTCGCGCACGAGGCCTTTCTTGGCGCCTTCCCAGTCGGACTGGCGGAACTGGCTGCCCACCGGCAGCGTCCAGCGGTTGCGCAGGGCGCCGGCGTCGAACGGGGCGCCGCCTTCTTCAAAAGCAGCAAAGCCCTGCAACACCAGGTCGACGTCGCCGACCAGCACCGGCTGACCCGGATCGACGATCACGCGCGCGACCGGACGTGCACCGCTGGTATCCAGGCCAACCGAGACTTTCGGTGAGTAGTAGCCCTCGGTGGCGATCAGGCTGGTGGCTTGCGCCGGCGCTTCTTTGACCAGGCGCTGTAGCTGGTCGATGTCGACGCGCGAATTGCCGCGCCAGCGCATCAGGTCAAGGTTCTCTTCAAGCAGCGTCTCGAGCGCGCGCGGTGCGTCGATGCGCACCGTGTAATCGACGCCGGTCGTACTTTGCGCATAGACAGTGGTGGCAAACACGAATGCGCCGACACCCAGCAGGGAGCGTTGCAACAGCGGAGGAAGTGTGCGCTGGCGGGGACCCTTGCGCGGGTGGGGATTCGATCGTGACAACGTGACGCTCCATTGGGTGACTCGTTCGCATCTTAACTGATTGGCAAAGTCGATGGCGGACGTGAAATGTTGCGCGCGCGCGTCTGGACAAGAACGGCTTTATCGGCCACGGTGCCCCCGATCTGTGCCAGAATTGACGGTTGATCCCCTGCCTTTTACCTTCTTTTACCATCATGACCATCCTCTCTACCGATACCGCGCTCGTCCTGTTCAGTGGCGGCCAAGACTCCACCACTTGCCTGGCCTGGGCTCTGCAGCGCTATGCGCGGGTCGAGACGATCGGCTTCGATTATGGCCAGCGCCATGCGATCGAGCTGGCCGTGCGCCCCGGCGTGCTGGCCAAGCTGCGCGCGCTCAATCCTGATTGGGACACGCGCCTGGGCGACGATCACATGATCGACCTGTCCCTGATCTCCAAAATCTCCGACACGGCCTTGACCAGCAATGTCGCGATCGAGATGCAGGAAAACGGTTTGCCGAATACGTTCGTGCCGGGCCGCAACCTGATGTTCATGACAGTGGCGGCCACGGTGGCTTACCGGCGCGGACTGAACGTGCTGGTGGGCGGGATGTGCGAGACGGATTTCTCGGGCTATCCGGATTGCCGCGACGACACGATGAAGGCGCTGCAGGTGGCGTTGAACCTCGGCATGGCCACCAGGCTCAAGGTCGAGACGCCGCTGATGTGGATCGACAAGGCCCAGACCTGGGAACTGGCGGAGCAGGAGGGAGGCGAAGCGCTGGTCGATCTGATCCGCTTCGATACGCACACCTGCTACCTGGGGGAGCGGGGCGAGGCGCATGCCTGGGGCCACGGTTGTGGCACGTGCCCGGCGTGCGCCCTGCGTGCGCGGGGTTACGCGCAGTACGTGGCGCGCTAGGCTTTTACGCTGCCGCGGCCTTGTCCAGCGTGACCGGGCGCGGCCGGCGCATGGCGAACCACACGAGCGCCACGACAATCAGCAAGGGCAGCAGCAGCGGCGACATCGCCAGCGCCAGCACGAGGGCGCCGATCGCCAGCGAGCCGATCAGGATCACGCCGACTCCGGCAAACACCACCGCCAGCACCGCCACCGTGACCACCGAGATGAACACGGCCAGCAGCATGCCGCCGCCCGTGAACAGTGTGGCCAGCAGGAAGCCCAGCGGGCCGTCGATCTGGTCGCCATCGAGATTGACCGTCATGTCGCCGCTCCAGTCGAACAGATTCCACAGCATGGCGGCAAACAGGAACAGGATGACGTAGGGGGCGTATTTTTTCATGACAGTCCTCGCGAATGGTTGGGTTGAGCTGTTTGGTCTTGCATGCTCGAACTGTAGGCGCGGCGCGCGTGTGCAGCCAGCCGCGTGCGACAGGCTGCATGTTTAACGGGATGAAATGTGCATGCGTCGGGTCGGGCAGAATCGCTGCCAATTCCGACCTTGTAATCACGGCAGCGTTTCCTATACTGACAGCCTGCTCTGTTTCAGGGGGACCCCATGTACGCTGTGCCCAACGCCTTCCACGACCTGGCCCATGCATCGGGCGGACCGAAGGATCCGCCCTCGGCGCCACCGGCCATTCCGCCCATCATCATCACGCCGTTCAACCGGGATACGCCGGCGCCCAACGGCGATCCGCGCCCGATCCCCGTTGGCCCGCCGATCATGCCGCCACCCGGCCCGTCGTGGCGCTGTCCACGCATCGTCGACGATTGTCCGGCATAGTTATTTAGACTATTTCAGCCAATCGCTCGCAGCAGTGCCGTGCGGCCTTTTTCATGGGGCCGGTTTCCTCTATGATCGTGGTTTTGGGCGCGCAAGCGCCGAGGACACCGACCCATGAACGACCAGATGCTGGACCCCGACAGCGACGACGGCAGCGAGGACACCGGCCCCGTGCAGCAACCCCGGCTGTGGCAGGGCAATGGCTGGACCGCGCGCGTGATCAAGAACGACGATGATGAAGGCTGGGCCGTGGCAATGTACAAGGATGGCGAGCCCGAACCGGCGCTGGTCGGTCCCTGGACCATGGGCCGCGACAAGAAGAACCCGAAGCCGCTCGATACCAATGCCTTCAATACGCTGATCAAGACGGCGTCCGAAGTCATCCGCCGCCACGAGCAGCACATGCACGCGATCCTGCACAAGAACCTGTACATCTTCACCGAGCAGGGCGAACTGAAGGTGACGCTCGATATCGTCCCGGACGACGACGATCCATACGCGATGCTGGCCGCCACCGACGAGATGGGCGAGCAGGTTGCGCGCGTGCGCGTGGCGCCCACCTTCAAGCTCACGCCGAGCTCGGCGCAGGCCTGGGTCGAGAACGACTTCCGCGCGCCACGCTAAAAAGCCACAGCCGGGCGCGGTAGGCTGCTGCGTCCGTCTTCAAGCTGCTACTATTTCCTCTGCGCATCATCAGATGCATTCTGTGAACAGGTGGGGGAAAGTATGGAACGTCTTGACCGGCTGGAAGCGGTGCAGTCGATGTTGCTCGATATCGGGCAACTCTCGACCAGCTGCAGCGACATCACCGCATTCATCCGGGCCGTGCATGGCGCGCTGGGTCGCATCATGTATGCAGCCAACTTCTATGTGGCGTTGGCCGACCGCGAAGACGGCACCGTTCGCTTTCCCTATTTTGTCGACGAAGCCGATGGCGCGCGCGATCCGCTGGAGCGCATCCGGCTCGCCTCGCCCGACCAGTCGCCCACGGCCTGGGTATTGCTCAACCGCCAGAGGCTGGTGCTGACGGCGGCCGATTTCAACGAGCGCCACCGCAAGGCCGCCGGGCGCTGGGGCAGCGGCAGCACGCCGGAGCATTTCGTCGCCTGTCCGCTGCTCGACCAGAACCACCAGGCGCTGGGCGCGATCGTCATCCAGAGCTACTCGTCCGACCAGACCTATAGCGAAGAGGACATTGCGCTGTTCGGGCTGATCGCCAACCATGTCTCGAACGCGCTGCAGGGCCTGCAAAGCATGGACCGGCTGGAACGCGCGGTCTCGGCGCGCACGGCCGCGCTGGCGCACGAGGTGGCCGAGCGTCGCCGCGCCGAAAAGATCCAGCACGCGCTGTACGAGATCGCCGACCTCTCGGCGCAGGCGCTCGACACCGACCAGCTCAGCGCCAGCCTGCACCGCATCATCGGCGAGCTGATGGTGGCCGACAACTTCCTGATCGGGCTGTACCACCAGCGCACGCAAGAGATCAGCATCCCGTACTTCGTCGACCAGAAGGACAGCGCGCCACCGTTGCTGCGCTTCCCGTTCGGCAAGGCGATGTGTTCGCACATCCTGTTGACCAAGCAGGCGCAGCTGCACGACGTGGCCAGCTTCAGGGCGCTCGTTGACGCCGGCACCGTGGCCGAACCAATGGGCAGCACCGATATTGCGAGCTGGATGGGCGCGCCGATGCTGGTCAACGACCAGCCGTATGGGGTGATCGTGGTGCAGAGCTACGACCCGGCGATCGTCTACAGCAAGGCCGACCTGGATCTGCTGGCGTTCATGGCCAGCCATGTGGCCGTGGCGATTGCGCGCATGCAGGCCGACCGCAGGATCCGCAAGACCAAAGAAGCCCTCGAGCAGCAGAATGCGGCGCTGAACGACGCGCTGCACGCGCTGCAAGAGGCGCAGTCCGAACTGGTGCGGCAGGAAAAACTCGCCTCGCTCGGCCGCCTGGTGGCCGGCGTGGCGCACGAGATCAACACGCCGCTGGGCATCTGCGTGACGGCCACGAGCCACTTGGTGCAGGAACTGAAACTCACGCGCGAAGAACTGGCGGCGGGCGAGATGACCGCAGAGAGCCTGGAGAGCTTCTTCGACATCGTCGACCAGTCGCTGCGCATCATGACCACCAACACCCAGCGCGCCGCGAACCTGGTGCGCAGCTTCAAGCAGGTGGCGGTGGACCAGTCGTCGGACGATATCCGCAGTTTCAACCTGGGCGCATACTTGAACGAGGTGCTCCTGTCGCTGCACCCGAAGCTCAAGGGCCGCCCGGTGAAGGTCGCGGTCGATTGTCCGCCCGACCTGCTGCTCGACAGCTTCCCCGGGGCCGTGTCGCAGATCCTCACCAATATGGTCATGAATTCGCTGGTGCACGGCTTCGAGCACGAGCAGGCCGGCAATATCACGCTGCGCGCTGCACTGGGGAGCGACGGCTGGGTGGTCATGGAGTACGCCGACGATGGGGCAGGGATGGATGCCGCGACGCTCGACAAATTGTTCGATCCGTTCTTCACCACGCGGCGCGGCACCGGCGGCAGTGGCCTGGGCGCGCACATCCTGTACAACCTGGTGACCGGTGCGCTGGGCGGGACGGTGCGGGCCACGAGCGCGCCGGGGCAGGGGCTGACGTATCACCTGCGCTTTCCCCGTTCGCAGCGCAAGGAAAAACTGGCGGCCTAGTGCCACGATCGAGCGGGCACGTGCGTCGCCGTACAGATCGGTTGCTGCAGGTTCTCTAAGCTTGGCTCCCCATTTGGAGAGTCCATGAACGAAAACAAGCAAGACGCGCCACGCCAGGGCTCGCAAAAAGTCATCTATGCGGCAATTGCCGCCAACCTGGGCATCGCGGTGGCCAAGTTCATTGTCGCCGGCATCACCGGCAGTGCGGCGATGGTGGCCGAAGGCATCCACTCGGCCGTCGACACCGGCAATGAATTCCTGTTGCTGCTGGGCGAACGCCGCAGCGCCCGCGCGCCCGACCGCAAGCATCCGTTCGGCTACGGCAAGTCGCTGTATTTCTGGGCGCTGATCGTTGCGCTGTCGGTGTTTTCGCTGGGCGGTGGATTATCGATCTACCACGGCGTCGATGCACTGCAGAACCCGCCGCCACTGGAAGACCCGATGTGGAGCTACGTCGTGCTTGGTGTGGCTGCCCTGTTCGAAGGATATAGCTGGAACGTGTCGCGCAAGGAACTCAATACGGCGCGCAAACCCGGTGCGACGCTGTGGCAAGCCGTCCGTGCGAGCAAGGATGCATCGGTCTTCACGATCTTCATCGAGGATTCCGCCGCGCTGCTGGGCCTTGGCATTGCCGCTGCCGGCATCGCGCTGGGCCACTACTTCAATAATCCGTACATCGACCCGGCCGCTTCGATCGTGATCGGCCTGCTGCTGATCGGCGCCGCCTTCATGCTGGCGCGCGAAACCGGCGGCCTGCTCGTGGGCGAAGCGATCGACCATGACGAGCTGGCCGCATTGAAGGCGCTGTTCCTGCGCGAGCCGGCGCTGGACAGCGTGGCAAGCCTGCGCACGATGCAGCTGGGGCCGGAAGAAGTGCTGCTGGCCGCCTCGGTTCAGTTCCGTCGGGGGCTGTCGATCGACAAGGTGGAGGCGGCGATCGGCCGCATCGAAACCGCAGTGGCCGCCGAGCATCCGGTGATCCGTCAAATCTATTTCGATGCGTCGGCGCTGCGCGCTGCGTTCAAGTGACCAGGAGGCGATCCGGTGCGCTGCTCAGTCGGGCCACTCAGTCGGGCCACTGCGCGTTGATTGCCAGCGCCTTGTCCATATTCCGGATCAATAGATCGACATACACGGGATCGAGGTGGTGCCCGGCCACCTCGCGCAGGTGCTCGGTTACCTTGGCGGCCGGCCATGCTTCCTTGTAGCAGCGCGCATGGCTCAGCGCGTCGAACACGTCGGCCACCGCCACGATGCGCGCATACGGGTGGATGTCGTGCCCGCGCAGGCCTTGCGGATAGCCGGTGCCATCGAATTTTTCGTGGTGCTGGTGCGCGATCACTGCCGCTGCCTTCAGGATCGGGCGCTGCGAGCCGTCCAGGATCTGCAGCCCCACGGTCGGGTGCTGCTTCATGATGGTCCACTCGGCATCGGTCAGCTTGCCCGGCTTGAGCAGCACCGCATCGGGCGTGGCGATCTTGCCGATGTCGTGCATCGGCGCGGCGTGCATCAGCACTGCCGTCTCGTCTTCGGGCATGCCCGAGGCCTGGGCCAGCATGTAGCAGACCTGGGACATGCGGCGCACGTGGTTGCCCGCCTCGTGCGAGCGCGATTCGACGACGTCGCCCAGGCGCAGGATCAGCTCGGCCTGCGTATCGGTGATTTCCTGGTTCAGCAAAATATTGTCGAACGCGATGGCCACACCCGAGCAGAACACCTCCAGCATTTGCGCGTCGATGTCCGAGATCTCATCCACACCCTTGAGCACCAGGAGCGACGCCTTGCCGCTGTTGTTCGGAAAGTAGCCGACATAGGTGTCGCCGTGCAGGCGCGAGATGCGGTTGTGGCGCGCGTCGTCCAGCTGCGCCACCAGTTCCGGACCGATCTCGTCGCCTTCCATGTCGCCGATCTGGGCCAGCACTTCGTACTGGCTCTGGCCGGTGATCACGCTGGCCGCCTTCAGGCGCAGCAGCATGCTCTGTTCCAGACGCAGCAGGGCCACGACCTGCAGCAAGAGGCCATTGGCGAAGTCTTTCAGGTTGCGCTGCTGGAAGATGTGGGCAGACGCGGCGATCACGCGTTCCAGGCCTTCGCGGTAGGTTTGCTGGACGCGGCGCGATTCCTCGACCTTCATGATGTCGCGGTAGGCGCGCAGCGCGGCGAACGTCGTCGTAAACAGCTTGGTGCGATCGAGCTCGGTCTTTTCCTTGTAGTCGTTGATGTCGTAGTCGACAATCACTCGCTCTTCCGGCGCCTGGCCCGGCTGGCCGGTGCGCAGCACGATGCGGGTGAACTGGTTATCCAGGTCCTGGCGCATCCAGCGCGCTACTTCCAGGCCACTGTCTTCGCGCTCCATCACCACGTCCAGAAACACCAGTGCGATGTCCTTCTCACGCGCCAGGATTTCCTTGGCTTCGGCGCCGCTGTAGGCGTGCACGAAGGCAAGCGCGCGGCCGTCGAGGCGAAAGCGCGTCAGCGTCAGCTTCGTGATGTCGTGGATATCGGGTTCGTCGTCCACCAGCAAGACTTTCCAGGGTGCGAGTTTGGGCGCAGCGGACGACAAGAAGGACATGGACGATTCCGATATTGGGAGGGTCGAGGTTAAGTGAACAGACTATTTTTTTCACAACAAAAGTAGCCTGGAGTCAAGGCGATTGTAGTACGGCGCATGACCCTTAACAAGAAGCAATATTAAAATTGTGACCGACAGAAGTAACACCTGCCCCAATACCGTGGTTACGCTGTTGCAGTGGCGTGACAAGGCGCGTCACGTATAGCGTTTTTGGCAACGTTCGCAGTAGAAGCTGCGCCGGTCCGAGGTGCCGAGCTTGGCTTTGGAAAACGGAATGTCGCAGCGCGGGCAGATTTTTTTGGCGTGGGCCAGCCAGTGCTCCTTGAGCGTGAACGCTTTTTTCCAGCCCAGGAAGTCGAAGCTGTACTGCCGCGCTTCGTCCACCAGGGCGCGCAGCTTGGGCGCAGGCAGCGCGCCCATCGTCGAGAGGGGATGGACCCGGATCCGGAACAGCACTTCGTTCTTGATGATATTGCCCACGCCCGAGAAGATCTCCTGGTCGAGCAGGGCGTCGCAGGCCAGCATGTCCGGTGCGGCGCGCAGCTTCTTGCGCGCCTTGACCGGGTCCCAGGTCGCGCCCATCACGTCAGCGCTGAAGTCATAGGCGTCGAAGGTGGCGCGGTCGATCTCGCGGATTGCGCAGGCATAGAAATTCATGGCGCCGCCGTCTTCCACGCCGATGGAGAGGCGCGGCGGCTTGTCGCGGTCCTCGTCGATGCGGTAGGTGCCAAACAGCAGAAAGTGAACGCGCAGGATGACGTCGGGCGTCTCGATCAGGAAGTGCTTGCCCCAGGTGTGCAGCCCGGTGATGCGCTGGCCCACGAGGCGCGCCGGGTCGAGCGTCTTCAGGTTGCCACTGGCGCGCACGATGGTTTGCCCCACGAAGCGCGTGGTCTGTTCCTTCAGCATGTACAGCGTTGGACCTTCTGGCATGGTTGCCTCCTTGACGCATTCTTATATGGCACCATCTTTTGGTCATGTTCGGGACCTAACATTTGGATACAAGTTCCAACGTTCGGCACGAGCAGAGCAAGGCGAAGCGGCGTATATTGGTAAGCGAAGACCGCATACGAGACGCATACCGAAGGAGAGGCAACAATGAAATCCACCCTGATAAAAACTGCACTGGCAGGCCTGTTCGCGCTGGCCGCCGGCGCCGCCTCGGCGGGCGTGACCGTCAATTACATCGAGTCCGACAAGTTCGCCGACCTGCCATTTGCCCCATGGGAGCGCAAGCAGGTGCTGGAAGAACTGAGCACGTATTTCACCAAGCTTGGCGAGAAACTCCCTGCGGGTCAGGACCTGGCGATCGAAGTTACCGACATCGACCTGGCCGGCCGCGAGTACCCGAATGTCGGCAACGGGCGCGACCTGCGCATCCTGAAAGGCACGGCCGACTGGCCGATCATTAACCTGCGCTATTCGCTGACGCAAAACGGGCAGGTGCTCAAGGGCGGCGATGCACGCCTGGCCGACATGAACTACATGCAGCGCATCGGCCGCTTCAGCGACAACGACAGCCTGCGCGCCGAAAAGCGCATGATTGACGAGTGGTTCGATGAAACGATCATCGGCAAGAAGCGCGGCGGTTAAGCGATTTTTATCGCGCGTGTAAAAAAACGGCGCCCTGCGGGGCGCCGTTTTGTTGTGGCCTAGTCGACCCGGTTGACACGCTCGAACCTGGCACGAAAGTCGTCAGGCATCGGACATACCCGGCCCGCCTTGTAGTCGTAGAACACAAAGCCGGTCTTGGCCATGGCGATCAGCTTTTGGTCGCGCGGCCGCGTGATCCGGTAGATCAGGTCGCCGCCATACTTGTTGAAGTCCATGACGCCCACGTCGAACAGCAGCTCGTCGCGGCGATACGCTTCGGCGCGGTAGATGGTGGCCAGGTCGGTGACAATGATGCCAGGGCCATCGAGGCTGGTTTCCGGCACGCCGAACTCGAACAGGAAGCGCGATCTGGCTTCGGACACCATCGCGATCATCGATTCATTGCCGACGTGGTTCGCCGCGTTGATGTCGGTCGCCCGCACTGTGAGCACGGTCGAAAAGTAGAACTGGTCGTCGGGAAAGTCGAGTTGTACGCGGGGCATGGGCCATCCTGTTAATGGGCGGGATAGATGGACAGGATACAGGACGGCGCACGCATGCTGCGCCGCCCCGACCGCGGGTGGTGCGGAAGTTAGACTTTCGCTTCCACGCCCGGCGTTGCCGAGCGCGTCAGGAAGGCTTGCGTGACTTGCGGCAGGTGCTCCAGCAGCCAGGCCGCCATCGCTTTTTCCTGCACCAGGATCTGTTCGCACGAAGCGGCAGTAGCGCTGTCGCCAGCCGCCTTGGCCGCTGCGATCAGCGACGTGTAGGTGGCGATTTCGAGGTTCTCGAACACGTAGCCGGCCATCGCGCCCTTTACCACTTCATCGCTGACGGTCATGCCGCCCACGGCCTGGCCAAAGGCCATCAGTTTGGCGCCGATATCCTTGACCACCGAATTGCTGATGTCGCGGCGCGCCAGGATCTCGTCCAGCACGCCACGCTGCCAGCGCGTTTCTTCGATGTGCTGGACGATGCGCGCGCGCAGTTCCGGATAGTGTTCGAGGCGGTCCGCCTGTGCGTTGAGCATCTTGTCTGCTTGCTCTTCCATTGCATGAGCGTCACGTAGCCAGTCGTTCAGATTGTCGTCGATTGCAGTTGCCATGAAATTCTCCGCTGGTGAATAGGTGCAACCAGAATGGCAGAATTGATGGGTACCGTTTGTTAGGTATGACACATTTGCGCGTCACTCGTTAACAAAAACGATCAGGGTGCCGGGGCTGGCGCGCGCGTACGTGTTTTTGCGACCACGCCGGCCGGATCGATCAGCACGACGAATTCGGCAAACTGGCCATCGCCCGTCGGCGACTGGTAGACCCAGGTCTCGAAGCCGCTGTCGAAGCGCACGTTTTTCGTCGGTCCGAACGCGGCCAGCAATTGCGCCCTGGTGGTCTGGCCGGCGACCACGGTCTGCTGCAGCCGCTCGGCCGGCACTTGCACGCCGGGCGGCGCGGCATTCTGCGTGGCGCAGCCAGCCAACAGCGCCGCGCACAGGATCAGAGTTGCCTTCATGGCGTCACCCCGGCTGGTGGATCGACCATGTAGGTGAATTCAACGAGTGTGTCGTCCGGCCAGCTGGCATCCCACAGCGGCACGTAATAGGTGCGGTCGAGCAGCACCTGGCAATCGCAGAATGGCAGCATGTCCGGCGTCTGGTCGCCGCCCGCGTACAGCATTGAAAACGGCAGCGTTTCACTGCGGCCACCGGCGCGCAGCGTGACCGCGAAGATCGGGCGCTCGGCGAAGAACAGGTAATTGCCATCCGGGCTCGTGCAGACGCCTTCGGGCGAGTCGAGCGCATCCGAGATCCAGCCGAACAGTGGCGAGCTGTTGGAGACGAGGCCAGCTTCCTTGCCCACGCGGCATTCCAGGCGCAGGTCACCCAGGCGGCGCATGCCGGCCGGGACGCCCGGCGTTTCGATGCGCGCGCGCCAGGTCATGCTGGCGGTCTTGCGACTGGCAAGCACAGCTGCGTCTTCCTGCAATGCTTGCGCATTGCGCGGCAGGACAAAGAAATTGTTGTCGTCGACGGGGACGGGCACCGACACGGTATCGCCCGCCACGCGCAGCGTGATGCCGCGCATGTCGACGTTCGGCAGACGCGGCAGCAGCTGGAAGCGCAGGGAGGCGTTCGGCGCAAAGGCGCGCTCGCGCTCGAAGCGTTCCATGCCACGAATCATTTTGCGGTACGACTTGTCAACCGGGTCGCGGGTGGACTTGACGGTGACGGTGCTCTGGCCGGCGGCATGCGCCGGCAGGCTTGCGGCCGCGAACAGGCCGCTCATGGCCAGTCCGGCAACGACACGAATGATCGACGGCCGCATCAATGGCATTACCAATACCGCACGCGGCCGGTATCCATATGGACGAACTGCGAACTGTCGTAATAGCCGACGCCGCCACCCTGGAGCGACATGGCCGCCTTTTGCAGGTTGCGCAGATCGGTGCCCGGCAGGCGGATGTCGATGGCCTTGCCTTCCATGTGCAGGCTGCGCTTGGCGACGCCGCCGCTGCCATGGCCACGCAGGAACGCATTCGATTCCGGCGCGCGGTAGCCCGAGATGATGTGCAATTCCTTGCTGTTGCCGAGCTTGCCATTGAGCTGGCCGAGCAGCAGCAGCAGTTCGGGATCGATGTCCGCAATCTTGTTGGTGCGGTGGTCGCGCAGCACCTTGTTGATGTCTCCCAGAGCATCAGGGATGAACTCGCCTTGCTCCCAGAACGTGCTCGTCAGCTTTTCACCCGTGTGCGTGTTATAGAAACGCAGACAGCAATCGCCGGTGGCAATCGATGAATTTTTGGCAAGGGTGGGAAGGCTGAGGGAGGATGCTGCGAGGAGGAGACCGCTTTTGAGGATGGTACGTCGTTGAATCATTGAAGGGAGTCCTTGCGCTGGTTCAGTGAGCAATCGATGATACGCCATTTGTCGAAATCGTGCAGACAATGTGCAGAAAATCGCGACATTTCAGCTACGATGTCAAGTATTTAACTGTTTTTGAGAGATTTGCTTATGCCGAGTACGGACGCAAAATTCATGCGTAAAAACCGGGTTTTGCGCGTCACGCTGGCAATCGCACTGGCTCAGCTGGCGGGCGCTGCGCTGGCCCAGGAAGTCACACCCGTCGACAAGCCGCCATTGGCCAAAGGCTGGCAACTGGAAACCGTCGCCACCGGCGTGCCACAAGGCTGGGGCATGGCCTGGCTGCCCGATGGCCGCATGCTCGTCACGGGCAAGGGCGGCACGCTGCATATGCTCAAGGGCAAGACGTTCCAGCAGGTGAAGATGGACCCGCTGCCGAACCTGTTCGTGGGCGGGCAGGGCGGCCTGCTCGACATCGCGGTCCACCCCGGTGATAAGACCAATCCCCGTATCTACATGACGATGGCCAGCGGTACCGACGCCAGGAACCGCACGGCGCTGGTGATGGGCACGTTCGATGGCAAGGGCGTCACTGGCATGAGGAAGGTGTTCTCCGTCAGGCAAGCCAAGAACGGCGGCGAGCACTTCGGCTCGCGCATCCTGTTCCTGCCCGATACCACGCTGCTGATGAGCATTGGCGATGGTGGCAACACGCCCCAGCGCGTGGGCACTATGCTCGCGCGCGACCAGGCGCAGAACCTGGCCACACACCAGGGCAAGATCCTGCACCTGACCGACGCCGGCAAGCCGGTCGGCATCGGCGCGGCCGAAGCGCAGCCGAACCGCCTGGTTGAAATCCACAGCCACGGCCACCGCAACGTGCAGGGCCTGGCGTTCGACCCGAAAACCGGCCGCGTCTGGGCCAGCGAGCACGGTTCGCGCGGCGGCGACGAGATCAACCTGATCGAGGCCGGCAACAACTACGGCTGGCCGCTGCAGAGCTACACGCTCGATTACACGACGCGCGAGCCGATCGGCAAGAAGGTCGTGCCGGGCACAGTGCAGCCGATCGTCGTCTGGACCCCGTCGCCCGCGCCATCGGGCCTGGCGTTCTACACCGGCAAGGCGTTCCCGCAGTGGCAGGGCAGCCTGTTCAGCGGCAGCCTGGCCGGCAAGGACGTACGCCGCGTGCAACTTGATGCCGCCGGCAAGGTCACGGCGCAAGAGCTGATTCCGGTTGGCCAGCGCGTGCGCGATGTGCGCCAGGGCCCCGATGGCCAGTTGTACGTGCTGACCGATGAAGCCAAGGGCACGCTGCTGCGCATCGTACCGAAGTAAAATTATGCACCATGTGTGGCGCACGATGCGCTGCGCATGGTTTGTCGTTCCGCGAGACATGCATACGCTGTTTTGTTTGTTGACTAAGTGAAACGTGCCTAGAATGGTTCTTTCCCGACCCATTCAGGAGGCGCAGCATGGCAATTCCCGTTCGTCGCATCACCCATCTCGCGGCAGCACTTGCGCTCATCTTTGGCGCATCCGCGCTGCACGCCGCGCCTGCCGCCTCTGCCCCCGCCAGCACGCCCGACATCCCGATCCCGGACATCAAGTACACCAAGTTCACGCTGAAGAACGGCTTGACCGTGCTGGTGCACGAAGACCGCAAGACGCCAGTAGTGGCCGTCAATACCTGGTACCACGTCGGCTCGAAAAACGAGCAGCGGGGCAAGACCGGCTTTGCGCACCTGTTCGAACACCTGATGTTCAGTGGCAGCGACAACTTCAAGAAAACCTACCTGAATGCGATGGAGCAGGTTGGCGCGACTGACCTGAACGGCACCACCAGCCAGGACCGCACGAATTACTTCCAGAACGTGCCGACGTCGATGCTCGACTACGCGCTGTTCGCCGAGAGCGACCGCATGGGTTATCTGCTGGGCACGGTCGACAAGACGAAACTCGATATCCAGCGCGGCGTCGTCCAGAACGAAAAGCGCCAGGGCGAGAACCAGCCGTACGGCATCGCCTACGAGCTGCTGGTCGAAAACACCTATCCGGTCGGCCACCCGTACTCCTGGACCGTGATCGGCAAGATGGCCGACCTCGATGCGGCCTCGATGACGGACGTGCAGGACTGGTTCAAGCAGAACTATGGCCCGAACAATACGGTGCTGGTGCTGTCGGGTGATATCTCGCCGGAAGAAGCGCGCAAGAAGGTCGAGCAATACTACGGCGCGATTCCGCCGGGCCCGCCATTGGCCAAGCACGATGCGTGGATCGCCAAGCGTACCGGCACGCACCGCACGCTGGCGCAGGACCGCGTGCCGCAGACGCGTATCTACCGCACCTGGAATGTGCCGGGCGCGCACACGCCTGAAGAGGCGCTGCTCGACCTGGGCGCGCGCGTGCTGGGCGGCGGCAAGACCTCGCGCCTGTACAAGCGCCTGGTCTACAAGGATCAACTGGCCACCAGCGCCACGGCAAGCGACGATTCGTCGGAAATCGGCGGCCAGTTCGACATGACGCTGACGGCCCGCCCCGGCGCCGACGTGAAAAAGATGGAGCAGGGCGCCGACGAGGAATTGCGCGCGCTGATGAAGAGCGGCCCGACGGACGCCGAGCTGCGCCTGGCCAAGACGACGATCCTGGCGCAGTACACGCGCATGATCGAGCGCGTTGGCGGCTTCGGCGGCAAGAGCGATCTGCTGGCCTCGTGCCAGACCTTTACCGGCAATCCGGACTGCTACAAGGTCTATCTGCAGCGCATCAAGGACGCCACGCCGGCCACGGTGAAGAAAGCGATGAACGACTGGCTCAGCGACGGCGACTACGTGCTGCAGATCGATCCGTTCCCGACCGGCCTGGCCGCTACCGACACGGGGCTCGATCGCAGCAAGGAACCGGTCGCCGGCAAGGCGATGTCCCTCAAACTGCCGCCGATGCAGCGCATCACGCTGTCCAACGGCCTGAAGGTCGTGCTGGCCGAGCGCCATGAAGCGCCGGTCGTCAACCTGCAGATGATGGTCGACAGCGGTTATTCGGCCGACAGCGCCGCCTTGCCGGGCGTGGCCAGCCTCACGCTGCGCATGCTCGAAGAAGGCACCGCCACGCGCAAGTCGCTCGAGATCGGCGAAGAACTCGAACGCCTGGGCGCGACCTTTGGCGCCAGCATCAATCTCGATGGCGCCTTTGTGGGCATGAATTCGCTCAAGGCGACGCTGCCGCAGGCGCTCGGCCTGTACGCGGATCTGGTGCGCAATCCGGCGTTCCCGCAAAACGAATTCGCGCGCCTGCAGAAAGACCGCCTGGCCGCGATCGCGCGCGAGAAGGTCGATCCGCAGGGCATCGCGCTGCGCGTCGTGCCGGCGCTGATGTATGGCGAAGGCCACGTCTACGCGCGCACGGCCAACGGCACCGAGGCCGCAGTGGGGCGCATGACCCGCAACGACCTGGCCAGTTACCACGCGACCTGGTTCAAGCCGAACAACGCGACGCTGCTGGTCGTGGGCGACACGACGCTGGCCGAGATCACGCCGATGCTCGAAAAAGCCTTCGGCGGCTGGAAGGGCGGCGAGGTGCCGAAGAAAGTGATCGCCACCGTGCCCGCGCCAGGCAAGCCGCTCGTGTACCTGGTCGACCGGCCGGGCGCGCTGCAAAGCGTGATCGTCGGCGCGCAACTGGCACCACCGCGCAACAGCCCCGAGTCGCTGCCGCTGGAAATTGTCAACGACGTGTTCGGTGGCACGTTCAGCTCACGCATCAACATGAACCTGCGTGAAGACAAGCACTGGTCGTATGGCGTACGCAGCCTGGTGCAGCCGGCCGTCGGCCAGCGCACGTTCATGAGCATTTCGCCGGTGCAGACCGACAAGACCGGCGACGCGCTCAAGGAACTGGTGCGCGAATACAAGGGCGTGGCGGGTGAGCGCCAGATCACCGGCGCCGAGCTGAAGTTCGCCCAGGACAACCGCACGCTGCGCCTGCCGGGCAGCTTCGAGACGGCCGGCCAGCTGGGCGGCGCCTACACGACCATCGTGCAATACGGCCTGCCGGATGACTACTACAACACCTACACCGAGAAGGCGCTGGCGCTCACGCCCGAGCAGGCCAATACACTGGCCGCGCGCAGCTTCCTGACCGATCGCCTGGTGTGGGTCGTGGTGGGAGACATGAGCAAGGTCGAGAAGGACGTGCGCGCGCTGAACCTGGGCGAGGTGCGCCGGATCGATGCGGATGGCAAGTCGTTGTAATCACGTGGTACGAACGTAAAAAAGCCCACCCGGCACGCGCCGGGTGGGCTTTTTTATCGTTGAAACATCAGTGCTGGTGTCAGCTGTTGCGCCGGATGTCGGCCGTGATCTCGTACGCGTGCAGGCGCGCTGCGTGGTCGTAGATCTGCGACGTGATCATCATCTCGTCCGGTTTGGCCTTGTCGATGAATGCGTGCAGCTGGGCGGCCACGGTGTCGCGCGAGCCGATTGCCGAGCAGGCCAGCACGCTGTCGAGCATCATGCGCTCGGGCGTGTCCAGCGCTTCCAGGTAGCCGCTGACAGGTGGCTTGAGTTTGCCCGGATTGCCCGTACGCAGCGCCACGAACGCCTGCTGCATCGAGGTGGCCAGCAGATGCGCTTCTTCGTCGGTGTCAGCCGCGAACACATTGAATCCGAGCATGACGTACGGCTCGGCCAACTGCGCCGATGGACGGAAGTTGCTGCGGTACATGTCGATTGCCTGCATCATCATCTGCGGCGCGAAGTGCGACGCGAATGCATACGGCAGGCCGAGGTGCGCCGCCAGTTGCGCGCCGAACAGGCTCGAACCGAGAATCCACAATGGCACGTCCAGGCCTGCGCCCGGCACGGCCAGCACCTGCCGGCGGCTCGAGCCGGCAAAGTAATCCATCAGTTCCACGACGTCCTGCGGGAACTCGTCGGCGTCGGACGCCAGGTTGCGGCGCAGCGCGCGCGCCGTGGTATGGTCGGAACCAGGCGCGCGGCCCAGGCCCAGGTCGATCCGGCCCGGATGGAGCGACGCGAGCGTGCCAAATTGTTCGGCAATCACGAGCGGTGAATGATTCGGCAGCATGATGCCGCCGGCGCCCACGCGGATCGTGGACGTGCCGGCTGCCACATGGGCGATCAGTACCGCAGTCGCGGCGCTCGCAATACCCGGCATGCCGTGGTGTTCGGCGAGCCAGTAACGGTTGTAACCCCAGCGTTCGCCATGCTGGGCGAGGTCGAGGGAGCTTTTGAAGGAAGTTGCCGCATCGCTGCCTTGAACGATCGGCGAGAGGTCGAGTATCGATAAAGGGATCATGGAACAATGATACGCCGATGCGAAAAAACGCGTGCAAGGGTGCCCAAAACTGCACCGGCCGCTTGTCAATACAGTGTGTCGTCATGAGCGTGCAAACAGGCTTTAACGCGCATCATCTCGCCGTAATTGACGCTGCCATCGATGCTGCCATCGCGGCCCGCTCGCTGCCCGGCGCGGTGTACCGGCTT
The DNA here is from genome assembly GCF_059685895.1 of Telluria sp. ZT3P25. Taxonomy (NCBI): domain Bacteria; kingdom Pseudomonadati; phylum Pseudomonadota; class Betaproteobacteria; order Burkholderiales; family Oxalobacteraceae; genus Telluria; species Telluria sp. ZT3P25. Next base: position 934,030 of record NZ_JCASIJ010000002.1, read on the forward strand.
GAACGGGACGCAGCGCATGCCGAGCGCGCTTACGGACGGCTGGACTTCGGGCCGGATGCCGCGCCCGTCACCGTCGACACCGTGTTCGACGTCGCGTCGCTGACGAAAGTGCTGGTCACGGCGCCGGCAATCCTGCTGCTGCACGAGGCTGGCCAGATCGACCTCGAAGCGCCGTTGCTGCGCTACCTTCCCGAATGCGCGGGCGGCGGCAAGGACGCGATCACGGTGCGCCAGTTGCTGACGCATACGTCGGGCTTGCTGGCCGGGCTGCCGGCCAGTCCGGCGTGGCAGGGCAGGGAAGCGGCGCTGCTGCTGGCCTCGCTCGAGCGCGTGACGCATCTGCCGGGCAGTGTGTTTCGCTATTCGGACATCAATTACATCCTGCTCGGTTTGTTGATCGAACGCGTGGCCGGCGTGCCGCTGGATGTGTTTGCCGGACAGCGCATCTTTGCGCCGCTGGGCATGCCGGATACCGGTTATCGGCCGCTGGCGCGCGGCGACGGGCGGACGATTGCGCCCACCCAGCGTGGCGCGGTGGATGTCGATGCAAGCATGTCCAAGGCGCAGCGCGATCTGGCACCGGGCGCCGTGCTGCAAGGTCATGTCCACGATCCGACAGTACGCCGGATGGGTGGCGTGGCCGGCTCGGCCGGTGTGTTCTCGACTGTGCGGGATGTCGCGCGCTTTGCCCGCATGCTGCTTGCGGGCGGTGAACTCGAGGGCGTGCGTGTGCTGCAGCCCGACAGCGTGCGCCTGCTGTGCACCGCACAGTCGCCACCGGGCATCACCGCGCTGCGCGGCATGGGGATGGACATCGATTCGCCGTTTGCGCGGCGGCCACGCGGCCGGCATTACCAGCGCGGCAGCTACGGCCACACGGGTTTTACCGGCTGCATTTTGTGGATCGATCCGCAGTCGCGCAGCTTCTATGTGTTCCTGTCCAACCGGGTGTATCCGGACGACCGCAACAGCATTCTGCCACTCTACGCCGAGCTTGGAACACTATCGGCAGAGGCGGCATTGTCAGCTCAACAATAATCAAAAAAATGCGTGCATTTGGCGACAAATTGCATGCTGTTGGGCGACGATTTAATATTTCCGAGCGGTATTGTGCGCGCCGATATCGGCTGTCCCCGTACACTTGACTCATGACTTGACGCAATCATGTGTCGGGCACGCGATACAAAATAATTGAGGAGAACACCATGAACAAGCTACTCAAAGGAATGATCGGCGCATCACTGACCGTTGCCATGCTGGGTGCCACTGCAGTCCACGCACAAACGAGCACGACGGCAGGCGCCACGGGCCGTACCGGTACTGCAACGGGCACGAGCACGGGCACCGGCATGTCAGGTACCTCGGGCCAGGTCGGTAGCCAGACCGGCAGCAGCATGCAGGATGCGACGGGCCGCTCGTCGATGAGCGCGACCGGCACCAGCAGCATGACGCCGCAAAACGACCGTCGCAGCAGCACCAAGCCAATGACCGGCACCACCGGCTCGGCAGGCGTTGTCGACAGTCGTGCAGGCACGGTAGGTACCACGGGCCGCACCGGCACCAGCGGCACCACGGGCGTGACTGGCAGCGCCAGCAGCTCGATGGGTAACAGTGGCATGACCGGTGTGACCGGTAGCGCGACTGGCACCACCGGGACCACTGGGACTACCGGCATGACGGGCAGCACCAGCGGTGCTACCGGCACCACCGGCATGACCGGTACGATGGGCAACGGTACGACCGGCAGCACCAGCGGCGCCGCAGGCACTGGCACTACCGGTACCACTGGCACCACCGGTACCGGCACTGGCACCACCGGTACGGGTACCACCGGTACGGGTACCACCGGCACCACCGGCCGCGGTTATTGATAGCACCAGCAATGCGTCAGCAATAACGGTGGCTTAGCCGCCACCAGCACAACACCGGCCTCGCGCCGGTGTTGTCGTTTACGGAACGACCATGTAGTGCCAGGCTCGTCTGTGGTATCCGCGCCGCATCGCTTGCCAATATTATGGCCGTGGTGATTATCCACGGATGTTGTGGCGTACCATTCATAATTATTGCCACACGGAACTAATTATGATGCACCCCGACGCGCCGCACGAGATGCTGGCCCCCAGCGCCATGAAGCTCTCCGAGCTGATCGGCGCGCTGAGCTATGCGCTCGACATTACCGAAGGCCAGCCGGCTGGCCACTGCGTTCGCTGCTGCTGGATCGGGATGCATATTGGCCGCGTCGCTGGCCTGAACGACGACCAGTTGTGGGAACTGTATTACACGCTGTTGCTCAAGGACCTGGGCTGCAGCAGCAACGCGGCCCGCATCTGCGAGCTGTACATGACTGACGACCTCGACTTCAAGCGCAGCTTCAAGACCGTAGGCGACAGCCTGCCGCAGGTGCTCGGTTTCGTGCTCAAGCATACGGGCCTGAAAGCCGGCCTGGCCGAACGGTTCCGCAGCGTCATGACGATCCTGCGTGACGGCCCCGAGATCGCGCAGGGCCTGATCGCCACCCGCTGCCAGCGCGGCGCCGACATCGCGCGCCTGCTGCGTTTCCCGGAAGGCGTGGCCGAAGGCATCTATTCGCTCGACGAGCATGTCAACGGCAAGGGCAAACCGGCCCAGCTCGTGGGCGACGCGATTCCCGTGTATGCGCGCATCGCGCTGCTGGCGCAAGTGATCGACGTGTTCCACACCGATGGCGGGCGCGAGGCCGCGCTGCACGAAGCCACGGCGCGGGCCGGCAGCTGGTTCGATCCGCGGCTGGTGGCGGCGTTCGAGCAGGTCGCGCTGGACGATGCGTTCTGGCGCAAGCTGGCCGCGCCGGACCTGGACCGCGCCGTCTTCGCACTGGAACCGGCCGGCCACGAAGTTGCGCTCGACGAAGACTACCTCGACGATATCGCCACCGCTTTCGGCCAGGTGGTCGACGCCAAGAGCCCATACACGAGCGGCCACAGCGCACGCGTGGCGCTGTACACCGACATGATCGGCGAGGCGCTCGGACTGTCGGCGCAGCGCCGCCGCTGGCTCAAGCGCGGCGCGCTGCTGCACGATGTCGGCAAGCTGGGCGTGAGCAACAGCGTGCTCGACAAGGCCGGCTCGCTCGACCGCGACGAATGGGCCGCCGTGCGCCAGCACGCCGAGTACACCGAAACGATCCTCGGCCGCATCGCGGCGTTCGCCGAACTGGCGTCGATTGCCGGCGCTCACCACGAGCGGCTCGACGGCAATGGCTATCCGCGCGGGTTGCATGCGGACGACATCCGGCTCGAGACGCGCATCATCACCACCGCCGACATTTTCGACGCCATCACCGCCGAGCGCCCGTACCGCGGCGCGATCCCGATCCCGCAGGCGCTCGAGATGATGGAAAAGACCGTGGGCACCGCGCTTGACCCGGCCTGCTTCGATGCGCTCAAGCGCGGCTTGGCGCTGGTGCCATTCCCGGCACCCTGAATCTGCTGCCACAGTCATATGCCAGTGTGATGAATTCCTCTTCCGGATAGCAAGATTTGACAAACACGGCACCCCGGATGCCACCACAATGCGCTCACTGTGGCCTGTCCCGATCGGTGGGGACAGGCTCCAACACCCGATAGCCAACCTGGTTTTTTGGAGCGCACATGAATGAGTTGAAGGCACGGCAGTATCAGCGGACCGCGATCGCAGCGGCGGTGGCAATCCTGGCGGTGAACGGGGCGGGCGCGCAGGAAGCGCCGGTGCTGGCGCCGCAGACCGTGGTGGTGACGGGCGTGCGTGCTGCGCTCGAACAGTCGCTGCGCCAGAAGCGCGACAGCGATGCCGTCGTCGAAGTCGTCACCGCCGAAGACATCGGCAAGATGCCCGATAAGAACGTAGCCGACGCCATCCAGCGTCTGCCCGGCGTGAACACGCAATCGTCCGCCGGCGGCGAAGGTGGCTTTGGGGAAAACGACCGCGTCAGCCTGCGCGGCACCAGCCCGAGCCTTCAGCAGACGCTGTTCAACGGCCACGCGATCAGCACCGGCGACTGGTTCGTGCTGAACCAGATCGGCGGCAATGTCGGCCGTTCGAGCAGCTTCTCGCTGCTGCCGTCCGAGCTGGTCGGCTCGATCGTGGTCCAGAAAAGCCCGACCGCCGACCTGGTCGAAGGCGGCGTCTCCGGCGCCATCAACGTCATCACGCGCCGTCCGCTCGACTTTCGCCAGCAGCTGACCGTCGAAGGCTCGGTCCAGGCCAACTACAACGACCTGTCGGGTGAGACCAAGCCGCATCTGTCGGGCCTCGTGAACTGGAAGAACGCCGCCAATACGGCCGGCATCCTGATCCAGGGGTTCTCCGAGAAGTCGTCCGTGCGGCGCGATGGCCAGGAAATCCTCGGCTACACCCCGATCAGCGCGACCAGCGCGGCGGCGATCGCCAATCCTGCGCTGGCCGGCGTGGTCGTGCCGACCTTCATCGGCGCCGCGCTGTTCGAGCAGGAGAAGAAGCGCGAAGGCGGCGCCTTCGACGTCGAGGTGCGCCCGAACCGCGACCTGACGCTGGACGTCAACGGCTTCTATTCGAAGCTCGAAGCACCGCACCAGAACACCAACTGGCTGGCTGCGCCGGCCAACTCGATCAACAGCCTGAACCTGATTCCCCTCAATCCGGTCGTGCGCGACAACACGCTGGTGGGGGCCGGGTTCACGCGCAACGCGGGCGAGGTCGACAATATTTATCGTCCGGATGCGGGCGGCGAATCGTGGTATCTGGACTTCAACGGCAAGTGGCGCGTCAACGAGCGCTTCTCGCTCTCGGGCAAGCTTGGCAAGACCCGCGGCGTGGGCTGGGACCGCGACGACGTCTACTACCAGAACAATGTCGACGGCGGCATGGTATATGGCTTGAACGGCCTGTCGCCGGCGTCGGTCAGCTACCCCGGCGGCAACACGGTGTCACCCGGCTCGACTGCCTGGGCCGGCGGCGGCGAATCGCAGTCGGTGGACAAGGAACAGTACGCGCAGCTCGACGGCGAACTGCGCCTGGACAATCCGACCTTCCAGGCCGTGCGCTTCGGCGCGCGCTGGACCGACCACCAGCGCAACGCCGAGCATCCGCTGGAAACCCGTCCCGGCCCGCTGGGCTTTACCAATCCGGGCCCGGCCTGGAACGGCCAGCTGTACCCGAGCGACTTCGCCAATGACCTGGGCGGCAATCTCGCGTCGAACTACTTCAAGTACGACGGCGCGGCGCTGGGCGCCTGGGGCGCGATCCCCGGCAACCGTCTGCTCGACTATGTGCTGCGCCATAACTGGATGAACGAATTCGAAGTGGGCGAGAAGACGGCCGCGCTGTACGGCATGGTCGACTTCGGTGGCGATGGCTGGAGCGGCAATGTCGGCCTGCGCGCCGTCGAGACGCGCCAGAACACGATTGTCAACCTGCCGGGCGGCCCGGCGCCGATCACCGGTTCGGCCTTCGGCGCCTACACGCCGACGACGTTCAAGCGTACCTACCGCGACTACCTGCCAAGCGCCAACCTGAAATACAACGTGACGCCCGACCTGGTGCTGCGCACGGCGCTGGCCAAGACCATCGCGCGCCCCGACTACAGCGCGCTGGGCGGCTCGGTGTCGCTCAACGACGACGCGCTGAGCGGCAACGGCGGCAACGTCAACCTGGAACCGGTGCGTTCGACCAACTTCGACATCGGCGCCGAGTGGTATTACGCGCCAAAGGCGCTGCTGTCGGCGGGCCTGTTCTACATGGACCTGCGCTCGATCGTGGCGCAGGGCACGTCGACCGGCACCTATTACAACAACAAGCGCAGTACGCTGACCGAGTACCAGATCACGTCGCCGTACAACACGAGCGGACGCAATCGCGGCTTGGAGCTGAGCTGGCAGCAGCCGGTGGCGCGCGACTTCGGTTTCCTGGTCAACTACACGTTCGCCGACGGTGAACTCGACGATGGCGGTGAACTCATCAACTCGTCGCGCAACACCTATAACGTGACCGGCTACTTCGAGAACGAACGCTTCTCGGCGCGCCTGGCCTACAACTGGCGCTCGAAGTACAAGGCAGGCGTGGACCGTGGCGCGAGCCAGCACGTGGACGACATGCCGTCGCTGGCCGGCTCGATCAACGTCAAGCTGAGCGAACGCTTCACGCTCACGTTCGACGCGCTCAATCTCACCAACGAGACCATCAAGATGTATGCCGAAAACGAGGACCGGCCACGCGCCTTCTACTCGAACGGCCGTACCTTCTACCTCGGCCTGCGCGGCAAGCTGTAATCAGCCCAGGGGCGGCTTCGGCCGCCCCGCCTTCAACTGGACACCCATGACGGACCGATCCGATGGCGGCCCGGCGATCCACATCGCCTGGGAGTGCCTGAGCAATTTCATCCGCGACGACGCGTTCAGCGCGCGCCTCGTGCTGCGCAATGATGGCGGTGCGCCTATCGCGCCTGGCTGGACGCTGTGCTTCAACACCTGCCGCAAGATCCTGGCCGAGACGGTCAGTGCCGGCTACGCCATCGCGCACGTCAATGGCGACCTGTTCGCACTGTCGATGCCGGGTGGCGACGCCTGGATGCCGGGGCAGACACACACGCTCGACTACGAAGCGCTGCACTGGGCGATCAGCATCACCGATGCGCCGCTGGGGTTTTACCTGCTGCCGGGGCAGGGCGGCGCGGCCGTCGACCTGGGCGATCCGGTCATCGCGCCGTTCGTGCGCATTGAGCAGCGCCAGCGCAACCGGAGCGACGCGGTGCCCACTGCCGATGCGGCCTGGCGCTTTACCCAGAATGCGGCGCTGTCGTATCTGCCCGAGGCCGAGGTCGGGCGTATCACGCCGTGTCCACGCTCGGCGCGCTTTACTGGCGGCGAGTACCTGCTGGGACCCGACGCGTCGATCGTGCATGGAGCAGGGCTGGACAATGAAGTGCGGTTCCTGCGCGCGCTGCTGGCCGACCTGCCGCCGGGCGAGGGCGCGGTGACGCTCGCCATCGGACCGGTCACCGAAGCCGGGGATGAAGCGTATTCGCTCGACATCGACGATCAGGGCGTGGTGCTCACGGGCGCCAGCGCGCACGGCGTCTTCAACGGCCTGCAAAGCCTGGCGCAGCTGGTCTCGCCCGATGGCGTGCTGCCCATGGGGGCGGTGCAGGACGCGCCGCGCTATGCCTATCGCGGCATGATGCTCGACGTTGCCCGCCACTTTTCCAGCGTCGACACCGTGCTGCGCCTGCTGGACTGCATGGCCGCGTATAAACTCAATCGCTTCCATTTTCACCTGACCGACGACGAGGGCTGGCGTCTGGCGATTGCCGCCTTGCCCGAACTGACCGCCATTGGCGCGCAGCGTGGCGTTGCGCATCCCGGCAGACCGTGTCTGCCACCGTCGTTTGGCTCCGGCGCCGCCATCGATGCATCCAGCGGCAGCGGCTTCTATACGGCCGACGAGTTCGTCACGATCCTGCGCCATGCGAAAGCGCGCCACATCGATGTGATCCCCGAATTCAATCTGCCGGGCCACGCTCGCGCGGCGGTCGAAGCGATGCGCGTGCGGCATGCGCGCCTGATGGCAGCGGGCGACCTCGCCGGCGCCGACGAGTATTTGCTGAGCGACCCGGCCGATACGTCGGCCTATGAATCGGTGCAGCTGTGGCACGACAATGTGATGTGCATTGCGCTGCCGTCGGTCGATCGCTTCATCGACACCGTCGTCACTGAAGTGGCGGCGCTGTACCGCGCAGCAGATGCACCGCTGCAGGTGCTGCACACGGGCGGCGACGAAGTCCCTGGCGGCGCCTGGGTCGGTTCGCCCGTCTGCCAGGCCAGCATGCGCGCGCATGGCTGGACGGATGTGCGCGAGTTGCGCGACGACTTCCAGGCGCGCTGCCGCGCGATTCTGGCGCGTCACGGCATCGCGTTTGCGGGCTGGGAAGAAACGGCGTTGACACCGCGCGCCGATGGCGTGCTGGCGCCCGACCGGCGCCAGGCCGGGCGCGACTTCCATGTCTATGTCTGGAACAACGGCGGCTTGCCGCACGAACGCGATTGCGCCACCGAACTGGCCGCTGCCGGTTTCGACGTCGTACTGGCCAATGCCACCAGCCTGTATTTCGATTTTGCCCACGCCAAGCATCCGCTGGAGCCAGGCTATTACTGGGCCGGTTTCGTGGGCACGCGCGACGCATTCGATCTGGCGCCGAGCACCGGCGTCACCGGCCTGCAAGGCCAGCTATGGGGCGAGAACGTGTGCTCGCGCGCGCGGCTCGAGTATCTGGCCATGCCGCGCCTGCTCGGCCTGGCCGAACGCGCGTGGTCGCCACAGGACACGAAGCCGGACTGGAATGAATTCGCCAACAGACTCGGGCGGCGCGAGCTGCCGCGCCTTGATCGCCATGGCTGGCACTACCGCCTGCCGCCGCCGGGCGCCCTGGTAGAGGACGGCGTGCTGCGGGCGAATACCGCTTTTCCGGGACTGGGCCTGCATTACACTGTCGATGGCCGCGACCCGGACGCGGGCAGTCCCCGTTACGTTCACCCGGCGCCGCTGCATGGCGTGCGCGTCGTGAAACTGGCCAGCATCGACACGCACGGTCGCGTGAGCCGCATCGTCACCCTACATCTGGAATCGCCATGAACGAGACGCTGGTCGCTGCTCCGGTCAACCATGCGCCACGGCGCCACCCGCTGTCATGGGTCCCCACGCTGTACCTGGCGCAGGGCTTGCCGTTCTATGCGGTGGCGCTGGTCGCCGGCCAGATGCTCAAGAGCATGGGCGTGCCGAACGACCAGATCGCCCGCTGGACGGGGCTTCTTGGCCTGGCCTGGGCCTTCAAGGCGCTGTGGAGTCCGTTCCTGGAACTGGCACCGAGTCGGCGCATGGCGGTCGTCACCTGCCAGATCTTTGGTGGCGCCTGCCTGGCCCTTGTTGCGCTGGCCCTGCAACTGCCGATGTGGTTTGCCTTGTGCCTCGCGCTGCTGGCGATCGTGTCGCTGGCCTCAAGCACCCACGACATCGTCGCCGACGGCATCTATATCAGCAGCCTGACGTCGCGCGAGCAGGCGGCGTATGCCGGCTGGCAGGGCGCCTTCTTCAACGCCGCCAAGTTCCTCTCGCTCGGCGGGCTCTTGATCCTGGCGGGCGAACTCGAAGAACGCTTCGGCATCGCTTCCGCCTGGACCGTCGTGTTCCTGCTACTTGGTGGCCTGATGGTGACGCTGGGCCTGTACCACTGGCACGCGCTGCCGGCCACGCCCAAGCTCGCGGGGCGGATCCGTCATGCGCGCGACGTCAAGGCCACGCTGGCCGACGTGTTCAAGACCTTCTTTGCCAAGCGCGGGATCTGGCTGGCGATCCTGTTCATCATCCTGTTTCGGGCCGGCGAAGGGCAGATCCAGTCGATCGGCCCGCTGTTTCTCCGCGACGCGCGTGAGGCCGGTGGCCTGGGCTTGAGCACCGCGCAGGTGGGCTGGGTGTACGGCACCGTCGGCACGGCCGCCTTTTTGATCGGCAGCATTGCGGGCGGCTACTTCACGGCGTGGCTGGGCCTCAAGCGCGCATTGCCGCTGCTGATCCTGGCGATGAACCTGCCCAATGCCGTGTTCTGGTACCTGAGCGACGCGCAGCCCGTCTCGATGCCGTTAATCGTCAGCGCACTGGGGCTCGAGATGTTTGGCTATGGCTTCGGCTTTGTCGGCGTGATCCTGTTCATCATGCAGGTCGTCGCCAGCGGCCCGTACCAGGCGGCGCACTATGCGCTGGGCACCGGCTTCATGCAACTGGGCTTTGTGTTGTTCCGCACGATCAGCGGCGACATCCAGCAGGCGCTGGGTTACCGGGATTTCTTTCTGTGGGTGCTGGTGGCAGCGCTGCCGGTGCTGGTGCTGAGCCGCTTCATGCGCATCGAGGCGCCTGGCGAAGTCAGCGCCGCTTGACGGGAAGGGCCAGCCAGCCCTGCCAGCCGCCATCTTCGGTGCGCGCGACCTTCTGGACATGGGGCCGCGTCGCATCGAGCCGCCACACGCTCTGGTGTTCGAGCCAGTCTTCGTACATCGCGCGAAAGCGCGGCCACTCGCCGCGAAACTCGAGGATCGCCACCATTCCGGCCGGCAGCACGCGCAGCCCCAGGCCCGGGTCGGCCAGCACGCCGGCGTCGAAGCCGAAGTCGTAGCAGTATTCGCGCTCGCCCGTAAACCCCGGATCTTCGTCAAACACGCCGTACCACGGCGCCCCGCGTGGCATGCCGGCGCTTTCCTGCGCGCAGATAAAGGCATTGCAGGCCAGCGACAGCGCCGCGCCGGACTGGCCGAAGAAGCGCTGGTAGCGCAGCTGCAGGGCCGGTAACTGGCGCAGCGTGACGCGCGCGGCGACGCTGCCCGGCACGGGAGCGCAGTAAGGGGCATTCAGCGCGGTGAGTTCGCCCGGCTCGGCGACAAAAAAACTGACATCGCTTTCGCGCCCGACCTGGGCATCCATATAGATGCGCCAGCCGCCGTCGCGCCAGGATTTGGCGGGCATGCCGAACTGCTGGCGGAAGGCCTTGGCGAACGCTGCATTGGACGGAAAGCCGCAATCCTGCGCGATGCGACCGACGGGCACGTCCGGTTCATGGCGCAGCAGGTGCGCGGCGCGGCGCAGGCGCCGCTTGCGCTGGTATTCCACTGCCGAAAAACCGGTCAGCTCTCGGAAGATGCGGTCGAAGTGATAGCTCGAATATTTGGCGGATGCGGCCAGGCTGCCCAGGGCAAGCGGGTCGCCGACCGAATCGAGCATCAGGTCCATGACTTCGTACAGGCGCGACAGACGCGACACCGACACCCGGGGCGCCACGCAGGCGGCAGCAGGTAACATGCGGTGCGTGAAGGTGGCGTGGGCGGCGTGGGTCAGTGGCATATTGAAGATCGTCATGACAGCGTTGATGAATTATGCGACCAAACCCGCTGCCGCGGCGAACTATGTGTAGCCTGAAAAATACAAAAATGTCACGTATGGACAGCTAGCACGGGAGAATTGTTGCGCCGCAGCAAGTTGGCAATTCATTTACAATTGCGTGGTCATTTGATTATCACAACGCCCCGCGCGTTCTGTCTCTGGAGAAATTATGCAGACAGCATTATCGGCGGGCTTCATTCTCGCCATTGTTCTGTGGGGCGTTATTTCGCCCGACACCATGGGCCCAGTCTTCGAGACCGCGCTTGCTACCGTCACCCGCAACTTCGGTTGGTTCTACCTCTGGGTCGTTCTCGGCATGGTGGTGTTCGTTGCCTTCCTGGCCTTCAGCCGTTACGGCAACCTCAAGCTCGGCGGCGATGACGACGAGCCGGAATTCGCGTTGGGCAGCTGGTTCTCGATGCTGTTTGCCGCCGGCATGGGTATCGGCCTCGTGTTCTTTGGCGTGGCTGAACCGATCTCGCACTATATCGAAGCGCCGCCCGGCACCGTGTCGAACACGCCGGAAGCAGCGGGCGCTGCCATGCGTTACACCTTCTTCCATTGGGGTATCCACCCGTGGGCGGTGTACAGCGCCGTGGCTTTGGCCATTGCCTTCTTCCAGTACCGGCGCGGCGGTGTCGCCCTGGTCAGCACCGTGACGGACGCGCTGCCATGGCCGATCGTCAAGCACATGGGCGGGTTCTTCAACGGACTGGCCGTGGTTGCGACTGCCTTCGGTGTGGCAGCGTCGCTTGGCGTGGGCGCGCTGCAGATCAACAACGGCCTGAACACCGTGTTCGGCCTGCAAGTGAGCGAGGCGTCGCAGATCGGCATCATCGTGTTGGCTACTGTCATGTTCCTCGGCTCAGCCGTCAGCGGTGTCACGCGCGGCGTCAAGATCCTCTCGAACGCCAACATGTCCCTGGCCGCGCTGCTGGCGCTGGCCGTGTTCATCCTTGGCCCGACCGTGGCGATCATCGACACGCTGACCAGCACGCTGGGCAACTACGTTACCGAATTCGTCCGCATGAGCCTGCGCGCGACGCCGTTCCGCGACAGCACCTGGGTCGGCAGCTGGACCATCTTCTACTGGGCCTGGTGGATTTCGTGGTCGCCATTCGTGGGCCTGTTCATCGCCCGCGTCTCGCGTGGCCGCACGATCCGTGAATTCATCCTGGGCACCATGCTGGCGCCGACGCTGGCGGCGTTCATCTGGTTCTCGATCTTTGGCGGCACGGCGCTGCACATGCAGATCTGGCAGCAGATCCCGATTGCCGACGCCGTGCGCGCCGACACGGCCACTGCGCTGTTCGCGATGTTCGACGCAATGCCGTTCGGTATGCTGATGTCGGGCGTGGCCACGATCCTGGTGCTGGTGTTCTTTGTCACGTCGGGCGATTCGGCCGTGCTGGTACTGGGCATGATGAGCAGCGGTGGCAATCCGAATCCATCGACCCGCACCAAGCTGTTGTGGGGTGGTTTGATCGCCGGTATTGCGATCAGCCTGTTACTGGCGGGGGGGCTGAAGGCGCTGCAGACAGCGACCATCGTGTTTGCCGTGCCGTTCTCTCTGGTGATCATCCTGATGTTGATCTCGCTCTGGCGTGGGGTGCGTGAAGACTGGGCAGCGCACGAGAAGCAGGAACGCGAACTGCGCCGCCGCGTGCGCCAGATCGTCGAAAAGTAAGCGTTCATTTCGTACGACACGAACGGCCAGCCGCAGTTGCGGGCTGGCCGTTTTTCTTGGGCGCAGGTGCTCTGGCACGCTGTCAAATTTCCTGTGGTTATCGACTTGGCGTGCTGATGGACAATGTCACGTAGGCGCATGCGCCGCTGCCCCGCAGTGTGTGACCTGGCGAACAGAGCATCAATCGTGCGCCTCCCAAAGTAGGTGTTTTATTCACCGAACGCCTCACGAAGGGAACCCAATGAAAGCACTTGTCTACAACGGACCATGCGACGTCCAGATCAAGAACGTGCCGGACGCCACCATCGAGAAGCCAACCGATGTGCTGGTGCGCATCACCACGACCAACATCTGCGGCTCCGACCTGCACATGTACGAAGGCCGTACCAGCATGGAAACGGGCCGCATTCTGGGTCACGAGAACATGGGTGAAGTCATCGCTGTCGGCAAGGCTGTCGACCGCGTCAAGGTCGGCGACATGGTCTGCCTGCCATTCAATATCGGCTGCGGCTTTTGCGAAAGTTGCGAGCGCGGCCTGACTGGTTTTTGCCTGACCTGCAACCCGGGCAACGCGGGCGCGGCCTACGGCTTTGCCGGCATGGGCCCGTACAGCGGTGGCCAGGCTGAACTGCTGCGCGTGCCATACGGCGACTTCAATTGCCTGGTGCTGCCAAAGGATGCGCAAGAAAAGGAAAACGATTACGTGATGCTATCGGATATTTTCCCGACCGGCTATCACGCGACCGAACTGGCGCAGATGAAGCCGGGCGACTCGGTGGCCATCTATGGCGCCGGTCCGGTGGGCCTGATGGCCGCGATGTCGGCCTTCCTCAAGGGTGCGAGCCGCGTGTTCGTCGTCGACCCGAACAAGGACCGCCTGGCGCTGGCCGAAAAGATGGGCGCGATCGGCATCAATGACATCGAAGGCGATGGCGCCGCGCAGATCAAGGAACTGACGGACGGCCAGGGCGCCGATTGCGGTTGCGAATGCGTTGGCTACCAGTGCTGCGACAAGCACGGCAAGGAAGTGCCAAACCTGACGATGAACAATCTGGTCGAAGCGGTCAAGCCAACCGGCGGCATCGGCGTGGTGGGCGTGTTCCTGCCGGAAGATCCGGGTGCGAAAGACGAGCTGGCCAAGGAAGGCAAGCTGGCGTTCGACTACGGCAAATTGTGGTTCAAGGGCCAGCGCATCGGCAACGGCCAGGCTAACGTCAAGGCGTACAACCGCAGCCTCGCCAAGCTGATCCACGCCGGCCGCGCCAAGCCGTCGCAGATCATCTCGCACGAGCTGTCGCTGGACGAAGCGCCGCACGCGTACAAGAAGTTCGATGAGCGTGCTGATGGCTGGACCAAGGTGATCCTCAAGCCTGGCCAGTAAGGTTCAACGTGGACCGGGGACATCCCGGTTCACGTCATCGCTGAAAGGAGCAGGGTCATGACGACAACGTTCAAGGCTGGCGACAAGGTGGAGTGGGCGTCATCCCAGGGCACGGTCACCGGCAAGATCAAGAAGAAGTTGACGGCGCCGACCGACATCAAGAGTCACCATGTCGCGGCGTCCAAAGAACATCCGGAATACCTGGTGGTCAGTGACAAGACCGGCGCGGAGGCGGCGCACAAGGCGTCTGCGCTGAAGAAAGCGTAACGCCTTTGCTGCTCGAAGGGCTAGCGCTGCGCTGGTGCTGCCTGCTGTTTCGTTCCGGTCTGGACGACGCAACTGCGCTTGCACTGCTGGAATGACTTCTCACACGCCCCAGTCCGGTCCATCCGGCGGTGCGTGTCGCCTGCAGCCTGCAGGGCGCGCGCACCTTGGCCCGGCACTTCACCCTCGGCCGTTCGCGCCAGCGGATTGCGGGCAGCGGTCTCAGGCGGTGGCATGAAGCGCTCCTTGCCGCCCGAACTGGCCTCGACGCGGCATTCGCGCTGCGTCGATTCGCACATCGATGTACAAAAATTGGTGTCGGCAGCCAGCGCCGAGCTGGTTGCCAGCATGCCGAGGCACATTATCAGCGAGGCTGCCGGCGTAGCAAGGCGAGTCAATGCAAGTCGGAATGTCATGGCTTGAATTCGAACGTGGAAAATTGCTAGTCTACGGCATCGAACATCATTCAAAACTCGCGCATTCTCATCTGCGTCGCCTGTGCCTTAAGATTCGGTTCATCTTGCCGCGCAAGCATGGCAAGGCAAGGCATTTCATCTACTCATCCCACACTATGCGCATCCTGCTCGTCGAAGACGACCTTTCCCTTGGCGACACCATCCAGGCCTGGTTGCGCCTCGATGGTCACGCTGTCGACTGGGTCCAGCGCGGCGACTCCGCGCAGACGGCCCTGATGACGCATCACTATGATTGCGTGCTGCTCGACCGCGGCTTGCCAGGCTTGTCCGGCGATGCCTTGCTCGGCCAGTTGCGCGCCGCCGGAAACGGCGTGGCCGTCATCCTGATCACGGCCTTCAATGCGCTGGCCGATCGCGTCGAGGGCCTGGATCTGGGCGCTGACGACTACCTCGTCAAGCCGTTCGAGCTCGAAGAAATGTCGGCCCGCATCCGCGCGGCCGTGCGCCGCGGCGCGAATCAGGTGAGCAATGACCTCGTGCATGGCGAGATCGCCCTGAACCTGGACACCAAGGTGGCCAGCCTGCGTGGTGCGCCCGTCTCGCTGACGGCGCGCGAGTACAACGTGCTGTACGCGCTACTGCTGCGCAAGAACAGCATCGTCACCCGCGCCCAGATCGAAGAGACGCTGTACGGCTGGGGCGACGAAGTCGAGAGCAATGCGATCGAAGTCTACGTGCACAATCTGCGCAAGAAGTTCGGCAGCGACAGCATCGTCACCGTGCGCGGCCTGGGTTACCGGATGAAGAACGATGGTGAATGAGTCGCCTGTGCAGCCTTGGTCGCTGCGCCGGCGCCTGCTGACGGCAATCGTTGCCGCCAGCACCGTGCTGTGGCTGGCGAGCCTGGGCATCGTCACCGTCATCGCCTGGCAGGAAACCAACGACGTGTTCGACGATGCGCTCGAAGAATCGGGCCACATGATCATGGCCGCCACCACCGACTGGAACGAGCGCGGCCTGTTGCTACGGCCAGGTCTCGAAAGCCGGCCTGGCCGCAAGGTCGACATGCAGTACCAGATCGTAGCGGACGGGCGCGTCATCCAGCGTACCGGGGGCGCGCCCGCGCAGCCGTTCGTGACGGATTTCGATGAGCAGGACGGCTTTGCCGACGTGCGCAACAACGGCGATCCGTGGCGCGTGTTCGTCGTGCGCGACGCGGCGCGCAGCGTCGAGGTCCAGGTCGGCCAGCAGCAGAGCAAACGCGTCGACATCCTCGAAGAGCTGGCCGAATCGCTGTGGCTGCCCGTGCTGGGCTTCCTGCTGCTCCTGGCGCTCGTGTGCTGGGTGCTGACCGGGCGCGTGTTGAAACCCCTGCGCCAGACGGCGGCAAGCATCGCGGCCAAGACGCCGCACGACCTGACGCAGGTGTCCACCGCCGGGCAGGCGCGCGAAGTGCTGCCGATCGTGCAGGCGCTCAATGGCGTGCTGGGCCGCCTGGAAGCGGCGCTGCAGGCCGAGCGCCGCTTCACTGCCGACGCCGCGCACGAGCTGCGCACACCGCTGGCGGGCCTGCACATGCATGTGCAACTGCTGCAGCGCCAGCATCCCGAACTGGCCGCGCCGTTCCAGAAGCTGCGCCACGATATCGCGCGCACGACCGGGCTGGTCGACAGCCTCCTGACGCTGGCGCGCCTGGACCCGCTGGCGCGCGAACAGCTGGTGCGCCAGCCGGTGCCCTTGCCGGCGCTGCTTGAGCGCCTCATGGACGCGCATGCGCAGGAAGCGGCGGGGCGCGGCATCCGCATCGCCGTGCACTGCGAACTCGACTACGTGGAGGCCGACCTGCAGATGCTCGACATCGTGCTGCGTAACCTGCTCGACAACGCGCTGCGCTATTGCCCGGACGGCAGCCGCATCGAGATCGATGCGCGCCGGCATGGCGGATTCGACCGCATTGCCGTGCGCGACAACGGCCCGGGAGTCGATGAAGCCAGCCGCGCGCGCCTGAGCGAGCGCTTCTTCCGCGTGCTGGGGCAGGGCCAGCCGGGCAGCGGGCTCGGGCTGTCGATCGTCAGGCGCATCGCCGATCTGCATGGCATCGCGCTGACCTTCGGCACAGGCCTGGACGGGCGCGGACTCGGTGTGACGCTCGACTTCGACGCGTCCTTAAGATCGGTTTAATGTCCCGTCGGTGTAATGCGTCTGTGCCTGCCAACGCTGTGCAGGCAACGACCCACCAACTACCGAGGACTGACCATGAAACGTATTTCGCACATCGCCTGCATCGCCCTGTTGATCACCGGTTCGGCCGCTGCTGTCGCCCAGACCGCTGCAAACCAGACTGCAACGCCGGCTGCAACCGCCACCGTAGCGCCAACTGCCACCCCGGCCACCAAGGCCGTGCCAGCGGGCTATGCCGGTCCATCGGGCGCGCCGTTGATGACCGCCAAGGACTTGCTGGCCAATGGCAAGGACGACCAGTACGTGCGCCTCAAGGGCAAGCTCACCAGCCACAAGGGCGACGAGAACTACGAGTTCATCGACGCCAGCGGCAAGATCATGGTCGAGATCGACGCTGATCGATTTCCGGCCGGCGTGACGGTCGATCACAACACGCTGGTGGAACTCACCGGCGAGTTCGACAAGGAAATGTTCGGCGACTCTACCGTGGACGTCGAGCAGATCAAGGTCGTCGCGCAGTAAGAATTGACGTGTTCGGGCGATAATGGTGACTTCGCCGCCATGATTGCCCGATTCGCCCATGCATTACGATTACGCCGACCTGACGCACAACTTCGACGCCGGCGCCCTGAAGCGTGGCCACGATTACGCCGATGACGGCCATGTCCTGGTTGCGCAGTGGCAGGCCGACCGGCTGATTGGCGAAGTTGCCGGCAGCGGCGGGGCGATTTACCATCAGACCATCCGTGTGTTCACGCGGCGCGAGCAAATCAACTTCGACGGTCGCTGCACCTGCCCGGTCGGCTACAACTGCAAGCACGTGGTGGCGGTCCTGATCAAGGACATCGAGTGCCGCGAACGCGAAGCCCGACAGGCGCCTGGTGCGGCCAACGCCGTCGCGCAGCACTGGCTCATGCAGCTCTCGCAGCTGAGCCAGATCACGCAGCCGGCATTGTCGGGCACGGGCGCGGTGACCATACTGGCCTGGGTCCTGGTGCCGGATCTGCATGGCCACTACCGGCTGCATCTGCGCAAGGGCCGCCAGGGCAAGCGCGCCGGCATCGGCGCCAGTTCCAGCGACGTCAACCATCACGGCCTGCTGCGCGATCCGCCCGCCTGGATTGCGACCGGTGACGTCGAGCTGCTGCGGCAGTTCGCCGGCCTGGCGGCTGCCTCGGGTGGCCTGGGCGTCGCGCGGCCAGAAGGTGCGCTGGGCGCACGCTTGCTGGCGCAACTTGTCGCGCAAGAGCGGCTGCTGCGCGCCCACACGCCAGAGGATCTGGCCCGTGGCCGGGTTGCGCCGCTGCTGGCCGGTCCGAAGCGCGCGGCCGTGATCGACTGGCATCCGCTCGACGGCGATCCCGATGCGCTTCAGCTGAGCTGGCAATTTGCCGGTGGCGGCGCGCGCGAACAGCAGATTCCCGACGAAGTATTGCCAACCGAACCGGCCTGCTACATCGATGGCGACCTGATCGGGGAGCTGACGCTGCCGGCTTTGCTGGCGCCGTTGCCGCTGGAGATGCTGCTCGGCGCGGTGGAGCAGGCGCCGCTGCTGTGGCCGGAGCACCGCGCCAGCGTGGCGACGCGCATGGCCGAGCTTGGCCTGGATGGCGTGTTTCCGCTGCCGCAGGTACTCGAAACGCGTGAGCGCAGCGACGTGGCGCCGGTGCCCCTGCTGGTGCTCGACAGCATGCTGGCCAGGCAGCGCGGCGACTACCGCTGGTACGACCATGCGACGCTAATGTTCGATTACGACGGCTGGATCGCGGAGCCCGACGACGGGCCGGTGCTGCGCCGCGTCGAGAACACCAAGGTCCAGCTCATCGTGCGCAATGCCGCGCTCGAGGCAGCGGCGCGGGCGCTGCTGACCGGGCTCGGGTTTGCCGAACCGCCACCCGACTCGCCATTGCTGGATCTGCCCGGCGCCTTGCAGCTTGCCGACGAGGCGGCCTGGGTCGGCTTCGTGCGCGATGCGCTGCCGCGTCTGGAGGCGGCCGGCTGGCAGGTCGAGATCGAAGGCGATTATCGCTACCACCTGGCCGAGGTCGACGACTGGTACGCCGAACTCGATGAAGAAGGCGAGGGCGGGCAAGCCTGGTTCGCGCTCGAGCTGGGCATCGTCGTGAACGGCCAGCGGCACGCGCTGCTGCCCTTGCTGCTCAAGATGATCCGCGCCGCGCCGCAGGAGTTCGACCCGGTGGTCCTGGCCACGCGCGCCGACGAGGGCGACCTGGTGATCGAGCTCGACGACGAAACACGCGTGGCCGTGACCTGGGGCCGCATCAAGCCGATCCTGGTCACGCTGGGCGAGTTGTACTTCAACGAGCGCATGGGCAGCCGGGTGCGCCTGCCGGTGATGGATGCGGCGCGCCTGGCCGAACTCGAGCGGGCCGCGCACCTGCGCTGGATGGGCGGCGAGCGCCTGCGCGCACTGGGCCGCAAGCTCAACGATTTTGACGGGATCCGGCCGGTCGAACTGCCCGTTGGCCTGCAGGCCGACCTGCGACCCTACCAGCGCAGCGGCCTGGCCTGGCTGCAGTTCCTGCGCGAGTACGAGTTCGGCGGCATCCTGGCGGATGACATGGGCCTGGGCAAGACGATCCAGGCACTGGCCCACATCCTGGTTGAGAAAGAAGCGGGGCGGCTCGACCGTCCGGCGCTGGTCGTGGCGCCCACGAGCCTGATGCCCAACTGGCAGGCCGAAGCGGCCCGCTTCACGCCCGGCCTGCGCGTGCTGCTGTTGCACGGCAAGGAGCGCACGGCGCTGTTCGATGGCATCGGCGACGCCGACGTCGTCCTGACCACCTACGCGCTGCTAGGGCGCGATGAAGTGGCGCTGCGCGGCCATCGCTATCACCTGTTGATCCTCGATGAAGCGCAGTACATCAAGAACAGCCGCAGCAAGGCGGCGCAGACGGCGCGCCTGCTCGATGCGCGCCATCGCCTGTGTCTGACCGGCACGCCGGTGCAGAACCACCTGGGCGAATTGTGGTCGCAGTTCCATTTCCTGATGCCGGGCTTGCTGGGCGACGAGCGGGGCTTCAACACCGTGTTTCGCAAACCGATCGAGCAGGGTGGCGACATGGGGCGCAAGGACCTGCTGGTGCGGCGCCTGAAACCGTTCATGCTGCGCCGGACCAAGGACAAGGTAGCGACCGAACTGCCGCCCAAGACCGAGATCATCCTGCCGGTCGAGCTCGGTGGCGTGCAGCGCGACCTGTACGAAACGGTGCGCGTGGCGATGGACCGCAAGGTGCGCGACGAGATCGACCGCAAGGGCCTGGCGCGTAGCCACATCGTGATTCTCGAAGCGCTGCTCAAGTTGCGTCAGGTGTGCTGCGATCCGCGCCTGCTCAAGACGGGTGCGGCCGGCGGTTCGGCCAAGCTCGAGGCGCTGATGGAATTGCTCGATACTTTGATCAGCGAAGGCCGCAAGGTGCTGGTGTTTTCACAGTTCACGAGCATGCTGGCGCTGATTGCCGATGAACTCAACGCGCGCAGCATCGCCTACGTCGAGCTCACCGGCAGCACGGTCGACCGCGCCGCGCCGGTCGCTGCGTTCCAGGCGGGGCAGGTGGGTGTGTTCCTGATCAGCCTGAAGGCCGGCGGCGTGGGCCTCAATCTCACGGCGGCCGATACGGTCATCCACTACGATCCCTGGTGGAATCCGGCCAGCGAAAACCAGGCCACCGACCGCGCCTGGCGCATTGGCCAGACGCAGCCGGTGTTCGTCTACAAGCTGATCGCGCGCGGCACGCTGGAAGAAAAAATCCAGGACATGCAGCGCCGCAAAGGCGATCTGGCCAATGCCCTGCTAGCGGGGGATACCGAACTGGCGCCGGCCATCGGGGCTGACGATCTGCGCGAGATTTTCTCGCCGGTCGAGCACGCACGGCCATAACGCAACAGGCCCGCCGAAGTGGCGGGCCTGTCAGGGTTGGCGCGACCTTGCGGTCAGCCGACCTTAAGCTTTTTCGAGATGCGCCGAGAGTTGGCCGCGCAGTTCGTGACCGCTCGAGTGCGTGTAATCCTTGTTGAGCTCATGCGTGATGAGCGCCTTGACCTGCGGATCGATTGCGGTGCGCAGCAGGCCCAGGAACTCGGGCGAGGCGGACACGATCAGATGCTGGTACTGGCCTTTCTGCTGCCCCTGCAACAGGTACGCGGCAACGTCCTTGGCAAACTTTTGTGCTTCGTGTTCGGCTGGCGTGACGGCTGGCTGATAGTCGCTGCCCGGCGCGCCTGCCTGTGTGGCGTGCTCGAAACCGCCACCCTGACCGCCGCCGATATTGTGGCCGCTATTGCCGGCCGAGCGTGGGCTCAGGCGGTCGGTCACGATGTCGCTCACGCGCCCCTGCGCAGCAGGATTGACCATGTCTTCCACTTCTTGCAGCGACTTGGCAGATTTGGCATCGGCAAAAATACGTGCACGACCGGCATTGGCCGCGATAATCCAGGTTGTAGGCATAGAGTCCCCTGATTGAATGGTGAGTGGGCGCATCTGGCGCTGCGAAGCCTTGGCCCCGGCTGGCGCGATGCGCATGAAGGCCATCGCCGACAGTAACGGACACGAACGACGCACAGCATCGGCCCGTGTTCCCTGCCTGGCGACAAGTGATGATTTAGTATAGCCCCGTCAAAAAATCCACGTCGCACCGCGTTCCTGCCGTGCGCGCCTGGGCAGGCGATGAGATACCAAATGGATCAATTTGCCCGTGGACGTGCAGTAGCGTACTGAACGGGGACGCTGCAGGGCGCAAGATGGATCCATCGACACTGCAAACACGGAAGGAACATTATCATGGGTAAATTCTTCATTGGCTGGCTCCTGGGCATCCCGGTCGTTGTACTGGTCATCCTGTACCTGATCTTCTAATCGACGATCGCGGTAGCAGCAAACAAAAACGCCACCTTGCGAGGTGGCGTTTTTGCATCCGTACATCACGGCGCCTTCGCGCCGTGTTCGTCGACAGTCAATTACCAGCCGATATCCTTCAGCAGTGGCAGCGTCAGATCCTGCGGCGGCGACACCGACAGGGTCAGGTCCGAATTGATGCTTGGCTCCATCAGCAGGTTGGGCGATGCCGTCACGTCCCAGTGCGAGACCGACGAACCGGCTGCCAGCACCGCTGGGGTGTACAGCAGCGGACGACCGAGCGAATCGGCGCCAGCCTTGCGGGTCGGATCGGTGGCCAGCGACGCGATCACCACGCCTGGCTGCGAACGCGTGCCGTATGGCTTGGCGGCGGCGACAGCGGCTTTCAGCGCATCGCCAGCAGCTTGCGTGATGCCGGCCGACGGGATGGTGACGGTTGGATCGGCGCCGCCCGGTGCGATGTCGCCGGCAACGTTATTCGCCAGCAGAACACCGACTGCACCAGCGTTCTGTGCATTCTTCACCTTGACGGCGAAGCCGCACGCGCCGCGGCTGATGATCGGCACCTTGCCGCGGACTGCTGCCGCATTGGCCGCATTGAATGGTTCACAGCCAGGACCGGTTTCACCATCCTGTGGCGTGATCGTGGCCAGTGCACCAAGCGAAGCGACGGCTGGCAGAGTCGGGCCGAAGGCCGACGCCGAGTAGCTGATGAACGGCAGCATGCCGGTTGGCGTCGCCGCTTTCAGGATCGGCTGCGAGCGCAGAATGCTGGCGCCGGCGACCGAGTTGGCGCCGGTCCAGGCCAGGCCCAGCGGGTTGATGGCCGAGACGCGGCGTTCGGCCGACGTCATGTTCAGCCAGCTCTTCTTGGCCGTGTTGTCGTACATGAACTCTTCCCAGACACTTGGCAGGCCGCCGGTGGCGACATACGACGAACCAGCCGCATTGATGCGGTAGCCAGTCGAAGTCTGTACGCTGACGACCGAGAAGCCCAGGCCGTGGCCCAGTTCGTGCAGCAGGGTTGCTGCGAAGTTCACATTGCTGCCGGCATTGCCGTCCAGGCCCAGGTAGAAGCTGCTGCCTGCGAGGCAGTTCGGCTGGCCGAGGTTGACGTTGAACTGGGTCTTGATGTCGACGTTGCCATAACCGGTGCCGTCGTCAGGGATACCATTGGTCAGGTTGACACCGGCCAGCTTGTTGGCCAGTGCCGCTGGATACCAGGTGTTTGGCTTGCCGCCTGGGAAGTTATTCCAGATGTTCCAGGCGCCGGCGCTGCCCAGCGTGGCCGAGGTGGCGGTGCAGGTCAGCGGTTCCCAGCCGGCCGACACGGTGATCGTCACATTGCTCTGCAGATTGCGTTCCCAGATATCGGCAACGTGGCGGTACACGTTCATGCGTTGCTGGCCGAGGGTGGTGCCGTTATTACCGCCAACCGGTGCTACCGGGGTCGGATCGTTGAAGCCGAAGCCGGCTGGATCGCGGCTCTGGATGGTGATGGTTGCAGCTTGCGCAGCGATGCAGGTCAGGATGCTGGCGGTGGCCAGGACGGTGCGTGCGGCGGTGAGCGAGAAGGATGGGGTGCGCATGATTAATCCGTGACAGGCGTAATGGTGTGAACGTGGCCGGTCGAATCGGCATTCTGGGTGTCGCCGTGCGTGACGCTGATGCTGCCATCGGCGTTACGAACCGCCACTGACGTGGTCATGAACTCGTCGGTCAGGCGGGCGCCGCGCGCGCCGCTGCTGTGGAATTTTTGCAGCGTTGCTTTCGGTGCGATGCGTGCCATTGCCTTGACGGACTGGGCCTTCAGCGCGACGGCTTCGTCGGGCGTGGCGCCGCGCAGCTTGCCGGTTTCGGCATCGCGCACGACGGTCAGCGATTCATTCGAGACGACTGGCGCTTCCTGGGCAATGGCGGACTGGCCGGCGAAACCCATCAGGGCAAGAGCAATGCCGGCGGCGCGCAGTGCGCGCAGGCCGGTTTGTTGTTTCTGGAACATGACAATCTCCTGGGAAAACATATTCGATGCAAAATGTGCGAAGCGCAGCGCGCTTCGGCAGACAACGTGGCGTGGAGCGCTCAGGCGCGTTTGCGGCGACGTGCGGCAACCAGGCCCATGGCGCCAGCGGCCAGGATCATGATGCTCGACGGTTCAGGTACGTCGACGACCAGGGAGTCGATGCCGACGTAGTTCGCGGTAGCATTGTCACCGGTGTACTGGAAGGCGAAGCGGGCGCTGCCAGCGGTTGGGCCGATGTAGGCGAAATACTGCGTCCAGCCGGAGCCGACACTGATACTCGGCATCAGATCGATCATGGCGCCAGCGGCGTCGACGAAGCCAAATGCGATGTTGTCGTCGTAGGTGGCGGCGTCGTCGGCATTCAGCCAGAACGAGACGGTTGCGCCAATCAGGGTCGAGAATTCGGGGGTGTACAGCCAGTTATTGATCGTGCCGCCATCGGCAGCATTGTTGTAATTCGCTGCCACATAGCTGCGATCGTTGGAGCCTTCAGCGGCGCCCTGGCCGTAGAAGCCGACACTGCCTTGGAACCAGCTGGTGGTACCAACCGGGGAACTCTTGTTGTCCACGACCCAGCCTTTGCCCTGCAGGCTGCCTACATCATCAAAACCTTCTTCAATCACGACCCCGGCGAACGCCGAGGACATCATTCCGGAAACCAGCAATGCAACAAGTGCTTTCTTCATTCTGATGCGCTCCAAGTGTGTACGATGAACGGCGCTGCATTCGTGTCACAGCCCCTGTATCGGGTGTCGTAACGATCATTCGACGACTATCGGGTGTAATGCACATTACGTGCCAGCAAAACAGAGCGTTGATTTCTATGAAGAATATTTTTCGAAATGAAAATTTCGTAAATAATTGTAAGATTTTCCGACAAATTTCATACGCTTGTCACATAAATAACGACACTTTATTTTCCATTTCATGCGCTGACGCTATTTTGTTGCCATTGAGTAGGTTTTGTTGATGATTTGTCAGTGTGGCAGGACGCTGTCTTTACAGCGCTTTTTTTCTGGAACAGGACCGCGATGCATCCTCTTTTTCCCCTGCTTGCTGCCACCTGCCTGCTGGCCGGTTGTGCTGCAGTACCAACGCCCGTCGCTGGCGACAGCTTCATGGCCACCCTCAGAACGATGTGTGGCCAGCGCTTCGAGGGCGGCCAGACTTATGCGATCGATCCGCACAACGAGTTTGCCAACAAGACCATCTCGACCGAAGTCATCTGCAGCACGGCCGATGTACGCATGCCGCTCAAAGTGGGTGAAGATCGCTCGCGTACGTGGATTTTCACGCGCCCTGCAGCAGGGCTGGAATTGCGCCATGACCATCGTCACGCTGACGGCACTCCGGACAGGGTAACGATGTACGGCGGCATGGCGCAGCCCGGCGGCACTGCCCGCGCGCAGGCATTCCTGGCAGACGCCTATACGGCCAGGTTGGTTCCCGGCGCCGACACCAATCTGTGGACCGTGACCGTCAGCGAGGATGGCGCCGTGCTGACTTACCGCCTGGAGCGACACGCCCGGCCGCGGGCCGAGTTCGTCATGAAACGCGTGCCGGGTTAAAACAGCATTCAGTGCATCCCGCAATCCGGCATGCCATATCAGGCGCAGCGGCGTTTTTGCCAGCCAATCCCGCCCCGTTCGACACCGTTGCATGCCATAGCGACAAGATAATTTTTAGATAGCTATAATCAATCGGTCGGCGTCTTCGTCCCATTGAAAGAGCTTCATGCGCTTCAGATCCATTCAATTGTCCCTGCGGTTCATCGTTCCCCTTGCCATTGTGTTGGCGTTGTTCGGGTACTTTGCCATTCCGTGGATGGAAAATCTTACCCAGCGCTGGTTCGTGCGTGACCTGGACACGCGCTCACGTCTGGTGTCTAGCACGCTGCAACAGCCCTTGCTGACCTATCTCGAAGATGGTTCGGGCGAACGCATCAACGATGCGTTCGAGCGCGCGATCCAGGACGAGCGCCTGTATGCGCTGGCCCTGTGCTCGACTGACGGCATGCTGCTGTACAAAACCTCGACCTATCCGGCCACGCTCGGTTGCCGCGAGGGGCAGGTCAGCAACGAGGAGGACGGTTCGACGTCCAATCCCGTGGTGCGCCTGGCAGAGGGCCCCGTCCATGTTTCCACGCGCGAGCTGATGCAGGACGGCGTCTCTGCCGGCCGCCTGGTGCTGGTGCAGGACATGAGCTTCATCGAGCGCCGCAGCGCCGACACCAAGAAATACATCCTCGGCCTGTTTGTGCTGATGGCTGGCGCGATTTCCATGATCACCGTGATCATCGCCCATCTGAGCTGGCATGGCTGGGTGGCCGGCATGCG
Source organism: Telluria sp. ZT3P25 (assembly GCF_059685895.1). Lineage (NCBI taxonomy): Bacteria > Pseudomonadati > Pseudomonadota > Betaproteobacteria > Burkholderiales > Oxalobacteraceae > Telluria > Telluria sp. ZT3P25. The sequence continues at coordinate 960,111 of NZ_JCASIJ010000002.1, forward strand.
TGAAATGCTGCGCGGCGAACTGTTGCCGCGCTCGCCACGTCCCGGTGCGACCGAGCCCGTGCCGGCCGAAGGCGACATGGCGCCGCTGGCCAGCGAGTTCCGCGCCATGCTCAACGATTATCAGCGCGAGCTGGCTGCCAGCCCGGTCGAGTCAACGACCTGGAGTCCCGAAACGCTCAAGCTGCTGCTGAACCAGGACCTGGCCGGCGACCAGATCCTCGTGGTCTCGAACCGCGAGCCCTACATCCACGTGGCCACACCCAATGGCGTGAAAGTCCAGCGTCCGGCCAGTGGCCTGGTCACGGCAGTGGAAGCCGTGATGCGCGCCTGTTCCGGTACCTGGATCGCGCATGGCGCCGGTTCGGCCGACCGCGAGACGGTCGACGCCAATGACCACGTGCCGGTCCCGCCCGATAACCCGAGCTATACGTTGCGCCGCGTCTGGCTGTCGAAGGAAGAAGAGCAGGGCTATTACTACGGTTTTGCCAACGAAGGCCTGTGGCCGCTGTGCCATATTGCGCACGTGCGCCCCGTGTTCCGCTCGACCGACTGGGCCGAGTACGTGCGCGTGAACCAGCGCTTTGCCGATGCCGTGATCGCCGAAGCGCGCTCCGACAACCCGGTCGTGCTGGTGCAGGATTATCACTTCGCCCTGCTGCCGCGCATGGTGCGCGCGGTGCTGCCGAAGGCAACCATCATCACGTTCTGGCACATCCCATGGCCAAATCCGGAGTCGTTCGGCATCTGCCCATGGCGCGAAGAAATCCTCGACGGCATGCTGGGCAGCACGATCCTGGGCTTCCATACGCCGTTCCACCGCAAAAATTTCCTCGACACGGTCGACCGCTACCTGGAAACCCGCATCGAAGACGAAGCATCGACCGTCAGCTACGGCAACCAGCTGACGCAGGTGAAACCGTATCCGATTTCCATCGCGTGGCCTGACGAAATCCCGGGCGAACCCGATATCGCCGCCTGCCGCGCCGAAATCCGCCAGTCCCTGTCGCTGCCGGCCGACCAGTTGCTGGGCATCGGCGTCGACCGTCTCGATTACACCAAGGGCATCGTCGAGCGCTTTGAAGCGGTCGAGCGCATGTTCGAGCTGTATCCCGAAATGATCGGCAAGTTCACGTTCGTGCAGATCGCCGCGCCCACCCGTTCGTCGCTGGATGAATACCAGAACCTGGAAACGCGCGTGCGCGGCCTGGCGCAGCGGATCAATGACCGCTACGCCAGCGGCACCTACCTGCCGATCGTGCTGAAAACCGAGCACCACGAACAGCGCCAGTTGCGCACGTACTTCCGCGCGTCGGACGTCTGCAGCGTGACCAGCCTGCACGATGGCATGAACCTGGTGGCCAAGGAATTCATCGCCGCCCGCGACGACGAAGGCGGCGCGCTGATCCTGAGCCAGTTCACCGGCGCAGCGCGCGAGCTGCATGAAGCGCTGATCGTCAACCCGTACCACATTGAAGAGGGCGCCGAAGCCCTGTACCAGGCGCTGCGCATGCCGCGCGACGAGCAGCGCGAGCGGATGCGCAGCATGCGCCGCCGGGTGCGCGACTTCAACGTCTACCGCTGGGCCGGCCGCATGCTGCAGGATGCGGCGCGCCTGCGCCAGCGCGAGCGCGTCAAGTCGCGCATCGTCTCGCTCAGTCAGGACCGTGTGCGCAGGGGGGAAGCATGACCGCTGCGACTGACAACCTGCAGGCCGCACTCGACCTGCTGGCCGCGCCCGATTGCGCGCTGTTTCTGGACTTCGACGGCACGCTGGTGGACATCGCGCCGCTGCCCGACCAGGTGATCGTCACCGACATGCTGCATGCCGCGCTGCCGCTGCTGCAGGCGCGCCTGAAAGGGCGCCTGGCCCTCGTGTCCGGCCGCCCGATCAACGAGCTCGACAAACTGCTGGCGCCGCTGACGTTCCCTGCGGCCGGCGTGCATGGCATGGAGCGACGCGGCGTCGACGGCGTCGTGCGCCGCCTGACGCCGCCCGACTTCGCCCTGGTGCGCCAGGCTGCGCAGGGGCTGGCGGCGCGCCATCCCGACCTGTGGGTCGAGGAAAAGCACGGCGCGCTGGCGCTGCATTTCCGCCAGGCGCCCGAATTGCAGGCGCTGTGCACCGACGCGATGCGCGTGGCGGTGGACGCCAGCCCGGGCCTGTTGCTGATGGAAGGCAAGATGATCGTCGAGGTCAAGTCGAACGCCGTCAGCAAGGGTACGGCGATCCGCGATTTCCTGGCCGACGCGCCGTTCGCCGGTTACCGGCCCCTGTTCATCGGCGATGACACGACCGACGAAGCAGGTTTTGCACAAGTACAAAGTATTGGCGGGATCGGCCTGAAGGTCGGCCCGGGCCCCACTGTGGCCCAGTGCCGCATCGCGTCGGCGGAACAATTGCGCATCGTACTGTCGCAAGCAGCCGCCGCGCCAACCATTGGAAAGGACATACCCCATGAATGATGATTCCCACGAGTCGACAATGAGCACCGCACTACCGAACGCCCTCGAAGCACGGGGCACGATTGACCCCACCGGTTCGCTCGATTGCGGCGTGATCGGCAATTGCGCCTTCAGCGCCCTGGTCGACCGCATGGGCCGGATGGTCTGGTGCTGCCTGCCGCGCTTTGACGGCGACCCGGTCTTCAATGCCTTGCTCGATCCGAGCGAGAAGGGCAGCCTGTGGAGCGTCGAACTGGAAGACTTCGCCCGCAGCGAGCAAGTGTATGAACCGAACACGGCAGTGCTGCGCACGCGCCTGTTCGACAGCGGCGGCAACGGCATCGAGATCACCGACTTCGCGCCGCGCTTTTTGAGCCGCGACCGCATGTTCCGCCCCCTGATGCTGGTGCGCCGCGTGCGTCCGCTGGGCAGTGGCGTGCGTGTGCGCGTGATCATGCGGCCGCGCTTCGAATACGGCGCCAAGGCGCCCGAGATCACGCAGGGCAGCCACCACATCCGCTACGTCGGTCCCGATCAGACGCTGCGCCTGAACACCGACGCGTCGCTCAATTACGTGATGTCCGAATCGTTCTTCCTGCTCGACCGGCCGCTGAACTTCATGCTCGGACCGGACGAAACGCTGGCCGACGGCATCAAGGACACCGCGCACCGCTTCGAGCTCGAGACGATCTCGTACTGGCGCACCTGGTCGCGCCGGCTGGCGCTGCCGCTCGAGTGGCAGGATGTAGTCATCCGCGCCGCGATCACGCTGAAACTGTCGCTGTACGAAGATACCGGCGCGATCATTGCCGCAATGACGACCAGTATCCCGGAAGCACCGGGCAGCGAGCGCAACTGGGATTACCGCTATTGCTGGCTGCGCGATGCGTTCTTCGTGATCCGGGCGCTGAACAGCTTGTCCGAAGTCGGCACGATGGAAGACTATCTGCGCTGGCTGAGCAATGTCGTGGCGCGCGCCAAGGGCGGGCATATCCAGCCGCTGTATGGCATCGGGCTCGAGGAAGAGCTGCCCGAATCGATCATCGAGCACCTGCCCGGCTACCGCAACAACGGGCCGGTGCGTGTGGGCAACCAGGCGCAGGAGCACTTCCAGCACGACGTGTACGGCAATATCGTGCTCGGCGCGGCGCAGGCATTCTTCGATCACCGCCTGTTCCGCCGTGCGGGGCATGCCGAGTTCGTGCAACTCGAAGCCGTGGGTGAACAGGCGTTCCGCCTGTACGACGAACCGGACGCGGGCATGTGGGAGCTGCGCACGCGCGCCCGCGTGCACACCTCATCGGTGCTGATGAACTGGGCGGCGTGCGACCGCCTGGCCAAGATCGCCGAAGAGCTGGACTTGCCCGAGCGCGCCACGTTCTGGGGCGAGCGCGCGGAAATCATCCGCAATCGCCTGTTGACCGAAGCATGGAGCGAAGAGCGCCAGGCGTTTGCCGAAAGCCTGGGCGGACGCGACCTCGACGCCAGCGTGCTGTTGATGGCCGAGATCAACTTCATCGATCCGATGGATCCGCGCTTCGTCGCCACTGTCGACGCGCTGGAAAAGTCGCTGTGCGAGGGCCCGTACATGCGCCGCTATGAAGCGCCGGACGACTTTGGCAAGCCCGAAACGGCCTTCAATATCTGCACGTTCTGGCGCATCGATGCGCTGGCGCGGATCGGCCGCGAGGACGAAGCACGCGCTGTGTTCGAGGCGATGCTGGCGGCGCGCAATCACCTGGGCCTGCTGTCGGAAGACACGCATCCGGACACGGGCGAAATGTGGGGTAATTTCCCGCAGACGTATTCGATGGTTGGCCTGATCAACTGTGCGATGCGTCTGTCCAAGCCGTGGAACAGCGTCGTCTAACTGCATAGGCGTCATGGCCGGGTCATAATCCGCCTTCACACTTCGTCGCATCACGTTGCGATGGAGTGTGCATGAAGCAGAAATCTTCGCCTGACCGGACGGCAGCGTTGGCGCAGGCCGGAAAGCGCCCCTCGTGAAAGAGGGTGAACTCCAGCGCAGCATGGCCGGCAAGACCATCGTCCTGCTCAGCGTCCCGGCTGGCGCCGGCCACACCCGGGTTGCTGAGGCCATCCGCGCCTGCGCCGCGGCCGACCATCCCGACGCCACGGTCATCCACCTGGATGCGATGGCGTTTGCCACGCCGCTGCTGCGCAAGGTCTATACCCAGTTCTATCTGCGCCTGATCACCCGCGCGCCGGGCCTGTGGCGCTATATCTACCGCTGGACCGATGCGGCCAGGCCGGATAGCCTGGTCAGCCGGCTGCGGCGCCGCATCGAACGGCATGCGTGCCGCTCCTTGATCGATGAAATCGCGGTACTGAAACCCGACGCGATCATCTGTACCCATTTCCAGCCGGCCGAAGTGCTGTCGCAACAGATCGCCGCTGGAAAACTCACGTGCCCGCTCTGGGTACAAGTCACCGACTTCGACCTGCACCGCATGTGGCTGCAGCCGCACGTCACCGGCTATTTTGCCGCCAACGACGAGGTGGCGTTCCGCATGCACGAGCAGGGCGTCGCCGCGCATGCCATCTATGTCTCTGGTATTCCCACGATGCCGGCGTTTTCCCTCACCCACGACCGCGCCGACTGCGCCAGAGCACTTGGCCTGAATCCGGCGCTGCCGACCTTCCTGCTGATGGGCGGCGGCGCCGGTCTGGGCGGCCTGCACCGCGTGGCGCAGCAGTTGCTGGCGATTCCGGGCAATTTTCAATTGATCGCTTTGGCCGGCAAGAACGTTGCCGAACTGGCCGCACTGCAGCGCCTGGCCGTGCGGTTCCCGGGCCGGCTGGCGCCGCATGGGTACACGGACCACGTCGAGCGCCTGATGGCGTGCGCCGATCTGGTGATCACCAAGCCGGGCGGCGCGACGACGGCCGAATGCCTGGCGATGGGCTTGCCGATGATCGTCAATGCACCGATCCCTGGCCAGGAAGAACACAACGCCAATTATCTGCTTGAGCATGGCGCCGCGCTCAAGGCGGTGGATCTGCCAACGCTCGACTACCGCATCCGCTACTTGATGGCGCATCCGGAAAAACTGGCCGACATGGCAGCCTGTGCACGCGCCCTTGGCCGCCCGCAGGCTGCGCGCCACGTCGTCGAAACCGTTCTGGTGCAAGCCGCCCGCCAACAGGATGCCGTCCATGTTTGAATTGCCCGATGGCGCCAGGCTCGTGGCGACGGTGTGCGCCGTGCTGGCGCTGGCGTATCTGTTCGCGCGCGTGGAGGTGGAAATCGAAGGCGAGGCCGGCTGGGCAGCAAATCTGCCGACCTGGCGCATTGAGGAGCATCTGCTGCTCGACATCTTCTGGGGCGGCCGCGCGCTGACCGGTTACCACCTGTGGATGTTCTCGTTCATCGGGCTGGTGTTTCACTTTCCGCTGTTTGTCATGGGCCAGTGGTCGTGGCAGCTCGAGGCGACGATCATGGCGTCGATCATGCTGTTCTGGATCGTCGAGGATTACCTGTGGTTCGTCATCAATCCCGCGTTCGGCTGGCGCCGCTTCAAGCAGGTGCATGTGGCGTGGCACAAGCGCTGGGCGCTGGGCGCGCCGATCGATTACTGGCTGTTCGGCGCCGTCAGTGCGCTGCTGTTCTGGTACGGGGCCTGAGCCAGGTCCAGCGCATGGCGCACGCGATCGCATAACTCGCCCGAGGTGCGCGAAATCAGTTCCGGCGGAATGTCGAACTTGTTCGTCAGGCGATCGTAGTCTTCAAAGCCGTACGAGACCATGAACGGGTGCATGCCGGTGTTGGCAGCGGCCGTGAAATCCTTGTGCTCGTCGCCGCAGATATAGCCGCGCGCCGGATTCACGCCGAAGCGCTCGCGCACGGCCCGAAACGATGCCGTCTTCTTGTCCTTCAGTGGAATATGCTCCAGAAAATCCAGTGCGCCGATATCGATGTCGTGGCGCAGGAACAGCTGGCGCAGCGTCTCGAGGGGCTCGATCGTGATATTGCGCGTGACGATGCCCACGGTGATGCCGGGCGCAGCGATCAGTTCGCGGATCAGGTCGGGAATGCCGTCATACAGCCGGGCTTCTTGCCGGTAGATGTCGGTCAGCGTGTCGACCAGTTTGGCGCGGCTGTTCTTGCGCAGGTTTTTCTTGATGATCGACGGGAATTGTTTGAGGCCGCCCACATACTTGAGCAGGTGGTGCCGTTTCTGGAACGCCGTTTCAGCGCCGAGCACGCAGCCGTGCTGGTTGAAGGCCATGGCGATCGCCGAAAAAGCATCGATGGTGGTGCCATCCGCGTCGAGGATGAGAAGCCGTTTATCACTGTTGTACATGTGCAGCGCTCCCGATGCCGTTGACCGGACCGGCATATCAACCTTGCCGGTGCTCACTGTACGTCATCATCGGGCGCTGTCATGACAGGGGTGTGACAAACGGCCTGCTGACATGCTTACGTGGTCGCGAGGTAACGGTCCAGTTCGGCATGGTCCAGCAGGCTGTCGCCCAGGCGTGTTGAGGCGATCAGGCTGCGTGCCTCGTCCCCGCCCAGGCAGTCGACCTTGAACATCTTGTAGAAGCTCCACATCCGCCCGAACCCGTTGCGCAGGCACAGGACCAGGCGCGTATCGTATTGGGGCAGGCGCTGCACGGTTGCCGGATCGAAGGCGTAACCGGCGCTGGCGTCGAGCAGCGGCACGTCGCCCCGGCGCGAGCGCGCCGCGTGGGGCTCGTCGTTCGCATACAGATACGGTTCTTTTTCGCGGGCACGCGGTTTTCGGCAAGCCCATTGACGACCATCCATTCCGACAGCGCCGTGGTGCCGCATTTTGCGACGCCGACAATGAATACATGCTTGATCGTCATCACTCATCTCCTGGGAAATGGTTATGCCACCGGGACGATAGTCTCACCACACACTGCTGACCGGCGTGTGAAGAACGCCGAATCGGTACACTGGCATCCTTCAGACTTTGTCGGGGCAAGCATGCGTTCCATGGATTTCAGCTCGTGGCAAGGTGCGATGACGACCATCATCGGCCTTGCCATCATTACCCTTCTCGGGGTGGGCATTCGCCTCATCATCATGCAGACGATCCAGCAGCGGCGCGAGCGCATGAACCGCCAGATCAATGAGCGGCTCAAGACACTAATCGCGGCCTACCGCGCGCTGGGCGGCTCGTTCACCGGTCAGCTGACGGTCGATCCGACCCATTTGCGCGATCTGCACGAGCGCACCCGGGCCGGGGAGGGCGCGCTGCCAGTGGCCGAGGAAACCTTCAGCTCCGAACGGTCACGCCGCATGCGCGATGCGGTCGAGGCCGCGCTGGCGGACATCCTGCTGCTGGGCACCGAAGAGCACTGCCGGCTGGCGGGACAGGCTGCAGCGGACCTGGCGGCCGGCCGGCCGATTCACACGGCAGACCTGGTGATCAGCCTGCGCGGTTTTATTCGCAGCGCACTGGACCTGGGGCCAATGCCGGCCAATGTGCTGATTCCGCTGCAGGGACCGACGCGTACCCAGGGCGGCGCGGCGCGTGGCAAGGGCGAGGTGGGTGGTAACCGGGGCGGTGGCAATGGCGGGGGCAATGCGGATGGCGGCGGCGGTGGCGGCATGGGCATGGGGCTGGCGCCGGGATTGGGGCGCAAGGATGCCGATCAGGCCGGCTGATGCACCCCTGATCCGGCAAGCGCTGCGGCTGCCTTGGCGGCATACATCGCCTTGTCGGCGTGCGAAAGAAGTTCGTCGCGGTTGCCGCCATGCTCGGGATAGTGCGCAACACCGACACTGACCGACATCTGCAGCCACTGTCCTTCGCCCAGCTCGACCGGCGGTGCCAGCGCCAGGTGAATCTTGTCCAGCACCAGCCCCGCATCGGCGGGCAGCGTGACGTCTTCCAGCAGGACGACGAATTCATCACCACCCAGGCGCGCCAGCGTATCGCTGTTGCGCAGGCAGGCTGAGACACGACGCGCGACCTCCTGCAACAACCGGTCGCCGCAGGCATGACCGAAGCTGTCGTTGACCTGTTTGAACCGGTTCAGGTCGATGAACAGCAGGGACAACCGCTCCTGCTGGCGCCGGGCATGCGCCAGCGCGGTATCGAGACGGTCGTAGAACAGGCGCCGGTTTGGCAGGCGGGTCAGCTCGTCGTGCAGGGCCATGAACTGCAGTTGCGCATGCAGTTGCCTGCGTCCGATGGCGGCGGCGAGCTGATCGGCTACGAACACCAGCAAGTCCCGGTCCTGCGTCCGGTACGGCGTGTCATCCGGACCATTGCGCAGCGCGATGACGCCAACGACGCCATCGGGCGTGGTGATTGGTACGGCCAGCGCGCCGCCTGCCATGGTCGCCGCAGCCGCCCGCAAGGGCGCCGGCAGGCCGTCCTGCGCGCCCGGCGCGAGCAGCAGCGGCGCAGCGCACTGCGCCACTGTCTCGCACAGAAGCGGCATCAGCGATGCGTCGCACGGGGCGCCATCGTCCACGAGGTACGTGAAGTCCATGTCCTGGCCTGCCTTGTCGCACAGGGCCACCCCGAAGCAGGAGGCCGGCAAGAGCTCACGGACGATGGCGTGGCTGCGTCCGAACAGGTCGGCCAGATTGTCGCTCGCATGGGCCGCTTCCGATATCGCGTACAGCACCGACTGCATCGCCTGGGCCTGTTTCAGGGCGGTGACGTCGCGCGCAACGGCCACGCGCAGCTGATCGGCCTCGGACCAGCGCGCCGACCACATGATATGGACGATGCTGCCGTCCTTGCGCAGGTAGCGGTTTTCAAAGTTGGTATGGGCCTGGCCATTCATGATGTCCTGCGCCGCGGCGAGCGTGCGTTCACGGTCGGCGGGGGCGACCAGGTCGATCACGCGCAGGCCAATCATTTCCTGCTGCGTATAGCCGAAGATGTTGACACCGGCCGCGCTGACGTACACGAACCGCCCGCCGGCGTCGACCATGCAGACGGCGTCGAGCAGCAGGTCGGTGAAGTTGGCAATCGGGGCGCGGACGGTGTATTCCATGTACATATTCTAAATGACATTTGATCTGAAATCCGGTCAGATCGTGGCGTCATGCGCATGGGGGTTCAACACAATTGCTGAGGCTCTTGTTGCGCACAACACGCCGCTGCCGCTCAATGCCGAAGATGAACGGCGCCGTTCATTGGCTGTACTGTTCGTCGCTGACTTTTTCCATCCATTCGACATTCTTGCCATCGCCGCTCTGCTGAATCGCCATGTGCGTGAGCGCCGTCGTTGGCGCGGCGCCGTGCCAGTGCTTGACACCAGGCGGGGTCCAGACCACGTCGCCGGGACGGATCTGCTCGACGTTGCCGCCCCACTGCTGGATGCGCCCCGTACCGGCAGTGACGATCAGTATTTGTCCCATCGGGTGCGTATGCCAGGCCGAACGCGCACCCGGTTCAAAGGTCACGACCCCGCCCGACACGGTGGATGGCGCGCGCGCATCGAACAGCGGATCTACGCGCACGCGGCCTGTGAAATTCTGCGCAGGACCGCTGATCGAGGCCTGGCTGCCCGCGCGCGCGATGACCATGGTGGCTGGCGTACCGTTCGTACTGCTGGCAAGGGCCGATGCGCCCAGGGTGAGCGACATGACTGTCGCAGTAATGATCTTCATCGTCATCCTTCCGGTTCTGTGGTCCGGTTATGTGCGCCAGACCGGTATGTCAATCAATGTTGGATTGCTGACTGTCGATTGCCCCTATATCAGGCGACGTCCGGCAGGCGGTCGAGGAACTTGTCCAAAGTGATGGGGTAGTCGCGCACGCGTACTCCCGTCGCGTGATAGACCGCGTTCGCGACGGCGGCTGCGACGCCGCTGATACCGAGTTCGCCCACGCCCTTGGCCTTGAGCGGTGACGCGGCCGGATCGACTTCGTCGAGGAAGATGACGTCCTGGTGTGGAATATCGGCGTGGACCGGCACTTCGTAGCCTGCCAGGTCGTGATTGACGAAGTAGCCAGCGCGCTTGTCGACGACGAGTTCTTCCATCAGTGCTGCGCCGACGCCCATCGTCATTCCGCCAATGACCTGGCTGCGTGCTGTCTTGGGATTGAGGATCCGGCCAGCTGCACACACGGCAAGCATGCGCCGCACACGGATCTCGCCAGTGGCGGCGTCGACCCCGACCTCGACAAAATGCGCGCCGAAGGTCTGGATCGCATACTGCTTGGCGAGTTCGCCGAATTCCATGACATCCTCGGCCTCGATGTCGCGCCACCTCGACGCATGCGTCAGCGGGACGGCGCGGCTGCCGGCGCGTACCATGCCGCCGACGAATTCGGCGCTTGCCGGGTCCATGTCGAGTTGGCGCGCCACGGCCTCGCGCAGTTTGACGCAGGCGGCATACACGCCTGCCGTCGAGGATGCCGCGCCCCATTGCCCGCCCGAACCGGCGGACTCGGGAAAGCGCGAGTCGCCGAGTCGTACGTTCACCCTGTCCACACCGATACCCATCATCTCTGCGGCGGTCTGGGCAAGGATGGTGTAGGTGCCGGTGCCGATATCGGTCATGTCGGTCTCGACAGTCACGATGCCGAGATGGTCGAGACGCACACGGGCCGCCGACTTCGCCACCGGCGCGCCGCGGATCGCCGCTGCCATTCCCATGCCGACCAGCCAGCGGCCATCCCGCCGGCTGCGCGGGCGCGCGGTGCGTTCGCTCCAGCCAAAGCGTGCCGCCCCTGTCTGCAGGCACTCGACCAGCTGGCGCTGCGAAAACGCGCGCGTCGGTTCTTCAGGATCGACCTGGGTGTCATTGAGCACACGGAATGCCACCGGATCCATGCCGAGCTTCTCGGCCATCTCGTCCATCGCAATTTCAAGCGCCATCATGCCTGGCGCCTCGCCCGGCGCACGCATTGCGCTGCCCTCCGGGAGATCGAGGTGCGCCAGCCGCAGGCGCGTCATGCGGTTCGGGCCGGCATACAGCAGGCGGGTTGCCGTGGTGGCTGCTTCGGGCCTGCCGCCGGCGATATTGCCTGACCAGCTTTCGTGCCCGATGGCCGTGATCCTGCCATCGCGGCTGGCGCCGATGCGAATCCGCTGGATCGTCGCGGGGCGGTGGGTGACGTTGTTGAACATGAGTGCGCGCTGCAGCGTCACCTTGACTGGCTGGCCCACCTTGCGGGCTGCGACTGCCGCCAGTACCGCATCGGACAGAATTGTGCCCTTGCCGCCGAAGCCCCCGCCGATGTACGGCGAGACAATGCGCACGTCATCCTCGGCAATGCCCAGTGTCTTCGCGATGTCGCGCACGCCCCAGTTGACCTGCTGGATGGAAGTCCATAGTGTGAGCTTGCCACCGTTCCACGCCGCGATGGTCGCGTGCGGCTCCATCATCGCATGCGACTGGTCAGGCGTCGTGACGCGCACGTCGAGTTTCACGGCTGCGCTGGCATAACCGCCTTCGAAGTCGCCGGCAGCCGTTTCGGGCGGCGGTGCGTACGGCGCCACCTTCGAGAGGGGCGCAGCGTCCTTTGCTGCCGCCAGGTCGAATGCGCCTTTGGCTTTGGCATACCGCACCCGCACCAGTTGCGCGGCAGCTCGGGCCTGCTCGAAGGTTTTCGCCACGACAATGGCGACCGCCTGGTGGTAGTGATCCACGTCCGGCCCGGCCAGCGCACGCGCCGCGTAGAACGCGCCCTTGTCGAGCTTGCCTGCATTCGCGGCGCTGATGACGGCGAGCACCCCCGGCGCCTGGCTGGCCGGCCGTGCATCGACCGCCTCGATGCGCCCTTTGGCAATGGCCGCGCCGACGATGTAGCCATACACTGCGCCCGGCGCTGCAGCATGCTGCTCATAGGCGTAGGTTGCGGTGCCGGTGGTCTTTAACGGCCCATCGATGCGGTCGGTCGGCTGGCCGACGACCTTGAGCTGGTCGATCGGGTTGGTGGTGGCTGGGGTATCGAATCTCATGATGCCGTGCTCCTTGCTTGTGCGATGACCGAACCGAGCGTGCGCTCGACCAGCGTCAGCTTGAATGCGTTCTCGTGCGTCGGCCTGGCGCCTGCGAGCAGGCGCGCGGTCACGGCTTTGGCGCCGCGCGGCAGCTCGCGTTCGGCTTCCTCGACCCGCCAGGGCATGGGCGCGACGCCACCGAGGGCGACGCGGCCACTGCCGTCCGCTTGCACAATGGCGCCGACGGACACCAGTGCGAAGGCATACGACGCACGGTCGCGCACCTTGTGATAAATGTGCACGCCGCCGACTGGTGCAGGCAAAGTGACTGCAGTGATCAGTTCGCCATGCTGCAGCGTGTTGTCGCGCTGAGGCGTAGCGCCCGGCAGCCGGTAAAATTCGGCGATCGGGATCCCACGCCGGGTGCCGTCGGCCTTGACCGTCTCGACGGTGGCGTCGAGTGCCCGCATGGCCACGGCCATGTCGCCAGGATACGTCGCAATGCACGTGTCACTGACGCCAATGACCGCATGCTGGCGGCTGAAACCGCCGATTGCGCTACAGCCGCTGCCGGCTTTGCGCTTGTTGCAGGACTGGTTCGTGTCGTAGAAGTAAGGGCAGCGTGTCCGCTGCAGCAGGTTGCCCGCCGTGGTTGCCTTGTTGCGCAGTTGTCCGGACGCGCCGGCAAGCAGGGCGCGCGACAGCAGGCTGTAATCGCGGCGCACCCGCATGTCCGTCGCCAGATCGGTGTTGCGCACCAGGGCGCCGATACGCAAACCGCCCTCGGGTGTTTGCTCGATCCTGTCCAGGCCCAGGGGATTCACGTCGACGAGATGGGTGGGCGTCTCGATTGCGAGTTTCATCAGGTCGAGCAGGTTGGTGCCGCCAGCAATGAATTTCGCGTGGGGATTGCGCCCGACCGCAGCCGCCGCCTGCGCCAGCGACTGCGCGCGTTCATAGGTAAATGCTTTCATGGCGTGCCTTTCGTGCCGTTCATGCCGGCGACTTCGGTGATGGCGTCGATGATGTTCGAATAGGCGCCGCAGCGGCAGATATTCCCGCTCATACGTTCGCGCAGTTCGCTGGCGCTGAACACCGGTTGGGCCGTGAGTTGTTCGCTGACGTGGCTCGGTATCCCCGCCTCGATCTCGCCGAGCGCGGCCACTGCCGAACAGATCTGGCCAGGCGTGCAATAACCGCACTGGTAGGCATCGTGCTTGACGAAGGCCGCCTGCATGGCGTGCATGTGCTCCGGCGTACCCAGGCCTTCGATCGTGGTGATGCTATCACCCTCGTGCATGACGGCCAGCGACAGGCAGGCGTTGATGCGGCGGCCGTTGACCAGGACCGTGCACGCACCGCACTGGCCCTGGTCGCAGCCCTTCTTGGTGCCGGTGACGTGCAGGTGCTCGCGCAAGGCGTCCAGCAGTGTGGTGCGCGTATCGATACGGAGTTCACGGGACTGGCCATTCAGACTGATCGTCAGCGTTGCTACTGCACCTTGCGCGGCAACCGGGGGCGGTGCGGCAACGGCGGTAAATGGCATGACGCCGACGGCCGTTGCGGCCGATCCGGTAAGCAGGAATTCCCGGCGCGACAATTCAAGACTATCTGGACTATTCATGCATGCATCTCCCATCAGTGACTGTGGTCGTACCGAACGGCAGTCGATACGCGTTTTCTTGCAGAGCCAACAAGCTTGCGGCCAGCACGATTGAAACGGTATCCTCATCCTGTCGATTCATTGCCCGATTCTCTGGAAGCGCGACAATTCCATAGTCATCCGTCATATCTCGACATATCCTTGCGGCGACAATGGAGACCCAGACCGTGCATCAGACTTCCCATGCTGCCTTGCCCTATCCGCTCGCGCCGCAGCGCCGCGACGCATTGCGAACCCACCTGGTCAAGCGCGTCAGCGCGCTGATGGGATCGGCAGCAAGCCTGGAGACGGCCATACCCGGGGTGACGCTGTATCGCTATTGCGCGCCGACCTTTCCGGATTCGGTGACCTATGAGCCAAGCATGGCGATCGTATTGCAAGGGAAGAAACGCGTCAGGTTGCGCGACACAAGTTTCGACTACGACTGCGCCAACTTCCTGCTGACGTCGCTAGACCTGCCGGTGACGAGCCAGGTCATCGAGGCCAGCAGGGATGCGCCTTACCTGTGCATGCGGCTCAAGCTCGACATCGCGATGGTCCGCGAACTGCTGGGGCAAGAGCCGGTCCGCGCAGCATCGGTGGACATCGACCGGCCGGCAATGACCACCGCAGAAACCACGGTCGAGTTCCTCGATGCGTTCTGCCGCCTGCTCGATCTTCAGTCTGCGCCGCAGGACATCGCATTCATGGGCGAGCTGATCAAACGCGAAATCATTTATCGCCTGCTTCAAAGCACCGAAGGAAAACGCCTGCACGCGATCGCGACGATCGGCGAAAACAGTCAGCGCACTGCCAAGGCGGTTGAGTGGATTCGGGATAACTACACGAAACGGTTGCGCATGGACGTGCTGGCCGAGATCGCCTGCATGGGTGTCTCGACATTGCATCATCAGTTCCGCGCCTTGACGTCCATGAGCCCGCTGCAGTACCAAAAGCAGTTGCGCCTGCACGAGGCGCGGCGCCGCATGCTCACGGACGGCCTGGACGCTGCGCACGCAGCGTTCGAAGTCGGCTACGAAAGCGCCAGCCAGTTCAACCGCGAATACAGCCGGTTCTTTGGCCAGTCGCCAATGCGCGACGTGCGTGCATTGCGCACCGTTGGCGATGAGCAGGACGGCCAGGCCACCCACATCGCCTGACCTGTGCAGGACAACCTGCCTGCGCCCTCCCACCCGCACCAACGCACGCGCCGCTCAGGCGCTGCCTGCGTTTTGCGCCCGTGCGTTAGTCCGGGCGGGGCGTCATGCGCATAGAGTGCGCTTTTGGGAAACAAGGAAGGACATCCGTAGGAGTATTCCGGTTTAAGAAAAATTGCTCGTTTGATAGCAATTCGGACAGCTGACTAGCGCAAAATAAAGTCCGCTCAGGATGTTTATCCACTTCAAAACTACACCATCGACGGGGTCGTCAGGCGCAGCCAGCCTGCGCATCATCGGGGCAGCGCCGTTCTGCTGCGCAAGTCAAGAAGGAGTCAGGCATGTCCAAAACAAGCAAGGCCACGAACAATCTGCATCATGTGCAGAACCAATGGGGCGGGAATTCCGCGCAGTGGCATGAAGGCGGCATGTGGATCATCGGCGCACGGCCCGGCCAGCACGTGGTGGCGCTCGACCTCACTTCCAGCGACAACGGGAAGACGCTCACCGGGCAAATGAAATACGCAGGCGAAGGCGCCATCGGCTTTCGCGCCACTCTGACCCAGAGCAACACGTACACCGTCGAGAATCAGTGGGGCGGCGCGTCGGCGCCGTGGCATCCGGGCGGGACCTGGGTCATCGGCTGCCGCCCTGGCCAGAGCGTAGTCGCCATCCATGTCGAATCGGGCGACAACGGTGCCACGCTGAAGGGGACGATGACCTACAGTGGCGAAGGCCCGATCGGTTTTCAAAGCCAGACGAGCGATGGCGCCGTGTACGCTGTCGAAAATCAGTGGGGCGGCGCGTTCGCGCCCTGGCACCAGGGCGGCATCTCCGTGCTCGGCTGCCGTGATCAGGCGGTGCTCGCGGTCGACCTGAGCTCGACCGATGGCGGCAAGACCCTGACCGGCACCATGACGTATGCGGGCGAAGGCCCCATCCGCGTGCGCGCCACGGCGGTCGCCGGCAACAACTACCAGGTCGAAAACCAGTGGGGCGACACGTCGTCGGCATGGCATCCGGGCGGTGTCTGGCTGATCGGCTGCCGTGTCGGCCAGCACAGCGTGGCACTCAATGTCACGTCCGGCAACCAGGGTAACAACCTGCATGGCGGCATGACCTACAACGGCGAAGGCGCGATCGGCTATCGCAGCACGGAATTGCCGATGTAATTGGTGTTGTACCGGCCGTGCTGCTGCAAGCGGCATGGCCCACAATCACAATCGGGGTCACACAATCAATCACAATCGGGGTCAGGTCTGACATTCGGACACGAGCTCGACAAAAACCTATCTATGAAATCCTTGGTGGAGAGGCCAAGGAAGAGTCTGTGTCCAAATGTCAGACCTGACCCCTGCTGTGAGGAAGAGTCCGTGTCCGAATGTCAGACCTGACCCCGGCTGTGATCTTGGCTGCCTCTCGGTCATTGCAATTCTCCGGCCTTTTTATTGATTGCCAGCGCTTGCGGCTCAACCCGTCAACGGCAGCGGCGTTACCGTCACCTGCACGTCGAGCTCCTGCTTGCCGCCACCCAGCACGATGCCGCGCATCGGCGTCACGTCGCTGAAGTCGCGGCCCCAGCCCAGCGTGATGTGCTCATGCTGCACGAGACAGCGGTTGGTCGGATCGAAATCCACCCAGCCCAGCGCCGGACAGAACACCGACACCCACGCGTGCGACGCATCGGCCCCGATCAGGCGCGGCTTGCCTTCCGGCGGGTGCGTCAGGATGTAGCCGCTGACATAGCGTGCCGGCAGGCCGACGCTGCGCAGGCAGCCGATCATCAACTGCGCGAAATCCTGGCATACGCCGCGCCGGCCGCGCAGCACCTGGTCGAGCGGCGTCGAGATGTCGGTGGCCTTGCTGTCAAATTCGAAGTCGTCGAAGATCCGGTGCGTCAGGTCGAGCGCCGCGTCGAGCTGCGCCCGGCCCGGGACGTAGCTCTCGCGCGCATACGCTTCCAGTTCGGGGAACAGCGCGACCTGGGGCGACGCGTACAGGTAGCGGCAAGCCTCCAGCGTGGCCGCGCTTTTTTCCTTGCCCATCATGTCGCGCACGCTTTCCCACGGCAGCGTGCCGGCGATCTGCGCCAGCGTGTAGCGCGCGCGCAGCGAGACCGTCGATTCGGCGTGCACCAGCAGGCTGTCATGCGGCACCGTCAGCGCCACGTGGCGCGTGATATTGCCGAAGTAATCGACGCCCTCGTTGCTGTCGTTGATCACCGGATCGAGCCAGATCAGGTGCGACTCGGTCTGCTGGCACGAAAACGAGCGCGGCGTCAGGTGCAGGTATTGCTGCGACAGCGTCACCATGCTGTTGTACTTGTAGCGCGTCTCGTGCACCACGCGATAACGCGCGACGACATCGGCGCCCACGGTGCCCGGCAGCAAATCGGTCATGAGGTACGGTTCCTTTGCCGGCCATTGGCGGTGTAGCTGAAAAACTGGACGCCGATCTGCTCGGACAAGGCCGCGCTGGCTTGCCCGATGCGGCTGAGAAGGTCGCTGAGCAGTGCGTTGCCGTGGTTCAGGTCGACGCCCGGATCGAGCGCCGTCAGTTCGGCCTTCAGTGGCGTCAACAGGTCCAGGCCACCAGCGCCCTGAGCCTGCGTGACCTTGCCCAGCGTGCCAATGATGCCGTTCAACTGGAACACGATCGAGCGCGGATTGGTTTCGTCCAGCAGCAGCAGGTCGAGGACGGGCAGCCACTCGGGCTGGGCACGGTAGCGGGCGCGGTAGGTGATGATGCTGTCGGACAGTTCGAGCACCCAGTCGAGATTGCCGTTTTCATCCATCGCCAGTGCGCGCTGCAGCACGACCGCCTGGAACTGCAGGCGCTCCAGGCGCCGGCCGATCGACATGAAGCGCCAGCCGAGGTCGCGCACCATGCCGTCGAGGGCGAAGCCGGCCAGCGTCATCAGCGCCGCGGCGGCATCGTCGAGAATCGTCATGACGCCCGACTGCGACGGCCGCTCACCGGGCGGCGCGACCGGCTGCACCATGCGGTTCAGGGCGCGCCAGTTGTCGACCGAGAAGCGCTCGTGCAGCTGGCCGGCGATCCGGTGCAATTGCTGCTGCTGGCGCGCCAGGCCCGGAACGGCAGGCGACACCACCGCCTGCAGCAGCGCCGATTCGATCTCGGCATCGGTGAAGATCGGGGCCGGCAGGGCGCTGGCCGTGCCCGGCAACTTGCGTGATCCCGTAACGGCGGGCGCGGCCGGCTTGCGCTGCGGATCCAGCAAACCGAACCAGATGCACAGCGCCTCCACGGTCGGCCACTCGGCGCCGCGCTGGTCGAAGCGCACATTGAACAGGATATTGAGCGCGACCCGCAGCAGGCGGCAGATATTGTCGCTGCGCTCGGCATGGCGGCCGAACCACAGCAGGTTTTCGGCCACGCGGCTCGACAGGTTGCTGTCTTCGCGTACCAGGTCTTCGCCCGTGATGCTGCTCTTTTGCAGGCGGTGCGTTTCGACGCGGGCGCGCGCCTGGACCCAGGTGTCCTTGCTGGCGCCGCCCATCTGCATCGTCAGCACGCGCGCATCGGGCCCGGTGGCCACGCGGGTCAGGCCGCCCGGCATCACGACATAGCCATTCGGCGTGGCGCAGGCAAACACGCGCAGGCCGACCGCGCGCGCCTGCAGGCCGGGCGCGCGGCCATCCTTCCATACCGGCGCCTGCGACAGGCGTACCAGTTCCTGGGCGATGTAATGGTTGGGATTGGCGCGCAGATTGGCAATGAACGCCGCGCGCGCCTCGCCGTCGAGATCCTGGCCAAACACGGCCGGCTGGAAGGGGATCGCGCCGCTTGGCTTGATGACCAGGCGGTCGAGCCGGGCGATGACGGTTTCCAGTGCGGCCGGTTCGCCGCACCACCAGGTCGCCACCGAGGGCATCTTGAGCGGCTCGCCCAGCAGGCGCTTGGACAGCGCCGGCAGGAAGCCGAGCAGCGCGCCCGACTCGAGCAGGCTCGAACCGAGGCTGTTGGCCACCACCACATTGCCGCGCATGGCGGCCTGGGTCAGGCCGGCCACGCCGAGCAGCGAATTTTGCAGCTCGAGCGGATCGCACGATTCGTCGTCGACCCGGCGCATGATCACGTGTACCCGGTGCAGCCCGGCCAGTGTCTTGATGAAGACGACACCGTCGCGCACCGTCAGGTCGCCGCCTTCAACGAGCGTCAGGCCCAGGTAGCGCGCCAGGTAGGCCTGCTCGTAATAGCTTTCGCTGCGCGGGCCCGGCGTGAGCAGCACGATCAGCGGCATTTCGCCCTCGCGCAGCGGCGCCGGCTTGTCGCCATGGGCCGCGCACAGCCGGCCCCAGTGCACCAGACTGTCGTGCATGGTGCGGAAGAACGGCGACACCGGCTGCACTTTCAGTTCGCGCAGCAGGTCGGGGAAGGTGGGGGCGATGATGGACCGGTTTTCGAGTGCATAGCCAGCGCCCGACGGCGCCTGCGTACGGTCGGCCATCACCCACCAGCGGCCATCGGGCGCGCGCGCCAGGTCGACCGCATAGAAATGCAGCGCCACGTCGTCGTGGTGGCGCATGCCGTGGCACGGGCGCAGAAAGCCCGCATGGCCATGGATCAATGCCGATGGCAGCAAGCCTTCGCGCAGCATCGCCTGCTCGCCATACACGTCGCCCAGAATCTTGTTGAGCAGCGTGGCGCGCTGGATCACGGCCGCTTCGATGCCGCTCCATTCCTCGTGCGGCAGGATCAGCGGCAGCACGTTCAGGTCCCACTGGCGCGGCCTGGTGCCGGCATCGGCCAGCACGTTGTAGCTGACGCCGTTTTCGCGCACCTGGCGCGCCACCATCTCGAAACGCTGGCGCATCATGTCCGGTGCTTCGTGCTCCAGGTTGGCAAGCATCGCACGCCAGTGCGCACGTGGCGCCTTGTCGGCGCCCAGCATTTCATCGAAACCATCCGGCGCGGCCAGATAGGGGGCAAGCAGTTGATTGGGCATTGGCGTGCAGCTTTACGGTTGAAACGAATGCCAGCTTACATCGGCTGCCAGCGCAAATCGAGGGTCATCGGGAAGCTCGGATTGAGGTCTTCCTTATACACCGTGAACGGGCCCGGCGTGTGACCATGCGGCCAGAAGCGGGCAAAGCGGCGCGCCTCGGCAGCATTCGCATTGACCGGCGAGCCGGTTTCGCTGCGCCCGCCCGGGTGCACGACGTGGTAGGTGCAGCCGCCGATCGAGCGCCCGCTCCAGGTGTCGACCAGGTCGAACACGAGCGGCGCCTGCACCCGGATGCTCGGATGCAGCGCCGACCACGGGCTCCACGCACGGAAGCGCACGCCGGCCACATATTCGCCCGGCACGCCGGTCGGATGCAGCGGCAGCATGCGGCCGTTGCAGGCCACCACGTGGCGCCCGTCGGTCAGGCCGCGCACCAGCAGCTGCATGCGTTCCACCGACGAATCGACGTAGCGCGCGGTGCCGCCGGCACTGACTTCTTCGCCCAGCACGTTCCACGGCTCGATCGCCTGGCGCAGTTCCATCTCGACGCCTTCGTAGACGACGGTGCCAAAGCGCGGGAAGCGGAACTCGATGAACGGCTCGAACCAGTGGTCCTCGAACGCATAGCCGGCCGCGCGCAGGTCTTTCGCCACGTCGCGGATATCCTGCGCGACGAAGTGCGGCAGCATCCAGCGGTCATGCAGCGCCGTGCCCCAGTGCACCAGCTTGGCCTGCAGCGGCTGGCGCCAGAAGCGCGCGACCAGTGCGCGCAGCAGCAGCATTTGCAAGAGGCTCATGCGCTCGTGCGGCGGCATTTCAAACGCGCGGAATTCCACCAGGCCCAGGCGGCCGGTCGGGCCGTCCGGCGAGTACAGCTTGTCGATCGAGAACTCCGAGCGGTGCGTGTTACCCGTCAGGTCGACCAGCATATTGCGCAGCAGGCGGTCGACCATCCACGGCTTGTCGCCGGGGTGCATGGTCGGCAGCACCTTGTCCATTTGCTGGAACGCGATCGCCAGCTCGTACAGGTTGTCGTCGCGCGCTTCATCGACGCGCGGCGCCTGGCTGGTCGGGCCGATGAAGGTGCCCGAGAACAGATACGACAGGGCAGGGTGGATCTGCCAGTACGTGATCAGGCTTTTCAGCAGGTCCGGCCGGCGCAGCATTGGGCTGTCTTCGACCGTGGCGCCGCCCAGCGTCGCGTGGTTGCCGCCGCCGGTGCCGGTGTGGCGGCCGTCGAGCATGAATTTTTCGGTGCCCAGGCGGGTCAGGCGCGCTTCCTGGTACAGCGTCGTCATGTTGTGGACCAGCTCATGCCAGCTTGCCGCCGGATGAATATTGACCTCGATGACGCCCGGATCGGGCGTGACGCTGAGCAGCTTGATACGCGGGTCGCGCGGCGGCGCATAACCCTCGATGCGCAGCTTCATCTTCAGCTTGGCGGCCGTGTTCTCGACCGCCGTGACGAGCGCCAGGTAATCCTCGATGCGCTTTTGCGGCGGTATGAAGATGTACAGGCGGCCGGCACGCACTTCGAGGCACAGCGCGGTATGAATGACTTCGCGCGCTTCCGGGTCAGCCGAGAGAGGCGCCGACTTGTGCGTCGATTTCCCGGGCGCCACGCTCAGGACCGGGCGCCGGTCCTTCTTGCCGACCGGGAGCGGGCCGCGCGGCGCGAACGGGTCGACATCGAAATCGGGATCGCGCTCTTCGGGCAGCACCCACGGCAGCGTGGCCAGCGGCAGCCGCAGGCCGATCGGCGAATCGCCCTCGATCAGGTACAGGTTTTCGCGCTTGAGCGGCCACGGCGACGTGCGCCAGCTGGTGCCGAGCATGACCGACGGATCGTGTTCGCGGGCTTTGAGTGGCAGCACGTAGCCGGCCACCTGGCCCAGGCCCCGTTCGAGCAGGCGCGCCAGGCGGCGGCGCTCTTCCGGCGCTTTCAGGTCGGCGTCCAGCGGATCGAGATTGCGCGGCAACGCCTGCTCGCGCTGGGCTTGCAGCAGCACGTCTTCGTAGGCGGGAATAGCGCTGCCGGCCGGCAGGCCGAGCGATTTGACCAGCTCCGCGGCAAAGCGGCCGGCATCTTCGCTGCCGTAGCCATCATCGATGTGCTCGTCCGAGAACAGCGACGGATCGAACCACATCGGCTGGCCATCGACGCGCCAGAAGATGTTCAGAGCCCAGCGCGGCAGCGGCTCGCCGGGATACCACTTGCCCTGGCCGTAATGGATCATGCCGCCCGGTGCAAAATGGTTCTTCAGGCGGTGCATCAGGTTGCCCGCCAGCTCGCGCTTCTTGTCGCCGTGCGCCAGCGTGTTCCATTCGGCGCCGTCCATGTCGTCGATCGACACAAAGGTCGGCTCGCCACCCTGTGTCAGGCGCACGTCCTGGTTCACCAGGTCGGCATCGACCTGCTGGCCCAGGCGATTGATCTTGTCCCAGTCGTGTTCCGTGTACGGCTTGGTCACGCGCGGGTCTTCGTGGATGCGCGTGATCGTCATTTCGTGGACGAACGTGACTTCGGCCTTGTCGGTAAAGCCGGTGACCGGCGCAGCCGACGACGGCATCGCCGTGCAGGCCAGCGGAATATGGCCTTCGCTGGCCAGCATGCCCGAGGTCGGGTCGAGGCCAATCCAGCCGGCGCCCGGCACATACACCTCCGTCCAGGCATGCAGATCGGTGAAGTCGACGGTGGTGCCGCTCGGGCCGTCGAGCGCTTCCTGGTCGGCGGTGAGCTGGATCAGGTAGCCGGACACGAAACGCGCCGCCAGGCCCATCTCGCGCAGGATCTGCACCAGCAGCCAGCCGGTATCGCGGCAGGAGCCGGAGCGTATCTGCAATGTGTCTTCCGGCTCCTGCACACCCGGCTCCATCCGCAGCAGGTACGCGATGTCGCGCTGCAGGCGCTGGTTGATGGCCACCAAAAAGTCGTTCGTGCCCATCGGCTGGGCCAGCAGGTCGCGCCGCGCGCTGGCGACCCACTCGGCCAGCAGCGGGCCAGGCTCTTGCGATTTGGTGTACGGGCTCAGTTCGGATTGCAGCAGGTCGGGGTAGGCGAACGGGAAGGTCTCGGCGTATTTTTCGACGAAGAAGTCGAACGGGTTAATCACCGTCATGTCAGCAACGAGGTCGACTGTGAACTCGAGCACGTCGGTTTGTTCGGGGAACACGAAACGGCCGATGTAATTGCCGTACGGGTCTTGCTGCCAATTGATGAAATGCTCTTTCGGCAGGACGGTCAATGAGTACGACAGGATCGGTGTACGCGCATGTGGCGCCGGACGCAGGCGCACTTCATGCGGTGACAGATTGACCAGGCGGTCGTAACGGTAGCTGGTCTTGTGATGAAGCGCAACGCGGATAGCCATGCGGTGGTGCCTTTCGATTGGGGCGCGATCGATGCCGGCGCTCTGAATTTGGTCGTATTGGTTTGCGCGCAACTAAGTAAGCGCAATATAGAAGCATTTAAGCATGATTCATACCTGCGTTCGTTTGACTTGCGAGTCGGACGGGGTGGCTGGCACGTTTCTTGTTAGTATTCTGGCACAGGAGGCAATGATGTCGAACTTTTACGATGAAATGTATTCCACGGCAGCAACCGTACGACCTCATTACCAGGCGTTCGCGGATTGGCTCGCCCAGCAGCCCCCACATCTGATCGATCAGAAGCGGGCAGAAGCCGAGCTGAACTTCCAACGCGTGGGGATCACGTTCGCTGTGTACGGCGACAACGCCGGCAAGGAACGGTTGATCCCATTCGACATCATTCCGCGTGTGATCAACGCCGCCGAGTGGGCCAAGCTGCAGGCCGGCCTGGTGCAGCGCGTGACCGCGCTGAACCGCTTCCTGCACGATGTGTACCACGACCAGAACATCTTGAAGGCAGGCGTCATTCCCGCCGAACAGATCCTGAATAATGCGCAGTACCGACCGGCCATGCAAGGCGTCAAGGTGCCCCTGGATATCTACGCGCACATTGCCGGCGTCGACATCGTGCGCGCCGGCGAGGGCGAGTTCTACGTCCTGGAAGACAATCTGCGCGTGCCGTCAGGCGTGTCGTACATGCTGGAAAACCGCAAGATGATGATGCGGCTGTTCCCGGCACTGTTCGCGCGCAACCGCGTGGCCCCGGTCGACCATTATCCCGACCTGCTGCTGGACAATCTGCGCACCGTGGCGCCGCATGGCGGCGACGATCCGACCGTGGTCGTGCTCACGCCCGGCATGCACAATTCGGCCTACTTCGAGCATGCGTTCCTGGCCCAGCAAATGGGCGTGGCGCTGGTGCAGGGGCAAGACCTGTATGTCAGCAATGACACCGTCTACATGCGCACGACGCGCGGCCCGAAGCAGGTCGATGTCATCTATCGCCGCATCGACGACGATTACCTCGATCCGCGCGCGTTCCGCCCCGAATCCACGCTGGGCGTGCCGGGCCTGCTCGACGCCGTGCGCGCTGGCCGCGTTGGCCTGGCCAATGCCATCGGCACTGGCGTGGCCGACGACAAGTCGATCTACCCGTTCGTGCCCGACATGATCGAGTTCTATCTCGGCGAAAAGCCGATCCTGAACAACGTGCCGACCTATCAATGCCGCAAAAAAGAGCACCTGGACTACACACTGGCGAACTTGCCGCAACTGGTGGTCAAGGAAGTGCACGGCGCCGGCGGCTACGGGATGCTGGTCGGACCGGCCTCGACGACGGCCGAGATCGAAGATTTCCGCCGCCGCCTGCTGGCCAATCCGGACGGCTACATTGCCCAGCCGACGCTGGCTTTGTCGGCCTGCCCGACCTATGTGGAATCGGGCATCGCGCCGCGCCACATCGATCTGCGCCCGTTCGTGTTGTCGGGCAAGACCGTGTCGATGGTGCCGGGCGGGCTGACCCGCGTGGCGTTGCAAGAAGGCTCCCTGGTGGTCAATTCGTCGCAGGGCGGCGGCACCAAGGACACCTGGATACTGGAGAACTAGCATGTTGAGCCGCACCGCAGATCATTTGTTCTGGATGGCCCGCTACACCGAGCGGGCCGAAAACACGGCGCGCATGCTTGACGTGCGTGTTCAGTATTCGCTGATGCCGCAATCGGCCCAGGCCGAGCAGCAGGGCTGGCGCACGATGTTGAGCGTGTCCGAACTCGAAGCGCAGTTCGACGCCAAGTACGACGCGCTGACGCAGAAGAACGTCATCGACTTCATGGTGCGCGACCCGGACAATCCGTCGTCGATCGCGAGCTGCCTGCGCGCCGCGCGCGAAAACGCCCGCGCCGTGCGCGGCACCTTGACCACCGAAGTCTGGGAAACCGAGAACACCACCTGGCTCGTGCTGCAAAAGCACCTGAGCGAGCGCATGTTCGAACGCGATCCCGGCCAGTTCCTCGAATGGGTCAAGTACCGCTCGCACCTGTCGCGCGGCGTCACACTGGGCACGATGTTCCAGGATGAAGCGTTCAACTTCATCCGCCTGGGTACCTTTTTGGAACGGGCCGACAACACGGCGCGGATCCTCGACGTGAAGTTCCGGTTCCTGGCGTCCGACACGATCCAGGAAGGCGCGCAGGGCGAATACTATTACCTGGCCGCGCTGCTGCGCTCGGTCTCCGCGTTCGAGACGTATCGCAAGGTGTACCGCCACGCGATTACGCCGACCCGCGTGGCCGAACTGTTGATTTTGCAGGGCAAGATGCCGCGCTCGCTGGTGGCGTGCATGGCCGCTGTCGTCGCCGTGCTGCAGGACGTACGCAACGAGCTGTCGCACGACACCGAGCGGCTGGCGGAAAAACTGCATGCGTCGCTCAAGTCGGCCGAGATCAACGAGATCCTCGAGGAAGGCCTGCACGAGTTTTTGACCAAGTTCCTGGCTTGTATTGGCGAGCTGGGCAACGGCATTGGACGCGACTTCCTGCTGCCGGTGGCGCCGGAGTTGCCGGAGGTTGCGCCAGCGCCGGCACCGACCCAGTCGCAGACGCAGTCGCAAACTTCGTCGCAGACCTCGTCACAGACGCAGACCCAGTCGCAGACGCGTTGATCAATCCGCGCACCAAACAGTGGCGTCGCGCACCGTCATGGCCAGAGTGCGTCATGACGGTGCGCACGTTTTAAAGAAGGAAGGCGGGCTTGGAATGTGGCTGCGAACCGGTTGCAAGCTCAGTTTTAGCGTTGATCAGCCAACGGCATTCATCCTGATGCTGCGTCCCCGCAGCGGTGCGCAGCAGTGGGTGGCGCGCGAATCCTATACGCTCACCCCGAGCGTGCAGGTACTTGAATACACGGATGCTTACGGCAACCTGTGCCAGCGCCTGACGGCGCCACCTGGCGACTTTTCAATCCAGACGTCGGCCGATGTGCTGACCGATCAGGTTATCAACGTCGCGCCTGGTGCGCCGTTCGACGAGGTGCAGACTTTGCCGGTGGACGTGCTGCTCTATCTGTTACCGAGCCGCTATTGTGAATCGGACCGGTTTGCCGAGATGGCCAGTGCGATCGTGGCCGGTGTCGCGCCAGGGTATGACCAGGTCGCCTGCATCAGCGACTGGATCCGGCGCGAGGTGCGCTTCAATCCGGCGTCGAACCAGAACCAGA
The DNA here is from genome assembly GCF_059685895.1 of Telluria sp. ZT3P25. Lineage (NCBI taxonomy): Bacteria > Pseudomonadati > Pseudomonadota > Betaproteobacteria > Burkholderiales > Oxalobacteraceae > Telluria > Telluria sp. ZT3P25. The sequence continues at coordinate 986,809 of NZ_JCASIJ010000002.1, forward strand.
TGGCCGCGACCGAGGTCAATGAATACCGCGAAGGCGTGTGCCGCGACCTGGCGCACCTGGGCATTGCGTTGTGCCGCGCGCTGAGCATTCCGGCGCGCATCGTGGCCGGTTATCTGCATGGGCTGGTGCCGATGGACTTGCATGCGTGGTTCGAAGCGTATGTGGGCGGGCGCTGGTATACGTTCGATGCGAGCCAGGATGGACCGCGCGGTGGACGCGTGACGGTGGGTTATGGGCGCGATGCGGCTGACGTGGCGATCTTTACCCAGTTCGGGCCGGCTCTGGCGCTGCATGAGATGCAGGTGACGGTGGAGTTGCTGGAAGGGGCGCCGGGTTGACGTCTGCTTGAATGGTCGGTCCCTCCACGCGTTCGCCGATTCTTCATGCGCTGCAAAATTACCCGTAGGGTGGATGGGTTCCCCATCCACGCGTTCAACAATCCTTGGCGCGCCATAAAATCACGTTAATTTGAACGCGTGGACGGCACAGCCGGCTCGGCGCCCCCGTCCACCCTACATTATGGTCAAGCAGCGGTTGGTGCAGCCGGCGCGGTTGGCGCTGGTGCTGCAGGTGCTACCGGTGCTGCCGGTGCTGCCGGTGCTGGTGCCAAAGCCGGTGCCTGTGCTGCCTGCGCAGCCAGCGATGGCTTGCCCATCTGGTCACGCACAACCTTGTGCACGAATTCCAGCTTTTCCAGCACAGGCGTGCTGAGCTTGAACGGGTACGAATCCGGCATGCCGATGCTGCGGTTCAGGCTATTGAGCACGTAGGTCAGCGCGAACCAGTCGCTCAGTGTTTCTTCGAAAGCGCCAGATTTCGTCGGCAGTGTGATCTTGTCCAGTTCCGGCTCGTCGGCCTTGGCCGGCTTGAGCGACAGCCCGCATGAGTGAGCCGTTTCCAGCGTATCGATCATGTGCAGGTAGTGGGCCCAGGTTTCAGCCCAGTCTTCCCATGGATGCGATGCGGCGTAGCTGCTCACGAAGCGCTCTTCCCAGTCGGCGACCGGACCGTTTTCGTAATGCCGCTTGAGTGCGTCGCCATAATCCTGGCGCTCGTCGCCGAACAGCGCGCGGTAGCTGTCGATCCATGGTGTATCGGCAACCAGGCGGTCGAAATAATAGTGGCCGCTCTCGTGGCGGAAGTGACCCAGCAGCGTGCGGTAACGTTCGTGCATCTGTTCGCGCGTGCGCTCGCGCTCGGCCGGATCGGCTTCGGCGATGTTCAGCGTGATCAGGCCATTGTCGTGGCCGGTCATCACGCACTGGTCGGTCACGCCATCTTCGAGGAACTGGAATGCCAGGCCAGTGTCGGGCTGGGTTTCTTTCGAGGCCGGGGTCAGGTTCAGCTGCGCGAGCGAGAACAGCAGGCGGCGCTTGGCGGTTTCAAGGCGCGACCACAGGACACGGTTCTTCTCCGACGTCAGCGCCGGGATCACCACCGTCAGCTGGCATGCTTCGCACAACTCATGCGGGTCGTCGGCCGGCAGCATCCAGTTGCACACATTGTGCTGCACATAATTGCTGCACTGCTTGTAGAGCTTGCCTTCATCCTTGCGGTTCAGGCTACGCCACAGGCCGTCTTCAGCCTGTTCGAAGCTGTTGATGGAGCGCTGGGACGGCTGGTAGCCCAGGGTGCTTTCGCAATTGAAGCAGAGGGTGTTCTCGAAGAAGATCTGATGCGAACATTTGTCGCAGTGAAAGGTTTTCATAGCAGTACTGATAGAGAGGTTGGAAGTGAAGGTGTATTAACAATCTAACAGTAAATGCATTGCGGGTTTAATCATGTAAGACAATGCCTCATATCGTGTGCGCCCCCCTGATACGCTTGGTAGGCGCCTGTTGCACGCGTTGCAGGTATCAAAAAATGTGCATAAAAAACAACAGACCACACCAAAAAAAGTGGTGTGGTCTGTTGGTCGAGTTGCCCGGTGGCTCGCCCTCTTGGCCGGTCAGGTGCCAGGACGTAAATGCTGACCTTGCTCGCGGCCGCCTCCGCCTGCGCTACCGCGCACTTGCCGCTGACGGCGCTCCACATGGCCGTAGGCGGGCGCGTCGACCGGTTCCGACACCGGTGCCTGCGCGCCAATGACGCGGTAGAGCGCAGCGCCCAGTAAGGCGCCGACGATGGGCGCCATCCAGAACAGCCACAACTGCCCCACGGCCCAGTCGCCGGCAAACACGGCAACGGCCGTGCTGCGCGCAGGATTGACGGACGTGTTAGTGACAGGGATGCTGATCAGGTGAATCAGGGTCAGCGCGAAACCGATTGCCACTGGCGCAAACCCTTTGGGCGCACGCTGGTCGGTCACCCCCAGGATAATCAGCAGGAAGAACGTGGTCATGACCACTTCGCTCAGCAGCCCTGCCAGCAGCGAATAACCACCTGGCGAATGATCGCCGTAGCCATTGGCAGCAAAGCCATTGGCGCTGTCAAAGCCAGGGGCGCCGCTGGCAATCACATACAGCACGCCGCCGGCGAGGATGCCGCCGGCGACCTGCGCCACGATATAAGGAAATAGCTCGCGCGCGGGAAAGCGGCCCCCGGCCCACAGGCCGATCGAGACCGCCGGATTCAGGTGGCAACCCGAGATGTGGCCGATCGCGTATGCCATTGTGAGCACGGACAAACCAAAGGCTAGGGCGACGCCGTGCAGGCCGATACCCAGTTCGGGAAATGCGGCAGCCAGCACCGCGCTGCCGCACCCGCCCATCACCAGCCAGAATGTGCCGAGAAACTCGGCGCCGTAGATTTTCATCGTGGTCTCCTTCGGATCACTATTGCAATGTGAAACAGCAGCGGACAGCAGCGGACACCAGCGGATACCGGTGGAGAACGTGGTGGCAGTGTCGAAGGCCGCAGGTGTTGATAGGACACCCTGCGCCGCGGGAGGTTCCACGGACTGTGCATCTCGTGTCTGGAGAAAATTGACCGCCGCTGCGCGCATTGGCGCCGCACAAACCAGCGCGAAATTTCGGTGCGCGCCGTACCGTGCGTGCGCGGCGCCGTGCATGATTGCCGCGCTGCCCGACATCGCCGATGGTGCCGGGTCTCGACCGATTGGCGCTGCTTAACACTGACTGGAGAAATCATGCATGGGATTTGGGGGAAGGTGGTGTCGGTTGCCAGCGCCATGCGGTGGCTGGCGTGCATGGGCTTGCGGTTAGGGCCGCTGGTACTCGCGGCAACCAGTCCCGCGCTGGCGCAATCGGCGCCAGCGTTCATCCATGCCGGTGGCGGCGCGGGCGCATCGCCGGTCGCCTATCGCGTGATCAATCTGGGCACGGGCGCGATCGCGGCCTATCCACGCATCAATGCGTCCGGGCAGGTCGCGTTCTCGCTGATCCATGGCGATCGTACGGACGGCTACTTTTACGATGGCAATATCGTACGAGAGATGGGTTCGCTTGGCGGCCGCACCGTGTATGTGAACGACCTGAACGATGCCGGGCAGGTCGCCGGTACCTCGCTCAATGACGCTGGCGTCGAGAATGCGTTCGTCTGGAGCGTGCGCGGCGGCATGCTCGACCTGCGCGCTGCGCCATCCCGTGGTCGTTCGTATGGCTGGGCCATCAACAGCCACGGCGTCGTCACCGGCGCGATGGGCGATGCGGCGCATCCGTTTCGCTGGAGCGTCGCCAGCGGTGTCGAAGACCTGGGCGTCACGCCCGGCATCCCGGCACCTGCGGCCGGCCGTGTGCTGGGCGACGCCGGCCTGGTTGCCGGCGTGACGACGATCGACGACGAATTCACGCGCACCTTCGTCTGGACACGTTCGGAAGGGCTCATCGACATCGACACGCTGGGCAGCGTTGAATCGTCACCGGTGGCCGTGGGGGCCGGGGGCGAGGTGGCCGGTAACCGGCTGGCGTCGTTCGACGATGGCGGTGAGCGCCCGTTCCTGTGGACACGCGCCACCGGTATGGTGGACCTTGGCACCGGTCGCGGTTCCACCGCATCGGTCATTGCGATGACGCCTGGCCTGCACATTGCCGGGAGCATCGGGTATCCGGATGGGCGTCAACGAGCGATGTCGTGGACGCGCCAGGGCGGCATGCGCGAGCTCGGCACGCTGGGCGGGCGGACATCCGCCGCGCGCGACGTCAACACCCGGGGCCAGATCGTCGGTTTTGCCGAGGACAGGCTTGGTGCCACGCGCGCCTTCGTCTGGAGCGCCGCAGGCGGCATGCTCGACCTGAACCGCGCACTGCGCCATGCGCCGCCGGGCCTCGTGCTGGACCAGGCGCTGGCGATCGGTGACAGCGGCGCGATCGTGGCAGGTTCGAATGCGGGGCTGGTGCTGCTGAGGCCAGAGCGTGGATGCAAGTGCGGTCACACGCTGGGGCCGCTTGTCCTGCCTGCGCAGGCCCAAGCCGGCATGCCGCTGCAGGCATCGGTCAGCTTCGTCGATGGCGACCGGACCGGCACGCGCAGCGTCGAGTGGGCGTGGGGTGACGGCAGTAGCGGGGCGGCGCGCAAGATTGTGGAGGAGGGTGGCGTCGGCAGCGCGAGCGCCAGTCACAGCTTTTTAATGGCCGGCGTGTATGCGGTCACGGCGACGGTGGTGGGGCGCGACGGGCGCAGGACGACCGTCAGCCGGACTGTGTTGGTGACCGGTCCGGCGCCGCCGCACGGCGGCACCGTTCCGAGCAATATTTGACCTGTTCCCAGTCGCGCGCCCACTTCTTGCGCCAGGTGAACGGCAGCGCGCAGTGGGCGCAGATCTTGGTGGGCAGCTCCGATTTCTTGCGCATCTTCATGGAGGGATTGTAGCGGTTGCGGGGGCGCGCCGACACACGGCATCCGTATCGTGACGACGACGTCAGGCGCAGCCGTCAGGTGACACTCGCTCAGCCGGTTTGACCGGTGGTAAGCTATCAATATTGTCACCTCACACCTGAAGGAATGCCATGAAGCCGCTGTTCTCCGCCGAAGAAGAAGCGAACGCAGCATCCGCAGTTCCATCCACCCCGGCCCCGGCGCTGCCGCCCTTGTTCAGTCCTGCCGGCACCGACACGCTGCCGGCATTGCGGGCCGAGGCGAGCGCGGCGCCGCTGGTGCGCGTCGATATCTCGGGCATTGACGACAAGGCCATCGAGTCCCTCGGCGGCGCCACCGGTGCGAGCGTGGCCAAGGTGTCGGCCAAGCTGCTGGGCACCGTGCGCGCATCCGACGCTGACGTCTTCGGCGCGCAACTGAACGAACTGATCGCCACCGCCAAGGGGCTCGACCCGGCCAAGCTGCGCTCGGGTGGCCTGATGGCACGCGTGACGGGCATGTTCGGCTCGGTCAAGGAAAAGATGCTGTCGCAGTACCAGGTGGTCGAATCGCGCATGGACACCTTGGTCGCCGAAATGACGCGCCATGCCAACGTGCACCGCGGCCGCATCAGCGATTTCGACGAGATGTACAAGGGCCTGGAAATCTATTACCAGGGCCTGGACGCCGACGTCAAAAAGGGTGAAGCGTGGGCCGCCAAATTGCAGCAGGCTGTCGCGCAGCAGGCGGCGCCCGCCAATGCGTTCGAAGCGCAGCAGGCGACCGAGCTCCGGCGCCGCCTCGAGCGGCTCGAAAAGCGCATCGATGACCTGCGCCGAGCCATGCTGATGGCCACGCAGATGGTGCCGCAAATCCGGCTGTCGCAAGACAATGCGCGCGCGCTGACCGATACCTTCACCGATATCGTCAATGTGTCGATCCCGGCCTGGCGCAACGTGTTCTCGCTGTACCTGCTGCAGCTCGAAGCCAAGCAGAGCGCGGCTGTGGCCAATGCCGCCTACGACGCGACCGATGCGGCCTTCCGCACCCAGGCCGACATGCTGCTGGAAAATACCGAGACCGTGGCCCGCGTCAAGCAGCGTTCGATCGTCAGCCTGGAAACCGCCCAGCACGTGCAGACGCAGCTGATGACCGCATTCGACAAGCTCGAGCAAATCTCGAACGAAGGCCAGCAGCGCCGCAAGGACGAGCTGCCGAAGCTGCAGGAACTTGAGCGCGAACTGATCACGCGCTTCTCGTCGGCGTCAACGCCCGGCGCGCAGTAATCACGACCTGACCCATCACATTCATAAAGGAATATCCATGTCGACCACGCTCGAAACCGGCCACCGCATCAACCTCGAAAAGACGGCACCGGGCCTGAAGCGCGTTCGTATCGGCCTGGGCTGGAAGGTCAATGCGGCCGAAGGCCAGGCGTTCGACCTCGATTCATCCGTCTTCCTGTGCAGGAAGGATGCGGACGACCACCCGGTCATGATCAGCAACGCCCACTTCGTCTATTACAACCACACCACGTCGCCCGATGGCGCGGTGGTGCACTCGGGCGACAACCGCACGGGCGACAAGGATGGTGACGACGAAGTCATCATCGTCGACCTGGCCAAGGTCGAAGCGGCCGTGGTGGAAATGCCGATTGTCGTCACGATTCACGACGCCGAGGTGCGCAAGCAGAATTTCGGCCGCGTCAGTGGCGCGTACGTGAAGGTGTACAACGACGACACGGGCGAGACGATCGCGCAATACGACCTGAACGAGGATTACTCGGACAAAACTGCGCTGCAATTCGGCTCGCTGTACCGCCGGGATGGCGAATGGCGCTTCCAGGCGGTCGGCGCCGGCTTCAAGCTGAATCTGGCGACGTTCATCCGCAAGCTGGGCGGTACGGTCTGAGGCCGATCCCACGCGCTGGTTGCCCACCGTTCGCTGATGCCCAAGCCATTTGATTTCGGTGAGGCGGCCGAGGCGCCCTCCGATCCGGTGAAGGCGCCGGCCACGCCGCGCGCGCTCGACTTCGGCGACACGCATGCCGAATCAGCGCCACCGGTGCGCCACAGCCCACCCAGGCCGCTGTCATTCGACGACCTGCCAGCTGTGCCGGCGGTGTCGGGCGCTACCGCGAAGGCTGCGCCCAGGCCGCTGTTCGACAGTGAAGATCACCCGGCGGTGCGTGACGCGCTAGCCATTGCCAGGCTTGATTATCCAGTCTTGTTTGCGCACGCCGAACAACGCTTTACCGCCTTGTTCCGCCGCGTCCTGCCGGTCAGGCTGTCTCTGGTGACGGAATGGGGCGAGGCCCCGCTGATGGAGCAGGCCGCGCTGCTGCGGCCCGTGACCGAGCTGGTGCTGTCGTTCACGCAGATGGCGGTGCCGGCGCTACTCGACGCGGCGCTCGAAACCACCCGCGCGCCAGCGGGCATGTTCGGCAAGCTGTTTCGGCGCGCGACGTCGCCGGTCGAATTCAAGCCGGCCTTGACGTCTGCCCGCACGCAACTGGTGCAGCTCATCGCCGACAGTGATGTCGCCACGCGCAATCTGGAAGCGTCGGCGCAGAACCTGAGCCTGCATTCAGCCACGCTGGCGGTGGTGTCGACACTGGCCGGCGATTCGGCCGATGTCGCCTTGCTCGACGCGCTCGTGCAGCGCCGCACGCTGCTCCAGCAGGCAGTACGCCAGGCCGAGCTGTCGATCCTGCAGATGGGCCAAGTCCGGCAGCAAGCTGCCGAACTCATCGGGCAGGTGTCGTCATTCCTGACGGTCACCTTGCCCGCGATCGAAATGGCGCAGGCGCAGGGCGGCAACTAAAGCCAGTTCACTAAAGCCAGCTCAGCTCTTCTTCTGCGCCGCGATCCAGCGATCGGTCGCCGCTTCCAGCACGTCGAGCGGCACCGCGCCGTGCGACAGCACCTCGTTGTGGAAGGCGCGCAGGTCGAAGTCCTTGCCCAGCGTCTTTTCAGCGCGTGCGCGCAGTTCGCGCAGCTTGAGTTCACCGATCTTGTAGCTGAGCGCCTGGCCCGGCACCGCGATATAGCGCTCGACTTCCTGCACCGCCGTCACTTCGTTCTGCGGCACGTTGTCCATGAAGTAGGCGATGGCCTGCTCGCGCGTCCAGCCCTTCTCGTGGATGCCGGTATCGACCACCAGGCGCACGCCGCGCCAGATCTCGGCCGTCAGGCGGCCGATCCACTGCCACGGGTCGTCGTACATGCCGATTTCCTGGCCCAGCATTTCGCTGTACAGGCCCCAGCCTTCCGAAAATGCGGTACTGCCACCAAAGCGGCGGAAGGCCGGCAGGCCCGTCGTTTCCTGCGCCAGGCTGCGCTCGAAGTGGTGACCGGGAATCGCCTCGTGCAGGAAGAACGCATTGGTGGTGAAGCGCGTGCGCGTTTCGGGCTTGTAGGCGTTGTAATAGAAGATGCCGGGGCGTTTGCCGTCGACCGAGCCGCGCTGGTACGACGCAGGCGCCGCGCTCACTTCGCGGAACGCTTCGACCGGGCGGATTTCAAACGGCGCCTTCGGCACATTCGCGAACAGCTGGCCCACCTTGGCTTCGACCTGCGGCCGCACGCCTTCATACGCCGCCTGGATTTCTTCGCGCGACTTGAAGCGCAGCTCGGGCGCATTGTTCAGGTGGTCGAAAAATTGCCTGAGCGTGCCCTTGAAGCCCACACGCACCTTGGCTTCTTCGAACTGGGCGCGGATGCGCGCTACTTCGGACAGGCCAATGTCGTGAATCTGCGCCGGTGTCAGGTCGGTCGTGGTCGACTGGCGCGCGCGGAAGGCATACCACTCTTTGCCACCGGGCAGGGCGCCGATGCCGGCCGTGGTGCGACCGGCTGGCAGGTAGGTGTCGCGCATGAACGCGAGCAGCTTGCGGTTGGCAGGCGCGAGCTGTTCGCGTACCAGCTTGCCGTAGGCGTCGGTCAGGCGCGCCTTGTCGGCGGCGCTGAACGAGGCCGGGAACTTCTTCACTGGGCCCATATAGGTGCTGGTCGCCAGATCGTCGCTGCCGACACTTTCGAGCTGCGGCAAGACGCGGCTGATCAGGGCCTTCGGCATCACGATGCCCTGTTTGATACCGAGGCGCATGTCGGCAATCACGTTGTCGACCGCCGGGGCGTAGCCGGCGGCGCGCGCCAGCCAGTTATCGTAATCCTGGACGGTCTGGAACGGCTGCGTCGAGGCGCCGGAACCCAGCTGGGCCATCATCAGGTGCAGGCCCGAGAACTGGTCCACCGGCACCAGATCGGACGGGAAACGCAGGCCGTCGAGGACTTGCTGCAGGCGATAGCGCAGCAGGTCATAGCTGATGCGGTCTTCGGCCGGCAGCGGCGCTGGATCGAATTTGGCGCTGGCCGCGAGATATTTTTCCGACAGCGCGCGGCTTTGCTTGCGCTCCTCGGCCGACGAAACGGGGCCGAAACGGTCGTTGTAGCGCGCATCGCCGTTGAAGGTCGCGGCGATTGGATTTTCGCGCAGGTAGTCTTCCCAGTAGGCGGCGTACAACTGGTTCATTTTTTCCGGGGTGGCCGGCGTCTTGACCTGGGCAATGGCGGGGAGGGCGGCGCACAGCAGGGTGCACAGGAGCAGGGGAAGCGAGCGGGTCATGGGGTCTCGTGGTGGTCGGGGCGATGCAAGAATAGCATGGGGCTGCCAGGGAATGATCGCGTAGCAGCGCGGGTCAGCCCGCGTATTGACCCGGCGTTGTCGTCGCATGACGGTGATGGCACGACCTGCCTTCGGTACACTCGATGCATGTACAACGTCGGAGCACGACATCATGATGAACAGTTTGCCGGATCAATTTCATGCGCTGGTCATCGGCGCCTCGGGGACGATCGGCGCGGCCTTTGTCGATCTGCTGGAACAGTCGCCACGCTGCGCCTCGGTGCGGGGGCTGCATCGCCAGTCGGTGCCCGCGATCGATTTCGCGGACGAGGCCAGTGTTGCCGCGGCAGCGCAGGCCCTCGCCAGCGGGCCGCGCTACCACCTGATCGTGAATGCGACCGGCGTGCTGCACGACGGCGCAACGATGCCCGAGAAGCGCCTGGCCGACCTGAACTATCCGCAGATGCAGGCGACCTTCATGGCGAACACGTTTGGTCCTGCGCTGGTCATGCGCCATTTCGCGCCATTGCTGGCAGGCGAGCGCGCCATCATGGCCATGTTGTCGGCCAAGGTGGGCAGCATCGGCAACAATCGCCTGGGTGGCTGGTACAGCTATCGCGCTTCGAAGACGGCCCTGAACATGCTGGTGAAAACCGCGGCGATCGAAGTTGCGCGCACGCAGAAGAATAGCGTGCTGGTCGCGCTGCATCCGGGTACTGTGAATTCACGGCTGTCGAAACCGTTTCGGGGCGAGATCATCGGACGACCGGCCCAGGCCGCTGCCGCCGACATGCTGCAGGTACTCGATGCGCTGATGCCGGCCGATAGCGGTTCGTTCAGATCGTATAACGGCGCCGAACTGCCCTGGTAGGGCGGTCGGCCCGTTCGCGCTGTGGTGGCGCCTGCCCGTCGTCAGCTGGTCAGTTGCGCTACCGGGATTGTCGCTTCGATGCGCAAGGCGCCATCGGGTCTGCGCGCGGCGATGACGATGTCGCCCTGTTCCACGTATTTGCCGACCAGTGCGCGGATGTTCACGTCATGGGTCACCAGCACCAGGTTGCCGGGATCCTCGTATCCCGCCAGATAGACGCGCAGCTGCGCCAGCTTGCGCTCGCGGGCCGCGTCGTCGTCCTGGAACATCGAATCGACCATCTCGCTGGGTTCGACCCGGCCGAACGCGAGCCGGGCGGTGTCGATGCAGCGGCACCAGCGGCTCGACAGTACCGGGCCGAGCGGCACACCATGCTTGCGCATGGCTGCCCCGATCCTGGTGGCATCCGCGCGACCCGCCTGTGACAGGTTGCGCTGGGTGCTGCACACGCCGAGCTTGAAACCGGGCGGATCGCCGATGCCCGGTACCGTCGCGGCATGGCGCATCAGGATGACGTAGCCACCGCGCTGGAGCAGCGGCCATGGCGATGGAGCGGCCCCGGCAACAGGCGCTGCGCATGCCGCCAGTGCGGCCAGAAAGTGGCGTCGGTCCATGGAGGTTCTTGGTGGCGGGGCCGGTTAAATGATCAGATGGTACGCGTTACTTCCCTGGAGCATCCAGGAAGAAAATGGCGTAGACCTTGGCGCCGGATTTCTCGGTCGGCTTGTCGATCTGGATCTGCGCGCAATCCTGCGCCACCAGGCTGCGCCAGTTGACGACACCTGCATTGGCAAACACCGAATTGACCTTGCACGCCAGGCTCATGTCGAGCGCCAGGCGCGCGTTGCGCTGCTCCGCTTTTGCATAGTTGACGCCACGGATCTCGATGCCGAAGGCGCTCATCCATGGCTCCCACAAGCCCAGTTCCACACCTTGCACCATGCGGCCCAACATGGTCTCCAGCGACAAGCCCTTCTTGACGACGGCGCGTAGCAATTGCAGTGACGGCGCTTCGCGAATGTCGGTGCTGTGCTTGCCTGCGCCGCTGTCGCCAATGGCCTTCAGCTCCTTCGAAAAGGCGGCGTCACGCTCGGTGTAGTCGCGCATGCGCTGGTAGAACTCGACGTCAAGGAAGGGATTTTCGACCCGGCCGGCGGGTGTCTCGGCTGGCTGGCGGGTGGAAGGCTGTTTTTTATTGGTCATGGCATTGGCTTCGGAGTTTAAGGGCGCAGCATACCACTGTGGGCCGTACGGGTTGCATGCAAGCGGGATGCGCTTGCGCCTTCTGAACGCGTCGCCGGGTGTTGTCGCGGACGCTCAGCCCTTACTCTTTGCGTTCCTTGAATTCACCCTCGATCACCATATCGTCGCTGCGTTCAGGCGGGCGTCGGCCCGGCATGAACTTGAAGAACGACGAGGACACCCGATCGAACAGGGTTTTGCGCAACCAGGGGAAGGCAACAAGAAAGGTCGTCACAAACCCGGTGAACGCTGCAGGCACGTAGTCGCCTTGCCACACGAAGTGCAGCAGGCACAGTGCGACCAGGGTCACGATGAGCGGGCGACGGACAGGCTTGGGCAGCAGGCCGACAAGGCGCAGCTTGCCCTGGCTAACCGAAGGAAACCTGGCGAACAGAATACCAAGCAGCAGGCCGGCCACGAACCGGCCCGTGCCGAGGTATTCGGCCACGACCCCGATCACGAGATAGCCGGTATAGGTGATCGTGCCAGCCAACACTGCCAGCAGCGCCACCACGAGGGCAAGCACCAGTTTGGGCTTGCCGATTGCCAGTTTGACGAGAAAGCCGAGGATTTGAATACTCCTGCAAATAAATAGGAAAAGATTGTCGCAAATTCTAACAGCCCGCTGGGGATGTCATCCTTAAGCCGCGCGCGCCAGCAGCCAGTGTTTACCCGCCAGCAATCGCGCGCAGGGAAATCCCCGTGATGTAGGCACCGTAGGTGCCCAGTGCATAGCCCAGCACGGCGAGCAACACGCCGACCGGCGCGAGCGCCGGGTGGAAGGCACTGGCCACCACCGGCGCCGATGCTGCCGCGCCGATATTGGCTTGCGAACCCACCGCCATCATGAAGAGCGGTGCACGGATCAGTTTGGCCATCAGGATCATCAAGCCGCCGTGGAAGGCGATCCAGATCAGGCCCAGCAGGAACAACCAGGGGCGATCGACCAGGGCGCTCAGGTCCATCTGCATGCCGATCGTGGCGACCAGCACGTACAGCATCACTGAGCCGATGCGCGAAGCGCCAGCGCCTTCGAACGTGCGGGCCTTGGTAAAGCTGAGCAGCAAGCCAATCGTCGTGGCGATCACGACGATCCAGAAAAAGCCGGACGTCAGGCTGTAATCCTGCAGGCGCCACTCGGCGGGCAGGGACGTGATCCACCCGACCAGCAGCTGCGACAGGAAATGGGACAGGCCTGTTGCGCCCAGACCAATGGCAAGAATCACCATGATGTCAGCCAGGGTCGGGATCCGCGCATGCTGCGCCTGGTATTGCTCGATGCTGTCACGCAAGCGGTTCAGCGCCGTGAGGTCAGCGCCTGTCCAGCGATCGAATACCTGGGCCCGGCTGGCAAGGAACAGCAACACAGCGGTCCACAAATTACCGACCAATACATCGACCGCGACGAACTGGCCGAACATCGTGGCATCGACGTTGAAGACCTCGCGCATCGCGGCTTGGTTGGCACCGCCGCCAATCCAGGAGCCGGCCACCGTGGTCATGCCACGCCATGTGTCGCCGGCCACCGTCTCGGGATGGATTACCCGCATGGCCTCGAACGACACGAGCGCACCGAGCATGACACCAACGGTGCCTGTCAGGAACATGATGATCGCCTTCGGGCCGAGCCGTACGATCGCCTTGAAGTCGATTGCCACGCACAGCAGCACGAGAGAGCTGGGCAGCAGGTAATCGCGCGCCATCGGGTAAAGGCTTGAGGCCGCACCGTCAATAACGCCAAGCGTGTTCAGCAGCGACGGCAGCAGGTAGCACAGCAGCAGGGCGGGTACGTAGCTGTAGAACTTTTTCCAGAAACCATCCGGGCGCGCTGCGGTCCACAGTACGGTGCCGAGTATGGTGGCAAGCATGCCGAAGACGACGGCATCGTTGGTAATCATGGCAGCAGAAACAGGGGGCATGCGCGCTCCAGGTTATTCGCGTCAGGGACCGATGACGAGCATGCAGCGTGCATCGTATTGGTCGAAGAGCAACGAGTATCGCCGGGAGCAAGGGTGTCGTCAACGTCATGGACGCTGGCAGCCGGGAGCGTCAGTACAGGCACGCGGCCTGGTGCATATTGCCTGGTTGGTCTGCGCCCCGGTCTGGACTAGCCGCCGGGGCGCTGCCATGGAAGTGTTTGTCATACCTGTTTCACAGTGCCTTTCTTGCCGCGAGAGGAGGCCTGCATTGCCATGGCCGGACGTTTACCTATCTGGGAATCAATACCTTTCCGATGACGTGAATGACGCCGTTGCTGGCGCGGACGTCAGTTGCCAGGATGGTTGCCGGCGCTGCCGTGGTGTCGGTGATCGTCAGATTGCGGTTGATGGTGATGGTCTGGGCCGGAACCGTCGACCCGTCGAGGGCTGTCGTCGCCAGAGTGGCCACCGGCGTGCCAAACGGTATGGCAGTAGACAGAACCTGTGCCGGTAGCACGTGATAGGTCAGGACCGACGTGAGCTGTGGTCTTGTCAGGCCCGTGGGCGCCGAGGCGAATGCGGCATTGTTGGGTGCAAAGACGGTAAAGGGGCCGCTTGCACTGAGCGCAGGCGCCAGGCCGGTTGCCACGACTGCGGCGACGAGCGAGCTGAAAGATGCGGGATTGGTCTGGGCCATCTGCACGACATTAAGCACGCCGGGTGGTATCAGGACCTTGTCGATGGCGTGGATGATGCCGTTGTCGGCGTATACATTGGCCGTTGTCACGCTGGCCCTGGCCAGGACGGCGTCGGTGAACGCGACGCCAGAAGAGGTGTTCAATGCGAGTCTGGCAGCTGCGCCGTCGAAGACGTAAGCTGTCGTCACGGTTGCGCCGGCAGTGCTCAGCGCTGCCGAGGACCTGGCGCCGGGGATCACATGGTAGCGCAGTATCTTGCCCAGGTCTGCCGCTGGCAGTGCTGCCACCATCGCGCTGGCATTGGTAAAACCAAGTTGTGTCGCCAGTGCACCGAAGGCCGCGTCGGTGGGCGCCAGAACCGTCAGGTCGGCATTTGCGGCGGTCAATGTACTGGCAATGCCTGCCTTGTCGACTGCCGCCAGCAACGCGGTGAAACCATTTTTTTGAGCCACCTCGGCCACATTGCCGAGATCATCGTCACTGCTTCCACAGGACGACAGAAGAACAGCCAAACTCAACGCACCAAGCCATTTCAAAACAGATCTCATGGTTGCACCTCCGGAATGAACGTCCTTTTTGGACTGAAGTTCATCCGTCGGAGTTCCGCTTCAGCGTGCAACCAATGGTCGGGATCAACCGGATAGGGTTTAACTTGAGTCACCACATCAGCTTTTCCATCGAGCCACCGAGCCGAGGATATTGCATCCTCGGCCGGCAACCCAACAATCCGGCCGTGCCGGGCTTACGTCGATTCCTGGCGCGAGGGCAGCTTCCAGTCCGGGCGGATGAAGTGGCAGGTGTATCCGTTCGGAATGCGTTCCAGATAATCCTGGTGTTCCGGTTCTGCTTCCCAGAAAGGCCCCGCTGCAGCGATCTCGGTGACAGCCTTGCCCGGCCAGAGGCCGGATGCGTCGACGTCGGCAATGGTCTGCTCGGCCATCTGCTTTTGCGCGTCGTCGAGATAATAGATGGCGGAGCGATAGCTCATGCCCCGGTCATTGCCCTGGCGGTTCGGGGTAGTCGGATCGTGGATCTGGAAGAAAAATTCGAGAATCCGGCGATAGCTGATCTGGCTTGGATCGAACACCAGTTCGAGTGCTTCTGCGTGCGTGCCATGGTTGCGGTAGGTAGCGTTGGGCACATCGCCGCCGGTGTAGCCGACGCGTGTGGACAGCACGCCAGGCATGCGGCGCAGCAGATCTTCCATGCCCCAGAAGCAACCTCCGGCCAGGATCGCAGTTTCAGTTTGTTGTGTCATTGAGTTCCTTTGCTTGGACAAGTCGTGAGTCGATAACGTCTATCTTCCCACGTTGACGCATTCGTCGTCGCACCTGCCCTATTTTTGCCGGATGACAGCCTCGCAGCCGACCGGCATCGTTGCTTGACACACCGACGTACCGGGCCGTGAAGATCAGCGGGCGGGCAATTGCAGACTCAGGGATTGTTCAAGATGGGGCTCATCACGCGCGCAGGCAAGTCCGGCAGCAGCAGTGGCATGCGCGCCAGACAGTGCGCTCAGAATCAGCTGGGCGGCTTCCGCCGGCGCGTCCCAATGCGGGAAATGGCCGCATCGCCCGAACCAGTGCAATTGAGCATCCGGAAACAAGGCCAGTGCCCGCTTGGCCTGCCATGGGAAGCAAACCCGGTCACGTCGTCCCCAGCCAATGACAAGCGGATGCGTGATGCTGTTGCGGGGCGCACCTTGCTGCTCCTCTCCATAAGCGAGCTGAGCGAGCATTTCGTCAAACACCGGCGAGGCCACGTAACTGCACAATTCATCGGTCACGATGTCCGGCGCAAGCTTCGTTGGTCGGGAAGAGAATTGCGCCAGCAACAGAGCGCGGCCAATCGGGTTGGCGCAGATTTCGGGCAATACGGGGCGTAGCAGTCGCAGCAGCCGGATCGACAAATAAATCGAGCTGAAGAATGCGTGACGCTCCCATCCCTGCCAGAACCCGCCCGGATTGAGCGCCACCACGCCGCCAACGACGCCACCGCGCCGCGCCAGTTCCAGCACCAGCCGCGCCCCCATCGAGCTGCCGACTGCATCGATGCCGGTCAAGCCCTGGGCGTGGAGAAAGGCGGCCGTTTCATCTGCCAGCGTGCGGATCGAGGTTTCGCCAGCCAGCTTTGGTGTCTGGCCAAAGCCGGGCAGGTCCACCGCGATGACTTCGCGCCTGGTCGCGAGATCGGCCAGAATGGGATTCCAGCTCTGCCAATGGCCACCAAGGCCATGGATCAGGAGCAAAGGCTTGCCGGTGCCGCAGCGAATGTGATGCATGATCGATCCTTTCACCGCACGGGTGTGCGTATGCGGTAAGCGTACCGCAGCGGGTGTAACGACTGCGTCCGTTAGGATTCTTGCGGGGTGGGGAGGGAGGGCGGGCACGCTACAACTGGCGCTTGCCGACCACGTTCCGTTCAGCAGTCAGGATTCGATCGCCGCCCTGTTCGGCGAACGCAAACCGAGGCTGTCGGGCTGGTCAAATGGCGGCGCATGCCCGCGCGTCGGTAACAGGCGCCGACGCGGCGCCGTTCAATCGAGTTTGAGCCAGATCTCATTGCGCCGCATGAACCATGGCGTCATCGGGCTGTTGTAGCGTGACAGCACCGGTTCGCCGGTCCAGCGGATATCGGCTGCACGCAGCGCCGCTTGGAGTTCCCCCAGGTGCTTGTCGTAATTGGCTTGCGACCAGAAGCCGGAATACCTGATCACCGCCACCTGTGTGGGCGGCACTTCGCACAGCCTGATGCGCGGATCAAGCGGGAGCGGTGCATTGTCCATATTGATCTCCTTGGGCAGGACGAACTGCACCAGGATGCCGTCAGGACCCGTGCTCTGGGTCACGGGCGCCGTCATGTCCAGCTTGGCCGGGACCTGCGCCTGGGTCACCGGGGCGGTCATGGCAAGCTTGCGTTCGCCCTTGTTCTTGCCAAAGATGTAGCCGGCCAAAATGGAAAAGGCGCGGTTCCCCGCGTCATCGGCGGGCGGTGGCATCACCACCTCGGCGACGGTGTAGGCCGCGTACTGGCGAATCTCGAATGTGGGGTAGGACCGAACAATGGTGTAGGCGGGTTCTTCGACCGCGTGGCTGGCTGCGGGCAGCAGTGCCAGCGCCAGAACGCAGGCAAGGCCGATCAGCTGTCGTGCGCGCATGGCCGGGCAGCGCGGCGGGATGGTCGGGTGGGGGCGGTCATGGCGCGCTTTCCTGAGACAGTGGGCATGGCAAGAGCATACACTTTCACCCACGCGGCGCCGGGCCTGCAGGACACCAGGAGGCGTGGCGTTTCAGTCGGGCGTAGCCGATGACCTGAATAACGCCGATCGCAAGCAGGCTTGCGAGTCGACTGCCCAGGCTGCCGGTCGCGCGCATCGCCAGACGACTTTGACGTTGAGCGCGACCAGGCGAGTCATGGTGCGGGCGAGAAAAAAGCGTGGGATGGAAACTTTTTGTGCATCCACTCGCGGTTCAGCTGCAGAGCCGTGACGACGTCTTGCGGCAAGCTCTCGAGAATGGCCGGATCGTCGCTCGGTGTGTCGGCCAGCAGGCTGGCCAGGTGGATGATGGCACCGAGTTTGCTGAACGGGTGGGCGGCCATTGGATCGGATGCACTTTCTAATGCGGTCACGATGACGACTGGGAAATTCCAGCGACGACAAAGTTCGGCGGTAATGTGCCCCTCCGAAAAGCCCAGCAGTCGCGTTTCGCGTTCCCACCGGCCGCCCGGCAGGTGGGGTTGCGCCTCGATCTCGGCAAACGTTGTCGGCGCCGCCTGGTAGATCAGCAGTTCGCCAAGCCGCATCATCATGCCTGCGAGCCAGGCATCCTTGCCATCGTCGCCCAGGCAGACGGCCAGCCACTTGGCGTAGCCGGCGCAGGCCATGCTGCTTTTCCAGAACTCGTCGCTGTCGAGGCCCGGCAGGTCGGGAAAGGTTTCGGCGAAGCAGGCAGCCAGGGCCAGGGTGCGTACGTGCCCAAGGCCCGCCATCGCGATGGCATCGTCGAGTGACGTTACACCACGCGCAGCGCCGAAGCGGGCGCTATTGGCCAGGCGCATCAGTTTGGCGGTGAGGGCGGGGTCGCGCGCGATGATCGCGCTGATTTGAGTGGCCGACGCATCCTCATCATCGAGGGTTTTGATCAATGCATGGGCGACTTCTGAAATGACGGGCAACTTTACTGCTTGAAAAAAAGACGATAACTCGCTCATGACGACTCTCCAACGGAACATCGCCGCTGCGACAGGTTGACGGTCGCGCGATGGGGTGAAATTGAAATTTCACGATATCATATTTGTTTCTCTTGGGAACTAGATCAGGAAATTATTTCCTGGGCCGGATACAGGATAGCGGATGCCAGAAAGCCCGCTTGGTCTAGTCTATGCGGTAAGGACCTTTGCGGCCAGCGTCGCCTCAAGGGCGACGTGCAGACAGGCCGTTGGCTCATCTAGCCGAAATGGAATCTCCTTACCGCAAAGGTTAGGATCTTCATGGATTTTCTGTTGGAAAAGATTGGCAGGATGCCAGATTGGACCGGGTCCTGAACATCAAGTCGCCTCCAACAAGACGCGGTCAACCGGAAATAGACCGCCACGAAGACATCGACAGTAAGAAACAAAAACGCCCACTCGCGCGAGTGGGCGTTGCGTGAACGATGTTCTTGGTGGCCCGGGGTGGAATCGAACCACCGCACAAGGATTTTCAACAATGTGCTCCACGTAAAGCCCACTTCTTAGTCGGGTGTTTGTACTATAAGATATATGTAGATATATAGTTTACAGTAGTTATGTATTAGATATATGATACATACTATGAACCGTAGCGTTTATCTCTCAACCGCGAAAGGAAATCTATGCCTAGCACTGAATCATTCAACAAACTGGAAAACGCGCTGAAGAATCTGAAGTCCGATGGAGTGCTTGTCCGTGGAACAGAACTGCTGGTGGAAGCTGTTAAAGATCACCTCAATTGGTCGTATGCACAAGTGGCGAAAAAAGCGGAAGTGAGCGTTCCTGGTCTAACCCGTTGGCGAACGCGTGATGCGGGTGAAGCTGCACGCGTAGAACCATTGATTGTTCTGGCCAAGCATCTGAAAGGAGAGAGTCCGGACGCGCGGAACGACTCTGGAGAGGAGCCAGTGGACGAATTGAGCACGATTGAAGCGATTAAGGCACTCTCACTTCGCCAGATAGAAGAACACTTATCCCGAAGCCTTGAAATGCTTTTGCCTGGTCATCTTCTCGATTGCTCAATTCTTGGGCTTAAATTTGATGAGAAGTCGGCGACGCTTGAAATTCAGCTGTCATAACAAAAGCGCGATCAGGTCACGTTTGGCATGAACTCATTTAGTGAGGACGACTATGTTTAATGAAATGGTTCAGCTGCCGCGCACGGCTGTCGACTTGCTGGAGAGCGGGGACTTGTCGGACATTGACTGGCGAGGCTGGTACCGCCTGTACCTCGACCTTGAGAAGTTTATCGGCGCCGCAGCGTCGCTCCTGCAGTTTTTGGAAAATGGCCCCGAAGGGCTATTGACGAGCGATCCAGAACGGCGTTACGTCGATAGCTGCAACGACGCCTTCGCCGAGCTCAACGGCAAATTTTCTGCTCTTTTGCAAAGCGTGTTTGGGTTGATGCGGCGAGCGAGCCGCTCGCCAAGTTGCATCGGTTCACAAGCGCAGCTGATCAGCCATCATTGCCATCCGAAGAGCTATTGGAAGATGTGCTGGGATCATGTTTGTTTTACTGGACGCGTCAGCGCAGACGCCTCGCGTCTTGACCGCCAAGTGCTGCGTATGCATCCTGCGCCATCCCGTCGAATGATGGAACGGGATATTGAGCCACAGTTGTATCAGTCTGCCAGCATAGATATTTCAAATTCTGTTTTGCGGAAGGAGGCGGCTACGGTGGCCCACGCCTCTCTGGAAGGGTGGACTGCCACACATCAAGTGCTGCGGCAGATTTTGCGCGAGCGGTGCACTATAGGGGACTTGGTACCATGACGATCACTTTCCACGAAGAGCGTTTGAAGCAATTCCTCGCCATTCCGTTTGAGCATCAAACATTCGCCTATGCGAAAGCGCCTCAGGATTGGGTACGTTCTATGGGTTTGGAAGGTGTTGATTTTGCTGACACCTTACCCACGGCAGCACAAACCCGCGAGGACGTGCGGCAGCTATGCCGGAACGAAGACTTCACCCTCATGTACCGCTACATTTGTGTCATGGCGTGGGGAAACCAGGGTGCGGGAAAATCACGTAAGCATGCCCAGTGTGCATGGGGCGAGCGCGAGCGACTGACGCCAATTCTTGCGGCAATTACAGCCGGGGCCTCCAGCCGCGCGGACGCTTACGCTTTATTTTGTGGCGCAGGAGCTGTTGCGGGTCTCGGTCCGTCCTATTTCACGAAGCTGATTTATTTTTTCTGGCCAGACGAATGCTGTTACATCATGGACCAGTGGACCGCGAAGTCGATTAACTACTTGTACGGAGAGAAGTTCGTGCCAATGACTGGCAGCTATGTCGCTACCTCCGCAGATGGAAAGCATTACGAGCGCTACTGCCAAGCTGTTGAATGTCTTGCTGGCTTAACGGACGCTCGTGAGCGCTTGAGTGGGTCTCAGACAGAAATGCGTTTGTTTTGCCATGGCGGTAGGTCGCCGGGCCCTTGGCGAAAAATCATTCGTGAACACGATCGCTTCAAGCAACAAACAATAATAACCAAGACCATCCCTAACGAAATGCTAAAGCTGACGGGAAATGGCTCTTGAGATTCGCTGTGGTATCCGGCGCCTCACTAGAATGCAAAACCGCTGGGCTGCACGGCCTATTTGCGTGGCCACTTCATTCCTGAATGCTTGGCAATGCGAGTCTTGCTAGTACGAAAATGTACCGGACACGAGGACTGTGGACACTGGAAACAACAACGCCAACCACTGATGGTTGGCGTTGCGTAATCGATATTCTTGGTGGCCCGGGGCGGAATCGAACCACCGACACAAGGATTTTCAATCCTCTGCTCTACCAACTGAGCTACCAGGCCAAGAGCGCGCAATTATAGCAGCGTTTTTGGCAAGCAGACAATCCTCCCGCGCCGATACTCAACCCTTGCTGCTGATCCGCCGCGCATGATCGCGCTCGAGCGCCAGGCGCAGGTCGCGGCGCCCCTTGGCTTCCTCGAAGCGGCGCACTTCATCCGGCGTTGACGGCACCAGCGGCGGAATCGAGGCCGGCTTTTTGTCGTCGCCCACCGCCACCATCGTGAAGAAGCAGCTGTTCACGTGCCGCACGGCCTTGCTGCGGATGTCTTCGGCGATCACCTTGATCCCGATTTCCATCGAGCTGCGGCCGGTAAAGTTCACTGCGGCCAGAAAAGTCACCAGTTCACCAACGTGGATCGGCTGGCGGAAGGTCACCTGGTCGACGCTCATCGTCACCACGTAGCGCCCGGCATAGCGGCTGGCGCAGGCATAGGCTGCCTGGTCGAGCAGTTTCAGGATGGTGCCGCCGTGCACATTGCCGGAGAAATTGGCCGTGTCGGGCGTCATCAGCACTGTCATGCTGAGCTGGTGGGAGGGCAGGTTCATGGTTGCAATCAATACAAGTGGCTAGGCGAGTGCTGATGTTGCCTCAGAAACTGCTGCGCGGCAAGGTCAGCCGTGGCCGTCGTGATCTGTTGACCCGGCGACAAAAAGATAGCCCGACAAACGCGCTGACCGAAATACCCATAAAATCGTGGCATCACCATGCAAACCCGCTAGGCTCGGCAAATGAACAGCGAACTCCCATACCAAGGTGGATCGGTGCAGTGGCACCTTGGTCCCGTTATCGATGCATTGCGCACCTCGCGCGAGTCGACCCACAATATCCGGCACCAGGGCCGCGTGCGCGAGCTCCCGTCGCGCGATGTGCTGCGCCAGATCGTCGATGGCCTGTCGGCCGCGCTGTTTCCCACGCATTACGGGCGCCCCGACCTGAACGACGAGAGCATCGACTACTACGTTGCCGATACGCTCAACGTGGCGCTTGACCGCCTGGTCGAGCAGGTACGGCGTGCGCTGCGCTTTTCGCCGGCGGCGCCGTCCGAACTGACCGGTGCGGACGCCCAGCGTGAAGACCTCGTGCTGGCCGAGCGCGCCCGCGCGATCACGCGCGAGTTCGCGGCCCGCCTGCCTGACTTGCGCGCATTGCTGGTGTCGGACGTGCAGGCCGCGCTCGCAGGCGACCCGGCCGCTACGTCGGTGGCCGAGATCATGCTGTGCTATCCCGGCACCATCGCCATCCTGTACCACCGCATCGCGCATTGCCTGACGCGCCTGGGCGTGCCGTTCCTGGCGCGCGTGGTGGCCGATATCGGCCATTCGCTTACCGGCATCGACATCCACCCCGGCGCGCAGATCGGTGGCAGCTTCTTCATCGACCACGGCACCGGCGTCGTGATCGGCGAAACCGCGATCCTCGGCGAGCGCGTGCGGCTGTACCAGGCGGTCACGCTGGGCGCCAAGCGCTTCCCGGTCGATGACAGCGGGGCCCTCGTCAAAGGCATTCCACGGCATCCGATCGTCGAGGACGACGTCGTCATCTATGCCGGCGCCACCATCCTGGGCCGAATCACCATCGGCGCCGGGTCGACCATCGGCGGTAATGTCTGGCTCACGCAGAGCGTCCCGCCGGGCAGCAATGTGTCGCAGGCGCAGATGCGCAATACCTGATCGTCAAGCGATGACGATTCTGCTGGTACCCGGCTACATGGCCGATGACACGCTATGGGACGACCTGCGCGCGCCGCTCGCGCCATTCGGTCCGCTCGTGCATGCCGACCTGCGCCACGACGCATCGCTCGAAGCAATGGCCGCGCGCGTGCTGCGCGATGCGCCGCCGTCGTTCATCCTTGTCGGCTTTTCGATGGGCGGCTACGTCGCGCGCGAGATCGTGCGTAAGGCGCCCGAACGGGTGCAAGCGCTGGCACTGATCGCCACCTCGACCCGGCCCGATACCGATGCGGTCAAACAAGGCAAGCGCGCGGTGGCACGCTCGGCGCCGTCGGTGTCGTTCGCGGGCCTGAGCCGCACGGCGATCGCCACGTCGCTGCATCGTAAAAATGCGGGCGATGACGCGTTGATCGAGCGTGTACGCCAGATGGGCGTGCGGCTGGGGGCGGAGGCATTTCGCAACCAGTCGATGGTCGAGCGGCCCGGCGACCTGCATCTGCTGGACCAGATCCACTGTCCGACGCTGATCGTCTCGGCCGGGCAGGATCGTCTGCGCAGCCTGGAAGAATCGCAGGAGCTGCATGCGGGGATTGCCGGGTCAACGTTGGCCGTCATCGAAGACAGCGGTCACATGATCCCGATCGAAGCGCCACAGGCGCTGGCGGATGTGCTGACGCCGTGGCTGGAAAGCGTGTCAGCCTTGCACGGCGGCTGAACGACTACACCGCGGCGGGCGTGACTTTCTCACACCAGCCGTGCAGGCCGCGGATCGCGTCTTCCTTGTGCTTGGCCTCGATCTCGATCCATGGCGCCTGCAGGTAGGAAGACGGCATCACCGAAATCAGGTCGGAATGCTGGCGGTCGTTGAAGCCTTCGCGGCCGTTCGAGATGTGCACCAGCTGGTGCGCGGGATCGGGCCAGGTCGCGCGAGCCTTGGCCAGAGTTTCGGCCACGCTCGGGTGGTCGTAGCTGTCGAGCTTTTCATGAACGATGTGGTGGTGGGCGTCGAACACCATCGGCACGCCCGCGCGCACGCACACGGCGTGGATCTCGTCGGCGCTGTACGCGTATTCGTCGTTCTCCAGGCACAGGCGGCTGCGGATCGCTTCAGGCAGTTCGGCGATGCGGGCCACCAGCTGATCTTCGCGGTCGGATTTGCCGCCGTGGATTTCCAGCAGCGCCCAGGGTGAGCGCGGTTGCTCCAGCAAATCCATGATGTCGGCGTGCATCTGCAGGATCTTGACGCTGTTGGCGACGACGTTCTCCGAGTCCGAGCTCAGTACCACGAACTGGTCGGGATGCATCACCAGCCGGATCCCGCGTTCGGTCGCGCGCCGGCCCGAGCGGCCCAGGGTGTCCTTGAATTTTTCCAGAATCGCCAGGCCGAACGGCTCGTCGGCGAAGGGGAAGATCGACGACGGCATCCGGTACAGCTTGATGCCTTCGCGCTCGCAGTAGCGCAGGGCGTTGTCGAGCGTCTGGATATTGTCGCGGTAGATGTCTTCCAGCGCGCGCTGCTGGCCGTCTTCGGACAGGTCGAGCAGGCGCTTGCGGGTAATCGTGCGATACCGCACCTCTTTCGAGACGGTGATGCAGACAAGGCCGAGGTGTGGTTGCGTGGCGATCAGGGTCATGGTGCAGGCAAGTCTAGCCGAAGCAGCGTTGACGAAGAGCGCGCCTGGGTTCGGAACCAGGGTCGAAAGCGGGGCAGGGAACGTTACCGCGGCGTGCCGAACACCTGGGTCCAGTAGATGATGCCCGCCTGCCGGTCGGCCGTCACTCCGTAGGCCGCGCCCATTTCGGTAAAGTCGGCTTGCATGATGTTGGCGCAATGCCCCGGGCTGTCGATCCAGCCGTCGACCGCTTCCTGTGGCGAGTGCTGGCCGAAGGCGATGTTTTCGCCCAAGCGGTGCCAGCGGTACCCGGCGCGCGTGGCACGATCGGCCGGGTCGCTGCCGTCCTGTGCATAGTGGTTGAAGTAGCGGCGCGTGGCCATGTCGTGGCTGTGTGCCAGCGCGGCCTCGCCCAGCACCGCGTTCCATCGCAAGGGCGGCGCCGGCGCAAATGCGCGGTCGCCGCACATGCGTGCGCTGGCGCGTGCAACATTGACCGCCTCGAGGATCGCGCGGCCGGCGTCGCGCCAGTCCGGGTACGTGGTCGATGGCAGGGGCGGCGCCGGGCGGGCCAGCACGACGGTCCAGGTTGCGCCTTCGCGGTAGCTGCCCACGGCCGAGAATTGTTCGCTGCGCAGCACCTTGCAGTACTTCTGCTGCAGCACCTTCATGGCGGCCACGGCATCTTCCGGACCGGTGACGTCGACGGAATCCGCGTTATCGGCGGCGTAGCCGGCCTGCGCCAGGGCCGATTCGATGAAGGTCCCGAAGCCGATCCGGATCTGCGCCAGGGCCGGCTCGGCGATCAGCGGCGTCACCGGCGCGACGGGTGCGCCGTCGCAGTCGGCCGGCTTGGCGCGGTAGGCATTGATCAGTGCTGCCAGCGGATCGGCAGCAAGCGGCTGGGCCCAGGCTGGCGCGATCGATGTCAACAGGCCAAGCCCGAAGAGGGCAGCGCGCATGACCGATCGCTTCACCGGCCGGTCACTGCCCGGATTGCGGCGCCACCGTATGCGGGGTGAGCACGAGTTTCGAGGTGTCGAGGCCCTGGGCCTTCAGGCGTGCCAGCAAGGCGTTGTATTCGGCCGGGGCGACCTGGGGCGTGCGCGACAGGATCCACAGGTACTCGCGCTTGGGCTCACTAACTGCAGAGAGCTGGTACTTGTTGTCCAGATCGATCACCCAGTAATCGCCCCACACCATCGGGATGAACGACAGGATCGCCGGTGCGAAGCGCACCTCGAGCTTGGGCGACGTGGCCGCGCCCGGCTGGCGCGCGACGCCTTCGGCGGTATCGATCTTGCCGTCGGCAGTGCGGCAGCGGTTGATGACCTTGACCCGGCCGTCCTTGTCGAGGTTATAGGTCGCGCTGGTGTCGCCCACGCATTTCTTCTGGAATTCGTTGGGGAACTTGGCGATTTCGTACCAGACGCCCATATAGCGGGGCACCGCGAGCGATTCGATCGGCTGCAATGGCTTGGCGGCGTCAGCAGCCAATGCCGACCCGGCGCAGAGGCCAGACAGGGCGAGCGTGGCGCACGCGGCAAGGAACGATGGCTTGGCAAACATGGGAACCTCTTGTGATCTTCAAGGCTCCCAGAATAATGACAAAGCCGCCATGGTGTCGCATGGTTTACAGCGCCACGCCATCACACCTTGCGCACGAACTCCGTCTTCAGACTCATGGCGCCGAAGCCATCGATCTTGCAATCGATGTCGTGATCGGCGTCAACCAGGCGGATGTTCTTGACCTTGGTACCCTGCTTGATCACGCCGCCCGAGCCTTTTGGCTTGAGATCCTTGATCACGGTAACGGTGTCGCCATCCTGGAGGATGTTGCCCGACGCATCTTTGTAGACGCGCGCGGTCTCGGTGCTAGCTGCGCCCGCGATCGGCCACTCGTGCGCGCATTCCGGGCAGACGTACTGGCCGGCGCCGTCGTCATAGGTGTAGGCCGATTGGCAGAGGGGGCAGGGCGGAAGGGTATGCATGAGTGGCCTTGGAATGCAAAAACGCCACTCGGTGGTGGCGTTTTTTGCGTGTTGCTGAATTCTTGGTGGCCCGGGGCGGAATCGAACCACCGACACAAGGATTTTCAATCCTCTGCTCTACCAACTGAGCTACCAGGCCAAGAGAGGCACGATTATAGCCAGCGTTTTTCAGTTGCGCAAGTCCTCTTGCGCGCGCGGCAGCGCAAACGTGGCGTGTGCGTCGCTGTCGGGCTGAACGGCCTGTCCCGCTCACCTGCGCGGGTGCGGTCCCGCCGCCCGGCCCCCGGCACCGGCATATCGCTATAATGCCTCCATGACCACGCCCACGACCTCTACCATCCGGACCGACGTCTGCATCGTCGGCAATGGCGCTATCGCCAAGACGGCTGCCCTCGGCTTCGCCCAGGCCGGCCATAGCGTGACGCTGCTGGCGCCGCCGGCCCGGCAGGCGCCCGCTGCGGCTACTGCGCCGGCAGCCGAGCGACCGTGGGACGTGCGCGTGTATGCGCTCAATCACACGGCGCATGACCTGCTGTCGTCACTGAAGGTATGGGACGCCCTCGACATGGCGCGCATCGCCCCGGTCGACGCGATGGACGTGCATGGCGACGGCGCCGATGGCGGCAGCCTGGGCTTCGATGCCTTCGGGGCCCGGGTCGGCACGCTCGCATGGATCGTCGAAGACCAGAACCTGAACGGCGCGCTCGATGCCGCGCTCCGCTTCGCGCACAATGTGCAGCGCGTCGAAGGCCGCGCCTGCGAGCTCACTTGCAGCGACAGCGGCGCCGCCGTTCGGCTCGAAGACGGGCGCCGTGTCGAGTGCGCGCTGCTGGTCGGCGCGGACGGACGCGAATCGTGGGTGCGCGGGCAGTGCGATATCGGCGTCGACTACCGCATGTACCACCAGAGCGCCATCGTCACCAACTTCGCCTGCGACAAGCCGCACCATGGCGTCGCGCACCAGTGGTTTACCGGCTCGGACGGCATCATCGCGCTGCT
Organism: Telluria sp. ZT3P25; assembly: GCF_059685895.1. Lineage (NCBI taxonomy): Bacteria > Pseudomonadati > Pseudomonadota > Betaproteobacteria > Burkholderiales > Oxalobacteraceae > Telluria > Telluria sp. ZT3P25. The sequence continues at coordinate 1,014,234 of NZ_JCASIJ010000002.1, forward strand.
GCCGCTGCCGGGCAACCGCGTCTCGCTCGTGTGGTCGGCGCCGGAAACCCTGGCCGCCACGCTGATGGAAGAGTCGCTGGGCGAACTGGCGATCCGGCTTGGCGAGTACGCCGACGACAAACTGGGCACGCTGCGCCCGTTGCAGCCCGACGCCGTGGCCGCCGTGCCGCTGGCGCTGATCAAGCCGCACGCGATGGTGGCGCCGCACGTGGCGCTGGTAGGCGATGCGGCGCACGCCGTGCATCCGCTGGCCGGCCATGGCATGAACCTGGGGTTTGGCGACATCGTCGACCTGCTGGCCATCGTGCGTGACCGCGAAGAGCGGCGCGCCATTGGCGACGAGCGGGTGCTGGCGCGCTATGCCCGCAAGCGCAAGGAAGAGGTGCTGCTGATGCAACTGGCCACCGACGGACTCGAACGCCTGTTCGGCGCGAACCTGGAACCGCTGCGCGTGGTCCGGAATATAGGTCTGAACCTGCTCAATAACATGCCGGCACTGAAGCGGCGCCTGATGGCTCATGCCATGGGCAAGTCATCAATTTGAGGAATACAAGCATGCTTAAAATGAAGATCGCCGTCCTGCTGGCGACTGGCCTTCTCGCATCGTGCGTCGATGCGCAGACCAATGTCGAATCGACCATCAAGAAGGCGCTCGAGCCGCGTCTGAGCGGCGCGAAGATCGAGTCGGTCAAGGAAACCCCGTATTCGGGCCTGTACGAAGTGCGCGTCGCGGGCGACATCCTGTACACCGACAAGAAGGGCGAGTACCTCGTCATCGGCCAGGTGTACGACGTGAAAAGCTCGCGCAACCTGACGCGCGAACGCATCGATGAAGTCAACAAGATCAAGTTCTCCGACCTGCCGCTCGAGATGGCGCTCAAGCAGGTCAAGGGCAACGGCAAGCGCGTGATCGCGGTGTTCGAAGATCCGAACTGCGGCTACTGCAAGCGCCTGCGCCAGACCACGCTCAAGGAGATCGACAACGTCACGATCTACACCTTCATGTACAACATCCTGTCCGAGGATTCGTCGGTGAAGTCGAAGAACATCTGGTGCGCGTCCGACCGCAACAAGGCGTGGGACGACTGGATGATCGCCGGTAAGGTGCCGCCAACCACGCCGGCTGCGTGCGAATCGCCGAACGAAAAGGTCCTCGCCCTGGGCCAGAAGCTGCGCATCACCGGCACGCCGGCGATCTTCTTCGCCGACGGCTCGCGCATCCCGGGCGCGATCGACCTCAAGGCGCTCGAAGGCAAGTTCGATTCGCTTGAAGGCAAGGCCGGGAAGTAACCGGCGTGGCGCCGCGCGAGGGCATCACGTTCACCGGCATCCTGCTGGCCGCAGGGCGCGGCCGGCGTTTCGATCCGGCCGGTGTACGCAACAAGCTGCTCCAGCGTTTGCCGGGTGGCGACTTTGTCGTGGTGGCCAGCGCGCGCACATTGCTGTCGGTGCTGCCGCGCGTGGTGGCGGTGGTGCCGCCGGGCGATGGCGGCGTGGCCGATGCGCTGCGCGCGCTCGGTTGCACCGTCACCGTGTGCCCGGACGCCGACAGTGGCATGGGGCTGTCGCTGGCGCATGCGATCCGTCATGCGCCGCTCCCTGCACACGGCGCTGGCGGCTGGCTGGTGGCGCTGGGCGACATGCCGTTCGTGACTGAAGCCACGCTGCAGGCGCTGGTCCACGCGATTGGCGAGGGCGCCGGGATTACGGCGCCGCTGTTCGATGGCCGCCGTGGCAATCCGGTCGCGTTTGGCGCCATCCACCACGGCGCCTTGCTGGCGCTGGACGGGGACCAGGGCGCGCGGCGCCTGCTGGCGAGCAGCCCGGTGACCACGATCGCCGTGCCCGACCCCGGCATCCTGCGCGACATCGATACCCAAGGCGATCTGCCAGCCTGAATCCGCTTACACTATTGTCCATACGGCGCGACCCGAGACCAACCCCAGATCATGAAAAAGCCATCACAAAAAAAACAGAGCGCAATTCACTACACCATCGTCCCGCGGGACCTGGCCGGTCACCTGTTCAACGTCACGCTGACGGTGGCCAATCCCGATCCTGACGGGCAGACCTTCGCGCTGCCAGCCTGGATCCCGGGCAGCTACATGATCCGCGAGTTCGCGCGCAATATCGTGCGTATCCGCGCCGAGCGGGCCGGTGCCGCCGTGGCACTGACAAAGCTCGACAAGCACACGTGGCGCGCAGCGCCTGGCCTGGGCGCGCTGACGCTGCACTACGAGGTGTATGCGTGGGACCTGTCGGTGCGCGCCGCGCATCTCGACCAGACCCACGGCTTCTTCAACGGCACCAGCGTGTTCCTCCGCGTGGTGGGGCAGGAAGCGACGGCGCACCAGGTCGACATCCAGCGGCCGGGCGATGCGGCTGCCCGCACCTGGCGCGTGGCGACCTCGATGAAAGAAGCGGGCGCCAAGCGCTACGGCTTTGGCACCTATGGCGCGGCCAACTACGATGAGCTGATCGACCATCCGGTCGAGATGGGCAACTTCGAACTGGCGACATTCGAAGCGCACGGCATCCCGCACGACATCGTCATCACGGGCCGCGTGCCCAATCTGGACATGGCGCGCCTGCAGGCCGACCTGAAAGCTATCTGCGAAACCCAGATCGCCTTCTTCGAGCCGCTGACCAAGCGCGCCCCGCTCGAACGTTACGTGTTCATGACGATGGCCGTGGGCGACGGCTACGGCGGCCTGGAACACCGCGCCTCGACCGCGCTGATCTGCGCGCGTGCCGACCTGCCCACCACGGCAAACCAGAAACCCGGCGAGCCGGGCGAAGGCTATCTGCAGTTCCTGGGCCTGTGCAGCCACGAATACTTCCATACCTGGAACGTCAAGCGCATCAAGCCGGCCGTGTTCGCGCCGTACGACCTGCAGGTCGAGAACTACACGCCGCTCCTGTGGCTGTTCGAGGGCTTCACCAGCTACTACGACGACCTGATGCTGGTACGCGCCGGGATCATCGGCGAAACGACGTATTTCAAATTGCAGGCCAAGTCCATGTGCGGCGTGCTGCGCGGCAGCGGGCGCCTGAAGCAGAGCGTGGCCGAGTCGAGCTTTGACGCCTGGAGCAAGTACTACCGCCAGGACGAAAACTCGCCCAATGCGATCATCAGCTACTACACCAAGGGTTCGCTGATCGCGCTGGCATTCGACCTGACGATCCGTGCCAAGACGGGCGGGGCAAAGTCGCTCGACGACGTGATGCTGGCGCTGTGGGACCGTTACGGGCGCGACTTTTATCCGAGCGTCGGGCGCGGCGTGACCGAGCACGAAGTCGAAGCGCTGTTCGATGAAGTCAGCGGCCTGAAACTGAGGAACCTGTTCGAGCGCTATGTGCGCGGCGTCGAAGACCTGCCGCTGGCCAAGCTGTACGCGCCGTTCGGCGTCAAGCTGGTCGACGAGCGCAAGACCGGCAAGGCCTCGCTCGACGCCGGCATCGGGCGCGATCCGCTGGGCGCCAAACTCACGCAGGTGCACGAAGGCGGCGCCGCGCACCTGGCCGGCCTGTCGGCCCTCGACGTGGTCATTGCGATCGACGGGCTGCGCGTGAACGGCAATCCATCGAATGTCGATGCGCTGCTGGCGCGCTACCGCGTCGGCGACCGCATACCCGTCCACGCGTTCCGGCGCGACGAACTGATGGCGTTCGACGTCACGCTGCAGGGTGACCGGGTGCCGGTGATCACGCTGTCGCAGGCAGTGGCAGGGCGCAAGCCGGCAGCGCTCAAGCGGCCGAGCGCCGTCTAGCCGCACCGGGCGGCGGGCAGGACCCGCCGCCCGTACCATATAGCAATGCAGCATGCTATCGTTGTGGCCTGTTCAACACGACCGCAAGAGCCCATGCCGATCCTGACCCGCATCGCCGCCGCAGCCTGTGCGCCGCTCCTGGCACTGTCCGCAACCTCCGCCCTGGCCCAACCGGCCGCCCCGCTCAAGAACGATGTCGTCACGCGCGTGGACGCCATGTATCCGTGGCTCGACACGATCTACAAGGACCTGCACGCGCATCCCGAGATCGCCTTCCAGGAAGTGCGCACTGCCGGCAAGCTGGCCGCCGAGATGCGCAAACTCGGCTTCACCGTCACCGAGAAGGTCGGCAAGACCGGCATCGTCGCGGTGCTCAAGAACGGCGCCGGCCCCACCGTCCTGGTGCGCACCGACATGGATGGCTTGCCGATGGAAGAGAAAACCGGCTTGCCGTACGCCAGCCGCGCGCGCGCCACCAGTGAAGGCCGCGACAGCTTCGTGACCCACAGCTGCGGCCACGACATCCACATGACCAGCTGGCTCGCCACCGCGCGTACGCTGGTCGAACTGAAAGGGCAGTGGAAGGGCACGCTCGTGTTCATCGGCCAGCCGGCCGAAGAAATCGTCTCCGGCGCCAGGGCGATGCTGGACGACGGCCTGTTCAAGCGCTTCCCGAAACCCGACTACGCGTTCGCGCTGCATTCGTGGCCGCTGGCGCATGGCACGATCGGCTACAACGACGGCCCGGTATCGTCCAACTCCGACTCGCTCGAGATCACCTTCAAGGGCCGTGGCGGCCATGGTTCGGCACCCGACAAGACCGTCGATCCGATTGCCATCGCGGCGCGCTTCGTCGTCGACGTGCAGACGGTTGTCAGCCGCGAGAAGGACCCGAAGGAATTCGGCGTCGTCACCATTGGTTCGATCCAGGGCGGCACAGTGGGCAACATCATCCCCGACAGCGTGCAGGTGCGCGGCACCATTCGCTCCTACAGCCCGCAGGTACGGGCCAGGCTGCTCGAGGGCGTGCGCCGCGTGGCGGAAGGGTCGGCCGCAATGGCCGGTGCACCGAAACCCGAGATGCAGATCGGCGGTGGCGGTCAGGCCATCGTCAATAGCACGGAGCTGGTCAACAAGACCGAGGTGGTGTTCAAGGAAGCGTTTGGCGCCGACAAGGCCCATCGCATGCCGGCCATGACGGCCAGCGAAGACTTTTCGCTGTACGCGAACGAAGGCGTACCGTCGATGTTCTTCTTTACCGGTGTGTATGACCCGAAGGATGTCGCCGCGGCCGAACAGGCCGGCGGCAAACCGATCGCGTTCAACCACTCGCCGTTCTACGCGCCGGTGCCGGAGCCGTCGATCAAGACGAGCGCCCAGGCGATGACGCTGGCGGTGCTGAACGTGCTGGGTAAGTAAGATGCATGACGCGGCCCTTCACGGGCCGCGCTGCCGTTACGGCGCGGCCTTGATGCAATCGGCGCAGCGGCCGTACAGCGTGAGTTCATGGCGCTCGACGCTGAAGCCTTTCGGGGCCATGTGGTCGATGTCGCCCGGGCAGGCGTGCACGTCGAACACGCGCTGGCAGTTGGTGCACTGGAAGTGGTGGTGATGGTGCTCGGCCACGCTGGTCGATTCGTAGCGGGCGCCGTCGCCCGGCAGCGTGACGACCTTCAGCGCGCCGTCGTCCACCAGCGACTTGAGGTTGCGGTAGATCGTGGCCATGCCGATCTGGCTGACGGCCTGGCTGGCTTCCGCCAGGATCTCTTGTGGCGACAGTGGGCGGCGTGCATGCTCGATCGCGTGCAGGATGGCTGATTTTTGGCGTGTATTGCGTTGCATAGCCGAAGAATACCTGAAAGCGCGACCCTTCGGCCAGAAGGGGGTTGAATCCTTATTGATAATGGCCTATCATCTCGACGTTAATGATAATGGCTTATCACTAGACGCGTCCGCGCCCGGTGACCTGCCGCCTGCCGTTCATCTCATCATCAAGGATTTCACCATGTCGCATTTCACCTGCAAGCGCACGCCACTGACCCTGGCGCTGATGCTGGCCTTCGGCGCGCCGCTGGCCGTCCATGCCCAGACGACGGGCCGCATGGCGGCGGACCCGGACAGCGTGCCAACCGTGGTGGTGTCGGCCAGCGCCCTGGGCGTGGTACACGACGACATGATCACGCCGGTGACGTCGCTCGGCGGCGCCGAACTGGTGCGCGCACGCGAATCGACGCTGGGCGAAACGCTGGCGCATCAGCCGGGCATCACGTCGAGCCACTTCGGCACCGGCGCCAGCCGCCCGGTGATCCGTGGCATGGATGGCCCGCGCGTGAAAATCCTGTCGGACGGCGCCGAGATCCAGGATGCCTCGACCATCAGCCCCGATCACGCCGTTGCATTTGAACCCGTGCTGGCCGAGCGTATCGAAGTATTGCGCGGCCCGTCGGCGCTGGCTTACGGCGGCGGTGCGGTGGGTGGCGTCGTCAACATCATCGACCGCAAGATCCCGACGGCGATGCCGGAAAACGGCCTGGAAGGCAGCGCCGAAATCCGCGCCAATTCGGCCGCGCGCGAAAAGACCGGCGCTTTTGAATTCACCACGGCCGCCGGCAGCAACGTCGCGCTGCACCTGGAAGGCGTCAAGCGCGATGCGGGCGACTACCGAGTCGGCAAGGACTGGGTCGATGGCCGCCGCGTGCTGGGCAGCTACAAGGAAGGCGAGACCGGCACGGTCGGCCTGTCGTGGATCGGCAAGAACGGCTACCTTGGCGCGGCCTTCACGAAAGAGCGCACCGAATACGGCATCCCGGGCCACAACCACGAATTCGAAGGCTGCCATCCGCATGGTGTCCAGCTGCACTGCGGTGGCCACGAAGAAGAAGAGGGCCACGACCACGAGGAAGAAGAACACGACCACGACCATGAACACGAGCACAGCGACGTCCCGGTCGTGAAACTCGACAGCGAGCGCTGGGACGTGCGCGGCGAGTACCGCAATCCGGTGGCCGGCATCGAGCGCGTGCGCATGCGTGCCTCGTTCACCGAGTACGTTCATGATGAGCTGGAAGAGAACGTGGTCTCGACGTCATTCCGCAACAAGGGCATTGACGCCCGCCTCGAGGCGGTGCACGCGCCGATTGCCGGCGTGCGCGGCGTGTTCGGCCTGCAGACCACGCGCCGCGATTTCTCGGCGCTGGGCGAAGAGGCGTACGTGCCACCGACCCTCACCAAGAAGCATGCGGCGTTCCTGACCGAGGAATACAGGCTGCAGGACTGGCGCTTCGAGGCCGGGCTGCGCCACGAGTGGCAGGACATTGAGGTCGATGCGCCGGGTCTGCTTGACACCGATGCGCGCGGCACGTCGGCGTCGGTCGGCGCGGTCTGGAAGCTCACGCCGGGCTATTCGCTGGGCACGTCGCTCTCGCGCAGCCATCGTTTGCCGACCGCCGAAGAACTGTATGCGGACGGCGCCCACCTGGCCACGTCCACCTACGAGATCGGCAACCAGGACCTGGCCAAGGAAACCTCGAACAACGTCGACCTCACGCTGCGCAAGTTTGATGGCGACACGACGTTCTCGGTGAGCGCGTTCCGCAACAAGGTCGACAACTACATCTATGCGCGCACGCTGGACAGCGAGGATGGCTTCCAGCTGGTGCAGTACACGCAGCGTGACGCGTTGTTTACCGGCGTGGAAGGCGAACTTCGCCAGAAGCTGTCGTCCAGCCTGAGTGCAACGGTATTCGGAGATTACGTGCGCGCCCGCTTCGATGGTGGCGACGGCAGCCGCAACCTGCCGCGCATCCCGGCCAGCCGCATCGGCGTGAAGTTCGATGGTGACTGGAACGGCTGGCACGGCATGGTGGAGTTGTACCGCGTCGGCAAGCAGGACAAGCTGGCCGAATACGAGACCGAAACGGGTGGCTACAACATGCTCAATGTCGGCACCCATTACTCGACCCGCATCGGCGGCGTGCCGACGCAGTTCTATGCGCGCCTGAACAACCTGACCGACGAGCTGGCGTTCAGCCACACGTCGTTCATCAAGAATGCGGCGCCCCTGACCGGCCGCAATATCACGGCAGGTATTCGCGTGATGTTCTGACGTTGATTGCAACGCTCGCGGCGGCGCACGGCAGATTTTGCCGTGCGCCGTTTGTCGTTTGGGCTCTCGTATCGCACGCACGATTCGTCATGCAGATTGAATCGCTAACGATAATGGGTTATCATTAGATTCTAATGATGATTGGAACAGGGCTATGAATCACCCAGGCAAGAACGCTCTGACCAAAACCGCACTGATCAAATTCGGCGATATCGCCGGCATGACGGCATCCGTCCTGTGCCTGCTGCATTGCCTGGCGATGCCGCTCGTGATCCTGGCATTTCCCATGCTGGGGCTCGCCCACGCGCACGACACGTTCCACGACACGCTGATCGCAGCGATCACGCTGCCGGTGCTGCTGGCGCTGGTGCCTGGCTATCTGCGGCACCGTGACAAGACAACGCTGCTGATTGGCTGCGCCGGTCTGGCGCTGTTCCTGGCGGCCGTGTTCATTGTCAGCCCGCTGCTGGGCGAGCACGCCGAAGCGGCTGTCGCTGTCCTCAGTGGTTTCATGCTGCTGTACGCGCACCTGCGCAACCGCCGGTTCTGCAAGCGTTGCACGACGCGTACGCGGCATGACGGTAGTCACGCGGCGCCTGCGCCGTGCAATGTGCGTTAAGCGTTCGATTTTTTAGGCGAACAGGCGCGCCAGTTCCTGACCCGGATTTTCGGCGCGCATGAATGCTTCGCCAACGAGGAAGGCGTGCACGTTTGCGTCGCGCATACGCTGCACGTCCTGCGGGCCGAGGATGCCCGATTCGGTAACCACCAGGCGCTCTGGCGGAATCGCTGCCAGCAGGCCGAGCGTGGTGTCGAGCGTGACATCGAACGTGCGCAGGTTACGGTTGTTGATGCCCACCAGCGGCGTACGCAGTTGCAGGGCCGCGTCGAGTTCTGCGCCGTCATGTACTTCGACCAGCACGTCCATCCCCAGCTCCAGCGCGCACGCTTCCAGTTCGGCCATCAGGCCGTGGTCCAGTGCTGCCACGATCAGCAGGATTGCATCGGCGCCCATCGCACGCGCTTCATAGACCTGGTACAGGTCGACCATGAAATCCTTGCGCAGGATCGGCAGGTCGCAGGCGGCGCGCGCCTGGCGCAAGTACTCGCTCGAGCCCTGGAAGAAATTCACGTCCGTCAGCACCGACAGGCATGCAGCGCCATGTTCGGCGTAGCTCTGCGCGATCGCGGCCGGCTGGAAGTCGGCGCGCAGCACGCCCTTTGATGGCGAGGCTTTCTTGACTTCGGCGATCACGCCGGCCTGGCCCGCGGCGATTTTCGCGCGCAACGCCTGCTCGAAGCCGCGCAGGCTGCGGCGCGCGTCGCCATCGCTTTCCACTTCGTGGCGCAGGCTATATAAATCGCGGTGCTTGCGCGCGGCGGCCACTTCGTCGGCCTTCACGGCCAGGATCTTGTCGAGGATGTCGGACATGCTGGTGCTTTCGGTATCAGTTGGCCGCGCCGAGCTGGCGCGTGACCTGGACGAACTGTTCGAGCTTGGCGACCGCCGCGCCCGAGGCGATGGCGGCGCGCGCCTGCTCCAGGCCTGCGCCGATCGAGTCGGCCACGCCGGCGGCGTACAGCGCGGTGCCGGCGTTGAGCGCGACGATGTCGTGCGCCGGACCGGGCTCGCCGCGCAGGGCTTCGAGCACGCGCGCCTTGGATTCTTCGGCGTTGGCCACCTTCAGGTTGCGGCTCGAGACCATTTGCAGGCCGAAGTCTTCCGGGTGGATTTCGTATTCGCGGATCTCGCCGTTGACCAGTTCACCGACGATGGTGCCGGCGCCAAGTGAGACTTCGTCCATATTGTCGCGGCCCCAGACCACGACCGCATGCTGGGCGCCGAGGCGCTGCAGCACGCGCACCTGGATGCCGACCAGGTCGGGGTGGAACACGCCCATCAGGATGTTCGGTGCGCCGGCCGGATTGGTCAGCGGGCCCAGGATGTTGAAGATGCTGCGCACGCCCAGCTCGCGCCGCACTGGCGCCACGTGCTTCATCGCCGCGTGGTGGTTCGGTGCGAACATGAAGCCGATGCCGGTCTGCGCGATCGATTGCGCGATCTGTTCGGGCGTCAGGTCGATGTGGGCGCCGAAGGCCTCGATCAGGTCGGCGCTGCCGGACGACGACGAGACGCTGCGGCCGCCGTGCTTGGCCACGCGTGCGCCGGCGGCGGCGGCAACGAACATCGCCGCGCTCGAGATATTGAAGGTGTTGGCGCCGTCGCCGCCGGTGCCGACGATGTCGAGCAGGCCCGTGGTGTCGGCCATCGGCACCTTGGTCGAGAACTCGCGCATCACTTGCGCGGCGGCGGTGATTTCGCCGATGGTTTCTTTTTTCACGCGCAGGCCGACGGTCAGCGCCGCGACCATGGTCGGCGACATCTCGCCCGACATGATCTGGCGGAACAGCGACAGCATCTCGTCGTGGAAGATTTCGCGGTGTTCGATACAGCGCAACAGCGCTTCTTGTGGGGTGATCGCCATGATGGGTCCAGTGTGCAAACGTGGTTTGGGCATGGCGCCGCCGGATGCGGCGCGCATGCATGGGCGCATCAGCGCGTCAGGAAGTTCTTCAGCAGCGCGTGGCCGTGCTCGGACAGGATCGACTCGGGGTGGAACTGCACGCCCTCGATGTCGAACGTCTTGTGGCGCACGCCCATAATCTCGCCGTCGTCGGTCCATGCGGTCACTTCGAGGCAGGCCGGCAGTGACGCGCGCTCGATCGCCAGCGAGTGGTAGCGGATCACCGTGTAAGGGCTCGGCAGGTCCTGGAACACGCCTTCGCCGATGTGCGCGATGGTCGACGTTTTACCGTGCATGACCTGCTTGGCGCGAATGACCTTGCCGCCGAACGCTTCGCCGATGGCCTGGTGGCCGAGGCACACGCCCAGGATCGGCAGCTTGCCGCCGAATTCGCGCAGCACGTCGAGCGAAATGCCGGCATCCTTCGGCGCCTTCGGGCCCGGCGAGATGCAGATACGGTCGGGCTTCATGGCCGCGATCTCTTCGAGCGTGATCTCATCGTTGCGCACGGTGCGCACGTCTTCACCCAGTTCGCCGAAGTACTGCACGATGTTGTAGGTGAACGAGTCGTAGTTGTCGATCATGAGCAGCATGTCAGAACTCTCCATCCAGGCCATCTTGCACTTGCTCGGCCGCGCGCAGCACGGCGCGCGCCTTGTGTTCGGTCTCTTGCCATTCCATCTCGGGAATCGAATCGGCGACGATGCCGGCGGCGGCCTGCACGTACAGGTTGCCGTCCTTGATCACGCCCGTGCGGATCGCGATCGCCACGTCCATCTCGCCGCCGAAGCTCAGGTAGCCGCAGGCGCCGCCGTAGATGCCGCGCTTCACGGGCTCCAGCTCGTCAATCACTTCCATCGCCCGCACCTTCGGCGCGCCGGTCAGGGTGCCAGCCGGGAAGGTCGCGCGCAGCACGTCCAGGTTCGACATGCCGTCTTTCAGCTTGCCCTCAACGTTCGAGACAATGTGCTGCACGTGCGAGTATTTTTCGATGACCATGCGGTCGGTGACCTTGACGCTGCCGGTATCGGCGATGCGGCCGATGTCGTTGCGCGCCAGGTCGATCAGCATCACGTGTTCGGCCACTTCCTTCGGATCGGCCAGCAGTTCGGCCGCCAGGGCGGCATCGCGTTCCGGCGTCGCGCCGCGCCCGCGCGTACCGGCAATCGGGCGCAGCGTGACCTTGCGGCCACCCTCGGGTAGCGACTCGTTGCGCACCAGGATCTCGGGCGACGAGCCGACGATCTGCATGTCGCCGAAGTTGTAGTAGTACATGTACGGCGACGGATTCAGCGAGCGCAGCGAGCGATACAGCGACAGCGGCGAATCGACGTATGGCTTGCGGATGCGCTGGCCGATCTGCACCTGCATCAGGTCACCGGCCATCACGTATTCGTGGGCCTTGGCGACCGCCTTCAGGTAATCCTCCTTGCTGAAGTCGCGCACCGATTCGGTCCGTACCGAGGCCGACGTAACGGGCGCATCGACGCTCCGGCGCAGCATCATGCGCAGGTCTTTCAGGCGCTGGCGGCCGCGCGAATACGCTTCGGGCTGGCCCGGGTCGGCGTACACGATCAGGTACAGCTTGCCCGACAGGTTGTCGATCACCGCCAGTTCTTCGGTCACCATCAGCTGGATGTCGGGCAGGCCCAGTTCATCGCGCGGCGTGCTCGCGGCCAGCTTGTGCTCGATGTGGCGCACCGTGTCGTAGCCGAAGTAGCCGGCCAGGCCGCCGCAAAAGCGCGGCAGGCCAGGGCGCAGCGCGACCTTGAAGCGTGCCTGATACGCCTCGATGAAGTCGAGCGGATTGCCTTCGTGCGACTCGATCACTTCGCCGTTTTTCACGATCTCGGTCAGGTTGCCGGTCGTGCGCAGCAGCGTGTGCGCCGGCAGGCCGATGAAAGAGTAGCGGCCAAAGCGTTCGCCGCCCACCACCGATTCGAGCAGGAAGGTGTTCTTGCCGGTGTTCTGCGATTGCGCCAGCTTGAGGTACAGCGTGAGCGGGGTTTCGAGGTCGGCGAAGGCTTCCGCGATCAGGGGGATGCGGTTGTAGCCCTGGTTTGCCAGGGACTTGAATTCGAGTTCGGTCATGTTTTCTCCAGACCGCCACGGGGGAAGAGGGCGGTGGTGTGCTTCAAAAAACCCGCCGGTGGCGTGCAGTCGCACGCCCACCCGGCAGCAATCGGTACGGCTTAGTCAGCCCAGGATTGCCAGCGTCGCCAGACCCAGGCCTCAGGGGCGCCGGTTTGGTTGACAGTGAGTTTTTTGGTGAAAAACATGGTGAGAGAAGTTAGTTGGTTAAGCTGGCCGTTGCATTGTGCGCGCCGATGCGGCGTGCTGCATCCAGCAGCGAATCCACTATACCATCGGATTGAATTTCTTGTACAGGACGGCCGTGGTTGTAGCCGTACGGGACCGTGAGTACGAAACAGCCGGCGGCGCGGGCGCTTTCGGCATCGTTCGACGAGTCGCCAATCGCCACCACCTGCGTCGGCGGGATGTCCAGCGCAGCGCAGGCGCCCAGCATCGGCATGGCGTCCGGTTTCTTCTTGGCGAAGGAGTCGCCGCCGAACACATGCTCGAAATACCGCGCGAGGCCTTTCTGGGCCAGCAGCGGCAGTGCGAACGCAATTGGCTTGTTGGTCACGCAGACCAGGCGCAGGCCCAGCGCCTGCATCGCCGCGAGGCCATCCAGTACACCGTCGTACAGCGTGCTGCGATCGCCATTGATGGCCAGGTAGTGCCGCTGGTAGCCGGCCATCGCGTCGGCATAGGCCGCGTCGACCCGCGCCGCATCCCAGTCGAGCAGCAGCGCGTCCCGCACCAGTTTTTCGGAGCCCTTGCCCACCAGCGGCTTGATGATGGCCTGGCTGATGGGCGCCAGGCCGAGGTCATGGCGCATACCGTTCAGCGCCGCCTCGAAGTCGGGCACCGTGTCGAGCATGGTGCCATCGAGGTCGATGATGACGGCCTGGATACCTGCTGCGCCGGCCCGCATCAGCGCGCGACCGTGGCCAGTTCGGCGCGCATGGCGTCGATCACGGCTTTGTAATCGGGCTTGCCGAAGATGGCCGAGCCGGCCACGAACGTGTCGGCGCCGGCAGCTGCTGCGGCGGCGATGTTCTCGGCCTTGATGCCGCCGTCGACTTCAAGCAGGATGTCGCGGCCCGACTCGTCGATCAGGCGGCGCGCGATGGCGATTTTCTTCAGTGCTTCGGGGATGAACGACTGGCCGCCGAAGCCCGGATTGACCGACATGATCAGAATCATGTCGATCTTGTCCATCACGTGCTCGAGGTAGTGCATTGGCGTGCCCGGATTGAACACCAGGCCGGCCTTGCAACCGTGATCGCGGATCAGCTGCAGCGTGCGGTCGATGTGTTCCGACGCTTCCGGGTGGAAGGTGATGATGTTGGCGCCGGCCTTGGCGAAATCGGGGATGATGCGGTCGACCGGCTTGACCATCAGGTGCACGTCGATCGGCACGTCCACGTGCGGGCGGATCGCCTGGCAGACGAGCGGGCCGATGGTCAGGTTCGGGACGTAATGGTTGTCCATCACGTCGAAGTGGATGATGTCGGCGCCGGCGGCAACGACATTGCGCACTTCTTCACCGAGGCGGGCGAAATCGGCGGACAGGATGCTGGGAGCGATGCGGTAGGTGGTCATGGGGCGACGATGCGTGTTTTGGTGGGAATCCGCTATTCTACGCCGGTCGCGCCGCGGCCTCCAGCGCCGGCGCTGCCACGGCGCGTCGGCGCTTGGCGGCCACAGGCGGTATGATTGTTATTTGCGCCACATGGCGCGCCGGCCCCTGCGAATGGCGCAGCGGCCGGGTCCACGATCACGCAAGGAACCTCGATGCCCGCCTACGATTTCGCTGTCACCGTCAGAACGCAATACTTGGCGGAGCAGTCCGACCCGGACCGGAGCCAGTTCGTGTTCAGCTACACGATCACGATCAAGAACACCGGCAGCATTCCGGCCCAGCTCATTTCCCGTCACTGGGTCATTCTCGACGCCAATAACCAGATGCAGGAAGTCAAAGGCCTGGGCGTGGTCGGCCACCAGCCATTGCTGGCGCCGGGTGAGCAGTTCGAGTACACGAGTGGCACGCACCTGGGCACTGCGCAGGGAACGATGCGTGGTGAATACTTCTGCGTGGCCGAGGATGGCCACCGCTTCGAGGCAACCATTCCCGAATTCGTGCTGTCGCCGCCGCGCTCCCTGCACTGATCCTACGGGGCGGGGGTGTCGTCGCCGTCGTCCCGGTCGCTGTCTTTGCGGCCGGCGAACATGGTCCACCAGACGATGAACACGAACAGGAACAGCGCCACGCCGGCCTCCACCATCAAGATCCACATATCGGCCCCCATGGTTCCCATGTATACAATACGCCGCAGTGTACCCGTCCTGATCGCGCTCGTCAGCCTGCTGAGCGCCTGTTCGACTGAGCCCAAGCCCACGGCGCCTTCTGCGCCGCAGCCGGTCACGATGCCGCCGCCGGTCGGGCCGGTGGTGGTGGCGCCGCCGGTTCAGCCGTCAGCGCCGGTCGCGCCGACAGCACCGCTCACGCCCACCACCTTTGCCGCGCTGCCGGGCTGGCAACAGGACGACGTGCGTCAGGCCTGGCCGGCCTTCCTGCAATCGTGCAGCGTGCTGGCGTCGCGCCAGGCGCCGTGGAAGGCACCGTGCGCGGCGGCCGGCGCGGTCGACGCGAAGGATGTCGCAGCCGTGCGCCGCTTCTTCGAGACGTATTTTGTGCCGAACCAGGTGCGCAACCCCGATGGTGCCGAGACCGGGCTCATCACCGGCTATTACGAAGCGATGCTGTTTGGCGCGCGCAAGCGGGGTGGGGTGTTTCAGACGCCGCTGTACCGGGTGCCGGACGACCTGGTGACGGTTGACCTGGGCAGCATCTATCCGGATCTGCAGAACCGGCGCCTGCGTGGGCGGTTGTCCGGCAAGACCGTGATTCCGTATCAGAGCCGCGCCGACATCGACCGCGCGCCATTGAGCGGCAAGGAGTTGCTGTGGGTGAGCGATCCGGTGGATGCGTTCTTCCTCGAGGTGCAGGGTTCGGGTCGCATCAAGCTCGATACCGGTGAAACGGTGCGCGTGGGTTATGCCGACCAGAATGGTCATCCTTATAAAGCCATCGGGCGCTGGTTCGTGGAGCAGGGGCTCATGACGCCGGACCAGGTATCGGCTCAGTCGATCCGGGCCTGGATAACTGCCAATCCGTCGCGGCGCCAGGAACTGTTGAATGTGAACCCGAGCTATATCTTCTTCACGGAGACCAAGGTGGCTGACCCGGGCGTCGGGCCACGTGGCGCGCTCAATGTGCCGCTGACGCCGGGCCGCTCGATTGCCATCGACCGCACGATCCTGCCGCTGGGCGCGCCGGTGTGGCTGTCGACGACGCTGCCGAAGGATGGCGCGCCTCTGCAGCGTCTGGTGATGGGGCAGGATGTGGGTGGCGCGATTCGCGGCGCGGTGCGGGCCGATTTCTTCTTCGGCTTCGGGCCGGAAGCCACGGAAAATGCCGGACTCATGAAGCAGAGCGGGACGATGTGGGTGTTGTTGCCGAAGTGAACCTTCGTTGCATAATTGAGGGAATCGGGCTACTCTGACTTTTGATTCAATTTCCACGTTGCAATTTTTCGCTGTTTTAACGCGCGGTGACGTGGTGGTGCTTTCATTTTTGACAGGTTCTATTCATGCGTCTGCATTCCCTCCTTGCCATTACCCTTGCCGCTGCCATCGCCGCGCCCAGCCAGGCCGCCGCGCCCGGCCCTTCAGATACCGTGCTGTCGGTGGGCAGCATCGTGCTGCTGGTGCCGTTCAGTGTGGTCTATCTGAGCGCAAAAACAGTATCAGAAGGCTCGCAGGCTGCAATCGACGTTTCCAAACGCTGGCGCGTCGCGGCGGTCCGGCCAGAGGGCAACAAGACTGGGGTCGAACTGCACAGCGACGACCAGCAGTTGAAAATCGATATGGCAATCCAGACCCGGATCGCGCAGAACGAGGCACTCAAGGCCGGCGATCGCATTGATATCGAAGCAGTCGGCAAGGCTGGCTATGCTGTCAAGAAAGGCAAGGCGACGATTGCCCTGCTGGCCGAACCAGGCACCGGCATGGCCCACTCGCGCCCGCGCAGCTAGGATGCGCCGCGCCGTTGCTGCGGCCGCACTGACGTTGGCGGCGTCGACGGCCCTGGCGGGTACACCCTGCGAAGAGCAGGTCGCTTCGCCCGAACTGGTGGTGCGCAGCATGCAGATGGCCGATCTCACGCGCACGGCGCTCGAGAGCACCGGCGACGATGTCGTGCTGATCGCGCGCGTGGGGCAGGACCTATCGGCGTATCGGTTGACCTATTCGCATGCGGCATTTGCCGTGCGCACACATCCGGCTGGCGCCTGGTCGGTGGTGCACAAGCTCAATGCGTGCGGCACGGCGACCTCGGCACTGTACGACGAAGGGCTGATCAATTTCTTCTCTGATGCGCCGGTGCGTTACCAGGCCGGCATCTGGCGCCTGGCACCTGCCGTGCAAGCCCGGCTCAAGAATGCGTTGCTGGGCAACAAGGCGCGCGATTACCACGAGCCCCAGTACAGCCTGGCTGCCTATCCGTTCAGCACGCGCTATCAGAATTCAAATGGCTGGGTGCTGGAAATGCTGGCGTACGCCATCGCACCCGAGGGCGCGGCGACAACCCGCGCCACGGCGCAGACCTGGCTGGCGTCAAACGGCTACCAGCCAACCGAGCTGGCATTGGGGACGATGACGCGCCTGGGCGCGCGGATCTCGAAGGCGAATATTGCGTTTGACGACCATCCATCCAGCTTGCGTTGGAAGGGCAGGATCCAGACCGTGTCGGTGGAGTCGATCGTGACTTGGCTACGGACCTTGCCCAACGGTTGCCAGGCCATGGGCTGTCCCGAACTACCAATCGTGCTGCCGCCGGCAGGACCGTAATGGGAGGCGTCGCATGCATGTCAGTCGATCGGGGCGCTCTACTTGACGTACACGGAAAGCGCTACAATCGCGACGATACTATCCAACCAGATGAGGGTTTCCCATGGAATATGCTGACCTGTTGATCGAGAACCACGGCAAGGTCGCCGTGGTACGGCTGAACCGTCCGAAGGCGATGAATGCGCTCAACGACAATATGATGAACGAGCTGGGCAAGGCGCTGCGCGCGTTCGACCAGGATCCGGCCATCAATGTCATCGTATTAACGGGTAGCGAGAAAGCCTTCGCTGCCGGCGCCGACATCGCTGCTATGGCGCAGTACGATTATCAGGAAACCTACGGCAATAACTATATTGGCCGCAACTGGGAACACATCCTCGACATCCGCAAGCCGGTCATCGGCGTGGTCTCGGGCTATTGCCTGGGTGGTGGTTGTGAGCTGGCGATGATGTGCGACTTTCTGATCGCCGCCGACAGCGCGAAATTCGGTCAGCCCGAGATCAAGGTTGGCGTGACACCGGGCGCCGGCGGCACCCAGCGCCTGCCGCGCGCAATTTCCAAGTCGAAAGCGATGGACATGCTGCTCACCACGCGCATGATCGACGCCGCCGAGGCAGAGCGGACCGGGCTGGTTTCGCGCGTGTATCCAGTCGCCGATGTGATGGACGAGGCAATCAAGATCGCCCAGGGGATTGCCGAGATGCCGGTGTCGGTTGCCATGCAGATCAAGGATTGCGTCAACCAGGCCTATGAAATGACGCTGAGCCAGGGTGTTGCCTATGAACGCCGCTACTTCCATGCGGGTTTCGGCACCCCTGCGCAGAAAGAAGGCATGTCGGCATTCCTTGAAAAACGCAAACCTGACTTCGAAGGACATTGAACCATGAAGAAGCGCGCCAAATTATGGCTGCTGGTGCCAACGGCGCTGCTTGCAGGCGCATTGACGCTGTCGAGCTGCTCGACGCTGCCGCCGCTGGAGGGCCGCGTTGCCAGCACGGCTCTGACCGATACGGACAATACCCGGCTCGGCCAGGCGCTGTTGCCACTGACCACGGCGCATCCCGGCCTGGTTGGCATTCACAGCCTGCCCGATGGGCGCGATGCGTTCGCCGCGCGCGCCGTGCTGGCGCAGGCGGCCGATCGCAGCCTGGACGTTCAGTACTATATCTGGCGCAACGACACGACCGGCATGCTGATGTTCAACGCCTTGCGCAAGGCGGCTGACCGTGGTGTGCGGGTGCGCCTGCTGCTGGACGACAACAACACGGGTGGGCTGGATGCGATCTTGGCGCAGCTCGACGCCCATCCACAGATCGAAGTGCGGCTGTTCAATCCGAATGGTATTCGCTCGATGCGTCCGCTCGGCATGGTCGCCGATTTCTGGCGCATGAACCGGCGCATGCACAATAAATCGTTCACCGCCGATAACAAGGCCACGATCATAGGCGGCCGCAATGTGGGCGACGAGTATTTCGGCGCAGCGGGCGATATCTCGTTTGCCGACCTCGACGTGATCGCTACCGGTCCGGTGGTGAAAGAAGTTTCTGCGGATTTCGACCTGTACTGGAACTGTCCGTCGGCCTATCCGCTGGCGCTGATGGTGACCGATGCGAAGGCGCCGCCGCCGGCCACGGTCGATGCCGAGACCAAAGAATATCTGGATGCGATCGGACAATCTGCATTCTTGAACAAAGTCATGAGCGGGACGCTGCCGCTGGAATGGGCGCATGCGCGTTTCCTGAGCGACGATCCGGCCAAGGTACTGGACCAGTCGTCGCCGGATGAGAATATCGCGGCCAGGCTCAAAGTGCTATTCGGCCAGCCGGAACGCAATCTGGATCTGGTCTCGCCGTATTTCGTACCGGGCAAGGATGGTGCGGCCTCGATGATCGAGATGGCCAAGAAGGGCGCCAAAATCCGGGTGCTCACCAATTCGCTCGAGGCGACCGACGTTGCCGCTGTCCATGCTGGCTATGCCAAATGGCGCAAGCCGCTGCTGGAGGCGGGTATAGCGTTATACGAATTGCGTCGTGCATCGACCGACGAGCCATCCCGCAAGAAAAAACGCAGCGGCGCCGGCTTTGGCAGTTCGGATGCGAGCCTGCATGCCAAGACATTCGGCGTGGATGGCAACCGGATCTTCGTGGGCTCGTTCAACTTCGACCAGCGCTCGATCCATTTGAATACCGAAATGGGGATGGTGATCGACAGTGTCGAGCTGGCCGATCGCCTGAGTAAAACGCTCGACGAGACCCTGCCAATGCGCGCCTATGAAGTGTTGCTGGATGAGAAGGGCAATGTCTACTGGCTCGAGGGACGCGATGGCAAGATCATCCGGCACGACGTCGAGCCTGGGACGACCTGGTGGAAGCGGGCCGCAGTACATGGCCTGGGCTGGCTGCCGATCGACTGGCTCTTGTAGGACAAATTCTTTTTCTTGTAGGCCTTGCGGAGTGCGTGACAGGTTTGGTATAGTTCGCCTCCGCTTCGGCACTGACCGAAAATGTTAACGTAATCAAGTGGTTACGGGAGCAAGGTCTCCAGAGAAATCGGGACGAAGCGAAAATAAGGGGTTGACGAGATTGTAGGATTGCAGCATAATCTCTCTTCTCTGCTGCAGCGAACAAAACGATTCGCACCATGCGGCAAGGCAGTACCAGATAAGTTCTTTAAAAATTAACAGTCGATAAGTGTGGGCGTTTGATGAAGGTGCCAAAGACTTCGGTCTTTGATTACTTAAATTATCAAATGTTCACAAAAAAGAAATACGTTGTCTCAGCAATGAGATAACGGTCAGTATTTTGAGTGAGCGACCCCTGCCGTAAGGTAGGGTGGCAGAAATGCCAACAAACAGAGATTGAACTGAAGAGTTTGATCCTGGCTCAGATTGAACGCTGGCGGCAT
>NZ_JCASIJ010000003.1:0-85190 GCF_059685895.1 Telluria sp. ZT3P25
AGTTTGTCCCAATAATTGCGACCAGACTGGCACTCCTGTGCAGACCCTCGTTAATCGAGGAAAAGAGTGCTTTCTTGTCAATATGTCCGACACGACTAGTACTGCTGATAACCTATTATATCAATAGTAAAAATATAGGAGACCGTATAAGATCAGCGGCACAGGGCTCTGGCGACCTCCGCCCTATCACTGAGCTAATCGGCCAATGTACTGTCAACGCTTTTGCATTCACAAGAAGTGAACATTGGGATTACTCCTGACCACTGCGAGGTAAAGCATCTAACGCAGAGCACACGTACAATGTGAAAGCACTAACCATTCACATTAATGCCATCCAAAAATTATCGGTTTGTCAAATGACTTGCTAATCTAGATCTGTATCGTTGCAGAGATTGGATGCTAGATTGGTTATGGTAAGGTAGTTCGAAAAGATCGGCGATACTGCTATCAGTACTGTTCAGTTTTAGATATTTAATCAACTGAAATATGAGTGTCGCTTTTACCATTAAAATAAGTTTGCGCCATCGTTAACCCACCCCAAAAACCAAAAATAAAAACTATGAAACAAAGACAAGCAATCACAATTTTCAACAATTTCCAACCTTTTTGATCAAACATCTGACACCCTATTCCATTTTCAAAAAAGGCATTATCAATTAATGATAATGCCTCTATATTTAAGGCTGATTGAGATAGTAAATAGCAGCGCCTGCTGCAAAACCAATTCCGACGCCGACTACGCCACCTGCAGCCATCATTGCGCCTACACGAATTGCGAACACCATACTTGGAGCAAGACCGCCGCTTACTTCATCAATTTCTTCAAAGGAAAGAGCTTGAATACCGGCAATTTTATTTTCGATCATATTATTCATCACTAACGTTTATTTATATCAATGCCGTGGAAGTTAAGGCTGATTCAGTTTGTAGTAAGCACTAGCCACAGTCCAACCAGCTGCAACACCAGCAATAACCGCACCACCAACGGCTGATGCGATCGCTACTCCGAGTCCAGCTGCAGCCAACGGAATAATACCACCGCTCACTTCATCAATTTCTTGCAAGGTCAATTCGTTCATTTTTTCTTTCTAATAGGTTGAGTAAGACGGAACAATATTAACCGCCTCGAGTTCGATCTTATCAACTTAACTAAAAAAAAGTCAACAATTTTTTTGGAATATTTTGTAAATAAAGAAGTTAAACTGAGAGTATCTGAATTAGTTACTATTTGATAGTTTTCCTGTCTAAAAACGTGCTATCTCTCACAATCGGGATTATCATAAGTGATTTTCTTATAGAATTTCGTATAAAAAATACTGTAAAATCGACGAGCACTTAGGTGAAATAAACAAAAAGTAGATTAGAAACCGAAGTAGTAATTTAGACTAGAGATAAAAGTGAACGCAGAAAAAGAATCAAGAGTTGATGCTAAAGATAGTCAGACTAGAAATTTATTTCGAAAAGAAGCTATCGAAAATTTAAAGACTAATCAATATGGTTCGGTTGTTTTGGCACGACCTTGGAGCTACACAGCTTTGACTATTCTATTCTTAGTAATTGGACTAGCAATCGTTCTTACATTTATTTTACTTAGTACTACAAGAAAAGCTCATACTCAAGGCGTGCTGGTACCAACAAAAGGCATCATTCGAGTGCTAGCAAATCAACCAGGTATAGTTAAAAAAAGATTTATTCAGCAAGGACAAAAAGTCCGTGCTGGAGATGTACTTTTTGTGATTTCAGGAGAGCGCCACTCATTTAACGCATCGACTCAAGCAGGAATATCTGCTCTTCTGCTTAGTCAACGTCGTAGTTTTGATACAGAGTTAAAAGAAGCTACGATTCAGTCACATCAGCGTATTTCAGCAATACGTCAGAGGGTATCAAATATAAGAAATGAGCTGATTCATATAGAAAGTCAGATTGACCTACAAGAGCGCCGTGTGGAAATTGCAAAAAAAGCAGAAAAGCGATATAAAGACCTTGAATCAACTAAATTTATCTCAGGCGCCCAAGTTGATGAAAAGACAGCCGATTCTTTAGACCAAGCCCAACGTTTTTCAGATCTTCTCCGTATAAAAAATTCGACTATGCGCGAATTAGTAACTGCAGAAGCAGAAATTAGCGACCTTGAAACACAAGAAAAACGAACGCTTTTAACATTGCAACGCAATGCACAGGTTGTGCAGCAGGAATTCAACGAAAGTGAAGCGCGTCGAGAATTTGAGATTACAGCTCCCCAAGACGGGATAGTTGCAGTAATAACGGCTAGTGAAGGACAGGCTATTGATAACACTAAATTATTGGCATCCTTATTACCAGACGATTCGTTACTTGAAGCAGAGGTATTTGCAGCCTCTCGTGCAGCAGGATTCATTCGACCTGGCATGAAAGTTTTATTGCGCTATCAAGCATATCCCTATCAAAAATTTGGCCAACATGTTGCCTGGGTTGAGGATGTTGCTCAAACTTCATTGCGCCCTGAAGAATTGAATTCGTTAGTAAGTGGACATGTAACAACATCTAACGAACCTCTTTATCGCATCAAGCTTCGTCTCGAAAATCAAAGCATAACCGCTTATGGAAAAAGTGCATCACTAAAATCTGGGATGGTGGTAGATGCAAGCGTAATTCTAGAAAAGCGCAAATTATATGAATGGATACTAGAACCGTTATTTAGTATTTCTGGCCGTTTTTAAGTAAATATAAGTTTTTCTAAAATGAAAATAAATAAATTACTCCAAAATTCTTTTTGGAATACAAAGAGATTGCCAATAATTCTTCAGACTGAAGCTGCAGAGTGTGGTTTAGCATGTTTGGCTATGGTTTCAAGCTATTGGGGCTATCAAATAGATCTACCAAATATGCGAAGAAGATTTTCTGTCTCGCTTAAAGGCCTTAGTTTACGTGCATTGATCAGCATGGCGCAGGCATTATCATTACAGTGTCGACCAGTAAAACTAGGGATTGAAAATTTACCTGATTTAAAACTCCCTTGTATTTTACATTGGGATCTTAATCACTTTGTCGTACTAAAGTCAATTTCAGGAGTAACAGCAGTTATTCACGACCCAGGCGCCGGCGAACGCAGTATTAAAATGGAAAGGCTTTCCAAGCATTTCTCTGGGGTGGCTGTCGAGTTAACTCCAACATCAGAATTCATTAAAGATAAAAATATTCAAAAGTTTTCTCTTATTTCATTAGTTGGACGTATTGATGGATTAAAGAGAAGTTTATCTCAAATATTATTGCTTGGATTAGTATTGCAGATCTGCATGTTAGTTGCACCATTCTATATGCAGTGGATCGTTGATGAAGCTTTGCTTACTGCCGACCAAGATTTGGTAACTACTCTTGGAATCGGTTTCATTGTTTTATTGGTAATTAAAACAGTAGTGAACGCAACACGGTCATGGCTTACTACTGTTATGGCGACAAATCTAAATATCCAGTGGTTTGGAAACGCTTTTAGCCATCTTTTGAAATTACCTTTAGATTATTTTGAAAAACGTCACACTGGAGATATTGTTTCACGTTTTGGCTCAATTGAAACAATGCAGCGGCATTTAACCACTCAATTTATAGAAGGAATCATTGATGGCATCTTAATGGTGGGAACATTTGCCATGATGTTGGCATATAGTGTCAAACTGGCATTTATAGCAGCTATCGCAATAATTATATATGCTCTAGTGAGATGGATTGTATTTAAACCTTTGCGAGAGGCATCCGCAGAACAGATTATTCATGCAGCGAAACAACAGACAATCTTTCTGGAATCTGTGCGTGGAATTCAAAGTATTCGTCTATTTTCACGAAATGAAGAGAGACGCACAGGATGGATGAATTCGCTGACAGACCAGTTCAACGCTGATATACGTGTATCTAAATTGGTAGTATCCTACCAAACTTTTAACTCATTTTTATTTGGCGCAGAACGTATAATTATTATTTGGATCGCTGCATTACTTGTTATGAGTAATCAATTTTCTATCGGCATGCTTTACGCCTTTATCGCTTATAAAGATCAATTTAGTGAACGTACATCCGGTCTCATAGATAAAATATTTGAGTTGAAGATGATGCGCCTGCACGGCGAGCGGCTTGCAGATATCGTATTTACAAAGCCCGAATCTGAGGAAAATGATTTTGAAATTAATGTTGATGATTTAGATTCAACGATAGAAGTAAAAAATTTAAGTTTCCGCTACTCAGATTCTGAGCCTTACATTATTAAAGACTTTAGTATAAAAATACCAGAAGGGCAATGTTTAGCTGTCGCCGGTCCATCTGGGTGCGGAAAAACTACTCTAATGAAATTACTTTTAGGATTGCTTAAACCTACCGCTGGAGAAATTTTAATTGGGGGTATCCCTATGGAAAAGCTTGGGGCAAAAAACTTTCGTAAGATGATTGGAACGGTGATGCAGGAAGACTCATTATTCGCAGGATCTATATCAGACAATATTGGATTTTTTGATTCTGAGCCAAATAATGATAGGATATATGAGTGTGCAAAAGCAGCAGCTATATTTCCCGAAATACAAGCGATGCCAATGGGATTTAATACTTTAATTGGTGATATTGGTACTGGAATTTCTGGGGGACAAAAACAGCGCCTCCTCTTGGCACGGGCGCTATATCGTGAACCGCGTTTGTTATATTTGGACGAGGCCACAAGTCACTTAGATATTTGGAATGAGCAGGCAGTAAATTCGTCAATTCGCGCTCTTGAACTAACGCGAGTAATTATCGCTCATCGTCCTGAAACGATAGCAATGGCAGAGCGAGTAATTATTCTACAAAACGGAACAATATTTCAAGATATTATCCAAAATCCGAGTGATCAAACAAAGCTTGCTGCATAAGTGTGTTAGTGACCGCCGCTGCACCTAGCGGACGCGGCCTATTTCCTGCTCGCCATCGACTTGGCCCGGACTGAAGATGAACTGCGGCACCGCGCCTTCGTGATGCCGCTTACATAGATGGGTGCTGGCCAGACTTCAAAGGCATAAGTACTACAGGCCTGTGTCAGCAACTGCGGCGGCCGCGAAGGCAAAGCTGAGTCGGTGAGGAAGTTGGCACGCGAATGCGAGCAAACTACGCGCTCGAGCTTATAGGACTTGGCGGCGCGTGACATTATCGATTTTAGTGCTCATGCAGGGTTCAGGCGGATCAAGACTTACCTTCGCCCCTAGCCATCGTTATAGGCGCCAGCCAACAGATAAGCATAGCGCGTCGCCGCTGGCATGGCTGACGCGGCCATCACAAGTCAATGCGCGCGCCGTGTTTCGGGAAGGCCATTCCACCATTCCATGCCGTGAGGGGCCTCCTCCTTAATCGGGTAGATGCTGCCACAGCTTCCTGGTTGTTCTCGTACAGCTTCAGTTGTCCCCTCTCCCAGATCAGCAGGACGGGGCTGGATTTTGCAAGTACGATTCATGCCCTTCCCCTCACTGGATGGGGGCGGTTGGCTTCACGACGCGCATGACGCTGGCGCGGGAAATACCGAAGGTGCGCGCTAGCGCGCTGATCGATTCGCCGGCTTGGTGTTGCCTGGCCATCGCTGCGCGCTGTTCTTCGGTTGTGTTAGTAGGGCGGCCCAAGGTCTTGCCCTCCGCCTTCGCGCATGCTAGGCCGGACTGGGTGCGCTCTACTAGCAGGTCGCGCTTCATCTCGGCGACGGCCCCCAGCATGTTCAGCATGAGCTTGCCGGCGGCACTGGTCAGATCGAGCTTGCCCAGCTGCAGGACAATGACCTCAATGCGGCGCGCCGCTAGCGCTTTGATCGTGGTGACGATGTCTTGGGCATCGCGGCCGAGGCGGTCGAGTTTCGTCACCATCAGCATCTCGCCGTCACGAATCTAGCTGAGCATCTTGGCAAACTGCGGGCGCTGGGTCGCCGAAACCTTGCCTGACACGCCCTCATCCGCTTACCAGTAGCTGGTCGTGTAGCCGGCCGCTTCGATCTTGCGGCACTGGTTCTTAGTTGTTTGCTCTTTGGTGCTAACCCGGCCGTATAAAAAATTGCCATCTTTACATCTCCACAGTATCCGTTAACGTTAAATCTGTTCAATAACGTATACGCTACATGTGAACATGTTCAATAGAAAAAATACTAGTTTATTAACATCATCGCGGCTAATGATCGCCCGCTGTTGATAAACGGTCGTTATTGAACATTTACACGGCGTGGATGGTGAGAGCATCTCCCTCGATGATTGTCCAGCCAGGTGGCCAGCCAGTAGCAAAGTGCTCAGCTTGGGTTGACGCCGTCGCATAGAATTGCTCAGCGAACTACGTAACGCCATCAGTGGCAGGCTGGGCTTTGCAAACTATGTCTATAAGCTCAACGCCCCCCACTTCAATGCTGGCAGACCGGAACGATTTGAAAACGACCATGGCCCTGGTCACGCGCTTGATCGCCCGACGGTTCTGTTCAACATTATTGCTGAGGTACTTGACTTGGCGAACAGTGGTTAGCACTTCGCGGTCAGCGCCGATCTCGTCAATCACCGCTTTATTAGCGGCGCTCTTATCCATCGCTACCTTACTACGGGTAGCGTTAGCCACCATCGCTGCCGAAGTAGCGCTTCGCTGCAGCCGTGTTGTGCTCGGCTGTCAGAGGGAAGTCGATGGTCTTGACCTGCTTATCGACAGTGCGGTAGAGATTTTTCTCGACGCCTTTGACCTTGATGTACGTCACATTCATCATCACGTAGGTTGGAAAGCGCTGCTTTGAAGTTGAGAATGTAAGTTAATCAAGGGTTGAAGCTACAGCTTATCGGATCGTCTGGTTCCGCCATCATGCAACCGAACCCTTTAGCTCATCCCCGGTGACGAAAGATGTATGTCCCATCAAGTGCCGCTATGCCCACCGTTCTTCAACGAACCATGTGGACACGGGAGATGCCCCTGAAACCGTTGCCTGAAAGTGCGGCCCCCCGCACTGCAATGCGACAAGCGACGGCCAAGGGGAGGGCACCCTGAGATGCCGGCTGCAATCCGAGGTTACTTCGCCGCGCTCGGTCATCCTTCAGTGCTACGCAGATACCCGGTTGAGGCATTCCACTAGCGCGACGCGAGAGCTGGTCACGCCGTGAGTTTTCAACTGCCTTTAGGCTTTAGTTGCATAACCCAGTACGCAAAGGTATCGGGCGAACCGACTACTTGCTGCCGTATATCTGGAAAACCTGACCGAAACTGCAAGAGTTACGATCACCTTTGCTTCGACGATAAGGCGTATCCGCATCGAATCTTTTGCAGGAACTGCCGCTCATGCGTTTGCTTAATTATCAAGCACATACCGAAGAACCGCATGAACACTGGTTCTAACGACGTTATCAGCACAGTTATCCACGAAAAATGTGGATATCGTTGGCTTCTACTGAGCAGCATGCGTGCGCGAAAAGGGTTAGATCCTGAAATCGTCTAGCGACTTCCCACCGGCCAACCCCTCAGCAATCCACTTTGGCTGTCGACCGCGGCCGGTCCACCTCTGCGCACTGTCAGCTGGGTTCTGGTACTGCGCTTGAACCTTTTTGCCGCTCCCTTTCGCTTTTGCTCCACCAGTTGCAAGCAGCTCCTCTACCGAGACACCTAAAGTCTGAGCAATAGTAAGAATCTGCTCACGTGCTTTAGTGACTTCCTGTTGTTGGCGAGCTTTGATATTTTTCTCAATCTCTGCTTGCAGTCCCTTGAGCTCGCTGAGGTTATAGTCCGACAGATTTACCTTGGTCATAGATTGATCTTTCTTCGTTAAGTGGTTTGGAAGTAATTTTACAAACGATTCTACTATGCGCTTGCTAATCAGACGTGTTTCCGGCCATTCTTGAGATTGTAGGCCGTATCTTGAAAGAGAAGCTGGACACAAAGGTGTGTATGTTTGCGTGCACCATCATCCGCAGTTAAAGCCGAGCCAAAGCCGATTCTTGGTACGAGGTCGTCGGGTACCTCATCGATGTGACCCACGACTAGTTCCAGAGTACCGGACTTAGAGGGTAGGTATTCCGACAAGGCGATGGATCGCACGCTAATTTTGTTGATGTCGACAGGCGGCCGGGCTCCTGCATGCCAGTAGGCTGGCCGTGCTACCCGCATGAGGATATAAAGCGGTAGCTCGACAGCTTTCAGCACGATTGAGATAGGTAAGGAAAACACTGCGCGGGGGTTCTGTGACTACACTGCGGATTTGTCCATTCCGCTTGCACTCACTTGCGCAATGTAGTAACATATCTACATAAAGCAAGCAAAAGAGGGGTTGCCATGACCATTACCACCATATCCAGCCGCGAGTTCAACCAAGGAGCGAGCGAGGCAAAACGGGCCGCAACTAATGGACCGGTGTTCATCACAGATCGGGGCCGGCCTGCCCATGTACTGATGAGCTTTGAGGACTATCAGCGACTTACAAAGCAGCGGCGCAACATTGCTGATGCGCTGGCTATGCCGGGTATCGCTGACATCGATTTTGAGCCGCCGCGTGTGACCATCGAAACACGGGCGCCTGATTTCTCATGATGTTTGTTCTCGATACAAACGTGGTTTCCGAACTCCGCAAAGTGCGGCTTGGCAAGGCCAATACGAACGTAACGGCATGGGCGGAGAGCGTTGACGCCGCTGACCTCTTTGTGTCTGCTATCACCATTATGGAACTGGAGTTAGGCGTTCTGTCGATTGAGAGAAAGGATGCCTCCCAAGGGGCCATGTTGCGTTCTTGGCTCGAACAGCAGGTATTGCCCGAATTCGCTAGACGCACGCTGCCTGTTGATACCGCCGTAGCGCAACGCTGCGCCCGGTTGCATGTACCCGACAAGCGTAGCGAGCGCGATGCGCTCATCGCTGCAACCGCCCTTGTGCATGGCATGACGGTGGTTACCCGCAACACCGCTGATTTTGTGCCAACGGGGGTATCCCTCATCGATCCGTGGCAGGTATCGCAATGACGGAAAAACGTGCGGCGGTTAAACCGAAACTTTAGGGATTACGGAAATCGTGGACGCCAATAAAGTCAGACACAAAACAATAATGTTTGACACAAGAGACCGAGGCGGACGAGTTACCAGAAACTTCCGCTTTCGGCCAAAAGCGGACGGTGACAAGAACTCCTCGGCGCCCGCAAGCTGCGTGCAACTATGCGCTTTGGTCAAGGATCGAACCGATAGGGTCTGATGTTCGAGCAGATATCAACTGGAAGGTGAGCGTACAGGTGACACGGCTCTCGACCGCACTTCAACAACTGAAATCTATCCTAGTCGCTTGATGAGATCAGGCAAGCGATATGGTTTTGCGATGACCTCAAAGTTGGTCAACGCCTCACCAAATTTTTCACGAAGAGATCCGCTCATGTAACCTGACGCGAGGATTACCTTCAGGTGCGGCATCAGTTCTTTCGCCGCAGTCGCGAGGGCCACACCATCCATGCCTGGCATGACTACATCGCTGAACAAGACCTTGATGTCCTGATTTTGCTTGAGCAAATTCAAAGCTTCAGTCCCGGAGTTTGCAGCGAGGGGGTCATAGCCGAGATTGGAGAAGAGGGTCACCGCCATATCCAGGACATCTGGCTGGTCATCTACGACAAGTACCTTTTCCATTGGCTGCGCATCCGGATGTGCGGTCACATCAGCAGTTGTTTGCGCCGCAAAGTACATTGAGATCCTCGTTCCTTCCCCAACCGCAGACTGGATATCGAGAAAGCCACCCGTCTGTTGCATGAGTCCGTACACCTGGCTCAGTCCTAGCCCGGTACCTTTACCGACAGGTTTGGTAGTGAAGAAGGGTTCCATCGCTCGCGCCTGTACCTCTGGAGACATGCCGCAACCATCGTCGGCAACAGTCACGACAACGTACTCTCCTGGCGGAATATCCTTGATCCCAGCCTCGCTGATGACCGCTCCTTGGGTCTCGAGCGTAATGAGGCCATGCTCGCCAAGCGAGTCACGCGCGTTAATCACCAGGTTCAATAGAGCAGATTCAAATTGAGAGATGTCGGTCAGCACTCTCCCAACAGAGGCCTTCTTGATCCTGAATTTTGCGGTGCTTGGAATTGCACGGCGCAGCACAGCTTCAAAAGTACCGATGACGCGATTGACGTCGTGACTCTGGACCTCGAGCGGCTGCTGGCGGGCAAAGGCAAGTAGCTGGCTCGTCAGGGATGAGCCTCGTTGCGCAGCACGTTCCATACTGTCGATAATCTTTCGCTGCTGCGTAGGAATAGGCGTTGTCTTCAGCAGGTCGATGCCGTTGATGATGACGCTTAAAAGGTTGTTGAAGTCGTGGGCGATACCGCCAGTGAGTTTGCCTATCGCCTCAAGCTTTTGGGCCTGGTGGAGAGCCTCGCGGGTTTTGTCCAGAGCGAGCGAGGCCTCGCGCCGCTCGGTCACATCGCGTGTGATCTTGGCAAAACCAATCAGCGTGCCACCCGAATTAAATACTGGATCGATTACGACATGCGCCCAGAAGCTTGCGCCATCGCCTCGTATACGCCAACCTTCACGCTCAAATCTCCCTTCGTCGCGTGCAATGCGAAGCGCTTGCTCCGGCAAGCCGCTGAGACGCTCTTCTTCAATGTAGAAGCGAGAGAAATGAGTACCAACTACATCTTCCAGAGACAAACGTTTGATGCGCTTAGCGCCTTCGTTCCAGTTTGTGATGAGGCCGGCTGGAGACAGCATGTAAATTGCGTAATCAGTGACGCTCTGCACAAGCAGACGGAACTGCTCTTCGCTGGCGTGCAGCTCCTCTCGAGCACGATACTGCTCACTCACATCCCTCGTAATTTTTGTGAACCCAAGCAGCTCGCCTTCAGTACCAAATATCGGGTCGAGCACAATGTTGGCACGAAACAATGTTCCGTCCTTGCGTACTCGCCAGCCCTCATCTTCAAATCTGCCGGTAGTCAGCGCGGTGTGCAGCGCCCGCTGGGGTGTCCCGGCAACCTGATCTTCTGAAGTGTAAAAGCGCGAAAAATGTTGACCGATAATCTCGTCAGCAGAATAGCCCTTAAATCGTTCGGCACCTGCATTCCAGCTAGCCACTACTCCTTCAGGTGTGAGCATGTAGATGGCGTAGTCCGTTACCTGGGTGACGAACAATCCAAGGCGGTCGGTTTCAAAGTTTTCGTGATTCATTGGCCACCCTAATAGATCCGCTAGTGTAACCCCGTTTGCATACTCAGCAGGTTCAATTGCGGGTCAGCGAGGGCTAAGTCACTATCTTTTTGCAGGCAGTTATAAGGTCGGCTTTGGGTCGCCAGCTGCCGGTCAAGACAGTGTGTGACTTTTCCAGTTCGACAACCTGCTAAGCTGACGCGGACGGCCGATTTCGACCCATACCGGACGTTTGCTTCCCCGACTTAGCAGATGTCCCAATGCAAAGACAGGCGTGCTGGAAGTTGACATCACATAGAATATCACGTAACTTTCAATGCTACATGAGTTCCGTTCGGCCAAACGCGGCTACTGCTATTCCCACGGTTTGTCGTTGCTGTCGGTTTTTACTCGACATGCGTAAGTGAAAAACTACGCTCGATAACACCCTTCCTTTTGGAATTTATGAAAGAAGATCAAATTTCGCCTTATGCGAACGTTGGCATGATCGCATCTTATACGGACGATGCGCCTCGCAAGGTGCCAGGGCTTCTCGATCTCCATCGCATGATGATGCTGCTCTTGGCTGAACAAGCCTCCGGTGAGGCTCACATCCTTGTAGTCGGTGCGGGCGGAGGACTGGAAACCAGAGCGTTAGCTGAGGCACAACCAGGGTGGCGACTGACTGGCGTCGATCCTTCACCAGCTATGCTGGACCTGGCGCGACAAACGATTGCGCCATTTTCGGACCGAATCAGTTTAGTGGAGGGTACAGTGGATCAGGCACCGGCTGGGCCATTCGACGGTGCAACCTGCCTTCTCACTCTCCACCATATCTCACCGAGCGAGCGACTGCGTACGCTGCAGGAAATACACAATCGGCTAAAACCTGGTGCTAACATCGTCATCGCAGGACACTCCGCACCAAGCCCGGATCCTGTACGTTGGATGACGCGTTCTGTTGCTTTCGGCGATCGTCATGCCATCGATCTCAAGGCTGCTTCTAACACAGCAAAAATGATGGCTGAACGCCTGCACTTGCTAAATCCTGCTGAAGAAGAAGCGATGTTGAAAGAAGCCGGTTTCCAGGACGTTGCAATGTTTTATGCAGCTTTTTCCTTCCGCGGATGGGTTGGGACTGCCAGCTCGCGATAGGGCGAAGCATTGCCGAAAATGGCCTGAGCACCATCTCATTCGAAACCAACGGAGCAATAGCAACCTGCGGTTCTAGGACCGCTTTTGGCCGAACCCGGCCGTTCAGGCCAGCACAGCAGGTTGCTACTTGAAAACCGGCAGTGGCCGCGACAGGCCAGAATCGACACTAGCACCGTCGAACGTGTACGCGACTATCCAACTGAAGCAAGACGGTGTAGGAGTAGACCGGCTAAACCGGCCAGAAGAGCGTAGCCTGCAGCGCGACGCTGTCCCAGTAAGATGAGCGCGACCGCAACAAACATTCCAGTGATGAGAGGAAACATCAGCGTTGTCCAAATCAAAACTCTATTGCTCTTAAACGGAATCCGCAAAGGCCGAGGCTGGCCTCTCTTATACGTCTGTCCAACAATCAGCGTCACGGAACAGATTCAACCAAGCGGTAGCCTGCGGGTGACAGTGTGTGGTCGAACATGTCCGGCTACGTCTGAACTGCGGGACCCCAGTCCGCCGCACGCATGGTGCCACCGGAGAGCACGCGTCCAATGACGCTTCCTGGGACGTTAAGTGCTTTCATGCGCTCGACTGCGCTGCGCGTGCCAGTTCGATTTTGCAGGAGTAAACCTTGGCGGATCGCGTTTGAAATATGAGATGAGTCTATCGGATGGGCCTCAGCCCCTTGGTTTGAACGTCGTTCAGTAATTAGAGTATCCATCGTGGCCTCAATGTGTGTACTTAAAAGCGCATCGTCCTAGGGCAGACACGCATACTCGCCAAAAAAAAGCCCGGCAACAATGTGTCAGCGGGCAGAAAGTAGAAAATTTGAAGAGACACTTGACGATAGACGAGAAATATTACAGTTCTGTGACTGACTGTGTATTGAAGCGCGCCATGAAACGGTGATAAGTGCCAGGACACCACTACTGAACTCTGCAGTTCAGCTAAACCTGGCACGTCCAGATCTAACGCTAACGTCCGCTCCTAGCCGAACCCAGCCGTTCACATCAGCTTAGCAGGTTGCCTAGCTTGAAAAAGCACTGACTGTCACGACAGGCCGCTATCGACCTATTGCGGACCTTCGACGACTCATGGACCCACGTTTGAGATGGGCGTTCGTAAAGGTACCTTTGCAATACGATCCAACGAACTCCTCGACATGTACCAGTCGTTGACCACCAGCTCAACTTCGTTCACACGCATGCAACCGAGCGGCTCATCCCGAAGGCTTCCAAGTTGGGCAGCAAAGTGCTGAGGACGATGCAATGGTGCGACAAAGCGAAATAGCGTCGAATGCGCCGTGATCAAGCGATATCGTTGATCGAGCGAGGCGTCCAAGCCCGCATCACGTAACTGTGTACGAAGACGTTCGCGAAACGTTTCCAGTGCAGGACCGCACGGGAACCCTTGGGCAAGCACAGCACTACGTGACATTGTAATACCATGGAACTTGATGTCGAAAGCCTCGATACCGTCCAGCGCGGCGCGCACCGAATCGATATAGTCGTTCAGCTGTGCCAATTCCGACACAGGATTCTCGATAGCAGTGAACAGGGGCAAAATCGTCACATGCATATCGGTGACCGGATAACGATATTGTTGTGGTTCACAGAGGGCGAGACGATCCAAGATAAAATTAAAGCGCGCCTGGAGCGACGGACCAGGACGCGCTATCAAGGTCAGGCCTCGGCGCAGGTCATGGCCGGCCGCAAGACGAGTGTCGCAGTCTATGTCTCCCCGGGCGACCGCGCCAAAGGCACTATCCCACAAGGTGGCATAGTGGACCTGCAATTGGGTGTTGGCAGCGGCGTCGGTCATGTCGTTATTGTGGTTGTAGCCATGAGGATAGGAAGGGCTGCTTTTGGCCGAACTCGGCCGTTCGCCTCAGCTTAGCAGGTTGGCAGGATGGAAAAGTCCCTATTGTGTACACAGGTAGGTGTCGACCAACGGCGAACGTGGATTGCATCCAAAGAATTCCACAGCCAGCTAATTCTCTTCGGATTCAGGCAAGTGGACTGCCTGGCCGCCGTCAATGCGTAATGCGTATCCTGATGCCCAGAAAGAAATCGGTGCGGCATCGATGGCCCAAATGTGAAGAATCGGGAAATCAATCGAATACCTATCCTCTGTTGGCTCGTATTCGAGCGTAACTTGCCTCGATTCCGAAGACGGTTGGGGGAGCGCTACACACCCCTCGCCCACATACATGCCATGACTTTTCTGCAATCGAATACCGAATGTTTTACAGGTATTAGAGGGGCGATTAGTGATCGCCAGCTTGGCTATCCCACTTGGATAATAAACGGTAACTTCGGTCTTCAGTCCGCTTGTCTCCGTCGTTACTTTCACTCGCTCGCTGAAAAACTGGTTGATTTCAAGGCATATGCCATGAGAACAAAAGTTAGGATGAAATGGTGGAGGAGTAGCCCCGGCTTTAGGAACGGCGAGGAAAAACATCACAAGTAAGAATTCTTGAAATCTCATTGTTCACATTTCCCGTCTTCTCATGTTACATGTCCGAATCTGGCCAAACTCGGCCGTTCGCGTCAGCGTAGCACGTTGCCGGGCAAAAAAATCACCGACTGTCTCGACAGGCAGCTTTCGACCCGAAGCAGCCATCGACTACAGGTTCGTCAATGCTGAGCAGTGGGGGCACGTTGCCTTGTGGGCAACTACAGGTTTTTGATCGGTGCTCTAAACGATATGCCGGCCACGTCCGCTGCGCTTTGCAGCATATAAAGTTGTGTTGGCACGCTGCAAAAGGCTTTTAGACGTATCCTCAACCCTGAGTTCGGCGACACCGGCAGAAAAACTGTACTCCACTCCGACAAGCTCAACCGGACGATCCGCGCGCGCGATCCCTTGTCTCACCTTGGACAGCACGTATGCTGCGTCCGCAAGACCGGTATCTGGAAAAATAATCAAAAATTCATCTCCCCCGATGCGGCTGATCGTGTCGGCGGGTCGCATATAAAAGCGCATTTTTTCGGCGGAGTGTTTCAGGATGTGATCACCCATTTGGTGACCATAGGTATCATTTACGTCCTTGAAATAATCTAGGTCAATCATGGCTACGCAGAGCGGGGTGTACTCGCGACGAGCCGCCTGGATTTCTTGAGGTAGCCAATCGAGCACAAAACGCCGGTTAGCAAGACCCGTTAGGGGGTCTGTATTGGCGTGCACAAGTGCGGTGTCGCGCGCTTTCCGTAATGCACGCTCAGTCGTCTTTAACTCAGTAATATCGGTGGCGACAACCATTACATGCCCATCAGCGTGCGTCGATTCGACGACCCACAGCCAGCGGCCGTCAAACATGTCTGACTCAAACGTTCGCACCAAAGTAACGCGGCGTACTTGTTGGACACGACTGACCCAGGTATCGATATCGTCGTCGGCGATGATCAATCCCTTCTTTTGAGCGTGGCAATGTCGCATAAGTCCTTCCCACGTCAGTAGGTCGATAACCGGGATTGCAAACATGCTATGGAAAGCTGGATTCGCATAAACTAATACGTCTTGTCGATTGAATAATCCTACGCCCTGTACGCTCTCTTCAAAACATGCTAACAAGGTGTGCTCTGTAATATCAGGCATATCACTCATTTCACTCATGACACTGTGAGTTCGACCGACTGCGGCCCTTGTTTTGCATTTCTAATGGCCCCGCCCAAAGGGCGATCGACAACCGTTTCTAGGGGCTCTGTCGTATTGATCAGCAAGCCGATGGCAGGATAATCTGGGTCAATGCGACAGAACCAGCGTGGGAGCTAGACGCAGCGCGATCAGCTTCGTCATCAGGGCCGAAGGCAGAGGGCGGCTAATCAGGTACCCCTGGATCTGGTCGCAACCATGCTCCACTAAATACCCCCGTTGCGATGCCGTTTCGACACCTTCGGCTACCACCAGCATGTTCAGACTATGCGCCATTGTAATAATCGCATTAACAATGGCCGCATCGTCAGCATTGGTCGTCACATCGCGGATGAATGCAATATCGATCTTGAGCTTGTCGATCGGGAAGCGGCGCAAATAGGCGAGGCTGGAGTATCCGGTGCCGAAGTCATCGACCGACACTTCGATGCCGCGTTCGCGCAGATTGCGCAGGCATTCCATGGTGCGTTCAGTATTGAGCATTAGGGACGTCTCGGTCAGTTCCAGTTCCAGCAGAGCCGGCGGAATGCCATGCGTGGTCAGCGCGCTCGTTACGTCGCCTTCCAGGTCGCCCTCCGCAAACTGGCGTCCCGCGATGTTGACCGACACTTGCATCGGTCCTGTCTCTCCCAGCAGCCATTCGCTGATCTGGCGGCAGGCGGCGTCAATCACCCAGCGACCAACTCGCACAATCATGCCCGTTTCTTCCAGAACCGGCACAAACAGGGATGGCGGTACGATGCCGTGCCCGGGCCGATCCCAGCGCAGCAGTGCTTCAACACCAACGATGGTGTCGTTACTGAGCACCACCTTAGGCTGGTAATACAGTTCAAATTCTCCGTTTTCAACAGCCTTGCGTAAGGCGTGCTCAAGATCTTGACGCTGCAAGGCGTCGACGATCATCTGCGCAGTAAAAAAGCGGTACGTATCGCGCCCGGCATGCTTAGCCTCATACATCGCAGTATCGGCGTACTTGATCAGGGCTTCCGGATCCGCGCCATCTTCGGGGTGGATTGTGATGCCGACACTGGCCGTCAGAATGACGTCGAAACCTCGCAGATTGAACGGCAACTGCAGCGCGTCGGCGATCCGTTCGGCAACCAGCGATGCCCGCTGGTGGTCGTGGCCGAGGAGCAGAATCAGGCCAAATTCGTCACCTCCGAGGCGCGCAACAGTGTCTCCCTCGTATGCACAGTTGAGCAGGCGCGCACTGAACTGCACGAGCAGATCATCGCCCATTAAATGGCCCAGCGTATCGTTCACGTTTTTGAAGTGATCCAGATCGATGAACATCACAGCAACATTTGCTCCGCTGCTTGTGTCGATGGCCTGGTGCAAGGCCTCGTAGAAACTAGCCCGATTCGGCAAGTCGGTCAGGGCATCGTGACTGGCTTGGTACTGCAGACTTTGCTGCGCCATTTTGCGCTCCGTGATATCGCGCACAACGCTCACAATGATCCAATCGTTCCCGGATAGCATCGCCTGGCGGTGGATTTCTACCTGCACCAAGCTGCCGTCCTTACAATGCAACGCCACTTCGCTCAGCTTGGGGTGCACCTGACCATCCGTAATCGTGTTGAACATTTGTTCCAGCTCGTCGCGCGTCGCGGCGCCCAGCGCTACTGGTCCTAGGGTCAGCATCTCTTCACGCGAGTATCCCAGCATTGTGCACGTCGTGTCGTTGACTTCGACAAAGCGCATTGTGTCGCGGCTGACGAGCATGATGGCGTCGGCAGTCGCATTCATGGCCATACGAAAACGCTGCAGATCGGCAGTGCGGGCGACTACTTGCTTCTCAAGCACAAAGCACTGTTCCTCCAGATTGCCTAACTCTTTCAGACGCAGCAAATTGCGTACCCGCAGGCCAAGTTCGGTCGGATTAACCGGCTTGGTCAAAAATTCCTCGGCGCCGGCCTCAAGCCCGGCTAGGCGGCTGCAGATTTCCTCCTGCCCGGTGACCATGATGATCGGGATGTTTTCGGTGGCCGGATTGGCCTTGAGGATCATGGCGACTTGGTAGCCGTCGATGCCCGGCATGTTCTGGTCGAGCAGAATCAGGTCGGGTGCTTCGCAAGCAACCGAGGATAGGGCTTCTTCGCCGCTAGCTGCGCTCGTGGTCTGATAACCTTCTGGCTGCAGCAGCACCGCCAACAGGCGGCGGTTTTTTGCCTCATCGTCGACGATCAGGACAGTCGGTGCTGGGGTGTTCATATAGTATGCTGTCCTGAGAAATATTATGTTCGCGGGGCGCCATCACGGCGCAATGTGGCGTGGGAGATTGATCGCAAAAGCGCACCCAACGCTGGGGAAGTTCTCGACGGTGAGCTCACCGCCGTCCTGCTCGATGCTTTGGCGCGCGATGGACAATCCAGACCAAGACCGGTGCGATCGTCGCCGCGCTGAGAGAACGGCGAAAACATCTTTTCGGCGTCACTGCGCTTCAGGCCGCCACAGTGGTCGCGCACTGTGATGTGAATTCGCTCGCCCGCCGCGCGTGCAGTCAAAGTCACTTGCGTCCGCGCGCGGGTAAATTTAAGGGCGTTATGCAGCAGGTTCGTTAGCGCTGCCAGCAACAGGTCGCGGTTGCCACATAGGCCCAGCAGATCGTCGACAGGTGGCACCAGCAAGGTCGAGCCAAGTAGGTCAGCATTGAGTTGCGCCAATTCCTGGGCTTGGGTGACGAAATCGGACAGCGAAATCTTGTCTCCTGGAGTGCTCGCTATACCCATAGTGCGTACGTCGTCAAGCGAGATGCTGATCAGCTTGGTCATGGCCAGTGACTGCACTTGAGCACTGCGCCGGTGGCGCCGCTAATGGACAAGCGCCCGGCCTCCAGCGCCGTCACTGCCATAATCGCGACGCTGAGTGAGTTCCGCAGCTCATGCATCAGAAAGCCCAGCCGTGCGTTCGCATCCACGGAAGTTTGTTCAGCAATCGACATATCGCGCTGGAAGCTGAATTTAGTCACCGCATTCGCGATAGTATTATCAAGACGGCGATTCAGCGTACGGAACTCAGGTACCGAAAACGGCGCGTCGTGCTCGACGGCCAGGTTGGTGATCGCTTGGCACAGATCGCCATAATCGTGCACGACTTGGTCGACGGTATAGCCTAGGGTTAAAAGTGCAGAACCGTGCGCAGCAGTGCTGACGCCCATTTCAGAATGGGCTTCGCTGTCGCCGCCGCCGGCGCCGGAGAATGCCAAGCGAGTTTTGAAATCATTCTTGCTTTCGGCTCTCAACGTCCTAATCAGTTGACTCAAAAGCATTGGAATGCCATTACGCAATTGCACTTCAGTCGCATGACGGTAAGGCCGTTGAGCGACCTTGTCGATGCAACGCTGAACTAAGTCTTCAGCGTTATTGGTCAGGAAATCGTACATCATGGTGGGCCTTCTGAATCAGATGCATGCAGCCCTGGTCCACCCGGGGGCGACTCAGCTGGACCTTGGCGATTAGTTACATCCAGGCCGATACCCCGGTAACCGGCGAACCTGCTGGCGCGATCAAAAATCGGTTCGCCACAGACCACCATTGTCTGGACCGTGCCGTTTCTCAGCCGGCGGCTATAGAGGAAGTCGAGGAAAGGTTCGCGGTTGGCGATTTTCTCGCCGAGCTGCCCGCGCTGTGTAACATTCCAGCCGGCCGCCTGTAGTTCCGCCACGGTGGTGCCCTGACCGATCCCCAGCATTTCTTCGACAGGCCCGGCATAGTGGATAAGGTTGCCGCTGGCGTCCTGCTCCCAATACCAGTCTGATGACAGCTCGGCAAAACGCTGGAACCGCGCCTCGCTCCGGCGCAGTTCGGCCGTTCGTTCCAGCACCTTGTGCTCGAGCAGCTCGTTACATTCCTTGAGCTGGCGGTGCAATAGTCCGATCTCGAGCAGGTTACGAATGCGCGTCTGCAGTTCGAGGGAATCGACTGGGTAGCCCACCACGTCTGTGGCGCCGGCCTCAAGCGCGCGCAGCTTGACGTCCGGTACTGCGCTGATCGCGAGCACCGGCAGGAAAGCAATGGTGGCTATCTGTCTAAGCGCATTGATCGCGGCAATGCCTGCGGTAGTGGCACCGTGAAGTTCCAGCAGGATAAGATCGACGTTGCCGTTCCGATATGCGAGACAGGCGTCTTGAGGTTCTGCAAGCCGGCGAATATCGGTGTACCCGGCCGCCCGCAGTATCGGTTCAAGCGACAACGTGGTGTTGGTCTGACTATCGACGATGAGGATGCCGACATTGAGGTGTTCAGTCGCGGAATCCATTAAGGCATCCCGGACTTACGCATTGCAGAATGGTCAGCCGGCGCTGGCTGGCGTTGGCGGACATCCGACAGCAGGCGATCAAACTCCTTCTTCACGACACCGTAGCACTCACACACGTGCTCCTCCAGCCCGACCCGGTCGAGCACCGTGATGTGGCCGCGCCGGTAGCGGATGTAGCCGTACTCCTGTAGTATGCTTGCCGCTTCGCTCACGGCTTCACGGCGTACGCCAAGCATGTTGGCGATCAGTTCCTGGGTCATGGTCAGCTCGTTTGTGGTCAGGCGGTCAAGTGTCAGCAGTAGCCAGCGGCACAGGTGCTGTTCGACCGTGTGGTGGCGATTGCATACGGCGGTCTGCGAAATCTGGGTTAGCAAAGCCTGCGTATACCGTAGCAGCAAGTGCATCACGCGACCGTTGCGATTAAATTCTTGCATCAGCACGTGCACGGGTAATCGGTACCCGACGCCACCAGTTTGTACGATGGCGCGGTTCGGAGTAGTGCCGCCGCCCATAAAAAGAGCCACGCCGAGCACGCCTTCATTGCCGACGCCGGCGATCTCGGACGAGCCGCCGTTTTCCAGCTCGTAGTGGAGCGAAATGATGGCCGTAGTCGGGAAATACACATACTCGAGTACGCGGCCGGATTCGCACAGCACGTCGCCGAGCCGCATAGCGATCACTTGTAAACAGTCGGCAATGCGGCCAAACTCGGCGTCGAGCAGCGCAGCAAGCAAATGATTCTGGTTTGGGTCGTTATTGCTTGGCATTCCGTACTTTCGCGAGACGCCGCGGTTTGTGACTGGTCAGGCTAGCACGCATCGCGGGTACCCGGAGGAAATTTTCCCATTAGAAACTATTTATGTGCTTAAGAGCGCTAACACACGGACTTCGTGTTCTAGAAACGTGATAGTTCGATCCGGTTTATATTTTGTCCATCAAGCGTCGCTATGGCTTCTACACAAGTTGAAAGTGCGTGATATGGATGTTGTATGAGTGCTTATAGCGCTCGTCTTTTTACCTACGCGCATTGGTAAGGTTTGGTGAATCTGCGCAATATTTACAACTATATGTAATTGTACTAACTAGTATTTATTTAGGAGGTGTCATCAATGTTCAGGAACATGCGCGGAGAGCTAGTATCACATATGATCAGCG
This sequence comes from Telluria sp. ZT3P25, assembly GCF_059685895.1. Classification (NCBI taxonomy): domain Bacteria; kingdom Pseudomonadati; phylum Pseudomonadota; class Betaproteobacteria; order Burkholderiales; family Oxalobacteraceae; genus Telluria; species Telluria sp. ZT3P25. The sequence continues at coordinate 21,303 of NZ_JCASIJ010000003.1, forward strand.
CGCTAGGCATTGAAGGAGTTGTGCTCGGCGATACAGACATTATCATGCTTAACGCCTTCATAAAAGGCGAAGTTTCCGGCCAAGACCTGTTGGCACATGCGTGCCAGTTCTGCACCTTATCGTCGTATCAAGAATGGTTGAAAAAGAGTTTTGAAAGTCATGTCGATAAGCTCAAATCGCGACCATCCGTTGAGCAAATCGTAACTGAAGTCAAAAACTGTATCAGGTATAAACATGAAGAAAATATCGCTTGAGACAATGTGAAGTTATCGACGCTTCTAAAAAAACTTCATCGCCATGTTTCGCTTCAAGGCGCATCAGAGCTATATTTTTAATGAAGATTGATTCGTGCTGTCAAAGGTCTGACACTTAAATTTCTGTTCCTTACTATTACCGCTGCGTTTGATGAAATATCAGACTTTAAAATAGGGAGCCGTTTAGTAGGCGCGTTCTGACTGCTTCTTTTATTGCTCGTTGGCGATCTTGATGTAGGTCTCATGCATACGTCACCTTCTCCCTATCGGGCGCTTATATTTTCGGGCAATTTTTTTAGAGTCTCTAGGTCATTCGACAATAATGGTCTGCTTTTTGTCTGCGGGCATTCCGTGCACAGAAGCTCTGTTATCCGGGCATCAATAAATACATGCCACTTTTATCGGCCTGCCTTGGCAGCATGTCAGCTGCGCGCCGCTCTAACGAAGCCCACCAAGTCGTGACGCGAGCTAACGCGGCAGCGGCCGCTAGCTGCTTGTCCTTAATGCCGGAGACAGGAGGAATACCCGCCATCCCAACTCGTGGCCGGCCACTAGGAGACGTAGCACCCACCTGCCGCCTAGCACGCTGACCTGCGTATTGAGTTCGTAGTTATCATTTTCGATGGCTGTCATCGCGCGTGCTCTCTTTTGTTTCGGTTACGTGAAGGGCCGTGCCTGGCCGATCTCGGCCGTTCAGTACGGCAACTATCGACCCAAAGCGGCCGGTAGTGGGATGTATTAAGACCCTTTCGCCACGCTTCTAAGCCATACTCACATACCAGTCTTCCGGATCCTGCCGTAGGGCCGAGCTGTTTAAAAGGCGGGGTACACCTTGATCCAACATCACATCTTGCTTGTCGACGATGAACCCCACGTGCTGCGCGTATTGCGTCTATCATTGGAGCGTGAGGGATACAGCGTCGCTACTGCCAGCGACGGTAGTACTGCACTGTCAGCAATGTCGATTAGGCTCCCAGACGTGCTCATCACAGATATCAAAATGTGTGGCATGGACGGCCGTACATTATGTCCGCTAGCACGCAAGATGTACCCGGATCATGTGTTTTTGATTTTGGTGATGACGTCAATGACGGCGGTAGACGAACGTCATTGGGTCCAAGAACTCCAAAATGCAGAATTTCTTGAAAAGCCGCTGTCGCCTCGACAGTTGGTAGCAAAGCTATCTCGCTACTTCGCTCCGGTCAAATAAACCAAGAAAATCTGTTAACGTCCATTCATCAATGTCCGCTCTTGGACAGACTTGCCCCTAGATGACGGGCGGATGCGACCCAATGCCGCCGTTCGCATCAATTTAGGCCATCTTTTATCGCGTTCTCATATAGCGTAGTTCTCAGGCGCGCTTGTTCTGCCTCCAACTTTGCCAGCTCGGCAAGAACAGATAAAATTCTGCTTTTGATACCTTACTTGCCGTTTTATGCCTATCCCTGTTCGCCGCCTAACAGCCTACTATCGAAGCCCAGCTTTTGCAGAGGATCATGCTTACCTTGACCGTTACGATCCGTTGGCCGCCGAACAGCAGCGTCATGCCATCATCGATAGGTTAAATGATGATTTAGCAACGGAAGGTATCACTCCGACAAGATCTGAGCTAGCTGAACAAGCACAGTTCATTGCGGGAGAAATGCCCCTCGCACAAACGCTAGAGCAGGTTGAGCTATACGTCGCCAGCATAGAACTGCGTTGGCCGTTAAAACCGTTGTGACGCGTGTACATGGGCCAGAACGCAGCTACTTCATGTTCGGTAGACGCAGTAATTTCCTAAACATCACATCTATTTCGGAAAGTCACAGCGCCCGCTCCCTTTTGTTTCGGTCGACGTGAAGGGCTGCTCCTGGCCGAACCCGGCCGTTCAGGGCAGCATAGCAGGGTGCCAGGCCGGAAATCCAGCGGTGGCCGCGGCAGGCCGGAACCGACCCAAACCGGACCTCCTTTCGCGCGAAGCGATTGGGGATGTAGCGCCTTGAGCACATCCGTTTTCAAACGCAAGGCGCTACAATTAGTGCCCAATCACAAGATAGTGGTGATAGAAGTAGAGCTCGCGAAGAAGAAACGGCATACGAGTCGAAAAGCTTCGATAGCGCGTGGTTGGAGTTGCGGATGTGACAGCTTCGATACCAAGATCGTCAGCCATTTTCTTGGCTCTTCGGAGATGGAGCGGGTCACTAACAATAATTGCACTGCGAAAACCGCTCTGGCGCATGATGCTGAAGGCCTCTGCAAGATTCTGATGCGTCGTATGTGACTGGGTTTCCGTATAAATGTCGGACAAGGGTACGCCTGCCTGGGCAGCGTACTTGGAAGCAACGGTACTTTCGGCATACTGGGCTCCCGGACCAGCTCCTCCAGTAAAGATGAGTTTGCGGACGAGGCCGCGCCGATAAAGGTCGAGGGCATGCCGGATACGTGCTTCAAACACCGGTGAGGGCTTTGACCCATATGCGGCAGCGCCAAGAACGATTGCGCAATCTGACCGGGCCGAGAGATCGCGGTCTCTGAATGAAGAGATTGCATATGCGCACCAGCATATCCAAAGACTAACCAGCGCAAGCAAAAAAATTTTCGGTTTGATGAAGCGGCTTTGCATGCAATTAACGTGAAGTGAACGTCGATCTTGACGCTACGAAGCATAACCCATGACGCGTAGACCTAGCATTCTCAACCTTGACGAAGCAATAGTTATATCGGATCAGGGCTGACACCTTCGGTCGTTTTCAGCCCAAACCAGGGTGATTGGGATTTCAGCGTGGTTAAATTGGTTCCCCCCAGCGCTTACTGATTGCCGAACCGAATAAGTCACTGACTGTCACGACAGGCTCCTATCGACCCGTAGCGGACAGTCAATTTGTTGCGCCGCTCGCAGATTGGCCGACTGAAATAAAAGGATTTGCGACGTGGCGGGTCCTAAGCGGCGGCGTATCCTTTGCCCACTCCAAGTTAAAGTGGTATAGCCGCTGATGTAGGATGGTCGCTTCCCTTAAAAATTAAGTTACATACTTCAAAGCGGTCGCCATGCTTTGCAGCTAACCCACCAGGCTCAATTGCCAGCATACTGTCCCGACTCCCCACGGTGGGCCAAAATGGCAGCTCTTTGCTATTAGGATTGCCGTTGCGGAGGAAGTTGGCCCAGTAGCGTTGTACCGGAGGCCACTCATCCTGCACTTTCATAGACGGCCGTGCGTAATATACGTAATCCATCTCGGTAGTATGTTCCGGCGGTTTGCCTGTCCCGGGAGCGCCAAAGCCGAATTCGTAACGCCATACTTGAGCGCCTGCGTCGCGCATACGATGTGCGAGCCAGCGCGCCGGACAGCGAAACCACACGTCTGTTATGACTTGCGTTGGCACGGCGCCCAGTAATGGATCGGCGGCGGAAGGCTTGCCATCCCGAAGACCGTACAACGTCCGCGCAGCAGTCACATTCGCGCCGATCGCGGCCATCACGAACTGTTCACTGGTCTCTGGCTTGCGTTCAGCGCCCAGCTCCTGTGTGTTACTTCCGATGATGACCGCAATAGGCCGCCCCGCGTTACTAATATGGGGCGCCCGTGGCGGGCTTTGTTGCATGAATCAGCAAAGTTCGTAATTCCCCAAACCCCCGGTGGAATTACGGCATGGTTGCCACCACGGTCGTCGGCGTGCCCAACCGGGTGAACCGATTGAGGATAGCGGTACGCACTTGCAGTTCGGCGACTTGGCGGCCGAAGTCACGCGACATGACGCGTTCACCAAGCAGCTTGAAGCAACGCATCTTGGCCTCGACGAGGCTGCACCGGTGATAGCCGCTCCACTTGTTCCAGATTTTTCTGCCAAGCCGGCGCGTAGCTGCCAGGATAGCGTTACGGGCTTTGGCGCCAGGACGCTGGTCCTTCTATGGCTTGGCGTTCTTGCGAGTGAGGATAATCGCCGGTTCTGTCGCGTTGTTGATCAAACAGCGGAATTTCCCCCGACCCGGTCTGCACCGCTCAAGCTGAACGGACCATTCCTGCCAGCGTAGAAAATTGGTCGGCGAACGACATGGCCTCGGCGCCGTCAAATATGAACTGGCCCTTGCGGATCATGTGGATCAGCTCGATGCCAGCGAGCACAGAGCCGGCTGCGCGGAATGATTTGAAGTTGAGCATCGGCTTGGTCACCCGCTTGATGGCGCGATGGTCCTGCTCGACAATGTTGTTAAGGTATTCAACCTGGCGGACAAGGATCGGCGCGGCGCGGCCGACGTTGATGGTATCCATGGCCGCCTTGTTGGCGCCGCTCTTGTCTATCGCGACTATGTCTGGATCGCCGTTCGCTCCCATGGCCTTGTCGAAGAAGCGCTTCGCCGCAGCCATGTCCCGCTTCGCCGTGAGCAGGACGTCGACGGTCATTCCATGCATGTCGAAGGCGCGGTAGAGGTATTTCCAGAAGCCGTTGACCTTAATGTACGTCTCGTCCATGCGGCAGCTGCCGCCGACCGGGCGCTTGTTTTTCCGGGCTATTTTCTTGATGAGCGGCAAGAAGCGGATCGCCCATCGGTTTATCGTCGAATGGTTGACCGACACGCCACGCTCTTCCATCATCTCCTCGAGGTGCCGATAGCTCAGCGGATAGGCGGCATACCAGCGGATGCAGACCAAGATCACATCGATCGGAAAGCGGATACCTTTGAAGTGAGCATGTCGATTCGTCCTGGATTCGGGCACCACAGTTTACCCGACCGGTCCGGCGACGTTTGCTAATGCGACAGAACCCGTTGCGGGTCCTGACGGAATATACATCTGCATAACAGGGACGTGCTGAAGTCTGCGACTTAGAGGCCGAGACCCGTGTCACTGGTTGACTGACAAATGAATTGGCTTTTGGTGGCATTGGTCAGTTTCCTCGCATCAAATTATAAATCTGCTGGGGCCATGAGTTTGGCCAATGTCTGTCGACAATTTGGAACAGATGAATTGTCAGCACCACTGCGCCGTTGGTATCTCGGCATTGCCGCTATCAGAATTCAGCCTAAACTAAGCTGGGCGCATCAATCCTTTACGCTGTCCCCACCAGCCGCAGTACCAGATTTCTGCAAAATCTAACCCAGCGGCCACATTCTTTGAGCTCCAAGAACGCAGCTCGAAGAAAGTGCGAGATGCTGCGGGGGGACGGTTACCGTAAGAGTGCGCCCATACCTAATGTGTTAAGGACGGTGTCGACTAAGTGCGAAGAATTATGTTAGTTGTGTGCAAAGAATAATGTTTGCTCGATGTTACTCTACTGTCGGTAATGTGCGATGTCGGTGGCAAGAAACTGGCCTTAGTGTGTGAGTAATGTGCAAGCTTTGTACGCTGCGAGTGTTGAAAATCGCTTATTCGCTTATTCGCTTATTCGCTTGCTCGCATGATGTGATGCTTTGTTGCACAAATCGGCCCGTGCAGCGTTCGAGCTTAGACGCGGGTTAAACTGACGGCATGAGTGCCCCAGTAAAACCGAAGTACTGAATAACCAACTGGAGAGACTACAACACTGCGCTGAAGGCGCGTGGCTCCTGCTCGTCTGGATAGACAAAGCCATGTGCTGGCACGGCAATGGAAGCGGCAACCGGGGCCGCCGTCCGGAGTACAGCGAGACCGCTATCTAGTTCCGCCTGATCATCAAGGCCTTGTTCAGTCTGGCTTTGCGCCAGGCGATGGGCATGGCGCAAAGCCAGCTCCAGTTCGCTGGTCTGGTCTGGACTGGCAGGTGCCAGATTTCAGCACCGTTAGCCGAGCCAGAAGCATCTTTCGGTGACGATTGCAGCCCAGCCGACGACAACGGGGTTGCACCTGCTGGTCGATAGTACGGGCATCAAGATGCTGGCGAAGGTGAGTGGAAGACTAAAAAAGCATGGGGCGAACTACCGTCGCCAGTGGCGCAGAGTCCACCCTAACATTGACGCGGCCACCCTGGAAATACGGGCTACCGAAGTAACCGACAACACTACCGGTGATGCGCCAATGCTATCTTGCATGCTCGACCAGATTCCCGCCGATGAGATCGTCGCCAGCGACAGCGGCGATGGTGCCGACGACACCAAAGGCTGTCACGAAGCGATTGCGCGACTTGGGGCGCAGGCGATTATCCCCACTCGCAAGAACGCCAAGCCATGGAAGGACCAGCGCCCCGGCGCAAAAGCCAGTAACGCTATCCTTGCAGCTACGCGCCGGCTTGGCCGGAAAATCTGGAAGAAGTGGAGCGGCTATCACCGACGTAGCCTTGTCGAAACCAAGATGCGTTGCTTCAAGCTGCTCGGTGAACGCGTCATGGCGCGTGTTTTGACCGGCAAGTCGCCGAACTGCAGGTCCGTGCCGCCATTCTCAACCGGTTCACCAGGTTGGGCACACCCACGACCGTGACGCTGACGATGCCATAATTCCGACTGGCGTTTGGGGATTTACAAACTCGGCTGATTTATGCAACAAAGCGCTACTGGGGAAATAACCGGGGCAGAGTGGACGGGATGGCGAAGGTCCATAACTGGAAAATCTGATTCGATGCTGAGCGGCCGCAGACAATGACCATTCTTCGCTTGATTGGCCGTCCCGTAGTTTCGCCGGGTCTTAGCGCTGAGGTGCCCCAAACCGCGACTCGCCGCGTCCGCGTCGCCCATGGCTTTTACATCCGCTGACCATTGGTGCCGGAAGGAATACGCTGTTATGGATTCAGGATGCTTAGGCCATAGGTTGCGTGAAAGACGTTGAATTTCCTTGCTGTAATTGCCTGCGTTTTCGATCGCGACCATTAACTCGTTTCTACCGTTCTGATTTACTTCATGAAGCAGGGTGCGCACAAGCGGATCGGTATCTTCTATCGCGTAGCTAACAAAGCGGTTAGGCTGCCCTTGCTTCTGTTTCACTTTCACACCTTCGACATGGAGACGAAGCACTGTTCGGTTTAAGCCCTCATGATGAACGACGCAGACTTTGATACCTTTGACGAGCTCACTCGGGCGGACGCCCAGGACCGAACTGACTATCAAAGCCAGGAAGTATTTGCCGTCGGCGCCCCGCCGGCAGAGCTGAATCCGCCAGTCTGGCGGTAGTCCTTTAAGCGATTGGCGTTTACTGTTGCGCTTACTCCTGGGTCGCGTCATCCCTTGTCTCTGAAGAACCGCCATGGCCAGTAGCTGCCGGTGCAAGGTGGACATGACTTCAGTCAGTCGGTCCAACTCTGCCTCAGAGGCTTCTAGTAGCTGAGTAGAGTGTAGATCTACCTCTCGCCGGAGGTAGAACTTCAACGCTGCCATCCTCTTAAAAAAAGTCGCCGGTCGATAAGTGTCTTGAACCGCCTCCACGAGTCCTCCTAAGTAAGAGTCAGTTCGCTGAATAAGTACCTGTGCGAGCCGCAGATATTCATCTTCGGTGCGTTCTGAGCGGCCAGTTGAAGGCATACTTGATTTAATAACTGGCAGAAGTTCCCTGCAAACAGTTGTGATGTCAATTAGACGTGTCACGACTTCCTCCATCGCCCTATTTCCTTATCAGTGTCGTTGTAAAATGCTATGGGAATCTCTCGAATGCGTCCCACGCGTAAATCGGCTAGTAGGTTGTCTCGACTAGATGGTGTATGCCCGCGTCTGCATGTGCCGCCCTCTAAAAAGTAATGCTCAAAAAACCCGTTTTGTTCGGTGTGTATGAAGTGTGTCGGCGTATCGCTGGGCCAGCAAAAGCATCAATCTTTCCAAGTGATTAGATTTTTCTCGGTTGGTTCTGACTGCGTAGTGCTTTGATTACTCGGCTTTAAGGTCGGTGTCTAGACGTAGGCGTAAGAGCTCGTGTCTTGAGACGGTCGTTTCGGTTGAAATCATTTTCCAAAAGCTTCCCACACCGCATGAGCGTCGTCCTTCGCAATACTAGCCCTTTCTACCTTCCCAATGATGGCCTCGACGAATGCTTAATCTTTGGCTCGGATTAAGTATTTATTCGCGGGTATAGAGGGTAGCGTATGCGGGGTTTGCGTTAGCCTAAAGTTGGACTTTTCGTCGGTGTTAATATTACCGTGGGAACGGTTAGATGGCGTACCCATATTATATTGATACTGTTCAGATATAGTTTCTTCCGGTGGTGTTCCTGCCCATGCTGCGTCCAAAATGGCCTAAAATTCGTCAGAGGGAGACCACTCGAAAAGGAAATCAGATAAGGTTGCTGCCACAACTCTGGTGAGCAACAAAGATTGTTCAGTGCGCGGTCAAGGAGCTGCGGGCCAACGGATTGAACCGCAAGGTGGTGCTCGCACCAAATCCGAACCTGTAGAAACATTTGGGTCAGATTAGACCATGCTAGCTCATCTGCCTTCGAACGGTCGATTACATGCAGCGACTGAACCTGAGGCCATCCTAAGTTTGAGCCGGTGATACGCGGCACAACAGGTAAGCACCACTCACGTTGGGAGCTGGACGGTTATCAGCTTAAGAAAGGCAGTTCTGTCTTCACTAATGCATTGTTGTAGCCCAGGGCAAAGCCAGAAGCGCTGAACGTCAACGGTGCGTTACCGACTCATCTTATTTCACCTCGCAAGTCTGGCTCTGCTAATCTGCTTATTGATGGAATCCAGACTCCTATTTCTTCACCACGGAGCCGATGGTGAAATTCTGCGAGTTCCCAAAGCAACTCGGGGGAAAGGTTAGGTTGATCTTAGTTCTACGCCAAATAGTGACCCGGTTCATTCCTAGCCAGGTTTCTAAGTCGGAGTACGTAATAGTGCGCGTATTCATTGGCTCATTCACGTTTTACAAGTAATGAGTCGATCTTGGCTGAAGAAATATCTTTCGTCAATCTCAGCATATTAGCGACCACCTGCTCAGCACAATGTAGTTTTTAGCGAGTATATTGTTTTGATAGAAAGGTGCAATTCGAAAATTTGGACGACAGTGGAATGATCCGTAAGAAAAGCAGCGCAGCGCCCCAACGTTCCAATCGGCCTGCCCTAACGTCGCTAGTTGGGTGGGTGTGAGAGACAACAGTAAAGCCGCTGCTAGTTGTCTTTTAACAAGAGACTGACGAACAAAGATAGGAAACTCGTGAAACTTATTGAACATTCAAAAACTTGTCGATACGGTTTTTTAAAATTAAATAGTCGTTTAGTATCAATGGCTTACGTTAAGCTTAGGCTAGGAATGGTCTCTAATTACGCAGGGCAGCGTTTCCCATAAAAGTGTTGTTTTTCTTTAACATTTTAACGCCAGTATGTGGGTAGTGTGCCGCGCGAATTGCTTGCGTCATGCTCACCGTAGTCGAAATGGGATGCCCTTACTTCTGAGGACTTTACTTAGCTGGCGCCGAGGGAATAGCCTGCAGGATGCGATAAGCTCTAAACGAGGTGGTGCTGCGGTGTCAGGACAGCGCTACAAGACTAGCGCGTATGCGTCTAGCGTCGAGAGGCCAGGCCGGAAGACGAGCAGTACACACAGACCGCAACGTATGGTGGCACAGCCGCTAGCATCTTCTCAGCTACGCCTCATCCTGTTGAGGACGATCCAAGTCACATCTTGGCCAACCACGCAGACCATATGTAGCCGAAAGCCGAACCCGGCCTCTGCCTGAACATATTTCCGCGGAACTTGGGGATTGCCGGCGGCATACGCATCTCTCCAGTTAGCGGGCCTCAGGCAAGGGCCTCCTTCGCCTTCTGTTACCGTATTAGCATCGTCGACGTCGACAGTGACAAGATATTCGATACCACGCGAATGCCGATCCCCTCCCCCGAATGTGCTAGCCCTCTGCGGTTCGCGGCTGGGGCTGGTGTCGACCTCGACATGAGGCGGGATGCCACTAAGCTCTCTGCGATAAAGTTGCGAAAGTACAGACGCTGCGGGCGCGTCTGTGCAGGATTTGAAACGATTTTATGGCTTGGGGGCGTCGATCTGGTCGGCCGAGTCGCGCAAGTCCGGAGCTGACGTAAGTGCTGCCAGACGAGCGACGTGCCCCCCACAAGCGGACCGTTTAGCCGGCATTACACGCGCCCGGGCATCTCTTCACGAAGAAGGCAGGGAAAGACAGTATCTCTTTTTAGTAGAGACGCTCCACGCGCAACGCCGAAATTATCCCGCTTTATTACTGTTCTGCCATGCCAGCCAGCCGTGACAATGCGCGCGTGCATCGTGTAAGGCGTGATGCCATGGCCCGTTACGCTCGTGATATCGAACTACAGCATGATTAAATACTGATGAATCGACGTGTTCTCGCAGGTCATATCGACCAGTCAGGTTAGGAGGACGGGCGTCACCCAACGCATCAAGAAGTAATTCCCAATCTGTAAAGCTGTCGCAAGCAATAGTGATGCTGTGCGGTAGTGTTGCAAACCACTTTGCGAGTTGCGCTTTCATTTGCTTTCGGTCAAGGGTGGTGCCGGCGTTTTCTAGTTGTGGAATCACAGCAGCGTGGACGAACGAGTTGCACCATTGCCGCTCGTAATCCGACCGCTCTAGGTACAATTCATGTTGCCCGTCTTCGCTCACCATGCCAATGCTAATGAGGTCGCAGTTTAATGAGTCCGTATATTCCGTATCGAGAAAGATGAGCAAAAAACTCTCCAAAGGTGTGTAATGTGGCCGAGCCGAGTACGACTTGCCGGACTGCAAATTAACCTATTTTTGATGTCAGGTCGCCCACAATGACCTTCACGATAAATTTTCGAGAAGAAGCATTTTGCGAGGACAGCCTCTTACTCGAGGACCCACCCAAGAAAGGCCAAACCTATGCCAATCAGTACGAAGCCGAAAAATGCAATCACCCCCACGGCTACGATGAGCTTACGGTACGCATAGCTCAGCAAAAAAACACTAAAGCCAAACACCACATAGATCAACTTTGTGGTTGTAGTGTGTAAGACAAAAAACGGAACTGCTGAGAGTATGTAGCTCAGCAGCCAGAGACAAGTGCCAGTTGCAAGAGACGGCACCAGCACGTCGAGAAACGTGCCACTTTCTGCGTGCATTTCTTCATCCGACAGAATTCTGTTGCCAACTTTATACCAACCCATTTATGTTCCTCCAGTTATATCTGTAGATTATATTCAACATATGACGGAAAACAACCATTTTTGTAGAATATATTCCGTGGATTGATGGTCTCAGCATGTTCATCCTTATGTCGATGGGACGAGACTATGAACAGGTGCGTCAAGACTTGGCGCGCAACATGAGGACACTTCGAATCAAGCTCAGCTTGTCGCAGGAAGCGCTCGCTCTTAGCGCTGATGTTGATCGTACCTATGTCAGTCAGATTGAGAGAGCAGTAAGTAACCCGTCTTTGCTCGTGCTCTGCAAATTGGGGGCAGTTTTGAAAACGGACGTGCCAAGTTTGCTAGAGAGTACAGACAACGGATGAGAAGAGCTCGGGTAGTGGTCTGATGGTTCCGGACACCTTGATAGGTTTGAAGGAGTTCACATGACTAGGCAACGCCGCAATTTTGACCCCAGCTTGAAGCGGTTCTGTCGCGTTAGCGAGCTGGAATGAAGTTTTTGCTGGAGCGAAAAGCGGAATGCTTAGGCTGGACGAGCCTATCGCGCCAGCGCGTAAAATTGCTCGGCAACGATGTGCCGACAGCACCAGTGAGTGCGAACTGTCCCTTACGAATCATGTGGATGAGCTCAACGCTGGCGAGAACTCACCGGGCGGCTTGGAAGGATTTGAAGTTCAGCATTGGCCGGGTCACTCGCTTGATGGCGCGGTGGTCCGGTTCAACGATGTTGTTAAGATATTTGACTTTGCGAACCACAATGGGCTTTTCCCGGTTCGCGTTAATCGAATCAATGGCTGCCTTGTTGGCGCCGTTCTTGTCCATCGCGACCTTTTCAGGATCGCTGCTACCTCCCATGGCCTTGTTGAAGAAGCGCTTCGCCGCAGCTATATCGCGCTTGGCCGTGAGCAGGAAATCGCCGGTTTTGCCATGTCTGTCGACACCACAATAATGGTATTTCTAGGTGCCCTTGACCTTGATGTACGTTTCGTCCATGCGCTAGATGCCGCCAACTTGACGCTTGTGCTTGCGGACTATTTTCTCGATCAGCGGCAGGAAGCGGATCGTCCATCGCACGATCATCGAATGGTCAGCCGACACCCCACGCTCCTGCATCATCTCCTCAAGGTGCCGGTAGCTTAACCGATAAGCGGCGTACCAACGGATGCAGACCATCGGAAAGCGCATACCTTTGAAGTTGAGCATGTCGTTCATCCTGGATTCGGGTATCGCCGCTTACCCGACCGGCCCGCCGACGTTCGCTAATGCGAACAGAACCTAGACCAACAGTGTGCATTGGCTCGTTGGATAAGGAATCGCTACTAAACAGTGCAAAAGGAATCTAGACGAAAGTCAGTGCGTTTTTATTCCTGCTCTGTTTCCTGCGCCTGGACTGGCCGCCGGCTAGCCCAACGCCGGCGTTCTGCCAGCGGAATCCACTATCGAAAACGCCTAGCTCTCGGAGATCGCCATGCTGGCGCCTCGCGCATGATGTTCGCGCCTCTCCATCCCCTCCATCGACGAGTCACCTCGGGCGTTAGCATTAGCCACAATTGAAACTAACGAACGGATCAAAAAGAACAAAGCGTCCCTCCAGACACACCTCGGGCTACTCAAACTGCAGCCTCCGCCTGGCCACCAGCCGTCGGGTGCTAAAAGAGTTAAAGGAACAAAAAGAACAAAGAGAGTCCAAAGAATCCCCCCGGCCCCGGCCCGGAGCCAGCGGCGTTCGCATCCCCTTGGGGTTAATCAGGTTACCTGTCTGTTAGTTTCATTTATGGTATCCTAGTCATATTTACGATGAAAAACCATGCCGGTTCGCGCCCTCGGCGCCAGCCGCCAAGCGACAGCGGTGATCGTAAATAACGAGGTGCCTATGCCCGACCTGAAAACGTGGGACGATGATCCCCTTGCCGCCTTCACGGCCTTCGTAGCAACGCCAACTTTCGCCAGCACCAGCCGGCGACTTGGCGAAGCCGAGCCCGAGGCAATCTCCACGACTTCGGCGGCGGTCTACACCTTCATGTTCCGCAAGTTCGCGGCCTGGCTAGCCGGCCAGAACCGCCCCTTTTCGCAGGTTGAGGAACGCGACCTGGTGCGCTTCATCAGCCAGCTGCGTAGGCGCGGTGAGCAAAACAGTGGGATCACCGAACGGTATCTGCGCCTGCTCGAGCGCTGCTACAGCTACCTGCAGATCGCACCGAACCCGGCGACGTCGGCAATCAAACTCGCTACCGACAACCACTACCTCGCGCAGAACGTTGGCACCGAAGCTCTCGACAATGAGCAGGTAGCCGCTTTCGTAGCCGCCCTGCCCCCGCTCGATCCGCCCGGCGCTAACCGGGCCGGGCGACTGCCCAAAGCGTGGAAGCGCCGGCGCGATCACGCCGTACAGGCGACGCTGCTGTTCGGAGGCTTGAAGGTGGCCGAAGCGATCGGTCTGCATCTGGGCGAGGTAGAGGACTCGTTTAGCCCGCTGCCGATCCGGCTGAAAATCAATCCAGAAGACAAACACGCCACAAGCTACGAGCATGACACCATCGTTCACGGCTACGGCGCCGACGCGCTGCGCTACTGGCTCATCGAACGGCTGGCCGAGGATATTAAGGGGCAGCGCCTGTTAAAAGGCGACCTAGTCTTCCCTGGCGATGCCGAGGGCAAGCCAATTTCAAAGGTAACGCTCTGGCGCCAAGTCAAAGCGACGTTCGCTCGGGCAGGCATTGATGTCAACCGAAGTGGCGGCCGTACCTTGCGGAACACATTCGCCTCGCAACAATTGAAGGAGCACGGCCGCACGAAAAACGATGTCAAAGGCTATCTCGGTCTTGCGTTGGAACGGTCAGCCGAGATTTACGAAACAGCCAAGCCGAGAAAGAAAGGTACCCGATGAAGCTCTCGGAAATCACAAACATCCTGGCCGCGGCCGGATTGCCTGCGCTCTCGCGCGACCAGCTGCTCGAGCTGGCCAGCTCCGGCGCCGGCAAACGGTTCGAAGCGGCCCTCCTCGCCTTCGCCGCCGGCGATCCCCAGCAGCGTGACGAGCTCGGGTCAACTGTCCGCGTGCTAGACGCAACGACGCGGGCGACTCTGAAGCTCATCGGTAACCAGTTGCCCGTCGACGAGCTGGTGACAGTGGCGTGCAAAGAGCAGCGCCAGTTCTTCGACGCCATCGACGCGATCGCCTTACGCACGCCACGCGCCGCGGCTGCGCGGAGCTATCTGGCCGGACTAGGCGCAGCAGCTGTGGTCGCCGACAACACGCCGGCACCAACGGTGGATCCACCGTACTATAGCTTTAAGATTTTTTCCTCCGCGGCGGCGCTATGCATCGCTGAGGCTACGACCAGGGCGGAGCGCAAGCACACCATCAACATCGAGGGCGCCGTGGCGCTCGCCGGCGGCGGCGCTCGCAAGACATTCGACTGGCCAAACAAGATCGTGGTGCAACTGACCGTGCAGGAAGCCTACCAGGTGCTGGCTCTGCTGGAGAATAAGATTCGGTCGCTCCGCTTCGACGGTCATGGCCGCGAGCACGACAAATCGCTCCAGATCGAGTTTCAGGACTCCCATTATTTTTTCCGATTGATCCAGCGCGGGCGGGCTGCGGTAGCGGTCCAGGTACGTGCGGTCGACTCGTTCCAGATCGTCTCATTGCTCTACAAACAACTCTTGCGAAACGAAAGTCACTTGCAAATTGCCGACATCCGCGCGATGGTCGACCGCATGGTCATGATGATCACTGTCAGGTAGCCAGATAGCGGCCAGAACCAGCGGCCTAAGTGCACGCCCCGCCGACCTATATGGATTGAGCTACGCACCTGCTAGGAACGATCCTGGCCTGCAAAGTTCGACAGCTCCTCGACGCCCGGCTCGCCCCACAGGGCCTGTGCATACCACAGACCGAGTGAGGTCCTCGTCACGCCCGAATCAAGCACCTTGCCGATGGCTACGGGCCTCAGCGTAGACTGGGCTTGGAACTGGGCATATACCTCTGCGCGCTGCTGTTCGTCCATCTCTCTGAATACGTCGAGTGCGGTCTTGGCGCGCTCTGCACGGAAACGCTCCAGCAGCGTCGGCGCCGCCGGCGCCGGATCCTGTTTCTGCTTGCCCGCGACCTTCGGCGCCGGCGCTTTGACGTCGTTGTTGAGCGCCCATCGGAAGTATGCCGGCTTCGATCCGATCGGCGCGCCCGTCTTAACGAGTAACCGTGCCTCGACCACATTCAAGGCTTCGCTAACCTTGTCCGCCGGATGCTGGGCCAAGATATCGGACGCTTCATGCTGGTTCAAACCGAGCTTCATTAGCCGTTCGAGCAGCGTGACGTCAATGACCGGAGACGAATCGGCTTCCACCTGCGGTTCCTTCGACAGTTCCACCCTGAACTGGAGATACTCGACGCGCAGGCCTTTCTTGTGTTCGATCAGTTCAACGTCAATGTCAGTGACCGCGTTGAGTTCGGCAATGGCGCGCTTGAGCACATCGCGCTTGAAATACTTGTATTCCGGCAGGCTGCTCGTATCATCCGGCACCGGATTACCGGTCAGGACGCCATACCAGTGCACATATGTCTCGACATAGGTAACCTTCGACGGATTGGTCGCGTAGCGTCGGCACACTTCGTACAGTGCAAGTGATGGTCCGCCGCGCAACATGCCCTGGTAGTAAATGCTCAGACGGGTGTAGGTGTGCGGCTGCATCACGCTCTCATGCACCTCGGGCGGAAATGCAAAACCGATCCAGACCTGCCCGGTCTTGCTGCGCAGTCCTTTCGGATTGACAAACGTGACCGAGGCGATCAGGCGCTCGCTGGTCCACTGGCGGTCCGTCTCCAGGCGCAGCTTAATGTCCTGCATGCGCTCGATCTGCTCACGCAGGAACTGCATGTCCTTGCTGTCGTAATGAGCGTCTCTGGCCAGTTCAGACAAGGGAACCCAAAAGTATTTCTTGGATGATGGCGTATCGACCGGGGCCCGCTGTCCGAGCGAGCCGATCTTTTGCGCATGATGAACCAATACGTTAAATACCTTGCGGTTCAACAATGTAAGGGAGCCTTCGACGACCCGCAGTCCAATGGCCTCGTTCGACTTATTAAATTCGAGTGAAGGTCGAGTGATGACGGTGACAAGGGCGCCATTCGCGGCACCGGTCGGTTTTTCTCTGGGTTTGCGCGGCAACGGTGATTGCTCCTCAGGTCGTGCTGGGTAGTATCGATTGAAGTGCGTGAATTATGGCACTGTAAGCTTAGGTGAGAAAATATTTTTCACAAATTTATAGGTGAATTCAACAAATTCACCTTCTATGCGCCAGTACTTTCTCACCATAGACACCCAGCGGGTGTTCAAACTCCCTGTTAAATCTCACCTAACCTATCTATCGAGGGAAGCCATCCCTGTAGAAGCTCACCTATACGCCTCCAGAGCGATCCAGCTCCCTGTACGGCCTCACCGTCAACACCGGTTTCCCGTATGAGGGCCGGCCTAGTAGGCAGAAGATACGCACTTCTGGCGACGAACCTGCCTTGATAGCGCTGCAGGTGCCCACGTGACCCCCTGCATAGTCTCACCTTTGGCCAAATACACCCAGTTCTCCCTGTAGCGCCTCACCTTTACAGGAGCGAAGTACTTTAACTCCCTGTGTTGTCTCACCTTGGAAGGTCTTACCGCGCGTACAGTATCGTATACCATCGTTTTAGTCCCTGTATTACCTCACCTTCAAGTACCGAACGTGCTTGAAGGAAATAACCTCCTGAGATGAGGTCAACTCCAAACACGAAATACTCGCCAAATGGAAAATATAAAGGGAATCGGCTGATTGAATCTATGCAGAACAATGGCATTAATTTCGATCCGGTATCAAAAGCAGAGCACGTCCTATATATCGCACGATGATGCCCCGTAAAAGCTCACCTACGGGGGCAAATTGGCGCCTCATAATCCGGCGCTGGGTCATCACTCCCCGCAGACACTCACCCAATTTAGGTCATGTCCCTGTACAGACTCACCCAAGGAGTCCCTACACCCTGTATCCACTCACCTAAAGTACCTGTGGATTCTCACGGATTTCGAACCTACTCCCTGTAGCGGCTCACGAAAACCCCTGTACAGTCTCACCATACCCCCCGCAAGATCTCACCGTTAACCCGTGGAACCCGCATGGCTGCTGAGTTTGCGCGCAGGTAAACAGGTGTTAACGGGTTAACTTTGTTATTCAAATAAACCTCTCAATAGCACGGGACAACAAATTGTGAGGAAAAAGACCGGAAACGACAGCGACGGCGACGGCGACGGGCCCAGTATCAAGGCGAGTCGGCACTATGCTAGAGCAGAACTCGAAGTATCGAAGAATGCTGTTAGCAAGAAATTGCACTCCCTGTAGGATCTCACCTTCCGATCGCGACACATTGGTTGTACGGATTGGCACCACTATCACCAAGTACGTTTATGCGTAGAAATCTAAGTGTGAGACGTTGTAAGCTAATTGTGCATCAATGAGATGTGTGCAAGGCTGAAAGCCATTTATGGAAAAATATCCTTGCATCGACACTTTGCTTCTGCGAGAATAATTGCAGATTACATCACGGAGCTTATAGTGGCGCAACGACCCGTTGTTGAAAAGACGTTCAAAGTGCAGGCAGTAGCAACCATGCTCGGCATCAGTGCCGACACTGTACGCCGCGATTCTGACGAAGCCGATATCAAAGTACAGCGACAGGGTGGCGAAGGGCCCAAGACGCGCCTGTTCACGATCGAGAACGTGTTCGAACTGGCAGCGCACCGGCGTCGCAAAAACGGCCTAACTAAACGCAGTCCCCTGATCATTACCGTTTACGCTGCCAAGGGTGGTGTGGGTAAGACGACGTCGGCAGCCAACATTGGTGCCGCTTTTGCCTTGCGTGGCCTGCGCGTGCTATTAGTCGACCTGGACTTCCAGGCCAACCTAACGATGGCGTTCGGCTACGATCCGGAGGTGACGCAGGAGGAGGCTAATGAACTAGGGATGGATCCGGGAGCAGTCGTGAAGTACCATTTTGGCAATCTATTGCCGCAATGGAGCAAGGACGGCAGCGTCGAACCGCTAGCCACGGTTATCAAGAAGCCGTATGGTGAGCATGGGCCTCACCTGATTCCATCGGAACTCGGGTTCGACGACCTTGAGGCGATTTTCACGCTTGAACGGCTGATGGAGAGAAAACCGGAACTAGCGATTGCAACCTGGCTACAAAAAGGACTCTCCGGAGAAAATGCGAACGTGGATCTATCCCAATATGACGTCATCTTGTTTGACGCGCCGCCGGCAAAGAATCAGGCGACGCGCGGTGCGATGCTTGGCAGTGATTTCGTGGTCACCCCCGTGTCGATGGAGCGCTTTAGCACAAAATCGGTGTCGTACTTGGCCAAGGTTCTCGGCGAGCTCCAGCGTGATCATGGGCGGTTTCCGCGCATGATCACGTTGGCCAATTTCTACGATATGCGGCGCGCCCGTGTTGCGGCCCAAGTGGTAGCGCTGACGACCAAGTATCCAGATGCCTGGCTTGAAAAACAGATCGCTACCAGCGAGGAGTTCCGCAAGGCGCTGTCGGATGACGTGATCATGCCTGTGATTCTTTCCAGGCCAAGCAGCGGACCAGCGGAGGAGCTTCGCGCCGTGGCCAATGCATTACTTGAGAAGATGGAGGCGGCGTAATGGCGAACTCATCCAGTAGCCGTTCCCAGGCAGACTTGACGGCGGAACTGCAAGCGCGGCTGCGCCAGAGCGGCAACGCGACGGCCCCTGCGGCCACGCCGATTGCGCCTGCAGCGCCGGCTCGGCCAGGCAATATGCACATGAATGATGCTCCCCGCGGTCCGTCGCGCTCCCTGCAAGACTTGGTGGGCGCACAGCCAGCCGCGGGTGAGGCTGACGCCGCGTCAAAGATAATGCAAGATGTGAACGTGCCGGTCGATCTCAACGAGATCGACGATTCTCCCTATCAGCCCCGCACCCGTTACGACGAGACGGAGCTGCTGCTACTGGGCGAGCAGCTGCGCATGCAGGGGCAGGATGAACCGGTGCGCGTGCGTCGACTGGCAAATGGCCGCTACCAGCTCATCTCTGGACACAGACGCGTGCGCGCGGCGCGACTGATCGGCTGGGCCACCATCGTCGCCAGGATCCTCACGCTCGAGGACCGTGAGGCGGAAATTGCCACACTTACGAGCAACGAGTCGCACGTCGGATTGAGCGACTTCGAACGCGGCTGCGCTTACCAGCTCGCGCTCGACAAGGGTTTTGCGACGACCCAGAAGGACGTGGCGCGCCTGTTTGCCTGCTCCCAAGGCCGCGTCTCTCAATGTTTGTCGGTGGCGCGCCTCCCGCCGCCACTTGTTGCGATGCTAGCAGACTATCCGTCGCTGCTGACCTACCGCCACGCAAAAATCGTGCGTGAAGTCCTCGACCATGACCCGGAAAGCTTGCCAGCCGTAATGGCTGCCGTCGAAACGATGATTGACGAGCCGGAGCTGGAGCCGGAACAGCTGCGTGTACGCTGTACCACAAAGAAGGTCGGGATGCGCACGCGCGCTAAGGTCGCGATACAAAAGACAGTACCTGACCGAAGTGGCGAATCGGTCTTCACGGTGCGCTCGAACAATCGCAACCTGGTCGTAAACTTCAACGACCGGCTATCGCCCGAGCAAAAGGCAGAGGCCGAAAAGCAGATTCTGGCAGCGCTGAAGGGCGTCGTCGAGAGTCTCGAGGTGCCTGACAATGCATGAGCTGACGGGCGCTGCTGTGCAGTGCTAAGGGCGCGATAAAAAATGTTCTTGGGAAGCTGGGTGTTATGCGGACATTTCGGCTTTCTTGCACCACCTAGGTTGGCGCCCCTGCCTCCTGCCCGGTAGGCGCGCACAACAATGCATTGGATCCTTTGCAACCACGCGCAACTAAATCGGTAAGTGGGCCATTGTCCTGGCACAATTTCAGCGCTTGGCTTGGCCAGCTAAAGTCCGGAACCACGGTAGGCATTTCTTTCGTTTGAGCAGATGAGACTGGATATCGATCCCATCAGTCGGGATGACTGGTGTCCTAGCCATTGAGAAGTTTTCGCGCGAACGCCAGTCATTTCTAGTCTGCCGACGTTCCAGCAGCGGCAAACGTTAGCAAGCGGTGGCCCTGTCTCGCATCCTCGGTGGTTCTGTCGCGTTGTTGAGCAAATGACAGAATTTTCCTTGAACCGCGATGTGCCGCTCAAACCGAGCGGACTATTCCTGCCAACGCAAAAAGTTGGTCGGCGAACGCCATGGCATCAACGCCGTCGATCACGTACTGGCCCTTGCGGATCATGTGCATCAGCTCAATGCCGACGAGTACAGTCCCAGCGGACCGGCACGATTTGAAGTTGAGTATCGTCCTAGTCACCCGCTTGATGGCGCGATTATCCTGCTCGACTAAGTTCTTAAGTTACTCTACCTGGATCACAAGGATCGGCACGCCGCGGCCGGCGTTGACTGTATCCATGGCCGCGTTGTTGGCGCCGCTTTTGTCCATCGCGACTTTGTTTGGTCGCCGTTCACTCCCATCGCCTTGTCGAAGAAGCGCTTCGCCGCGGCCATGTCGCGCTTGGCCGTCGGCAGGACGTCAAGGTCTTGCCCTGCTTGTCGATGAAGTTGTGCCGGTGTTTCTATTGATATGCGTTCAATGAAGCACCATCGCTCCCCTTTTGGGATGCGCAGAAGATCGGCTGTGTAGGTTCGACAGTGGCGTATGGTCAGACCATTTTATTAGCAGGTAATAATTCGCTCTTGTAGACACTGGTATTGCCGTTTCGCTACGTGTGCTGACGCGCGCTTTATTAGCAGCTAATAACTGTGGCATCTTGCGTTCGCGCCTAGAAACTAAAATCTGGCGACGTTATCAAGATGTGGTGGGCATAGGTTCATGCCTGCGTTGGACATTGCTAAGTGGGCTGCAGTCATACATACGGCAAGAGTATTTATTATCCAGGCATCTAGGTGATCTTAGAGAAAGCCGCCTGCATTGCGTGGCAACTTTTCCCGGTAGACACCGTGGCATCGTGCTAGCATACATTTTGGCACTTGCGAAACCAAGAATCCGAGCAGGCCATTGACACGGGCTTATTAGCAGCTAATAGTGTAGCCGTGCCATTCTCATGCGGCAAGTAGTGTTGGCACGCATTCTTGTTCTGCTGAAGTTCAGTAGCAATGTTACTCACGACGCTTAAAAGCAGCAGTCGTTACATTAGTCGCCTGCCTGCAAAAACTAAGAATCTGTTCGCGACTTGACTGACGGATGGCATCTGAAACAGAGTCCACCAATCGCGCCACGACAATGACCGGTAGCCTGACCAACCCGAGGAGGTGATGTTGCATGCAACCACGAATCCATAACAACTCCCGCATCTGGTCGGGCACTCATGCGACTAGGCCATGGGCAGCCTGCCGGCCTTAATACCCATTCGTAGCAGCTGTAATTGCTATTCACCGTCCAGATTGATGGATCTAACCCGTGCTTTATAAATGTAGGAAGCTAACATTTTAGCTATCGGGGTCTTGGTGAAACATGTGTACGTTCACGCCTTGGCGCCGGTTGGCTCTTGGCACCGATAACCAAGCAGGCAATTGACCGATTCTATTTAACCGAAAGCACTGGTCTGTCCAGCGCGGTTGACCTGATCAAAAGAGAGCTGCTATTGCATGCGATTTTAGACGGGTTTAGAAGGCATCGCGGCCGAACTACCGCTTGTGCTATGGGCAGATATTAGCGACTCATAAGACAGAGCGTTTGCTACCTGGGTGCCATGATGCTTGCGCGCTCGCTCATTCCTCAAGCACAATTTTCTACAGAAGCTGTGCACGGATATGATCAGCAGCTAACAGAGCCTATGTTTTACTATTGCCGAAGCCCCTATCCATTCCCGTTCAGGTGCAGTATTAACGCCCATTTCTGGCGCATGGAGGGTTACCGGCGCAGGTGCAACTAGTGCCGACGTGCCGGACTACATTATTAGCAGCTAATAAATAGCTCTTCCAAGACTGGTAGTGAAGTTTTCCACTCGCCCACATGACTTCGTCCTTACGAGCCACTAATAACCTCGTCGTCTACGGGAGATCAGTCACACGCAGACGAGGGCGCGTCAATGACGCGATTAAGATTGGTGCATTCCCGTATAGAACAGAGCCACGCTATCGGTTCAGTTGCTGATAGTAGCAGCAATATTATAAGCGTAGACGCGAAGAGCGGTAGGTCGCGCCTGTGTCGTAGTGGAGGTCCTCATGTTCTGCGCGCACAAATACTCGTACTCCGAACACACAATCTCAGACAGGATCCCAGTGTGGCATTATTAGCAGCTAATAATGCATAGTCAATTACCTCATGATGCTGTTTGGCGCGGCGATTGGTATGATGGTTACCGTTGGAACCCTGGGCCTGCTCTACGTGCTGGCCGGGTTCTGTCGTATTAGCAAACCGCCGGGGGTGGCGGGATGAGATAGAGTGCGGCGCCCGACCACTCGATGAGTCGACATGCTCAACTTCAAAGGAGCGCGCTTTCCGATCGATGTGATCTTGGTCTGCATGCGCTGGCATGCGGCCTACCCGCTGAGCTACCTGCACCTCGAGGAGATAATGGAAGAGCGCGGCGTGTTGGTCGACCATTCATCGATCAACCGGTGGGCCATTCGTTTCCTGCCGCTCATCGAGAAGATGGCCCGGAAAAACAAGCGCCCGGTCGGGGGCAGCTGGCGCATGGATGAGACCTACATCAAGGTCAAGGGCGTCTGGAAATACCTCTACCGCGCTGTCGACAAGCAGGGTAAGACCGTCGACATCCTGCTGACGGCAAAGCGCGACATGGCCGCGGCTAAGCGCTTCTTCGAAAAGGCTATGGGAGCGAACGGCGATCCGAACAAGGTCGCGACGGACAAGAGCGGCGCCAACAAGGCGGCCATGGATGCGATCAACGCTGGCCGCGATGTGCCGATCCTTGTACGCCAGTTTAAATACCTCAACAACATTGTCGAACAGGACCATCGCGCCGTCAAGCGGGTGACTAGGCCGATGCTCAACTTCAAATCGTTCCTGTCTGCCGGCTCTGTACTCGCAGGCATCGAACTGATGCACATGATCCGCAAGGGCCAGTTCGCAATCGACGGCGCCGAGGCCATGTCGTTCGCCGACCAATTTTTTGCGCTGGCAGGATTAGTCCGTCCAGTTTGAGCGGTGCAGTGTCGTCCTAGGAAAATTCTGTCGTTTGATCAACAACGCGACAGAACCTAAGTAGTTCCCGCTAGTATGAGTTTGAGATTTTCTTGGCTCGTGTCTTGATCGCCATCGGTACCTTGCCAGATGCCTCTGCCCAGGCCTATCCGTAGCCCCAGTGCAGGTCGTCGGCGACGAGTTGGTCATCCTCCATGTGCAGGACAGGTCTGAACGTGCCTGGTGCGACGTTATAGCTGCCCTTTGCTTCCGAGCGGCTGATGATCGAATCGGCCCACGTGACGTCAGCGATCAGCTAAGAGACATCATTTTGATCAATATGCCCGCAAATTTTGGCCTCCAGCGGTTGTATCAAACATTTTTGCGTAAGAAATTTCGATACAAAAACCGTCGCGAATTTGTTCCACGGCCAGCAAAGGCGCATCTCTCCGTTAGTTTACTTAATAAGAGCTAACTAGACTTTTTTTGATTGCGCGTAGCTATTTCCTCTTGAGCGTAGTAAAGTTCTGCGGCCTCGACAATACGTTTTTCCCGGGCTTTGACATAGATGGCAGTAGTGGACGCGCTGGCGTGGCCCAAGATTTCCTGCGCAACCACTATCGGCATGTCCTTCTCGACGGCCAGCGTCCCGAACGTGTGCCGGAACGCGTGTGGCGATGTCGTGGCGAGCTGCGCCAGGTGTTCGGGTGTTAGGCTCGCTGCGTGATCTGGCGCCAGCGCAGTGCCGTGCTTGCTCACGCGCCGCAACGCGCCCGCGATAAGGTCATAGAACGAGTTCGGGTTGTACCCCTTCGTGCCGAGGTTGACGTGCTTTGACAGGGCTCGTTCAGTTCCCGGCACCATGATCGGAGCCAGCAGAGGTAGATCGATTCCCGCCGCATCGAAGTCAGCATCCCGATCACGCCAGTGGGCGCGTAATCCTTCATCAATACTGCTGGCTAAAATCATCTCACTGCTGTGCTTCCAAAGGGCCGCTTTTGGCCGAAAGCTGCGTATTCAACAACTGCTGTCGGTTGAGCTAGCACGGAGAAATATACCTGTGTACCGTTGAAATTAGATTCTGAAGTCTGCCAGTTGCTTGCCGCCAGCGATGCCTTCTGCGATCCATTTCGGCTGGCGCCCACGGCCCGACCAAGTTTGACCTTTTTCATCTGGATTGTGGTACTGCGGCTCTACCTTCTGCCCTTTCCCCTTCGACGACTTTTTCGAATTTACTGCGAGCAATTCCTCGACTGTTACGCCTACGTCCTGTGCAATCGAGAGAATTTGCTGACGTGCTTTTGCTAAGTCGCCCTGTTGGCGGTTCTTGATTTCTTGGCCGATGCCATGCTGGAGTTCCTTCAGTTCGCTAAGGCTGTAGCCTGACAGGTCGATCTTAGTCATTTTGTTTCCTTTTCAGTAAGTTATAACGTTCTGGTGCCGATTCTACTATGTGCTCATCAATTCACATGTCTTACGAAGTACCGTCAGCGGTCTTCTAAAGGGCCTGAACAAAGCATGCAGGATGATTTGAGTTATCTGCCCTACTACCTGAAGCAAAAGATCAGGTTGACAGAATACCCCACGACATCAGCCGGCGGCAGTAGGTCTAAGCCTCAGTTTGCTCGGAAATTTCAAGTGCGTCATCAACTTCGATGCCAAGGTATCGAACTGTGCTTTCGAGCTTGGTATGCCCTAGCAGAAGCTGAACCGCACGAAGGTTCTTGGTCCTTCGATAGATGAGTGTCGCTTTCGTTCGGCGCATGGTGTGGGTACCGTATGCTGCGACATCAAGCCCTATTGAAGTGACCCACCGTCTGACAATGCGAGCGTACTGGCGCGTGGACAAATGCGGTGACCGCGTGATTCTGCTTGGAAAGAGGAACGCGTTGTTAGAAAGCTTGGCTTGGTCAATCCATGCCAACAGTAACTGCCTTGTCATGTCAGTGACTTCAAACTGTACTGGACGGTGCGTTTTACGCTGCATGACTATCGCACGATGCATGATGCTGCGCCCCTGTGCGATGTCGCTGACTTTCAAGCTCAGCAGGTCACAGCCGCGCAATTTGCTATCGATTGCCAAGTTGAATAGGGCAAGATCCCTGACTTTTTCAGTCAACTGTAGGCGAATTCGGATGGCCCATATCTCTTTCAACTTCAAAGGACTTTTCTGGCCAACCAGTTTCCCCTTATTCCAGGCAGCTTGAGAAGCCGACGTCTGCATGCACGGTTTCATGAGGTCCTCCTTAGGAATCGGACCTTATTTTGGCGTACTCTTGCTGTAGTTACGGACGGAGTCGGATGGCGTCACCCAACCCATTGCGGACCTTCAAGTACGGTGTAATGGAAAATCGTTCAACAACCGCCCCCCTCCTGGCGTGACACTGGAAGCCAGTAGCTTTGATTGATAGCAAAGTGAACCGATTTTCTTGGGTTGACTGGTCTCGGGTAATTTGGACCCTCATCAGGAGTGCACGGGCAAGGCGTTGACTTTCTGCCGGGAAGACCGATAATCGTTCTCATGAAAATCCCACCGCTCACCCTGAAGATCGGGGACTACCCACAACTGGCTCTGCTTGCCTGGAGCCGGCGGCCGGACGATGTCATCACGGCAGAAGAGGCCTTCGGGCTCTACGAGAGCAACTGGCGTTTTGTCGACCACAAACAGCTGGATGACCAGGAGCGCGAGCTGATCGATGGCCTGACGGAGACCTGTGGCCATGGGCTGATGAATGTTTAAGCGCGACCACCATAATCGCATTCAGCTCCTGCTGGCCGCCCTCGACGCCGACTTCCTCTCCCAGAACAAATGCTTCTTCGGCGGAGGTACCGCGATCGTGCTTGCTTTGAACGAATACCGGGAATCAGTCGACATCGACTTTCTCTGCGCTTCTCAAGAAGGCTATCGCGAGCTGCGCAATACAATCCATGACACGTCCTTAGGCGCTATCTTCTCCCGGCCGGTGCAGTTAGCGCGCGAGGTGCGCGCGGACCGGTACGGCATACGCACATTTCTGCGCATCGACGACGTGCCAGTGAAGTTCGAGATCGTCAGCGAGGGACGTATCCAGATTGAAGGTGAGATGAACACGGCGACAGGTGTGCCGACCCTCTCTCGCGCCGATATGTACGCTGAAAAGCTACTGGCCAACACCGATCGGTACCGCGACAAGGCAGTGGCTAGCCGAGACATCATCGATCTGGCCATGATGATCGGTCATTGGGGTGCAGTACCGCAGGCAGCCTGGGATAAGGTACGCCAGGCTTACGGTTCGTCATCAGATCGTGCCTTCCACGGCGCCATCGAGATGGTGAGCGATCGCGCTTACTTGGCGCAGTGCTTAGCCAAGATGCACATGGCGCTCGAGCTCGTGGAGCAGATCCCGGCAGTCCTGCGGGGAGAGGCGTCATTCGCGTCGTCATAGCCGCCATCGGCAAGCGCGACGGAGGTAATCGCCGCGGCCACGCGTGGCGTGCGTGCCGTGTATGGCAGTGCTCTTGTGACATCGGTAGCGCCTGAGAACCCGGACGAAAATTGCGACGCACCCGCTTCCGTTCCCCTAGGCAATTAGCCGGCTAGCCGCGGCTCGCGCGTCTTACCTGTCTTAACGCCACCAACAGAGGCAGGCCCGTGGCTGGCTGCTTCCAACCCTTAGCGGACTGTGGAGCGGAGCATTCCCGCTAATGTGAAGGTGGCTGAGTGCTGACGATCAAGTATCGTTTGTTTCAACTATGTATCGGTTTTTCGACTTCGTTAGCAAGAGGAGAATTAGACGACGCAGCTCTACGTTTGCGTGCTTCCACAACTAACTTCTTGGTATGGTCACGGCGTCGTCGGACTGCGTCTTCAAGCTCTGCCGAAGTCATATACTGCGGAGTTCTGTTATCGAAAATCATCATCGTATTGAATCGAATGGCTTGGTTTATTTTCTTGACTGAGGCGTCTTGTAGTCAAAATCCTCCTGACTTTCAGCTCGTACTGTTCGGACCGTGCCAAAGATATCTACAACTGAGAAGGGCTTGGTAATGAACGCATCAACATATGGAGATAGGTGCTCAAGGCGTCCAAGTCCGCTTATTACGATAGTCTTGATGTTTGGCTGTATTGCTTTTACTTCCCAAGCGAATCGCCTGCCATCTGGATCGTCCCTAGTTGGACAGAAAATTATTGTTCCAAACCATACACCTAACAGCATACTCAAAGCGGTGTCATGGGAACTAGTAATGATAGTACGGTATTCGAAAAACTCGAAAACGTCGCTAATTGTTTGACGGATTAGATCATCGATTTCGACGATAAGAATAGAATGTGCCATCGTAGATCATTGTAAGAATAAGACTACATTTTAGCTTATATTTACATATCTATGATTGCCGTCAAGACAAATAACCTTGCAATTCGTCTAAAATAGTTTCAGAATAACAACTTGGCTAACGGATTGAGCCTTGGGATGCATTCGTTTTTGCTGCTTTGACATTCACTATAGTTTAGAAGATTGCAATTAAGAAAATTTCTCAAACGTTATCGACCTGGATTGACTGTCTGCTCATCGCGACGCGAAGGATCGTAGACCTTCCTGTGTCCATTCCCCTAGAAGAGAATGCCCTCAATGCCCATCACTTCGCGCTTGGGTACACGGCGTTTCGAAATCGCGGTGAAAGCGGCATCCAATGTTCGCGACGAATGATTTTTGTAAACTTCATCGATAAAAGCTATGTATAAGCCATCTTGGAAGATGAGGGAGAATTCCTCATCAGTCGAAGCGAAGATGTCACATACCGCATTAGCGGCACCATCAAAAATCTGAATATTCTTGACGCATGGTTCCTTCCTCCGTCTGCTCTTGGCCAACCCGGTGGTTCGAACCAGCATAGCAGGTTGTTCGATTGAGGAGCCAGCGGTGGCCGCGACAGTCTGGAATCGACCCACAGCGGACTACCAACCACTCAGTTCAGGCGGGCCAGTGCGTCAGTCCCGTTTTAGACCTTTGTCACAGAATTTAGACTATGCAGACCATCAAAAAATTCATTGCTGATTTTTAATATGTGCACCTGCAACACCAAGTCGCACTGCCTTCTTCTTCGATCCAACCGCAATTTTGATGGCTTGGCTCGGTTCCATGCCTTTCATTGGGATCATTGAGACAACACCCGCGTGGCATATCAGGCCGAGCGCCACTTACACCTTACGCTTGAGCGTTTGATTTGCATGTGGAGATCATTTTCTGTGGCGTAGAACGTAGCTGGTCTGGCGACGAGATGGCGTGATATGGTTAGCAATGCGTAAAAATGTCCTTTATGTAGCCGTCACGCTGCTAGCTTGCGCTGCTGTAACGTTCTTGCCGTGGCTTGCGTTTCAGGAAGCACAGAGGCAAGCACTCGACGCAGAAAGCAAGCTTGCGCTGGCATATGCGCGGGACGTACGCTACCGTGCAGATGAACTTGGGAAGCAAGCGGAGTCAGTAATCGATCGCGTCGTCCAACTTGGTTACACTCCTTGCTCAAATAAAGCACGCGCGCTGTTGTATGAGATCGACCTTACTTCCACCTATCTACAAGCCATCGGCTATGTCCGAAACGGCATGCTGGTCTGTTCATCACTAGGCGATCTCCCAACGCCTCTTGGCAGCACTTCCTTCCGAACTTCAACCGGCGCCATACTTTATCTAGACGTTCCATTGGGACAGCAAACCAACAGTGCTCTGATTGCGATCGAACGACGGGGCATTGCAGTAATTGCTCATCGAGATCTGCCTTTAAATATCTGGATGGAAAAGTCTGGAGTTTCGGTCGCAGTCATCCATCTCGAGCGGCCAAAAAGCGCTAGGCCGGTTATCGCTCGTGGTCATATCGACAGGAGTTGGGTCGGGCGTCTAGGTCCCAGCGGCGAAACGACATTTGTCGACCGAGGCTACCTCGTCGCCATCGTGCGTTCGACGCGCATCCCGTCTGTTGCCATTGCAGCTCTTCCCCTTTCCGATGTTCATGCGCAAACCAACCAGATTGCGGCGCGTCTGATCCCCGCTGGCTTCGTCACAGGGCTGGCTATTGCCGGTATGCTTTTACTACTGGCGCGACGCCAATTATCGGTTGCTTCTGCTTTACGATATGGGTTGCGCCACAATGAGTTCTTTCTTCTTTACCAGCCCCTGATCGATCTTGCGACAGGCAGGTGCGTTGGTGTGGAGGCCCTGCTACGTATGCGGCGTGGCACGGGCGAGATGATCGGACCGGACTTATTTATCCCAATTGCCGAGGAGACTGGTTTGATCACGCGGTTGACTGAACGAGTCATAGAACTGGTCGAGCAAGATACAGGCAATTTCCTTGCGCTGCACCCTGACTTTCATGTTGCGATCAACATTTCATCCGCTGATCTGCAAAGCGACAAGTTGTTGTATGCGATCGATAAGTTTTTAGAGCGAACCGGCGCTATGCCATCGAATCTCATTATCGAAATTACCGAACGGGGATTTATCGATCTTGCGCTCGCAAAGCGCGCCCTTGCGGCCCTGCGCGCGCGTGGGATCCTAGTCGCCGTGGACGACTTCGGCACCGGTTATTCGAGCTTGTCGTATCTCGAGTCACTCGACCTCGACCTGCTCAAGATCGACCGGTCATTCGTCCAGACCATCGGAACTGGCGCCCCGACCAGTCAAGTGGTAGGACACATCATTGCAATGGCTAAAACCATCGGTTTGCGCATGATTGCCGAAGGCATTGAGACCCAAGAGCAGGCGGCATTCGTCGCCGAACAGGGGGTCGAATACGCGCAAGGGTGGCTTTTCGGTAGACCAGCGACATTCGACAAGATCCAAGGATTGTTCACCGCAGAACATAGCCTTCCGTTGTAAAAAAGATAGCAAATTTGTTATCTTACAACCCGAAGTTGCCCGCGTACTACAACGCACATCCAGCATGTCTACTGGACTGAACTATCCTGCAGTTCGGCCAATCCACGTCGACGCCTTTTGGGCTTCCGTATAGTAAATCCTTGCTCTTTGCTTCATCCGTAACACTCCTTCTGCTTACCCAGAGTTTAGTGTGTTGCGTCGATCGGCTGAATCCAA
The DNA here is from genome assembly GCF_059685895.1 of Telluria sp. ZT3P25. Taxonomy (NCBI): domain Bacteria; kingdom Pseudomonadati; phylum Pseudomonadota; class Betaproteobacteria; order Burkholderiales; family Oxalobacteraceae; genus Telluria; species Telluria sp. ZT3P25. The sequence goes on from NZ_JCASIJ010000003.1 coordinate 51,796, forward strand.
GGCTTGCCTTAAGCTTACGCGAACATTGTCGCAAAGGAAACAGCGTCAACTTTATAGCGCTGGCCACGCCGCTCCCGGCGGTCGAGCCGCCTAGTGCTGACGACGACGCGTGGCAGGCTTGGGCTACTAATCCGCTGGGACATTACGATACGTGCTGCGTGCGCTACGCGCAGACAGTTCAAGCTTGGCCCAGGTAGCGCCGTGCCGCGGCTCACCCTCGACCAGCACCCGTTGGAACACCGAGGGAGGGACTTTCTGCTCTCGCAGCACGTGCAGGCTGGCAGCCAGCCCAAACGAAATGACCACGTTGAAAGCCAGATTTACATATGCAGCCATGAGGCGATCGGTTCGTTTTTCCATGTGCGAATGATTGCTCGACAGTGGCGGTGACGATTGACTGGTGTCAAATGAAGCCCGCGCTCTCTAGGGAGTCGCAATGCGAATCTTTGCCTGCTGGTTGCGCCCTGATGACGTCCGCGTGCGTAACATCGACGCCGCAATCGAAGCCGCCAACAAAAGTATCCCTCGATAGCGCGCTGGCCGCGCCGTGCCCGGCGATCGAACGGCCCGGCGCCGACCACTACGACGCGTGGCAGGCCTGGGCAATCGAGCTGCTGCACCAGTACGCTGTGTGTGCGGCGTGCCATGCAACGACGGTGGAGGCCTGGCCGAAGTGAAGCAGCATTGTCTTGATTGCCTCAAGCGCACCACGCAGGACTGCTTTCAACCCGTTGCGAATCTAGGATGTGCTTACCTTAGGAGTACTTCCGTAGAAAACAAACAGCCGAGCACTGTCATGGGTCAGCCTCACCCATTCACAATCATCAAGCTCCCGTCGACACCGAGCGGGTAGAACCCCTACTACCCACCTGTTGCCTACACAGCTTCCTGAAGGAGCGATATCGCCGTCTTCTAACTTTCAATTCGGTTGCGTCCAGCGCGCTTGGCTCGATAGAGCGCGTCGTCAGCGGCGCGCAAAAGCGACGCCGAATCGTCTTCCAGTGGATTCGCAATGATCATTCCGACACTAGTGGTGACGATGCGGCGATTCCCTTCGATATTAAAAGGGATCCCCATGCAAGCGACAATTTTGGCGGCCACGCTGCCGGCCTCGGCTGGCTGGTCCAAGTCTTCAAGAACGATGACGAACTCGTCTCCGCCCAGCCGAGCGACAATGTCTGACTCCCGAACGCAATGGCGCAGCCTTCGGGCAAACTCAACCAAGGCGCTATCCCCTCCTGAATGGCCGAGCGTGTCATTGACCTCTTTGAACCGATCAATGTCCAGGTAAAGGCACGCAAGATATCCCCCCGTTCTGCGGCACCGCGCAAGCGCGGTTTCCAACCGATCAAGCAGCTCCGCGCGGTTCGGCAACCCGGTAAGCGTGTCCACTCGTGCGAGAGCCGTCAAACGATTCTGTATCGCTTTGAATTCAGTGATGTCAGTGATCATGGAGTAAAAGCCCATGACACGCCCGGCGGCAGTCACATCCGGAGTGTATTGATGCTTGAAATGTCTAAGCATTCCCCTGACTTCATAAGCGCGCTCCACGTCCACGCGATTGCCCAACAGCGCCTCGCAGATATAGCCTTTTAATAGGGCGTATATTTCGGGGCCATGGGCTTCCAACAGCGTTTTTCCCATCTTGGCGCCCCATGGCGCGCCATGCTCTCCAGCATTGTGGAAAGTGTAGCGCTCGTCGACGTTGATGTAGGCCACCTGAGCCGGCACGTTGTCGGCAATGATTTGAAGACGCCTTTCGCCGCAAGCGAGGCGCTCCTTGGCAGCCCCCAATTCCTCAATCAAGCTGCGCTGCCAAGCTTCAACCCGCGCAAGACGACGATATTGATCGAGGGCGAATCTTCCACTGAACAGCGCCACCAACAAGACGACCGCCAATCCAACAACGCCCGCGGCCAAATCTGAGCGAAAACCAGCAATCCACGAGTCTCGCGTCACTCCAACGACAACCAACAATGGCAGCGAGCCAACGCAGGTGTATGAGAACAGTCTCTTCTCGTTGTTGAACGGGCTGATGGCTTCAAAATCCCCGGACAAACGCCATACGGGAATCGCTATGTCTGAATTTGACAGGTCAGCGCCAAATGACTCCTCGAAGCGCGGAACGCGGGCGATGATCACATTGTCTCGTGTCGTCATCGCGATGGACATCGCTGGACCAATTCGCGCCTTTTCAAAAACGCTGGCAATTGGCCTAGCGTCGATCGGTGCCGCGATCACTCCCAAGAACTGCCCGGAAGGCGACTCGACGCGACGGCTTAAAAAAAACAAACGCCTTCCTGAGACGCGGCCATCGGCCGATCCGCCGATATGCAATTGGTCAGTCCGCGCCTTGGCCGGATCGCGAAAATAAGAGCGGTCCGCATACGACACGCCGCCGACCGCCAAGCCATTGCTAGCCACAACGCCTTTTCCTGAGGCGTCGATGAACAAGAGCCAAAACCGAGAGTCCGACGACAGAGGGGAAGCGGCAAACAGCGCTTGAATGGATTTGGGCGTCATTGGCCCGCTTGCCGACGCACCAATGGCGAGCGCGGACATTCGAAGCGGCTGATCCACGGCGTCTATGAGCTCATTGACATGAGCCGCCATCGCGCGAGCGCTATGCCCCGTCAACGCGACGGCCGCCGCTCGATCTGAAGCGTATCCAGACGCCATTTTCCAAGCCAGGAGCGACAACAGCAAAGCGCACAGGATCAAATAGCCGGCGAGCAGCTTGCGTCGAAAACGCACATATTCAGCGCGCTGGTCGCTCATGGACGCGGCTCCTGTCCCGATAAGCTTTCGCAGGCGCCCTAAAACCGGCTAGCTTTGTTTGTCGCCTGTATAGCTATATTACAACCTTGCAAGTTAATCAGGCGATACATCTTTTAGACGATTCCGTCGTTTAGCGAGCTCGTTTCGCCAACGGCGCTGGTTGCGAAACCACCCCTTCCTGCGCGCTTCGCTCGGTATAAGGCCGCGTCAGCGTCACGCAAAATCGCGTCGGCGTCGTGGTCTTTGCCATCTGAGATCGCGACGCCCACACTTGTAGAAACTCTGCGATCAGCGCCTTCCACTATAAACGGCGCGCGCATCGCCTCGCCTATTTTTCCCGCGACGGCGAGCGCGGCCTGTGGCTGGACGAGCCCTTCCAAGACAATGACGAACTCGTCTCCCGCCAGACGAGCGACAAGGTCTGTCTCTCGAACGCATGAGCTAAGGCGCTTGCCAAACTGACGGAGAACCTCGTCGCCTCCGGCATGCCCGAGCGAGTCGTTGATGGATTTAAAATGATCAATATCGAGATAGAGACAAGCCGTTGGGAAACCGCCGCGTCGGGAACGAGCCAATGCCTCGCCAAGACGCTCATAAAGATGGTTCCGATTCGGCAAGCTAGTAAGACTATCGACTCGCGCAAGCGCGCTTAACCTAGCCTCGACCTCTTTGGATTCCGTGATCTCGATGACCATGGTATAAAACCCTACGATCGCCCCGCTGCCATCCACATCCGGCGTGTATTCGTATTTTAGATGGCGCTCCAACGCGCCGGCCTTTGTGGCTCTCTCGAATATCACATGGTTGCCGCCAAGAACTTTTTTGACTTGGTCGCTAATTGTTAGATAAATTTCGTCGCCAGGCACCTCGCGCATGGTCCGCCCGAGCATGCGATCGACGTCGACCCCCGGGATATTTTTGTAGTAAGAGTTGTAAAACACGTAGCGCTCCGTGGCATCGATATATGAAACGCAGGCGGGAAGACTGTCAGCGATCATTCGCGCCCGCTTAGCCGCGCGCGCCATGTTGTCCTGAGTTTCGCGCAGTTCGGCGTTCAGCTCGCGCTGATTGGCGTCGCTACGTTCCACCCGCTTGAACGAGCGCAGCGCAAAGCTGCCACTGGACGCCAGAATGACCACAATGACAGCGAATGCCCCGAGCGCCACTGGCCCATCCTTTCCCAAGGCCGGTGACCAAGAGCCCGTCGTCATCCCCACGGCGACCGCGAGCGGAAGGACGCTAACGGTCTGATAGGAGAAAACGCGCATCTGTCCATCGACCATGCTGCGGCCTTCATAGCTTCCAGATGAAGAAGCTTTCCATTTGCGATAAAGATCCGAACCAGTTAGGTCTTGCCCGAAACAGCCGGCAAAAAGAGGCGCTCGCGCGACAATCTTGCCATCGCCATGAAGCAGCGTTATCGTCAGCGTCGGCTGAAACAGTGCGCTGCCAAAAACCTCGGCCAATGCGCGGGAGTCAACAGACGCGACTACGATCCCAAGCATCGCGCCGGTCGGCGAACATACGGCGCGGCTAAGAAAAAACAAATGGCGCTTCGACGTCCGGCCAATCTCAGGTCCGCCAACAACTAAGCCGGAATCACAACGCATGGCGCTCGCCATGAAGTAAGGACGGTCTGCATAGGACACTCCCGCAACTTGCAAGTTGTTCGACGCTGCCACGCCGAATCCACGATTGTCCACGAAGATAACCCAGAAGTTCGCGTCGGACACGCTGGCCGACAAGGCCAAGACCTGGCGCACTCGGGGAAGTTTGGTCAACGCTTCTGCATCAAGAGCGCCTAACGCTTCGGCAGAACGAATCAATGAAAGATCGACCGATCGCATTTCGCTGGCGACATGCGCGCTCATTGCTTGGGCAAAGCTCTTGGTCTGCGAGAAAGCTGCCGCGCGTTCAGCGTCGTAGCCGGAGTTTATCTTCCAAAACAATAAAGCAGCGAGCAACGCAACTAAAAGAACAAAGCCGGCGATTAGGCGAGCTCGAAACGAGGCATAGGTGGTTTTCTTGGTCATCGCTGTCAGTCTATCCGCGTTTGCGATCCACTACATGAATCGAATTTTACCCCCCTGACAAAACAGCCGAGCGCGTCTTTTTTAACGAGAGCAGACCTTTCACGGCGTGACTTGCGCGAACCTGCTGCGCTTATTTGGCTTGATTTTCAGTCCTCTGGGCTTCAATTGCAGGCGCCGCGGCGATACACTGCTCCTCCCCCGACATGCGCGCAAGCCTCTGTAAATTGCGGTCAAATGGCCACGTAAGTCAATCAGCCACAGCGCCTGGATTGGCGCCCATTTGCATTTGCTCCAACGGCGAGGTAGGTTTGGAGAGCTGGTCAGATCAATATGGGCTCTTTCGACGCCCTCACCTTTGGCGCCTCCATGCTCCCCAACATCCAGCCAATCTTTTCGATTTCTACTTCCCAAACGACCCATCCATCACGAGCGTCGCGCCTCGAGGCGCATCACTCGACAACCTCAGAAAAACTTGGTCCATTCAAGAATTCATGAAGAGGGCGAGGCCGTGATGATGTGCCTCGTGCAAAGCGTACATCGAGAATTGCTCAAATCCTTGTGGGCGCAGTTGGACGATGGCGGCTGGCTTGAAAAAATCGAAGCGCGTCACTGCCAAGAGTTTTACGAACGGCGAGCGGGATCGCCGTTGACGGATCTGCATGGCGCCATCGCGAGCGGCGATGCGAGCTGAGCGTGCTCGATCATTGATGGCGATGCCCGAAGCGCGGACATTGGCGGCGCGCTGCTTCTCGCGGCCGTGGAGGGCTCCGCGGCACTGATCGACGCCGTGGTCTTACACAGCGCGCCCACTTACTCGGCGGACAAACGCGGAAGGACGCCAGCGCACATCGCCGCGGCGGCAGGCAATCAATCCGGACTTGAAGCGCTTTTGGGCATGGGGCGGACACGAACGCTGTCGACCACCACAGCGCCACACCCCTCATGCTCGCGGTCGGAGCCACGTCCGCCTCGTGCGCCGAACTTTTGCTTCCTGTTTCCAATCTTAACGCGCGGGACCGGGCTGGCGACGACGCCAAGAACTACGCGCCGGCGTTCCATGACGACCCGAACGGCTTTGAAAACGCTCTACGCTATGCGCGGCTATGGCAGAGTTTGGAAGAGGCCTCAAGATTGGAAGCCGAATGCGGAGAAGCCGCCGCAGCCAAGCCTCGTTCGCTTTAGACAAAGGCCGGCCTTAGGCGATCTCTAAGAATACGTATCCGGAGAGAGAGCAGGCATCGCCCCTTCGCAATCCATGGGTTCGCAGCGCACCGCGCCACTTGAAATGCTTAGCTTGATGGGAAAGCGGAACGAAGTCGCGCGTCATTCGCCCACGAAACTGGCTGCAGTGACCAAGCATCCACAGCGCTATAACGGATCAAACCGACTAGCAAGAGTCGATTATGAATTCGGCATGTATTGTGCGCATGATGCTATTGAGCCACTTCGACTAGCGTTGCAAGCAAGGCGGGCTTGGTGAGATGAAGATCAAATCCGGCAGCTATGATTCTGGCCCGCATTTCCTGATCGCCCCAAGCGGTCAACGCGACAAGCTTCACATTTTGAAAAGCCTCTTCTTTACGCAGCGCCATCGCAACAGCGCATCCATCCATAAAAGGCATCCCGATGTCCAAGAAAATGACTGACGGCATCAACGCCCGCGCCGTCGCCAATCCCTCAATGCCACCATAGGCCGCCACGGTGGATATGCCGTGCATGCGTAATACTTCTGCTGTCATGTCAGCGGCATCGATATTGTCATCGATCACCAATGCTAGTTTCGCGCGATCCATAGATGTCTAGCGACTTACAACCTTGAAATTTAAGAAGGCCGCAGCGCGAACCGTAATGATTTAATCGCCAAATTCTAAGTTAGACAATTGCAAGCGACAAACAAAAGCCGTGCGAGACAAGACAAGAAGGCTTTGTCCTACAAAAATTTAATCGCCTGTCCTACGCTTCGCAGCCTATTTGCAACGTTCTATAACTCGATAAGCAAAGGTGAAGCGCAAGTGCCGCTGCGGTGCCGGGCGCAACTGCATGCCAACACGACAGGGGTCTCGCGCGTTGACGGCTCTTCTCCGCGCTGCATGTTCCGCCGCCGGCTGCGGATTTGATGATGTGGTCGACGTAACCATCTTTATCCTGAATCCAGCCAGGACTTTGAGATGCTCTGGAATGAAGTAGTGCCGGAATACTGGGGCCAGAAGCCCTTCCCTAATGCCACGGTGGTCCGTGTTACTTGGCTCGCCGGGTTTCAGTTGGAGATCAAAGTAGTGGCTCAACTGCCGAAAGACTGACCACAAGCGAATCAGACACGTGGGTGGACTTCCCCCAGTTCGGTAGCTTAGCCAGTCTCTTCCAAGATGAGATGGTTTATATGCCTTCGTGGGCTTTTGACAGTTGAACGACCGTTTTTGACCGTTCCAGCCTATCACGACCGGCTGGTCTCGACCCATTGCGGACGTTCCAGATCGTGCTTGTCTAGTCTGGCGGCGACAGTTCGGACCATAACGGTGGTAGTCCCTTTGCTTCCAGAATGGTCTCGAAATCCTCAAAGGCGAGAAGAGAAATATCGGACTCGTTCTGCCATGTAGCGTCGCACTCTGCGCACACTAGGAGAGTTTCCCCCGTAGCTCTCAACACGACAGAAACGATAGGACCCTGATCACAGCGAGGACAAATATCTCGAACTTTCGGGAATACTCCCATCACAATCCTTTTTAGAACTCGTAACGTCCGCTCCTGGCCGAACCCGGCCGTTCACGCCAGCACGGCAGATTGTCAGATTGAAAATCCAGCGATGACGGCGACAGACTGGAACCGACCCTGCCGTCGCCAGCTGCGTACCGAGTGCGGCAGCCTGGTAACGGTAGTAAAGACGTAGCACCTAATTCTTAAACGCTAGCCAGGACCGAGTAACCCCGGCCTGCTTGTTGAGAAGTTGTACCGACGCGGTTTCTACGCTTTCGATAAGTATTAATTGATGGGTACTGGCGAGGACTACCATCTCATCGATAGGTACTTCGAATACGCGTCGATTAGACGGCGACGGGCCATGTCGCAATGAAATGATAAGCACGCCACCTGGGGCAAGTAAGGTGCCTAATGTGGCGATCGCAACGCCCCGTTCGTCAGGTGCAAGATGGTTCCATACAGAGCTAACGATCACCACATCAAAAAACCTTCCCCGATGCACAATACCCTGTAACCTTGGGAGACTGTCTTCCAGCCATTTAATCTTAGAAGAATGATGGAGCCTGTTACCTGCTTCACGGAAGGCTGTAACTGGCTCGACAGCTAGAACTTGATGCCCCGCTTCTGCGAGCCACGCAGCGTCAACACCAGTCCCGGCGCCGACGTCAAGAATCCAACTAGGACGCGTTGGAAATAGATGGGCAACAGCTTGGTACTTTTCACACGGGTTGACACTCTCATAACGGGGTATAAGCGACTCTGCGTCATCTGCATATCCCTCGGTACCGGGTACCGCAGCAGGTGCATCGGGTCTTATCTTGATCGTCATAAGTTGGGCTAATTTGACCAGCTCTCACGGCCGGAGTTGGATAAATTTCTTGGCGGGCCAAGCACTTTATAGCCGCTTTTGGCCGAATACCGCGTGTCGGCGCAGCATAACAGCTTACCAGGCTGGAAAATTCACGGACTGTCACGACAGACTGGATTCAACCCAGGGCAGACGGTCGCGCTAACCTTTTCCGAGCCTCCACCAGGGTCGTTTTCGAGGAACGCCGGGCATTGTCGGCTCGTCTGGAGTAGCAACGCCTAGCGTCTGCGCACAGATCATGTTCCACACTGCAGCATCCAGCGGCGCTGCTCTAGACCAGTCGATCTTTCCCACATATGAAGGGTGAGGGGCGAACCCATAGAATTGGGTTGGGCTTCGTGAAACGCTACGCTCTTTGAGCAAAGCGACCCCTTGACTTAGAAGGTGCTGCTCCTGCCATTCGGGAGAATTCATCAACTCACCGAATCGTTGGAAGCTTGGCGAAATCAGGTGTACCCCGCCCTCCAGCACGTCTAACTTCATTACCTCACTTGACCTGCGTTCGTAGAAAAGATCGCCAAATACAGAAGCGCCGATGGGATGAATCTGGCCATTCTCCAGATCTGGCCATTCCGCAAGCAGCGCGTTGAAGTCGAGCAGCGATGCATCAATAAATAGATCGTTCCAAGTCAGCGGGTTCATGAGCAAAGTCAGGATTGGCAGAGTCTGAGAAAGGTCGGTTCTTGGCCGAACTCAGCCGTTAAGTCAGCATAGCAGGTTGCCAGGTTGAGAATCCGGCGGTGGCCGCGACAGGCCGGAACCGACGCGAAGCAGACAATGCCGATCTGTTCTAAGACCCGGCTAGCTCCGGCAACAGGAGGTCTACAGGCCTTTTATCGTTCGGTTGAGCCAGCTTAGACATTCGGGAACCCGTTGAGAAGCTGCCCAGTGCGATCCTTCGTCATTCTCGTTTTGCATTGGTTAAGCGCCATCGTGTATGCGGGCTTACTCTCTTCTATCTCAAACGCGAAAACTGCGCAGTTTGCATCGCGGAACTTAATCCATGCAGTCTGAGCGGACTTCAACTTGGAAAGCAGTTCAGTACGTAGCTCCGGTGCTGACTTGTACGAATTCACGACCTGATCAATGGTTTGACGATAGACGACATTCAGTTCCCGATCTGCCTGTTTGAAATTTTCAGCGACGCAAGACTCGATACTGGCACTTGAAACCAAAGCACATTGCGTCTCGGCATTGGCTGTTCCGGCCAGACAGAAAACGAAAAGACTTACGAAAAACTTCATTGGTTCCTTCATATCGATCCTGTTGGGAAAAGGAATGACCGCTTCTGGCCGAACCCGGCCGTTCAGGCCAGCACAGCAGGTTGCCAATTGAAATCCGGCAGTGGCCGCGACAGGCCGGAATCGACACTAGCACCGTCGAACGTATACGCGACTATCCAGCCGAAGCAAGACGGTGTAGGAGTAGACCGGCTAAACCGGCCAGAAGAGCGTAGCCTGCAGCGCGACGCTGTCCCAGTAAGACCAGCGCGACCGCAACAAACATTCCAGTGATGAGAGGAAACATCAGGGTTGTCCAAATCAAAACTCTACTGTTCTTAACGGGATCCGCAGAGTCCGAGGCTGGCCTCCCTCATACGTCTGTCCAACAATCAGCGTCATGGAACAGGCTTAACCAAGCGGCCGCCTGCGGGTGACAGTGTGTGGTCGAACATGTCCGGCTACGTCTGAACTGCGGGACCCCAGTCCGCCGCACGCATGGTGCCACCGGAGAGCACGCGCCCAATGACGCTTCCTGGGACGTTAAGTGCTTTCATGCGCTCGACTGCGCTGCGCGTGCCAGTTCGATTTTGCAGGAGTAAACCTTGGCGAATCGCGTTTGAAATATGAGAGGAGGCTATCGGATGGGGCTCAGCCCCTTGGTTTGAACGTCGTTCAGTAATTAGAGTATCCATCGTGGCCTCAATGTGTGTACTTAAAAGCGCATCGTCCTAGGGTAGACACGCATACTCGCCAAAAAAAAGCCCGGCACAATGTGTCAGCGGGCAGAAAGTAGAACATTTGAAGAGACACTTGACGATAGATGAGAAATATTACAGTTCTGTGACTAACTGTGTATTGAAGCGCCATGAAACGGTGATGAGTGCCAGGACACCACTACTGAACTCCGTAGTTCAGCTGAACCTGGCACGTCCAGATCTAAAGCTAACGTCCGCTCCTAGCCGATCTCAGTCGTTCGTGACAGGATAGCAGGTTGCCCGATTGAAACAGCCAGGTGCCGTCACAACCGGCAGGAACCGACCCAAAGCGGCCGTTTGATGTACGGGAATAACTTGATTTGCAGAAATTATACAATTTGCTGCACCAGAATCATATTTTTCTGACGAAAGAATGTCGGTTATGCTGCTCTATCCTGGGTTTAGTCCATATACCCGTCTTCTCCCGCAACGACCAATCTCCGAACGGCGCCATGAATATTTCAATTTTTATTACTTCTCACATGGAGGAAATTCTTGTTGAGTGGGAGGAATTCGCGATGACCTTCGGAGCCGCAGCGGACAAGATGTCGAGTCTTGAGCTGCGCGATCATGCAAAAGAGATCTTGGAGTTTGTAGCTCATGACATACAGGAAGCTCAGACCGAACAGCAAACCGAAGCAAAGTCAAAGGGACACGGCCCTGAGCCAACTGGGAACGACACTGCTTCGATGACTCATGGAAAGCTTAGGTATGCTAGTGGGTTCACGTTGCAACAGTTGATCGCTGAGTATCGTGCCTTACGTGCAAGCGTGCTCAAGCTGTGGGAGCAAGAAACCAATGGTGAATCCGAAAGCCCGATTCGACAGGTGATTCGCTTCAATGAAGCCATCGACCAGTCGCTTGCAGAGGCGGCTGTCGCATACTCAAAGAAGGTGGACGAGACACGAGATATCTTCCTCGCGGTCCTTGGGCACGACTTGCGTAGCCCGCTGGCGGCGACAGCTATCGCTGGAATATATCTTTCACGACCTGACGTGTTTGAGGAGAAAGTTCAACAGATTGGAGGGCGCGTCAAACGTAGCGCCGCAACAATGACCGGGATAGTTAACGACCTCTTAGAATTTGCACGTACCCAACTGGGAGACGGAATTCCCATTAAGCTGAAAGAATGTGACCTTCTCGAAATGTGCCACTGGGCAATCGAAGATGCTAATGCAGCACATCCTCACGCGAAATTTGACTTTGACGCTTCGGGAGATCTGATTGGAGTGTTCGACAAAGCACGTCTTCAACAAGTGGTGACGAATCTCGCAAACAACGCTGCCCAATACGGTACGCCAGGGAAACCCGTAAGTGTAACGGTGACAGGAGAAGCGGAGCGAGTACTGATACAGGTCAAAAATGAGGGGCCGATAATTTCGGAAGAAGCCCTGCCGAAAATATTTACCTCCCTAGTTCAACTGTCTGAACACGAAGTCGATACTAGGCCGCGGAGCAGCCTTGGCCTTGGCTTGTTCATAGCCAAACAAATTACCGTTGCGCATGGTGGCGACATCTACGCGGAGTCCGACTACGTGAACGGTACAGTTTTTACGGCCGAGATACCCAGGGGCAAGGTCACCCGTAATTAGCTGCACGGACGAGGTCCATGATGTCTGCAGGCTTAACGAGATGCAAATCGAAACCTGCAGCGTTGACCTTCATTCGTGACTCTGTGTCTCCCCAAGCGGTCAGTGCGATTAGTCTAGTTTCGCAGCAGTTTATATCGGCACGCAACGCTCGTGCTACCTCATATCCGTCCATTCGAGGCATACCAATGTCCAAGAATATGACATATGGATGGAAGGCACGAGCCGCAGCCAACGCTTCATGTCCTCCATACGCTACCTCTACATCGAAGCCGTACGCCTGAAGCAAGAGGGCAGTGGTATCTGCCGCATCTACGTTATCGTCGACAACAAGTATTTTTTGTAATGGCATAGACTTCCTCCGTGCGAATCAACTTGTCGCTGCAGCCAACGATATATTGTTACATCTTACCGTTTCCAGAGTTACAGTTACGTTCTGTTGGAAAATCTGGCTTCTAGCTCAGGAGGCTACAGCAGGCCTAAGGTCATAGCTCAGCAGTAGACACTCTGTCTAATACCTGTTTGTGGCTGAAAACCGCCTTCCGGTTGGGCGTAACAGGATTGCGAGGTCGATAGTTTTCAGACAAGGCCAAGGGATTGTCACCTTGGAATCATAAAAAGAGCAATATTGTAAACACAGATCCTTAACTAGGTGAATTTCTTACTGTTAAGCTTCCTTGGTCCGCGCGTGCGCTCTTGCACAGGATCGGCGGGGCAAGGCCCAACACCGGTCTTATAGTCACCACGCTGAGTAAATGGAATGAACATACGCTCGACACCGCCTTGCCGCAGACGGCCACGATGGTCGTTTACTCCGAGAGTTGGCAAAAAGATCGCTCACATTGATTGGGCGCGAAAGGCCGACCTAAACTACAACTTTGTAAAATGTGAAAGAAACCGGAGAGCAGAAAATCCACTCATTAAAGAACCGGTGACAGGATTTACACTGACGCGGAAAGACTGAGATTTCTTAACGTAATAATCTAAAAACAGCAAGCAATATGGTGTGGTTTTCTTCAGATTAAGACAAATATTTCCGGGTCAATAGTGTATAGTGTGCCTTCTTTAGGCATTTTGGGACATGTATCATGAACCAAACTTTACAATTATCGGTGCCTACAGTGGACAGTGCCGCTCAGGAGCCGACCGAAAGTCAATTAGACGAGGTTAAATTCCTAAGGGAAATGGTTTCATCCCTTCAAGATGAATTGCGGTACGCAAATAGCAGAATATCGGCAGGGCCCGGAGAGCAACAAGAACAGCTTGCCCAACTACTTGAAGCTAATCAGCACCTTGTCGCTGCTACGTTTGGTGCCCAAGACTCGACAACTGAAGCTGAGGCATTGAACAAACGTCAAACCGTATTCCTCTCTATACTTGCTCACGAGTTACGTAATCCAACGGCGGCGATCGCTATCGCCAATTCAGTTATTGAGAGCATGAATTTGGACAACCCTCGACTGGGTAAACTGCTTTCCATCACTCGGCGCCAAGCCAACCACCTCGTACGCTTAGTTGATGACCTGCTCGATGCGTCGCGTATCAGCACGGGGAAAATCTCCCTTCAAATGCAAAGGACTTCGCTAAGGGAAGTCGTTGATTGCGCGATAGAGACCATCCAACCACTTCTAATAAAGAGTGGGCAGACTGTTCAGATTGACCTTCCGCCTGAGCCAGTGCTTTTGCTCGGCGACATGGTGCGGTTGTCACAGCTATTTGCAAATCTTTTAGGTAACGCTAGCAAATTCTCTGACGCCCACTCTATGGTATTGGTTACCGCATCCGTCAAGAATGGTCATGCACGGATAGCCGTAAAAGACCATGGCCGAGGTATCGCTAGAGAGCACCAAAAAAGAATTTTCGACCTCTTTTCGCAAGGCGACGACGAACGTGCAGATTCGCTATCCGATGGGCTAGGTATTGGTCTTTCCCTTGTTAAAACGATCGCAGAACTGCATCGCGGCTCTGTTACGGTCGAAAGTCTAGGCGTTGGATATGGGAGTGAATTTGTTGTAACGCTACCTCTGCTTGAGACAGTGGTCACGAATTCAAAATTGATTAGTAATGATGAAGTTCATAAGTCTTGATAAGTACGGCCATTGGCGCCTTAATTCATGACAGCATGGGGCATTAGCACCACTATAATGGGTAATCTTAACTAGTATTCACTCAGCGGACGATATGGCTACAGACGAAGAACGACTGCGCGAGCTTGTCGAGCAGACGCTTTCCGCTAGCCTCGATGACTGCGGCAAGGTGAGCATTGTCTTCTTACGAAGTATGTCTCACTCGTTAGCCCAGATCGTGGGCGAACAGGGCACTGATTTATTATTTTTGCGCGTCGTGCATCGTGTTGCCAATAAATATCATTGGTTTCAGCTTGGGTTGTCAACACCTCGTGTTGATTCCGGGCTTGCTGCATTGCGTGCTTGCCTTGAAAAACAGGACCCTATGCAGGTACATGCTGCAAGCATTCTCTTTTTCGATACTCTAATTGATATTCTAATATCATTGATTGGGGTTCATCTTACAACGTCAATTTTAAACTCTGCACTTAGTGGCGCAAGCGCCGCAACAAGCAGTAAGCAGCAAGGAGCAGAATGATGAGCAAGAGGGTACAAATCAGGCGACTTGTCACTGGCATACCAGGGTTTGACGATTTGCTAGGCGGCGGCGTCCCGGAATTTTCGTTCAACCTTATCGCCGGAACGCCTGGTAGTGGCAAAACGACGCTGGCACATCAGTTAATGTTTGCGTTGGCCGGACCGGCCCGTCGGGCACTTTTCTTCACAGTACTTGGTGAACCGGCTCTAAAGATGCTTCGCTATCAACAGCAGTTTGATTTTTTTGACTTCGATAAGCTTGACAGCTCAATCAGGTTTGTAAACCTGTCGGCAGAGATGATTGACGGCAACTTTGAGCGAGTGCTGAAGCGTATTAGTGCTGAGGTGCAAGAATTTGAACCAAGCTTTGTATTTGTTGATTCGTTCCGTTCAGTAGTGCATTCGGCACGATCGACAGACCAAGGTACTTCGGATTTACAGCATTTTATTCAACAGCTAGGTATGCAAATGACCAGTTGGCAAGCGACAACCTTTCTTATAGGCGAGTATCAAGACCCTGCGTACGAGTCCGGCCCTGTATTTACGGTGGCAGATGGAATAATTTGGTTATCTCAACTGGTACGAGGTGACTCGATGGTACGTAAGATACAACTTGTGAAAATGCGAGGTGTATCCCAGAAGCTGGGGACGCATACCTTCCGACTAGACTCTAGCGGCGTGACGGTTTTCCCACGAGCAATGCTCCAAGCACCCGAGACCGAGCAGCCCAGCTTCATAACTGGCCATCGACTGGGACTCGGCGTTCTTGAACTCGACGCGATGATGGGAGGCGGCATTCCTGCCGGGTATTCCGCCCTGCTCGTTGGGCCCTCCGGTTCTGGAAAAACTATTTTGACCACGAGCTTTTTGGCGGAGGGTGCACGGTTAGGCGAAACAGGCGTAATCGCAGCATTTGAAAAAAGTCCAAATCAACTTTTAAGCCATAAACTTGCCGAATTAGTCGAACAAGGTAGTGTCGGAGTTATTAATACCCGTACCTTGGACTTATCACTCGATGAAATTTTGTACGACTTGGTCTCTATGATTAAAGAGAAAAAGGCGAAGCGTGTCGTAATCGATTCTTTGTCAGGCTTTGAGCTTGCGCTATCATCTATCTTTCGAGACAATTTTCGTGAGGCATTGTACAGGCTTGTAGCAGTCTTAACAGGGATGGGAGCAACAGTTCTAATGACTGCGGAACTGGAAGATCGTTACACAGTGCTCCAGTTTAGTTCCTATGGAAATGCATTTCTTGCCGACGCAATTATCATGCAGCGCTACGTTGAATTAAGTGGTCAATTTAAGCGAGTTATTTCGGTTGTTAAGGTCCGAGGCAGTGAGCACAGTAAAGATGTACGTTTCTTTGATATTGAGGGTGATTTCATAAGAATAGGCGAACGTTTGCGTGGCTATAACGGCATTCTTTCAGGCCAACCATTCTGTCGTAAGCCCACGCGACGATTGCGAAGAAATTGAAGTTCTTCTAACAACCAATCGTCAAACTCTCGTAATAAGGTTGCCGGGATGTGAGCTTGCTAATCCATTCAGTCACGCGCGAGACCCTAGTACTGTCTGTGGCAGACATGTGCAACGATATCGCCAGGTGGGAATAGTGGAGGTAAACGATTTAGATCTGGCCATTCTCGACATCGGCGTGCCCGAATTAAATGGTTATGAAGTCGCAGAGGAGATCCGGCGACTGCCCAACGGCGCGCATGTTCTGTTGGCTGCGGTGAGTGACTGGGGCACAGATGGCGATCGGATTCGGTCAAAGAATGCCGGCTTCGATACGCACCTGAGCAAACCGGCCGGCACTGCCGAGATCAACGCACTCGTAGCGATGGCAATTGGACCGTAGGCCGGCACAGATGTTTAGATAGCTGGTTAAGTCTCGCACTGTGCGAAGGCCGGCTTCTGGCCGAACCCGGCCGATGAGGCAAGCATACCAGGTCGCCAGGTTGAAAATCCAGCGGTGTGCGTGACAGGCCGGTACCGACCCAAAGCAGCCGTTCGAATTTATTCTGGTGCATCTCTTCGAAGCGGAGTTGCTACGGGGCACGGTAACACCTGTTTTGATGGCGACTTGGTAAAGTACGGAACAACTGCGGCGATTTCGCCGTGTTTAACTTACGGAGCCCGTGTTGGTCACATCTACTAAAAAAATTAGCCTTGGTTTACAAGGCGGGGGTACCTATGGAGCTTTTACTTGGGGCGTACTCGATCGTCTCCTACAAGATGAGCGAATCGAGATTACGTCACTTAGTGGCGTTAGTGCAGGCGCTATCAATGCCGTTGTCGTTGCCGATGGCTTCGCCCACGGTGGCGGGCGTGAAGGAGCGCGCCTCTCATTGGGCCGATTTTGGCGCACACTGGGATTAACTGCATTGTTCAGTCCGCTCCAGCGCACACCCCTCGACCACATAGCCGGCGCGTTTACGATGAGTTATTCACCCTTCTATCAGCTGATGGAAATGGCTGGGGCCTTAGCCGGGCCAGTCTTGGAGCAGCCCCTAACAGCTAATCCGCTGCGGCATTTCTTAACGGCGAACATTGATTTCGAAAGAGTACGTGCCTGCCAAGAGTTAGGAGTATTTATAAACGCTACCAACTTGCACAGCGGTGCCGGCAAATTATTCAGGCGTGAAGAGATTGATGTGCAGCGGGTGATGGCCTCAGCCTGCCTGCCGACCGTGTTTGCTTCGGCGGAAGTAGAGGGAGAATTGTATTGGGATGGCAGCTACACGGCAAATCCACCACTGGCTCCGTTGGTGAAAGAAGGCGGAGCTACCGACTTGCTGGTAGTGCAAATCAATCCGCTTGTACGAACGGAGACGCCCCGCAGCATGGCGGACATCAGCAATCGAGCCAACGAAATCGCCTTTAACATCAGTTTCGTGCGTGAGGTAAATGCGCTACTGCACACCGGAGGCGTACCGGATGAGGAGGGAGGTTCTTCGATGCGTTTCTCAGCGACTCGGCTACATATGATTAGCGCGCTGAACATGCTGAGCGAGTTTAGTATTTCCAGCAAGTTCAATGCTGAGCTCGGGTTTTTAGAGATGCTGCGCGACCAGGGGGTGGCCGCAGCGGATAAGTGGCTGGAAGAGCATTTCGACGATCTTGGCGTTCGTACTACCTTAGATACGAAAATGGTGTTTGCGTCTTGACGGAAGTTAGTCTACGGAGGCCCGCTGTGCGCTCGGTTTCAGGCAACGCGGACGAAGTCGTCCACTTTGCACATATTCTTGCCCCACGCTTTCGTTTTCTATAGGCCCCTTATGCCATCAGTCTACATGTTCCGGTTGGGCGCCGCAGGGGTAGAATTTCTGTAACAAAATCGGATGATCGCTAAAAGCCGCGCCGTTATCGCCACATCTGCAAGCGTTGGCGCGGCGCAACTGTTACTTCGACGTTTTAGGAGACGGTGCCTTTATACTTGATGCCGATTTGGCATCAAGGCCGATATCATCTAGAGGGCCACCACGGGAGGCGACAGTTGGTTCATCCAGCGAACTGCCGTTGGTTCCAGCCATCGTCAAACCCGTAGCCGCTTGCAACATGCCCAGTTCTGCGCCGGTACGCGGCACAGCAAGTGGATTGGAAAGGGTACGCACCGCCATCTGCTCTAGTACCGCAATATCTTCGGTGGGCAGTTCTACGGCGGCATCGCCAGGCCCGCCATCGACAGCCATTTGCTTTTCCCTGTCACTAATGAAATCCCAGTCGGCCCCCTGATTCCATGCGCCGCGCACTTCCCCTTCGCCTTGCGACATATTGTAATAGACGCTCGCAAAGGCAGGTACGACCGGCATTTTACCCGGCGGGAAATTAGGCTCCATGGCGTACAAGGCCTCCTCAAACGACTTCATGTGCGCAACCTCACGTGTCATCAGAAAGCCCAGTGCCTCTTTCACGCCAGGATCGTCCGTTAATGAAATTAGTCGTTCATAAACAATTTTGCACGCGCTTCAGCGGCAATGTTTGAACGTAGGTCAGCGCTTGGCTCGGTGATCGAATCGATATAGGCAGCCGTCCACGGCACACCAGCCGAATTGGTCAAGGGCACGCCGGCACCATATAGGACTTGGGTAAGATGACTGTCGTTGCCAGCGCCTGTTATTCGACGGTAGGTATCGGCCTCGACATCAACTGCTTCAGCTAGGCGCCCCTTTGCCCCTTTGTTAAGCATTGCGACGATGTTGCCGATCACTTCAAGGTGACTCAGCTCCTCGGTTGCAATATCAAAAAGAAGATCTTTGCGACCTGGATCATCTTCAGCCACGGCTTGGGTAAAGTACCGCATTGCAGCGGCGAGTTCCCCTTGGGGCCCTCCAAATTGTTCGAGCATCAGATTTGCGAGCCCAGGATTAGGGCCGCTGACACGGACGGTATATTGCAAGCGCTTGTTATGAGCAAACATGAAAGCGTCCTCATTGTTAGATGTGGGGATCTCGCGGAATACGAGAACTTCCACTGATAATCGTTGGCTATGCTGCATCCAACAGATCTATCTTGACATCGTATTAATCTCCTGAAGTCAGGGGAACGCCTGTTAGCGTGTAGGAGAGTGAGCGGTCTAGAAGGCGGTCGAGTTGCTCGTATTGCCTTCTTCCTGTTTACTTAATCACTATCAATAATGGCCTGTCTCTGGACGTACTCGGCAGTTGACGTCGGCAGCAGTGCATCGACGACAAAGGTCGCGGAATGTCGCAAGTAAGCGAATTCATCAATCGTGTTTGGAAGGAACGCGTGCAATGGAGCAGTCCAACAGGCATGCTTAGCAGCACTGGCTTCAACTGACCAAGTTCGATGACCTGTGGCAAGTAAGTAGGGGCGTGGTGGACGGCAACGCCATTAAAAATTGCACGGAACGGATTCATATGCGTCGCGTCTTGGCTGCATGGAACAGAAATACTATCTAGCTGCTGACACTAAAGCTAAAGGCAGACAGCGAGCCATCCGCCCCTGCTGCAGGTGATTAGTGACTTTCTTTCTGTTTCGCTCCGCCACCGGCACCTTCATGCGTGCTAGCTTTTTCGCGTGACATATGGTCATGACTGCTTTGCTCAGTGACTCCGGATTCGCGCTTAGCTTTGTCGGCTTCCGACTCATGCTCCGCTGGGGTGCCCGCAGTCGTGGTCGATTGGTTCTGGCTCATGCTGTTCTCCTAAAAGTTTTAGAATAAACGTGACTGTTTGTGGAAGATTAACATGGCTGGAGTTTACAATTGCGAAGGCTATTTCAATCGTGCGCCCCGGTGTAGTAGGCTAAACAGCTCGCATTTAAAACGCACGAAAAGGCGGTTTTCAGCCGAACCCCGCTGTTCAGGCCACCATAGCGGGTTGCTAGGTTGAAAATCCAGCTGTGGCCGCGACAGGCCGTAATCGACGCATAGCAGACGTATCCCATTACAGGAAGCGAACCCAAGGTTTAGCAACGGAAATTACGTTCAGACACGCATTGGAACTTACGCCGAACTATTACCAATAAGTTCCGACCGCTGCAGTGACGTAAAGCATGCCGCCCTGTTCTTCACTCTGCATTTAGCAACCATCCTTTATTTCAAAGATCAAGTGGCGCAAGGTGTTGGAGGCCTTGCTACGCCAGTAATTTCCGCCGCTTCTAGCCGTGGCTCTCGTCTCCCTGTATGGCTCATCAGCCGAAGGTAGAGGTGACCACTCTTGGCCGTAAATTCCACCGGTCGTTGAACTCATTTTTTCGACAGGCAACTGTCGACCCAAAGCGGCCATCTATCGTGTCGGTGGAGACGATTCATTCAAGGGTTAGCCCAACATTAGTTAGCGGCTTAGCCTCGACCAGAGCACTGAAATCAACGTTTGTACCCGCATAAGTGAACTGGAGCGCAGAAGGTAGGGATAGCGAGGTCCTGGAGGCAAAGCCTGCAAAGGCAGAGATAGTTTATAGCGTTGTTTTTCAACTACTGCTGTTATGCTACTGCATTGTCGCTGATGGGAAGCTTTCTATGAATTTGGCTGCATTTATCACCTCCCACATGGAGGATATAGTGAATGAGTTCATCGCCTTCGCGCGCACCTTGGAGCCCGCATCCTTAGGAAGCTCGACAGACGAGTTGCGAGATCATGCCCGAGAAATTTTGCGAGAAATAGCCAAAAGCTTAAGCGCCGATGAGACGCCAAGGCAAAAACGCGACAAGTCGGTGGGCCAAGCGCCTGAGGCGCAAGGTCAGGACACTGCTGCTGCGGCTCACGGAGCGGATCGGCAGGCGAGCGGCTTCACGCTCCCGCAGCTCACCGCAGAATACAGGGCGCTTCGGGCGAGCGTCCTGCGATTGTGGTTGCCCACCGTCAAAACCGTGAGCAAAAAAACGACGGACGACATGTCCAAATTTCACGAGGGAATAGACAAAGCGCTACAAGAGTCGGCCGTTCAGTTCGCAGAAAAGAACGCGCGCGCTCGAGATACATTTCTCGCGATACTAGGCCATGACCTGCGCTCACCTCTTGCCGCGATGACCATGGCAGGCTCGATTTTGACGCGGGAAGGTGAAGGGACCGAGCGCACAGCACAAATCGGAGCGCGGGTTAAGCGGAGCGCGGCGGTAATGACCACCATGGTTAATGATCTGCTCGAATATGCGCGCACTGAGCTCGGCGGCAAAATGCCGATCGCGGCGAGCCTTGCAGACATGCAGGACATTTGCCAAGGGGCTGTGGACGAATCGAGCGATGCACATCCTGACTGCGAGTTCAAGCTGATCTGCGAAGGCGAAATGATTGGCGATTTCGATGGCCCGCGCCTATCACAAGTGCTCTCCAACTTATTGAACAACGCTGCACAATATCGCAGCGGCTCGAAACCTGTGACGGTGGCGGCTAAAGGCGGGGATAGTGAAATGACCCTGACGGTTACCAACTTTGGACGAGAGATTCCGCCAGAATCGTTACGTGCAATTTTTGATCCTCTGGTTCAACTTTCAGTGTCGAGCGATCAAAAAGGCCCTTCGTCTACCAGTTTAGGGCTTGGTTTGTTTATTGCTAGAGAAATCACAGTCGCACATGGCGGTCGCATCAATGTGGAGTCCAATTCAATGAAGGGTACGGTCTTCACGGTGACTTTGCCCAAATCCTCAGAACGCTCATCGTAGAGAGAAATCACATTATTTTTAGTCGCCACGTCGAGATCAAACTCTCAGGCTTTGTTCTAGCTTTCAGGATCTTTGACAGTAATGGCATCGCCACGTAAAAAGCAGGTCTTGGCCGAATCTAGCCGGTCGGGCCAGCGTAGCAGGTTGCCTCGTCGAAAATCTAGAAACCATCGTGACCTGCAGGAATCGACTCATCGCGGACATTGCAAGCCAGTGTTCAGGCGCAGATAGCAGCCATTCGAAGTGCGCTGAAGGCGATGTATTCGTCTGCATATTCGGAGCCGGCCACTTCTGACCCAGGAAGCCAAAGGTCAAAATCATCTTCATAACTTTTGACCATGTCTTTCATTAAACGCCTCTCTTCCATGGAGGAGTTGGCGACAACATGTTCCCTAGCCTTGTCATCGGTAAGCCCAAATCTCTCAGGGACGGCAATCAAAGGGTGTAGTCGAAATGGAATTTTCGAAGATAGGAGAGTCATGGCTTGGCGTCAAATTTTGAGCTGAAGTGACCGTGAGCTCTTGGCCGCACCCGGCCGTTCAGGCGGCATAGCCGGTTGCCAGGTAGAAAATCCAACGGTGGCCGCGACAGGCCGGAATCGACCCATAGCAGACGTCCAGCCCAAGCCTTGAGCTGGCCCTGCTAGACTTTTTCGGGCTTTGCAATGAGAGCCCATGGAATAGAAAACGGACCTGTCAGAGCGACTGTAATGTCTCTTAAGACAGTTCTTTTCAGAAGGCGTCGTTTAGCAATCAGGTGGCAAGCCACTCCAGAGAGCACCCAAATCAAAGCTGGTATGTATGCAGACACGATGAACTCCAGATAGTAGTTGCGTCGAATATAACCGATGGCAGCATGCTTAAGTTGGCAACGCAATTCGGGATCGGTCGTTGCCCTGACCGTCTGCTTTTGGCCCAGGCTGTGTAAAAACGTAGCGTCGTGTAAACGGACGTCGTTTGGTAAACGTTAAGCCAGTATCTCATCAAGACGGATGCAAAATGAAGCGCTTTATTGAAGGCGAGGATCGTGGTCAAGGCACGCTGTTGCCTGAACTCTTGGACGACTACGTGGCCGAAGATAATCCAGTGCGGGTGGTCGATGTATTCGTGGACGAACTTGATCTTGGCCTCCTGGGCTTCACTCGGGTGCAACCAGCAAAGACGGGCCGGCCGGCTTACCATCCCGCCGTGCTTCTCAAGCTCTACATTTACGGCTACCTCAACCGTATCCAATCGAGCCGTCGGCTCGAGCGCGAAGCGCAGCGCAATGTGGAGCTGATATGGTTGACGCAACGCTTGGCGCCGGACTTCAAGACGATCGCGAACTTCCGCAAAGATAATGGCAAAGCGATCCGCAATGTGTGCCGGCAGTTTGTCGCGCTGTGCCAGCAACTGGACCTGTTCTCGGAAGCGGTTGTGGCGATCGACGGCAGCAAGTTTAAGGCAGTCAACAGCAGCGATCGGGACTTCACCCAGGCCAAGCTCAAGCGCCGGATGGAAGAGATCGAGGCCAATATCGGTCGCTATTTAGCGGAACTGGACACGGCTGACAGGCAGGAGCTGGCGGTAAAGCAAGCGCGTAGCGCCCGACTGAACGACAAGATATCAGCGATGAAATTGCAGATGGCCGCGCTTAGAGAAATTGAAGCGAAGCTGGAGGAGACTGGCGAAACGCAGATCTCGCTGACCGATCCAGATGCTCGTTCCATGATGACGCGGGGCTCAGGCATCGTCGGCTACAACGTGCAAACCGCAGTCGACGCCAAGCACCATTTGATCGTCGAACACGAGGTAACCAACATCGGCAACGACCGCGATCAGCTGTCGCGAATGGCAAAGAAGGCTCGCACCGCAATTGGGACAGAGTCGCTGACTGCAATTGCTGATCGCGGCTACTTCAAGGGCGAGGAAATTTTGGCGTGCAAGCAAGCCGGGATTGCCGTGCTGGTGCCGGCTACCAGGACATCCAACGCCAAGGCCGACGGCAGATTCGACAAGGCAGATTTCGTCTATGACCGGGAGAAGAACGAGTACCGTTGCCCGGCGGGTCAGGCACTGATCTGGCGTTTCGCCGGCGTTGAAAAAGGCATGACGCTCAACCGTTATTGGAGCTCGAATTGCAAGACCTGCCCGCTCAAGGACAGGTGCACGCCTAGCCAGCAGCGCCGGGTGACGCGCTGGGAGCACCAGGACCTGCTCGACGACATGCAGGAGCAGCTTGAACGGAGCCCAGATGCCATGCGGATCCGGCGTTGCTCAGTCGAGCATCCATTCGGGACCATCAAGTCCTGGATGGGGGCAACGCACTTCCTGACAAAGGGACTGGAACGCGTGAAGACCGAAATGAGCCTGCACGTGCTCGCCTATAACCTCAAACGGTTAATGTCGCTGCTTGGGGTCGCTGGCATGATGGAAGTAATGAGGGCATATGCCTTTTTATTGGCCCTGCAGCGCGTGTTTGGAGCGATCCCCTTGCTGATCCGCAGTATCCCCAAAAACGCGGCACTGCTTCCTGAGTTCCTTAAAGCGCCGCACCACGTGCCTCGGCGGATACCGTTCTAACGCCAAGGCCTGCTTTTTAGGTTTTTACACAGCCTGGGCCAAGAGCGGACATCGATTTTTCCTGCGCACCGGGCAGGTGTTACTAACCACTGAATCTCGACGATGATTAAACGCGCCTTTTTAAGCTTCCTTCTACTAGCCAGTGCCACTGCAAACGCCCAATACGCCAACGTTGAAGGGCAGTTCCGTTCGCAAGTAACCTCTCTTGATTTGATCGCGCTCGATTCAGAGTCAGGGACAATCGCAGCAACGACGACTGTAGGACAAGGGAGTTGCTCAGGCTCGGTGGCCGGCGTGGGCAAGATCGTAAAGAGCGTCCTGACGTTCTCGCCTTACACGAAGATTGATAAGGACGATGCTTGTGTCATTACGGTGACTTTCGATAAACAAAAGAACACCGCGAAGGTAGAGGGCGCCTCTTGCTCGATGCATAGTGGTGCGGCTTGTGGTTGGGAAGGCGACACTGTGCGCCGCGTGAAAGAAGGTCAGTCCCGTAAGTAATTTAGTCGTGCCGAACGTCCGGATTGGGTCGGTAGCAGCCGGTCACGGTCCCAATTTCTAGCTCTGTCGGTGGCGTCACTTCAGTTGTCAGGCTAGGGGCGAGGTCGACCGCAGCTATTTCGATTAGTTAATATCGACGGGGATTCCGCCCTGCCACACGATTTGATTGAGACTTAGATTGGCAACGCCCCAGAAATCGTCTGCTCCTGCTGTTACTGTACGCTCTAGCTGATCCCATGCAAATCCACTATTGTGGATTAACCCTCCAAGCTGCTCAATAAGCTCTTGCATAAGGTCGATTGCTGGCTTCACGTCTTTGAAATCGATACCAAGTTTTGTGATGTCAATCGGTTCGAAGAAGGCCCCATCGAGCTTGGTGTGTGCTACCAGGTCATGACGAACTGTTTTGCATTTGGCAAATATATGGCCGTCTTTCACTAGCTTCCACACTTCGAGCAATCTTTCGCTTCTCCTGTCGAAGTCTAGACCAAAGTTATGAGCGCGATCTCGGGCGAGCGAACGAGTGATTGCGGCAATATCAGGGTCTTCATCTCCTTCGTATGTCGCTAACTCGGCAGCGACATACGCCGCCCTGAGCAAAGGAATTAGCGTCTTATCACTCAGGTCTCTGATACAGAATGACATACAGGCTTCGCTCGTGCGGTCTAAGGTGAGCTTGAAGATGTCTAGGCAGCACGAAAGGAAAAGCGATCGTTGCAAGGTATCGAAGCCTCGACGCTTTCTAAGAACGTGATGTTGAAATTCCACTCGGTTGTCGAACAGCATAGGGTGCAGCAGCGCATACCTCTCCTTGAGCTGAATGAATTCGGTAAGAAGCCGCACCCACCGACGCCTAGCATCCCTGAGTTTTTCTGCGGCCTGTGTTTTTCGTCCTGCCATGTTCGCTCCCTCCTTCATTAGCTCAACAGCATAAGCGTTTAATTTATCTATGGCACGATTTTCATTAGCAGGTAATGTTTTCGTCTTCTGCGACACCATGCAATCAATCGGCATGTCATTAACCGCTCGCAAGGCTCGGTGAGCGTCAGCAATCTGATGCTGTCCGTCGTCTTCGGGACGGATAGCAGTCGGCGGCCTCCACAGCTGGGAATGGATGGTGTCCCCTTAGCATTACCCGTAGTTGATGCCGATCCAGCATTTGTGAGTGTAACTGTGACGAAGCGATTTCGATCTCAATTGAGCTCACACGACGTAAGCTCTTGAAATCATTAAGCTAAGGCGGTTGCCCAACTTTGACGATAGCCAATATCGTCAAAGTTAGGCTCACATATCATCAAAGTTAGAGCTTAAGCATGACGATTTGTGAGCCTAACTTTGACGATTGAGTGGATCGAGTGGATCGATGAGTCTACGAGTCGTAAACTGTCGTTCGCGAGACTGGAAACGTCCCTTCGACGACAGTGTGTGAGAGCGCTTGATGTGGCGCATAGGGTCGCCAGCAACCGCGTCGACTTGGTGTATAAGCTACGTCCAACCCCACCGACCCACTAATGCAGACGAGGGAATCGGCGCCGACCGTGCCATAGCTATGCGCGCTCGCCCTGTCGCGGTCACCGCTGGATTTTCAACTTGGCATCCTGCTATGCTGCCTGAACTGCCAGGTTCAGCTAGAAGCGGACCTATAAGGTGTGGCTTTGACCGTCCTTCCGCATACCAGCATGAAAGTAACCCCATGAAAAAAATCCTAAAGACTTTGTCGTGGTTGGCTGGCATTCTGCTGAGCGTCATGACAGTGCTTGCCGCCGTCATTTATCTCTTCGGAGCCGTTATTTGGATGCATGCGCCTGTAGTTCCTGCAGTACTTCTTACTCTGGCGATGGCGTTGCCTTTCTTCGCGCTCGCGTGGTTTCTTAGCCGGCTGGGCCGCTCGACATTCCAACGTTCGCGAACACAGCCGTGGTATCCACGACAAGACAAAAGGTGACGGATGAGGTGTCCGCTTTGGATTGGTAGCGCTCTGTCGTGACAGTCAGTGCTTTTTCAAGCCTGGCAACCTGCTAAGCTGAGGTGAACGGCCGGGTTCGGCCAAAAGTGGACACCCATCGTTGTGAGCGATCTAAGGGCGTGAGATGAAAGAACGCAATGAAATATTGTTCCACTTCTTTGCTTGCTATTTTCACCAAGATTGGAATTTGGACGACCCCAGTTGGCCGGACGTTGTAAATCGCTTTGTCCGTGATGATGGCGAGAAAGCAGCCGGACACGTTTGCAAGGCGGTGAACAAGCTGTTGGGCGAAACAGGATCTGATGAGCAACTTGCCAAGGTCCTTGAAAACTTGGGTTGCTATTACTGGGCAGGGTCGCCGTCAGAAACGCGTGTTTGGTTGGAAAACCTAAACGCGAAGTTGCAGGTCCAGTAGGCCCCGGTACACTCAGAAGGCTAGACCACGACTTCTCGCGACAGTCCGGTATGGGTCGGATCCGGTCCTTCGTGACAATGTTGGATTTTTCAGCACTTGCAACCTGCTACGATGTGCTCATAGGTCCCTATAGTGAAAAGGGACCACCTTCGTCACATATCCTCCAACACAAGCGAGATTGCCCAGCAAGGATCATCAGAATTTATGAACATTCGCATTACACAAGCGCGCGACTGGGCGCTGCTAAAACAAGCCCGTCTTGCCGCCCTATTAGACTCTCCCACTGCTTTTGCGGTGAAGTACAGTACGGCTCTTGGGTATGACGATAAGACTTGGCAGGAGCGGGCAACTCCCACCCCAGGATTAACATTTTGGCTAGCATTTGAGAATACAAAGCTGATCGGAATGATCGGCGCAGGAGTAAATCAAAATCAGCGGTTCAACCTGATCGGGATGTGGGTCGACCCGGCCGCTCGCGGTTCAGGTGTAGCGAAGGAACTTGTGAACACTGTCAAAACACATGCTGCACAAGACCTTTATGATGAGATCTACTTGGACGTATCTCCCAGTAACAATCGCGCAGTACAGTTTTATCAAAATCAAGGGTTTGCGTTCGTCGATGAATGGGAGCCCTTAGCAAGTCACCCTGAGATTTTGCTTCAGACGATGATTTTTACAACCATCGTGCCTGAGGCAAGAGTGGCCACCTAATCTAGGCTGATGCATCACATGGCGGATTAGTCGCGAGCGAGGCCATTGTTCATGGACACACTTACTTGGCTTCTCGACTGAACGTCTGCTTCGGGTCGACAGCGGCCGGTCGAGATAGTCTGTGACTTTTCCGGCCCGGCAACCTGCTAAGCTGACGCAAACGGTCGGGTTCGGTCAGTAGCGGACATTCGTGTAAGGCCTGCACTAGGTTAGTCCCGTCTGTTATCCAGTGTTCTAGTAAACGAAAAAGTGGCAACATGAAAAAATCTATATTCCTTCTGATGTTCCTAGGAGCCATGTGCTTAGAATCTGCAAACGGGAAAACTTCTTCGGAACTTACTGATGCCGACTGGATGTCTGCTGCGAAAGCCGCTCTGAATGAACGTACTACTAATGAGCTTACCTTTGTCGTTGACGATAGGCTGTCCCCTCCAGCACGAAACGCTTTAGAAAGCATTGGAAAAGTAATACCCCTTGCAGACGTGCCTGATAAATATGGAGAGTTCTTGGTCCCGGAATATATTCGCGTATTCCAGTTCCAGCAACAAGGTGATCGCATCGAATTTTTACAAGGAAGTGTCTATCCTAAAATGTATCAAGCAGGGGACTGTCGCTTCACCGGGCACCTTTTTCTTGCTCGTACAGCTACGGGAGAATGGAAACAGGATGGACCATCGCGAGTGCGAATCTGTGCCAAATAATGAGCCTGCCAACGCCTGGGGCAACACTTTGAAATGCGTTACCTCGGTCCCGACGATCGTCTGCTTGGGTCGATTTCGGCATGTGGCGGCCACCGCCGGATTTTCACCCTGGCAACCTGCTATGCTGACCTGAACGGCCGGATTCGGCCAAAAGCCGCCGTTGGCAGGTAGCCTTAAGAAGGTCCGCTATTGGTCGTTCCCGCCTGTTGCGGTAGTCCGTGGATTTCAGCCAGCCCAACCTGCTATGGTAGGCGGACCAACTGAATTCAGCCAGAAACAGACGTTTCCAAAAAGTATTTCTGAAAGTGGTTTCATGAGATATACGTGGGGAGATGAAACGAATCCTGCCATTCGGAACCTTCGAAATTTTCAGAAAATATGTCTATTCTCTTTATCCAAACTACCGATAACAATTTTTATTCATTGATTCGTATACAATCTTCGGGGTAATTCTAGCGATCTACAAATTGCATTGAAGCAAACGCAGCAACGAAAAAGGATTGGAAAATGTCTCACCTAAATAGCAATGTGTCTACAACTATAAATGGAGCACTTGCCGAATCTATTGACGCTGCTGTTATGCCGTATTACAAGCCTAACGAGCCAGGAGCGACTATTATCGTAACTCGGGACGGCGAGATTGTGTTCCGCAAGGCATATGGAATGGCCTGCATCGCGAAGCAGCAGCTGATGACACCTGAGACCACGTTGCGCCTTGGTTCAATTACCAAACAATTCACCGCCATATCTATTTTGATGTTGGCTGAAAGAGGGCAGTTGTCCGTCTCCGACAAGATCATGCAGTTCTTGCCCGACTATCCAGCACAGGCCGAACAGATCACAATCGAACATCTTTTGACCCACACTTCGGGCATAGTCAGCTTCACCGAAAAGAATGATTTTGATACTAACATCTTCAAGGAGATCGCGGTAGCCACAATGATCGATAGCTTTAAAGATGATCCGCTTGAATTCAAGCCAGGTACAGCCTTTAGTTATAACAATTCTGGCTACTATCTTCTGGGAGCGATCATCGAGAAAATATCGGGGATGTCTTACGCTAGGTTTGTTCAACAACACATATTTATGCCACTGGGCATGAACAGCACGTATTACGAAGGCTACGAATTGAGTCCGCAGCGAATGGCGGCCGGGCATACGTATAGCGATAGCACTTTCATCCCATGTGACGTAATAAGCGTTAGTCAGGTCTACGCGGCCGGTGGGCTGGTGTCAAACGTAAATGACATGGCAGTCTGGGACGATGCCGTGGCCAGTGGTAAGCTCATCAGCGCAGCGAGTTGGGCGAGAGCATTCACACCGTATACGTTGGCTGACGGTAGCACGTGCGAATACGGCTATGGATGGGAAATCGGTACTTTACAACAACGACCGATGCTTGCTCACGGTGGCGGCATAACCGGCTTCATGACCTTCGCACTACGCCTGCCGGAGGACAAGCTTTTTGCTGCCGTCCTGAGCAATGCTGACTTTGGCATCGTCGACCCAGAATATATTACCCATAAAATTGCCGCGATCGCGATCGGCAAACCCCTCATTGATTTTGAGGTGATCAAACTTGATACCCAAGTCCTCGACAACTATGTCGGCTCATACTCCATAAATCCCTCACGGAAATTTCTTTTTTGGCGTGAAGCAGATCAGCTTTTTTTCCAAAGCACTGGAGGCGACGTCACACCGGTGTATGCCCATTCAGTCACCGGATTCTTTATAAAGAACACATTAATCCATATGGATTTTGTTTCCGATGCGACCGGTAAGGTGATTAAGGTTGTTGTCCACGAACATGGCGAAGCAAAAGAAAATCTGCGTATTACCGCTAACTAGCGTAAGACTATGACAGATACTTGTCGACCATTATTGCACGTAAAAAGGGCGTCTGTGATGTCGAAAAAAATACGTCACAGCTGACCTTTTTGGGTCGAACCAGCCTGTCGCGAGAGGCTGGGTTCTGTCAAAGCGTTCAATGCTTTGATATCGTTTTGCTCTTGCTGCACATGCGGCTTATACCGCTCATTTTCTATTGATGCATGATGATCGAAATCCGACCTGCCTGCATCGGCGAACGCTTGATAGTCAGAAATTTGATGGAACTATACCAGTACGACTTTTCTAAGATCGACGGGACTGATCTGAATGAGCACGGCCAGTATGGTTATTACGATCTGGACTGCTTCTGGATCAATCCGAACTGGGCGGCCTACGTCATTGCGGTTGAAGGTAAGTTGGCCGGCTTTGCACTGACAAATGATGAGGTACACGTTCAAGGCAACACACGTGCCATCGTTGAGTTCTTTATACTTCGAAAGTATTAAGGGCAAGGCGTAGATAGGCTCGCCGCCCAGGCCATTATGGACCTGGAACCTGCGCATTGGGAAATCCGGGTTCTGGAACAGAATCAAGGTGCTCAGCGCTTCTGGGCTGGGCTACTAGATAAACTCTAGCCGGCAAAGTACAACAAGGCGCTGCTTAACGACGAACGCTGGCACGGTCCAGTTTTTTCTGTCGACACCCATAACATGAAAACGACCTTCAATCGCTCTAGCTGATCTACTTATTCCTAGGCGAGGACAGCAGAAATTATACGGTTCATGTCTGGCTCAGCATGCTCACAATTGGCGAGATGTATTAAGGATGTACTGGTCTGAGGGAATCTGACGATCAAGGTATTGAATCCCCAAAGCCCTCCACTATGATACACGACGTCTTGCCCATACCTTTGTATAATTTCTAGTCCGAATCGGTAATCAGAGACCGTTCCATCTAGAAACGGAGAGGGCTGTAGCATTGCATGCAGAAGGCTCGTGTTGTCGCGCCACTGGCGATGCCATTCTTTCTCCCATCGCAGCAGGTCAACGATGCTGCCATACATGCCGCCATCGCCGACCGTGTTGGCATTACCCAAGTGTTGTTTGTATCCGGCAGGGCGCTCTGGGTCCTTTTCGTAACTGAACGCACGATGTTCAATGACATCAAAACGGTCATCATCGTAGCTTAGATCATGGATGCCGAGAGGTTCGAACAGTGTTTTCTTAGCGTAGTTTTTGAGCGACATACCGCTCAGGCGCTCAACCAAGGTAGCTAGCAAGATGTAGTTGCTATTGCTATAGCGATGTTCTGTTTGCGCAGGACATTCGACGGTGTCCATGCAGGAAATCAGTTTTCGAATAGTTTGGTTGTTGAAGTAGTCGGCTTCGTGGCGCCCCAGCTGGCACTGTAGGAACTGAAAATAATCAGGAATCCCACTGCTGTGATTCAGAAGACTTCGCAACGGAAAGGGTTGCTCGAATTTTTTCAGCTCGGGTAGATGCACGCAAACGTCGTCATCAAGACTTATTGTACCGCCACGCACCAGAGACATGACGCAGGCTGCTGTGAATTGCTTCGATTCT
Source organism: Telluria sp. ZT3P25 (assembly GCF_059685895.1). Lineage (NCBI taxonomy): Bacteria > Pseudomonadati > Pseudomonadota > Betaproteobacteria > Burkholderiales > Oxalobacteraceae > Telluria > Telluria sp. ZT3P25. Next base: position 83,736 of record NZ_JCASIJ010000003.1, read on the forward strand.
GATGCTAAGTAGTACGCAGTATTGCGCGACAATGGCACTTTCAGCTCAAGCGAAGCCAAGCCATGATGGCGTTCGAACACTGCTTCCCCGTCCCGAAGGACTGCAGCACTGAACCCCGGCCCGTGCGACGGCGAGAGCGCTTCCAACTCCTGATAATATTCTCTGAGTACTTGCACGTGGCCTTGGCTTTTTTGCTTTTGGAAAGCCAAGATTCTACCCGTTAATTGAATCCGTGATTCGAAGAAATACGTCATAAGCGACGGCCTCGCGCTGTCTAACGTCAGCCGTGACAGTGGGGAATTTGTAGGCAGGTTTGGAAGGGCCGCTTTGAGTCGAAACCGGCCTTTCAGATGGCCCATGCGGCCGGCCGGTAGCTGCATGGCATGTGGCAACTTTGCTGCACAAGCCGTGGCATTTTTGCTTCAACGGACGGCGGTGGATGCTTCACACGAGTTGGGCATCCCGCCACAAATTGTGCAGCGAGTCTTGGTCGATGGCGGGCCGCGGGGCGGCCCAACTTCTTCTAAGCCAGACTCGCCTCCGCATAGCGAGCCGCGTACCTAGCGCATCGGAACAACAACCAATGGCCCAGGCTTACATTGATCGTCATTATCGGTGCCCGACTGCTCTGCTAGCTAACCGCAGCCCATAGCATAGTTTGACTATCAGTTAAAGCAACGCTGCACAAATGTTAAACTGGCAAATGCCAACTAGACAGCTGTAGCGCTCATGCAAAAAAATCACTCGCAGCATCGAATTCTTGTCGTTGATGACAACCGAGATGCGGCAGAACTCCTTCAGATGGTTCTCCAGTTTCAGGACTATGATGTCCGTATTGCATTTGACGGCGTCTCCGGCCTAGCTCTTGCTGCGGATTTTCATCCACATGTGACATGCTCAGATCTCAATATGCCAGGTCTAACTGGATTTGAGCTCGCGTCAGAGCTCAGAAAAACCAGTCCCCGCGGTACTACGCATTTGATTGCAATGACAGGCTTAGACACCAATGAAAATTACCTAAATGCAATTAATGCGGGGTTTGATAGGTGTTTTTCTAAGCCCTTTAGTATTGAAGAGTTCACTAATTACTTGGAAACGGTTTTTTCGGAAATTGAGAGGCTGTGAGGCTGTCCGACATTCAATCTGACTATGTCTGAACTGTCTTTGCTTGGCGCGCAGTGCACTCTGCGTACTGGCGCAACAGCTCGATAGCTCATGTCTACCATGCATCGGTGCATGGGTGCTCGACTGCAGGGCACAACGCAGCTAACGCGCTGCTAACCGGACCCGCTTCCCTTGTGGAAATGTTCGCGTAAACATGGGCCCGGAGACCGCTAACGGCCAAAAGCGGTCATACGACACAAGCTGAGGCTGCGGATGCGTTTTGAAATTGGATCGGGAATATGGTGCCAAGCCATAGTCAAGACGGCTTACGCCGTGTACGTGTTGAAGAGG
>NZ_JCASIJ010000004.1:0-61141 GCF_059685895.1 Telluria sp. ZT3P25
AGTTTGTCCCAATAATTGCGACCAGACTGGCACTCCTGTGCAGACCCTCGTTAATCGAGGAAAAGAGTGCTTTCTTGTCAATATGTCCGACACGACTAGTACTGCTGATAACCTATTTTATCAATAGTAAATTTTCTCGACTTGAGTGCAACTCGCAACTTCGCACTAATACGCAGGCGGGCATGCGCACATGAGTGCGCATGGAAGGCGACAGGTAACGCGCGCGCGCTTGAGAGGGGTATTTTCCGAGTCCAAAAAGGCGCCACTCGAAGGATTGCCCACGGCGCTCCTCAGCGTGCGGGGCCGGTCGGTTAAACGTTCAACTCGTCGCGTGAGGAAGGTTAAAGCATGGCCGAAGGGAGGCAATATTAGATCGAGCACACTAAGACACCACTACGGACGACTATCGACCTAGAACAGAAAAAACCATTACAAACGAGGTATTTTCACAATAAATTTTGTGCCAGTTAGGGCATCAGAGCTAGCAGAAATATTACCACCATGTGCGGTGGCAATTTCTCTTGCGATGTACAGGCCGAGGCCAAGATTGCTCCGTGCCCTCGACCCACTCTCGTTGTCTGCTGCTTGCACTAACGAAGTAAATAGGGTCGGCAAAACATTTTCTGGAATGGTCGGCCCTTGGTTCTGCACTGTCAAAAGTATTTGATCTGTGTGGCCAACGATATGGATATTAATTGGTGCGTGTGGCGTACCATATTGTGCGGCGTTAGTAGCCAAATTTGTTAGCAGCTGCTGCAGTCGTGATTGATCGAAGCTACCCATTAGTTCACCGGTTGCATGAAGATCGAACTGGGCGCGGGGATGCGCTGCGTTTGCATCTTCAATGGCCCACTGACACATTTGGAGGAGGTCACAATCTTCGCGAATGATCGGAATGCCTTCTCCTAGTTGCGTACGGGCTAGAGCCAAAAGGTCATTAACCATTCCGTTTAAGGTTGCAGCGCTGCGCTTAACACGCACACCAATCTGCTGAACTCGCTCTTCAAAAGCACCTGGCCTTGCCAAGTAAGTCCCGGCCGTTGCCACTGCTGCCAAGGGGTTACGCAAGTCATGTCCAAGAATCGCCAAAAACATGTCGCGAGTTTCGTTCAGCTTTTCAGAGTAGGCAACAGCTGCGGCTGCGAGAGACTGATCAATTGCTTCGTTGAAGCGCATGACGTCCTCAGGGTTTTGAATTAGCGCAGCTCCTCCGTCTTCTTTCCAGAGTTTGAGAACACTCGCTCGAAGCGCTCGATACTCAGCAATTAGTTGCAGGAGAGTAAATCCGCTGGCGTAACGTAATCTTCCATGAGTTATGGAAGCATCATCATCCGATATGGACGTTGCTGGCTCGCCATGAGACTTCGCGTCTGCCTGTTTTGAGCTTTGATCCTGTTGAATGTCGTCTGCGACAAATTCTAGGATCTGCTTGGCATGATCTCTCAATTCAAGACTCGACATCTTATCCGAAGCTGCGCCAAAAGTTGCAGCGAATGCTTCCCACTCGACAAGAATCTTCTCCATATGGGTGATGATGTACTTTGAAAGGGTCATTGTGCGCTTTTTTGGGGAAAAGGAATATTGTTAGACAGCCATGGATTTCTAATGCTGAGGATAGCCTATTCGAAGAAATAATTTCGCTCGGTAGAGCGCTATGTGCGCCGCGTCAGCGGTTGCGCGCGGACCGACAGCGACGCCTAGAAGGCCCACCGCCAAATTTTAGGGTAGATGCTAAGTACGCGGTACACCATGCGAAGACGGTTCAGGTGTGTTCAAAGCAGCGCCGCAGCGTCGCGGTCCACCTCATCGAAAACGTGCTGCTCAACATACAAAGGCGGGCTCTGCTGCAGGACGCGCAGGCCGACCTCTACCCCGAATATGGCTGCAACAGTGGTTGCCAGGTCGACATAGGTAGCGGTGAGATGATCTATTCGTTGGTCCATAGTCTGAGTATGGCAGGGCGTGCCGCTCACCCCCGGCTTCGCCAAAATTAGGCAGGGTGCATCAACCCGCTGATATTCTGTATGGATGAACAGTGGCCCCATATGCGATTCAAGCCGCCGCTCACCCGCGCTGACTTGGTCCCCATTTAAGAGCGCAACCCGGAGAGCACTGACGTACGCCCGCTACTGTAGGAGGTGAAGCGCTTCCATACGCTGGCACTGTACGTCGACCAGCCGCAGCGCATCCTGGGCACGCTACCCGGCCCGCAGGGCGACGTCTTGCAAACCATCCGTGCGCAGCTTGAGGACGAGCCATGTGTAAAAGAGTTCCCCTACTGCCACCCCGCGTCTGATCGTAGAGGTTTCCGCACCCACCGCCTGCGCGCGTACGAGGGAAAATACTTGGGGTCAAAAAAAGGGAAGCGTCACGTGCAGTCGAGTGCTATTCGCGTACTAGGTGGGCTGTATAGGACTTGATGCACCGTAGCTTCGAGCCGCTCTTGATTCAGCGGAACGGCTAACAATGCGTTGATATTTATAAAATTTTCTAGTGAGTACCGCTCATCTGCGACCGCGATAATCCTTAGTAGAGGTTGAAGTGATTTCGCTTCCTCTAGGAAGACGGCTTCGTAAGGATCATCAGAGCCAAGTCTTGCTATTACTGCATCGAATACGACGCCATGCAGCGCGCACAACGCATTTGCAAAGCTTGGTATAGGAATGCCAAAGTGCCCTTTAGCTTGGAGCATTCGACAAATTTCTTTTGCCTGAAATGCGTTGCGGTCGACCACCAAAACAGGAGCCTTGTTCATATTGCTGCGTATCAATAGAAAAATGAAATTCTAAAGTGGCTTGCAATTATTTTCCACATTTTGAGTCTCATTGGACCTTAATTTACTGGCTCTTTACAACATGGGACGTGACGTCACATCGACCAACTACTCCACATCCTGAACACCCTATTCGGCGTTTAGGGCGATGCCTTGGTAAGCCATCACACTCAGCACGAGGGGGACTCTGTGTGAAAGAGTTTTCTGGCCCCGCCTAGCGTCTGGCCGCAGGCTTGATGCACGCATCGCTTGCGCGTGCGTATGACGGGGAATATTTGGAATCCAAAAAAAGGCGATGCGCGGCAGGGCGCACGGCCAGTTTCTCGATCAGCGCGTCATTGATCACCGGTCCGCCTTCCTCGCTGGTCGATCGGGCATTGCCTGGCCGGGTTGGCTGATTCTCCATCCAGGCCCGCACATCCTCAACCCGCCAGGCGGTGACGCTGGCCGAGAACTTCACTGGCGCCGGGAAGGTCTGCGCCCTCACCTTGCGCCACAGGGTTGCGGCCGAGAGCGGGACGCCGCCGGTCAGCAGCTGGGCCTGGCGAACATATCCGGTGGATGGCAGGGTCATTGATCGCGGCGTCTGTCGCTCAAGCGAAAGGTGGACTGGCACCGGCGCGCCGTCATCAACCTCGGCTCGCTGACCTCATGATTGCCTCGCCGGGAACTAACACTATCAGAGTTGCGCTTTTCTGAGAGTCACTGTTCATGCGCGTTTCAGCGGATTGATGCTCGGCGCTCCGACCTCCAGTGCAGCGCGCCGAGCTCTTCGATGATAAGTCGTATTATCATCGTTGGCTCGTCAATCCCGCTGTGTAGGCGGGCTTCAAGCCGACCAGGACTCACCTGCGCCCATGGCATCGTTGTAGGCGTTCGCTAGCAAATAAGCATGGCGCGCCGCAGACGGCATGGCTGACGCAGCCATCATCAGCCAGTGCCCGCGCCGTGTTTCGGGGAGTCCATTCCACCATTCCATGCCGGCGTGCGGGCTGTCCTCCCGAACCGGGTACATGCCGCCACCGGCTTCCTGATTGTCCTCATACAGCTTCAAGTGCCATCCCCCTCCCAGATCGGCAGAACGAGGCTGGATTTTGTAAGTACGTTTCATGGTGTTCCCCTTACTGGATGGTAGCGGCCGGCTTTACGACGCGCATGACGCTGGCGCGGGAAATGCCGAAGGTGCGCGCCAGTGCGCTGATCGATTCGCCAGCCTGGTGTTGCCTAGTCATCGCTGCGCGCTGTTCGTCGGTCGTGCTGGTCGGGCGGCCCAAGGTCTTGCCCTCTGCCTTCGCGCGCGCCAGTCCGGACTGGGTGCGTTCCACCAGCAGGTCGCGTTCCATCTCGGCGACGGCAGCCAGCATGTTCAGCATGAGCTTGCCGGCGGCACTGGTCAGATCGAGCTTGCCCAACTGCAGGACGATGACCACGATGCGACGCGCGGCCAGCGTTTTGATCGTGGCGCCGATGTCTTGGGCATCGCGTCCGAGGCGGTCGAGCTTCGTCACCACCAGCGTCTCGCCGTCGCGGATCTGGCTGAGCATCTTGGCGAACTGCGGGCGCTGGGCCGCCGAGACCTTGCCCGACACTCCCTCATCGGCGTACCAGTAGTCAGTTGTGTAGCCGGCCGCTTCGATCTCGCGGCGCTGGTTCTCCGTCGTCTGTTCCCTGGTACTGACCCGGCCATATCCGAAAACCGCCATGTTGTTGCTCCTTATGCACGTTTCAGGCATCCGAACGAGTTCACACTCGTTCAAACCTGTTCAATAAGATGCATCATAAAATCGAACATGTCCATAAGTCAACCCACTATTTTTTGAACATTGTTTTAGGCGGCAACAATGCCCTGTTCACAAACGGTCGTTATTGAACAGGAGGACGGTACAGTAGAGGAGGGGCGTGGAATGAAGGGGCTTTGGCTATGCCTAGGCGGGCACATTAAGCAGCAGATCGATAGCCCCTCTACGCAAGCTGCTGTCAGCAGGGAACGTATTTTATCAAGAATAGAAGGTTAAACATGACCTTGCTATGTTTAACAATCTTGGTGGTGCGGGGTACCGTACGCAGGGTTGTCAATAAGCCACGAAATCTGGGGGCCGAAGCAGCCCATCTTAATGACAACCCTGTGCAGGTTAGGGAGTAGCCAGCTCAGCGAGCTTGGCCGCGACAGTTGTCATCGAATCTTCTTCGGTGCTCAGGCCGCTCCTCGAGCCAAGCAGGGGGCTGACTTCGCGGAGTGCGTCATACGTCGTACCGTGCACGATGGGAACGAGCAGGTCACGTGCCAGGAGTACCGAAAGCTCCTTGTCGGCGATGCCCTCTGCTCGAACGCGGCTCAGTAGCGCGGGCGTCACCAGCACGATCCCGACCCGCGACTTCGCCAATCCCTTGTCGATTTCGCGGAGCAACGACGTGCCGAGGACGACGTCCTTCTCGCTGAACCAAACCGAAACGCCACGCGACTCGAGCAGATCATGCAGTTCCTTCGCGGCCCCTTTCCGGTCGTCCCACGCGTGGCACAGGAAGATGTCCCGAAGATCGGGCACGGACGCTCGCCTTTCTACGTTTTCGCGGACCGGCGTGAGCGTCCGCACCTCGGCAGGCGTGTATACCACTACCGACCCTGCTCGCGACCAGCGCGGCCTTGCGCTGCCACCGGACCCGCCGACGCTCCGGCTGCTGCCGCTGCTCCCCGACGAGGAGTAGGGCGAGGAGTAGGACGAAGACGAATATGAGTATGACCTGCTGCGGCCACCACATGCAGGACAGTCCGCTGCCCCGCTCGCTGTGCGGTGACCGTTTCTGGGGGCTGTGCATCTAGCCATGGCGTAATCCTTTCATTTGTAATCGCTCGGTCAAGTAGCGGGTTCGGCGCCGAAGGTACCGGGTACCATCGGCGCTTCGCCAGTTCGACCGTGCGTCAATTGCGATGTTGTCTTCCTGACAGACGATTACTTCTTGCCCTTATTACGCGCTTGCGTCAGGGCTGACGCAGCAACGCTCTTCTGTGCCGATGTCGACTTAGGGTTCGACAGGATCTTGCTCGCCTTCGATGCCACAGACGGAGACGTCTGCTCGTTGCTCTTCTTCGATGTTGCCATGTGAACCTCCAAAAAATAGAACTCACTATAAACAACTACATGTGGCAACTAAATGCGTTTTTGCACTAGATGTAGTGCCTGGAATTATACGCCCAGTTTTTTGTAAATATCCACGAGTCATGAAAAAAACTGTATGGTTGTACAGCTTCACGACCTTATGTGCCTTCGCGAAGAACGAGATGCGTACTGACTCAGGCGGCTACGACCCGATCGATGCTTGTGAGCGGCGCCTTTTGCACCGCGGCGCGCTGCAGGTGGCCGCCCTGAGCAGCAGCTGCCGTCAGCTCGCGCCTAGTTAAACAACGCCGGCCTGCACCTCGGCACTGCGGCCGCATGCGATTGTGTGGAAAAGCGCTGCCAATAAGTACAGTGGCTGGTGCGGTCGTAACGACAAGCTCGGGGAGCCCCCTAGCGGCGGCTAGGGGATAGGACCCGCGCCCGGCCTGTGAGCGAACCGGAGCCGAGCGCTGCAACCATCCAATGACCACCGCTCGTTGACCCTGCCCTGCACTAAAACCTACTTCGTGATGCCTGGGGATGACGACGAAGGCGATTAGGAAAGTTATTCAAATTGAGTGATTTCTCACCCAATTTGAGCAGCGAGAGAGTTGTGAGTTATGCCACTCCTAGATCTATATGGTAGGTATTATTCGGCTGACCAACTCCCATCCTTTGAGGAGTTCAAGACATGTTCTCGCAAGCTCAGGATGGCCACTGAAGGCAAAGACCTGTGCTGTAATCAGAACCATGAGAATGATACCGACGAGCGCAATTAGTCCATGTTGATACATAGACACAAAAAGATGACGTTTGAGTGTTGATTTGCGCCGGACAGCGCGAGGGGGGGGTAGGGTACTTTGAGGTAGGATATTGCGAACGAGCAGAATTAGAGGAACGTCGAGGCCCGTCGCCGTCGCCGTCGCCATCACCGTCGCCATCACCGTCGCTGCTAGCATTCTCGACGCTTGGAGCCATCGTGGAATCACTCATGCTCGATACGCTGGTTGGGTTGACGTTGTGCTGCGAAGCTGCGTTGCCAGCATGAGCGATAGTATGCCGAGACACACCAGACAAATATCTCTCATAGTGTTTCAGCATGCTACGAGCATCACCAAAACCTTCTACAAGAAGAACTTTTGTTGATGGCATTTTCCTACGCTTCACATCTTTCACTATGAGTGCCAACTCAATGGCGCCCCGCCTGCAGTTCTGCATGATTTGTTGATGGTGAGACATCTTTTATTCCTTAATCGGTGAGGGGAGTAGCAATATTACAACCATTATTGAGATGGGAATACTGCTCAACGTATCGCGGAAGACGAACCAGGAAGGAAGCAAGGAATAACACTTTGCTGTGGCCGACATGGGAGAGCAGATTATTTCTTACTGGTGATCTTTACATCGTTGATGGTGTGCTCGATGGCTATCAAGACTGCAGACAAGTCCTTGGGATTTGGACGCAAGCCGGGATGGCCAGCTGTGTCATTCCTGGCGTGCGCTAGAAGCGCTTCCAGATTGACGCCTTCCTTTTGGGCCGCATACAGCACGGCAATCAAAGCGTGTTCATAAACACCTGCTTTTTGTTCGTTGTCCATGATTTATCCTTGGTAGTGGAATTGCCATCCTAGCACCCTGACAGCCGGCAGCGTAGAACTTATCTTATGTCAAACACAAGATCAAAAATCATTTTATTTTGCACTCAAGTTGTGATTATTATGGATTACCTAAATTAATAAATGCTTGGCTGATAAAGAGCATTATCTTAATGCTCCTCCAAATTTATTTTTTGGTTAGGCTTGGCAGAGCTGCATTTGTTACATCATGTATCTGTACAGGGATGTCTGCAGAATATTGGGCTCGGATCGAGTATGATCGTCGCAAACTATTTTTAACCTTTTCAGGAACATCATGCAAGAACTATCAAAGTACTCCCTGTCGCAGTTGCGTACGCTAGAAGCACAAATTGTTGAAGAACTTAAAAAACGTCATTTTCTTGGGGTTAGCCAAGCGCGGGAGCAAATTCTTCATATTGCCCGGGCGGCAGGTCTTTCAGTCAACGAACTTCTTGCAGGAAAAGGATCCAAAAAAGGCCAATCCGAGCCACAGGAAGCGAAATTTCGTCATCCAGATGACTCCACCAAACAGTGGAGCGGTCGCGGACGTCAACCTGGTTGGGTCAAGGATTGGCTTGCCGCTGGAAAAAGCCTGGACGACACGAAGGTCTAAGCAGTAAGAAGCGCGGTAGTCGGTTGTGTTTCCACATGACCGACTTGACTACAGGGTGCCCGTGATGCTGTAACGACCGTCCGGTTTCGGCCCAGGCTGTGTAAAAACGCAAATTAGACGTCGGCTTGGCGACACCAACCTCTCAGATCGCGCGCTACGGCGTTTTCTCGAAGTTGGGAATGGTAAAGGGCCCCCTAAAAAAGCGCCCATCGCGCGTTTTTACACAGCCTGGACCAAAAGCAGACATACAGTAGTCTGCGAACTGGTTAGCTGCTTAGCGGTAGGTGTTCTTAAATCACAGCGACCTTGGCATCTCAGGCCGATTTTTGACAAAAATGCTGAAGCTAGCAGCCCAAGCGATCCTTGGTGCGAACTCGCTGAAGACCGTGGGAGACGGCCATCATTTTAGCGAGTCCCTGCGTAGCAAAAGTTTGGATATCTACTTGATGAAGTTCCACTGCCTTCTTAGGTGCATCGGAAATTCCTTGAATTCGCTCTATTATGTACGCTGGCCAATAAGTACCATCAGGAGCCGGAATAGCATAACCGTAGACACGGTAGTCACCCTCAATCCAAGGATTAACCGACTTCGAAGGGGCAAATCCGCTCATAATCAAGTCTCCAATTAGTTGCCTGACCACTGTAATAACAGGTTTAGAATGATAATCTTCCACCAAATTACGTTTCAGGTCAAATCGAAAGTAACATCGATAGTGTCAAGCGAGTTGATAAGGAAGACTGCTGTATGAGCGCGAACGTATTCGAGCATGCGGCTTCTAGCATCATTAATTCAGATTGACGGCAGAAGCTTTCGCCGCACAGGCCTCGTAAGCCGATGCACCGCAAGCAGATAGCTTGGCGCGAGTACGGTACTACGGAACTTCGGCTTAAGTAGAGCTAGTAACGTCCCATTCGGCCACATGAACCTGGTTCCGACCGCTACGTTTGGCCGCGTACATAAGCTCATCAGCGCGTGCTATCAAGGCATGGCTTGCTATTGTTGGAAGATGGGGCAAAAGGCACGTACTGACCACCCCAAAGCTTGCTGTAGCATTGATCCGGACATCGCCATGCATGCTTCTGGCTTCAGTTAATTTTGTGCGAATGCGCTCCGCAAGGGCGAGGCCATTGGGCAAATTGGTGTCAGGCAAAATTAATAAAAACTCTTCACCGCCGTAGCGCACGACTGTATCAATACCGTCTCGGGTCATGGAAAGCAATAGGTGCGCGAAATCTCTTAGAAGCGTGTCCCCAGCCAGATGTCCATGAGTATCGTTGACGGCTTTGAAACCGTCTATGTCGCATATGATGACGGTAAGCGATTCCCCATGAACTCGAGCGCGGTCAATTTCTTTGTCGAGCAGGCCAGCGTTCAGATGACGACGGTTGAAGACGCCGGTTAGGGGATCCCTCATAGCCTGGTTGAGCAGAATTTGATGAGTCCAGTATTGTCGGCGCGATGAATGAGCGTCGCGCCGTGCGGCAATGGCGCTGAATAGATTTGCGAGGATGAGGAGCATTGTCATAGTCGACAGCTGACGCAGGCTTACCATATCGACAGCATACACAAGCCCCAAGAAGGCGATGCTCGCACTGAGTGCGACGATAGTGGCGTTGACAAGTCGGTTCGGGATGAATAGATAGACGATGATTAGCATAATAGCCATCGACATACCGTGAAGCAGCAAGTCACCCCGGAAATAAGCGACTAGCAAGAACGTCAGCATTGCCAGGCTGGTAAAGACAGTAGCCGCGCGGTAGGCGGTACGCGCTGGATTGGAACTGCGGCGAATCATCACGATACCAATCAACGCCACGATCGTGACCATGAGACGGGCTACAAACAGTGCCAGTGCTTGATCGCCATAGCCGAGTTGGGCCAGGTCAGCAAGGCCAAATGCGCAAAAAAAAATCCCGCAAAACGCAAGCGAACGCACTGATTCACCCTGGATGACGTTGCCATGGTCTTGCAAAAAGCTAGATTCGATTGTTACAGAAGCAAATTCACTATGCCAGCACCTGATGTCACCGGGAGACTGCAGCTTCGACATGGGGTAGGTATAAGGTAGGATGGAGCAAGACTTTAGCGACTAATTGAATTGCTGTAAAGAAGTTACGTAAAGACGGATCTAATCGGCAAACCACGCCATGGGGCACAAGCAACTGTTTCAGTTGGCCAGAAGCATCAGCTTAGGCGTCTCGAGACTTAGAACACTGCTTGCATTGCGTCGGTAGCTACTTGTAAAGACGATCGGCGACTCCTCCAGCCTGGCAAACTGCTAAGCTGACGCGAACAACCGGGTTTGGCCAAAAGAGGACGTTAACATCACAGCGCTGCTAGCAGATTTAGACATTTCGATGAATCGATCAAAAATGAAAATATGGGCCTTTCGAGCTGCGATTGCGTTGGTTCCCGTCGGATATATAACTGTCTGTTCGTACGAGTCGCATCGTGGCGAAGTAGCTATGGCCCAAGTACAAAAAGGCGACAGCGAAGAAAAGGTGGTCGCTCTCTTCGGTCCGCCTAATACACGTGAGCATCAAGGCACGGGGTATCGTAGGTACGTTAACGACGCGTGTATCGACCCACGCGTGGAGCGACTGTGGTTCGAAATCGGCTGTCAATCGTAGACGAGGCCTGGCTTGTAGCGTTAGACAAGGATCGTCGTGTGCTTAAGGCGGCATACTTGATATCGCAGTAGGGTTAGCAAACGGTCCGTTTGGAAGGCATGTCTGCTTCGGGCCCAGGCTGTGTAAAAACGCAAATTAGGCGTCGGCCTGACGACAGTCGACCTCTCAGATCGCTCGCTACGGCGTTTTCTCGAGGTCGGGAATGGTAAAGGGACCCCTGAAAACACGCCGATCACGCGTTTTTACACAGCCTGGGCCGAAAGCACACATTGGTAGCGCTCAAATTTGCGTGATTGACTCGCGTTGCACTTCTTAAACAGCCCGTAGCAACTACGCATAAATTACGCAATCAATGTATAACTCATTGATTATAAATCGATGCGGATTCCGGCCGAATGCAACTCAGCAGTATCCCGGGCAGCAGTTTGTTGTAATCCAGTAACATTTACAGGCATTAGTTGCTCACGATGCAACGGTAGACTACACTAACCATGGCTGACCGTCCGGTATCGGCTATGAGCTGCCGCCCGCCCCGTGGTTTGGAGGAAAGCCATTTTGGCTCGATGAAAATGCAACTAACACTTGCCACGCAAAGCAATAACGTAACTACTTACCCGCCCGCCCAAATCGAGGTCAATCAGTGAAGCCTAGGCTACATACTCACCGGCAGTCAGGGGTGCTTCTGTTGATGGTGGCCTTGATACTAGCCAGCATCGCAGCGTTGTCGTTTAGCATAAACCGCGCCGCTACCATGGAGCTTCAATCGATCCAGTCCGACTACGAAAAACGCAATGCCGCTTACCTTGCCGAAGCTGCTGTGGCGGCCGCAAAATGGACCAATCAAGTTGACACGAAGTGCGGCAGAGCCTCCTTCACACCGATAACACTAGCAAACGCTACGCTAAGCGCAAATATCACGAGAGCGCCGCCGAAAGCGATTAATGTTATCGCGACCGCCGCCACGGCCGCAGGAGCAAATGCTACCCTAACAAGAGATCAGATCAACCTCGTCGATCTCACCAACAGCCAAACCAAGAACCTTGGCGGTGAAGTGCTGGATACCTATGTTGATCCGAGCCTGGGGACGATGAATACCTCCACTAACCTTGTGGTCACTTCGGGACAGTCGAATGCATTGATCTTCTGGCCTATGACGGATATTCCGGCAAATTCCGCAGTTCTGTCAGCACAGCTCATCTTGCATAAAAACGGCATTGGTACCCTTACCCCTACCGTCAACGTACACCGGATGACGACGCAGTGGGTCGCTAACGCCACATGGTCTAGCGCACAGCCGGGGGTATCTTGGAAGGGTGGCAACTACAGTGCGCCGGTGATCGCTAGCACCCGTATAAATCCCGGAGCGACTACTTGGGACGTGACCGGCTTGGTCGACGGCTGGGTCAGCGGGCGGCTGGCGAACTATGGCATGCTTCTGCGCCTGCCTGACCCTGGGAAAAGTGTGACGTTCTATAGCATGGACGCCATGAGCAGCATGAGCCCCGTCCTGCGCGTCAAATTTTCCACCGAGTGTTGAACTGTGTCGCGGCAGTTAGCGAAATACTGACGCCGTGGACTGGCAGTAGTAGGTCAATAGCAGGCTTATTGATTCATTGGCTTGTCCGAAAATAGCATGAAAGCCTTGCTATCAGTTGACGGGAAGAGAGTGGCTTCTCGAGGAGTCCGTGTTCTGCAACTGCTGGACCCAAGCACGTTCGTCCATAGCAGTCATTGACGCCATCACTAAAATCAGAAACGGATGATCTGGATACATTTCACGTGCTAACTGGCATAGCGTACGACCGGTCATGCCATCCATTTTAATATCGGTGATAAGCACATCCGGAAGGCAGCTTGCAAATTCTAACAACGCGTCATTGCCGTCCTTAGCGGTAGCGACGCTATATCCCTCGCGCTCCAGTGCCAGGCGTAACACACGCAGCACATGAGGCTCATCATCGACGAGTAATATGTGACGTTTAGTCATAGGTCTGCTAGGTGTTTCGATGGCTTTCGCCGTATGGCGTTTACTTGCTAATGTCAGTCATCTGTAAATATGTTGGCTTGGGCCGGTCATGTAAGCAGCCTTCTGTAGATCCGGACAGACTCGCGGGCACTGACCGGAGCATACTTTGGGTCGGAAGCAGCCGGTCCCATTCCCTGCTGGTGGCGTTACGACGATTGTCAGGTCAGGGACAAAGTGGGTCGCAGCTATTTCGATATCCGTACGGGTCCGTCGCAGCTATTCAGCGAAAAATCGTCGCAGCTATTAGCAAAATCTAGCGGGCGCAGCCCGGTGCCGCAGTAGCTTTCGTCGCACCTATTTCAGAAAGTCACAGATGGGCATTGAGGCATGCTACGTATCTGATAATGGTGGACTACCGTGTCAACCTGCGGTCTGATTGGATGAAGACATAGTAAAATCGTCTCCATTACGTTATCAATCATCGAAAAGGAACGAAGAATGACGAACATCGATCTATCAAACTACAACGTTAAAGAGCTGAAAGGCTTACAGCTCAACATCGAACAAGAGATCAAAACCCGTCAACAGGGCGATCTGACAAAGGCACGTCAGCAGATTTTGGCGATTGCGGAAGAGGCCGGTTTGTCGGTAGAGGAACTGCTTGCTTTGAATAGCAAGAAGCTGTCCAAGGGGAAAGGTCAAAAAGTAGAGCCGCAGTATCAAAATCCGGCGGACCAGGCCCAGACTTGGACGGGGAGGGGGCGTCAACCGAGATGGATTGCAGAAGGTATCGCCAGCGGGAAACAGTTGTCAGATTTCCGGATCTAACTTCGACCGTACATCGAAGACGGCAACTGTGGCCGATCAGCGTTCCGGGCCCTTCTCGGAACGATCCTGGTTCTTCGCTGGTCCGGATCGGTCGACCGTCTTACTCGGTGCATTTTCAGTCTTCTTACTGTGCCTTTGATCGTCCACGAAACGTTCGCCCAACTCGCGATGAGCCTGTCGCAAAGCCCGGTCAAATGCCAGCTCTGACGCTCGATGCTGTCGAACAGCATCGACTCTCTTATCCGTAAAGCTGATATTTAGCCCTGCCTCGGCTGCGATAACCGCCGCACGCTCTTGAAAATCTTTAGGGCCAGTTAGTACCAGAACACCGCCGTACTTTGCTTGGCCAAGCCGCAGCGCCGCTTCGATTGCTGCACTATCATTCTGCAACACTACAAGTTTTTCACCCTTGTCTTGGATGATGGCACGACCTGATAGGGTGTAGACAACGTCGCCGTTGCTGTGGACGACGTGACGCATTTCCTTCCCTCGATAGATCATTGAATTCGGGTCGCTGTGTGTGTGTACAGGACCAATGGAACCCAAATTGCCGGGCACGATCTTATTGGCCGGGGCCATTCGCCTCAGCTCGGCCAGCGCATCGTTACTGCCACCCTGCGCACTCTCACGCAAAAATCCGCGATACTGCTCACTGATCGGCGCACGAAACTGAGCACGTTCAACCTTGATGGCATCCTTCAAAGCGCTTTCGCCTGTAACAAAGGTCATTCGTGCAAGAGAATGTGCCGCCTTGCGCTGCGCTGGTGGCAGCGACTCCGCATGCTGGCGCGCACGCGCCATTGTCTCCCGCAGCGCTGCTCGGCGCGCCTGTTCGCTTCTAAGCTGCGCACTCAACAATTGACGCTGGCCACCACGCGCATTGCGCTCTTCTTGAAACTCTCGCCACAACGCTTGTGAAGGAGCGCGACGCGGATCGTTAACCGGCCGCTGCTCGACCTGACGCGAATATGACTGACGCAAGATCGACGCCGCTTCCTGCCAAGGCAACCGCATTTCCTTGGTCAGAAAATCCGACACGTTTAGATTCCGATTGCCAACCCGGATACGGTCACTTCCGTCAGATGATGACGATACTGGGTACTTGTCGATCAAAACTCCATGTGACACAGACAGGTCCGCAAGCAAACGTCGCGCATCGAGGTGAGAACGAATCTCCTTGAACTCCGCCAGTTCACCAGCTGCGCCAACCTGGCGCCGTTGCTCGAAATTACGCGCATGCTGACCGAGCGCCGAATCAGTGGCGCGACCAGTTGGGTTTAACTCGCGCTGGCGATAGCTATCCCGTCGCAATGAGTCAGCTCCACCGGTTCTGCCGTGGTCCAACTGAACACGTGCATGATCCTGCAGTAGCACTTTAGGCCGACCGGGGTCGCTTGCCACATCGATGCCGGACATTGTTCGCACACCGTTGATGGTTTTGGTTGCCTGACCTCGGGAAGTTGGGAAAGTGTCGTACTTCCCACTTGTGGCAAATGCGATCCTGAGGGCTGTAAGGCCGTCCCAGTCGGTTCCTCGAACGTCGCCGGCTCCGGTGGCCCCGAATCCTCCCCGCTCACCTCCTGCGCCTCCAGAGGCCCGTCCATCGATCCGTCCATCGGCCCGTCCATCGATCCGTCCATCGGCCCGTCCATCGAGTCGCTCGGCCCTTGGGCCATCAAGTCGTCTTCCCAGCTCAAGCTCGGGTCGTTTAAATCCGTATTGATGATCGAAGGGATTTCTTCGGAATTTTTCTGGCTCATGTTTAGGTTCCTGATACTTATCGTAAAATTTGCGCGCCTGCTCAGAGAGGATGCGCTGCTTATCCTCCGGCCCTGCTTCTTTGTAGGTTTTGTATAGCTTCTTATTGCCGCTGTTCAAATACTTAATCTCCAGGGCGCGATAAGCGTGCCAGTCAGCCAAACCAACCGCGACATTGCTAGGATCACGCCTAGCCTGGCCTTGTATTTCGTATTTGTGCTCCAACTCTGTAGTCAACGCAGCCTTCTTCTCAGCGTCAGGAAGTTCGATAAACTCCTTAGAAAAAACAAAATCCTTTAGATTTACGCCCTTAGCTTGACCAGAAGGCTTCACATTCTGGTATTCGCTATCTTTGCCAGCATTACGAGTACGTGTCCCCCCGAATTCCTTAACCATGCTCTTAAAGGCTTCGTAATCGGTAATGTTTCTTTCCAGTACCGCGCCTAATATTTCTTTCTTTAGGTCTTTGTTATGCCCATCGAAATGATCGTCCTTATATCGTTGGATCATATCGGAAGCATTCATAAATGTAAGCCGTCGATGATCTTTTGGCGATGCCAGACCATACTTGTTATTCACATGCTCCTGGAATGCATCTATAAACCGCTCGTTATGTTCAACCATTCCAAGCGAATTCAAATGCCCCCCACTAAGCATATTCACTTTTGGTATAATTATATGAACATGAGGTTTACGCTCAACCAATTCCCCAGTTTTCTGACTAACATAACTTTTTATCTTGGGTAGATGAGCTTCGGCATAAAAGTTAACTTCATCTTCACCATACGCCGCAAATGCGAACTCTTGGAAATCACGTGCAATGGCAGATAAAGTTTCATGCGAAACTTCGTCTTCTTTGAAAGCTAGAGTTATATGTAAATATCTTTCGCTGTTGATGTCTAAATCATTGATGATTTGATCGGTAAATTCCAGATCGCCAGCAAGAATAACCCGCTCATCCAACTCGTCACGCGAATGCTCCCGGCCCTGTTTATGGCCGCGTTCCAGATACTCCTTAATACCGGAGCTACCGCCCCCGACCCTAATCAACATGGTTCAATGCCACTTTCAAATATTTAGCGATATCTTCCAGAGCGCGCAGAGAGTCCTTGCACAGAGGTTCGGAAACTTTTCCAGACGCATTAGCAGAATTCAGAACAAAGGCAATTTGGTTCAAATTATTGCTGGCCTTATTGAAAAGGAACTGCATACGCTTCTTGTCAAGGCTCGCAACTGGTCGGGCTACAACTACCGTCTTGTTGCTAAGGGCGACATCACGAAAGAACTCACCCTTGGATAAACCGGATGCTTCGATCTTTGCGCGCAAAGCATCGGCCACCGTCTTACCGGTACGGAATGAGAATGGTTCTGTCAGCGGCTCTGCCGTTTTGTTAGGTCGTGCCATAGTCTTCTACTCAACGCGTCGCGGTGACCCTAGACAGCGCCAGGGCGGGTTCCCGGCGTCCGTAGGACGCAGGGGTTTCAAAGGGGATTCCCCTTTGGCACGGATATGATACCAAACCCGTCAGGGTTTTGTATTCATATCTGTCGTGCCTAGATATACGTCTAAATTTGCGCAACAAACGAAATACCCGGTTGCACACGGTTGCATATGGTTGCATAATGGTTGCGTGAGACTTGCACCGAGGTTGCACATAGTCGCACTTGGTTGCATTTCGGTTGCATTTCGGTTGCATTGCCCCGTTGCAGAGCGTACGATGCTTTTCGACCAACACACCGTATCTCAAGAGGAAAAATGGACATAGAAGAATTCGTAAACGGAGCACCACCCGGTAGAAAACGGTCACGATTGTTTCCATTTAAAGAGCAAATCGTGGCGTTGAAATCGAAAGGGTACACAGACCTACAAATCCGTGACTGGTTAGCACTCAACCAGATTGACATTTCGCGGGAAATGGTTAGGAAATTCTTAGCCAAGCAAACAAAGCAGAACACAGGGGAAACCGAAAAGCAAGCAAACGAATCAGTCGCTAATAGCAATCTTCGTAAAGATGACGAAGGACCAAAGCTGGCGAAACCACCGTTGAATCAAGCTGAAAAAATGCGGGCGATGCTTGAGGAACAAAAACGCGATGCTGAAAGCAAACATTTTAAACACGATAAAACAGGAAACATATAACTATGGAAAACTCAGTACACTTCATCTTGCAAGGCAAAGGCGGTATCGGCAAAACATTGACAGCTTCGTTGATAGCACAATGGATCGCCGACAGATTCCCAGGGTCACTTGAATGCTATGACACCGATCAAGAGAACACAACTTTTGCAGACTACAAATCGCTAAATGTCCATTTAGTTGACGTCATGAATTCGGATCGCACCATCAACCGAAAAATGTTCGATAAGATGCTTTTAGAAGTTTTCGAAAGTAAGAAAAACATCGTAATTGATAATGGCGCAAACACGTTTTCACCATTGATGTCATATTTGATGGAAAACGACTTTATCGATTTGATGATGGAGTCAGGAAAGCAAGTGTACATTCACACGATCATTGGTGGCGGCGATAACTTAAAAGATACTACCGCCGGTTTTGTATCATTGACAAAACAAACAAACTGTCCAATGATTATATGGCTCAACGAAAATGCAAACTGGGGAACAACAGAAAATTTCATCGAAACAAAAACTTTCAGCGATAACAGCCAAAATGTAAGAGGCGTTGTGCTTCTGCAAGGCAGAAACTCGGATACGTTTGGGGACGATGTACGACGCATGAACAAAGCTCGTTTAACATTGAAAGAAATCAATGCGTCAGAAACCGGTTTCAATATTCTGGAAAAAAGTCGCCTCGGAACAGTCGTCCGCGACGTTTTCTCAAAACTCGACCAGGTTGAATGGTAATGGATATTCAGCGACTACAAAACCAAGTATTCGAGCGAACCGGAGTTCGCATTGATGCGATTGATCCGGTATTCACCGTGGTCGCGCTTAATGAAGCAGTTTTCGAAGAGCTAATGAAAGCTTTTCTTGAAACACAAACTAAGAATATTGGGGAGTTAGACGAACGAATTGGGAGCCTGGTCGTATTGCATCGAAATCTTGTTTCAGCGGGCAAAGACCTGGCAGAGCGCGCCGATCAAGCACATTTGAACTCTGCGCTTAAAGCAGCTGTCGAGGCAAAAACCGAGATACTTACAACTGCGAAAGTAGCCATCAGTTCTGAAATGCAAGTTGCCGTAAGATTGCTAAGAGATGCCACAGATGAAGTACAAAAGAACAAAAAACAGGCGTGGGGCCTCTCTGTCGTACACGCCATGATTGGTGGTATCGTAGCGTCAGGGCTAATGTTGGCCATTTTGCAAATCCGTTAACATGCCGTCACCGGCCTAAGGACATATTATGCGAAGAATTTCGATCGGAATTATCATAGCACTGCTGGTTGCCATCGTTGGTTACTTGGCAGTAGATCGAGAAGAGAAAGACATTTCGAACGAACGGAACAAATCGTTCGATGCGAAGTTCGCACGGTAACCGTGCAATCGTCCATTCGAAAAAATATTATGACAAAAAACATATTAATTTCCGCGATGTTCGGAACGCTTTCTTTCTTGGCGGGCTGCAATAATGAAAAAATTTCCCAACCTACACAAACCGTCGATTGGTATAAAGCGCATGATGCCGAACGCAAAGACGTTCTCGCCAAATGTAATAACAATCCAGGTGACCTAGCTGCGACACCTAACTGTGTTAATGCTTCATCAGCCGATACCAGCGCATCTATGGGAAACCCGAATAAAGCAATTAAACCCAAGCCCTTGACCTTCGAGAACAAGTAACGCACGCAATCAAAAAGATTAGGGCGAGGCTCGGCACAGTGCCAACCAGGAGGAACACAATGAAGATGGCAGCGAGAATGTTGAAGACGATCGGTCGAGGCATCCGAAGCTTCATATTCATGAGATGGGAACCCGTCCCATTTTTTGGTTTGGCACTGACATCGATGCTTCTGTTTTGGGTCTATCTAGCGATCGCTAGGTAAAGCAAGGCCAGAGGCACAATGAGCGGCTCGGGGTGGGCGGGCGGGGCTGACCGGGGTCGGCCCGGTCAAAACGCCCCTAAACCTCCCACGTGACAGGGGGTGCCGTCCTTCGGCGGCATCCTGGCCTTCGCCAGGACCGCCGGGGGCGCCCCCGTTCCGATCTCTCACGTGTCTTAAAACCGGTTTTGCAGTATGGGGGCAATGTCACGTGTCGTGACGTGTGGTGTTGTCGGAGGAATTTTTCCCCCGCGAAATAATGGTGACAAACGACGCGCCGCCTGGACGTGGGTCTGTCACCATCTTTTCGCGCTAGCGAAAACTAATCACGGTTTCTAGTGGCCGAATAGGTCCGCTGCTCGAAACGGTCCGTGATATCGCGGGCAACATTTACCCACAAGTGCGGCGAAACCATCGAATTTTGGTCGGCCTTGTCGGGGTCCTGGACCGCGACCGCCTGAGCATGCAGCCGTACTGCCTCCATGATGAAGACCTCAGTCATAGGCCCAAAACGGCTAAACGTCATCATGTCCATGAGAAATTCTTGATTGGTCAAGCGGCGCGGTAGCCGCCCCGTCGAACAGACGGCACAGCATCCCGCCGGTTGTTCCTCGTCCAGCTCGTCACCGCAAATATCGCATTCGCCTTTGTCAATTTGTGTGCTCATATCGTCGTTCCTCCGGCTTGGCAAATAGAATACTCTTTTAACCTGCCAACTAAAAAAAATTGTCGTCTTTGTCCGTCTTCTGTAAGGATGATCCGTCCACCCGTTTCCGACTCACGCAAAAAATAAGAGACCTTTTCAGCAAGTGTCGCGGCTTCGCTATATAAGCGAAAATTACGGGATGGATTGCTTTTAAGATCGCGGAGAATACGAGTCAAGCGCCTCGCGGTGGCACGTGCCCTTTTAGTGTTCTGATTTGCGAAACAACGCATTTGTGATTTCATGTTAGCTCCGTAATTGGTTATCCCGAAAGGAGGGCTTACGCCCTCCCCCGCCGATTAATTAAGCTTTCAACTTGCGCATTTCTTCTGACAGAATCCATAACGCGCGGTTAAGCTTCACGGACTGGTCAATGCCGGTAACTGGCCGTGTTTGACGTACTTGCCCCGTTGGCGTCCGCCCGCGCAATCCACCATCGATCAAGTTTTCTTGTACACGATTAAACGTAGTCCAAAGATCATTAGAACGGTCTTCAAGACGCTTAGGAGTCAAGATTTGTGTTTCGGTAACTGGGGCCGGGGCAAGCTCAGTGTCATACTTTAACGAAAGCGCAGCATGTGCGAAGGCCTGCTGTTCGCCCGTATTCAACGTCAACGCCTTCATGCTGTCCATCTGGCCGCCGATTACCTCGAAGTCGTCCAGTACCCGAAATGCGCCCTCAATCACGTTGTCGATGATGTCGCCTTTATGACGGATACGGATATCGCTAAGGGTGTCGCCACATACCAAACCATTGGCGCAAACGAAACGGAACATACCAGACATCATTTGATAGCTGCTTGTTCCGTCATGCGAGTTAAGCAAAATAATCTCATTTGCTTCCTTACTATTTATTTGGCTGGCGTGACGCAGTCGGACCATGTGTTTCGTATGTTCGCGTTTGGAATCATCTCGGGCTTTGGCTTGACATACCATAAATGGAGAAAATCCTTGCTTGCGAAGCGCAGTAAGAACGTCCCCGGTTGGGATATACGTGTACCGCTCCGAGCGACTGGCATGTTTTTCCACTGCGAAAATCGACGGCGCGACCCGCATGATTTGATCGTCAGCCAAAGGAGATTCGGAACGGAGAGAAATACGGTTACGGGCAAATTTAGAAGCTAACATGATTATTCCTTTAGGTTACGTTGACGTTGAATTTAACTTTTTTACAGGTGAATCGTTTCGTCCACCATGTAACTATTATAATCCATGACAACGTCTATGACAAGCTTTTCAGGTTGTCAAAACAAAGAAATATCCAAGTTTTTTATTGTCTTTAGCCCGCCTGAAAATACGTTATTAACGTGTCAGTAAAAAAACTGGTTCTGCAAAACCGGTTCTAAGACACGTGAGAGATCGGAACGGGGGCGCCCCTGGCGGTCCTGGCGAAGGCCAGGATGCCGCCGAAGGACGGCACCCCCTGTCACGTGGGAGGTTTAGGGGCGTTTTGACCGGGCCAACCCCGGTCAGCCCCGCCCGACCACTCCGCGACCAATGCATCACCAGTATCGGGTTTAGCTGCGCGCTCGTGACACCTGCCGTAGGTAGTGCCTAATTTCGCCTCCGCGAAACGGCGAGATTAATTTAACTCTGCAACGCTCCGACGTTCAATCCTCTGCCTGATATCGCAGGTTCCGAACTCGATGGCAACGTCGTCTTTCCTCGACGTCTGCCATCTTGGATAAAACTTTGCAGCGGCAAAAATAATGGCTCATCACGTTGTGGTCCCCGTCTCTTGATGAACCCGATATTCACGCCCCCTCGGCGGGCCGTAAGCTCAAGCGTAATGGTGACGGCGAGGGGTCCTGCGCAGCTGCTAACGGTCGCAATACAAAGAACAGTGTCTGTCCTGCCTGAGCTGTTAAATTCAGCCTACGAAGGCTCTCTTGCCTTACATGGGTGTTCCAAAACATAAGAGCACCGCATGTGCCTGAGCGAAGCACGGTTTCTGCTGCCCAAAGGGCATCTCCAGTCGTCGTGCTCTTAAGCCAGACAAAGTTTTGAGGTGGAAAGCCCTGCCCTGCAAAGGCAAGTGCATTAGGTACTTGAGGCGGCTGCAAAAGCACAATTGTTTTGCTTGATACTTGGCGAAGCGCCGGTGCAAGCAGCTTGAATTCCCCCACACCTGGTTGTTGGACTAAAAGTTCGATCAAGCTGCCAGTTGGCCATCCAGTGTCGGGAAGCTGGTTAGAAAGCGTACTGTGGCCAGTGTCTATCGAGTTACCGGTAAATCGGGCTAACTGCGATGCTCTCCATAACGAAGGATGTAATTCCTCCAGCGTTGGACGGATGTTGGGTGTGGTCATAGCGAACTCATAAGTACTGTGTTTTTATACAGTATACGGGTTCTTCGGGGTTGGCAAGGCGTGGTCTGGAAGGGTTGCCGCGTAGCGGCAAGTCGCGTAGCGACCAAGCAGCTATGCTGCGCGCCATGGAACGGGCATCCCGGTTTTTCGCGTAGCGAAAAATGCCCCTAAGCAAACAATGCGTCATGTAGTGTCTCTTAAGGTATGTCTGACACCAATCCCATCTGAGCGCAGGTCCATACTCTCGCTTTGGTCTAACCTAGTAGGGGCGCCTACAGAATTCGGAAAAAATAGTACGCTAAGCCTCTAAATTGCGGTTGAGCATTCTGGCCCATGACGGAAATGGTCTAAAGTAGGGTATCCGATTGCTCAACCAATCCGACCTGGTTTCCCGCATTAGGCGGTCCCCTGGGGACGACGCTAGTACGGGAAGAGCACATACACGATGCGCTCATTTTCCGTTCTCCTTGTTCTCCTAACCTACAATTGTCCAAATGAACAAACTTGATGAGCTGAAGCTTTTGCGACTGCAAGAAGAGCTGAAATACGTTAATACTGAACTCGTCGAGCTATTTGCACGCTCCATCCTCGATGATCTGGTCGAGTGGAGCAACACGCACGTGTTTTCTAAGTTGGACGGCGAGTTGACGATTGACATCCCGCTAGGGCCGCCAAATGCAGGCGTAGGGTACAAGTCACACGAGCCACTACGTCCGCACATGGTGATCTACTTGGCAATGATCACAGACATTTACCGTGATGCCGTTACCTACCCGTTAATCTGCAAACGCTTGGTAGAAGAAACCAATACCCTAGATGCTTTCCATAAGAACTCGACATGGGAAGGTTTTCCGTTCGCCTTCAAAACTGCAATGCCCATGCTCCGAGCTGGTCATGTACACGAGAATCTTTCGGCCTTCTGTGAGGGTCTTGCTGAACAGCATGAACTTGGGCAGCAGAACGTATTTGACGCGAACGACGTGAGATGCCGGTTCGTAATGTTTGAACTTATGCTGGTATGGACGTTCTTTCATGAGCTTGGCCACGTTGTGCAACAGCACTAACGTCTGCGAAATACTACCGACCATCTTGAGAGTCCCGAACAGTTCTTAGAATTTCCAATAAGCAGGCCCAGCGCTGATCTCGCCGATAATGGGTCATCAAAAGAAGCCCCGGCAGACCTTCCTGCACAAGCCCGCGAGCTGATGGCTGATGCAGAATCTATGGATCTCACAATGAAATATATTCAGGCGACGGGACGGCTTTGCTTTCCGCTGGTGTACTTATTGCATTGTTCCGTTAGCTGCATGTTCCAGCGGTTTTATCAGAATTACGCGGAAAGCTTAGATATTGTGGGCCGTCGGCATCCACATCCAGCCCTACGGGAGCAGGTCTCGGAAGCCTTTCTAGCCGACACAATGGTCGATTATCTAGTGGCAACGAAACAAGTACCGAGCCAGGCGGCTGCTGCTGTGACGGTAACGTATGCAACCGTCCGGGCAAACCTGCTCACAGGTCTTTTCCGAGCGCACAGGGTTGAGCAGCGTGAAGATGCAGAAGGGCTACCTTCATACATGCGATTACAAACAGCCGAGCACCGTCAAGCCATGCTCAACTATGAGAACACATTGATGCCACATATTGAGGCTCAGATGACTAAGGTTCGGCAATGGCATTTGATACCAGAAAATCGCATGGATGATTGGCTGGAGATGCTGAGGCGTCATCAGAGCGGGCGCGCGCAGACCACTGAAAGTCCGTGACACAATATGGGTGACAACAGCCTGTTAATCGTAGGCCCGTCCGTAAGTTCGCTTGCGACCCAAATTACTGCAAATTCCCTGCTGTAATGGTTATGGATGGCGGGCGTGTCGAAACCGGCCGGCGGTGGCCGATGACCATGCGTTGCCTTAACGTACGATTTTCCCGAATTCTGTAGAAGCACCTAGTAGGTTCGTGTATAGGCCAGGATTCGTTCTCTGCTGCTCGCAAACGGCTTCGGTCCTGCAGGATTATCCAGTCTGAGCGTAGCGAGCAGGTAAATGCTGACCGTGCAGTCGTCCACTTCAATAAGGATGATGGGTTGTATCACGAACGGGTCAGCTCGATCGATCATGTTAGGGTCCTGACCGTAGTTCACAGCGCGCTCCGGGAAGATAGTATCAAGGTCGACGCTAGCTTCGAGACTGCTGCCGTCGCGCGTCTTCCATCGAGCTGTGATCGGTCCTGCGAACGGCACATAAGACCCTGAAGTACCGCTGGGATAGCGATTCTCGTCCTGAGGGCGCTTTTCGGGCATGATTCCTGCGGACGTCAGGTCGTGTCGCGATTGTGCATAGTCGATGCATACGTCATAGATTCCGCCGTAGCAAAAGATAGCAAGACTATGCGACGAAAACTTCAAAATTCCTTGGTTGTTCATAGGAGAGCGTCAAATTAAATTATAAAGAAAACTTAAAAACATGATAGGCAACTTTTAAATTGGGTTTCTAGTCAGCGTAAACGTGCGCGTCGTCTTGCTTAGTCAAGCAGCGGCTTGATTTTTAGGTACTGGTAAAGGGTTTCCCGACTAATGCCATATTCTCTTGCAAGAGCAGCTTTCGGCTCGCCGGCACTGATCCGACGATGCAGTTCGATAACCTGATTATTCATCAAGGCTTTTTTTCGGCCTTGGTAAGCTCCGCGTTGTTTAGCCAATGCGATGCCTTCTCGCTGTCGTTCACTGATCAAGGCCCGTTCAAATTCTGCGAATGCACCCATAACCGAGAGTAATAAGTTAGCCATAGGAGAATCTTCTCCGGTGAAGCTTAGGCATTCTTTAACGAACTCAATTCGTATTCCACGCTCGTTCAAGGTTTTTACCAAACGACGCAGATCATCTAAATTACGCGCTAGGCGATCCATGCTGTGAATGACAACTGTGTCTCCCTCGCGGGCGAACGAAAGCAACGCATCTAGTTGTGGGCGTTTCGTGTCTTTTCCCGAAACCTTATCGGTAAAAAGTCTGTCCACTTGTACCTGATCAAGCTGACGCTCTGGATTTTGGTCAAAACTGCTAACCCTTACATAACCGATTCTCTGACCACGCAAAAATTTGCCTCTCAACAAGTTGTATCAGGAAAGACTCTATGACCCTCGATGTCATATGTCAAGAAATACGTTTTACCACCCTATTCTGACGGTTCATATGCTGGCCCCCTGACATCAGGTTAGGGTATAGCCTAACCTGACAAAATAGCCTTGAGAATAAATTGTCTCTTATGCAACATACCAATTTCGCGGAGGCGAAATTTAGGTTTCATTTCGGGAAACGGTAATTTCACTATGGAAATCACTCATCAAGTCCACGGCCGACTGCTTGATAGTATGTTTCTCCGCGTCTAAATCTTTCTGCGATCAATTCTTCGAGCTTTTGAACTTGTGGTTGAAAATGATCCCATCGCGCCTTTTCTGAATTCATATCGCCCATCGATAAAGATTCTGTCATATTTATTATATGCGCAAGCTCATTTCGTGCACTTTCCCAGAATAAGAACGCTGGGCTAATTGGTTGTACTACTGTAAGCGGCAAGTTGTATTCTTTTGCGAGGAAAATAAGTAAGGCAAGGCCAAGTCCTCGCCGCCTATAGCCAGCAGTGATCTCAATATCGAAAAGATAAATCCGGTCTTTTAGCGGCGAAATGGTATATACAGTGCTTCCGACAACGTTACCGTCGATATCTTTGATAGCTGCTGTTATATCGGCGTTAGGAGCGGCGAATTTTTTACCGCCATATTCCTTTTTTAAGTCGCTTAAAGTAACTTCTGGGAATATACGCTGAGAAACTTTTCGTCTTATGCGCAGAAAAGTAATAAATTTTTTCACGGCAGCTCCAAAGGTTATCTAACTTTTATCTTAAGCGATTATCGCTCAAGACTCTAGACGGTGATACCGCAACTTCTGGATTGTCTCGCATATCTGAATAGGAGGGCCGTGCGGCGATTTCGATTTTTTCTATGCCTAGGGTCATTCTTTTTTTGATCGTGGCGTGGAGGTGCCTTAAAATGGCTGCATTTAGCCATGTCTAACTGGGATCAGTTTCTTGCTTACTTCAGCATCTCAGAATATTTGTTCAGGTCGGTATAGCCGGGGTGTCTAGCTTGCTAGTCGATGGCGTTTTGCAAAGAGAATGGGAATTTTTATGAGTATTCAGAAAGAACGTTTCCAGTGGTTTGGTCGCTCCTACTTGGATTGGGGACTTTGGGAAGACAAGCCTCCGACACACAAGCACTTGTCCGACAATCTACGCGCATTGTTGACTATAGGGGCGTACTTCATTGTATTGCGCTACTTATGGGAAACCGATCCTGTTCGCATTCCTAGGTACGTCTTCCAATTGACTGTAGTAGTGTGGGGGCTTTGGGTAGGCTGGTTCGCAGTGTTGACAATCACTCAAACTGTTCATCTTTACATAGGATTCATAAGAATTTTAATATTTCATTTTGGAGAACCTTTTATAAGTTTTACGACAGATGGGGAAGTTACCCCTAAGACACGTACACTTTTGACAGTCGTCTTTACTTTCTTGTGGTGCATCGGTATGGTTCTTTGGACAGGAGTACTGTACTTAGGTGACGCTTTCCTTAATGGTCATTTATCTAAGTGAAAAGACACAGTCTATATAGCCCTGATACTACTTAAATCAAGCGAAAAATCGCTCAATTGACTAATTTTGCTGATTCCCTTCATCGTCGTTACTTGGAAGGACAAATAGGGTATTGGTTCCTGGCAGAATCAGTGAACGGCCATCTTCGGAAGTCTGAAGCTCACGCCCGTTTGTAGACCATTTTTGGACCATCACGCCATTTTCTTCCTTGTCCACGCATACCACATCGCATTTCCAGCCATCAGCGGCATTTACTAGATTCCAGCGTGTTACTTTCCCGGTCTTTCCGTAGTTAGAGAACAAAATTTTCCTATCAATGTCTGGCTTGGTTAGACGCTTCATGCACGCCTTGCAAGCCTTCGATAAACTTGCGAAGTAATTCTTCGGCAACGGTGTTTTCCGGTATACCTCGGTACTCGGCGTTTGCTTTTGTCTGGCCGCGGATGATGCCACCAAACACAATAGCGATGTCGTCAACTGAAAGCTCTAGTTTTTGGGCGGTGTCCAGAATGGCAATTGCATATTGCTGCATTTGGTTCTCGCGCTTGATGAGATTGTGGTCGTCTTCTGTCATTGGAATGCCATTTTGCGTTTGGAGTTCGTAAAAGTTATATACGTTATATTGTTAAGGCACATTTTTAGCCCTGGCATAACACTTGTAAGTGCATGATTATAAAGATTAAAAAATTTAAAAACGTGTGTGAAAACCCGAACACGCGATGTGTGAAACCCCGAAGTTTTGTGTGTGATACCCCGAGCTTATGTGTGTGATACCCCGAGCAGTGTGTGTGAAACCCCGAATCCTGCTTCCGTGTGTGAAACCCCGACGGATGTTTCATAAAAGTAATTATATGCACCAGTCCTAGCGTTGTAGGTGTCTTCAAATCAGTTTTTGTTTCTGCGATTCAATACCAAATAGACTTCCGACTGCATTCGTGTGTGTGAAACCCCGAGCTTTCGAGGCTGAGTGTGTGTGTGAAACCCCGACTGTTTCCGTTGTCATATTGGAATACCTTTTCGGAAATACTGCGATGTTGCTTCCCGTCTGTGGTGTGGCTTCGTGAGTAGAACAGGTCTTAAGATCGTTTCTTACCTACTGCCGCTCATCCAGTTGTCTCCTTCGGCTTGCGCTTCCCTGTAGGCTTGGGCTAAGCGGAATGCGTGACGCGCACCAGCTGGAACAGCTGACGCGGCCATCATCAGCCAGTGGGTCCGAGCGTCTTCAGTTATCGAATTCCACCAAGTCATTCCGATGCTGGATTCTTCTTCGGCCACAGGGAACACTCCGCCCCCGCAGGTTGCTCGTCCTCAAACAATGTGAGATTCCACCCTCCGCCCAGGGCGGGATCGCGTGGTGTGACTTCATAAGTTCTAGGCATCATTAAAAAATCTCGTTCGGGCTTGGTGTGTGTGATACCCCGAAGTTAGTCATACAGGTCGGATTGCGTCCTTTTTCGTGGGCTGGCGGCTTTCCTCACATCACCCTTTTTTGCGTAGGCTAATGCAAGCTTCTTAGCGTCTTTTTGATAGAACTTTACCAAGTTTTCGGTCTTCTCCGATTTATGCTTCGCCATTCGATAGTCAGGAATGCTGTCATCGTTGATGATAGCCCCTAGCATTCGTCTGAATTCTCGAATGTTAGCTTTGCTACCTGTCTTTTCCAGCAGCCGTTCTTCCGAGATAACCCAATCAGCTTGTTCACCTACGTGCTTACGTGCTAGCTCGTAGAGGCGTTTTTCCAAAGGTTTTCGCAGGGAAAAGTACTGCGGCGTAATCGTTAAAATGTTCTTTTGCTCTAAGGCGCGATACAGCCACTCCGACAACGAAATCTCAATCGAAGTCATCCGTTTTTTTCCTTTGGCATCCGTTTCGATGATGTAGTCAGCTCGTTCGATTAGACCAAAGCTACTACGTCGGTCGATGTTGCCCATTTCTATGTTTGTTTTTATCCTTGTTCCAGACAGGCGGTCGATCGTGCTCTCTACGCTCGCGTAAGACTTGCCAGCTGTGTCACGCCCGGTGGAAATGAGAAAATCGTGTAACGTGAAACGGATACGTCTACCTGGCATTTTTGTGCCTAGACGTTGCGCTTCGTTCATTGCCGACATGAGCTGCGAAGTGAGATAAATCAACAGGTCCTTGTCATGGATGGTGGCTCGACCGATGGATGATGGGGTAACTTCAAGCCACTTCTTTTTGTCAGCACTTATCCACTTCCATGTGTCCATATCTGGCTTCGTTGACAACGAAAATAACGGAGCCTCCATGGTGGCCATATCGTCTTTTAAGTTGTAGTCGAGTAGGTTTGCCACGAAAAGGTCTAGCTGCTGCATGCCTGCGTTTTGCAGGGCCTCGCCCTGTTGATCTTGCAGAGCTGCTGCGTGTGCCTTCTTTGCCATTGCTTTGACGCGTCGTACTAACGGTGGCAATGTGCTCGCATCATCATCATCATCATCAACATCGCTAAACTCTGGAGTCGTTGTGACAATGTCGTCTTCTTTTTCTTCGCTTGGGCTTGTAGCTAATTCTTGCGGCTGTGCATTTTTCGGTGACATATACTTTACCTCTGGCTGGTATAATGCGCCTCGTTAAGTCGGGGCTATTCCACTTCGGCTTACGTTGACTTGTGCCCGGTCCCGCTTTATGTGGGGTCGGGTTTTTTTATTGTTTTGTAGAACTTTTTTGATCTGACGACAACGTTGCGGCCATCGCAATCTCAGACCGAAATTTTTCGACTAAGGCACTCGGTGCGATCAACGTAACCTGTTCCCAGCCTGGAGGCAGTAGAACGCCAGCATTGGCGGTTGCACGTTGTGCTTCGTGGTAGTCAGTAGCTTTTTGCCAAAACGTGTTGACGGTGTTGTTGATTGCTTGGCGAGTGCATCCGTGGCGGGCTGCGACTACGGCGAGTGTCTCGCCGTCAACCAAAGCAGATTTCGCCGCTTCACAACGATCCTTACTGACATTTTTCAACAGTGGTAGTACCGCATCAAAATCGGCTTGCGTCATTCGCCGTTTTTCTCTTGCCATGATGATCCTCGAAAGTTTTTAAGGCTGGCCACGCAATGGTGGCCAGCTGACCCATTACGGCTTGGCCAAGCCTAAAACATTCAGCGTGTCGAACTTCGTCACCGACGAATCGCCGCCCTGGATGAAGGCCAGCATTGCAAATGCTCCTGCACCGTCTTGGCTGAACGTACCCTGCCTCAAACCCTGGATAAGGCCTAAAGCGATGTTCTTGCTGTCTCTTCCTGCGATATAGAACGACTCAAGCCACTCTTGTACGTCCGACTTCTCTTGCTCCGACAGGGACGCGAGAAATTCCTTTGGTGCCAAACCCTTAGTCAAAATCAACTCATATCCATCAGTCAGGATCGACGCGGGGAAAGCAGGACCTGGGCCGGTAGTAGCGCGATGCTCATCTGCGCCTGATTCTTGTTCCTGTGTGGCTGTAAGAGCCGCTGTAGGCGCTGTATCAGTCCGAGTTGACGCGTGCTCGGTGTAGTGATCCGGGAACGGCCACGGTTCGCTGTCGGGTTGAGCATTGACGATTTTCGCCTCCGCGAAATTAGGCGAGGTCACAGCGCCTGGTTGCTTAGCCGACTGATCTTTAGCCGTAGCGTTTTTGCCTTGCTTTTGTGACTTGTCTTTTTTCGACGGCTTAACAATCTCTTTGTGTTTTGCAGCCACCTCACGTGCGTCTTGCTTGCCGCGAGTTTCCTTCAACTCGTCAACCATTTGAGCGGCTGCGACAGGATCAAGGTTTTCAACTGTCTTGACCATGCCGATAACTTCCAGATCGGAACTGATGCTCTCTGCGATCACACGTGTGGCCTGCTCGTCCAAAGTGGTCAAAGCCAGCCATTTCGACACCCAAGCACGCGACTTGTTGTTCTTCGCCATGACCGCCTCAACGCTACCGCCTGCTTCTTCAAGGTCGGCTTGCAGCCTTTTGGCGATTTCGATCTGAGTTAGATTCTTCCGTTGGATGTTCTCCTGCATCTGAAATACGACGGCTTCCTCTTCCGTCATTTCCCGAATCAAAGCGGGAATGGTGGTCTTACCTGTACGCTCCGAACTCCGATAGCGTCGCTCTCCCGCGACAAGAGCGTATTCTTTCGGACCATCTGGTGTTGGGCGTACGAGGATTGACTGAAACACGCCATGCTTGGAAACACTTGCATCCATCTCGGCATTGCTATTCAGCTCGTCTTCAAACTGAACGCGGATTTGAGGCCCGACGTAGATTTGATCGAGCCGGAGGTCGGCCAGATCGCCTTCGCCGCTGTTCATCATGTTGCCCATGCCGGCACCTAATGCACTGCTCAAGGCATTAAAAGCGCTGCCAGTGGGTTTGGACGCCACGGAAGACGACAGTGATTTTTTTCTCATTTTGTTACTCCCAAGTTCACCAAAATTTCGTTGCAGACTGATTTCCATTCGCGCGCGGCGGCGTGATGACCGGCCCCCTTCGTTGCCATCCAGACTGGGCGGCGACGCATGGTAGCTTTCTTGACGGCCGCACTTTCTTTCAGCATGAGCGGCATAATCGCGGTACCAAACTGAACACGCAAAGCGGCCAGCCCTTGCAGTTCTTCTTTACTTTTGGTGTTGATCTTGTTGGGCAAGATGCCCATCATGCGCAGCCTTGGATTAAATCCCTTTTTCTTGACGGCCTGAATGAACTTCCACAGATCGGCTAGCGCGGCCATTTCAAACAGACCCAAGGATGTCGGGCACAGTACCGCGTCAGCCGCCGCCAGTGCTGCATTGAGAGGCATGCAAATGCGCCCTGGAGTGTCGATGATACAAACGTCGAAGTCGTTCGCGAACTGGCGGAGGCTTTTCGCAGGGCGCTTAATGAACTCTTCGCCAGCGGTGTCGAGTTCGAACATGGACGGGTCGGCCCGAATAATGGCAACACGATCGGTTAGGTATTCGAGCGGCGTACTACGTGTTTCCTCGGCAAATAGCTCCGACGCCACCATAGCGGGGGCTGCATCTTCCTGACGTGGCAGGACAAGTTCCAAGCTACCTTGCGCATCCATCGAGACCAACAACACGCGGAGGTTGTGGAAGTCAGCGGCGGCACTGCCAAGATGGAAAACGACGGTAGTTTTACCGACACTTTTCTGATTTACGACGGCTAAGGTTTTCATGGGGAGCCTTATAAATTCTTTTTACGTTGACGGTACAAATATTGTTGTCAAGTAGACGATACTAAAACTGACAAGTTTTGTAAACATCTTATTGTTGTCACCAGCTTTACAAGCCCGGATTGCTCCGGGTCTTGCGAGTATCAGAACGGCACGTCTGAATCGGGGATGTTAGCGGGTGCAACAGGCTTAGCGCGGCCTTTTCCTGCGCGGCCCTTGCTCGATGGTACCTCCGGTGCTGCGGCAACCGGTGCTGGCTGCGCCTCATCTTGATCCTGGCTGCTGTTACCGTTGCCAAGCATTTGCATGTTTTCAGCAATGATGTCGGTAGCGTACTTTTCTACACCGTCTTTGTCAGTGTATTTGCGGGTTTGCAAACGGCCTTCGACGTAGATTGAGGAACCTTTTTTCACGTACTCCCCCACGATTTCGGCCAGGCGACCGAAAAACGAGATCCGATGCCACTCGGTTGTTTCTTTTTGTTCGCCGGTGCTGCGGTCCTTCGATTTATACGAGGTAGCGACAGCGATATTTGCAATCGCGTCACCGCTTGGCATGTGGCGCAGTTCAGGATCGCGCCCGAGGTTTCCAACGATAATTACTTTATTAACTGAGGCCATTTCAAACTCCTTTAATGATGAGGTTTTGTTGGCCCCGGACCGGCCGGGGCAGCTAGCTTTTAGTGACAGCTGGAAAGGAACGAGTCGAATTGATAGAACAGAACAACTACCGTCAGCATCACGACGATCAATGTCGTTACCACCCCCAGAACAAAACTACTCCACTTGACTTCTGACATAAAACCTCCGTTGCTTACGTTGACATAACTACTTGTTTTTAATGGCAATTCGTTTCGATCACCATGTAAGTATTATAGTCTATGACAACGCTTTTGACAAGCGTTTAAGGTTGTCAAATAGGAGAAAAGCAAAAATATTTAACGGCCCGTTGCCCCGTACTTATGAACTCGCATAAAAAACAAGCAAGCCTGGTCCTGCAAAGCCGGTTTTTAAACGTGTGAGAGATCGGAACGGGGGCGCCCCCGGCGGTCCTGGCGAAGGCCAGGATGCCGCCAAAGGACGGCACCCCCTGTCACGTGGGAGGTTTAGGGGCGTTTTGACCGGGCCGACCCCGGTCAGCCCCGCCCGACCACCCAGGAACCTGTGGATTACTACTGACGGGTTTCGTATCTGTACCGATGGTGCTCTTTAAGTTGCAGGCTGTTCCTCATCATTTGTCTTTCTGTTCGTGCCTACAATGCATGCTTGGTTAGTCTCTCAAATACCAAACAATAGGCATGCCAACGCTGGTGGTACCGTCCATGCCTTTGCCGGGATACGGAGTTGGCCGCGAGCGGCCAAGGCCTACCGGCCCGGCTCCTACCGGCAAACCCGCGCAAGCGCGGGCTGCGGGCTACATGGACGTCTATTGCTTTATCTCTGTGTTGAGGTTTTGGGTTTTGCAGGTAAGGGTGGGCATGGGGCACTGATTCTCTCGTTGTCTGTAACGACTCGGGGTTAGGCAAGTGGGTGGCCTGTAGGGGTGGCCGCTTGTCGGCCAGTCGCGCAGCGACCAAGCAGCTATGCTGCGCGCTCCGGAATGGACATCCCCGGTTTTTCGCGCAGCGAAAAATGCCCCATGAACTTGTCTTACGCGTTTTCGGATTTTGTTTTTCAAAAATCACGATTTTTAGACAAGTGTTACAAACGCTCGTGAATAAAGTAGAATTGCAGCACTTCAACCGAACTCTAGTAGTGCAAATGGGCTTTAATAAAAATGAACTGGCAACCATTGCCAAGACTAGCCCTGACGGCTTTTCCGTTGAAATTCATTGTGCAGACGACAATTTTTGGTATGCGTTTGTACTACTCTTAAGTACTTCTGAGAAACACGATGTGCTTACAGCTCGCGGCGATTTAAAGTCTTGGCGCAACCTCGATGACGCCGTCTTATTCTTCGAGAAAACCACACCCGCATGTAGGGCGTTCGTGGTACGGATCGGATCTTGGGTCTTGTCGCGCACAAATTGAGTGCAAACATCATCATTGCGATCCGGGCCGGAATGTTTCAGAAGTCGACAAGTAGAGAGCACTCAGCCTCAACACATGACCTATCCCATCTACCCGAGTGCTTATTCGGAGATTTTTCGGGCTGAATCAGATGACTGTTGATAGTGCGCCTTGGTGATCTCAATAGCATCATCCAGAGAAATTTCACCAGCGATATACCGATCGAGTAGAGCCCTAAAATGCGGATCGGGATGCATACCTTCCAAAGCACCGTTTGCGAGAGCTTGCTTTACCTGCTTTTCGCGGTCTTCTTTGGTTTTAATGTTGTTCATTTGGATACCTTTTGAGGAAATAAAAATTGAAAATTAAAACTAGTTCTTAGGACTAAAGAATCTGGTATTTCTAAACGGCAAACGAACGGCTCCATAATTTCGCGGAGGCGAAAATGGTATGGTTTATTTTTCGTCCTCGGCGGGTTCTAGTAGCAACGGAAGGACAATCGTAATCTTTGTGCCTTGCCCTGGGGTTGATGTGAAGTCAAAGGTTCCCTTGTATGGGTAGATTCGCTCCTTCATACCAATCAGCCCGATACCTTCATTTTCACTAGAAATCGTGCTGCCGATCCCGTTGTCAAGGATGGTCAGACGGACATTTTCTTGTGTGTCAGACACTTTTAGTGTGACGTAGGCCTGAGTAGCTCCTGCGTGTTTCACTACATTGGATAGTGATTCCTGGATAAGCCGGAAGATGGTTATCGACAAGCTACTTTCGAGCACTGAGCAATCGCCGTTCTCCTGGAACTGAAAGTTGCAGCTTGGATGACTGTCGTTGTACACATTGATCATTTCTTCAATAGCACCCCGTAAGCCAAGCATGTCTAACACTTCCGGGCGTAGGCGACGTACGATGATCCTGGCATTTTCGTATAGCTCAAGCGTCAAATCCATGATTGATTTGGCACGGTTACCAATTTCATCGCTTCGTTGGCGGGACGGCTCCTGCTCTGCTAAGTGAACGATACGTTCCGAGTTCAGTTTGGCTGCGATCAATGTCGCGTTGAGTTGGTCGTGAATTTCTACTGAAATGCTTTTGCGCTCGTCTTCAACGGCGGTGTTCACTTTTTGAATTAGCTTTCTTTTCTCATCGTTCGCCTTTAATGCCTCATTGCGCGATTGCTCTAACTCGATCGTCCGCTCGTGTACTTTGCGTTCAAGGCTCTGCTTGGATTCGTTCAAACTGATTGCCATATCATTGATGGACGATTGCAGTCGGCCGATCTCCCCCTCGCTCGTCACAGGAATATCGATATCGTATTTTCCAGATTGGATGCGGTTCACGGCGCGCGTGATCGATTTCAGAGGTCTTTTCAGCGTGTTTGACAGTAACGTAGCAACGGCAATGCTTGCCAGTAGTGCCGCTAACGCCATCGTCAGCTGCGCGTACAAGCGGCGTCGTTGCACGTTCAGTACTCCGACCGCGGACATGGCTACTTCTGCTTCACCAATTACAGTTGGGGTAATTTTAGAAGCGGCAAAATCGACTGGCGGTGTCAGATGAGGCTGGCCTGTTTCTCCAAATTCATCGACAGTCAGTACTTGGCGGTACACCGATGCCTTCGCAATTGGCATCGTTCCGTCTATCGGTGCGTCTGATGAGATGCGGAAAATTTGACGCTGACGGGTGTCGAAGACGCGGATGCTCTTGATGCTTTTATCTGATTTAAGGAAGCCTTTTGAGATGCGTTCCAGCTCGTCAACGTTGCCAGTGACCAGCGAGTATTCGCTGCTTTCGGCAATGGCGGTCGCAATCACGTTCCCGCGCTCAATGACTTCGGTACGAACTTCATCCAGTCGGGAGAAATAGGTGAAAGACACGATTGTGCAAAACAGTGTTGCCATTGGCACTACAGTGATCCACACGAGTCTAGTTGCAATACTCCAATGGTTCCAACTTTTGATCTTCATAACGCTTTCCCTCCTGGCTTTCTGGAGAAGCGCGAGACTTGATCTGACAGGACAATGTTTAGTGATCGTGCGACATCAACATTGATGGCGACATCGAAGTATTTTGGAAACTGAAGCTCAGGCAAATGGCCCGAGGTTTCATAGCTTGTGAGCATTTCATCTATTTGGGCGATGGAGTCCTGAATGGTCGTGTAGGTGGTGGCCAGTGCGCCAACCTTTACTACGGCTGCGGAGAAGCCGATTAGTGTCTGGTCCCGCCTGTAGGTAGATACAAGTACCGTCCTGATTGTTTCAGCGTTGTACACAGCACTATCGGGCATTGCGAGGATTGCTTGGACGTCAGCTAATCGGGTTAGAACCCGCGTGATGTCTTCGCCTGGTGCCAAGCGCTCATACGTCACCTCGGCCTGGCGCGGTGTCACGCTGCGCCTTAGGATACCTTCGATCTGCTCGTTGTCGCTGCTGAGAATGACGCCGACCTTGATCGGCTTGCCATAGATAAGGCCAATTAGTTGGAATTGTTGAACAGGCGACGGGTCAGCAAATATTGCTGTGGTAGTACCTGGTCGTACGGGGGCTTTGTCAACTATTGCGTGATAGGCCTTCTGCGAAGTAAAAGTGGAGATTACAGGTCCTGACAACCCGCTTCCGGTTAAGTATCGCAGCGCGTCGGGACCGACAGCGACATATATCGGTAATTTTCCACCAGAGCGTTTTTTGTTGACTTGATTGCCTATGCTCGCGCCTGGAAACTTTCGGCGCATTTCTTCCAGGATCAGCAATGTTGCCGGGGAGCGATCACCGACGATAATTTGCAAGTCGTAGCGTTGGAAGTTGATGGCCTGCGCAACTGTCGAAAGACCTGCTAACAGAGGAACGAGAGCGACAAGAATCCTTCGCCGGGAGGGTACACGCATGTTTTTTCTTATTGGAGTCGTAGCTGCTGCAACTCGAAGAGTGCAGCAGCGGTGTAGTCAAACTCGACCGTTTTTCCCGGTACGTGTAGCGCGACCTATCAAAGAGCTACCTTTATGTTAACGCGATATTGCATGCTTGAACCGATCCGGTTTGTGACAGATTTGTCTACGTCGTAAAAAGACGTCACTTCCGCTTCATTCAGGTGAGTAATTGTGAACGATGGTGTGACAGTACTGCCGCCGACGCGCCACTGTTTCGACAGGGTTAAGTCCTGTTTGCCATACGGGCTGTTACCGTAACCGGACCCTTGATTTTGGTAAGCGGCCAATGAGACACGTAAGTCGCTCGGTAACAGGTGCGATACGGCTATCAAACCAGTATTGCGTGCGTACTGAGTCAGTTCAATTGGCGTGGTGGCATCTGCATCGAGGTAGGTGTAGCCTGCATGGACGTTCCATTTCGGAGACGGGGCATAGTCAAGTTGGACCTCCGCGCCCCGAAGGCGAAGCGCGTTCGAGTTGGTCGGCTTGAACCTGGCCAGCGTGAGTCGTTCCGAAATTAAGCTCGTCAATCGGTCATCGAAAAGCTTGGCATCGACCATGAGTCCACGATCTGGAAAATTGCCTGTGTAGCCAATCTCCTTAGAGGTGTTTTTTTCAGCATCCAAGTTACCCGGCGCCTGCGCCGTCTGGGCAAAATTCGCTTCGGTTACACCAAGAAGTGCTGGGTTTAGACCGGTTGTGCGGTATGACCAATCGGCCCGTTGCTCGATGATCCCTGGCATGCGGTTCGCACGTGAAAGCACGAAGCGGACGGTGTGGTTTGAGTCCAAGTGCTTATTGATGGCGGCTCGCGGAGAGAAAGACGTACCAGTCAGATTATCCTTTTCGAAAAATCCGCCTGCGTTGACGACAACGGACGGCAGCGGACGGTATTCGGCGTTGGTGAAGACACGCCAGGTGGTGTTCGTAACCTTCCCTCCAAGGTATGTCGCGCTCTCCGCAGTGTCTCGCCGGCCCCCGATACCGGCAACCAAGCGCAGATTGTCGGATAGCACACTGGTTGTTTGGACTTCTATGTCTGCTCTGTTCTCGACATAATTTTGATCGGTGATACCGCACGCTGGAACAAGTGCTTTGGCTCCAAGCGCGCGCGCTGCGCGCAGCGCAGCCAAGGCAAGAGCATTATCTCGTGCGGTGCCGCCGGAAGGCGTTCTCCCAGCAATGATGGCGAGAACATAGTCAGGATTTGCACGCCACAGGGGAGCCAGCTCAGGCAGGTAGCCAAGGGTCGGAAGGCACTCTACCCAGCTTTGCTTATTTGTATGTCGCGATGCGTATGCGGTCACTTGCAGCTCGTGGGCAGCCGACAGATTTTTACGCCAGGTCACGCCAACGTCCCGTTCCTGCAACCCGACGTCAGGATAAGACCGCGTATATTCGTCGATCAGCGGATTTTCCTGCTGACCATTCAGGGCAGACAATCGAAATTCAAGGTTCTCGTCTTTGCCAAGCTCAGTAGACGAACGGAAGCTGAGCAAATTGCGTTCTTGGTCATCGTGGTGCATATCCACTCCGGCCAACGTAAAACCATATCCTCTGACCTGTTCAAACCCAGATGACTCACGACGATCAAAAGTAACCCAGTAATTTGTCGACGGGCCTATTGTCCCGCCATGACGGACGGTTGCAGTGCGGGAATTACGTGTGCCGACAGATCCACTCAATGTCGTTCCGGCCGATTCGTTAGGGTGTTTGGTGATGATGTTAATGATCGCCAGCATTGAATTAGGCCCGTATGACGCGCTGTTCGGCCCTCGTGTCACTTCAATGCGCTCGATATCGTCAATGGCAACCGGAAGCATAGTCCAATCGACCTGGGCGAATGCTGAGCGGTAGACGGACATTCCGTCGATTAGAACATTCATCCGTCGCGGTGCAACCGCGTTACTACCATGATAGTTAATCGTGTACTCACCACCAGAAGTTCGTGTCACTGCCATACCAGGCACTAACCTAAGCGCTTCCGGGATTGAGTTGATCCCGTAACTCGCCAGCATATCAGCGGTGATGACCGTTACGCTCCCTGGTACTTCTGAGATCGGCTGCTTTAGCCGGGTTGGAGTAAGTACGACGTTATTTGTATCGATGATGTCAAAATCAGAGCTTTGGCCATGAGCCTGGAGCGCGGTCATTGAAATGACGCTGGTCATTAAGTAGCGAGGAAATTTTTTCATGTGTAATGCGTTAAAAGAGGCGAGGATAGGTGAGCGCCAAGAAGTGAACGGCGTTCAACGTAAAGTGAGTAAGAATAGATGCTTCGATGCGCTGGCTGCGTAGGTATGCATAGCCGTAGCCGAAGCCAGCAAGAGTCGCAAAACCGACCAGCATTGGACCGCCTTTGACATGCGCTACGCCAAACAGGACAGCCGCGATTGCCATCGCAGCGTATTGCCCGTATTTCCGATTGCGTAGGCCGACCGTGAGCTGGTGTTGCATAAATCCCCGGAAGAACGCTTCTTCGGTGACGCATGTGAACAGCAGGTTGCACAGCAAATAAATCGGAGTATAGGCTACGATTTTTGGATCAAAACTGACGTAACTCAAAGCAACACCAAGCAGTAGAACAATCACTGGCGTGCCAACTATTATCGGGTATTGCTTCCATACGCCCATCCAGTCTTCACGGTTACGCGCAGGAGTGCAGAAAAACGCAAACAGGATGATGCCAGCAGCGGTTGTATCGAAATTCAGGTGATGAGTGAACGGCGGCGCGCCCTGGCTAATTAACATATCGCTGACGATGGCCGGGTTCGCAAACCCTGGGAACTTGTGCATCGAGAGCGCCAGAGTCATCCAGCCAGTAAGCAGTAGCAGGGCCACACGCACGAATCTGTTTTTAGCATGCTTCGTCAAGTAGGCTAACGCGACGAATAAAGACAAGCTTGCGATGCCAAACAACGATACCAAATTGTTGAGTGCCCCTGCAGCACAGGCCGAAATGAAAAACACTGCCCAAGCAGGTACGGTCGTGCGCCCAGTGATGCGAACAGGGGGAAGCCATAGGGCGACAATGGACATTGCTAGAAGGCCGTATGTGAGGCTTATCGGAGCCGTCATGGTCATCATCTGTGTGCTCCAATCCTGACAGCGAAGGCAACCCGCATTTTCGCCCCCGCGAAAATCATGGCTCGATGTACCCGTACTTGACCGCCAGCAGGGTCAAATCGGCTCCCCTGTTGGTTCCCAACTTTTCTTTCAGAGAATGTGTCACATTGCTAATCGTTTTTTGAGATAGCCCGAGCTGATCTGCCATTTCCTGATTCGTGCGGCCTTTAGCTGTCAGGAGAAATATCTCGAATTCCCTTGTATCGAGCAACGCGGCCGGAGACTGGTCGCCTTTTACCGACAGGCTCGCCAATCGCTTGGCTATCCGCGCCATGAAGTAGCTTTCTCCGCTGTTTGCATCGGTGACAGCCTGGGCGAGATCGGATGCACTGATGTCCTTGGTTAGGAAACCCCGTCCGCCGATGCTGTATGTCTGCTTGATTAGCGCATCCTGATCGAACTGACTCAAAAACAGGATGTTCGCACCAGGGTGGCGCGCCAGAATCGCTTTCGCCGCATCAAGTCCAGTTAACTTCTCTCCGAAGCGTAAGTCCATCATCACAACGTCCGGTCGCAATGCCTCGTAGCTTTCAATGGCTTCGGATGGAGAGGTTACTTGCCCGACGACGTCGATCGCCATGCTCGCTAGTGATAGGGCAAATCCCTGCATCACGATGGGATGGTCATCCGCAAGCAACACCCGGATGGGTGTCATGGTCTTGTCACTCATACATTTCCTAGTTATTTCAAATTCCGTTTTTTGACCGGCTGATGTACCTATGCCGGCTCACGTTTTGCCATGTCTGGCATTTTATTTTCTTCTTGCCTTACGAAGCTAACTATTTCGCATCAATCTCCAGTGTCCTAAGCGACAGGCTCTCGGGACACATCCCTAGCTAGCCCAGGATGTTATAAAAAAACATTCGTTTTCAGAAGAAAACGTTTCCAAAAATACATATGGAATGTGCGGTTGAACTGAACTAATATTGCGGCGCACGGAAGAGTATTTTACGTGGACTTCCCGCAATTTTTTCCTAAATTGGAAATTTTGACGGTGCTTCGTCAGAGCAGCAGTGGAGTAGAGGCAACACAAAGCGTGCAAGAACGACACAAAAACAAGTTTTGAAAAACAAAATCGCATTTTGTTTTGTTTTTATGTAAAATGATTTCAAACGTTAAATTCGTTCCTGAGAGAGGCGAACCATGAAAAGTGCCAAATTTATTGCAGCTGCGGTTCTTGGAATAGCTCCACTGGTAGCGCACGCCGACACTTGGGCGTGCGAGGTGGTGCTTTGCTTGTCGAACCCAGCAGGTGCCACTGCAGTTTCCCAATGTGTGCCGCCAATCAAAAAACTCTTCAAAAACTTGGCCAAGGGGCGTGCTTTCCCGACGTGCAACATGAACTCTGGTGCATCACAGGGAAATTCAGCACGAAACGTGATGTTGAGCGGGCGTACATGCCCGGCCCAATTTCGTTACTACGTGGGGAAAAAAGCGTTTTGCCAATATCAAGGAGTAATCGACGTCAAGGTGTCTAACCAGCCATACACACGCGTGTACTGGTCCGAGGGCAGTACGTTCACCGAGGGTGGTAGCAATCAACCGGTGCGGCTTTCTGGTGCAGATGGATCACCAGCTAACGACCAGCTAA
The DNA here is from genome assembly GCF_059685895.1 of Telluria sp. ZT3P25. Classification (NCBI taxonomy): domain Bacteria; kingdom Pseudomonadati; phylum Pseudomonadota; class Betaproteobacteria; order Burkholderiales; family Oxalobacteraceae; genus Telluria; species Telluria sp. ZT3P25. The sequence goes on from NZ_JCASIJ010000004.1 coordinate 41,747, forward strand.
TGAACTAGGTGACGCAATGGCCGACTACATCGCACTCGATAACGAATGTCTGCGTCATGCGCGAACGCCAATCGCTCAGGCGATTACGTCGGTCGAATCAGCGTTTAATCCCTACGCAATCGGCGTGGTTGGCGGCGCATTAGTGCGTCAGCCCCGTAATAAAGCCGAAGCAGTAGCAACGGTTGTCGCGTTGCACGCGGCAGGTTGGAATTATGACCTAGGTTGCCGCCAGATCAACAAGGCGAACCTGCCCAAATACGCCCTTGACCTGGAGTCTGTCTTCGATCCAAGCAGAAACGCCGCGGTCGGGTCAGCTATCTATGACGATTGTCACAAAAGGGCAGCGGCCCGTTTTACCAGCGGTCCAGCTGTTACTCGCGCAGCGCTCTCTTGCTACAACAGCGGAAATTTCTCGACTGGCCAACGCAGGATCGGCGGCAAGCCAAGCTATGCCGACAAGGTTATTGCCGCTTTACCCACTAGTTTAATACCCCAGCCCGGTCTAGCTATTCGTGTCATTTCTAAGGCCGTCAGGCCAAACACTTCGCGCTTGCCACAGGCGGCAGTTATTAACGAAACCGATTTTCGCGAAGGAGAAAATCAAGCAGCACCTCAGCAGCAAGCTCATGTCAAGAAACCGACATGGGATGTTTTTAACGAGTTCTAACCCCTTCAAAACAATCAACTTTTTAGGTTTAAAAATGAAAAAATTTCTGCCAGCACTGCTCGTCGGTTCATCGTATTTCCTGGCCAATTTCGCCTTGGCGGCAGGTCTTGCCTCCGGTACTGCAGAGGCAACCAACTTCAAGAACTGGATTTACGGATTTCTCGCCATCGTTTCGGTGATCTACCTGTTGTTCCAGATTCTGCAGGCATACGGCGGCAAGCAAACCTGGGTTGATGTCGGCCACGCGTGCGGCAAGGTCGCACTGATGGGTGGTACTCCAGCCCTCGTTACCTTCTTGTGGGGCATTTGGGGAACGAGCGCGTAATGGCCGACAAGGATCAATATTCCTCCTACAACGGCCTGTCACGGGTCGCCATGATCCGTGGCGTCCCTCTGCTGGCCGGGGTCGTGATCCTCTTAATCTGCCTGGTCGTTGGATTTGCCGGTGCCTTGATGTTTGGTATCGGCGGCATCCTCTTCGCTGGAATTGGCATTCCTATCTTCTTCTATATCAAGAAAATCAGCGAAACCGACGACCAAGCGTTGCGGATTACCTTCCTCGAACTGTGGTGTCGCCTGACGCGGCGTGGCAGTCGGCACTACGGCAATACCTACACCCTGTCACCTATGCAATACGGTCGGAGAAACCATGTCTACAAACGTTACTTCAAACTCCCTGACGGAAAGTGAACTGCGCAGCTTGCCAGCCATTGAGTCGCAGCTTCCAAGGTTGCGTAGACACATTACACCGCGTGTTGTGAACTACGAGGATGGCAGGGCAATGCTCGTAATCAAACTGGCTGGGATGCCGTTCGAGTCAATGGACGACGCAATTATCGTCAATCGCTTCAATGCGCGTAATCGCCTTATCGCTGGGCTTGCAAAAGACAAAGGACGGCGCCTGTCTATCTGGACGACGCTAAACCGCAAGCGGGTCACGTTCGCAAGCCAGTTCGCGTTCAAGTCGTCGTTCATGCGTCAGTTTTCAGAAAAGTACTTGCGTCGATTTAACACCGGCAAGTATCTGGCGAATGACTTCTACATTACCGTAATCCTCAAGCACGACGACATCAAGGAAGGTGCCGCCGAGCTGGAGGACGTTGGTAACCAGCTGGTCAAAGCCCTGAGCTCCTATGACCCCGAATACCTCGAAACGTATGTGGAAAACGACGTGATGTTTTCCAAAACCTACGAGTTCTTGGGCTTCCTGGTCAACGGGTTTTGGGAAAAACAGGCGGTGCTTGGTTGTCCTGCAGCCGAATCGATACCCAGCTCGTGGCTACATTTTGGATATGAAACCCTTGAGATCCGTGGCGAAGGCGTCACGCGCTTTGCGACGAACTACGATCTTAAAGATTATCCAGATGAAACGTCTTGGGGAAAGTTTGATCCTATCCTCGCGTTGCCGGCAGAATTTACGTTGACACAAAGCTTTCTGTGTATGGGCATCTATGACCAGCAACAGACGATTAAGAAGCAAATCAACAACCTCGAAGCCGTAGGTGATGCTGCAAACCATCAAACTGCAGAGCTTCAACAGGCAATGGGTTACATCGCGTCAGGAGAGCTTGCCTTCGGTGAGTATCACGCGGCATTAACCGTTTTCGGTGATTCGGTGCGTGAAGCAAACGACTTAGGGACCCTGGTAGTCGGCACGTTCCTGGGCGAGTGCGGTACGCGCTTTGTTCGTGCGAACCAGTCAGCCAAATTCACGTTTCAAAGCCACGTCCCCGGCTCGAAGGTAAAACCACGTCCGATGATGAAAGCCAGCCGAAATCTGGCTGCTTCGTTCGGCATGCACAACTACTCAACTGGTAAAGCAGAAGGCAATCCGGTCGGGGATGGCTCGGCTCTGGTTCCGTTGCAGACAGCCGCTTCATCGCTATACAGCTTCAACTTTCATCACTCAAAAAAAGATGAAGACAATCAGGGTGAGAAGATTGCTGGTAGCTGCCTGATTCTCGGTGCAACAGGTGCAGGCAAAACGACCCTCCAAACAGTAACGATCGGGTTTCTAGAGCGCTTTGACGCCAAGATATTCGCTTTGGACAAAGACGAAGGCTTGAAGATTTTCATCGCCGCGCTAGGCGGCGTGTATTACTCGCTCAAAGCAGGAGAGCGAACCGGCTTGGCCCCGTTTCAGTTGCCGGACACGCCCAAGACGCGTCAGTTCCTGTACGGGCTCGTCAAAACCTGCGGCAAGAATGTTGACGGCTCCATCACTGCGGAAGAAGGGAACGAAATCAAAGCAGCGGTTGATGCTGTTCTCGATTTGCCGCACGAATACCGTCGCTTTAGTCGTCTGCTTGAAAACATTACCGACGTTGGCGGCAATTGCCTGGCGCAGCGCCTGGCGAAGTGGTGCGAAAGCCGTGACGGTGAATATTCTTGGGCGCTTGATAACGTCGGAAACAACATCGGCGTCGTTACAGAAATGCGCGTCGGCTTCGATGTCTCCGACTTTCTCGTCGACAACTATCAGCCGACCGAACCCATATTGGCCTACCTGTTTCATCTGAAATCACTCATGCAGGAAAAGGGCGGCTTACTCACGACGGTCGTTTCCGAATTTCATATTCCGGCTAAGTATCCGAGTACTTACAAGATGATGTTTGATGTGCTCAAGACAGGCCGGAAACGCGACGAACACTTAGTACTCGATTCGCAATCGCCCGAAGACGCTATCGATTCACCAATCTTCGCAGCCATCCGCGACCAGACGCCGACAAAAATATTTTTGCCGAATCCATCAGCAGAATTCGCTAGTTACCAGCGCTGCGGACTGACGCTTAAAGAGTTTGAGGCGCTGCGCGAACTAGCGCTTGACTCACGCATGTTCCTCATTAAACAGGGCAACCAGAGCTGCTTCGCCAAGCTCGATCTTTATGGCATGGACGACGAAATTTCAGTCCTGTCGGGAAATACAGAAAACGTAGCCATCTTCAACGAGATTGTTGCCGAAGTAGGCGCGGACCCGGATGTGTGGATGCCTATCTTCCAATCGCGCCGCAAAGGCAAACGACCAAAAATCACCAGCGATATCGAGTAGCGGTTCGCTTTCCTAATTTTCGCCTCCGCGAAAAATCTCTTGGAGCAATTATGAAAACTACTATCAAGACCATTACTGCCGCCGTCGCATTTTTTGTCGGCTCCAGCGTACAAGCGCAAATTCCCGTGTCGATCACAGCTTCTGTTCCTGACACGCTCAATCAGGTCGCCATCATGAAACAGTGGGCTAGCCAGTATCAACAAATGACTGGCCAGATTAGCCAGATGAAGTCGCAGTATGACTCAATGACTGGCTCACGTGGACTAGGTCAGATCAACAACAATCCCGCGCTGCGCACTTACCTGCCGGAGCAATGGGCTGGAATCTACGACAAGGTAAAGCGTGGAAATTTGTCAGGTATCAGCACTGTTGCAAGCGGCATCTACAGCTCGGAAGGATTCAATCCTAATGCTGTGGGAGGGCGTCGGCGTCAGGCAGAAATTCTTGTAGCGAACAAGGCCATGGCTATGCGGTCCTATGACCAAACTCAAGCACGCTTAAACAACATCAACGCGCTGATGGTGCAAGCAGACGCCACGCAAGATATGAAAGCTGCTTCGGACCTACAAAACCGCATTGCGGCTGAGAACGCAATGATCCAAAACGAGCAAATCAGGCTGAACCTCGCAGCGCAGTTGCAATTGGCCGAAGCAAAGTTAGCGGACGCACAACGTGCTCGTGAATTCGATGAGAAGTTTGCCAAATGATGAAAAACATTCGCATCGTCATCATTGTGATGTTGCTCATTTCGGTCGTTGGCTATATGGCGACGGATCGCGAAGAAAAGGACGTGGCACATCAACGTGACAAGACCTTTGACGCCAAATTCGCAAAGTAAGCAAAGGTCGAAACCATGGCAGCCATAACACCGTTTCACGACATTTACACGTTCTTTGATGCGCAAGTTATCGCGGTCTTGCAGAACGGCACCACGAACATGATTGCGCTGATTTCGCCACTGTTTGCTGCAGGCTTTGGCGTCTACGTGATGCTTATTGCGTTCTCGTACATGCGTGGCGATAACGATGAATACATCTTAGATTTCCTGAACAGAATGATTGGTTGGTGCGTCGTGATTTCGCTGGGCTTAAATGCGACGATGTACACGGAACACGTTGTCCCATTCATCAATGGTCTTGGCGAAGATTTAGCCGGAACGGTTGGCACAAAGTTTGAGTCTGCATCAGCACTCGATGGCATGGTGAACAATTTCTTAGACGCTTTTCTCGCCCTGTATGCCGAAGCAGATGGGATCAAGCAGACCTTATTTGCGGTTCTGGCGATAACTGGAGTGTCCGTCTTTGCCGGAGCCTTCATGGTTGTTGCCATCGCATACATCATCCTGGCCAAGCTTGCCATGGGCATTCTGATAGCAATCGGCCCGCTATTTATTGCATCGGCATTGTTTCCTGCAACCCGTGAATTGTTTAAGTCGTGGACCGGCCAACTCTTGAATTATGCATTCTTACTGATGCTGTTCTCGTTTGCTGCGCAAATCGAAATTGCAATGGTTAGCTCTTATGTGCCGAAGGATCTGTCTTTCTCTTCGATCATTAAAGTAAACCTTATCAGCGCCGTGATGGTCTTCGTTTCGTTGAATCTGCCTAGTCTTGCGTCCGCACTGGCCGGTGGGGTTGGCATATCAAGCATGGTTAGAAAACTGCCTTCGCTCCCTTCATTCGGAGGGGGTGGAAAAGGCGGTATTGAAAAGCCACCTGCTGGCGGTGGCGACATGAAGGGCCAACCAGAGAACTCAGGCGGGTCGATGGCCTCAGAACAAAGAAAGTGAGAACGAACATGAAAAAACTAATTTTGGGTATAGCACTGTCGGCAGCATTGGCCGCTTGCAGTACGACGCCGCCTGAACCAGTCCAGCCGACCGGCCCTTGGATGCTAGTAAACAAACCGGCCACTGTAAAGGAATAAGCGATGAAATCTACCGTACAAAAGATCGTAAGCAGCAAAAAAGACGTAGCAGACATGACGCCAGACCAGCTGGGCGATTTCTACATGAAACAAGCCATGGAATTCGAGTCGAGCAAGTTTGACGACATGGTCAAGTCGAAAAAGCTTGCTTGGCGATGCTTCACCGGAGCCATGGTCTTAGTCGGCGTCACGGTTATTGTCAGCGGCATCAACGCCTTTTACAACAAACCGAATCCGCCAGGGATTATGCAAGTTCACGACAATGGCGACATCACTTGGCTGAAAACGCTTTCGGATGCCAAAGTCACCTATGGTAGGGCAACCGATGTGTCCTATCTGCGCAAGTACATTACTTGCCGCGAGTCCTACGATTGGGAAACGATCCAAGATCATTTCAACTGCACTATGTTGATGTCGACGCCAACAGAAGGGCAGCTTTACGCAGCTTTCAACGGCGAGAACAACCCAAATGCTCCAGTCGTCGTGCTCAAGGATAAATTCCGCGTCATACCTACACCAGGAACAATTTCCTGGGTCGGTGACACGGCCTTGGTTTCATGGAGCCGCAAAACGATCAACCTGGTCGATCCTTTTGCAAAGCCGGTCGTCGAATACTTCATATCGACCATCACTTTTAAATACGAAGACCAGCCGATGGACGACCGTGACCGCGGCATCAATGTCGCAGGTTGGAAAGCCACAAGCTACCAAGCGGCACGCGACATCACGAAAACATCATCGGTCACAGCAACGGTTCCAGCGAAAGTCGAAGGGGCAACGCCATGAAAACCCCATTGATGGCAAGCGTGCTGTTTGTGACCGTTTCAACTGCCAGCGCTGCACCTGGTGATGATCCTCGTATCAGGACTGTTACCTACGATCCAAACAAAGTTGTGCAGATTTACACCGCGATCGGCAATCCCACGCTCATCCAGTTCGAGGAAGGCGAAACGGTCGAGGAAGGTGATTCCAACAAGGCCATGATTGGTATTGGAGACAAAGAAGCATGGAAGATCGGGCCACGTGGCAGCAATATTATGTTGAAGCCTGCGGCATCAAAGCCTGACACCAAGCTTCTCATCGTTACAAACAAACGCAGCTACGCGTTTGAAATCCTGTCGGTGCCAAAAAAATCGTTCATTACCCCGACGCTGATAGTGCGCTTCGACTATCCAGATACCCGCGCAAAAGCTGCACTGGCTGCAAGTCAGAAAAGTGCAGCGACGGCTGAATGCGTAGCTAGAGTCGCCGGCGGAGGCAACGTCACATTAAAGAACAATGCGAATTACATGATGCAGGGCGATACCGTCCTGGCGCCGTCATCAATTTCGGATGACGGCAACTTTACGTTCATGCGGTTTGGTTCTACGCGTGCGCTTCCCGTCGCTTACAAAGTCTTGCCGGACGGAAAAGAAGCACTGACCAACTTCCATATGGAAAGTGACACCGGAATGATGGTCGTTCACGAGACAGCGGCCAAGTTCATTCTCCGCTACGGCAGCTCTGTTCTTGCTATTCGCAATGACGGCTTTAACCCTGACGGCAAGCTCAACGTGAGCGGCACATCCGTGCCAAATGCTGTTCGCTTACCACGAGGTGACCAATGAATACTTCCAACGAAAACTCCGTCGAAAACGATGACGTCCAGGTTGACCGTGACATCCCCAAACTTAATTCCAGCAAGAAAAAAAACAATCTTTCGCGGATGGGAATCGCTGCTGCGTTAATGGTTGGGGTAGTCGCAATTGCGGGCGGATCTGTTCTATTCCTGGGCCGTCTTGAGGAAAGCAAGAAAGTCCAAGCAGCGGAACAGGCCAAAGAGAAACCGGCTGCGGCCGTCCAAGTGGTCAATCGGGATTTCGAGGCTACTAAAAAACGTATCAAGGCCGAGGAAATGGCGGCCATGCCGGCACCTGCAGCAGCCGAAGTTGATCCGGTCGCACAAGCGCAAGCGGGTGCTCCAAGCGGCTCGATGGCTGTTCCAGCTGGTGCGATACCTGTACAGGGACAAGCGCAGCCTGGCCAGACTGCTGGTGGTGGACATGGCGGTGCAACGACCACAGCGGCTGCAAAGGTCCCAACGCTTGCCGAACGCCGTATGAGTGGCGATATCCTGGTCACGAGTGGTAATGGAGGCAGCGGGGCAAGCAGTGGAACCGGGCAGCTGGCCTCGCCGGGATTAGGTAATGCCGAAAATGATGCGCCTCCCGCAGGCGGCTTCATGAATACAAGCGCGCAAACCGGACGCGGTGGCCTTGACGACAGACTTAAGCCATCGAACTTGGTGGCCGGAGTAGCAGTGCAGCGGCCCGACTTGAACATGCTTCTACGGCGGGGTACTTCAATCGAATGTACGCAGAAAACGCGAATCGTCACGACAAATCCTGGCGGTGTCGGTTGCACCATCGCAAAAGATGTGTGGTCGTCCAATGGGGCAGTAAAACTGATCGAGCGCGGCAGCGAGGCATTTGGCGAGCTGCGGGACAGTCTGGTCCCTGGCCAGGCTTTTGTGCCTGTTCTCTGGTCACGTATTGAAACGCCAAGCGGTGTCGTCGTAGACATCAATTCATTCGGGACAGACTCCCTAGGTGCCAGCGGCCAACCGGTATATGTAGACAATCATCTAATGCAGCGCTTCGGCGGCGCCGTCTTGCTTAGCCTGATTAGTGACTTTGGCCAAGCCTTGTCCAACAAGGCAAGTGACGGCGGCGGGTCCATCCAATTGACTACCAGTTCGCGGGCAGGGCAGGACCTGGCCAGCAGAACGCTTGAAAGCACGATCAACATCCCGCCTACCGGCTACGGGCGTCAGGGCGATGTCATCAACATCTTCGTTATGCGTGACATTGATTTCAGGGGGGTATATGAACTCGTCCGCCATTAAACACGATGTGTTCGATAAGAGCATTACGCTCAGGTCGAAGCTGAAACAGTCTGGTATTCAAGCCCATCTTGACCGCGAAGGCGTGACGGAGGTGTGCGTAAATCAGCCCGGCAAAATCATGACCGAAACGCCTGATGGCTGGACGGAACACGATGCGCCGGAAGCCACTCTGCGACTTCTGACCGAATTGGCCAATGCTGCCGCGATTTATCAAGGCGGCACGGGCTTGAACATGAATAGCCCCATCAAACAAGTCCGATTGCCCGATGGTCAACGCGGCCAAGTAGTGATCACCCCTGCCTGCCTGCCGGGGACAGTTGCCCTGACATTCCGAATCGCCAGCAACGAACGTTATTCGCTCGACGACTACATTAATTCAGGTCGCCTAACGCAGTTCCGCGATGTGAGTGTGTTCACCGACGTACCACGCGATATTCACCTTGAAGAGTTCGAGCTGGAGATGCTTCAGGCGAAAGAAGCGCGAGATATGAAACGCTTTTTTGAACTATGCATTGAGAACAAGTTAAACATTTGTATGTCAGGCGGGACAGGTAGCGGTAAGACGACGTTTATGAAGGCTTTGGCCGATATGGTTGCTGCAAATACACGCATCATCACCATTGAAGATGTACACGAACTGTCATTGCCTCTTCACTGGAACAAAGTCCACCTCATGTATGGCGACTTTGTTACGCCAAAAGAGCAGTTGAAAAACTGTATGCGTATGAAACCGGACCGCATCTTCTTGACCGAGCTCCGCGGCGATGAGGCATGGGATTACATTGCCGCACTAAATACAGGGCATCCCGGTTCGCTAACGACGACTCACTCGAACAATCCATTGTCGGCATACCAGCGTATTGCCACCCTGGTGAAACAATCCGAGATTGGGCAAACGCTTGAATGGAGCTATATCGTCCGGGAAGTAACGACTTCGATTGACGTAATGATCCAGTTTTCGCGGACCAAAATGTCACAACTCTACTATGACCCGGTCCGCAAAGCAAAACTGATGCGTGGTGAAAACGTTTAAGCATGCATCCTAAAATTTCGCCTCCGCGAAATCTCGGTTCGTCAATCCTACAAAGAGCAAACAATGACTAAGCCATACAAAAAGGTTGTGGTAGCTGCAATTGCAGTTGTCTTCATCTGTGCCCTAGCTGTTGCGGGTCAGTACGCGGGAGGGCGTCTATTTGCCGATCTTGAAAAAATTCCATCCGACTCAGTCACTATCTACACTTTGATCGATTATTGGAAATCATACAGCCATATACGGGCGGTGAAATTCTCACTAATGATCGGATGGGCCGCCGCTGTAGCTCTGCCCTTAATACCTCTCGTAATGGTTCTCGTGAGCGCTTTGACTGGTAAAAAGCCTGAGCTTCATGGCAGCGCAAGGTTCGCTACAAAAGCCGAAGTGCGACAAGTAGGGTTATTTGGCGATGATAAAGCGAAATGGCCTGGCGTCATTGTGGGAAAGTTAGATGACAAATTTTTGACTTTTCCAGGCCAACAATTCATAAGTGTTAAAGCGCCGACTCGGAGCGGAAAAGATATCGGTATCGTTACCCCGAATCTCCTGTCCTATCCAGACTCGATCGTTAATCACGATATCAAGCTGGAAAGCTACAAGCTCACTGCTGGTTTTCGCGCAAAACATGGCCAGGAAGTTTATCTCTTCGCGCCAAATCATCCAGATAAGACTTCGCATTGCTTCAATCCGATGTCATATATTCGCAGAGAATATGATTATCGTATTGGTGACATTCAAAGCCAAGCCAGCATGTGGTATCCATCGGGCGGCAAAGATGCGTTCTGGAACGATAACGCGCAAGTACTGTTCCTGGGACTGGCGTTATACATGATGGAAACGCCAACTGAAACAGTAACCATGGCAAATATGCTTGGATTGAGCACGCCTGCCACTGGGGAAAGCCTAGACAAATGGATCGAGGCCACCATTAGTTCTAGGGAAGAGCGTGAGAGCGTACTACCGCGTTTGAGCGTCGAATGCGTTGATGCATTGCGTAGTTTTGCCGTCAACACGGATCAGGTCCGCGCCAACATTTTGAGCACGTTTATCGCCCCCCTCAAAATCTTCCGCTCGCCTCTGATCGCTGCTGCTACGTCCAGCGATGATTTTGACCTGCGTGATATCCGACGTAAAAAAATGACCATTTACTTTGGTATGACCGCCGAAGACTTGGTCACTTACTCGGTGCTGGCAAATATCTTCTATTCGATCCTTCTGAACGAGAATACCAAAACGCTACCGCAAGACGACCCGAGTTTGAAGTATCAATGTCTCGTCATTTTCAACGAGTTCACATCTGTGGGAAAACTGAAAATTATCCAAAAGGCGATTGCCTACATGGCTGGTTATAACATGCGCTTGTTGCTAATCTTCCAGAACAAAGGTCAGATTTCCGGTCGCGAAGACGGCTATGGACCAGAGGGCGCGCAAACGTTGATGACAAACTGCGCCATGAATATTCTATTTCAGCCCAAGGAGAATGAGGAGGCGAAAGAGTATTCTGAAACGTTGGGCTATCAGACCGTCAAAAGCCGTTCAAAGGGCCGTAGCGTTAGTGGTGGCAAGGCTGGCCACTCACACAACGATAGCGATCAGCGTCGCGCACTGATGCTCCCACAAGAAATCAAAGAAATCGGCTTTAAAAAAATCATTATTTCCGTCGAAGGATGCAAGCCGATCTTTGCGGACAAGGTGATTTCATATGAGGACGATGCCTTCACCGACCGCCTCAACTTGACGCCACCAGTTGTGCCAAACCTAACGATTGTCCGAGCACAACACCGGACCCGTGCGCTGACTGTCAACGAGATGGAAACCCTAGATGTAGATGACATCGTCAACAAGGCCGAAATCTTAAAAGCCGTCTGTGATGCCATCGGCATGGATTTCGCAGGCTTTGCAACGTCCGATATGGATCAAGAAATTTCACTAGCTGCTTAACTTGGAGAACCACATGAATACTATTGAATCAGCCGCCAATCCAGAAAAGAAAAATCCGCAACAAGACGGCCCGACATTGCGAGTATTTGTAAGAGAGGGTAACGGATACGCCCTCCAACACGAAACCAAAGACTTTCAACAGGCTATGAAGCAAGCTGAGAGGTTCTACGATAAGGGCAAAGACATTCTAGTGAACGAAAAGGACAATCCAAACGTCGTTCACGCCAAGAGTAACCTTAACCGCGAAGTAGATGTCGGTCGCGAGATCCGGCCTACGGGTCCAGGAGACACGTTGGTTAAAGGTGCCGGTGAGGTTGTGCTGGCCAGCTTTTACGCCAAGCTGCCCTTGGACACAAAAGCGTTCGATGAGCGAGCTACGAAAGAACCCTCACGGCCAATACCGACGCCAGCGGGTCCAGAGACGTCTAAAGACCCGGCCAAGGGGTTAGATGGAACATCCACTCGTGATGTACCGAGCCAACCTAATAAGCCTGCTGGAGAGCCTTCTGAGCGCGTGGAGGGCAAGGAGCCTAAAGCAAAAGATGTAGCGGAACCGTTCACCGCGACGAAAGCTGTGATGGATAAAATCGGCTACACATTGCCGGAGACAGTAGCTAGTGAATACAAAGTGAAAGACGGGAAATTTCACGACAAGGCTTCTGATGCGTTACGGTTCGAAGACCATGGAAAGAAGCTGTCAACACCTGTCGAAGACCCGAAAGTTATCGCACACATGGTCGAAGTAGCTTCGGCGAAAAATTGGGGTGCGTTGGAACTGAAAGGCACTGACAACTTTAAGCAAATTGCTTGGCTTGAAGCACAGTCACGCGGAATCGAAACAAAAGGCTATCAGCCAACAGAGCGAGACAAGGAACAGTTGGGCAAGGTGATGGTCGAACGTGGCTTAGCGGGCAAGGAAGTCGCCGCTCCGTCCAGCCCTGAGAAAACCAACGAAATTGTGGGTGTCAACCAACCAGCCGTTGACGATCCGAAGTTTCGTGCGCAAGTGCAAGGTCTTGCCGATGTGACCGCCAAGCTCGATGCCAAGCCTGCGGCCGGTCCAGTGAAGTTTTCGGACGACCCAAAACCGACGTTGCCGAAAGTGGGCGTCGAGCTGCCCAAGGGCCAGGCTCCCGAACCATCCCACGTTAAAGAAGCATCCAGTTCAAAACCAGCGGAGCGCACGCTGACAAAGGACGAACAGATGCGCGTTGACGTTGCTACCAAGTTGATGGAAAAGCAGCTTGCAAAGTTGCCCGAGCATAGTCGCCTTGACGCAATCGCCAAAATGACGACAGCCGTAAGAGACGGAACGCTTAAAATTCCTACCCCTAAAGTTACCGAACGTGCCGTTGACCGACCCGCTCCTGCGCCAGCTCCTGTAATGGAACGCAGCCGTTAATTTCGCCTCCGCGAAACCTTGGTGCCGTTCGATGCGGTTGGCGCGGGTACAACGTCATCGAGGTTCCGTAAGGCATGCTGACATCACTACTGCGCCGGCGCCGAACTCACGTCACTAGTCAGCTTACTCAAGGAACACCGTGAAAAATCTTATCATTGCAGAAAAGTCGTCTGTAGCAGCTGACATCGCAAACGCACTCGGTAACTTCAAAAAAACGGGTGGGTTCTTCGAGCGTGACGACATGATAGTCGTCGGCGCTGTCGGCCACCTCCTTGGGCTGCAGTGTCCTCCAGGTCAGGATGTTGGAATCCCCGTCATTCCAACGCACTTCGAGCTTGTACCAATTGAAACGAGCGCCGACCGGCTCGCGCTCGTAGAATCATTGATTGCGCGGCGCGATGTTGCGGCCCTCATTAACTGTTGCGATGCAGGTCGAGAGGGTGAACTGATCTTCCGCTATATCTACTCCCACTCGGGTACGAAAAAGCCTATCAAGCGAATGTGGCTACAGTCGATGACGCCCGATGCGATCAAGGCCGGATATGTTGATCTGAAAGAAGGTGCGGCATTCGACAATCTATACGATGCAGCAGTTTGCCGCTCTGAATCCGACTGGCTGATGGGAATCAATGGTAGTCGTTGCTTGACCTGGTTCAACAACATTATGTACGACTCACGAGACATGGTGACGGCGGGCAGGGTGCAAACGCCAGTTGTTACCATCGTGGCTGATCGCGAGAACGAGATACTGAATTTCGTTCCACGCCCATATTGGGAGGTCGTTGCCACGTTCGCTGTCGCTGTCGGTGAATACAACGGCAAATGGATCGATCCCGCATTCATAAAAAACGATGACGACGACGCTAAACCAGACCGGCTTTTCGATACGGTACGTGCGACAGCGGTGCTGGAAGCATGCGTTGATAAGCCAGTGCAGTCGGTCGTAGACCACTCTCAGGACGACCCCAAGCCGCCCCCTAAGCTTTTCGACCTAACTACATTGCAACGCGAAGCAAACCGCAAATTCGGCTTCACAGCGTCCCAAACACTGGGATTCGCACAGTCGTTATATGAAACGCATAAGGTTCTTACCTATCCACGGACGGACGCAACAGTTCTGCCGGAAGATTACCTGGACACGGTCGTTAACGTCTTCGGGACATTTGAAGGTGTTTTTGCGCCGCTGGCCAAGAAGGCGCTGGCCAATGGATATGTAAAGCTCACGAAACGGATTTTCGACAACAGCAAAATCTCCGATCACTTTGCGATCATACCAACAGGGCTGCAGCCGGTTGCAATCAGCGCTGATGAGATGAAGATTTATGACCTGGTAGCCAGGCGCTTTATCGGCGCGTTCTATCCGGCAGCGCTCTTTAAAAAAACCGTCCGCGAAACTGTCGTGAGCAACCACACGTTTAAGTCGAACGGTACGGTGCTGGTTGATCCTGGCTGGCTCGAAGTGAGCGGCCGTGAAGCTGGCGGCGACAACGAACTGGCCTACGTCGCAGATGGTGAAACGCCCGACGTCAGCTCGATTTCCAGTAAAGGTAACGCTACGAAGCCTCCAAAACGATTTACTGAAGACACATTGCTTGGTGCTATGGAAGGGGCAGGGCGGTACGTTGAAGATGACGAACAGAAAGAGGCCCTGAAAGGGAAGGGGCTTGGGACACCCGCCACGCGTGCAGCCATCATCGAAGGCCTAATGCAAGAGACGGAGCGCAAGAAGCCTTATTTCGAGCGCAAAGCTAAGGAAATTCACCCCACGCCCAAGGCGATGCATCTTGTCCCAATCCTGCGCGAACATGGGATTCATGAGCTGTGTTCGCCAGCCATGACGGGGGAATGGGAAATGCGCCTTCGAAACATGGAAAAGGGAGCTTATCCGAAGGCCCAGTTCATGACAGAAATCACGGATATGGTTCGATCCATTACCGAGAAGTTGCAGTTGAAGGCGAAGGCCTCTCCGCAGTATGCAGCACTCAAGCTCGACGTTCCCTGTCCGGTCTGCAAGGGCGAAGTACGCAGCGAGGGATTTAACTTCCTTTGCCATTGCGGTTTTAAAATTGGCCGTAAGGTCTGCGGCAGGGACATCAGCAAGGTCGAAGTGACAGCCCTGCTGAAAAACGGTAAGAGTCCGCTATTGAAAGGTTTCACTAGCCCGACGAGTGGCAAAGTGTTTGACGCGTTTTTAATGTACTCAAAGACGAAAAATAAACTGGAGTTTAGTTTTCCCGAGGCTGGCGAACAGGATGGTACCTGCCCGAAATGCAAAGAAGGACAACTCAAGCAAAAAGCCGGGGCAAACGGACCGTTCTGGTACTGCACGCGCTGGAATGCTGACCCAAAATGCGATGCCACGTACAAGGACGACAATGGCCAACCGTTGGTAGCCGCGCCGATCCCGTGCCCAAAATGCGAAACGGGTAGACTACGACTGGTTCCTGGGAAGGAAAAACCTTTTTGGTCGTGCTCGAGCTACCGCAACGAAACAGCGCAGTGCAAAGCCGCATTTCAAGATCGCGGCGGCGTACCGGATTTGGCTCCACCACCACGAGCGTTCAAGCCTGGCATGAAAAAGGTTTCCCTTCCAACGTAAAATGCCCAACGACACGGGGCCAACGTAGTTTCGCCTCCGCGAAACTAGCGGAAAACCTCACACAGAAACGTCAAACACAAAAACATGGATACTTTTATGAAATTTTTGCCGCTGATTTTTGCCTCTCTGCTACTTGCAGGATGTGCCGATACTAACGAGGATTTCGCGAAAAAGGTCGAGATTCAAATGGCCGAAATTGCGAGAAATAAAGACGCAAGGCGGGGCGCAGTGGAGCTTTGTAGGCCGCTTCCTGAGGAGCGTCGTAGTCAAGAGCCGCAATGTGTGGCTTTACAGAACGAGGCTCGTGGAACGCCATATAAGGCGCCGCTGCCGAGCGATCGCTCGACAGATAGAGCCTTCTGATGAGAGAAAAGAGAAAAACATGGAGATAGTTTTTGTACTTTTAGCAATTATTCTATTGGCTATCATACTGGCGCAAGTATGGTTGAAAGGCACAGGACAAACCGGCGCATATAGAGCACGTTCGCTGATGACAGCTAATGAGGCCGAATTCTTCGGACGACTCGTAGCAGCTTTACCTGACCATTACATCTTCCCCCAAGTTGCCATGTCGGCCCTTATTGAAGCTACCACCAGCGACAGAAAGAAGGCCCATAGTGATCGCTTGCGGATCGCGCAACAGCGCGTGGACTACGTGGTATGCAACAAAACTTGCAAAGTTGTCGCTGTCGTTGAACTGGACGACAGGACACACTCAGCCAGCAAGGATCAGATGCGTGATGCACGCCTGCTGCAAGGCGGTATACCTACAGTGCGGTTTCAGTCAAAAAGCAAGCCAAGCGTCGATTCTTTGCGCGCCGCCATAATTGGGGGCACGGTCTCAGATGCAGATTGACGTGTCGCTTAATGAAATCAAAAAAAATGGCGGGGCTTATGACGATAGTGCTTTTGGTTTGAGTAGCAACAGGCTCAGACCATTTATATTCCCGCAATTTTCTTTTGATAATCGCCCCACCAAGCGTATATGGCATCGAGCTCTAAAGTTATTATTGAATTTAAGATTAATGAAGCGTTTTCTGAAGTCCGTAGATCACTATGAGATAATCCAGAAATGTTCCCATGGACAATCTTCGACCTAAGTCTATAAATCTCCCTCATCATTATTCTAGTTTCTTCTCTGCCTTTTGGTGTTTTCCTAAGTAAGAATGCTGCTCGATCGGCTAACTGTTCGGTAATTCCTACACCTTCCATCTGTTCGGAGATGGCGGCCTCCAAACCAATGCACGTTTTTATAAATCGACTGGTTTCGTCATCATCGGTCTGAGCATCAAACAACCAAAAAAGCGCGTTTCGAATAGATTTGACATTATCATCAGCATCCTTTTCATAAATGAGTTCAAAAAGCTTGAAAAACTTATCATAACTAAGCTTAAAAGAAACGCTATCGATGTCATTCCGAAAATATATCTCATTTAACAGCTTTGAGAATCCGACTCCAAGGGGAGCGTGTAATGGTTCTGAGTCCGGTGACGATATCTTTCTGATCTGCGCGTATTGCATCTTCTCGATTTTTGTATTTGCGATGTGGTCTGTGAGATCATTCAGATGGTAAGTCTGTCGCCTACGGAAAAAATCGTAAAGCAAACCAAGCGAAAAAAAAACTTTAAGATATAGTGTAGCCTCTCGGATTGCCGACTGGTTCCTTGACGTTGCGGCGTAGCCGTTTGATCTAACGTTAATTGTAGAGCAATAAATTATTTTATCTGAAAAGTTCGATTTAACTTCAGGTTTTATTGAAACATTCGGTTTAAAGCCCAATTCTATCGGAGATAAACGGGGAGTAGGAAATATAATTTCATATTCATTTGGTATTTCTGCTAACGCGGAAACTACTCGCAAACAGAGATCATCGATCTCTGAGCTTCCTAATATTTCAGTTAAAGGTAATCTGCAGGTATTTATGTCGAAATCTTTCGAAAAGCTTGCAATGTACTCTTTATAAAAAATATCAAGTATATCTTCCTCGCTTACCCATTTGTTGGTCGATTTAATTGCCTCGCTACTAAACTTCGAAAATTTAGTTGCCCAGGTCATGAGGGGCCGATTAACATATTTGATGGATGTGACTCCTTCAAATAACTTGTTTTTCAGAAAAAATTTTGATTTCTCATTTTTTAAAGAGTGAGTCATGCTAAGGGTCGGTCGATCTTTAGATTCAGAAAGTCACGAAATAAATTCGAAGTTTTGGCTGGATCACCGATCCATGCCACGATCTTTTGCGGGGTTCAGCATAGGTTGAGTCGATTTACTTACTTCTGCGGACTTTACTTCACGACCGTCGTATTGGATAACTTCACCAAGATTCATCCGTTCAACCAGCTTGGCCGAGATGGTTTTCAGCAAACTCTTCGCCGTATCTTGGTCAACTGCTTTGCTCTCCATATAACGGGCTGCAGCCTCAAGCGTTGCATGAGCCCCTTTCAATTCAGGGTGTTTCTTCAATGCGTGCTCACGATCCATAGCTTCGAAGTCGACGGAACGACTTGGCCGGATAACGTCTGCTAGCAGGTCACCTAGAGCACGATTTCCCTCAAGCCGATCCATGCTACCTACTACACGCATTATTGAACTTGGATGTTCGATTCCAGGCTTAGCTATTTTATTAACCGCAAGGTCGCGAGCAATGTAAAGCCTATCCCTTCCTTGAGGATCAGTATCGAAGCGATCCCACTCGATGACATACCCAGATTTCTCCGCCAACTGGGCAGTAAACGATCGCAAAGTCCGACTGTTCCCATCTGGAAACGGATGAAGGTAATCGAGTTCGGCGTAAAGCTTCCCGATAGCATGAGCAAATTCTTTCGGGCCGAGCTGCGCAAGCTGGCCGGGCTGAACCTGTGCCAACGTGCTTTCGAGCCGCCGCTGTGCGGCATCGTCCATCTTTGAGTACGCTACGAAGAATTGCCCAGGGGTAACGTCAAGAACGCGACACTTTAGCCAATCCTTTCCTGTCTGAACTGGGGTTCGATACTCTCCAGGGGTGACTTCAGAAAAGCCAACGGAGGGCAAATCCTGGAAAATTCTTCTATTCACCTCACGAAGATGTCCGACGTCGAAGTTGCCAGTTACAGGATTGATCTTAAGCTCTGCAATGCGGGAGCTAGTTAAGTCGCCCTCTAACCGCTGGCGTAACTCATCATCAGGAATCGACACGACGCTATGCCCCCTGGTGAGCTTGCTTTATGCCAGCGATACATTCTTCCATGGTAATTTCTCCACGCACCCATCGTTCTTGCTGAGCTTGAGCCTCTGGCGAAACCGCAAATCCTTCAAGCGCAACAGATGTAAGCCCAAAATTCATTGCTGCTTTTCGTTCATCAACTGTAGAACGTACCGGGTTTAAAACAGCGCGACTTGGGTTTCTGGCAACAAAATCACGCATAAATTCACGCAATATCTGTGCTGCCGACCGATCAGCAACCTCGGCGGCCTGTTGGAACTCAGCTTTGAGTTCACCAGGCACCCTAATAATCATTTGTTCGTCTTTTAGCATGATCTACCCCCTTATCTAAAACAGAAGTATAACACGATGTATATACATTGTGGTTACAAACCTTAATTGGCGAGTCGCAAAAGTTAGTCCTATCTTTGAAATAACAAATATCAGCGTAAGACGCAGCCTGTTCATGGCCCACTGATGGTGTGACTTTCCGAAATAGATGCGACGTTTTGGAAATTACTGCGACGACAGGGCGTGAAGTAGCGAAGTCCATCGCTTCTTGCTCAGTTACACTGGCGACAACGAACTTCCGCTTTCGGCCAAAAGCGGTCATACGACACAAGCTGAGGCTGCGGATGCGTTTTGAAATTGGATCGGGAATATGGTGCCAAGCCATAGTCAAGACGGCTTACGCCGTGTACGTGTTGAAGAGG
>NZ_JCASIJ010000005.1:0-36563 GCF_059685895.1 Telluria sp. ZT3P25
TTTCGAGGTTTAACGCTAGCTCGGGCTATGTATGGGTCGGTACCGGCCTGTCGAGACGGTCAGTGACTTTTCAACCTGGCCACCTGCTATCCTGGCCTGAACGACCGGGTTCGGCCAGAAGCGGCCATTCAAATGGACCGCAAAGCGTTCCCTCAAATTTTAGAGACATAGATACTTCATTGATATACAAAGGAAAGTTGATGCGCTTGTTACTCGTTGCACTGGGCTGTTGCGTTACGGTCGCAGCAGCTACCGAACCTAACGCCTACGATTTGAAAAAACTGGAAAAAATTGATGGTCCATCGTTCCGCCCTGCGGACAAACAATATCCAGCGGAGCTAGCCGCAGCTGGCGTGCAAGGCGAAGTGTTAGTAGTTGTACCGTTGACAGAGGACGGCAGATCGGACGGCGCTTTGTTAGGCACAACTTCTCGGTCGGAGCAATTGGATAAGATTGCGCTGGACGTCGTCAGAGCCGCTAGGTTCCAAGTCAAGGAAGCGCAGGCGAAAGGTTGGAAGGCTGTTGTGGTTCCCGTAGAATTCTATAAAGATTCCGTGACCACGTTGAAGCTGAAAACATGCGCAGACTTTAACGCCGATTTTGCCTATCAACTGACTACATTCCCCGAGCGAAAGCCTGAAGAAATGCGGATATTTAAAATGCTGACAGGCGTTCTATACTTTGGGATGGGCGGCAAACCTGCCCAAGCCGCCGAGGTGGCAAAACGCTCTGCCGCCGCAAGAGAGCCGACGATTGATGGTTGTAAGGCTAAGCCTGAAAACTTGCTCTTGCAAACTTGGCAAACTTCAGTCAAAGCCGCTTTCTGATTCAGATCGAGGCGAATACCAGAGAGCTTGGCACGTTAATGTCTGCAATGGGTCGGTGCCGGCCCGTTAGGGCCACCTCTAGATTTTCAACCTGACAACCCGCTATGCTGGCTCGACCGGCTGGATTCGGCCAGAAGCGGACCTTTAGCTCATCGAACACTTTCACTTTTACGATATGCCTAAGAACACTATTTACCTCTATGTCGACGGGTGTGATCTCAGGGACTCAGAAGCAGAGCTAGTGGCCGCGTTCGCTGGGCTGGCTAGGGCATGGAAGAATCCGTCTTTGTTGGTCATTAACGACAAACAGACTTCAGACAGTACCGCTCATCCTGAAGACCTACCCGAGTGGTTCCTAGGGCTGAACGTCAATGCAGATACGGTAACGGAAGACGACCTCGAGTCAATGCTACGCTTCGGCAAAGACCTCGCAGGGCGCACAGGTCATGACTTCGTGTTTGGCTTAGCTGATCAGCAACAGTACATTTCTGACGACTTATGCTTCATTAGTGCAGACGCAGGCGATGCAGAGCGGCTGATGATGTTGACTGCACTTGCAAAGCACTGACGCATTCCCTTCGTCGCGACAGTCCGCTTCGGGTCGGTTCCTGCCTTCGTGACAGTCCGCGACTTTTCCGCTTTGGCGGCCTGATATGCTCAGCTAAACGGCCGGGTCCGGCCAAGAGCGGACGTCGAAGGCCTGTGCTGAAGCTGAATCGAATTTTGTTGTTGACCCTCCCCTTGGGGACGGCTTTAAGATAACTGCAAGATAAAGCAGAACTCTCCGAACCCTATGGTCAAAAAATTGAATTCCTCTGAAGCTGCAAGTAGGTTGGGCGTATCAACGAAGGCATTAAGGCTCTACGAGCAGAAGGGCTTAGTCAACCCTGGACGTACCGCCGCAGGGTATCGGGTCTATAGTCCTGAGGATATGGTCTGTGCTACCAAAGTAGTGGTGTTAAGAAACCTTGGGCTCAGTCTTACGCAGGTTGTACAGGTTTTCGATGGAAACCCACAAAGCCTCCAGTCCGCGCTACTCTCGCACGATGCATTTCTTAACGAAGAGATGAGTCGATTAATTCAACGTATGGAAAAGGTTCGTAGCCTCCAGTCCGATCTTGCGCTAGGGCGCATACCAAGCGAGGATGAACTCAGCAATTTACTTAACCATGAACCCAAGGTAAGTCTAGCCTTCTCACTCCCATGGCCTTGGGGAGGTGAACAATTTGAAATAAGAAACGTTCGACCTTTAAACTACATTGTTGGCTCAGTGGGGAGTGGTAAAACAGTGTTTGCTCATTGCATCGCGGACGCATTGCCTGGCGGTGTTTTTGTTGAGCCGCAGCAGTGGAAAGGCTCACATGCGCTCAACGAAATGCATGAAACGCGCTCCGACTTGCAGGAACGAGTGAGTCAAGCCGTAACATGGCTAGTGGGAGAAGGAGCTACGCAGACGGCGACCCTGACAAATTTGCTTCAAATACTGGAAAGTAGTCTCCCGTCCATCCTGGTTGTCGATTTAATCGAAGACGATCTTGATGAAGCAACCCAAGGAGCATTAATCCGATATTTGCGCAGACGAGCTCAACCGTACAGACGCCCTCTCTTTGTAATAACGCGGTCCTCTGCCATTTTGGACTTGGACGCAGTTGGATATGACGAGGCGATCTATTCATGTCTTTCAAATCATAGTCCGCCGACACGCGTACTTCCTTATCGGGGAAGTGCAGGATACGAATACACCGCCTCATGTTTGGCTAACCCAGATGTACGTGCACGTACGCAAGGTATGATTGCGAGCATTTGTACTTCTTAACAGTATCTTTTTAGGAGTATGCCTCGTGTCGAAGCTTCTCAGGCCCATCAATGCGCTGTATTTGCGAAGTACGACGTCCGGTTTGGGTCGTTTTCGGCCGTTCGCGGCCAGTGTTCAATTTTCAACGCGGCAACCTGCGATGTTGCCTCGACCGGCCGGAGGTCAGAAGCGGGTTGAATCGCCGCGTGTCACACCAACGCGCTAAGATTGGCATATGGAAAATCGAATTGATCGACTCACCGCAGTTCACGTAGATTTAGCCGTAAACGTATCCGTTGCATTCGGCTTAGCCGCTGCGGTGGATGCTTCACATGAGTTGGGCATCCCCCCACAGGTTGTGCAGCGAGTCTTGATCGACGGCGGGCCACGGCGCAGTCTAACTTCTGCTACGCCAGACTCTTCTCCGCATAGCGAGCCGCTTATTTAGCGCACCCACGCAGCAACCATTGGCTCAGGCTGCCATTAGTCGCCATTGCCGGTGCACGGTTGCTCTCCTAGCGAACTGCAGCCCGTAGCTTGATTTAACTGTTAGTAAAAGCGCAGCTGTACAAATGTTAAACTGGCAAATGCCAATCAGACAGCTGTAGCGCTTATGCAAAAAAATCACTCGCAGCATCGAATTCTGGTGGTTGATGACAACCGAGATGCAGCAGAACTCCTTCAGATGGTTCTCCAGTTTCAGGACTATGATGTCCGCATTGCATTTGACGGCTTCTCCGGCTTAGCTCTTGCTGCCGAGTTCCATCCACATGTGACGTGCTCAGACCTCAATATGCCAGGTCTAACCGGGTTTGATCTCGCGTCCGAGCTCAGAAAAAGCAATCACAGCGGTACTGCGCATTTGATTGCGATGACAGGCTTAGACACCAATGAAAATTACCTAAAGGCAATTAATGCTGGATTTGATAGGTGTTTTTCTAAGCCCTTTAGTATTGAAGAGTTCACTGACTACTTGGAATCGGTTTTTTCGGAAATTGACAGGCTGTAAGGCTGTCCGTCATTCAATCTGACTGTGCCTGAACTGTCGTCTCTGAATGCGCAGTGCACTCCGCATACTGGCACATGGGCGCGCTACCAATGCCTGCCATGCATCGGTGCATAGGTGTTCGACTGCAGAGCACAACGCAATGAACGCGCTACCAAGCTGGACCCGATTCCCATGCGGCAATGTTGACGTAGCCTGGGGCCGGAGTCCGCTAACGGCCAAAAGCGGTCGTTAGCCTCACAATAGGTGCATTCTTGCTAAGCGAGGATCTGGTAACTTAAGGCCTCATCCAATCTCAACAGATTAGCTATGCCAAACCGAATCTTAGCTGCACTATTTCTTTGTCTCCTCACTACCTTTTGTGGCGTAGTCGACGCGGAAGAAATTTCATCATATAAATGTCGATATGACCGTGCTCGCCTACTTGCCTTAGACGAAAACGAATTTGATCAGGATATTTCGGGCGGATGGCGATCACTGGCGTCCACACCTGGTTGCCTCTCGATTGCAGCGGACCTGCTTCGCGATTACCGGAACGCTCATCATAAAGAATCTGGCCTGTTGTTCTGGCATGAGGCGCAGGTTAGGGCTGATGCTGGGCAGTATCCCGAAGCAATCGCTTTGATGGAACATGCTTACAAGCCTACCGAAGACGATAAGGCTGGTTGGAATCCGTATGTCGATGCAACGATTGCCTTCCTCCGCAGGGACAGGGCTGCACTAAAGCGGGCGCGGGAAAGGCTCAGTGCAGTCCCACCGCCAGTAGGAGTGGGCGTGCCACCTGTCATCGACGGCTACATGGAGGCAGACTTCGACGATGGTTCAAAAAAGAGAATTCGTTGGCCCATAAATATCGATGTCGTCGAAGGACTCGAGAATTGCTTCGACAAGACCTATGCCGAAGCCTACAAGGACGTATGTCGGCCAAGGAAGGAATGAGGTCACCCGGGCGCTGTTCGTCCGCTTTGGGTCGAAACCGGTCGTCGGAGTGGCTCAACTGGCGCGCCCTAGCGTACGATTTTTCTCGAATCTGTGAGCACAGGATATAGAGGCACCCGATTGAAATTACCTTTTCTTACCATCTACCTCAACAACAACGTGTGGGACTTTCTGTTCGCTCGCCGGATCGACTTGTCGGTTGCGCTCCCGCAGGACCGCTTTTGCCTGGCGATCACGCGGGAAGCGGAGTTTGAGATCACCGCAATCCCAGACGACAAGGTGGAGCTGAAAGCTTTTATCGCGGACACGTTTGCTCGTTGCGGCATACGCACCGATAGCTTCTTCGGGTTTTTCGACGAATCGTTGCCGGCAGACCAGCAGCGCTGTGCGGGCTTTGATATCGGGCGTTTCGCGAGCGAGGACGAACTCGAATATATGCGGCGTCAGTGCACACCGCTGGGAGAGCATGGCCCGATGCGCAAGACTGGACTACACAAGAACGAGGCAGATCACGCCTTAGCTTTGCGCTCAATTCACTCCGTGGTGTTGACCCTCGATGCCAAAGGGCCGATTAATACCGCGTGTCGGGAAGGAGGAAAGGTCGTTTTCCTGACTGGGTTCGACGATAGCGATTGTACGCTGGCACAATACGTAGTCCGATCGGCACTGCAACAAGAGCCAACGTTTCCACTACCGTTGTCGGGGGCGAACCCGGTCTGACAACGACTGGCTGATTTCGGCCAGAAGCAGACTTTGAAAATTTCTAGATCGTGCGATGAACTTCATAAAGCGGGTAATTGCCTTCCTCGTGCTAGCACTGCTTCTCGGAGGCTTAGTCGCTTTTTTCCTCTGGGTACGGACTCCGCTTGCGATCGACCGTTGTTTGGACCAGGGCGGAAGATGGGATTACGCAAATGACGCCTGTGAAGGTGGCCGAAAGGGCAGCTAAAGCAATGTTGAAGGTCTGCTTCGGGTCGATTCCGGTCCTCCGTGACACTATGTGATTTTCTTAGCTTAGCGCCCTGATATGCTGACTCGAACGGTTGGGTTAAACCTATGACAGACATCCAATGCCATTGGTATTCTTGCCTCGGTTGATGTCGCTTCCCATTTCACGACGCAGGAGAATGAATAATGGCAAGCTTTCCGCACAAGACTTTGCTGGGTCTTGTTCTAACCCTGCAGCTGCCGGTCGCCATTTCACAGGAAGTTGTAATAGCCAGCGGCAAGATCACCGGCCTGGCTATGCCTGACGGAAGTACTATTTTTTATGGCATCCCCTACGCTGCTGCACCTGACGGTGAGCGCCGCTGGAAGCCGCCTTTGTCGCGCGCTCCTTGGCCTGCAGTGCTGGACGCAAGCAAGCACGCACCTGCCTGCGTGCAGGCAGACGTAGGGTGGAACCGGTCTCTTATCAAGGACGCAAGCGAGGACTGTCTCACTGTAGCGATTCGCACGCCGACACTTGCTATCAATGCACGACTGCCGGTACTGGTGTACGTCCACGGCGGCTCTAATGCGGCAGGCGCCGCCGGTACCCTAGAGCGGGACGCACTTCACCGGGAAGGCATCGTCGTGGTGAAGGTCCAATATCGACTTGGCGCATTCGGTTTTCTCGGGCTCGGTGCACTGCGGGAGGAAGACCCGCACGGTTCTTCTGCTAATTATGGCTTGCTGGACCAGATCGCTGCACTTAAATGGGTGCAGCGCAATATCGCCGCTTTTGGCGGCGATGCAGCGCGCGTCACCATTAGCGGTAGCTCAGCTGGCGCAACCGACGCCCTGTTCCTTACTTATTCACCACTGGCTAAAGGGCTGTTCCAGCGCGCCATCATACAGTCTGCTGCGCCGGGTGCACCGCGCACGGAGGCTCAAAGCGATACTATGGGCGACGAGCTACTGAGGCGGCTTGAGCTGCCCTCGGGCGCGGAAGGCTTGGCCGCTTTGCGCGCTCTACCGGCGGAGAAAATCAACACGGCTGCGCAAAACCTGCCGGTCTCCCCTGGTGTCGATCCAAGCTTTACGTGGGAGCAGCTCAATCTTGATCGCTACGTACTACCGAAAAGCTATGCTACCGCCCATATTAGTAACGCCGGGCGGCCCATTGCGCTCATCATTGGAAGTAACACACAGGAGCTGGGCGCTGAACGCAAGTCAGAGACCAGTGAAGAGTTAGTGATGGCCGCGTTCGGCGCGAATGTGACCGCCGCGCGGAAGCTGTACGGTCTTCGAGATGGCAAACCCCCGGCCACCGATCCATTACTGGGCGCCGTGCCGACGCAAGTCATGACTGATATATGGTTTCGCTGCCCGGCGCGTTGGCTCGCACATCGCATGCGTGACGCAGGTACTAAAGTATGGCGTTATGAATTCGGCTTTGGCGCTCCCGGAACGGGCAAGCCGCCCGAACACACCACCGAGATGGACTACGTATATTACACCCTGCCATCTATGAAAGCGCAGGATGAGTGGCCTCCGGTACAACGCTACTGGGCCAACTTCATCCGCAATGGCGACCCTAATAGCGACGGACTACCATTTTGGCCTACGGTGGGGAGTCGGGACAGAATGCTGGCAATTGAGCCTGGTGGCTTAGCTGCAATGGATGGTGCCCGCTCCGAAGTATGTAACTTAGTGTTTAAAGGAAGCGACCATCCTACATCTGCGGCTATGCCACTTTGACTCGGATTGTGGAACGGGCAACCTGCTAAGCTGGGTCGACCGGCTGGAATCGGCAAAAAAGCGGACGTACACCACATCTGGTTTATCCGAGTGAAGGAGAAAAACGTATAAAGTGAATAAAAAAAATCAAATCACATTTATATTCACAAGGCTCACTATTGATTATCCAAACTAAAAATTTTATAGGACGTTTTGTGTCTGGTTTCGACTACAGGAGCAGGCTCAGTAACTACAGATATCGAAGCGTGCTTAGTCGGAACTTTGTTTTGAAATTGATAGCTATTTAAAAATACCGAGCGAAAATTAACTTCCCATGAATTTTAGGATAATTACTTTAGGGATATGTGGTTTAATATTTTTGGGAGGCTGCCGCTTCAGCTCATCGAAAGAGGAAATATTCCAGACTCGGCTAGAGCAGACTCCTATAGGTAAGGCTGTGCCGGTATCAGCAATTATAAACACGCCTTTCGATCAGATATGTATCCTCTACCCATATGTGGATAAGCTAAATGAGAGCGATCCAAAGAGCGGGAAAATCGATGAATTTCTATTTAGACAAAAATATGTGGCTGATGAAGGTCATTGGGCCTTTGTGTGGGCTGATAAAGAAAAAATCGCAATGATCGAAGTCGATCGAGATCAAGAGAGAGATGTCTTATATGAAGTAGAAATCACAGAAGATATGAAGAAAAAATGGCCAGAAACTGCTCGATTGGCATTGTGCGCCAAGCATGACCAAGCATATTTGTTAAAAACAAAGGCTAACAACCGCACCTATTACAGTCTAGTAGAAATAATCGAATAAAAATGGCTGAACTGAGTGCATCATTTAGTCGAAACATCAAGATCGACTTGCAAGCGAGAATATTAAGTTATTAAGGCAATATGCTAGTTTCAAGGGCAAAAAGATAGATTCTGGCGTAGGAGACATGAAGTTACGAACTGTCCGCTTTGGGTCGATTGTTGTCCTAGCAGAACCGCCGATATTGGCCAATACGGTCATGTTAAAGGGGAGACATCAAATGAACATTGCGACACTGTATGTCCATGGAGGTGATGCAAATCTTGATCGCCTAACCGAACTACTAGGTTCTACCGGCACTTCAAGATGGAAAGTCGGCGACCGTCTACATGGCGGGAAATTGCATCAATGTTCTGGTATCGCGTTTGACTTGCCTGACAGCGATACACCTCGTAGTCTTGTTGATGAAGTTCGACGCTGTTTGTCCTGCTCGCATGCGAAAGACATATCCCTCGCCGGTCTCAACCTCGCCGGTGAGCTTTCAGTCGGTATCACCATTGGAGACAGCATGCAATTTACGGCGCATGTCGAGTTCTCTGCCGTTGACATGCTGACACTGGGTAGCATTGGAATTGCATTGAGCATTGCTGCTTATCCAACCTCGGATGAGGCGAACGAGTTCGATACATGAGGTTTTTCGACCGCAGTAAAGTCTGCTTTGGGTCGGTTGCTGCCCTTCGTTACAGTTCGCGATTTTTCTGACTTGGCGACCTGCTATGCTGAGCCGAACAGCCGCCGTCGTCCAGCAGCAGCCATCCCAATCACAACCAAAAACACATTTTATGAAAAATCTCGCAGTGGCCGCTTCGCTAGTTTTTTGGTCAGTTCATGCTCTTGCATGCCCCTTGTCTAAGGCACTATCAGAGCGTTACGGAATTTCATTTTCAGGTTTCAAGACGACGATTCCAGCAGCTAAAGCGCCTGACACTACCGATACTGCATTATTCGTTCGAGTTGTAGTTCAAGACGAAAGTAAGGTTTCAGATGGCTTCCGTCATACGATCGTGATGAACACCAAGACAAAAAAAGCTTGGGTCCTTCGTACTGGTGGTTTCGCAAGCGTATATGAGTGGTTTGGACCAGTGGACGCTCCTAACGCCTCTGTCCGGGATTGCATCGCGGAGAAAATGCCAGTGGAAGTGCTCGCTTTACACAAGCAATAGTTATCCCGTTGAGCATGGTGAATTTCCGGATCGGGTCGGCAGGTATTGGTCGAAACAGTCAGCGATTTTTTCTAGCACGGCAACTTGCTAAGCTTGCGCGAACGGCCGAGTTCGGCCAAAAGCAGTCATAGCGAATGACGTGTAATGCCTTGCACCGAGTAGGTCCATACGAGACTGGTCCAGCCGACTTTCCTACCTCTAGGTAAGTGCTTTACTTATTTTCTTCTCCCATGACTCACAAAATCGAAGTCCCAAGCAAGGCTAGCGTGCCGAGCTTGGCAGTGCAGTCCCTGCCTTGGGAAAAAAATTTTTGTCAGCTCGATTTTAAAACCTATTGCTTGTTGGCTGCAACAGTTGCTCTCTTTGGATCGCTAATCTTAGCTGGCTTCTTTCTGTTATGGAATAACGCGTTTAGCGTTCTTCCATTCATGGCAATGGTTCCCGAACAACCAACAATCGCAACCATCTTCGGCAATCTAGTGTTTGCTCCGATTGTGGAAACCGCTTTAATGATCGCATTACTCGAATTACTAGTTCGGGTTAGATTATCTAAGCTGGCAAGCGTTGGTCTCTCAGCATTGCTCTGGGGATTCTTGCACGGCACTTTATCGCCGATGCGGTTCGCAGGGTCGATCTGGAGCTTTTTCGTGTTCGGCTATAGTTACTTCTTGTGGTCCCGCCGAGACCGTAAAATTGGATTTTGGGCTGCAAGCTTGCCCCACACAATCGTCAATACGATACCCACGCTTGTCGTGTTCCTTGAATATTATGTTTTTCAGAATAAGCTCTAAACATCCCTGACATGCGGACTTTGCTCAGCGTGCGGCCTTGATCACTGACGTCGCCCTTCAGGCCACCACGCGGCGTTTAGGTGGTGGGCCTGATGAAGCGATGATCCGCTCGACGCTTGGCGCGAGCCCAGCTATGCTGGCTATAACGCTTCACTTTCTGCAGGTCGAAATAGGGAAGACAACGTCTGCTTTGGGTCGCTATTAGCCTGCCGTGACAGTCAGTGCCTTTTCCAGCCAAGCAGCTTGTTAAGCTGACGCGAATGGCCGAGTTGGGCCAAAATCAAGCGTAGAAAAAGAGCGGCGGAATCGGACCTATGATCTCTAACACCTCAGTAAGGATGGCGTAGATGAGCAGACGTAAGCGTTTGACGTTTTGGGGTGCCGACGAGGATGACGACAGCTTAGCGCGCGCTGTGATTGCTGGCCTCAAGACAGTGACCGCCGATACTGTCGAGG
Organism: Telluria sp. ZT3P25; assembly: GCF_059685895.1. Lineage (NCBI taxonomy): Bacteria > Pseudomonadati > Pseudomonadota > Betaproteobacteria > Burkholderiales > Oxalobacteraceae > Telluria > Telluria sp. ZT3P25. The sequence goes on from NZ_JCASIJ010000005.1 coordinate 10,462, forward strand.
ACTATTACAAGCCCTATGGAGAATACGGCGACGGCAGTTACGCGACTGGGGACGTAATTGAAGTTTACGATCTGAGACAACGCCTGCGCTGCCTAATCCGTGCGAACAATGTATTTACGATCCGCTTTGGCGACATCCCAGAGGAAGTATGGCTAGGTGAGGGGTTTGCAAGTACACGTGAGTTCCAGGATGTTCACACCCGCTGTCTCCCTCAATACGAACTACATGACGACTTCCTATTCGTCACCCTGCATTTTGAACTTGTCGAGGTGGTAAGTCCTGAGTTGTAAGGCTTAATTCGTTGAGCTTGCAGGAAGGATCCGTCTCGGGTCCGTTCCGGCCAGTCGTGACCGTCCGTGAAATTCGCAGCTGGACAACCTGCTAAGCTGGCTTGACAGGCCGGATTTGGCCACAAGCGGACGTCTAGTCGCACACATCAACACGTTGAAACGGAGTCCCAATGAACGAACGTCCGATACCGGAAGCAGCCTTGCAAGACCCAAATTCCGTAGAAATGCTTCGGGTATGGGTAGCTGAAGGTCAACTGCATTGTTCGTTGAAAATCGGGATGTACCGTGATGGGATGGGCATTGATGAGGAGGTTGCATGGGGAACCATCCTCGCAGATGCAGCGCGACACATCGCTAAAGCTCTGCAAGATGGCGGGAACCTGAACGAAACCGAGAGCCTAGCTAAACTCGTTTCGAAGTTCAACGACGAGGTGTCCGTGCCCTCATCTGAACTGAAGGGCGGATTTGTTTGACTTGCTTCGTCCGCTTTGGGTCGACAGCTGCCGGTCGAAACAGTCAGTGACTCTTCAGGCCGGTAACCCTGCTAAGCTGACGCGAACGGCCGAGGTTGGCAAAAACGGCTCGACGTTGTGTACCAAACTAATTGAACAAGGGATGACACATGCCTAGAGGGGCGCACCTGACAAACGTCGCCAGTGGTTTGTGTGGCTCATTCGCTAGCCGGAACAACGATCTGGATGGTTACTGGGCAATCGGCAAGCTACGTTCGCTGGCCGAACGGAATGGCCGGACCACGGTATTACTCGACTTGTTGGCATCATCCATTCAACCGTCGTCGTCTGAGTTTGCGCCTGTATTGGCTTACTATCGCGGCCTCCTTGCAAAGTTGACAGACCTTTCGCATGTTCGACTTGAGGAGATCGGGTCAGCACACATCACACTCGACTTCGCCGTTCCACCTTGGCCTATGATCATCTACTACAAGCCGCAATGGGGTGATCAGTTCACCGTGACCGTGACCATTAACGCGGAAGGTAGAGCTGTGGGTATCGTGCATCACGCTGGCTACTGCCGGTCGCACGATCCCACCCGGGAGAGCCGGGCAATTCGCCCAGCAGGTTGTTAGTGCGAAGACCGCTTTGGGGCGATACCGGCCTGTCGCGGTCGGTTCTGCGTTTTTGACCTAGTAGCCTGTTATGCTAGAACAAACGGCTAGGTTCGGACAAAAACGGACCTTGATATTCTTCTTACTACTATCTGTAGTTAGCAGGGGTTTGTAGTGTCAGAACTCTTCCCACTCAGCGTCCTTATGAGCCTTTGTGATATTGGTGGTAGGTTTTCTACTAATATTCTCGGCACCCTGTGAGACCTTGGACTTATTGGCCGCAAAGCGCACTAACGACTTTTCCTCTGTTTTTTTTGTCGTAATCGGTTTGGTGATTATGCGTGCTGGCGCAGCCGTGGCTGAAGCTGACTCATCTAGTTTGAATATACTCACGGCCTGTGCGAGTTTGCTCGCCTGATGCTGCAGGGCAGACGTTGCGGCGGCGGCTTCTTCTACTAATGCCGCGTTCTGCTGAGTGACCGAGTCCATTGATGTGATCGCTTCGTTGATTTGCTCGATGCCCGTTTCCTGCTCTCGGCCGGCTGTCGTAATTTCTCCGACAATAGAAGTTAGCTTTCGCACGCTCTCCACAACTTCGCCCATCGTCTCGCCGGCTGTACTGACTAGCTTGTTTCCGGCTTGGACTCTATCCACCGAGGCACCGATTAGGACTTTGATCTCCTTTGCGGCACTGGCTGAGCGTTGCGCTAGGTTTCGCACCTCTGATGCCACCACTGCGAAGCCACGGCCCTGTTCCCCGGCTCGCGCTGCTTCTACCGCTGCATTTAGCGCCAAAATATTTGTCTGGAATGCAATTCCGTCGATCACCGCGATGATGTCCACGATCTTGCTAGCAGACGTGTTGATCGATTCCATCGTAGAGACCACTTGGGACACTACGTCACCGCCGCGTGCAGCAACGGCTGCAGCGGATTGTGCCAGTTGGTTGGCTTGACGGGCATTTTCACTGTTCTGTCTGACGGTCGACGTCAATTCCTCCATCGAGGATGCGGTTTCTTCCAGCGCACTGGCCTGCTGTTCAGTACGTGACGAAAGATCCATATTGCCGGTCGCGACTTGAGTTGTAGCGGATGCGATTTCCTCAGTGCCGTTGCGCACTTCGCCAACAATCTTCTTGAGGCTGTCATTCATCTCGGCTAGCGAAGCCAGCAGCATACCCACTTCGTCCTTGGTCGTGACCACAATGCGACTGGTCAAGTCGCCCGCTGCCACTGTGCGTGCGACTTGCACCGCACGATTGACGGGAATAGTAATCGAGCGCGTGATAACCACGGCGATGATGATGGCGGTCAGCGTGGCGATGCTTGATAACACGACCGTCGAAATGAAAGCGGCGCTCGTATTGGCGCGCACCTCCTCGCCTGATTCCTGCATCAACCGCCCCTGTAGTGCAACCATCGCTTTCAGAGAGTCGAAGAACTTGGTTTGTGGCGGGCGCAGGTCTTTTAATATGTATTGGCCAGCGGCTTCGGCTTGGCCATCGCGCAACAGGCCGATGGCGGCATCCCGTGCGGCACCATAGCCGCTACGCGCCTCGATCATAGCGTTAAACACGCGCGTGCCTTCTTCTGAATTGATCATGCCCTTTAGTTGTTCCATCATCTTTGTGTTCTTCGCGACTGAAGCATCAACCTTGCCCAGCGACGATATGAGCTCTGCCGCATCATTGGCACCGATGATGGCGTTGCGAATGAACCGCGCCTGGACGTTGACCTCATCCTGTATCGACTGAGCCAGCATCACCTTGACGTAACGGTCGTCGAGCATTTTGCTGTTAGCGACATTGATGTTCTCAATCCGAATGACCGTAACCGCAGCTACTACCAACAATAGGACCAACACGATGCCAAAACCTACGGCTGGTCGAGTACCAATTTCAAAGTTTGAAATATTCATGGTTGTGCGCTGTAGGAAGTGTCCAGGGGACGCCCTGTCGGTCGGAAGATAAGATGTTAAGAACACCAGAGACGGGTAGACCCCATGCAACTGGACAGAGGATTCTATCTAATTGTAACCAGGCAATTTCCTTATGGAAATAAGTGCCAGAATAAAATAATTTTTTAGTTGTAATTGAGCACTAGAATTTTTATAGTGCACATTTCTACAAGATAGACAAATTTACATGACTTTTAGCAATAACTTAAAATCAACAAGTGATGGTCTAACATCGCTCAATAGTTTCATCTTAGTAACCTGCAAAACTGAGTTAAACGGCTGAATTCGACCAAAAGCGGGCATGGTTCCAACGATGCGTTTCCTTCAGAGTCCTATCAAGACATGTCGAATGAGCAGTGCAGATAGGACAAACATCGTGACGCCAATTAATGCGTCCAGTATTTTCCATGCCCGAGGTCGAGCAAACCAGGGGGCAAGCCAACGCGAGCCGTACCCTAGCAAAGAAAACCAAGCAATGCTTGCCACGCTGGCCCCCCCCACGAACCAGCCTTGTAGTGAAGATGGGTGCTGAGCCCCAATACTGCCTACTAGCAATACAGTGTCTAGGTAGACATGCGGATTGAGGAAGGTAAAAGCTGCCGCTTGGGCTAACGCGGCTGCTCGACTAACGCCATCTCTACTTTCGCTGGCAATCAGCGTGCTTGCATGTCGGGACCGTTGCAGGGCCTTCCATCCATACACCGCCAAGAATACCGCACCAGCAAGCGCAAGCACTCGGGCAAGCATTGGTCTCTCTCCCAGGGCATGGGCCATACCCAGTACCCCTGCGCTGATCAAAAGCGCATCGGCAAGGCTGCAAAATAGAACGATACTGAAAACATGCTCGCGCCGTAAACCTTGTCTAAGTACAAACGCATTCTGCGCACCGATCGCCATAATTAGACCGAGACTAAGTCCAAGGCCTTGAAGGAATACTGCAAGGAAAGAGGGAGTGGTAAATGTTGAGGTATCCATTCACACATCTTCCCAACGAAGTCATCTTAAGGCAAACTACCCTTTCTAATCTTGATTAAGTTTAGCTTACCAATGCTCGACTATTCGGCACTTTCAGCTTTGTCGGCAGTGCTTCGTGAAGGGAGCTTCGAAGGCGCGGCTCGTTCGCTGAGTGTCACGCCATCAGCTATATCTCAACGTATAAGGTTATTGGAAGAACGCGTCGGTTGCGCCTTAGTAATCCGCGACAAGCCATGTCGGGCCACTGAGGCCGGACAGCGACTCTGCCATCATGTTGATCTAGTATGTTTACTGGAGCGGGATTTACAGGGGGCAGTGCCTGCGATGTCGAGCCAGCTGGCCCAGCGGGCGATGCTACCCATTGCAGTCAACGCTGACAGTCTGGCGACTTGGCTCGGGGATGCGATTGCAAGCTTTGCGGCGGACAACGACGTGTTGATGGAAGTATTTGTAGACGACGAAGACCATACAGCACGCTGGCTACAAAATGGAACGGTTGTGGCTGCGGTAACGGCTTGCGCTCATCCTGCCGCCGGCTGTAATAGTCAGGCATTAGGGGCCATGCGCTACATCGCTGGAGCTAGTCCAGGTTTTGTGGAACGTTACTTCCGCGATGGGGTCAACGTTCAGACACTAGGCACAGCCCCTAGCCTCTGTTTCAATCGCAAAGACGATTTACAGGCACGGTGGGTGCAGGATGTGTGTCAGCGCCGCGTAGAGATACCACGACATACTTTCCCCTCCCCGCAGGGGTTTGTTAAGGCTGCATTAGCCGGCATGGGTTGGGGCATGCATCCACATTCATTGATTAAGCAGCATCTGGAAAACGGCTCACTTGTAGAGCTAGCGCCCGGAACGCCGCTGGACATCTCGCTGTATTGGCAATACGCACGGGTATCATCCGGCTTATTAAAGATACTGAGCCGTACCATAACAACTGCAGCTCATACTTCGCTACTACAACCGTAACTCTTGATGCTTTTCCAAAGCTTGGTCGGAAGCCGCTTTTCCGATGCTTAGCTCTGCCTGCACTGTTACCTCAGCCGCCATAGTAAGGAAGGCGCTACTCAGAGCTATCCAACATGTATGTAGGTTAGGTGTAGCTATTTACGAAAATTGACATAGCTACCAGCACAATAGATTCGGCATTACTTGAAGAAAGGGATTATGAACACATGGTCCTGATGACTAGTACGCAATGGAAAAGCGGCGACGAGAATGGCGATGCTGCTCCAGCTCATCGACCATGGCGATTGCAAAGTCAGCATAGCTGATTCTGCTTTTACCCTCACTATCAACCAGAAGTTGATCGCTGCCAAGACGGAATTTGCCAGTGCGACTACCCGCGAAAAAGTCGCTTGCCGGAGACAAGTAGGTCCAGTCGAGAGTTTTTTCTGCTCGCAGTGCTTCAAGAAGTGCCTTACCGGCGAGCGCGAAGCTTTTCCACTCCTTTGGGAATTCGGGTGAGTCTATCAGGAGTTTCCCCGGCTCAATTTCCAAGCTGCCCGCCCCCCCGGTTACCAAAAGACGGGGCACACCAGCTTCTGTCAATGCAGACAGTAAAGTTTCAGCAGTAACGTCTAGTGTCAAAGCGCTGATAACAGCATCGGTACCTCGGGTTAGTTTGGCAAGCTCGTGTACGTCGGAGGCGTCACCGTCGATCCGTTCTACACCATTGATTTCTTGGATTCTCGCTGAGTGGCGAGCAATAGCGCGTATTTGGTGTCCGCGGGACGCCAGTTCCTTAGTAATCTCTGAGCCGACGTGGCCGCTTGCGCCGAGAACCGTAACATGCATAGCAATCTCCCTTGAGGATTTTAAAAAAACATGTCAGCTAAATAGCTGACTGAAAACGACTCCGCACGAAGCACAAAATCTTTGCTTTTTTGACCAGCTTTCGCAGTGTCAAAGAGCGATCAGTGCACGTCGTTTATACTGATTTTCAATGTCGCTGAGAGCCAGTAGAGCCGACAGAGACCAGCTCCATTGGTGCTGACCAGGAACTGTTAATCGCCTTGAACGCAGCTGGTTCTGTAAAGGCCCCTAGTGTCGTCCGAAACCGACTATTCGGAAATGCGCTAGAATCCAATATTCATGTCTAATCGTCCAAAGGTTAATTTATGGACATCCTTTCCGATATTCTTCGTGTTTCGGGGTTGCGACGGCGCCTGCTTGATTTGCATCCACTCACGCAGTCCAGCGTATTGCGTTTTCCTTGCGAACGCAGCTTCGGACTGCATACTGTGACGCGTGGCACTGCCTTTTTGCATGCGTCTAACCTTAATCAACCACTGGAACTACAGACAGGGGATTCCGTGCTCATGGCCCGTGGCTGCGTGCACTTACTTTCGGTGGAGAGAACACCTCCTTCGCACAGTACCGATGTTGCGATCACACCATTTGTTCGCAATGAGCAATCTGCTATATCTGACAGTAGTAGTACGAAGGTCATCAGCGCTGCTTATCAACTGTGGCATGATCCTCTGCATCCTTTCCTGCGTAGCCTACCCTCCTGGTTTGTAGTACGGTCACATGCGCTGCCACCGCTTTCACCACTTGCACTGACCATCGGCCTACTCGACCGCGAGCTAGAGGACCAGGCTATGGGTTCTTCTTCAGTCGTGTACGGTCTGTGTGATGCGTTATTTGCTTTTACGCTGCGCGAAATTGCTGAGCGTGCAAGTCCAGCAGTGCCAGGCTTACCTCACGCTGTAGCCAATCAACAGATTCGCCAGGCTTTGATCCTGATGCATGGAAACCTTGAGCATGGCTGGACACTAGAAGAACTGAGCAAGCACGTTGGCCTCTCGCGGTCGACACTGGCCGAGCGCTTTCGAACTTCAATGGGCGATACGCCTTTGAATTACCTCTGCACGTTACGCATGCAAAAAGCCATACATCTATTGGCTGAAACGAAATTTACGTTGGAGCAAATCGCAGCAGCCGTCGGGTACCAAGACGCCTTCGGATTTTCCAGGGCCTTCAAGCGCATTACCGGACAGTCACCACGGCAATTCCGTGCTCAAGACCTGTTAGAGAAACAGATGCCTCAAAGACTTCAAGACGCCTGAACAGATATAGGCAAACAGGTAGTAGTAGCGACCTGTCATTACGTCCACCAGTCATTTAGCCAGGGGCCGCTTTGGGTCGGGTGTTGCCCTTCGTGACAGTCTGCGATTTTTCCGACTTGGCAACCTGCTATGCTGGACCGAACGGCCGAGATCGGCCAAAAGCAGACGCTCAGCACAATCTAACTGCTTAGTGTGAAATTGTGTGAACCTGCCCTTTGGATGGGAGGGTATGCTCTCTGCTTCATCAACTTTTCATTCGCTCAACATGACTGAGGTACGTTGGCACTGGGTCGCTTCCTTAGCCCTAATCGGTATCGTGGCCCTTTGCCTCATTTTCCGCTTCCGAGATAAGCATTGGTTGCGGCCAATAGCTGTCACAGCTGCGGGCGCAATTTTTTCACTTTTTTGGGAGAGCACAAGTGGGGACAGTAGCGCTCTTGTTCCAATCTTGCTTACTGGTTTGATCTTGACTATCACTAGTGCAGCCACCGGGCGCAAATAATCGCACTATCGCTGAGCTCGGCACGAGTCCTAATCCGGGATCTGAGCAGATTCACTTACGACTGTTAAGGTCTGCCTCGGGTCGGAACCTGCCCTTTGTGAAGGTGCACCTTGGCGACAGAGTACGCTGGACGCGAATGACACTAAACCACATCTGTAAGATTGGTCCAGCGCACATGTACTTTGTTGCGAATTCACTGACTGACAGTGAAGTGGCGGAACAGTCGCGCGACTAGTTGCCGAGGAGAGAGAGGTTTCTCAAGGAATTTGATTTTCTGTAGTTGCTGAACCCACACCCGTTCGTATGCCGCTGTCATAGATGTCATTACCAAGATTAAGAATAGGTCCTCTGGGTACATCTTACGAACCAGCGGACACAACGTACGGCTGCGAAAACAAATCGCCCACCGGTGGATCGATGAATGGTCGACCGAAACGCCACGCTTTTCCGTGATCTCCTCAACGTGCCGGTAAATCAGCGGTTAGGCTGCATACCAGCGGACGCAGACTAGGATTACATCGATCAGAAAAAGCAGCCCTTTGAAGTTGAGCATGTCGATTTATCCTAGATACGGCACCGCAGTTTAGTCGACCGGCCAGCTAGCGTTTCCTGATGCTACAGAACCAAAAGCAACCCGTCACGCACCATTCAAAAGGCGGCGTACATCGGCTGCATAATCTATCGCCGATTGGGTGTGTGATAGTTTGACACGCAGTCGCCCCTTCGGATCGTACACAAGTGTCGTTGACGTGTGATCAATTGTGTAAGATGATCCGGTAGGTACTTTCTTGTAAATTACCTTGAATTCTTTAGCAGTCTTTGCGAGCTGCATTTGATCGCCATACAGTGCAAGGAACGTCGGATCGAACGCTGCTGTATACGCACGTAAAATCTCCGGCGTATCACGTTCAGGGTCGACGCTAATGAATAAAACCTGAAGACTGTCGGCATCTGAGCCAAGTAACGTTTTGACTTGAGCAGCGCGCGCCAAAGCTGTAGGGCACACATCGGGACACTGGGTAAACCCGAAAAAAACCATTACAACCTTTCCACGAAAATCTGCCAGTGTGCGCTCATTCCCGTCTGGATCTCTCAATCGAAAATCGCGAGCAAAATTGGCATCGGAGAGGTCGCTACCACTAAAATTGGTGGTGCTTTTTTCGCTACAGCCAGTCAAGACTATCGTTGAAACTGCAGCACTAGCAAAGATAAAATATCGGCGAGAGAAATTTTTTTTCATTTTAGACTTTAATGGAGTTATGGTACTTCCACAGACTGAATAACGGCGAATACGCATGGCCGGCTATCAGATTTTGGTTTCCATGGCGAAGAAAATTGAACGCGGCTGCACTGGCATTACGACCGGAAAAGCAAAGTATTGGTAAGTGTCAAAGACCTTCCGATTTGCCAAGTTGCGCCCCGAGACCGAGAATTGGTAGCGGCCAATTTTGTAAGCTGTTTGGGCATCGATGAGTGCATGGCCCGGCACCGCAACACTGTTGGGCAGCGTCAGTTCACGTTCACTGAAAGCGGTGACGCCGGCACCAAATGACAAGCCCTCTGCCGCGCCATCGCGCACCCGGTAGCGCGCCGCCAAACGGCCGTTTTGACGCGGTACGCGTGCCAGGCGGTCACCAGCCGGAATCAGGTTGTCCCGGGTGACTTCGGCATCGGTATAAGCATACGTCGCCAACAGTGACAGGGCTGGCGTCGGTTCCCAGACCAGGTCGGCCTCGACACCGCGTGCGCGCTGCTCGCCGGCCTGAACCGAGAACAGTGGATTCTCAATGCTCGGCGTGGCGACGTTTTCGCGTGTTTGTCGGAACACGGCGATGGTACCGGACAGCCCTGTTTCGGTCAGTGCGAACTTGAACCCGGCCTCGATGTTGCGCGAGCGCTCCGGTTGCGGGGTCTGCAGGCTGATTAGGCCGAACGCGCCCCGGAAGGCGGTTGCGTAGCCAGCATACAATGCCACGCCCGGTGTTAGGTCAAAGGTTGCGCCCAGGCGCGGCGATACCTTGCGCCACGTCTCGTCGGTGCCCAGCTCGCGTTCACGGAAACGCAACTGTGTATAGCGCAGCGATCCGGTCAGATGCAAGCGGCCATAGGTTGCCTGGTCTTGCGCGTAGACCGCGATAGTCCGGTAGCTGTCGGTCTGCGCTAGATTAGGCTCGGTATATGAGCCGAAGGCCAGTTCGTACACTGGATGGGCCAGGTCGATCGAGCCGATGGTTGCGCCGCTGAATCCCATGTCCGAATAGAAGCCCGTATTGTCGACGTTAACACCGAATAGGAACTCGTGGTGCCCACCCAGCAGGTCGATGCTCTTGGTCAGGTTGGCGTCAACGGTACGCTCACGCATCTCGGTCTGCATATTGAGTGGCAAGATGGGATACACCGTGGGCTTGGCAGGATTTACCGGGTAGAAGTCGGGATAGATGAACGTTCCGAATTGCGGCAGCTCGCTCTGGTAGTAGCGCGCGCTGAGGTTCAGCCGCGTGCGCTCTGAGAGAGCGTGGCGCAGCACCATGGTCGCCATCTCGTTCCTGACCACCGTGTCACGCTGGCCTAGCGGCGCGCCCGGGAAAGCGTTTCTGTCGAGTTGGCCAGCCAAGGCCTGTGCGGCAGGCAGGCCCGAATACTCGAGTTGATTGCGGCGGCTGGACTGCAGTTGCACCAACAAGTCGGTCTGCGGACTTAGCTGAAACGATATGCTCGGCTGCACGAACCAGCGCTCGCCGTTCAGACGATCGATCCAGCTGTCGTTCTTTTGGTACTCGGCGGCGATGCGCGCCGCGATCGCAGGGGTGATTGCTACATTGACTTCGCCATACGGGTTCCAGGTCGCGTGGCTGCCCGCTCGCAGCCCGGCGTAACCTCCGGCGGTGCCGTCGGGACGTTCGGACTCCACATTAATCAAGCCGCCGAGCGGCGAGCCGACACCGCCACCGTACAGTGTTGATACAGGTCCCTTAAGTACGGTGATCTGCCGTACCCCAACCAGACTGGTCGGATCGTTGGCGGCTTGGGTCGAACCGTACATCGGCAGACTGTCCTGGTAGATCTCCGCCAGGAAGCCTCGTACCAACGGCCCGGCCAGCAGCCCCTCTTCCGGCTTGTTGCCCACTACACCGGACACGTTGACCAAAGCGTCGCCGAGGGTGCGGCGGTCCTGCTCCTGGATCAGGGTACGTGTCAGGACCTGCACCGACTGCGGCACCTCGATTAGGGCCGTATCGGTACGGGTAGCCGTGGAGGTGCTCACTGCAGTGTAGCGCTCGCGACGGGCAGTGATGTGTACGGCCTCCGTCGCCCAGGTTGGTGCTTCTACTTGGTTGACTGAAGGCGCAATGGCGACCACGGTCTGATCTGCCAAGGCATCCGCAAGGGGCGCCATCGTAGCCAGAGCGAAAGTGATGGCGGTGCTTAACAGGGATTTGTTCATCGTCGTTTTCGGGTTGTGGTTCATCTTGCTCGTAACAGGGAGGGGTGGCGAAGCAGATGCCACTAGCAGCGTTCAATGGCCAGGCTGCTGACTTGCGTGATTAAGGGCACGTACCGGCGCTTTCACGTCCAGCGTCTGGCGGCTGCCGTCCTGGTGTTCAAATACAAGGGTCAGTGGGACCACATCCCCTTCCTTTACCTGGCTCTTCAGGTTCATCAGCATGATGTGATACCCGCCCGGTTTGAGCTCGACGGTTTTTCCAGCAGGCAGTTGGACGGACTGAACCTGGCGCATTCGCATCACTTCGCCCTGAATGGACATCTCGTGCACCTCGACGGTAGGGGTGAGTGGGGAGCTAGCCGAAACCAACTTCACGGATATTGGTGAGCTCATTTGCATGAAGGCGCCGGTTGCTTTTTGCTGGGCCACGGTGGCGCGAGTCCAAGGGTCCTGGACGCTCACTTGGGCGTGCGCGGCAGCAGCCACGAAACCGGTGGCGATGATGAGAGAACTAATGAGTTTTTGCATGATGATTCCTTTTTTACTTGCATTGTTATGTCCGTGGCCGGCAAGCAGCAACATGCGGCCTGCCTTAACGGAACGTGAAAATGTGTTTCGATTTAGCGGATGCGCCAGGTCAGGCCGGCGTACACAGCGCGCCCACCACCGGGAAAGTAATAGGCCCCGTCCAGGCCATGTGCGTTGGCCTGCACCGCAGTTGTTGCGGCATAACTGCGATCGGTGAGGTTGCGTCCTTCGACGAACCAGCGACAGTTCTCGTTCAGTTCGCCGTCATACCTCAGGTTAAGTACCGCGAAGCCATCGGCTGCTACCGTGTTGGCGTGATCGATCCAGGTCCGGGACGGTTGCCAGTCGACGCTCGGCGAGATGCGTACACGACGATGTGCTCGCCATTGCAGTTCGGCGCGCAGAAGGTGCAGGGGAATATCTGCTAGGCGGCGATTGCCGTAGACGGCGTCGTCGTCAAACTTGAAGTCGTTGTACAGATACTGGGTGCGCAGGCGCCAGGCCGATGCCAGTATGCCATCAAGCGATATCTCGAGCCCCTGGTGGACAGTGCGGTCAGCGTTGACAGTGCCCAACGCCGTGCCACGCGCATCGGTCAACGCTAGCAGTTCACGCCGTACGTTGGCGCGGTACGCCACCCCATCCCAACTCCAACTGCCTGCCTGTCCGCGCCAGCGGGTCTCCAGGGTCGTGGCGCCTTGCGCCGCAGCCAGTGGGCGGTTGACGTTGTAGACCAGCTCGCCGAAGGGCGGTGCCTCCACGCTACCGCTTAGGTTAGCGAACCATTGGACGTTCGGCGATTGCGCGAACAGGATGCCCAGCTTCGGCGCGCTGTCGGTAAATCTTGCGTCGTAGCTGGCGCCCGGCGTCGCCAGGTTGTCGAGATCACGGAGCGCTCGCAAGCCCTGCCAGCCAGCCTGCACGGCCCAGCGTGCATCCAGTCCATGGATGAATTCGGCGTACACGGCGTCCTGGCGTGCATCGAGCCGGGTGCGACCGGTGGCGGCACCGACCTTGCCCCCGACGTTTGCGAACCTGGATTCCTTGCCATCCAGTCGCGCCAGCGATAACCCAGCCACCAGCCTGCGCGTCAGCTCCGGCGCTCCAAATTCGATTGCCAGCCGCGAATCGAGGCCGGTGTCATGCATCTCTTGCTGCAGGATGCGGAAGGTCATGGCATGAAAACGGTCACGCTCGCTCGAAGACACTGAGCTCGTCCAGCTGACGTCGGCGTTAGGCGCCGAGACCAGGCGCAGCGCGGCGCGATTTTGCCGGAAATCGTTGACAGTGTCCTGTGGCATATATCGCGGCGCTGCCTGGCGCGGATTGGCGTTCATCGCTGCACGCGTCAAGCTGCCTGGCATCTCGAGGTTGATATCGATATGGGAGATGAAGCCGTGCAGTTCAAGCGCGTCACTCAGGCCTACGCCGGCATTTCCCGAAACACGTTCGGTGCGATAGTCTGATTGCTGGCGCCAGCCGTCCTGCTCGCTTCGGCTAACGCTGAGGTAACCATCGACATCATCATGCTGCCCGGCAAGCTTTGCACGCCCTTGTCGCTGGCCGAACGAGCCGGCCTGCACGCGCAGTTCAGCGCTTGGTGCCGTCAAGCCAGTAGGCGAAACGAAGTTGACTGCGCCGCCCAATCCGTTAGCCCCGTACTCGAGTGCCTTGGCGCCGCGCCAGACTTCGACGTACTCGATCGCGGTCGGGTCCAGCGTCTGGAAGTCGCCGCTACCGTCAGCATGATTCAGCGGAATGCCGTCCTGATACAGCCCAATGCCGCGCATCAGGAAGCCCCGCTGGATACCCGATCCGCGAATCGACAGCCGTAACTCTTTGCCATGACGACTCTGCGCCAGCACCCCAGGCGCAAAGGCCAGCGCATCTGCAGCTGTCGCAGCACGTCCGTCGAGATAGTCAGCCGCGTCGACCACGGCCGTACCACCAGCGCGTTTGCCAGTTCAGCGCGCGCCTCTTGGAGCCGTTGTGCGGCCAGTATGTCGCTGCCCAAGGCAGCGGTAATCTCGACTTGGGGAATGACAGCTACTGCTTGCGCGAAGGCGCAGGTATTGCAGGCGATCGTGCCGGCCATGATGGCTGCACGCATCGTCAAGTATGGGGACACCATGAAAAGCCCTGTTCTTCTACTGCGCACACGCGCTGTTGGCCGATTCAATCGGCCGCAAGCATGCTTACGTGGAATGGATAATGTGCGACTGCCGGCCCTAGGTAGCGAAATGGGGAACGTCAGTGCGTTATTGGAGAAGATCAGAGAGGCAGTGGGGGCCCGCGGGCGGGCAATGGCGCCCCTACCAGGGCAGCGATGTGGGCGCTGACGAATGCGTGTTGAGAACACGCCATTGGCGGTTCCACCGGCAAATTCAACGTAATAAAGACAGGGGGCAGCGCGGCCGGAAGACAGAGCGGGCAATCGAGGGATGAATGGTTCGCACCATCAACCTGATTTCCGTCAGCATCGACAAAGATCATCTTGTTGCCGCCTTCGGCACAGATCAGCATTGAGGTGTGTTGCTGCATCATTGGCGAAGCACTGGCGACGCCCAAGGCAAGGACGAACCAGGCCAGGACGAAACGTACGGTAAGCAATGAGCGACCAAGATAATACATAGGAGCCAATTGTTAGCTTTTATGCGAGGAAAGTCAACGTCGGTATCGATAAAATTAATTTTCGGGCTGACATTGCTGCGCTATTCTCGGCGAAATAACGCTTTCAAGTGCTCACCCGGTTGAATTTATATTAATTTCTAATAGGTCAGCGCAGTACTTTTTCCCCAGAAAACACGATACGAAAACACCGTGTAGCAGACGATCAGCGGTAGAACAATCACGGATCCAACCAGGATGACCTCCATGGCAGCTGGTGAAGTCGCGGCATCCCATATCGTGATTTTTTCGATCACCAACCAAGGAAAGAGGCTGTAAGCCAATCCGTAAAATGCCAGGAAAAAAATTCCGACGGTCGATCCGAAAGGCACCCATGCACCATATTCGTTGCCGTTGGATAGTCTCACTGGAAGTCGGGCGAGGCTACGCCAGATGATCCATGACAGGACTATTGTTGCAGCAGGTATGGGCATCAGCAGTACCAGATTGGGGAAAGAGAACCATTTTGCAAAAATACTGTTGCTGACAAACGGTGTGATGGTTGTTATCCCAATAAAACCCAATGACGTCAAAATTAAGCTACGACGTGCCCATCGGATAGCCTTTAGTTGCAGTGCACCTTCGGTCTTGATAATCAGCCAACCGGAGCCAAGTAAGCAATATGCAGTTACCAGTGTACAGCCAACCACCCCATTGAAAGCGATTCCCCATCCCCCTGGCGTAAAGCCACTGACCACGCCCCCAAGCATGTACCCCTGCGCCCAACTGGCCGTAAGTGATCCCAAAAAAAACGCGCGATTCCACAACCCTTTGTGATCCGCATGCGCCTTGACCCGAAAATCAAATGCGACACCACGTAGAACTAAACCCAACAGCATCGCTGCGACTGGCAAGTAAAGTGTCCCTAATATGAAACCATGTGCCACTGGAAAGACAGTCAATAGAATACCAGCTCCCAAAACCAGCCAGGTTTCGTTGGCGTCCCAAAATGGTCCGATGGTGGCAATCATCGTATCTTTTTGCATCTCATCGGCGTGGCTCATCAGGATGCCGACCCCGAGGTCATAGCCATCTAAAATAACGTAAGCCAGCATTGCCAAGCCCATTACACCCAAAAAGAAAATCGGCATCCAGCCAGCAGCAGTCGATAAATCTGGAATAACATTAACCATTGATTTTTCCTTCCTTTTCAGGATAGTTCACTACATTCAGTGCCACTTCAATATCGGTTTCGGCATTGGGCTGAAGCGCTTGGGCGTCAGGATCCGAACCAGCGGGATTGCCAGTGTCTTTTTTGCTTCTTGCTAAGTGGAATACGACCGAGACATAGGCAACGAGTAAAGCGGAATAAAGTATCAAATACATCGCCAAGGTAAGAGCAATATTAGATGCAGGCACCTTGGAAGCGGCATCGGCAGAAGTCAAAATTCCTGTTACCAACCAAGGTTGACGGCCTATCTCAGTCGTATACCAACCGGCCACGACCGCTACCCACCCCGAGAAGGTCATCGCGACAAGCAACTTTGCCTGCCACGGCCGCAGATAACGGTCACTTCCTTTTTTCCACGGGGCCAACTGCCACGTGCCAATCCAGCTGGAAAACAGCATCAGCATGCCTACCACTACCATGATGCGAAAGGCCCAGAAAACCGGTGCGACAGGTGGATGTTTTCCTTCAAATTGATCCAACCCCTTTACCTCGCCATCGAGAGTATGAGTCAAATAAAGCGATGCAAGTTTAGGAATTGAAATTTCGAAACGATTTTCTTTAGCGTCTTCATCAGGTATTGCAAAAAGTACCGCCGGCACCCCCTTCTCTGTTTTCCATATACCTTCCATGGCAGCCAATTTTGCCGGCTGATGCTGCATCGTATTGAGGCCGTGCAAGTCACCAGCCAGAATTTGGAGGGGAATAAGAAGAGTGGCCAGATAGACGCCCGTTTTTAGACTCGCCATGACTTCAGGCGATCGATCATTACGCAGCCATCGATACGAAGAAATTCCAGAAATCAAAAATGCAACCGTGAGGCCTGACGCCAGCATCATGTGGGTAAAGCGGTAGGGAAACGATGGATTAAATATGACGTCCAACCAGTTAGTTACGTGGACTTGACCATCGATCATTTCAAAACCAGATGGCGTCTGCATCCATGAGTTCAACGCCAATATCCAGAATGCTGACAATGTAGTTCCTCCGGCGACCAACAATGTTGCGATGGTATGCGTTCTTTCACCCACGCGTTCACGGGCAAAAAGCATGATTCCCAGCATTGTTGCTTCAAGAAAGAACGCGGTAAGCACTTCATAGGCTAGCAATGGTCCTGCAATATTTCCAACTTTCTCCATGTACCCTGGCCAGTTGGTCCCGAACTGAAAACTCATAGTGATGCCACTCACCACGCCTAAAGCAAAAGTAAGTGCAAATATCTTGACCCAAAACTGGTAGGCATCCATCCAATGCTGGTGCTGTGATTTTACGAACCGCAACTTGAAAAATAGTAAAACCCACGCAAGAGAAATGCTAATTGTAGGAAATAAAATATGGAAGGTGATGTTGGCTGCGAACTGAATGCGCGCGAGCAGAAAGGGATCCAAGTTTTCCATAATTACCTACCTCTCAATTCAGAAAGGTCATTGGTGAATTTGTTGCTAAAGGTCCGCCGGAACTGGGGAGTAACATTCATCACAACGGATTCGCGTCGATCACGCGGGCAGCACAAACCGCCAAAAAAGAATTCTTTTTTCATATATTCATAGAGATCTACGGGTTGTAGAAATACCTCCACACTGGAAGTGGATATTGTTTTTTATTTTGATCGCAGGCGATGTCAGACGTTGATTGCGATGAACTCAAGGAGTTCAAAAAAGCAGCTGTTGACGAGGCACTGATGCTCTGGAATTGCTTGCATATATCTTCGTGATCGGGCATGAAACCAGAGAAGACAATAAGCAGCGGTCAGAAGAAAACAGGTGGTGCCCGTGCGAGGTTTGCCTTTTGAGCATACCGCGCCACGAAAAAATGCCCGATGCTTCGTATAGATGAAGCATCAGCCGGCATCTCAGCCATTCTGAAAGAATAGGCTGGCGTGGAAAGGAAGGGAGAATAGTGCTGAAAAAGGCAGTAGTCGCAATGGTTGTCCAACACCATTAAGGCATCGATATTTTTTTCTGCAGTAGGATTTACGGCAACGAATTTGGAGCTTTGGGCACTACAAATTTCAGCCCACGCGGCGTCCTGTGAACTTGCTGACAGCTTGGTAATTGAAGGAGCGAAGGCGCTCAACAGGACCGCAAGCAGTGCGAGCCATGCCAGTCTCCCAAAAAGCTTTGCTCCAATCCTCATGGCACAACGGGTAATCCAGCGACTAGCGCAGGGATTTTTGCTCGAACACCAATTTTTAATGCTTCTGAGAAATTCATAAAATTGCGATATTTTTGGATCGAATGGCTCTTACCGTATAAAAATGAATTTGCTGACCAGTTCGATGTTTCCCCAAATTTCTGAATATTCAGGAAGATGTGAATTTTAGCACCCAACTCCAACCAGCCTGCTTTATTTTTTTGCCGTCCTCTTCAAAAGCTGTTCTATGCCGCACGCGGGCTGGCGCGACCGAGGGCCTTTCGCTGGGCGCCGGCAATACTTTCTCCGGCGAACGCTAGCCTACTCGTTCGACATGAGTGTGGTCGTGCTGCTTACCTCTGCAGTTTCTGCGGCACAGACACCTGCGTGCGTGCGTGCGGGCGGGCGGGTGGGGTACTGTGACTTCGCCGTACCGGCGGGTATGGTAGCGATTTCGGAGGACTCAGCTACAGTGCAGCTGCACTGCCGTCGCGCAGACATTGGCACAGTGCGGCGTAACAGCGCTAGGGCTCAAGTAATGTACGGTTCGCAGCGCTGCCAATCCGAATCCAGACGCCAGAAGTCCGTGTGAATGAGATGGAGACACTGGCGGCTTGCAAGACCAGCAGGCGGCAGGTCGAGTTCCCGCGCTTCGCCGACAAACCGCTTGCGGTGGAACATAGGTCGCGTCGCTGTCAGGCTGGTGCGCAAGGGGCGCGAACTGCAGGTCGATCCCACGCTCTTCAGTTTCCTTGGCCTCTCTGCGGAGGTGTTCACTGCGGTCGATTTGGAAATTGGCGACAAGGCATTTATGCCAGATTCCCATACGCTGCATTTTGGTGCACTACGCACCCCGGTACGTGCCGAAGTTCTGTCGCATTAGCGAACGAGGTGGGCCTGTCGGGTAAACTGCGGTGCCGAATTCAGGACGAATCGACATGCTCAACTTCAAAGAGATGCGCTTTCCGATCGATGTAATCCTGGTCTGCATCCGCTGGTATGCAGCCTACCCCCTGAGCTACCGTCACCTCGAGGAGATCATGGAAGAGCGCGGCGTGTCGGTCGACCATTCGTCGATCAACCGGTGGGCGATTCGTTTCCTGCCGCTTATCGAGAAGATGACCCGAAAACACAAGCGCCTGATCGGCGGCAGCTGGCGCATGGATGAGACCTACATCAAAGTCAAAAGCGTCTGGAGATACCTCTACCGCGCCGTCGACAAGCATGGCAAGACCGTCGACTTCCTGCTGACGGCGAAGCGCGACATGGCCGCGGCGAAGCGCTTTTTCGACAAGGCTATGGGAGCGAACGGCGATCCGAACAAGGTCGCGATGGACAAGAGCGGCGCCAACAAGGCGGCGATTGACGCTATCAACGCCAGCCGCGACGTGCCGATCATTGTGAGCCAGGCTAAATACCTCAACAACATTGTCGAGCAAGACCATCGCGCCATCAAGCGGGTGACCAGGCCGATGCTCAACTTCAAATCATTCCGGTCCGGCGGCTCCGTGCTCGCCGGCATCGAACTGATGCACATGATCCGCAAGGGCCAGTTCGCAATCAAGGGTGCCGAGGCCATGTCGTTCGCGGACCAATTTTCTGCGCTGGCAGGAATGGTCCGTCCAGTTTGAGCAGTGCCGTGCCGTGCCGTTCCGTTCCGGGGAATTCTCGCCGTTTGATCAACAACGCGACAGAACCCTTCCTAGATGGTGTCTCCGGCCACGACGGGCGCCGGCGACTGCGCAACTGATCTAGGTTTTCTTGCGGTACGATTCAAGCATGCTTTTTCCTTTGGATAGCGCGACGGTTGCTACCATCATCTCGATGGATCCACCTACACCTGTCTTGGAGCGCTGCTTATTTCCACTTTCTTCATTGCGTGTTTTTCAGTAGCACCGTTGCCACAGGTGGCCAAACCGAGAGCCACCGACCGCCATATAATCATAAGGTCGTGATTTATATGGTCTTCTTTATACTGACCAGATGAAGCGTTTACACTTCCTTACGTAGCGGTTTATTTTTTGCCGCGAAACCCTGGCACCTCTCTAGTTGACCTCGAACAAGATTGCAAAACTTTAAAAAACATTACAGAGCGCTGTGCCGAAATTGCAACAAAACGTCATAACTTGACGTAAATGCCGCGCCGGTCCATCCAGTACGCCACCAGCCAGCAGACCAGCATGTAGGCCAGTGCGAATAGAAACGAGGCCAGATACGGCTCGGTCGGCGGCAGGAACACATTCGCGTACAGCCAGCCGTGCAATGACGCGCCGCCCACTTGGACGCGCGCGAGCAACATGGCGCCGACGGTTGAAAGCATGTAGATGAACAGCGTGTTCTTTCCGAACACCACAAACAAATTCGTGCCGGCTCGCAGCCCTTTCAGGTCGATCGACCACACCAGTACGGCCAGGATGAGCAGGTTCCATCCCACCGTGCAGGCGACGTAGGAACTCGTCCATAGCTTCTTGTTAATCGGCAGTACTGCGTCCCAGACAATGGCAAGCAGCAGGCAGGCAGTAGCGAAAGCGAGAAGGCCCAGCACGCCCTTGCGCGTGCGGCCAGACCGTTCAAGCCAAACCACGGCCAGGTAGCCGCCCAGCACGTTGACGACGGCGGGCAGCGTGCTCAGAATGCCTTCCGGATCGAACGGGATGCCGTCGCCGCCATACATGTGCGACGCGCCCAGCACGGCAAGATCGACGCTGCGCACGACGTTGCCGGCGAGTGTGAGGTCGCCGAACTGCACCAGCAGCCACCAGTAACCAAGCAGCAGCCCTGCAGTCGCGAGCAGCGCGCCGCGCACGCCGCCATAGCGCACAATGACCGCGGCGATTAGGTAGCACATGCTAATGCGCTGCAGCACGCCCATCACGCGCACGGCGTCGAACGGGATGAGCGTGAAGTCGGGCGCGACGAATGGGAACCAGTACAGGACAAAGCCGCACAGGAAGATCAACAGGCCGCGTTTGAACACGGTCTGCAGAAATTTAGTCTCGGATTGGCCAGCGAACTTCTTCATTGACAGGCGCAGTGCGCCGCCGACGACGAACAGGAACGATGGAAACACGAGGTCGGTCAGCGTGAAGCCATGCCAAGCGGCATGCGTTAGCGGGCCGTAGCTGGCGCCCCAACTGCCGGGTGTATTCACGACGATCATCAGCGCCAGGGTCAGGCCGCGCAGGACGTCAAGCGGAAGGTTGCGGGAAGAATTAGAAGGGGGCATCTCAAGAGTTCCAGGTGACGTGACACTTGAGACCGTATCACGTAGAAACACTCATCGGCAATGCCTTGCCCTGGCATGGTCTGAAATCGATAAACCTTTGATTTATATTGCTTTATCGTTCTCTTCGACCACCTGCCGCTTACAGTTCTTTACAGTGCCTCGAAAACGCAAAAAGGCCTGCCACGTCAACCGTAGCCAGCCTTCGTTCAGGCAGCTCGACTCCAAACCACGCCGTCGGATCGATGGGTACTGTCGTATGGCTTTGTTGCATAAATCAGCCAAGTTCGTAATTCCCCAAACCCCAGCTGGAATTATGGCATTGTCACCGCCACAGTCGTGGGTGTGCCCAACCTAGTGAACCGATTGAGGATGGCGGCACGGACCTGCAGTTCGGCAACCTGGCGGTCGAAGTCACGCACCATGACGCGTTCACCAAGCAGCTTGAAGCATCGCATCTTGGTCTCGACAAGGCTGCGCCGGTGCCAGGCACTCCACTTATTCCAGATTTTCCTGCCAAGCCGGCGCGTGGCCGCTAGGATGGCGTTGCGAGTTTTGGCATCAGGTCGCTGGTCCTTCCATGGCTTGGCATTCTTGCGAGTAGGGATAATCGCCTGCGCCCCACGTTTCGCAATCGCTTCGTGACAGCCTTTGGTGTCGTAGGCACCATCGCCGCTGACGCTGGCGACGATCTCATTGGCGGGAATCTGGTCGAGTAGGCACGGCAGCATCGGCGCATCACCGGTAGCGTTGTCGGTTACTTCGATAGCCCGGATTTACAATGTGGCCGCCTCAATGCCAAGGTGGACCTTGCGCCACTGGCGACGATAGTCGGCCCCATGCTTTTTGGTCTTCTACTCGCCTTCACTCAGCATCTTGATGCCGGTGCTGTCGACCAGGAGGTGCAATCCCGTTGTTGCCGGCTGCGTGCCGATCGTCACCGAAAGATGTTTCTGGCGCCGGCTAACGGTACTAAAGTCGGGCACCTGCCAATCCAGGCCAGCGAGCTTGAACAAGCTTTGTGCCATGCCCATCGCCTTACGCAGGGCAAGATTGAACACACCCTTGATGGTCAGGCAGAACTGGATCGCCGCCTTGCTGTACTTCTGACGGCGGCCCCGCTTGCCGCTGGCACTGCTGTGCCAGCACATGTCCTTGTCTAGCCAGGTGAGCAGGGAGCCACGCGTCTTCAGCGACGTGTTGTAGTCTTTCCAGTTGGTCGTTCGGTACTTCGGTTTTGCTGGTGCACTCATGCCGGCAGTTTACCCCGCGTCCACGCTCGACCGCTGCACCAGCCAATTTGTGCAACAAAGCCAACGTTCAATGTCTGCTATGGGTCTAGGCTGTGTAAAAACGCGTGATCGGCGTGTTTTCAGGGGTCCCTTTACCATTTCCAACCTCGAGAAAACGCCGTTGCGAGCGATCTGAGAGGTCGAGTGTCGCCAAGCCGACGCATACTTTGTGTTTTAACACAGCCTGGGTCGATTCCAGCCATCGTGAGAGTCTGGAATTTTGTCCCTATCGCCCTGCTATGTTCAGCTCAACGGTCGAGATCGAAGTCGAAGTCGAAGTCGAAGTCGAAGTCGAAGTCGAGTAGACTGAGATTTTCGGCACAACAATTCTCATGGAACAAATTCTGCGTTACTTTATGGCGCCTCGGCTGGGCCGTGGAACCGTACTCGCCAAGTTTACCCCTAGGGGAGGGGCGCTCATCACCATCGAACTTGCCTCGCCAGTAGCTGGACGAAGCTGCGTAGAACTTAGAGCTGTGCCTTCTCAGGTGAACTCAATGCCTTCGTCAGGCATTCACTCACTGTACCGTCTAAGTCGCCATGCTATATCGCAAGTCCAACACTGCGTGAAAGGCGACTTGCTTGAGGGTAACGATCTGGAGCTGAACTGTTCTAATCGACCTTGGAACGGTGACCTCGCCAAATCACCTTATGGAGGCGCTACTACAGGTTTTACAGAGGATAAAACGTCAGGTGGATCATCCGCGCTGCAACGAATTTCCTTGGCTTCTTACCTTCGACGTGGCGGCTGAATTTGGTCAAGAGCAGACATTGGGGCCGCTGCTCCCGATAAGGCACATATCGAACAAATGGTCAGATTTAACATTACCCGTTGCCGGCCACAGCCTAGCTCCCGGAAGTCTGCTTTGGGTGGGTAGCTGCCTGTCGTGACAGTCAGTGCTTTTTCAAGCCAGGCAACCTGCTATGCTGCGCCGACCGGTTGAATCCAAGGCCGATACCAGCTGTTCGCCAGACGGCCGGATTCGGCCAGGCTTTGTATAACGCAACTTGACATCGATTTTGAGACACTCAGCCGTTCGAAACGTCGCTACGGCGTTCTCTCGAGGTCAGAATGTGATAGAGCGCTCCTGAAACACGATGACCGCATGTTTTTTCACAGCCTGAGCCAGGAAAGACTTTCGTGTCCTGGAATGGGTGGGCTAAATTGACTAGCGTACTTAAACTTCCCACTGAAATTTCAAAGTCAGCGACTTGTTGGTGGTATTTGGATCGCGAGTCCGATCGCGCGAAAAGCCCACCGACATTGAGCGGCCATGCCGCCACAAGTGGCGGTATAACAGTGACCGGTGAATCTGCCGCTCGGCCCACGGTTCAAGCCCCGAAACGCCATCGTTGCGGCGCGCGGCCGATGTAGTTTGCGCCAGTAGCCGCAGCGAGTCCGCGGCCGTAAAATGCAGCATGCCCAGCGCGCGCCAGCCATTGTCGATGAACGCCGGTCGACCAAGCGTACCCTCTACCCAGGCGCGGTTTACCCGTAGATCCGTCTCAATCGACCAGCCCCGTGTACCGAGTAGTGGTAGGCGCAAGCCTAGGTCTATGGTGGCGTTGCCGCCGCTATCAACACGGTCTGCGTCGACGTCGAGTTGACGCCCGAGCGTCACTTCAGCATTTAACCTAGTCATCCACGACAACGGAGACGATTCGAAACCGAAGTGCAGCGCAGGCACATCATGCAGGCGCCCCAGGCGGTGACTGCGCTGCTGGTCAAAACCGAGGTTGGCCCACAGGTTGGTCTGGCGACCGGCACGGAACCAGATCCCCGGTTGCAGCTTGCGCTCGACGACCTGGTTGGCCTGCTGGTCCAGCCGGCTATCGGAAAGGGTACGGATCTCGTGCACGCCCAAGTGCACCTCGAACTCGTAGAGTTCTAGCTCCGCGCCGCTCAGTGCTAGCGTGCTTGCGCCCAGTCGCCGATTGAGATTGATGTCGGTCTTGAGCACACCCGTCTGTGGCACGAAGCCGTTGTCATTGACGAAACCGGGCATGATCGCTTCCAGCTGCAGCTCGTTCCACCAGTCGTCGCTGATGCTAGTGAATTTGCCGAGCGCATAGCCGCCATGGCGCGTGGTTATGCGCGTGCTGCGCGCCACCGGTTCTTCCACAAAGCCAGCGCTGGTTTGCGAATGCATCAGCAACCACGAAGCCTGCTTTCCGTCGCTCCGCCACTGACCGTCAACACCCGCCACTTCGTTGCTGCCGGAGTTGCCGTAGCCGCGCTGCGAAACAAACGCTCCCATCACTGTGTTAACGCCGTGCCAGCGCGTGCGTACCATACTCGCTAGCGTGCGCTGTGTTTGTGCGTATTCGGCAGTTTCGTACGCGCCACCGCGCAGCACCACGCCGCCCTGCTGGTCGCGCAAGCTCATGGCGGTGGCGTCAGCGCCGGCGTCTCGCCAGGTGGCGCGCAAGCCCCATTCCGGATCGGCCACGGTACGCGAATAAAACGCCGACAGCGGCAACCCCAGCACGTCGGAACTTTCCAGGAAAAAGCCGCGCTTTTCCGGCAGGCTCAGGGCGATTCGGCTAGCGCCCGACGATGTCGGCTCGTCGATTTCTACCTGCGAGAAATCGGGATTGATCGTCGCGTTGAACACCCAGTCAGCGCGTGGCCGGGCGTTGATCTCGAGGCCCATGCTGGCACGGTCGCCGCGCTGGCGCCCCGTTTCGTTGCGGTCGCGGTTTGAGCGTATGGTTAGTTCTGGCTTGAGCTCCAAGAAGCTGCGGTCGCGCACCGCCGCCACCGTGTCACCCATGCCGCCCACGTCCTGCAGCAGCGCGATGTGGCTCAGTGAGCCATTCTTGAGAGGGGTGCTGGTGAGAAGCAGGCCGTCGGCGTGCGGCACGCTGCGCTCGATCATCACGCGCCAGGTCTTGCCGTCGGCATAAGGGAACCGCAGGTTCGACAGCGGCCAGCGAATTTCCATGCTGTAACCATCGGCCAGCCGCCTGACCGCCGCGTCGATAGGAAAGTCTGGCCCCAAGTCTGACTCGTCCAAGTCGGCACGATACATGCCGTCGCTGAATACGCCGCCGATATTCACGCGCACAAACTGTGCAGCGCGACCGTGCCCCGTTGGATCGAGCCACACACCAATAAAATCCTGGTCCAGGCCCACCTTGTCGCGCCGTGTGAGTGTACCGAGCATGCGCTCGGGCGTATCGTCCCAAGCGCGGATGCCAAATACCAGCGCGCCCTCATCAATCAGTAGTTGTACCGTGGTGCGCAGGTTAGCCGGCGCAGGCTTGCCGTCGGTTGGAAGAAACTGGTGGAAAGCATTAAACATGGGCGCGGTGCGCCAAGCGTCTTCATCAAGCGCGCCATCGACGCGCAAATTAGCGCTGCGGTCAACCAGCATGGCAGGCAACGGTGGCAACGGCGAGTTGTGTTTATCTTGCATCACGGCAGCCACCTCGCCGGCGGCCAACATAGCGACGATGGTTGCAGTACCTGCTGTTCGAAATAACCTAAGAATTGACTCCACTATCGCCCCTGTTTTTGCGCAGTAGTATAAGGCAACAAATACCTTTTCCTGATGTTATTAAAAGTCGCGATGTGACCGTACGGTCGCGTCTTCGCTAGGCTTTGTTCGACAAAGCCAGCGAGCTAAGTAAAACTCATTTGTTCGGGGTATCACACACGCTACCTTACCTGATAAGATTATTTATCAAGAAAGGATTGATGGCTGTTTTGGCGTGAAACAAGGATAATTCAGGGCATTCTAGCTTCTCTGACAGGCTCGATACCATGTCAGTCACCTCAACGAC
>NZ_JCASIJ010000006.1:0-27032 GCF_059685895.1 Telluria sp. ZT3P25
TTTCGAGGTTTAACGCTAGCTCGGGCTATGTATGGGTCGGTACCGGCCTGTCGAGACGGTCAGTGACTTTTCAACCTGGCCACCTGCTATCCTGGCCTGAACGACCGGGTTCGGCCAAAAACGGACGTAGCCTTCGACTAGCAGTGCAGGTTCATCGTGACCATCTCAAGCACGTTTAAGTCGAACCAAATTATTAGTCGATTGATGTAAATCACCAAGGCCAAGAGATGAGACAGCCGACTTGAGCAGCCTTGGCCGCGTCGTAAAGGTATTCACCTACGACCAAGTCTTGCAAGGCCAGTCCTGTCATATCGAACACCGTAACGTCATCTGCCTGGCGATTGAACGCGCATTTTCCCGTCAGGAGATCGCCGAGTTCCACATGGGGCACGGATGGCACCCACTGCGTTTCCCCGATGCTCCTAGCTTGCTCGCTGTCATCCACCACTAACCGGCACCGCTCAAGCAGGCTCTCGGGCAGTTCGCGTTTGCCGCGCGTATCGGCACCGACGCAATTGAGGTGCGTTCCGGGTCGCACTGCCGCTGCCGTGAACAGGGGCCCGGCACCCGGGGTAGCGGTAATGACGACATCGCTGGCCGCAACGGCTGCGTCAGCGTCAACAGCCAAGACGACGCGGCATCTGCCGTCGAAGCACGCTTCGAAATCTGGGTTGGGCCTACGATCGTGTGAGACATAGCGAACCGTTCGCAACGACGGCAACGCACGCAGTGCGGCCGATAACTGGGCCCGTGCCTGCACGCCAGCGCCGAATACGCATACCGAAGTACTGTCGGCACGTGCCAGGACACGCAGGCCGAGTTCGCCTGCAGCCGCAGTCCGGGCGGTCGTGATAGCGTTGCCATCCATGATGCATCGCGGACGGCCGGTGGCCGGATCCAATAGCATAATCGTGGCCTGATGCGGCTCGCCGCCGAGTTCGCGGTTGCGTAACCAAAAGCCGGCAGCCTTGAAGCCCAACAGGGCACGTGTTGCCACATCGCCTGATTTGATGCCGAAAATTCCGCCCGTGCTCAGGGCTTCCCGTACAACGGGAAAAACACGGCCTTGCCCTGCGCTATGCAGTGCAAAGGCGTCGCGGACAGCGCGGTCGATCATGTCGGTCGTCATGACGGCGGCGACGGCGTCGCGGTCGAGCATTAGCAGTTGGGCCTCGCTGGGCATGGGAAGTCTCCAGTAAAAGTGAACAGGAAGTTCAAGATTGGCGGATATCGGCCAACTGTGGCTGGGCGATTCGCAAGTAGTCTGCGGTGGCAAGAACAATCGATGCATCCAACCGGCCTGCGTTGAAAGCGATCTCCCGGAAGCGCGTGAAAAGCTCGGGATCCGCCACCAGCTGCAGGTCCTGATGGAACGAAAACGGTGGAATGGCCCCGAGCACGCAAGCGGTCAACCCTTCGATTTCCCTCGGGCTCATCAGGCTTGCTCGCTTCGCCCCGCAATGGGCGGCAAGCGTGCCAAGGTCGAGTTGTCGATCAGCGGCCAGCACGGCCAGTACATACTTGGGTCGCGCATCCGGAACCTTGAGCTTGCAGGCCATTGCCTTAGCACCCTGGCCGACTTCCGTCCCACGGATACGGGCAACCTCTTCGGATTTGCCGGCAGCGGGATGTTCGATGACCCGGTAGCGGGCACCCTCGGCGGTGAGCAGCTCGACCAGCTTGGCAAAGACTGGCGTGGGGCCGACGCCTGGCGGATTCGATGATTCAGTCATGAATGTGATGTATAAAGAATTGTTGGTCCAGTTGGTCCCAGGAGTGCATCGAGCTCGGATTCGAGTTGCCAATGCGAATCGACGACGCGGTACGCACCGCTGAACCCATACCCGTCCAGGAGCTCGCTGCGCAGTACGATGCAACGCAACCCGGCGGCGACTGCCGCGGCCAATCCGCGCGGCGAATCCTCGACGGCGATGCACTCTCCGGCATGCAGGCCGAGCTTGTCCAGCGCATGCAGGTAAGCGTCGGGATGCGGCTTCGGCCGCAGGCCATCGGTTCGGGCGATGATGTGATCAATATGATCCAGGGCCTTGCCTGCACGGTGGGCCAGTGCCACGTGCTCGGCGAACGACGCGGTAACGATGCTCATCGACACCCGCTGCGCCAGGCGGGCCAGCATCGGCTCCACGCCCCTAAAACACAGCTGTCCGGCATCCGACAGCAAGTGGGCGTAACAGTTGTCGCGTGCCATCCGCAGTTGTGCGATCTGCACTTCAGTGTAGCCGCGTCCACGCAGGACATGCCACGCGCCGCGATTGTCCTCAAGGTACCAGGCAACGTACTGTTCGCGCGTCAACGCCACGCTGTGGGGCTCCAGAACACGACGGTTGGCTTCGAAAAACAGGCGCTCGGTATCGCAAAGCACCCCGTCGTTATCCCACAGGATTGCCTTGATCATGGCGCGCCGGCGCGTACGCGAACGGGACACCCGGGATGCGCTCGCCGCCCTTGCATGAGCCGCATCAAGCTGCCAGGAAACCACTCAGGCGGGACAGGTCGATATTGCCGCCGCTGATAAGGATGCCGACTCGCTTGCCGCATAACTCGTCCTTCATGCGGCGCGCCGCTGCGAAACCGAGACATCCTGTCGGTTCGACCACGATCTTCATGCGCTCCGCGAAGAAGCGCATGCATTGCACGAGTTCATCGTCCGATACGGTCAGGATGTCGTCGACGTCGCGCCGGATGATGGGGAACGTGTACTGGCCGAGATGCTGGGTCTGGGCGCCATCGGCAATGGTCTGGGGTGTGTCGATGTGGACGATGGCGCCCGAACGGAACGATTGCTGCCCATCGTTGCCGGCCTCCGGTTCGACGCCGTACAGCCTGCACTGCGGCGACAGGGCCCGGGTCGACAGGGCGGATCCGGCAAGCAGGCCGCCGCCGCCAAGGCAAACGAAAAAGGCGTCCAGCGGCCCGGTTTCGTCGAACAGTTCCTTGGCGGCGGTGCCCTGGCCGGCAATGACGTCTGGATGGTCGTAAGGCGGAATCAGCGTCAGTCCATGCTTGTCCGCGAGATCGCGGCCGATCTGTTCGCGGTCTTCCTTGTAGCGATCGTAGATGACGACATTCCCGCCATAGCCCTTCGTTGCAGCCACCTTCGCCGCCGGTGCGTCGTGCGGCATCACGATCGTGGCCGGCATTCCCAGCAGCCTGGCTGCCAGCGCGATCGCCTGGGCATGATTCCCGGACGAGAACGCGACCACCCCGACGCGTCGCTGCTCCGGTGTGAACTTCGACAGCGCGTTATAAGCGCCACGGAACTTGAATGCTCCCATCCTTTGCATGTTTTCGCATTTAAAGAACAGTTCGGCACCAAATTCCTCGTTGACGGTGCGCGAAGTCAGCACGGGAGTACGGTTGGCGACGCCGGCAATACGACCTGCTGCCTGGACCACGTCATCGTATGCAAGCAGGTTAAGCGTATTCATCTTGGATTCCTCCGATTACTTAATGTCGTTGTAGGCCGTGGCACGCGAGATGCCAAGGCACGAGGCAGCGATTTCCATGGCGCGCCGCATCTCCAGGAAACCACCCGCCTTTAGCTCCCGCATCAGTGCGCGACGCTCGTCGGCCTTGAGCAGTTGTGGCGACGATGCTAGGCGTGCGGCATACTGCTCGATGCGCTTGCGCAGCATCTCGGCATTGGCCGGGTCAATCGTCTCAGGTATGGGCGAGGTATCGGTCGCAGTGAACTGCTCCAGCGTGCTGCGCATCGATCGGAACAACGTCAGATCCACGTTCAGGCAAAGAGCTGCAACGTAGCGCCCGTCCGCATCCCTGATGCCGATCGAGGTGCTCTTGGCCGGGCGACCGTCCGCGAACTGGTTAGCGTAGTTGGCCACGATCTGCGGAAAGGCATTGTCCTCGATGCGCGCCAGGCCCAGTTCGGTAGCCGGGTCGCTGGCCGACCGCCCGGACAGATTGTTGTGAATTGCAAGCACGGCATGCTCCGGGTTGCGCAGGTCGTGCACCACCACTTCGCAAAACGGGGCAAACGTTTGGGCAAGGCCGTCGGCGATCTGTTTGAGCTGCTCGATCAGGGCAACTTGGAGTCTGTCGCCGGAGACTTCGTTATCGTGTTTCATGGCCGGCCCTGCAGGTAGTTGTCCTTGACCCGTACGTAGTGTTCGGCCGAATAACGTAACCATGCAATCTCCGCATCGGTCAGGGGCCGCACTTTCGTCACTGGCCGGCCTACGTACAGGAAACCACCCTGCAGCCTCTTGCCCGGAGGGACGAGGCTGCCGGCACCAATCATGGTCCGGTCTTCAACGATCACGTCGTCCATCACGATGCTGCCCATACCGACCAGACATTCGCTGCCGATGCGGCAACCATGTAGGAGCACCGAGTGTCCCACGGTGACGTAGTCACCGATGTGCAGGGGCGAGCCCTGCGGTTGCTGGGGCGTCTTATGCGATACGTGGCCCATCGTGAAATCTTGGATGTTAGAACAGCGTCCGATGATGATGTCGTTGACATCGCCGCGCAGCACGGCATTGCACCATACCGAGCTGTCGGCACCGAGGCGAACGTTGCCGATCACCTGTGCCGAATCATGAACATAGATACGCTCGGCTAGGTTTGGAGTGGCAGCGAGGTATGGGAACAACGGCATATGACTAAGACTATTTGTCTAGGATTAGACATTGTGCCAAACGGTGAGGAATCACGCAAGCTTGTTTTTGAAGTGTTCCTACGTATCAAGAGATGCGATTGCAGCAACTCATGCTTAGCTAGTGGTGGGATACGTAAGTTTACGTTTAACGCAGATCCCGCTTTCCGAAGCCGGAAATCCAGTTGCTTGTGCATCCACGTAGGTCCGCTTTGGGTCGGAACCGGTCCTTTGTTACAGTCCGCGATTTTACGGCCTTGATGGCCTGCTATGCTGGCCTGAAGGGCCGAGATCGGCCACAAGCGGCCATTGAAAAAAGGCGCACCAGCTGGTACAGGGGAGGCAAAGTGTGAGATGCGATCAAATTCATTTAGGAATGCTTGACCTACACGGAAGAAGGCTCGCGATTGCGAATTTGCTCCTGCCCATTATAAGCATTTGAGGAGTTTGAGCGGACTTGATGGGCCAGCGGTAGCGAGAAGGCCTTATCTATGTTTTCCTGCTGTGGGGCCCAATGCCAAGGCAACTGTGGAAATAGTGATATCTTTTTATCAATTATATATGCCAGACCTTATATTTGGATTTTATAGGATAAGGCTTATATTCTTACTTCTATGATAATTAAATGCAACAGTTTGCAGCCCAACCCCAACATCTTCCTGAACTGCGGGAAAATGTGAGACCAATTTGAATTCATCAAGCAATTCCTAGCCTTCACGGGCAAACACTCCCGGTACTGGAGCTGCTTCTGTCTATCATGAGCGTTCGCAAAAACGGCAGTGGCCTAGATGGAGCTAGAAAGCCCTGCCTAAGTTTTGCTTGCCAGGGTTTGGCTAAGACGAACAACTTTTTTAGAAGCGCCTAGCGACAGACAATTAGTCAGTGGTACTTTGTCAACAAAAATATATGCTACGCCCTATATCTGGACTTTATAGCCTAGGGCTTATATACTTGTCTTATTATGGTGACTACCTACCCCATTAGCTTCTCGGCTCAACTACGCCAACACCTTCGGGCGCTGCGGAAAAAGCGCGGCCTTACACAGGCGCAGCTTGGCGCTCTGGTTGGGGTGAGTCAGGTACGTATTGCCGAAATAGAGGCAAACCCCGGCTTGGTAAGTTTTGATCAGTTAATGCAACTACTCTCGATGCTCGGGGTAAGCATTGCCTTGAGTGATCCTCATGAAACACGTCCACGAAACATGATCCCTAACGAAGCCGAGAGGGGGCTCGGCTTCAGCAAGAACATGCGCCGACTCGCTAGCGGGGGCAGTCTCGGCCTTGGCCCCAGCGACGAAATGCGTAAACTTGCCAACGAAGCCGGTCTCGGCCTTGGCTCCAGGGAAGAGCTGCGCAAACTTGCCAGCGAGGCCGGTCTCGGCCTTGGCTCCAGCGACGAAATGCGTAAACTTGCCAACGAAGCCGGTCTCGGCCTTGGCTCCAGCGAACAGCTACGCAAACTTGCCAGCGAGGCCGGTCTCGGCCTTGGCTCCAGGGAAGAGCTGCGTAAACTTGCCAACGAAGCCGGTCTCGGCCTTGGCTCCAGCGAACAGCTACTCAAACTTGCCAGCGAGGCCGGTCTCGGCCTTAGCTCCAGCGAACAGTTAAGCAAACTTGCTAGCGAGGCCGGTCTCGGCCTTAGCTCCAGCGAACAGTTAAGCAAACTTGCTAGCGAGGCCGGTCTCGGCCTTAGCTCCAGCGAAGAGCTGCGCAAACTTGCCAGCGAGGCCGGTCTCGGCCTTGGCTCCAGGGAAGAGCTGCGTAAACTTGCCAGCGAGGCCGGTCTCGGCCTTGGCTCCAGGGAAGAGCTGCGTAAACTTGCCAGCGAGGCCGGTCTCGGCCTTAGCTCTAGCGAACAGTTACGCAAACTTGCTAGCGAGGCCGGTCTCGGCCTTAGCTCCAGCGAAGAGCTGCGCAAACTTGCAAGCGAGGCCGGTCTCGGCCTTGGCTCTAGGGAAGAGCTGCGCAAACTTGCCAGCGAGGCTGGTCTCGGCCTTGGCTCCAGGGAAGAGCTGCGTAAACTTGCCAGTGAGGCCGGTCTCGGCCTTAGCTTCAGCGAACAGTTAAGCAAACTTGCTAGCGAGGCCGGTCTCGGCCTTAGCTTCAGCGAAGAGCTGCGCAAACTTGCCAGCGAGGCCGGTCTCGGCCTTGGCTCCAGCGAAGAACTGCGCAAACTTGCCAGCGCGGCCGGCCTAGGTCTTGGCAAACTGAAAAAAGGTTCTTGGTGAGCCAGGCGCTGAATGTGTGGATGAATGGGATACTTGTCGGCATGTGGAGCGTCGACCGCAGCGCCCATACCTTCCGATACGAAGCATCATGGCTTGATTCGCCGCGCCGGCGATCATTGTCGCTATCGTTGCCCATCAGCAGCTCGCTTGAAATCAAGGGCGACGCAGTAAAACATTACTTCGATAATCTATTGCCTGACAACGACAAAATACGCTCGCGTCTGGCCAAACGTTTCAATGCAAAATCAGATACTTTCGCTCTCTTAGAGGCGATCGGCCGTGACTGCGTTGGTGCCGTGCAATTGTTGCCTGATGGTGTGCTCCCCGACGGCTGGAATCGTATTGATTGCGAGCCCTTATCCAACGGAAAAATCGCGGATATTTTGTACGCCATTCCTGCCGACGCTGGTCCGGGTCACAGCGACGACGAGCTGTTTCGGATTTCAATTGCAGGCGCCCAAGAAAAGACTGCTTTTACTCTCTGGAACGGGCAGTGGTGCCATCCAAGAGGATCAACGCCAACTACTCATATCTTCAAACTGCCTCTTGGATTTGTGCCACTCAAAGGGGCGGTACTGGATATGTCAAACTCTGTACAGAATGAGTGGTTATGCGCCCAAATCGTCGCCGCGTTTGGACTGCAGACAGCGACGACGTCGATGCTCACGTTTGGTGAACAGACCGTTCTTGTTGTGGAACGCTTTGATCGGGAATGGCGGGACGATGACAGTTGGATAGCCCGACTGCCACAGGAGGATTTCTGCCAGGCACTTGCCGTTCCGCCGGAAAAAAAATATGAAGAGCACGGCGGCCCCGGCATGCTTCAGTGCCTGCAACTTCTTCAAGGTAGCGTGGACAAAGACGACACGATGCGCTTTTTATTAACGCAGCTAATCTTTTTCCTGTTGGCCGCGTCGGATGGGCATGCGAAGAATTTCTCCATTTTTTTGGGACACGAAGACGCATATGAAATGACGCCGCTCTACGACATCCTGTCGGTCTGGCCCTACTTGGGCAAAGGTGCCCACCAACTCAGTCCGCAAAAAGCTGGAGCGGCCATGGCAATTCGGTCGAAGAACGCACACTACCGATTCAGAGATATGCATACACGCCACTGGCACCAGCTGGCAATGAAGAACGGCGGCCCAGTGATATGGAGCGCGATGGTGCTACTGGTGCTCAGCGTGGATGAGGTGCTGGCTAAAGTCGCGCTACAACTACCGATCAATTTCCAGGAACACACGTGGACCAGCATCGCTGAAGGCATGCGCGCTGAGGCCAAACGATTTCTTTCCGGAATCACTAAGGAACAACTGCCTGATATTCAATAAGGTCAGCCGGAGCCCTAGAAAAGTCCGTCATCCCAATTGATCATCGCCAGTAAGTTAGCAGGCCTAACTCGTATGCCGTTCCGTTGCACCTGGAACCTCACTTTCCACGGTTAAGAAATTGGCACAGACTTTTGTGCGTGAGCGTCCGCAATGGGTCGATTTCGGCCAGTCGCCACGCTCCGTGTCATTTCCGTATTGGCAACCTGCTATGTGGGTCCGAACGGCTGAGAACGGCCAAGAAGGAACGTATTAACAGCATGCACGTGGGTCTTTGTTATATTCTTAAGCTCCTCTAGTACCGAAGGATCTGCCAATGTCAACGTCACCTCGCGTTTCTCTCGCCAGTTGGCCTACGCCCCTAGAACCAGCGCCGCGCCTAGCTGCGGCGCTTGGACTGAACGTAGACGATCTTTGGATCAAGCGCGATGACCTTACTGGGCTGGCTGGAGGCGGTAACAAAGTTCGCAAGCTCGAATACACCTGTGGTGCCGCAGTGGCGGCTGGCGCCTCGACGCTCGTCACAGTGGGCGTGGCGCAGAGCAACCATGCGCGCCTGACTGCAGCGGCCGGGGCTAGTCTCGGCCTCGACGTTGTGCTGATCCTTGCGGGGAGTGAACCACGCCAGAACACGGGCAACCTTGCATTGAACGGAATGCTTGGTGCCAAGATTGTTTGGGCGGGGGATGTTGACGACGGTACGCTCAATGATCTCGCGGCAGACGAAGTGCGCCGCCTTCAGGCCGCTGGAATAACCGCCGCACTAATTCCTTTCGGCGGTTCGACTACAGCGGCAGTCCAGGGGTACGTACACTGCGGCGAAGAGTTAAAAGCGCAGTTGGAAAACCTGGATTATGTATTCACCGCTGTCGGTTCGGCCGGCACCATGGCAGGGCTTGTCCAGTCCCTTGGCTCCGACCGGGTCTGCGGCGTTGATTCGGGCGCCGTCGATGACGCAGAAGAACGGGTGCGCGCGTTGATCGCCAGCTTCACTGGCAGCGAATGTGAGGCAGTCCTGGATATTCGCAAAGACCAGATTGGGTCGGGCTATGAACACCTAACGCAACCGGTCGAGGAAGCACTTATTCTGTTCGCAACGCATACAGGCATTATTCTCGATCCTATCTATACCGGCCGTGCGTTCGCCGGATTTCTTGCCGCAGTGCGCGATGGTTCTGTCAGACGTGGCCAGCGATCTGTGCTGCTGCACTCAGGGGGACTACCTGGATTTTTCGGTAACCCTGCCGCCCTTGCACTTTCCCGGCGCTGAGAGCGCGCAAGGCGGTCAGGCGACAGTATTGATCCATTGTCCGACCTTGTCCGGCGCCCCCTGATCCGCCTGGGCTTCCTCCATCTGCTGTTGCACCAGTTCCCGCAGCTTCGTTTCGACAGACTGCCATTCTTCTGGGGACATGACCGCCAGCTCTTCTTCGGTCAAGCCAAGCTTTTGCATAAGATCGACGCGCATGCATGCGGTCGGCGTCATCTTGACGTAGTCGTCTAGCTGCTTATACAGGTCCGTATCTTTCGTACTGCCAGCCCCTACAGGGCTACGCGAATCAAGGGCAAAGACGGTATTTCGGTAACTGCTTATCGCATCGATCGCCATAGCCGCATCCTGTTTAGTGATACAAGCATGTTAGGTTGACCGGTCTATAAGCAATCGGACGAACAGAACCAGAAGTCTGCCCGCAAATGAACTTTCGGCGCAGGCGCTCGGCCGCGACGCCCGCTTTGACAGTCTCTACGGGTCTTCTACCTATGCGGGCTGGTGGCTTGGAACATGATACTCATGTGGAGCGGCATGAGACGATATGCGGCTGTCAGCGCTCAAGACTGAGTACTGAACACTCGGCTGACATTAAAGGCCGCTTTGGGTCGAAACCAGCCGGTCGCAACAGGCAGGAATCGGCCAAAAGCAGACATTATCGATCTATGCTTGGCCGACTCTACCAAACCTTCACAGCAAGAATGCTGGCACGTCGATATCCCATAAAAAATCTATTCACTTATGTTGGATTGATCCCTGCCAGCAAATTTACCAAAAGATTCGGATTGGCAGGCTTAACGAAGTAGTAATCGAAGCCTGCGGCGATGGAACTTTCCTTGTCATATTCTTGGCCGTAGCCTGTAACAGCAATGAGCGTGGCATGGGCGGATTGCGAGCTCATACGAAGGCGCCGCGCCAGCTCGTTCCCGTCCATATCAGGTAGCCCGATATCAAGTAGGAAAACGTCGTATTTCTCGACTGCGGCAGTCTCCAGCGCATCTGCTGAACTATATTGCACGACCACCTTGTGCCCTGATGTTTCCAAGAACATGGCCAACAGGTCGGCCGCATCGACATTGTCATCTACTACTAGCATCTTCAACTGCTTTGGGGCCGCTGAGGGGCTGTGCATTTCCGCTGCTGATTCGTGCGGTAGCGCTTCAATCAGCGGGAGAGAGACGGTGAAAGTCGAGCCGCGTTCCCGCCCGTCGCTGCGCGCTTGCACCTGCCCGTCATGCAGAGTGACTAGGCTTTTTACGAGTGCCAGACCAAGACCAAGACCGCCTTGGGCGCGATCCGACGAGCGCCGCTCCTGCGTGAACAAGTCGAAGACGAACGGCAGTAGTTCGGCATCCATTCCTATCCCATTATCCCGAATGGATAGGTGGAGCCGTTCTCCATTGGCATCTATCGCTACCGAGATTTCGCCTCCGTCAGGCGTATATTTTGCGGCGTTCTGCATCAGGTTCGTGACGACTTGTACTAATCGCTTTCGGTCACCCATGACTAGTGCCGATCTCATAGAAGACGAAAGCGTCAACTTGTGCCGTTTCGCGTCCATGAAAGGCATGACCTGTTCGATCGATTCGTCAACGACTTGCCGGATATCCACGCGCTCTCGTACAAGATTGACTAAGCCACTGGTGACACGTGACACGTCGAGCAGGTCGGTCACCAAGTTACTCATATGTTCGGCTTGTCGCGTGACTATCTGGCCCAAATGCCTGACCTTTCCGGCGTCATCGGCAACCGCTGCAAGCATCCGCGCCGCCGAAACGATTGGGGCGAGCGGATTGCGAAGCTCGTGGGCCAACATAGCAAGGAACTCGTCCTTACGCCGGCCCGCTTCCTGTAAGGCCAGATTCGCCTCTTTGCGGCTAGTGATGTCAGTGGCAATTCCGGCAAAGCGGCGCTTGCCGGTTTGAGCGTCCGTGAACATGCGGCCCTTGGCACTTACCCAAACTGTATTCCCCGTGCCAGGCAAGGTACGGTAATCGATATCGTAAGAGGTGCCGTCCTGCATTGCCTGCCTCACAGCGGCAATGACTTTGTCACGATCTTCAGGATGGATGATACGGGTGAAGTACTCCATGCTAGCACCTCGTTCAGCGACCTCGGGCGGCACGCCAAATAGGCTAGCAAAGCGCTTGTCCATCATTGTCACGCCGGTCTCGGGATCGACCGACCAAGTACCCATATTTCCCGATTCCAGCGACAATTGAAAGCGCTCTTCCGCCTCTTGGTGCCGAGCCAGTGCGGAGACTTTGTCGGTTGTTTCGATGACTGTGCCGATCACGCCGACAATAACGCC
This sequence comes from Telluria sp. ZT3P25, assembly GCF_059685895.1. Taxonomy (NCBI): domain Bacteria; kingdom Pseudomonadati; phylum Pseudomonadota; class Betaproteobacteria; order Burkholderiales; family Oxalobacteraceae; genus Telluria; species Telluria sp. ZT3P25. The sequence continues at coordinate 11,773 of NZ_JCASIJ010000006.1, forward strand.
TTGCTCGTCGCGGATCGGACTGACCGAGAAGGTGAAAACTCTTTGTCCAGCACGTTCGCCCAGTGTAATTGGCAGCGTCATATCTTGAAAAAACATCGTCTGCCCTGCCAAGGCTTGGGAGCAGATCGATACAACGGTATCAGCAATCTCTGGCCACAATGCTTCCATCGTCATGCCTTGCCGTGTACCAGGCCGTCCAATCATCAGTTCCCGGTACGGTTCGTTGAACATGGTATGCAGTTGACTCGACCATGCAACATAGGATGGAAATCCGGAGTTGAGTATGATGTTGAGTGACGTGCGCAGGGCGGCTGGCCAGTACTCAATGGGGCCAAGGGGATGGGCGGCCCAGTCGGATTGAGCAATGTCGCGGCCGACATTGTTAGTATTGTCGAGAAATGAAAAGTTTGCGAATTGCATGGCGCACCAGATGTAGAGTTCCAGGATTTTACCTGTCAGCCACTCATTGCGCGTTGTAAAGTCGTGTCACGGCCATATCAGCGTCGCGAAAATAGCCAGTACAAATTACTTGATCGGAAGTCTGCTTCGGGTCGGTTCCGGCCTGTCGCGGCCACCGCTGAATTTTCAACCTGTCAACCTGCTATGTTGGCTTGACCGGCCAGGTTCGGCCAAAAGCAGCATAGCTAAGGGATCGGTTCCTGCGAAGTTGCTCCGAACGCCTAACTAGATGATAGACTCCTCAGTTGCTTTTATACCAAGGAAAACGGCATGAAGATCGCGTTTGAAACCCCAGATCAGCCCGTAGTGCATGAACTTATAAGTGAGCTTGATGCTTACCTGTATTCGCTTTATCCGGCCGAAAATGTATACGCGCTCGACATATCTTCACTGTGCCATTCAAGCGTTTTGTTTGCCGTCGTTCGTGACACCGCCGGCTCCCCTATTGGCTGTGGCGCTGTCGTCATAAAGCCAGAATATGGCGAAATTAAGCGCGTGTATGTTCGCCCGCAAGCACGTGGTCAGGGCGTCGCACGCCGGCTGATGGAAGCCTTGGAAGCGAAAGCCGTACAAAACGGTTGCCGAACCTTCATGTTGGAAACGGGGCCCACGCAACCGGAAGCTTTGACTCTGTACGACCGAATGGGTTACCAGTTCTGTGGCCCATTTGGGGACTATCCAAATGATCCGCTCTCAATTTTCATGCAGAAGCACGCTAGGTAAGACATTGCCATATAGCTGGAGAGACGGAGACGGTTAGGTCCGCTTCGGGTCGGGTGTTGCCGTTCCTCGCTACAGCATGAGTACGCCAGAATGAGGTCCGATTACGAGGAGGACCTCATGAAACCGAACACGAAGACGCCGTCTCATCAAGCTGCCTGGAACAAGGGCAAACTGGTCGGCCAGAAAAGTCCTTTAAAATTGAAAGAGATATGGGCCATCCGAATTCGCCTACAGTTGGCCGAACAAATCAGGGATCTTGCCCTATTCAACTTGGCAATCGACAGCAAATTGCGCGGCTGTGACCTGCTGAGCTTGAAAGTCAGCGACATCGCACAGGGACGTAGCATCATGCATCGTGCGATAGTCATGCAGCGTAAAACCCACCGTCCAGTACAGTTTGAAGTCACTGACATGACAAGGCAGTCACTGTTGGCATGGATTGACCAAGCCAAGCTTTCTAACAACGCGTTCCTTTTTCCAAGCAGAGTCACGCGGTCGCCGCATTTGTCCACGCGCCAGTACGCTCGCATTGTCAGGCGGTGGGTCACTTCAATAGGGCTTGATGTCGCAGCATACGGCACCCACACCATGCGGCGAACGAAAGCGACACTCATCTATCGGAGCACCAAGAACCTTCGTGCGGTTCAGCTTCTACTAGGGCATACCAAGCTCGAAAGCACAGTTCGATACCTTGGCATCGAAGTTGATGACGCACTAGAAATTTCCGAGCAAACTGAAGCTTAGATCCACTGCCGCCGGCTGATGTCGGGAATATTCTGTCAGCCTGATCTTTTGCACGTAGTAGGGCAGATAGCTCAAATCATCCCGCATGCTTTGTTTAGGTCCTTTAAACGACCGCTGACGGTACTTCGTAAGACATGTAAATTGATGAGCACATAGTAGAATCGGCACTAGAACGTTATAACTCACTGAAAAGGATACAAAATGACGAAGATCGACCTGTCAAGCTACAACCTCAGCGAACTGAAGGAACTCCAGCATGGCATCGACCAGGAGATCAAAAACCGCCAACAAGGCGACTTAGCAAAAGCACGTCAACAAATTCTTTCGATTGCGCAGGACGTAGGCGTGACAGTCGAGGAATTGCTTGCAGTAAATTCGAAAAAGTCGTCGAAGGGGAAAGGGCAGAAGGTAGAGCCGCAGTACCACAATCCAGCTGATAAAGGTCAAACTTGGTCGGGCCGTGGGCGCCAGCCAAAATGGATCGCGGAAGGCATCGCTGGCGGCAAGCAATTGGCAGACTTCAGAATCTAATTTCAAAGGTTCACGGGTCTATATGTCCAAGCTGGCTCAACCGACAGCAGTTGTTAAATAGGCAGCTTTCGGTCGGTAGCGGTCTGTCGTGACAGTAAGTGCTTTTTCAGGCCAGGGGACCCGCTAAGTTGACGTGAACGGCCGGGTTCGGCCAAAAACGGACCTTGAAACCCTTCTTACTACTATCTGTGGTTTAGCAAGGGCTGGTAGTGTCAGAACTCTTCCCACTCAGCGTCTTTATGAGCCGTAGTGATACTGGTGGTAGGCCTTTTACTATTAGCATCGGCACCCTGTGAGACCTTGGACTTGTTGCCCATAAAGCGCACTAATGACTTGTCCTCTGTTTTTGCTGTAGGCATCGGTTTGGTGATTTTGCGTGCTGGCGCGGCCATGGCTGTAGCTGACTCATCCAGCTTAAATATACTCACGGCCTGTGCGAGTTTGCTCGCCTGATGCTGCAGGGAAGACGTTGCGGCTGCGGCTTCTTCTACCAATGCCGCGTTTTGCTGAGTCACCGAGTCCATTGATGTGATCGCTTCGTTGATTTGCTCGATGCCCGTTTCCTGCTCTCGGCCGGCTGTAGTAATTTCTCCGACAATGGAAGTTAGCTTTCGCACGCTCTCCACAACTTCGCCCATCGTCTCGCCCGCTGTACTGACCAACTTGTTTCCGTCCTGAACTCGGTCCACCGAGGCACCGATCAGTACTTTAATCTCCTTTGCGGCACTGGCTGACCGCTGCGCCAAGTTGCGCACTTCTGATGCCACCACCGCAAAGCCTCGGCCCTGCTCACCAGCGCGTGCCGCTTCTACTGCAGCATTCAACGCCAATATGTTTGTCTGAAAAGCGATACCATCAATCACCGCAATAATGTCCACAATCTTGCTTGCGGACGTATTAATGGATTCCATCGTCGAGACGACCTGGGACACAACATCACCACCCCGTACGGCCACGGCTGTAGCCGATTGCGCCAGGTGGTTGGCCAGGCGCGCATTCTCGCTGTTTTGCCTGACGGTCGACGTCAATTCTTCCATCGATGATGCGGTTTCTTCCAGCGCACTGGCCTGCTGTTCAGTACGTGAAGAAAGGTCCATGTTGCCGGTCGCGACTTCAGTGGCAGCAGAGGCGATTTCCTCTGTGCCGTTACGCACTTCACCAACAATTTTCTTGAGATTGTCGTTCATCTCGCCCAGCGACACGAGCAGCATACCGAATTCGTCCTTAGTCGTGACCACGATGCGACTGGTCAAGTCGCCCGCTGCCACTGTGCGTGCCACTTCCACTGCACGGTTGACGGGGATGGTAATTGAGCGAGTGATGACCACGGCGATAATGATGGCGGTCAGCGTGGCGATGCTTGATAACACGATCGTCGACATGAAAGCGGCGCTCGTGTTGGCGCGCACTTCTTCGCCCGATTCCTGCATCAACCGCTCCTGCAGTGCAACCATCGCGCTCAGAGATTCGAAGAATTTCGCTTGTGGTGGACGCAGGTCTTTCAGTACGTATTGACCAGCGGCTTCGGCCTGACCATCGCGCAACAGCTTGATGGCGGCATTCCGCGCTTGACTGTAGCCGCTACGCGCCTCGGTCATGGCAGCAAACATGCGCGTGCCTTCTTCGGTATTGATCATGCTCTTCAGTTGTTCCATCATCTTAGTGTTCTTCTGAACTGACACATCGACCTTGCCCAGCGACGCGTTGAGCTCTGCCGCGTCATTGGCGCCGATGGTGGCGTTGCGAATGAACCGCGCCTGGACGTTGACCTCATCCTGTATCGACTTGGCCAGCATCACCTTAACGTAGCGGTCGTCGAGCATTTTGCTGGTAGCGACATTTATGTTCTGGATCCGAATGACCGTAACCGCCGCCACTACCAACAACAGAACCAGCACGATGCCGAAACCGGCGGCCAATCGGGTACCAATTTTAAAGTTTGAGATGTTCATGGCTGTGCGCTGTAGGAAGTGTCCAAGGGGGCGCCCTGTCGTTTAAAAGATAAGATGTTAAGAACACCAGAGGCGGGTAGACCGCATGCCACTGGATAGATGATTTCTATCGAATTGTAATCAGATTATTTCCTATTGGAAAGAAATGGCCGGTTAAAATCATCTTGTAGTTGTAATCGTGCACTTAAGGATTTTCCGTGGCGTATGTTTTCTGCAAGGTAGATAAATTCACATCACTTTGAACAACAACTTGGAGTCGATAAGTGCTGGTCGAACTGTCAGTAACAGTTCTATTTCGACAACCTGCGAAACTGACTTAAACGGCCGATTTCGGCCAGAAGCGGACGTACAAACACCTGAAGAACATGACAAAACTGTTGATTTTTATCGGGGAAGGCCAGAAGTTCGAGGTCGATGCAACGATCGACGCCATCGTCTCTATGGCTGGTACAACGAAAGCTAAACGAGGAGACTTCATTGGCGCGCTTTTCGAATGCGAGTACAGGTACGCAGAAGAAAGTACGGTCATCCGTATAAGCCCTGACGCCGAAACTGTTACCGTTGAGGGATTGGGCACATCCTCGCTATCGTTCGCAGTTGAGCTTCAAAAAGTAGCCACAGTCGATCTACATGCTATCGACCTGGACTACAGCCTTAACGTTGAGCTGCGTGACTTTCAAACCGTTGAATCATTGGCGCGTGCGGTGTATGCGTGATCGTCCGCTTCGGGTCGGGTGCTGCCCTTCGTGACAGTCTGCGATTTTTCCGACTTGGCAACCTGCTATGCTGGACCGAACGGCCGAGTTCGGCCAAAAGCGGTACTTGGGATTTGAGGTGCAACGGAACGGTCAACTGGGTTAAGCGAGTCATTGGCGGGTGTCGGCAGCCCTACACTTTGATTCGCCGGAACGTTTCCGGGTAGTCCAACACCAGTCCAGAGCCATCGACTTCCAGTTCAGCCGAAAATGCACGGAAAATTCCCTCGTAGAGGTAACGCTGACCGGCAACAAGGCAGCTATATCGTTGTTGTGCCGGTTGAGGTAAAAAATGGCCTTCAATTTGGCTGGGCAATGGGATATACGCCACGACGATATCCTGTCTTGCTCCCTCTGCTAATTGAAGGCGCAGGATCGGGAGCGTATTGGTTGCCGGTGTGACGCCGATGTCGACGTCAAAACAGCCGTCCAGTGACACTAGTGGGGCGTCGCTAATCAAATCATGCCAGCGTCCTTCGCCGTCCGTTGCAACATGAAGCCGATGGCCCGCGACATACTCGACCCGCACCTCGCGGGTGCGAAAGTTAGAGTCGACACGAACCTCATAATGTGCACCGTACTCGCTTCCACGGAAACCTATCACAACTCCTTCAAGTGAAAACCATTCCTTGCCTTGGGAGAACGTACAGTAATCCAGCCCTCGACCATCCCAAGCACACCACTGCGCAATTTTTTGCATTTGATTTCTTCGATTCGTCAGTTAACAGTCGACGAGGTGCACGCGTTAACTGAAGATAAAATTCACAGATTGACAGGCCGCTTCCAACCGACCCAAAGTAGAAGATGCCTACCTATGATTGTACCGTAGAGGTACACTCTAAGCTGAAGTAAGGCACGTGCTTCATACGACGTAAGAATAGGCTGATTGACAATCTCTGACGCTCATGTGCTATCGCCTAGACCTCAACTTGACAGACTTGGCAATGAACACCGGGCGGCTTTTTCTTTAACAAGGTGTGCGATGAGCCGCCATTTAGAAATTGTCTGAATGCGTGTATTCGTCCGCTTAGGGTCGGCTGCGGCCCGTCACCGCTTCGAAAATAACGGACATCACTAAGGCCAGTAAACGATAGGAAGCGGAAGTGCAATGGCCAACTATCGATCAAGCGTTAGTCACATAGATCTACATCGGTAAAAACTGCAAAGCGATCACGGTTTTAAGCTAGATCGCAATGGACATTGTTCCATATCGGGCGTAAGTCGGCGAGCCAGATCGTCGCGCAGCGTCCGCAAATCAGAAATACGACGGTCGATGTCCTGGAGCTTGCGCGCCAGCGCCGCTCGAAGCTGCTTGCCGGATGCATCTGGATTGGTCAGAAGCGGCAGGTCCGCTTCGATTTCTACCAAAGTAAAACCCAGTGACTGCGCTAGGCGTATATAACGTAGCCACTCCACCGCCTCGGGGGGATAGTCGCGGTAGCCGTTGGCGCTGCGCCGGGCATGCAACAGGCCACGCTTCTCGTAAAACCGCAGGGTGTCGCGCGACAGGCCAGTGGCGTTCGCCATTTCTCTTATCTGCATAGTTGCTCCTGTTTTTGCTTGACCATGGAGTGTACTCCAAGCTTTAACATCCGGTCTCGTCCAATGTGAGGAGAGATCGTGCAGTTTTCAGCTTCAAACTTTACGCGCTTGGTGTGCGCCGGCGGCGTATACGACGTCTTGGTAACAGCCCCATTCGCTACACCATGGACTTTTGCGCTAGTCCATAGCGAGCTCAGCGGCATTAACCAAGCGCTCGGTGGCACTGCGCTTCCGGTGTTCGCTCCGTTTCACGTCTTGTTTGCCTGCCTGCTGGGCAGCGTGGTACTAGTATGGTCGCTGCTGCGCATCGCCGATCCGCAGCAGCGGTTTGGCCGCTATGATGGCGCAACGCGCATGATGTTTGCCACATGGATGGTGTGGGCGTTGAGCACCACTGGAGAGCCGGTGCTCTGGATTTTTATCCTGCCCGAGCTGGCGTGGGGTGTGGCACAGTGGTGGCCAGTGCGCCACGCTTGAGTAAGGAAGAACTATCACATGGTGCTCTGGCCTAGTGGCCTTATCAACGCGGGCATCTACGCACGGCCATGGAAGCGTCGGGTGGAAGATCAAGCCACCGAATCGTGCACTGCGATGTGGCTACCAGCCTTAGACCGACGTCCGTATATGGACTCCTCCTCGTTTGCAAGCAATCCGTTTTCAGGCCGTGAGGTACGACTGCTCACGTATATCCGGTCTCGTACTGCTGCACCTGCTTCAGGCGCTGGACCCTGATGGGCTATTCGCGCGCTGACTCCCTATCGCTTTGACGGGCTCGAAGGCCTCAGACATTATCGGGTTTCATCAGCGCCGGTTCGACCTGTTGGCCATCATGCGGCTTGTCATGCAATCGTGGTTCGGATACTACTTCAGTAGTTCTAAAGCTATGCTTACGCGGCTTGAGATCGGTAATCGGTCCCTTTGGTCAGCATTGCCCAGGCGATGCGCGCGGTCTTATTCGCTAACGCCACTGCGGCGATATTCGGGTGCCGTGTCGTGGCAATACGGATTACCCATATGCTCAATCGATCCGTCTTCGCTTGTGCGGTTCGGATGACCGCTCGGGCTCCATGCACGAGCAAACTGCGCAGGTATGCGTCGCCGCGCTTGCTAATGCCGAGCAATCGCTCTTTTCCTCCTGAGCTGTTTTGTTTGGGCGTGAGCCCAAACGAAGCAGCCATCTCGCGCCCGCTAGCAAATTGGGTGGCGTCACCTACTGTAGCCAGCAGAGCCGTTGCGGTCAGCGGCCCGATACCACGTACTTGCTGCAGGCGTATCGCGACCGGGTCTTGCCGAGCAATCTGTCCAATCTCCCGGTCGAGTTCTTCAACTCGTTCATCGAGTGCCTTCAGATCTCGCCACAGACCATGCAAAAGCCGGCGAAAACGCTCGGTCAAACCATTTTCCTGATCCTCAAGCCAGCGCGGGATCGCTGACCTGAGGTGCAGCAGTTCTTTCGACGCCACCAACCCATATTCGGACGCTAAACCGCGCAGTTGGTTTGCCTTGGCCTTGCGCTGATCCATCAAGCCTGAGCGCACCCGGTGTACGGCCTGGATATCCTGCTGCTCGACGGTTTTGATGGCCACGAAACGCATGCTTGGCCGACTCATCGCCTCACAGATCGCTTCTGCATCGTTTGCGTCGTTCTTGTTGCTCTTGACGTAGGGTTTAACGAACTGCGGAGCGATTAACTTCACCGTATATCCCTGTGCTTGCAGCATCCTGGCCCAATGATGTGCGCCGCTACATGCTTCCATCCCGATCTCGCAACCCGGCTCAATCCTTTCGAGCAGTTCCTTGATCCAATCACCACGGACCAGCTTGCGCCGCCAGACCGTCTTTTCCGAGCGGTCTACGCCGTGCAGTTGAAAGACATTCTTTGCCAAATCGACTCCAACGCGGATAAGCTTCATGGCGGACTCCTTCTTTCCAAACCGGTTTTGTGGAAACTCCAGTTTGGCACTAACGTGCCCTCAGGGGGAGGAGGAGTCCATCCCATTGCTTTGGGTCGGTAGCGGCCTGTCATGACAGTCCGCGACTTTTCCGCTTTGGTGACCTGATACGCTCAGCTGGACAGCCGGGTTCGGTCAAAAGCGGTTTTTGGCACTGCTGATCTGATCAGTGCCCCAAGGAAATTCTTGGCGGTGAATGGACTTAAGGCAAATCGAGTAGCCGAGGATAGGTGAATGCTAAAATGAGTCTCCTCACCAATATTTACAGACCACCATGCCTGAAGCTTTAACTTCCGATTTTGATAATTTTCCAGCCTATGTTCGAGAAATACAGGCAATCGGCGTGGTCGCACAAATACTCGAAACTGTAGCGGCAGTGACCGGTCTCGGTTTTGTCGCCGTTGCTCATGTGACCGAGAATTCGTGGACCACTTGCGCAGTGCTGGACAAACTCGACTTTGGCTTAAAAGTTGGTGGCGGACTCGATGTCACCACTACTCTATGTGAAGAAGTGCGCGCCACAAGCAGCTCTATTGTGATTGACCATGTGCTCGAGAGCGACCAATATTGTGATCACCACACACCCCGTATCTACGGTTTCCAGAGCTATTTTTCGATCCCTATTTTCCGTCCTGATGGAGCGTACTTCGGCACGTTGTGTGGTCTTGATCCGCAGCCTGCTACGCTGTCTAAACCAGCAACATTGTCAACGCTGCAGCTCTTTGCCGAACTTATTTCGAAGCAACTGGAGGTCGAGCAAGCCCATGCGGTTGTAAAAAGAGAATTGCTAACTGAGCGAGAAACATCGGAACTGCGCGAACAGTTTATTGGCGTGTTGGGCCACGATCTGCGCACACCTCTAAGCGCTGTCCAAAGCGGTATTGATCTGCTTCGACTCAAGCATCCCGATCCGCACGCGCTACCTTTACTGCAGCGAATGCAGCGCAGCATAGGTCGCATGAGTGTGCTGGTAGACGATGTAGTCGATTTCACACGCGGACGGATGGGTGGCGGCATCTCACTCAATATGCGCCATGAGAATGCCCTGAGCATGCCACTTGGGCAGGTTATCAATGAGCTGCGTGAGTTGTATCCCGAGGTAATCATAGTCTCGAGTGTTCAGCCAGAACTTACGCTACTGTGCGACGCAGGGCGCTTATCCCAATTGCTCTCAAACTTACTTAAGAATGCTATTGTTCATGGGGACAAAGACGGATTGGTAGAAGTCGTAATTGGTTCCAAGGATGGAATTTTCAGCATAGCAGTGAGCAACTCCGGTCCAGACCTGTCGCCAGAGCTGATCAAGCAGTTGTTTAAACCGTTCTGGCGTGTGCAGGCCGGCGGAGCGCATGAAGGACTGGGTCTTGGACTATACATAGTTTCGGAAATTGCGCGTTCGCATGGTGGCACGATGAATGTAATATCACAAGCCAACAAAGTGACATTTACTTTTTCGCTTCCTGCCCATAGTATGCAGCTCGCTGATTGACGTAACCCGGAGCGACGCCGTGTATCGTCGACATCGACCTAATCAGCATATCACTCACAATAAGCCTTTGCCCACGAACGGCAGCTGTGCGTCGAAAGCAGACGTTGGTAGCACTCACACTTGCATGATGGACTCGAGTTGCACTTCTTAAACGGGTAAAAGCAACTACGCATAAATTACGCAATCAATGTACAACTCATTGATTATAAGTAGATTTGGATTCCGGCCGGATGGAACTCAGTAGTATCCCGGCTAGCGAGTTGTTGCAAAAAAGTAACATTTACAGGCAATAGTTGCTCATGATGCAGTAGACTCTAACCTGGCTGATCGGCCGGTATCGGCTACGAGCTGCCGCCCGCCCCCTGTTTTAAGTAGAGCCATTTCGGCTTGATGGAAATGCAACTAACACTTGCCACGCAAAGTAATAACATGACTACTCCCCCGTCCGCCCAAATCGAGGTCGATCAGTGAAGCTTAGGCTGCGTACTCACCGGCAGTCAGGGGTGCTTCTGTTGATGGTGGCCTTGATACTAGCCAGCATCGCAGCGTTGTCGTTCAGCATGAACCGCGCTGCTACCATGGAGCTTCAATCGATCCAGTCCGACTACGAAAGACGCAATGCTGCTTACCTTGCCGAAGCTGCTGTGGCGGCCGCAAAATGGACTAATCAAGTTGACACGAAGTGTGGCAGAGCCTCCTTTACACCGATAACACTAGCAAACGCTACGCTGAGCGCAGATATCACGAAAGCGCCGCCGAAAGCGATTAACGTTATCGCGACCGCCACCACGGCCGCAGGAGCAAAGGCTACCCTAATAAGAGATCAGATCCACCTCGTCGATCTCACCAACAGCCAAACCAAGAATCTTGGCGGTGAAGTGCTGGATACTTATGTTGATCCGAGCCTGGGAGCGATGAATACCTCAACTAACCTTGTGGTCACGTCGGGGCAGTCGAACGCACTGATCTTCTGGCCTATGACGGATATTCCGGCAAATTCCGCAGTCCTTTCGGCACAGCTCATCTTGCATAAAAACGGCATTGGTAGCCTTACTCCTACCATCAACGTACACCGGATGACGACGCAGTGGGTTGCTAGCGCCACATGGTCTAGCGCAGAGCCGGGGGTAGCTTGGAAGGGTGGCAACTATAGTGCGCCGGTGATCGCTAGTACCCGTGTGAATCCCGGGGCGACTACTTTGGACGTGACCGGCTTAGTCGACGGCTGGGTCAGCGGGCGGCTGGCGAACTATGGCATGCTGCTGCGCCTGCCTGACCCAGGGAAAAGTGTGACGTTCTATAGCATGGACGCCATGAGCAGCATGAGCCCCGTCCTGCGAGTCAAATTTTCCACCGAGTGTTGAACTGTACCGTGGCAATTAGCGAAATACTGACGTCGTAGACTGGCAGCAGTAGGTCAATAGCCGACTTATTGATTCATTGGCTCGTCCGAAAATAGCGTGAAAGCCTTGATATCAGCTGACGGGAAGAGAGTGGCTTTTCGAGGAGTTCCGTATTCTGCAACTGCTGGACCCAGGTCCGTTCGTCCACAGCGGTCATTGACGTCATCACTAAAATCAGAAACGGATGATCTGGATACATTTCACGTGCTAATTTGCATAGCGTACGACCGTTCATGCCATCCATTTTAATATCGGTGATAAGCACATCCGGAAGGCAGCTTGCAAACTCTAACAACGCGTCATTGCCGTCCTTAGCGGTAGCGACGCTATATCCCTCGCGCTCCAGTGCCAGGCGTAACACACGCAGCACATGAGGCTCATCATCGACAAGTAATATGTGACGTTTAGTCATAGGTCTGCTTGGTCTTTCGATGGCTTTCGCCGTATAGCGTTGACTTGCTAATGCTAGTCAACTGTAAATAGGTTGGCTCGGGCCGGTCATGTAAGCAGCCTTCCGTAGATCCGGACGGCCTCACGGGCGCTGACCAGAGCATGCTTTAGGTCGAAGACAAACATTGGTAGCATTCAGACTTGCATGATGGACTCACATTGTACTTCTTAGACAGCCCGCGGCAATTACGCATAAATTACGCAATTAATATATAACTCGTTGATTATAAATAGTTTCTGATTCCGGCCGGATGCAACTCATCAGTATGCCAAGTAGCGAACCATTGCAGCCCCGCAATGCTTACAAGCGGTAGTTGCTAAAAATGCAACAACGGCCTGTACTTACCATGGCCGACCGTCCGGGATCGGCCAACAGCCGACAGTCAACGAGCAAACTCTCCTATAAATTCCGGCTTCACAAAACGTTATTAAGGAATCTTTATGCCGCTCAGCCACGCCTCTCGGTTCTCCGAGCCAACAGAGCAACAGTATGCTTCGATAGGAAGGGCAGTTGTAGAGTGGGCAAATGTCGAGCGGCTACTAGGCATGCTTCTAAGTCGGTTGCTTGCAACACCTGATTTCCTCGCCCGCACATATACTGCATCGATAAATGCCGTGCATATGCAGAAAGCAATTGTGGAAGCCGTTAAAATTCACGTTCATCGCTATGGTTAACGGCTAATTAGTAAAGAATTCCTCGACGAAATTACCGAGATCAATGAGGGCGTAACGTCACTTAGGGAAAAACGGAACAAGATTGCGCACTACTGCTGGTCCCGTGAAACCGATGAGGTCATGTTCGGCACTAGCTTTCCTAGCGGGATTCCGTCGAAGAATGGCAGCGGGTATGCAACCCTCACAGACGCGGAATTGAGCAAGCTTAATTCCGAAGCACACGTGCTTGTAGAGCGTCTGTTGACGGTGCTATCGGAATTACCGGAGATCAGCGAAGAAAGTCTCTTTCCTCCCAGATCAGATACAGGCCTGGACCAGATGTCGGAGGACTGCAAAGGATTGGTTCCTGCCTGTCGGGACAGTTGGTGAATTTTTCGGCTTGGCAACCTGGTAAACTGGCCTGAACGGCCGAGTTCGGCCAAAACCAGACATCCCATAACTTAGGATCGGCTAAAGTTTTGCACCGCTCAGGCGATTAATGACCAATTGAAAGGAATACATGAACGTTACGTTGGAATCAGTAACTATCGATAATTTTGAAGTTCTGATGGACATGGAGCTGCCACCAGAGCAGGCTCGGTTTCTTGCCAGTAATGCATATTCTATCGCCCAAGCACACTACTACGCCGACTGGCGGCCCCGAGCGATCTACTGCGATGGCAACCCAGCAGGCTTCGCTTTGTACGATGTGACTGGCAACGACCAGCCGGGACACTACGCGATTTACAGGCTTATGGTGGACTACCCTCGTCAGAACCATGGCATCGGCCGGCGTGCAATGGAGTTGCTACTGGCGGAAATCCGAAGTTTCGAAGATGCCCGCCGAATCACCATTTGCTACAAACCTGATAATGCCACTGCACGCGAGTTCTACGCTTCGCTGGGCTTCGTTGAAACTGATATCGATGAGCTTGGAGAAATGGTAGCTGAGATAGTGGTGCAATAGCTTTCTGAAAGTTAATTTTTCCGATCTTTTCAGCTTCATTGCCAACGTCTGCAATGGGTCGGCACTTGCTCTTTGCGACGGTGCACATTGGCGACATAGTACGCTGAACGCGAATGCCGCTAAATCACATCTGTAAGATCGGTCGAAAGGACGTGCACTTTTTGTTGCGAATTCACTGACTGACAGTGAAGTGGCGGGATAGCCGCGCTACTAGTTGCCGAGGAGAGAGAGGTTTCTCGAGGAATTCGATGTTCTGTAGTTGCTGAACCCACACCCGTTCGTCTGCAGCTGTCATAGATGTCATCACCAAGATCAAGAATAGGTCCTCTGGGTACATCTTACGAACCAGCGGACACAACGTACGGCCGCTCATGCCATCCATTTTAATGTCAGTTACGAGTACGTCGGGTCGGCACTTCGCGATCTCTGACAAGGCGTCATTTCCATCGTTCGCTGTAGCGACACTATAGCCTGCACGTTCGAGTGAGAGACGAAGCACTCGCAGTACATGCGGCTCATCGTCGACAAGTAAGATGTGATGTTGGCTCATAGGCCTGTAGCCTGCTGTCCAACCGGCTTAGGTGTACACGAAGGAGGTGATGCTACTTGCGCGCCTGCATATTGTCCAGTCAAGTTGGGGGTAGTTGGCACCATCAACTACTGGACGTCTAGCCCGACCGCTAATCTCATCCGTTCATTCCATTACTGGCCATGGCAGACGACTTCGAGTGAGTGGCGAACGTCCGGAACGGGTCGGTTCCGGCCTGTCGCGGCCATCGCTGGATTTCCACACTGGTAACCCGATATCCTGGCCTGAACGGCTAGGTTCGGCAAAGAGTAGTGCTTCAACGGTCAGTTCTAAAGGAGCAGATGAAGAATCTCATCTTGGAAAAGACAAATCAGGTCCGCTGGTACACCAACATGCGTGACGTGTTTGAGGCCGCCGCCATTGCGCCGCAAGACTACGACTGGTACGTCAGCGACATAGAGACGAACTGGAGGCCTCCTGGGTTCCAGCCGGATGATCAATGGTTCACCGGCGACGAACTCGCGGCCTTCCTGCACGCCTATGAGGTTCAGTTTATCTGGGCAGTGTTCAGTGCAGTACCGAAGGGGCTTCGTCCGAGGCCGGCTCCGGCACCATACGTCGAGGGCAATCCACGTTATTGGGACGGTACGCAGCCTGAACCTCAGTTGGAAGGTGCTTTGTTCGAAATCGCATGCTGGGACAGCAGTGGAACGATTCTGATTAACCTGCCCGAACAGGCCATCGATTCGTTCGTGACCCGATATTCGGACGCCAAGCCTTTAGCAACCGCGCGTTCCTGATGGATACCGCTAGGTCCGCAATGGGTCGGAAGCAGCCGGTCGTAACAGTGTGTGATTTTTCGACCATGACGGCGTGCCATGCCGATTTGGTTCGTTATCCACCTGAGTCATATGAGCTCTGCTGGCTTGTTCGATAAAACCAGCGAACTAAGTAAAAACTCACTTTGTTCGGGGTTTCACACACGCTTACTTGCCTGATAAGATTATTTATCAAGAAAGGATTGATGGCTGTTTTGGCGTGAAACAAGGATAATTCAGGGCATTCTAGCTTCTCTGACAGGCTCGATACCATGTCAGTCACCTCAACGAC
>NZ_JCASIJ010000007.1:0-20696 GCF_059685895.1 Telluria sp. ZT3P25
AAACTCTTCAGTTCAATCTCTGTTTGTTGGCATTTCTGCCACCCTACCTTACGGCAGGGGTCGCTCACTCAAAATACTGACCGTTATCTCATTGCTGAGACAACGTATTTCTTTTTTTGTGAACATTTGATAATTTAAGTAATCAAGAACCGAAGTTCTTGGCACCTTCATCAAACGCCCACACTTATCGACTGTTAATTTTTAAAGAACTTTATTCGGTGCTGCTTCTGCCGTTTGCTACGAAGCGTTGTGTTCGTTAGCAGCAGAGAGGCGAGATTATGAAGTGTTTCTCAAAATTCGTCAACCCCTTATTTCCTTCTTTTTCTTCGCTGTCGCTGCGTTTGAAGCGGCGTCTGCGTCGAGGAGCGAGACTATAACAAAGCCTCGGCCGTCTTGCAATGCTTTCTGCTGTGATATCGTAGCCGCCGCCCATAGCGACCTTTCCATTACTCATGCATATTCCTGTTATTGCCCCGATCGCCAACCCGGCGCTATCCCAATCCCTGGCTGCGGCCATCAATAACAAGACCAAACCGCTCGGCAGCCTGGGCCGCCTCGAGTCGCTCGCTACCCAGTTAGGGCTGATACAGCAGACAACCCAGGTGACGATCGACCAACCTGCGATCCTCGTGTTCGCCGCCGACCATGGCGTGGTTGCCGAAGGTGTTTCCGCCTATCCGCAGGACGTGACCTGGCAGATGGTCGAGAACTTCCTGGCCAACGGCGCTGCCATCAATGTCTTCGCGCGCCAGAATGGCTGCGCGCTACGCGTGATCGACGCTGGCGTGAATCATGACTTCGGCGTGCGCGCTGGGCTGCTCGATCGAAAAGTGGCGAACGGTACCTGCAACTTCGCCGTTGAACCGGCGATGTCCACACAAGACTGCGCAACAGCCCTCGAACATGGCATGGTCCTGGCGCGCGACCTGCCCGGCAACGTCGTGGGCTTCGGCGAGATGGGCATCGGGAACACGACCGCTGCCGCTGCCCTGATGCACAAGCTGACCGGCCAGCCGGCGGCTGCCTGCGTCGGCGCCGGCACCGGCCTGACGCCTGACGGCATCCGCCATAAAGAGAACGTGGTTGCCGCCGCCGTCGCGCATCACGCCAGCGTGCACGAACCGCTCGACGTCCTGGCCACCTTCGGCGGCTTCGAGATCGCGATGATGGCCGGCGCCATGCTGCAGGCAGCCAGCCTGCGCAAGGTGCTGCTGATCGACGGCTTCATCGTCACCAGCGCGCTGCTGGTCGCCGCGCGCCTGCAACCGGCGATCCTCGACTACTGCGTGTTCGCGCACTGCTCGGGCGAGCATGGCCACGCCCTGCTGCTCGATCAGCTCGGGGCCAGCCCGCTGCTCGACCTGGGCCTGCGCCTGGGTGAAGGCACCGGCAGCGCACTCGCTCTGCCCTTGCTGCACGCGGCGGCCAACTTCCTGAGCGAGATGGCGACCTTCGCATCGGCCCAGGTCTCGGGACAACTCGGCGAGCACGCGGGATGATCCATCAACTGCGCCTGTTCTTCATTGCGCTTCAGTTTTTCACGCGGATCCCGATCCCGCACTGGGTCGGCTTCGAGCCGGCCTGGCTCAATCACGCGTCGCGCTACTTCCCGCTGGTCGGCGTCGTGGTGGGCGCGATCGGCGCGGCCGTCTACGTCATCGCCGCGCACTGGCTGCCAGCGCCAGTGGCCGCCGTCCTTTCCACGGCCGCGACGATCTACCTCACCGGCGCTTTCCACGAAGACGGCTTTGCCGATACCTGCGATGGTCTGGGCGGCGGCATGACGAAGGAGCGCGCTCTCGAGATCATGAAGGATTCGCGCGTCGGTGCGTATGGCGCGATCGGTATCGTCTGCATGCTGGGCGCGAAGCTGGCCGCACTCGCCACGCTGCCGCCCTTGACTGCTGTCGGCGCCCTGCTGCTGGCCCACCCGCTTTCGCGCCTGGCCGCCACGTCCCTGATCTGGCAGATGGAATATGCCCGCGCCGAAGGCAAGGCCAAGCCGCTGGCCGTGCGCATGAGCAGCGCCGAATTCGGGATCGCAACGCTCACGGTGCTGGTGCCAGCGATCGTGCTGCTCGCCGTCGGCCTGCTCGACCTAGCGGCGATTGGCGCGGCGCTGTTCGCGGCCTTGCTGGCCACGCGCTGGCTGGCCCGCACATTCACGCGCCGGCTGCAGGGCTATACGGGCGACTGTCTGGGCGCCGTGCAGCAGTTGGCCGAAGTCGCCATCTATATCGCGGTACTGGCCACGCTCGGGCGCGGCGCGCTGGCCTGATGCGCCTGTACCTCGTACGCCACCCGAAACCGGGCGTGCCGGCCGGGCACTGCTACGGCCGCACCGACCTGCCAGCGCAGGCAACAGACACCGCACGCGTGCTGGCGGCGCTGACCAATCAAGGCCTGCCCGGCACCATGCCGGTCTACGCCAGCCCATTGCAACGCAGCGCCGTATTGGCGCAGCAGCTGTCAACCGCGCCCACGTTCGACGCACGCCTGGCCGAGATGGACTTTGGCACGTGGGAGCTGCGCCACTGGGACGACATCGCGCGGGACGAGATCGATGCCTGGAACGCCGACCTGCTCCACTACCGCCCCGGCGGCGGCGAAAACGTCCTGCAGGTGGCCGTGCGCGTGGCCGCGTTTCGGGCCGACATCCAGCGCGCAGGGTGCGCCGCAGCACTCGTGATCTGCCACGCCGGCACCATGCGCCTGCTGCACGCCATGTCCGGCGGCGGTACATTGGAGGATGCTGCGCTGCGTGCGGCATCGACACCACACCAGATCGGCTATGGCGAAGTCATGGTGCTGGAAATATGACAATGCCCGGTTCAACCACCTTATAATGAGCGCGTTTTGGTGCTCGCACCTGCGTTCGCAGGTGCAGTTAAACGGGAAACACGAAGCCCTTCACAGGGCCAACGCGTGCTGCCCCCGCAACGGTAAGCAAGTGCTGCAGCCTTTCATCGGGCCCTGCGGCAAACCGCCCCCTCATACCACTGTGCTTTTCTGAGCATGGGAAGGTCGGACGGCCATACTTGTCAGCCCGGATACCGGCCAAAAGGTGGATACGCGCACAGCGCGATCCTTTGAATCCAGCCCACGGGGACGTCGGCGGGATGCCTTTGATAAGAACCACTCATGAATTTTCCAGTAAGCCGGCAAGCGGCCGCCGTGTCGCTCGCACTCGCCCTCATCTCGTCCACCGCCATCGCCGAAGTCGCTGACACCGTCGTCGTCACCGCCACCCGCACGCCGCAACCCGCTGCAGACCTGATCGCCGACACCACCGTCATCAACGCCGAAGAAATCGCGCGCTCGGGCGCCGGCTCGGTGGCCGACATCCTGCAGCGCCAACGCGGCATCGAGATCACCCGCAACGGCCCGGCCGGCACCGCCACCAGCGTCTACGTGCGCGGCGCGAACGCCAACCAGATCGTCGTGCTGCTCGACGGCGTGCGCATCGCCTCCGGCACTACCGGCACTGCCAGCTGGAATGCCATCCCGCTGGGCGCCATCGACCGCATCGAAATCGTCTACGGGCCACTGAGCACGTTGTACGGCGCCGACGCCATCGGCGGCGTGATCCAGATATTCACCCGCAAGGGTGAAGGCGCACCTGTCGTCACCGCTTCGCTCGGCGCCGGCAGCAACGCGACGCTGCAGGGCGATGCAGGCATCTTCGGCAGCAGCGGTGGCCCGAATGCCATCAGCTATGCCTTCGGCGCCGGCTACGAAGAGTCGGATGGCTTCTCGTCCACGCGGCCGGGTGCGTCGGGCTACAACGCCGACGAAGACGGCTATCGTCGCCGCAACGCCAATGGTCGTGTGTCGATGGCGCTCGCGCCGGGTCACGAGATCGGCGCCCAGTTCCTGGCCAGCCGCACGTACAGCCAGTACGATGCCAGTGGTTCCGGCAGCTACGATGTGCACAGCGACACGGACCTCAATACCGCCGCAGTCTTCATGACCAACCAGATCCTGCCGAACTGGCGTAGCACCGTGCAGTACGCGCGTTCGGAAGACAAGTCGGGCAGCTTCAGCAACGCCACGGCCAGCGGCGCCAGCCAGGCCGACACCGAGCAGAACGAATTCTCGTGGCAAAACAACGTCGCCATCGGCCAGGATACCCTGCAGCTGCTGTTCAACCACCGCAAAGAAGAGGTAGCGTCGATGCGCAAGACGCGCATTACCAATTCGTATGCAGCAGCGTATTCGGCCAAGCGCGCCAATCATCTGTTCGATGTCAGCGCGCGCCAGGACCGCTCGGTCTACGGCAGCCAGAACACTGGCGCCGCCGGCTACGGCTACGAGTTCGGCAACGGCCTGCGCGCCACCGCCAGCATCGGCACGAGCTTCCGCGCCCCGACTTTCAACGAGTTGTACTTCCCGAACTACGGCCTGGAGACGAACAAGCCGGAAAAAGGCCGCAACCGCGAAGTGGGCCTGCGCTACGACGGCAACGGCTACAACCTCGACGCCACGTACTTCCACAATCGCCTGACCGACATGATCGTATCCAGCACGCCATGCCCGGACGGTATCAACCGCAGCTGCGCCTACAACGTCAACGAAGCGACGCTCGAAGGCTTCTCGCTGGCCGGCAGCACGCGCCTGATGGACGTGAACCTGCGCGCCAGCCTCGATTGGCAGGATCCGCGTGACGACACAACCGGCCGCCAGCTGGCGCGCCGCGCGAAGAAGCACGCCAACTTCGCGGCCGACTACGTGATGGGCCAGTTAAAGAGCGGCGCCGAGCTGACCGTGTCGGGTGACCGTTTCGACAACGCGCCCAATACCAGCCGCCTGGGTGGCTACGGCTTGCTGAACCTGTACACCACGTACCAGTTCACGCCCGACTGGTCCTTACTGCTGCGAGTAAACAACGTCGCGGACAAGAACTACGAAGTGGCGCGCAACTACGGCACCAGTGGCCGCACCTGGTTCGCGTCGCTGCGCTACGGCATCCGTTAAGCTGGCATTTTCCGCCCGCGGCGCACGCGCCGCGGGCATCGATCAACTATCAGGGCCCGCATGCAAGCACCCGTCCCGTCATTACGCCAACGCGCCACGCTTATCGTCGGCGCCATGCTGGTCCTGGCCATCGCCACCCTGCTGTTCTCGGGCATGACTGGTTCCATCCGCGTGCCGCTCAGCGACATCCCCGACGCCCTGCGCCAGCTGGCCAGCGGCCAACCCGAATCCCTGTCCGCATCCCTGCTCGACCTGCGCGCCAGCCGCGCGCTGGTGGCCTTTGCCACCGGCGGCGCCCTCGCCCTGGCCGGCCTGATGATGCAGGCGCTGTTACGCAATCCCCTCGCCGACCCGTATGTGCTGGGCGTCTCGTCCGGCGCCTCGGTCGGCGCCCTCCTCGCCCTGCTGCTCATGGCGTCCACGCTGATGGTCGATGCGGCCGCCCTGGTGGGCGCCGTCACCGTCTCCCTGCTGCTGTACGTGCTGGCGCGGCGCGACCTGCGCAGCGGCCAGGCCGCCGAAGGCGGCGCCTCGATGCTGCTGCTGACCGGGGTGATCGTCTCGGCCTTGTGCAGCTCCCTCATCACCCTCATGCTGTCGATCGCCCCTGAGGGGCGCCTGCGCAGCATGATCTTCTGGCTGATCGGCGACCTGGCCGGCGCGCCGCTGCGCCTGGCGCCGTGGGTCGTGCTGGTCGGCGCGCTGCTGTTTGCCATGCGCAGCGCGCGCGCCATGAACATGGTCGCGCTGCACGCAGAAAACGCCGTCACGCTGGGCGTGCGCGTGAGCGCGCTGCGCAAGGGCCTGTTCTTCGTGTCGGCGCTGCTCACCGCAAGCGCCGTCACCAGCGCGGGCGCCGTCGGCTTCGTCGGCCTGATCGTGCCCCACGCCTGCCGCTTTGCCTTCGGTCCCGATCACCGCGTGCTGATTCCCGCCGTCGTCCTGAGCGGCGGTGCGTTCCTCGTGCTGTGCGATACGCTGGCACGCACGATCGTCGCGCCGCAGCAGCTGCCGGTGGGCGCCATCACCGCGATGATCGGTGCGCCGGTCTTCCTGTATCAACTGCACCGCATGCGCAAATGAGCACCATCGCCACCCACGACCTGCGCCTTTCCATTGCCGGGCGCACCCTGGTGCAGGGCCTGAACTGGGCCGCGCAACCCGGTGAATGCTGGAGCATCATCGGCCGCAACGGTGCCGGCAAGAGCACCTTGCTGCGCACGCTGGCAGGCTTGCACCAGCCCGACGGCGGCGCGGTCCACATCGGAGGACGCGCTCTGGCGGCCTGGCCGCTGACCGACCTGGCGCGCGAACGCGCCTTTCTCGCCCAGTCGCGCCACGACGCCTTTGCCTACACGGTGCTCGAGAGCGTGCTCTCGGCGCGCCACCCATACCACGCCAACCGCTACTGGGAAGGCAGCGACGACCATCAGATTGCGCTGGAAGCCCTGGCATCAATGGACGTAAGTGACCTGGCGGCGCGCGACGTGCGCACGCTGTCCGGCGGCGAGCGCCAGCGCGTGGCGATTGCCACCCTGCTGGCCCAACAAACTCCGTTGCTGCTGCTCGACGAGCCAGCCAATGCGCTCGACCTGGCGCACCAGGTGAGCGTGACAGGCCTGCTGGCGCGCCTGTGCCGCGAGCAGAACAAGACCGTGGTCATGATCGGCCACGACCTGAACCTGGCTTCGCGCATTTCGACCCACGTGCTGCTGCTCATGGGTGATGGCCGCTGGCAGGCCGGCACCAATGAACAGACCATGCAGAGCGCGCTGCTGGGCGACTACCTCGGCCACCCGATCGAGATGATCGAACATCACGGCCGCCGCATCTTCATCCCTCAAGAGGATTCCGCATGAACGACATGACTCCCGAACAAACCGCTGCGCTGAATGAACGCCATCGCGTACGCATGGAACGCAAGAAAGCCGTCATCGACGCAAAGATCGCGTCGGCCGACAAGGAAATCGGCATCATCATTGTCAATACCGGCAACGGCAAGGGCAAGAGCTCGAGCGCGTTCGGCATGGTGGCGCGCGCGCTGGGCCACGGCATGCAGGTCGGCGTGGTCCAGTTCATCAAGGGCGCGCTGTCGACCGGCGAAGAAACCTTCCTGCGCCGCTTCCCGGACGAAGTGCGCTTCCATGCGATGGGCGAAGGCTATACCTGGGAAACCCAGAACCGCGAGCGCGACATCGAAAAAGCAACCGAGGCATGGGCGCTGGCCAAACAGTTCCTGTCCGATCCGACCATCGGGATGGTGGTGCTGGACGAACTGAATATCGCCCTTAAATACGGGTACGTCGACGTGCACACCGTGATCGCCGACCTGCTCGACCGCCCGACCATGCAGCACGTGGTGATCACGGGCCGTGGCGCACCGCCCGAACTGGTGGCGGTCGCCGACACCGTCACCGAAATGAACGTCGTCAAGCACGCGTTCAAGGCGGGGATCGGCGCCCAGGCCGGGACGGAGTGGTAATGAACGCGCATCCCGGTGCGCGCGTGGTGCTGGTGGCAGCAATGGCCTCCGGCCAGGGCAAGACCACTGTCACGGCCGCGCTGGCGCGGCGCCTGATCCGCATGGGCAAGCGCGTGCGCGTGTTCAAGTGCGGTCCCGACTTCGTCGATCCGGTGATGCTGGAGAGCGCGTGCGGCACACCGGTCCACAATCTGGATCTGTGGATGGTCGGGCCCGAGGCATGCCGCCAGCGCCTGCAGGCCGCCGCTGCGGAGGCCGACGCGATTCTCGTCGAAGGCGTGATGGGCCTGTACGACGGCACGCCATCGAGCGCCGACCTGGCGCGCGCGTTCGGGATTCCCGTGCTGGCGGTGCTGGATGCATCGGCGATGGCGCAGACGGCCGGCGCCGTGGCGCAAGGCTTGCGTGACTATGGTCCCGTGCAGATGGCGGGCGTGATCGCCAACCGCGTCGCCAGCAGCGGCCACGCGGCGATGGTCAAGGAGTCGCTGCGCGATATTCCCCTGATCGGCACCCTGGCGCGTCAGGAACATCACCTGCCCGAGCGGCACCTGGGCCTGGTGCTGCCGGGTGAAGTCGAAGAGCTGCAGCGTATCCTTGACGCGCTGGCCGACAGCATCGAATTCGACGAGGCGGCGTGGGATGCGCTGCCGGTGATGGAACCAGCGCGCGCCGTCCCGGCGCAGATCGACACGCCGCTAGCCGGCCGCACGATCGCAATCGCGCATGACCCGTCATTCATGTTCGTGTATCCGGCCAACGTCGAGCTGCTCAAAGCGCTGGGGGCGCAGATCACGTACTTTGCCCCACTGTCGAACGACGCGGTGCCGGACCATGCCGACGCCGTGTATCTGCCGGGCGGCTATCCCGAGCTGCATGGCGCGGCGCTGCAAGGCGCAACGCGCTGGCGCGATTCGATCCGCGCGGCCCATGCGCGCGGCGTGCCGATCGTGGCCGAATGCGGCGGCATGATGGCCCTGGCCGATGGCTTGACCGACAGCGATGGCCGACGCTGGGAGATGGCTGGCGTGCTGCCGGGCGAAGTGGCGATGCAACAGCGCCTGGCTGGCCTCGGGATGCATGCGCTGGCCGCGCCGGAGGGCGAACTGCGCGGTCACACCTTCCACTATTCGCTGCTGGCCACCGGCGTGCCGCCGCAGGCGCATACCGTCAAGCAGCGCACGCAGACACCGGGCGAAGCGGTGTACCGCGTCGGCTCGCTGTTCGCGTCGTACTTCCACGGCTACTTTCCGTCCAACCCGCGCGCGGTTGCCGCACTGTTTGGCGGTGCGCCATGAGCGCGACGCTGGTCTTTGGCGGCGCACGCTCGGGCAAGAGCGCCTTCGCCGAACGGCTGGCGCGCGACTCGGGCCAGGAAGTCGTGTATATCGCCACCTCGCGTGCGGGTGATGGCGAGATGGCGGCGCGTATTGCGCTGCACCGGGAGCAGCGGCCGCACGAATGGCGCACGGTCGAGGAAGAACTGGCGCTGGCGCAGACGCTGCGCACCGAATGCCTGCCGGGCCGCCTGGTGCTGGTCGATTGCCTGACGCTGTGGCTCAGCAACCTGATGTTCTGCGATGGCCGGGAATATCCCGAGGTCGGCGCCTTGACGCTGCCGGACCGGTTCCACGAGGAGCGCGCAGCTCTGCTGGACCTGCTCGACGCGGGCGTGCCGGGCGACGTGGTCTTTGTGTCGAATGAAGTCGGGATGGGCATCGTGCCGTGGGGCGCGATCTCGCGCAGCTTTGCCGACGAAGCCGGGCGCTTGAACCAGGCCGTGGCTGCGCGCGTGGACCGCGCGGTGCTGGTCGCGGCCGGCCTGCCACTTGTTCTGAAGGGTTCCCTGTGCTGACTGGCCTGTCGCTGGCGACGATGGCGCTGCTGCTGGTGGCAGGTGTCGCGCTCGATCTGCTGCTGGGCGAGACGCGGCGCTGGCATCCGCTGGTCGGCTTCGGCAATCTGGCGAACTTCATCGAACGGCGCCTGAACCGCGGCAAGCTGCGCCTGCCGCGCGGCAGCCTGGCATGGGCATTGGCAGTGCTCCCATTGGCTGCCTTGTTCTTGCTGCTGACCGATGTCGCCGGCCTGTGGCTGCATGCGGTGCTGCTGTATCTGTGCATCGGCCTGCGCAGCCTGCGCGACCATACAATCCCGATCTACGAGGCGCTGCGCGGCGGCGACCTGGCCCAGGCGCGCGCACTGACCGCCCGCATCGTCAGCCGCGACACTGCCAGCGCCAGCGAGTCCGACCTGGCCAAGGCGAGCGCCGAGTCGCTTCTTGAAAACGGTAACGACGCCGTGTTCGGCACGCTGTTCTGGTTCATCCTGCTGGGTGGGCCGGGCGCGGTGCTGTTCCGGCTGGCCAATACGCTCGATGCGATGTGGGGTTACCGTAGCGCGCGTTTCAATCTGTTCGGCCGCCCTGCAGCGCGCATCGACGACGTGATGAACTATCTGCCGGCGCGCCTGACCGCGCTGTCGTATGTGCTGCTGGCCGGTGCCGGGCGCGCGCGCGCCTGGCACTGCTGGCGCACGCAGGCACCGGCATGGAGCAGCCCGAACGCCGGGCCGGTGATGGCCAGCGGCGCCGGCGCACTGGGCGTATCCCTCGGTGGCGCGGCGGTCTACGATGGCGAGGTCGAACAACGCCCGCCACTGGGCGCCGGCCCGGCCGCCTGCGCCGGCGACATCCAGCGCGCCTGGCGGCTGGTGCTGCGTACGACGCTGCTGTGGCTAACCGTCGTCTGCCTGCTGGCCGTGTTATCCGTGATCGGGGCGCCGCATGCTTGAACACGGCGGCAACCTGCGCGACGCCGCGCGATATTACGGGCGCGATGACTGGATCGACCTGTCGACCGGGATCAACCCGCATGGCTATCCGGCGCCGGCGCCATCGCCTGGGGCGTGGCTGCGCCTGCCCGAGCCGGATCCCGCGCTGCTGGCAGCGGCCTGC
Source organism: Telluria sp. ZT3P25 (assembly GCF_059685895.1). Classification (NCBI taxonomy): domain Bacteria; kingdom Pseudomonadati; phylum Pseudomonadota; class Betaproteobacteria; order Burkholderiales; family Oxalobacteraceae; genus Telluria; species Telluria sp. ZT3P25. Next base: position 10,413 of record NZ_JCASIJ010000007.1, read on the forward strand.
GCGTACTACCGCGCGCCGCAATTACTACCGGTGGCCGGCACCCAGGCCGCGATCCAGGCGCTGCCCCGCCTGCGCGCACCGTCGCGCGTCGCCGTGTCGGCGCCATCGTATGCCGAGCACGCGCACCACTGGGGCCAGCATGGCCACCAGTTACGGCAGGTTGCGTATGCCGAGCTGGAAGCGGCGGTCGACGTCAGCGATGTTGTCGTTGTCGTCAATCCGAACAACCCGACCGGCGAAACGATTGCGCCAGAACGCCTGCTCGACTGGGCCACACGCCTGCAGGCGCGCGGCGGCTGGCTGATCGTCGACGAAGCGTTCGGCGACACCACGACGGCGCTCAGCGTGGCGATGCACGCCTCGCAGCCCGGCCTCATCGTGCTGCGCTCGATCGGCAAATTTTTTGGCCTCGCGGGCCTGCGCCTGGGCTTCGTCGCCGCGCATGACAGCCTGCTGCGCGATCTGGCGGACCTGCTGGGGCCATGGACCATCAGCGGTCCGGTGCAGGAGATCGCCCTGGCAGCCCTGATCGATAGCGCCTGGCAGCAGGCCACGCATGCCAGCCTGTGCCAGTCCGGCGAGCGGATGACGCGCCTGTTGCTGGACCACGGCATTGCCAGCAGTGGCACGGCGCTGTTTCGCTGGTGGCCGCAGATGCACCCCGAAGCCTTCCACGCCCATATGGCGGCGCGCGGCATCTGGTGCCGGCTGTTCCGGGAAGCCGGGCGCGGTATCCGCGTCGGCCTGCCGGCAGGCGAACCTGAATGGCACCGCTTTGAACACGCACTTCATGAATGGAACCAACGATGAAAACAACGATGCTGACGGCTGCCCTGATGGCATGTCTGTCGATCACCTGTGCGCAAGCCGCGATCACGGTCAAGGACGACGGCGGCCAGACCGTCACGGTCGCCAAGCCAGCGCTGCGCATCATCTCGCTCGCGCCGAGCGTGACCGAGCTGCTGTTCGCGGCCGGTGGCGGCAGCCGCGTCGTGGGCGCCGTCAACTACAGCGATTATCCCGAAGCGGCCAAGCGTATCCCGCGTATCGGCTCGAACCGTGAGATCGACATGGAATTATTGATCTCGCTGAAGCCCGACCTGATCGTGGCCTGGCGCCACAACAGCTCGGACCGGCAAATCGAGATGGTGCGCCAGCTCGGCATCCCGGTGTTCCAGAGCGATGCGCAGACACTGGACGCCATTCCCGACAGCGTCGAGCGGCTTGGCCAGTTGATGGGGACCGATGCCGCGGCCAAAACGGCGGCGGCCGCGCTGCGCACGCAGCTGGCCAGCCTGCGCAAGCGGTACGCAGGCCGCGCGCCGGTGCGCGTCTTTTACCAGGTATGGGACAAGCCGCTGTACACGCTCAGCGGAAAGCACATCCTGACCGATGCGATGCACCTGTGCGGCGGCGTGAACGTCTTCGACAAGCTGGCCGTGACGGCGCCGGTGGTCACGCTCGAGAGCGTGCTGCAGGAAAATCCCGAAGTGATCATCGCCACGGCCGAAAAGAACTACGGCGGCGTGCAGTTGTGGAAAACCTACGGCACCATGACCGCCGTGAGCCGCAACAACCTGTTCACGCTCGACGGCCATTTGCTCAATCGCGCGGGGCCGCGCATGATCCAGGGCACTGCCACGATGTGCGAAGTGCTCGAACAGGCGCGCCAGCGTCGGCCGAAATGAATACGTTCCCCTACCGGACCCTGATGGTGCAAGGGACGACCTCGGACGCCGGCAAAACGACGGTCGTGGCGGCGCTGTGCCGGCTGTTGAAACAGCGCGGCGTGAAGGTCGCGCCATTCAAGCCACAGAACATGGCCCTCAATAGCGCGGTCACGCGCGATGGCGGCGAGATCGGCCGCGCCCAGGCGCTGCAGGCCATCGCCGCCGGCATCGAGCCGCACACCGACATGAACCCGGTGCTGCTCAAGCCATCGAGCGACACCGGCGCCCAGATCATCATCCATGGCCGCGTGCGCGCCGACATGAATGCGCGCGACTACCACCAGTACAAGCCGATCGCGATGGGTGCGGTGCTCGAATCGCATGCGCGCCTGCTGGCGCAGTACGAGGCGGTGATCGTGGAAGGCGCCGGCAGTCCGGCCGAAATCAATCTGCGCGACCGCGACATCGCCAATATGGGGTTTGCCGAAGCTGTCGATTGCCCGGTGATCCTGGTCGCCGACATCGATCGTGGCGGCGTGTTCGCACACCTGGTCGGCACGTTATCGTGCCTGTCGCAGTCGGAGCGCGATCGCGTGATCGGCTTTGTCATCAACCGCTTCCGCGGCGATATCAAGCTGCTCGAACCGGGGCTCGACTGGCTCGAGGCGCAAACCGGCAAGCCGGTGCTGGCGGTACTGCCTTATCTGCATGGCTTGTTTCTCGATGCCGAGGATGCCGTGCAGGCAGCGCAAACGAGCAAGGGCGCGTTTCGCGTGGTCGTGCCAAGCCTGCCGCGCATGAGCAATCACACCGATTTCGATGCGCTGCGCGCGCATCCCGACGTCGACCTGCGTTTCGTGCGCGAGGGCGAAGCGATTCCCGGCGCCGACCTGATCATCCTCCCGGGCAGCAAGAACACGCGCGGCGACCTGGCCTGGCTGCAGGCGCAGGGCTGGCCCGCGCAGCTGGCGCGGCACATGCGTTATGGCGGCAAGGTGATCGGCATCTGCGGCGGCTTTCAAATGCTGGGGAGCAGGGTCGATGATCCGCACGGCGTCGAAGGTGCCGCCGGAGGCTCCGAGGGACTTGGCCTGCTCGAGATGGAGACGACGCTGACGCGCGAGAAGCGCCTGGCGCAAGTAAAGGGGCATTGCCGCTTCAGCCCTGACGCACATGAGGCTACCGTGACCGGCTATGAAATCCACATGGGCGAGTCGAGCGGCGCCGCGCTGGCGCGGCCGGCGTTCGAGATCGACGGCGCCGCGGAAGGCGCCTGTTCGGAGGACGGTCAGATTCTCGGCAGCTACCTGCACGGCATGTTCGACAGCGCGCCGGCCTGCGCGGCGCTGCTGCACTGGGCCGGTTTGCGCAGTGCGAACGTGGTGGACACGGCGGCGCTGCGTGAAGCGAGTCTGGACCGCCTCGCCGACGCAACCGAGCCCCTGCTCGCGCGTCTGTGCGACCTCGCGGATCCGCGCGGCGTTTACTCGGCAGCGACTGTTGGTTAGAATCGGACAGTTGATTCATTTGCAAGGGCGATGCGGTGAAGCTGATCAAAACAGTAAAGCTGGTCCGGACGCAAAAAGACAGCGTCATCCATTGCGATATCGAACTGTGCCTCGTCACTGGCGCCGCCGATGGTTACCTCGTCAATCTGCGCCAGGGCCGCATCGGCGAAGAGTGGCGCGACAGCACGCGCACGCCACAACCCGTTCCACTGCCTGAAGCCAACCGGTTATTCGACCGCGCAGTCGCAGCCAAGCTGGCGCAAGGCTTTGCTGATCCCGCTGCGCCGCCAGTGCCAATTGTCCAAGCCAGCACGCCAGCCACGGACGTGCACACGGCGCCCATCCTGCTCACCGAGGCCGACCGCGCCGTTCTGCAACGCCTCGAGCGAGGCAGCTGGCACGCCTTGTCGCAGTTGCAGCGCAAGCGCACCATCTGGCGTATTGGCGAACGTCGCCTGCGCGCCGCCGTGCCGGTCCTGATCGAGCAGATCGAACGCGGTGACCCGATGCAGGATTACTGCATCGCCTGGGCCATTGGCCGCTGCAGCGACCGGGGCGCCCTGCAGGCCATGCACGAACTGCAGACCCGCAGCACACATGAAGCGGTGCGCCGCGTGGCCCTGCAGGCCTGGTTGATGCTGGCGAACGACGCCGAGCGTCACGCTCATGCACAGGCACTGATCGACAGCTGGCCCCAGGCCGTGCAGCGCGCCTGGGCCGATGCCGACAGCGCCGCACTGCTGACGGTTTCGCTCCAGGACGGCGCCTGGCTCGAGCAACTCGACCAGGTCGCGCAGGCGGACAGCCTTGCGCCGCTGGCGCGCCCGCTGCTGCTTGACGCCCTGCGCGCGATCGAACTGCGCGGTCAGGCGTTCGCCGCCGTGCGCCACATCTACAAGATGGCCGAAATGCGCGCTGATGGCGAGGTGTTCGGGCTGCTGCAGCGACGCTTCGAAATCACGCCGCACAGCAGCGAACGTTATGTGCGGGTCGGTAAGCGGTATCAGCTTGCGGCGTATGGCGGCGTGACGCGCGCCTATCTGCTGCGGCGCGGCTGGCGTACGCTGCGCCGTCTCGGCGCCGCTGGCGACCCTGACTTCGTGCCCATGGCGCTGGCCATCCTCGTCCAATACCATGACCGCGACGCCAGTAAGCCGTACTGGCGCGCCGGTGGCGCCGTCGGCCGGTATGGCCATTGGCCCTTGTTCAACCACCTGCTGCGCGCCCATGCAGGCCTGCGGCACAGCAGCACGGGGCTGACCTGGTACGAGCCGGAGCAGGCGCTGTCCCAGGGCGGGCGGTACGAAGCATTCCCCGAACTCTGGGACGCCCATCCCGATGCCTTGTTATCGCTGTTGCTGCGCAGCGCCGCCGAGGGTGTGCATGCGTTCGCGGTGCGCGCACTGCGCGACAACAGGGCCTGGTGCGACGCCCTGCCCGCGGCAACCCTGCGCCACCTGCTGCGCAGTGCCTACCCCGTCACCACACAATTTGCCTTCGACACGGCGCGGCGCCGCTTCGAACCGGATGCGCCCGATGCATCCTGGCTGCTGCTGTTCATCGAATCAGGCCTGCCGGAAGCGCTGCAGTATGCCCTTGACTGGATTGCGCGCGCGCCCCATGTCTATGCGGCCGATACCGACCTGGTGATCGGCATGCTGGTCTCGGCGCAGCCGGCGGTGCGCGAAGCGGCATGGCGCTTGTGCGAGGCGGCCCTGGCGCTGCCTGATGGGGGAAGCAGCATCGTGGAGGCGTTGCTCGACTGGCTCGACGACTGCGCCGACAGCAGGATCGACCTGGTCGGCGCCCACCTGCTGCATGCGCTGACGTCGCCATTGCACGCCGCCGCCGCGCAGGCGCCCTACGCGCGGCTCCTTCTTTTGCTGCGCCACCGGCTGGCCGCCGTGCGGGTGCTGGCCTGCCACTGGTTGCTGCTGCACGCCGAGCCGGCATCGGTACTGCCGCCGTCAAGCCTGGCGGCGTTGTTGCGCGATCCCGAGGCCGAGGTACGCGCGATGGGCGTGCGGCTGTTCGGCGCGCTGCCGGACCATGTGCTCGTGGCGCAGACCGATCTCGTCGCACGCTTTGCCATCGCGCCCGACGCGGGCGTGCGCCAGGCGGTCGATGGGGTGATCGTCCGCTTGGGTAGCCTCAACCCGGCGTTCGGTGCGACCCTGCTGCCGGTGCTGCTCGATGGTCTGTTTCGCAGCGAGACCGGCACCGGCATGCATGCCGATTTGCTGGGCTGGATCGCCGGGCCGCTGGCGCAACAGCCGGCACTGAATGACCCTGATTTACTGCGCCGCCTGCTGGCCGCGCGCAGCAAGGGCGCGCAATTGCTGGGCAGTGCGCTGATCGATCGCTTCGACGCACGCGGTTTCGAGGTCACCGACTGGGCTGCGTTCGGGTGCAATCAGAACGCGGTCGTGCGCCAGTGGGCCTACGCCGCCTTCGTGGCCCATCCGGCCACCGTGCGCGCGCACCTGGAAGCTGCGTTACGCCTGTTCGACAGCAGGTTCGATGACACGCGCGCGTTCGCCACCGATTTCTTCGCGCGCGTCTGTGCTGCAGACGACTGGACGCCGCTGCTGCTGGTCAGCCTGTGCGACCATCCGGAACCTGCCGCCCAGCTCTTCGGTCGCACGATGATCAGCATGCATCTGGAGGGCGCCGATGGCGTCGACCTGATGCTCAAGCTAAGCCAGCACCCGTCGGCCAATATGCAGCTGTTCGTCAGTGCCTGGATCGAGGCGGCGAGCGGGGGCGACATCCTGAGGCTGCGCCGTCTCGAACCCTATTTCTTGACGGTGCTGTCGCAGGTGAACCGTGGCCGCGTGGCGCGCCAGCGCGTACAGGTATTCCTGCGTGCCCAGGCCATGCTGTCGCCGGAGATCGGGGCCTTCGTGGCCAACCTTTTTGCACGCCAGGTGGTGACGATGGCGATCGGCGACAAGGCGCATTACATCGACAGCCTGCGCGCCATCCAGGCCCGTTATCCAGAACTGCCGGCCGTGCTGACGGTGCAGCCGCCTCCCACACTTCCAGCGCGCACGCGAGCATGAGATTTCAATATCGCTACTACGGCGCATCTGGCGTCGACAACAGCGCATCACGCACCGAGATGCGCTTCGTGCCCGACACTTTGCGCCCGCCGACCAGCTTCATTGCCGACGTCGGCCAGCGCCTGCCCTTTCGCGAAGCGATATCGGCGCTGCACGACGTGGTGGTCGCCGACGGGCGGTATCAGGCGCCGGACAAAACCGCCTACAAGGCATGGCTGGCCCAGAATGAAGAAGCGCTGCTGGCGCAGTTCCAGGCACGCTCGGCCGACCTGCGTGCGCGCCAGGCGCCGCTGCGTGACGAACTGGCCCAGGTACGGGCGCAAAAGGCCACGGTGCTCAAGCCGTTCTTCAAGGCCCAGTCGGCATATTTCGAGTACATCTACCGCACCGACCGCACGCTCTGGTATCTGCTCGATCCCGTCATCACGGTGCATCCCGACCAGGTATTCTTCGAATGCTTCAGCCGCGATGAATCGAGCTATGCGGCGCTCAGTTGCAGCCATGAGATGTTCGACCACGTCGGCCAATTCAATTGCGGCACCACGAACATCGATTATTCGGAGGCGCTGTATGAAGAATTCCAGAAGATCCGGGACTACAAGACGACGCGGCTGACGATCGATCCGGGCGGGTTCCAGGTGCGCTCGGACGATGACCCGGCATTCATCGAACCGAAGATCGATGTGCCTGACAGCTGGGTACGCGGGTTCCTGCAAGTAAGCAGCGCGATGAACCTGCCGGCACACGTGCTCGACCTGCATCCGATGGACCTGCACAACTTCTGCCGCGTGCTGCGGCGGCGCCGTGAACGCGCAGGGCCGCGCTCGATCCGCTTCGTTCTGACGCCAGGTGAACCGGTGCGCGCCGTGTTCGAGCCATGGAACGAAGAAGTTGTCTGCCGGCGCTCGCCCTACCAGGGCAATACCGGTGCCGAGATCCGCATCTGGGGCCGGCGCCGCCTGCTGCTGCTCGAACGCCTGCTGCCGCTGGCACGCAAGTTTCGCGTACACCTGATGGGTAGCGGCATGCCCAGTTTCTGGATTGCCGACCTGCCCGGGATGCACTTCACGCTCGGGCTGTCCGGCTGGACTGCAAACGACTGGTCCCAGACAGGCAACTTCGACCTGCTGGCGCCACGCGGCGACGTCGACGACGACAGCAAGGCGCGCGTGCATGCGGCGCTGGCCAAGCGCTGGTTCGCCAGCGCCGATCAGCTGGCGGTCGATACCGGCCTGTCGCGCATGCTCGTTGAACGCGCGTTGACCCTGTACACCCAGGCCGGCCGCGTCGTCTATGATTTGAACGACCGCGTGTACCGCCTGCGCGAACTGACGCGCGAGCCTTTGCCGATGGCCGATCTGCGCTTTGCCAGCACGGCGGAGGCAGAAGCGGCGACCATGCTGGCGCTGCATGCGGTGCAGCCGGCGACACCCGAGGCACTGCCCGATGGCGCGACCAGGTTGAGCGGCGTGGCCAGGTCGGGCGAACGCCGCTACCGTGCCATGCTGGTGCTCGATGCCGATGGCCGCATCATTGACGGCGCGTGCGAATGCAATCAGTTCACCCAACACCGGCTACGCCAGGGGCCGTGCCCGCACATGCTGGCCGTGCGGCTGGCGTCGGCGCCGGCGCCCATGCAGGCGGCGAGCGCATGATGCGGGCGCCAACCCGGCCCTGGCGGCGGTCGCCGGTATCGCTTGAGTCGAGCGCAACAGCGCTGCTATACTCGTTCCGACAGGCACGGCAGGATGGCTCTTGCAACCCGGACGGTGGATCGCCGTCCTCGTATTCAGCCCTCCCCATGCGTCACTGGCGCGCTCTTCACTGTGCCAAACTGACGCCGGTAGCACCAGACGATGTGGATTCCCTGAATCTCATGGGTGCTACCGGCGTCGTTTGGCGTCGAGTTGAGCGCCCCAGTCCCCACGGCCCTTCGATGACAATCCGGCCGTGCCTGTCCTCTTTCTTGCGCCCCGCACCATGGGCTCGCCAATGACCATGCTCCCTCCCGCTTCTTCCGGACCCACGTCGCGCGAAGACGCCCTCGCGCGCATTCGCGCCACTTCGCGCGACGAAGTCACCCTGGCAGAAATGCAGCGCCTTGGCTTCTGGCCGGCGCAGCATGACGATTCGCCGGCTGCGCAACTGGTTCAGCGCGAGGCTGAGCTCACTCGCGCCCTGTCGGCCCTGGGCGCGGAGCTGCGTGAGGTTGACGATCCTGTCCTTGCCTTGCGGCGGATGCGCAAGGAGCGCATGGCGCAGGCGAAGATTCGGCGCGAAGAGACACGCCAGCGGCGTGCGGCCGAGCGTCACGCTCGCGCCCAGGCGTGGCATGTCCGCCGCGCCAGCGAATTGCTGTATCTGGGTGAGGATGTGTCGGCCGGCCTGGGAGATGCCCGCAGCGATGCTGACCGGCTCGCGCGCCTCGCATTACCGGCGCTGCATGATGCGCGCGACCTGGCGCAGGCGATGGGCGTGTCGCTGCACGAGCTGCGATTCCTGGCGTTCGACCGGCGCGTCTCGCGCATCAGTCACTATCGCCGCTTTACCATGCCAAAGAAGACGGGCGGCGAACGCATGATCTCGGCGCCGATGCCGCGCCTGAAGCGCGCCCAGTACTGGGTGCTCGATAATGTCCTGACCCGCGTCCCGGTTCACGGTGCAGTGCATGGCTTCCTGGCGGGACGATCGATCGTCAGCAATGCAGCGCCGCACGTCGGCCGGGCTGTCGTCATCAATGTCGACCTCAAGGATTTTTTCCCGACGATCGACTTGCCGCGCGTGCGTGGCGTGTTCACCCAGCTCGGATTCGGCAAGCAAGTAGCGACCACATTGGCGCTGTTGTGTACCGAAGCGCCGACTGAACAGGTGAGCATCGATGGTGAGACCTTTCATGTCGCGCTTGGCGCACGCGTGTTGCCACAGGGCGCGCCCAGCAGTCCGGCATTGACCAATATCCTGTGCCGGCGATTGGACGCACGGCTGCAGGGGGCAGCAGCCAAGCTCGGCTTTACTTATACCCGGTATGCCGATGACTTGACTTTCTCGGCCGACGAAGAAGGCCGCAAGCTGGCCGGCAAGCTGCTGTGGCGGGTGCGCCAGATCGTGATCGATGAAGGATTCACGCCCCATCCTCAGAAACAGCACGTGATGCGCGATTCGGCCCGCCAGAGCGTGACCGGGATCGTCGTCAACACCAGGCCGGCAGTAAGCCGTGAGATGCTGCGGCGGTTTCGCGCGACGTTGTTTCAGGTCGAGAAGGACGGGCCGGTCGGCAAGCAATGGAATGGGAATGAGAACGTGTTTGCCGCGCTGGAGGGCTATGCGCATTTCATTCGCACGGTCGACGCCGAAAAAGGCGCACCTTTGCTGGCCAGGGTGCGTCAGGCACGCGTGACATGGGGTGGGTCGGATGGGCCATTCGCGCCTGCTGACAATGCCGGGCGTCAGCGTACCAACGCGTTCCGGGCACTGTCGGCGCAGGGGAAGGCACCTTGGGACGGATTCTGGCAAGCGTCCGGACCACCGGCACCGGTTCTGGAGAAAACCGCAGACCAGGTCAAGAACGAGAAGAAGGCCGCACGCTCGGTCAACGACGCGCCGGCATCGACGACTCAACGGGGGGATCCGGAACAGGTCGCGCCGCGTGTGGCAGCCGCCGGGAAATCCATGGCGAACGCCGATTGCGCCGTACCATGGATCGCGTTGATTGCACAGTTACTGGTTGCCTCGATGCTGGTAAATGTCCTGAACAATGGTGCGCCATTGCTGTGCGCGCTTGTTGCAGCGTTTCTGTCGTACCGCGAGCGTCATGCGAAATGGCGCCGGTTTGCATTCATCATGGGGCTGGTTACGTTAGCCGTGCTTTATCTATATTGACAGGGTTTGCGCTGCAGGCGTGATGGATCGGGCATGCAAATCGGCCGCCCCAAAGCGAAAAGCCCCACTCAGATCACTGAGCGGGGCTTTTCTATATAACTAGCCTGACGATAACCTACTTTCACACTGGTTGCAGCACTATCATCGGCGCAAAGTCGTTTCACG
>NZ_JCASIJ010000008.1:0-12368 GCF_059685895.1 Telluria sp. ZT3P25
CCCACCCCTTCCCATCCCGAACAGGACCGTGAAACGACTTTGCGCCGATGATAGTGCTGCAACCAGTGTGAAAGTAGGTTATCGTCAGGCTAGTTATATAGAAAAGCCCCACTCAGTGATCTGAGTGGGGCTTTTCGCTTTGGGCGATCGATTTTATGCGATTAGCCCATCAACCATCCAACCCATTCCCGCAGGTTGTTATTCCCTGTTTGGCGTGCTGCTCATCCTCAGGCTCGCTAGAATTTGCAGCATCTGTAATACGTCCCTGGCCACACTGTGGCAGCAAAACCCCATGTACCAACCTATGATTTGATCGGGCGCAACGGTCAAACAGGTTCATTTTTGGGCGTGCTTCTGGCTCTTACTATTTCTTTGACGCCAAGGGGACTGTCGCATAACGCAAGGACTCGGACTGGCGGAGCCAAGTACTTCACATGAAGGGCCGCCATGAGTGAGATCACCACATGGGTGTTGATAATATCGGCTTATCCCTTCATTGCGGCCTGGCTTGTGGGACTGCGACGCGGCTATCAAATCAGCGAATTGGAAGAGCAGCTGGTTTTGCTCCGCGAGAAGGTCAAACAGCTATCTCCGTCACCTTTGGAAACACCGGCGCCTCGTCGTGCCGACGCGACCGTTTCCACAGTGTCGAAGGATGATGTTGAAAAGGCACCACCTGACGTCTTGCCAGATAGCGCTCTTGCACAAGTACAGGAGGTGGACGCTGCCAGTGCCAGTGCCAGTTCCGATAACGCCCAGACAACTCATCGGTCGCCACAAGCAAAACGAGGTACTCCCCGCCGCGGCCGCAGCCGTGGCAGCCCGATTCAACGCGATACGATCACGCCGCCGTTGGACCCTGATGCTTCACTCAACGAGGTATCACCGCCACCTCGCTGGCTGGTTGCAGTCAAAACCTGGCTGATGACCGGCAATCTGGTCGCCAAGCTCGGCCTGGTTATCCTGTTTATCGGTATTGCATTTCTGCTCAAGTATGTTGCGGCCACCATCATCATCCCGAGCGAACTGCGGCTAGCTGCGCTGGTGTTGGCCGACATGGGCCTTCTGGGATGGGGTTGGCGGCTGCGTACCAAGCACAGCGGGATCGGCTTGCCGGTACAGGGAACCGCCATCGCCATCCTGATGCTGGTGATCTTCAGCGCATTCCAGCGTTACGCCTTGATACCGGCGGGATTCGCATTTGCCTTGCTGGTGTCGCTCACCGTATTCACGTGCCTTCTGGCCATTTTGCAGGAGGCACCGTGGCTCGCGGCATTCGGCATTACCGGCGGCTTCGCCTGCCCGCTGCTGTTGTCGACCGGACAGGGAAATCACATTGCCTTGTTCTCTTACTACGCGATGCTGAACGTCGGCGTGTTTGCACTGGCGTTCAAGCGGTCGTGGCACCAGCTCAATCTGCTGGGCTTTGTCTTCACGTTCGGTGTCGCTGGGGCGTGGGGCGGGTTGCAGTACACCCCGGACCATTACACCTCGGCGCAGGCATTTCTGATTCTTTTTTTCCTGTGCTACTCAGCGATCCCTTTCGCATTCGCGGGTCGCACGAGAACAAGGTTGCAGGATTATGTCGATGTCACGCTGATCATGGGAACACCGCTGTTGACCTTCGGGTTTCAGGTCGGGCTGGTCAGGGACATGCCGTTCGGACTGGCATTTTCAGCACTGGGACTGGGGGGATTTTATCTCGTGGCCGGAACGATTCTCTGGCGTGCCGGCAAGGAGCGCTGGCGCACCCTGGTCCGGACCTTTACTGTCCTTGGCACCATTTTCGGCACGCTGACGATCCCGTTTGCCCTGGATGCGCGCTGGACCTCGGCCGCGTGGGCGCTGCAAGGATTCGGTTTCGTGTGGTTCGGCTTGCGCCACCAGCGGCGTGCCATCTGGGTTTGTGGACTGTTGTTGCAGGCTGGCGCCTGGGCCAGCTTCATGACCGCGCTGTCTCGTATCCACATGGCTGCAGCACTGACGGCGAACTTGTGGCTGGGGTTCTTGCTGCTCGCCGCCGGCGCATTTGCGGTGGCTCTGGCATTCCGCCAGAGCGACAACAACATCGACAGGCAGGATCTGTCTTCACTGGCCGCCAATACGTTGGCCAACACGGCGTTGATGTTCGCGGTGCTGTGGCTTCTGGCCGGATGGTTGACGGAAGTGACCCTGCGCTTCTCGGGCGCCATCCTGGCAGGCTGGATCGTGATCGGGTCGATGCTCACGGCATTGCTGCTGTATGCCCTCAGTCTGCGGATGGTCTGGACAACCGCGCGCCAACTGGTTCTGGCTACCCAGATCGCAGGCGCCATCGGCCTGGCCATCGCGACGACACCCGGGCTGTCATGGCTGAGCATGGTGGAGCCAAATGACGAGATGCCCTTGCTTGGCCTGGTGATCCTGGCCGTGGCGGCGTTCGCCACCAGTCGCTCGCTGCAGCGAGCCGCGTCCGGGAAAGAGGGCAGCTACCTGTCAGCGTTACTGCTGCTGTGGAGCGGCATCTGGTGGGTCTGCACTCTGAATGTCGCAGCCGGTCGGTTCGTCGGCTATCTGCCTGTCACCCTGGGCAGCGTGGATTCCCTCTGGCTCGCACTGTATGTGCCTGGCATCGCGGCCACGTCGATCGTGTGCGTACACTGCGCATCGCGCTTTTCCTGGCCGCAGTTACGCTGGTTTGCCCCTGTCTGCTGGGCTGCGCTGGGCATGATCACGCTGCGTTCGCTTGCACTGCTGTACGGCGTGCATGCGCTTCCAGACGCCGCTTTCTGGATCACATGGGCAGTTGCATGGATGGGCAGCGAACAGGCAATGCTGCGCTGGCATACCAGCGGGTCATTCCTGAACCCCACCGTCTTGCAACTGCTGCACGCCGTACGCACGGGTGGGCCGTGGCTCGCGTTGTGGCCAACCGGCGCGATCCTGATCGACGGATGGCTCGCTACGCCAAACGACAGCGCAGTAATCTTGCAAGGCGGCTGGGTCACGGACGCGGCATGGAGCAATTACCTGCCGACGTGGGCAATGATGCTGGTCCTCGTCGGGTTGCTGCGTCGAAGCATGATGGGGGGATGGCCTACTGCGCCGATTGCCGACTGGTACCGATCGATTGCTGTTCCAGTGGGGATCATGTTGACGATGTTGCCTGTCGCCCTGTGGAATCTGCGGCACGATGGCGCGATGGCCCCGTTGCCCTACCTGCCACTACTCAACCCGCTCGATCTGACCACCGGGTTCGTGTTGATACTGTGGGTGAGCGCTTCGCGGCAGCTGGCCGCCCGGTTTGCGCTGGACCAGTCCGTTCTGCACACGCTGCGCATGACCAGTGTGGTGACAGCGTGGCTCTGGTTCAATCTCATCCTGCTACGCAGTGCGGCGCAGTACCTGGGCATCGATTATCGGCTTGCCGACCTCGCTGCTTCGCAGACCGTACAGGCCTTGCTCTCTCTGGCCTGGGGTGCGAGTGCTTTCGCGCTCATGCGCATTGCGTCACGCATGGTCAAACGGCGGCTCTGGTGGGTCGGCGCACTCTTGTACGGCATTGTGGTGGGCAAGCTGTTTCTGGTCGACCTGGCAAGTGAGGGCAGTATGGCGCGCGTCGTGTCGTTTGTTGGTGTCGGGCTGTTGCTGCTGCTGGTCGGCTATCTGGCGCCGTATCCGAAAGCACCACAAGAGGCGTCAATCGCTACGCCAGCTTGACCAAACGGGAGATTCACCCATGCCGATTTCTCTCTGCAAACGCTGCTGCGCCATCATGGCACTCGTGCTGGCGGGCGCTGCCAGCACCGCGAATCCAGCCACTCCCACCGATGGGCCTGCTGACTATTCGTATCGTCTGCCTTTGCGCATCGTCAGCAGCCAGGCCGTCGTGCGACTATCACTGCCGCGCGCGGTCTATCTGAACGCGCGTTCGTCGGCGTTGCATGATCTGCGCGTGTTCGACGCTGCCGGCGCATCCATGCCTTTCGCACTGGTCGATCAGGCGCCACCCGCCGTCGAGAAGAGAGCCACTGCACCAGTCGCCATTTTTCCACTGTACGGCGCGGCCCGGGATGCAGGACCAATGCCCGAAAGCCTGCAGATCCGTACCCGCAGCGATGGCGCCGTCATTTCGGTGACCACGCCATCGCGCGCAGCGAGTGATACGCTGCAAAGTCTGATCCTCGACCTTCAGCCGGCGGCGCTGGCGGCGAAGGTCAGCGTAGCAGCCCCAGTGGGCGCGCTGACGTTATCGCTGCCCGCAGGGATGAGCAGCTACAACGCGCACGTCGCGCTCGATGCAAGTAACGACCTGCAGGACTGGGACCTGTTGGCCGAAGCGGCAGTCAGTTGGCTGGTCAACGACCGCGGCGCCAGCGTCGGCAAGCACCGCATCGAATTTTCGCCGCAGTCGTTTCGTTATGCCCGGCTTCGTTGGCTCGACGGCAAGCCACTTGCGTTTGTCGACATCAATGCTGAATATGTCGTCCAGCAATACGCTGCCACGCAACTCGATACCATCGTTTTGCCGGGGGTGCCTGCTGCCGAGGGACGCGATGTACTCTATGCCGCACCTGTCGCGATTCCGGCAATCACTGTCGGCTTCGTGTTTCAAGGACAAAACGTCGTCATGCCGTTGATGGTGGGACAGTACCAGACTACGCGTAGTCGCAAACCGGGGGAACGGGTCGTGACGCAGTTGCAGCCGATCTTGAATACGACCTTCTATCAGCTGTCCCAGAAGGGGCAGCAGCGCGTATCCGGCGACGTCGAGATTACCGCCACCAATGCGTCCACCTGGGTAGCCCGGCCACTGACGCCTATCCTGGAACGGCCGGCCTTGCGCTTGCGCTGGGCGCCTGCGACCATCGTGTTTGTGGCGGCTGGCAAGGCGCCCTACCACCTGGCGTTCGGCCGTACCAGCGCGACAGCTGCCGGCGTTCCGCTATCCCAGGTTGCGCCGGGCTTCACACTCCGTGAATTGGCCGAGCTGGAATCCGCGACACCGGGGGCGCTCGTGCGACAGCAACAGTCCGATACGACCGTGGAGGGTAGTGGTACTACCGGCAGCAACCGTCGGTATTGGTTATGGGGCATGTTGGTATGCGGCCTTGCCGCTCTTACTGCCATGGCCTGGCACCTGTTCCGTCAGATGAAGGCCGATGCGTCTGATGTGCCGGCATCCGACACTGCGTCCGACAGCGAGCTGCATGCCTCGAAGTAGTCAACAACAAGCCTGATCAGCACGCGTCAATGCCACGACATGGCCCTCCCAACACAATCAATAGGCTGCTAAATAGGCAACGAAGAGTCGGTATATCGCTATAATTCACTGATAGCAACCTTCGGCAGCCACGATGTTTCCGTTCTTTGACGCCGGACCGCAGCCCGGCATTGCCCTGGCCGCACTGTATGCGCTGCTGGCCGTGGCGTCGCTGTCCATCCGGCGCGTGTCGCGCGGTGCGCCACCCTCGATGCTGCAGCATCAGGTCAATGCCTGGTGGCGAATTTTCCCCATTGTCACGCTTGCGCTGTTTGCTTATCCGCTGGGCCTGCCCGCCTTGTGCCTGCTCGTATGCGTGCTGGCCATTGCTGAGCTTGACACCCATGTCGACGGCCGGCATTTCCGCCTCGGTGCTGGCGGCATCCTGCTTGGCGCCATCGCTATCGGCGTCTTTCTGCCGGCCATGGCACTGCCCTTGATTGCGACTGTCCTCGCGATCGGTGCGCTGTATTGCTGGCGCCGGCCCGGGTCCAGCGCGCTGATCTGGTTGATTTTTCTGGTCACCGCCGGTGCAATGCTGATCCTGGCCATCTTCACCACCTTGCCGTTCGGCGAACAGACCATCCTTGCATGGGCACTGTATCTGTTCATCCTGACCGCACTCAACGACATTGCCCAGTTCGTCTCGGGCAAGCTGTTCGGCCGTCACAAGATCGCACCCGGCGTGAGCCCCAACAAGACCTGGCAGGGCCTGGCCGGCGGGATCGTGGTGTCGCAAGTCGTCAGTCTCGCACTTGGCAGTTATCTGGGATTGGCCGGCCCACTCACGCTTGCCGTGTTCGGTCTCCTGCTGTCGCTGGCCGGCTTTGCGGGCGACCTGATGTTTTCAGCGGCGAAACGACGTTTGGGCATCAAGGATTTTTCTGCCCTGATTCCGGGCCATGGCGGTATTCTCGACCGCGTCGACAGTCTGGTCCTGACCGCTCCCCTCTTGTACTGCCTGCTGCGCATCACCCAACAAGGACAAGCATGAAACTCGAACACCCAATGGCATGGACCACGATCGAATCCGGCTTTACCGGCAGCGACGGCACGCGCCTGTTCTACCGCGCCTGGAAACCGGCGACGCTGCCCGCCACGCGGCCACCGCGCGCACTGATCTTCCTGCACCGCGGGCATGAACATTCGGGGCGCATCGCGCCGCTGGTCGGGCGTTTTGGCATGCAGGGCGATTGGGCGTTCGCGTATGACGCGCGCGGCCACGGCCACTCGCCCGGCGAACGTGGCGACGCGCCGGATTTCGCGACGCTGGTCGACGATCTCGATCGCTTCGCGCAGCACGTCGCCACGACTTACGGCATCGCGCCGCAAGACACCATCGTCGTTGCCAACAGCGTCGGCGCGGTCGTCGCCGCGACCTGGGTGCACGATTACGCGCCGGCGATTCGTGGTCTGATCATGGCCGCTGCCGCCTTCAGCATCAAGCTGTACGTCCCGCTGGCCAAGCCTGCGCTGCGCTTCGCGCGGCGCTTCAAGCCCGACCTCTTCGTCACCAGCTACATCCGCCCGGGCATGCTCACGCATTCGAAAGCAGAAGCCGATGCGTACGCCAGCGATCCGCTGATCGCGAAAAGCATCTCGGCCCGCATCCTGCTCGAACTGAACGACACGGCCGAACGGATCGTCGGCGACGCCGCGGCAATTGACGTGCCGGTGCTGATGCTGGCCGCGGACAAGGATTACGTGGTGGCCGAAGCGCCGCAGCAGCGCTTCTTCGAGCGCCTCAGTTCCCCGATCAAACGCTACGTGCGGCTGGAGGACTGCTACCACGCCGTGTTCTATGAGCGCGACACCACGGTGGCAATCCAGGCCAGCGTGGACTTCATCGCCGCCTGTTTTGCCGCCGCGCCGCGCGCGCCGGCGCAGTACATCGGCGCCGACCGCAGTGGCCACACGGCGCAGGCCTATGCGGCGCTCGAGCGCGATGAAAGCGGCAGCGCCGCCACGCGCGCCTGGTTCGGCCTGCAGCGCACGATGCTGGGCGTGCTCGGGCCACTGAGCGACGGCATGCGTATCGGCCTGAAGAACGGCTTCGATTCGGGCGAGTCGCTCGATTACGTCTACCGCAACCAGGCCGGCGGCCGGCTTGGTGTGGGCAAGATCATCGACCGCGGTTATCTGGATGCGGTCGGCTGGCGCGGCGTGCGGGTGCGCAAGGTGCAGCTGCAGCACATGCTGGCCGAGCGCATCGCGGCCCATCCGGCGCACGAGCCGCTGCGCATCCTCGACATCGCGGCCGGCTCGGCACGCTACGTGCTCGAGACGGTCAAGCGGTTCCAGGACCGCCGCATCGAAGTCACGCTGCGCGACTATATGCAGTACAACGTGGACAACGCGCTGCAGCTGGCGCAGACGCTCCAGCTGCAGGTGCCGGTCGACGTGCAGCGCTGCGATGCGTTCAGTGCCGACAGCTATGCCGGTCATGAGGACCGCTACGATATCGCGATCGTCTCCGGGCTGTATGAGCTGTTCAGCGACAACGCGCAGGTCCTGGCCTCGCTCGAGGGCGTGGTGCGCAGCCTGCGGCCGGGCGGTTACCTGATCTACACCGCACAGCCGTGGCATCCGCAGCTGGACATGATCGCCTACACGCTGGTGAACCACCAGGGCAAGCCCTGGAAGATGCGCCCGCGCCCGCAGGCCGAGATGGATGCGCTGGTCGCTCTGGCCGGTGCGCGCAAACTCGACACGGCAATCGGTGTCGAGGGGATCTTCAGCGTGTCGCTGGCGCGCAAGGATGCAGTCCCCGGCGCAGGCGGTTGAAGACGGTCAGCGCCGACAGCAGCAGCACCAGTACCAGCACGCCGTTGGCCCAGATGGGCGCGACGCCCGTACCAATCAGCAGCGCGACCACGCCGAAGGCAAAGGCGCGGTCGCTCTTGCCCATCGGGCCCTCGAAGCCGCGCGGCGCCCCGAGCGCCTGCACCAGCACACCGGCAAACTCGGTGAGCAGCGCTGCCACAACGGCGAGCACCACCACAACCGGCTGGATCCCGGCCGCAAGCGCAAACGGCAGGTACAGCGCGGCATCCGACAACTGGTCGCACAGCTCGTTGAGCAAGGCGCCGAGGGCCGTCTTGTTGCCGGTTGCCGTGGCCAGCATCCCGTCGATGGCATTCAGGGCCATGCGCAGCAGCAGGAACAGCGGCAGGCCGCACCACAGCGCGGCGTTACCCGGATCGAGCGCAAGCGCGAGGCCATAGACCATCGACAGGACCATCGCGCCCAGCGTGATCTGGTTCGGCGTGACGCCGGCGCGCGCAAGGGCCGCCAGTGCGGGCCGCAGCAGTTGCTGGAAGCGGGGTTTCAGCTGGTAGATCGAGAAGGACATGGCAGATGCTTTCGTAGATAGAGTCGGGCAATCAGCCTGCTGCGGCTGTAGCCCATGGCGCAATGGACGTAGACGGGACGGCCTGCCGCATGGTGCTGCGCGATCGCAGCCAGCACCGCACGCAGCTGGGCGGGGCGGGGCGCGTGCAGGTCCATCAGGGGAATATGCAGGTAGTTACCGCGCAGGCGCGCTGTTTCGGGCAGCTCGGCGCTCAGGTCGATGACATGGCAATCGGGCGGCAGCCAGCGTGCTTCGGCGTTGCTCAGGCGGCGGCCGATCCACAGGCCAGGTGCCATCTGCATCAGCGCAGGGCGACCGCGTTCGCGTAGCCGCACCAGCAGCCAGGTCAGGCGGTAACCGGCCAGATAAGGCCAGAACAGCAGCCAGGCGCGCAGTGGGTGGCGGCCAGCCTGCTTGCCAAGAAACCCGGCGCGCCGCGTGCGGTACGCGGCTGCCACCAGCAGCAGGCTGGCCGCCGCATACGCGGCGATCGGGCTGCCCAGCGCGATCGCGCCGAACAGTGCCAGAGCGGCCATGATCAGGTAAGAAAACGCGACCGTATGGGCGCGCGTTGCGCCGGGCCGGATCGTTGCGACGGCTGCGAGGCCCAGCACGACGCCGCCCGCCACATCCAGCAGATGGTGCTGCCACGTGAATACCGTGCTGGCGCCAACCAGCAGCAGCCAGGCCGCCAGCGCGGCTCTGGTCCACCCGCCGCACAACGGGCGCAGGGCGCACCAGAAGATCATGCAGTACGCCACGTGCAGCGACGGGAACTGGTTATACGGTTGGTCGACCAGGTCCAGCCACCAGTACAGGGCGGCGGGCACGGCATCGTGCAGAGTCGGCCGTTCGAATGCAAAACGGGCCGGCACCATGGCGAACACGAGGCAACCGGCGACGGTGGCCAGCAGCAGGCGCCGGCTGACGACGCGCAGCTGTTCGGCCGTGCGCACGGCAAAGAACACCAGCATGAAGATCAGCCCCGACGTGATGTACGGCACCACCATCCACGCGGCGAAAGCAATCGTCCCGTCCCATGCCAACGCGAGACTGCGCCGGGTGTGTTGCTGGTGCGCCAGCAGGTTCGCGAGCGGGTAGCAGATGCTGAAAACAAGACCATTGAGCGCCAGGTGCACCCAGCGCCGTCGCATCGGCACGCCACCTGGCTGGCGCGGGAGGCGTTGGACTTGTGGTTGCTGTTGCATTTGTGCATTATGCATCGGATGGAGACTCGAGAACAGTACGCACGCTGCCTGGTGCTGGCGGGAGGCGGCTTTCGCTTTGCCTACTATCTTGGCGTTCACGCGGCGGCGGAAGACTGCGGGCGCCGGCCCGATCTGCTGCTGGGCACCTGTGGTGGCGCCATCGCCGCGGCGGTGATCGCCGGCTTGCCCGATGCGCCAGCGCGCCTGGACTGGATCGCCTCAACGCCGATGCACCGCTTCCTGCGCGCGATCCGGCCCGGCGTCAACGCAGCGCTACCGCGGGTGCTGGGTGGCGCTGCATGGCGCTGGATCACGGGCACTGCTGCGCCGCGCGTGCCGGACCTGTTCGGTGACTATCTGTTCGAGCTGCCCGAGGTGCTGCCGCTGCCCCAGGCGGGGCTGCCCGATGCGCCGGTGCTGGCCATTGTCGGTGGCCGGTTGCTGTTCGGGCCCGAGGATGTCGGCGCCAGACGCGGCGCGCGCACGTTGTTCGAGCAGGTGGTGTTCGGGCCGCAGCGTGTGGCAGCGCTGCTGGCCGGGCATGCCGCGCCGGCGGCCGATCCGCGCTGGAGCGGCGGCGCGATCGCATCGCATCTGCAGACCGACACGGCGATGCCGGTGGACGATGCCGTCCGGATCTCGGTGGCGGACATGTTTTACTTTCCCAGCCATGCCAGCCAGGGGCGGCATTACACAGGTGGCGTGATCGACCTGTTCCCGATCGAGCTGGCGCAGGCACTCGCACGTGAGGTGATCATGGAGCGCAAGTCGCCCTTCAATCCGTGGCTGGCGCTGCCGGCGTTACGCGCGGTGCTGGGGCTCGATGGCGCGGCGCGACTGCGGCATGTCCATGCGCAGCAGGCCGCAGCCTGGTTCGACACGCGCGACGTCGGACGCGACCTGGGTGCGCACGGCATCGGCAAGCGCATCGACTGGCGTGCCAATCGTATCGGGCTGGATGTACCGGCCTCGCATGATGCCTATGTGGCGCAGGTGCGCATGCAATGGGACTATGGCTACCGCAAGGGGATGGCCGCTTTGACGAAAGCGCAGCAATGAACATCATGATCATCGGCGGCACGAGCGGCATCGGCCTCGCCCTGGCCGTGCATTACGCCGCACAAGGTGCGCACCTGGCATTGTGCGGGCGCGATCTCACACGGCTCGACGGGCATCCACTGGCCAGCGCGCAGCGTGTGCGCACCTATGCGTTCGATATTGCCGACCGCGCTGCGGTGGCTGGCGCTGTGCAGGATTTCGGTGGTGACGGTCTGGATCTGTTGATTATCACGGCCGGCCAGTATGTCGACGCTGCCGGTCTGGCCGCAGAACCGGCACTGGGGCTGCGACTCACGCAGACGAACATCGGTGGACTGGTTGCGGCCTTCGACACCGCTGGGGCCTTGATGCGCGGGCGAGGGCATGGGCAGATCGTGGCCGTGGCCTCGATCGCCGGTTTGCTGAAGGCGTATCCGGAAGATTCTCTCTACAGTGCCAGCAAGCGGGCGGCAATTGGCATCTGCGATACCTACCGCAAGGCACTGGCACCATGGGGCATCACGGTGACGACGATCGTGCCCGGGTATGTCGATACCGCGCGCCTGCGTGAACTCAATGGCGGCAATGCGGACGACAAGCCGTTCCTGATGGCCGAAGCGGATGCCGTCCGTCGCATGGTGGAGGCGATCGAGCAGCGCGCTGTGCGCTGCGTTTTTCCATGGCAGCTGCACTGGATGGTCCGCCTGTTCAATCTGCTGCCGACAGGACTGCGCAACCTGCGCCGCAAGTGAATCAGGCCGCGCCGTGCTGGCCGGCGACGCGCAATTCGAGCCGGTCCCAGAAGCGGTCATGGATCGGCAGCAGCAGTACATTGCACACCGGTTCAACGATGGCCGCGATGCCGCCGGAAGCGAGCGAGCCCGTGGCGCAGTAGATCACGGTAAATCCCACGACCATGTGCAGGGCAGTCTGGCTGACTTTCTCGCCCGCGATTCGCGCATAGCGTTCGCGCTCGGAGCGAGCCCGGGCACGGATGGCCTCCCAGGCTTTCTCGTGAAACGGAAGCAGCAGCACATTGATGAGAGGCTCGATAATGATCGCCAGGCCGCTGAACATGACCGAACCAGTAAGCGCATAGGCAATGGCAAAAGCGATGGCCATGTGGGTGATGACTTGACTGGTTTTCTTGGCAGCGACGACCATGTTGGCTCCTGGGATTGCACGTATTGATACGGAAGAGTCAAATGATAGTCATTCTCGATTGGCGCACGAAGTCATATATATCTACTATAGTGATAGACGGTGACTATTGAATGAAATTTTCCGATAGTCTTCCGTATTTCAGAAGCCCCTTGCGGAACATGTCACAGGTTTGTTATAGTCTCGTTCTGCCCGACGCAGACGCCGCTTAAAAGCAGCGACAGCGAAGGAAAGAAGGGGTTGACGAAAATTGAGAAACACTTCATAATCTCGCCTCTCTGCTGCTAACGAACACAACGCTTCGTAGCAAACGGCAGAAGCAGCACCGAATAAAGTTCTTTAAAAATTAACAGTCGATAAGTGTGGG
>NZ_JCASIJ010000009.1:0-8852 GCF_059685895.1 Telluria sp. ZT3P25
CTACTCGACAAAAAGCTCCCTACGGTTCGATATCTCTCGGAAACATGTTCGGCGGCTTAATGCCGCTGTCACATGTCCCCGACAGATATCTGAGCTAATGGCTACTCAAAACCCACGATACGCAAATACAAAATCTGATCTAGAAAGCAAACGATATATAAACTTTACGGCGTGGTCTTTAGAGGGGGCAGTTGGTGGACGTGAACCAGTAGGGTACAAAGCCTAGTGACGGACTACCCGCTAAAACTTTAGTAACATGTCGCTCCCGCTCCGTTACGTCACTACTTCGGGGGGTTTTACTTCAAAATCCACCGCCGATTTATCATATCCCTAAAGATTTTGCCCTACGGGCCGCTTGTGCTTTACCTATCCAACCCCGCTGTGGTGGTCTTATGTCAGTAGGTCTCGGAAATCTTCGATTTCCTCCACCTACTGACATTGGAGACACTACCTCTATGATCGAGAAAGAGCCAGACGCTGGTGGGTAATGACCTTAGGCATCACAAATCTTCGATTTGCTCAACCTAACGTCATCTTATTTAGGTTAGTGGTTAAGCCTTCAAAGCAGACTGCACCTGGTGAACACATCCGAGGATGCAGAAGAAGGCAATAACGCCGCTAATGAACTGACTAAACGTATCCACGTAACCGCAGATGGGAAATTTCACTGTTCCAGTCCCCAGGGGAACCGGAATATCTGGATTCACACATGCAGTAGTAGGGACAGAGGGAAACCAGTTCTCCACATTGACCGTTTCAGGCGTGATGCCAGCTACTACACCTAGTCCCTCTGCGTTTTTAGCTTGAATAGACTCCATCTCTGCATTTCCGTCAGGTAGCTGAGTAGTAATCGGCTTATTCCAACTCTTTATCTCGTCCAGAATAGATTTCTGAGTGACTTCACGATTGTAGTCGTCAGGTATCTTGATCTTTTCCCCTTCCACAGCGGGAGCACTAGGAAGATCAACAATTGGAGGTGTATTAGGAGTAACAGAGGGTTTCTCCGGCGTGGCAGTCGTGTTGGTTATAGTCGTGGTTGTAGTAGTCACATTCGTGACGTTGTTAGTTGTCGTGGTAGTGGTGGTTATTTTAGTGGGATAAGTGATCTTGGCATCCCCGATCGTCTTCCCATCAACTTTAGGCGTAACAACTACGTCAGTCAGCGTAAAGACATTATCTATACTCCCGTCTGGTTTAGGCACTTGAGTAGTTGTCGAGGTGCTAGGTGCGGAAACAGCAGGAGGTGTTTCAACCGCGACTTGGTCATTAGACGTAAACATGGGAAAGCCAGCGTTACTAGCAGCGTCGAAGCTTTGACCAATCCGAGTAGGATTGCCGGTAATAGCCTTCTCGATGGCATTACCCATTTCTTCTTCACTGGCTTGACGATCAGGTCCAGGCTTACTACAAACGCCAGCGGTTTGTGTGTAACCAGCTGGGCATACAGCTGCACCAATATACTTGTAACTGATAATGACGGTCTGTGAAACACCTGTAGCGACAGTGATAATCCCACATCTAGCAGTTTTTCCATCAGCACCGGGATAGAGCTTATGGCCCCATCTTCCAGGGGATTGAATAGAAAGCGGGTGAACAGCTACAGCAGCTTTACAGTGGTTATCAAGGCCACCATTGACAATCTCGGGTGGATTAGTGGCGGGACTGGTTACTTGCCAGGCCGATTCACCATCTACGGGAACAACCTCGGCATCCCCAGGAATACAGAAAAATTGTGGGGGTGGACAGACCTTGATACCGGACTGTTCGGCTACCCAGGGAATGACCATTGATGCTATGCCAGCGAAACTGCCCCAGCGCACAGCTCGGGCAACGACACCAGCGATGCGGCCAGCGCTAACAGCAGCAGATGCAGCCTCGGAAATTGGGATTGTGACGCCTGTTGCAGTAGAAACCGTACCGACCGCACGAGCTGCGACGGTTACACCGGTACCGGTCGTGGTACGACTGGTGACACCGGGCGTGCGACGGATGATGTCGTTAATGATGCGCGTAGTACTGGCTGTGCCAGTGGACCCAACGGAAGGAGCCGCGATCACTTCACGGGGCGAGATACCCGCGATGACCACCATGACCAAGACGGCCAGAAATTGCAGCCAATGTTTCATAGCTACCCTATGAGGTAAACGAAAAAGAGCCTCCGAAGAGGCCCCAAGGCTAGAGCCTGGTCGGACAGCTTACTTAGCCGCGCCGAACGATTTCTTCATCATGCGAATGCCCCAGAAACCGGCCGAGACCAGGATCGCCACGGTGAAGGCCGCAGCGATATAGGTGGTTGCTTTCGTGCCGAGCGAGGTAATGGCATCGACGCCTTGGTCGGCGCCAGCCTGGGCCATTGCGTTACCCGTGGTGACGAGTGCCAGAGTGGCGATGCCGGATGCCTTCAAGGCTGCTTTTTTCATTGCTGCGTTCATTTGGAAAATCCCTAGTAGATGGCGTTATTAGAATCCCCGGTTGCCAAGCCGGCGAAGCATGAAAAATTAGTCGATGGACTCGATTGCTTTGCGGCCGATACGGATGATCGAGCCGGCGGCATATCCAATCCCGAAAGCCGAGAGGCAAGCGCTAATGGCGACAGTCATAGTGATCTCCATTACATCGACTTCCAGCGCTTGGCCATGAACCTAAAAAAGTGAATACAGGCAACGAACGCGGCTACCACTAGAAGAACAGGCCATGTCTTCGACCAGAGAAGCGCGTACATGCTCATCGTTGCTGTCCCGCGATCCAGCCCAGGGCAAAGCAGCCGACGACAGCCACACCCAGGAGCAATTCAGGCGAAACGGTCACGATCAGGCCGCTTTCGGGACGGCAACAGGTGGGAAGATTTTGGGATTCGACAGGAAGCGGAAGCCGACAACGGTAGCAGCTACCGTGTTGCCTTTACCTGGACGCATCTTGATGTCGACATCGAACAGGCCGGGCAGCTCATGCTTCATGATCTCCTCGAAGACAGCAGGCTCAACAAGCACTTTCATAGGCTTGCAACCCTTTTCTTTTTCGGACGAGACGCGGTACTCGTTGGACATCCACAGCTGGTGGAGGTTTTGGACTTCGCCAGTCTTAGAGTCTGGAATTTCGTATTTGTCGGCTGACAGGATGAGAGCGATATCGGACATTTTTTTTATCCCTAGTGATTATTGGTGTGAATCAAGATTAGACCGCACCAAACCCCGGCCCAATGCCCGAGAATGTATCTCCATCTGTTTACCCATGTCAATGCCCATTGACAGCCGACAATCGCATGAAAACAACACTTGATTACCTAAACCAAGTGATCAAAAAACAAGTCAGTATCGAAAATGACAATCAGTTGGCTACGTACCTGGGCATCACGCGACAGGCCATTCACCAGTACAAACAAGGTCAGAACATGTCTGTTTTGGTAGCAATAAAGGTAGCTTATGAGCTTGAGATACACCCGTTGGAGACGGTTTCAGCCACGATGTTCGCGCAGGCTAAGACCGATATCGAACGGGATTTTTGGCGGGAGCAATACGAGCGGATAACGGTAACTAACCGAATTTAATTCGACCTGGTGGACTCAAAAATCGACTGCAGGAGCAGTTCTTCAGCTGCGATCGGCGAATTATCTTCGGCCACCAGCGGTCCAGCATAGCCATGTTCGAGCAGCTGGAGATAGGCAACTACGGCATCATGACCACCGCTTTCGGCACGCTCAAGGAGCACTTGCCGAACATCGGATTTCTGGTGGAGTACCAGCTTCCACTGGTCAGGTGTGATCTTGACGATTTCGCGCGCTTCTTCGCATTCCTCGACAGCTAGTTCTTCATCGGTCTTTTGATCGATACCGAAAATTTGCTTGAGTCCGTCAGACCAGATAATTTGCCGTTTGTTGTAAAACGCCTTGGCGAACTGGACAAAGAGACCGCCGAAGCGCTTGTGAGCGTGACCATCTTCGCTGCCCTCGTGATACGCACGCAGCAAGTCAAAGGGGGTCATGCTCTTGAGATTGCCGGTCTTCGTGTGCTGCTTGGCCAGCTCGGAGCCAGCGCCCCAGCGGGGTTCGCGTCCGAACTTGGCGATGTACTCGGCAGATGATTCCATCCAACGCACGTCGACGCCATTCTTGCGGTTAGGCAGCGGCAGGCCCACAGCCTTGCAGGCGCGATGCCACAGTTTGAACAGCTCGGAGCGCATGGATTCGATTTTGCGAGCCGTGAGGGCCTTCTCCGTGAGCCACAGGCCATGTTCATGAGGATGCCACCCATTAGCGTCGCCGTATGTAACCTCAAGAGCGCGGATATCGCCTACATGCCCGGTTGACACCTTCAAATCCTTGTATGCACGCCATTCACGCATCTTGATCTTGGCGGCAGCGAATTTCTTGAGCCAGTCGACCAGGTCGTGGTCCCGCTTATGTGACGCTGTCAGCGTCACCAGGTAAAGCCCGCCACCCTGTTGCTTGTGCATGTCCGTTGCGGCCACGATCTCATTCTTACGACGTTCAGAGACCTTGGCGGCGCAAGGTGGGCAGGTCCAGACGGAACCGCACACCATCAAGCCTGAGAAATGGGCCTTTTTGATCTTCGCCGAGTACATGATGGCTACTTTGGGAGCGATTTTTCTACGAGTGCAACCAGACACGCGCCATTGCGTACCGCGCGGCGTTTTTTCAGACGCCAGGAGCCGCCCAGCGCTAGATTGAGCGGAAAAACGAGCTGCTCGGGCATTGATCGCGGCAAATTCCGAGTAGATTTCAAAGACGGATTCGCCACGCCGTGAGACGACCCTAAGTCTTTGAATTTCCCCAGTATTTTGGTCAATTTCCTCACGAAAAATGGCCTGTGATTCCGTGTTGTTACCAAGCGGCTGCTGCGCCGCCTCACCCGCCCCCGCTTGCGCGTCGTCGTGCAAGGCGTCTAGCACCCGTTTCTGGCGCTCCAGGCTGCGAACATAGGACCCAAAACCTGATTGCCTGATCAAATCCGGAGTGGAAAGGGCACGTTGCTTAATGAGGAACTCAGCACGTTTCTTTTCCCGACTCTCTAGCAGGCGAAGATTCCCTGATGCAATACTTGCAAGAGTGGCCGCATCATGGCGAGCGGTTACAATCTCTGCCACAAGGGATGGTTCTAGCGTTCGTGGACGCTTGACTTTGGAGGATTTTTCCAACAAAATTTGCTCACTCTTGAAACTGACCGTTGAAAGAGAACTGCTACAAAGGGGCCGATCTGCAAATCGGTCCTTTTTTTTTGCCTGGAGCTGCAACCCCGTACCGGCGTAAAAAGGATTCCCGTCTGTTACCTGGCGACACTGTAAATTGTGTCAATGGGCATTGTCAAACTTGGTGTGTCTGACTTATCCCATGAGCAATACGATTGCTCAAATGTTGTAATTCCGTTACCTGTGAAATGAAGCCAGCTAGAAGGCCACGCTGGTCAGGGGGACGACTGTTTTCTTGCGTTATCAGATCATCGAAGATCGCCATTCTTGTCAGCACACACTCATGCAACAAGCGTAGGTCCTGCGGGTCAAGTGTCATAGAAGTGGGAGCTCTGTCTTATTTGCAACAGATCATGGCCTAGCCATTCCTAAAAATCAACGGTCATGACACAGAAACCCCATCAACGTTTCCTCAAGAACCGATCACGGAGAGCCTTGTCGAACGCTTCCCCTAACGTCAGGTCCTTGAATTGCACATGCTTTTTTATCGCCTCCAAAACGTCGGTGGAGATAGTTACAGATACCTGTTTCTTGCCCTCTGCCTCCAACCGATCACGTTTAGCTTTTGACCTGGCGGCGTTATCGAGAGCCTTACCTGATGCGGGGCGACCAGGTCGTTTTGGCACTCCGGGCAATTCGATAGTCGCATCATCTTTACGAGTCATTACAGTCTCCATTTGAGAGTGTTTATTATACGTGGCATGACACGGTAATAGTGTGTTTTTTCGTGTCATGCCACGGTTATTTTACGAGACTATCAGGTGATGATGGCAATACCCTGGCCGAGAGGACAAGTACTAAATCAGTTTTTGAATCTGTAGCCGACTTGTTACCCCAGGAATCTGGCAAGAAGGAGAAGCCAGCGTTAGCACCGGAGGACTTAGAGTCATCAAGGCCGCCGATAACGAGCACCTGACCATCCTCGATAGACACAGAAGTTTTGATTTGCCGCTTGACGAGGGTAGGAGAGCCAGCAACGCCATTGGTAGTGGATTGGAAGCTGGACACCTGGCCGTCGACAACGAGAGAAAGTCGGCCGGAACCGAGGACACGAGGCAGCACGTCAAGGATCACGCCGGATGGACGATAGACCACGTTCTGTATAGCGTTGCCAGACTGATCGCGGCTGGTACTAGATATCGTGGGTGTCTCGTCGCCTACCGACAATGAAAGCTGTTGAGCATCATCACCGACCAATCGGGAGTTAGAAACCTGGCGAAAGCGACCGTCAGACGCCAGAGCATCGAGCACCATCTCATAGCGGCCAGCACGGATGGCAACGCGGCCCTGACCAGGAAGAATAGAAACGCCGCCCAGCTGGTTACCAATCGTGTCAGCAACCAGCGACAGGCCGCGAGCGGAAGCACCACTACGGGTCACCTCAACAAATGATGCGGACACTTCCACCACCGCGGCAGACACATCCAGTTGCTCGACCAACTCCAAAACGGTTTTGATCCTATCAGCAGGTGCGGCGATCGCAAGCAGTGTGCCACCAGCTGGTCGCGCAAACGGCATTCCGAAGACAGCGTTTATAGCCTCTGCAACGAACGAGACAGTGCGATTTTTGACGGTAACCACTTCGACCTTGTCAAACACCGGCGCCGGCACGACAGTCTTGTCATCGGCAGGCACGGCAGCACCATCTTTGGAAAGATTTTTCTCAGGCATAGAAGCCGCAGGCATTGGCTCACTTGGCTCGATGGTATCCACAGAAGCTACGGATTCAAGAAAGTAGACGCCGCCACGCTGCGTGGACTTAACACCGTGGGACCTCAGTACATTCTCTACAAAGGTAGGCACCTGGTCCGCGTCGATACCCTTAACGCTGATCGTGATCTTTTTGCCGCTAGTGACCAGGTCGCTAGAGATAACGAAGTCACGACCTAGCAAATTACGATAGGTAGCTTGCGCAAAGTCCATCAGTGGCACAGAGGTAAAAGCGAACGATACTGGCTCTGCCCAGGCTCTAGGGGCAAGAGCACAGAAGAAGGCAAACAGCAGGCACCAGGATAAACGACGCATCATGGCCGATCCCCAGTCACAGTAACGCCACCATCGATCACGGCACGCCAGGTTCCGTCACCGTTAGTAGTGAACTCGGTAGGGACCACGACACGCCCATCTTCCAGAATGACGCTTACATCGCCAGAGCTGCGCAGGAAGCCCAGGGCAACAGGTGGTTTTTTGGGTTCACCAGAGGCAGGAACCTTGGCCTCGGATTGGGCTACCGG
Organism: Telluria sp. ZT3P25; assembly: GCF_059685895.1. NCBI lineage: Bacteria > Pseudomonadati > Pseudomonadota > Betaproteobacteria > Burkholderiales > Oxalobacteraceae > Telluria > Telluria sp. ZT3P25. The sequence goes on from NZ_JCASIJ010000009.1 coordinate 7,440, forward strand.
TTGCGGCTGGCCGATCCCGAAAAAGTAGGAGCCACCGACGCCAATAGCAAGACCAAGCAGCAACGAGATAACGAGGAATTTGGACATGTGAGGGTGAGGAGGTTTAAGCGGTTGCGCCCTTCCCTGGAGCAGTACCAGGTCAAGCGGGCCGGAACGAATAGGGCCGACGAAATCACGAGGGATACCCACCTTGGCGGATAGGTGCCAGGAAGACAGTAGACAGTGCGTCTCGTGAGGATAGGTATCTGAGAAAACTTGCGTGGTGTTGTAGGCTTTTTGGAGGTCGTCACCGCGAAACATCCAGCGATCCGCGACCAGGCCGTCAGGGTTGCTACCCAGGCGAACGACGCCGACATGCAAGCGTGGCAAATTGCCGTTGAGCGCTCCAGCACTCAGGCCCTTGACCAGGTCGGAAACGACTGGAACGCGCAACTTATCGAGCCGAGTAAATCTGACAACGTACTCAAACATCGCCTCACGAAGCTGTTTATCAACTTGTGAAATGTTCTGCATGATGAAGTAGACGTCCCAACCGTATTTCCGGGCGTGAATCATCCACTCAAGCAGATCCGTTCTACCTTTTTCGGCATAACTACGGGTGTTGAGCCAGGACCCACATTCATCAAGGAACAACGCACCGTTATGCGCTTCATCGAAGCCAGGAAGAAGGCTACGGGACGTATCAGGTGCAAACGCCTTCCATATGCCTTTTTCCATGACCAGGTGAGGCTTGAAGTCGATGAAAGGGTTACCACTGCCCATCATGTAGAGATCGGTGGCAGAAGGCTTGTCAGGAAGCCGGGTGTACGATTCCTTTGACCTCTCATCCACCAGGTGTTCCATGAACAGGTCGATGTTGCCAGCAACACGTTTACCTGCGCGCAGATATTCCCTCGCCTTCATGACAGCACCCTTGCCCTTGCCGCCGCCCAGCTTACCAGTAATAGCGTAGACAGCCATTAGATGCTGATAATCATGTTGATGGCCTTCTTCTTGATCACATACAACTGGCAGATGATCCAGACAGATATATAACAGCCAACGGAAGATAAGGTAACAGCGTTAAAAGAAATACTGAATCCCATTCCAACAGCCGGGCTAATACTGGAAAGGTTGGTTATGGAAGCTGCACAGACACCGCTAACGCAAGACATCATAGCTGTGGTCAGAGCAAGCATGAGCGATATAGCCACTGCCCACGCGGCGAGCCTTGCGGCTTTCTCAAGGATGAAAAAACGCGCAAACAGTTTTAAAGCAGCGGTGAAGATAAGTCCGAGAAAACTTGCTAACAATGGCATAGAAACTCCGTCAGTTGTGGAGGGGCAAAGCCCCCTACGATTCGATATCTCTCGGAAACATGTTCGGCGGCTTAATGCCGCTGTCACATGTCCCCGACAGATATCTGAGCTAATG
>NZ_JCASIJ010000010.1:0-5804 GCF_059685895.1 Telluria sp. ZT3P25
CTGAGACAACGTATTTCTTTTTTGTGAACATTTGATAATTTAAGTAATCAAAGACCGAAGTCTTTGGCACCTTCATCAAACGCCCACACTTATCGACTGTTAATTTTTAAAGAACTTTATTCGGTGCATCTTGCTGTTGGTAGCGAATCGTTTTGTTCGCTGCAGCAGAGAAGAGAGATTATGCTGTGTTTCCTAATTCTCGTCAACTCTTTCTTTTCGCTTCATCTCAGATTTCTCTGTAGACCTTGCTCTCGTAACCACTTGATTACGTTAACATTTTCGGTCAGTGCCGAAGCGGAGGCGAACTATAACAAACCTCGCCAGGGTTCCGCAAGCCCCCTCACAAAAGAATCTGCGCGCCACACGTTTTCGTACAGGGTTTACCGCGCGAGCAGGATTCTGGCTCTCAAGGTATATTCTTCGGCTAAATAACATAAGACCAACTTTTAGACTCTGCACGAACCACTTTGAGGAACGAATGAAGCATCCTGTCCTGCGCCGCACCACGATCGCCGCCCTCTGTGCCTGCTGGCCACTCGCTGCCATTGCCGACGACATCCGCAATCCGATGAACGTGGTGGTTGTCAGCGGCACGCGCGCGGAACATACCAGCTTCGATCTGCCTGCCGCGATCGATGTCGTCGATGCGGCCCAGATCGGCGCCGCCCAGTTGCGTGTGAATGCGTCCGAAGCACTGGCCGCCGTGCCGGGTATCGTCGTGCGCAATCGCGAAAACTATGCGCAGGATCTGCAGATCTCGTCGCGTGGCTTCGGCACGCGCTCCGCCTTTGGCGTGCGCGGTGTGCGTCTGGTTGCCGATGGCATTCCAGCCACCATGCCGGACGGCCAGGGCCAGGCAGCGACCTTCAATCTCGATCTCGCCGAACGCATCGAAGTGCTGCGTGGCCCCTTCTCTGCGCTGTATGGCAATCACTCGGGTGGCGTGGTCCAGCTCTTCACGCGGGAGCCGACCGACAGGCCAACGGTCGAAGCCACCTTCACCGGCGGCAGTTACGGCCAGCGCAAGCTCGATACGAATGCGTCGGGTCGCAGCGGCGGCATCGGCTATTTGATCGATGCATCGCGTTTCGAGACCGATGGCTACCGCGATCACAGTGCTGCCACGCGCGATCAGGCCTATGCCAAGCTGGTGGTCGAGCCGACATCGACCAGCCGTCTGGTGATCACAGCCAGTGGCCTGCGCCAGGACGATACCCAGGATCCGCTCGGCGTGACGTGGGATACCTTCCGGCGCGATCCACGCGCAGGCGAGATCGATACGACCGATACACGCTCGCCACAGCGCACGCTGGCCGAGCGATACGATACGCGCAAGAGCATCAATCACAAGCAGTTTGGCGCAACGTTCGAGCAACGCTTCGGCCAGGATCGCCTGCAGGTCACGGCTTACGGCGGCAACCGCCGCGTGATCCAGTACCAGTCCTTCTCGCGCGGCTTCCAGGCGCCACCGACGCACTCGGGCGGCGTCATCGATTTCGACCGCGACTTCTATGGCATCGACGCCAACTGGCGCGCGGTGCGCACCGTCGCCGGTGGCACGCTGCGTACCACGGCGGGCCTTGAAATGGCGCAATCCAAGGATGCGCGCCAGGGTTTCGAGAACTTCATCGGCAATACCTTCGGCGTGAAAGGCAATCTGCGGCGCGACGAGAAGAACGACGTGACCAGTGTCGACCCGTATGTGCAAGTCGAATGGGAACGCGATCAGTGGGTACTTACCGGCGGCCTGCGTCACAGCCGCGTGGACTTCGACGTCGAGGACCAGTATCTGTCCAACGGCAACGACAGCGGCGGCACCGACTTCCGTCATACGACGCCGCTCGTCGGTGTGCTCTACAAAATCTCGCCGACACTGAACGTGTACGCCAGCGCAGCGCGCGGCTTCGAGACGCCGACGATGAACGAATCATTCTATTCAGGCACGGGCGGCGGCTTCAACTTCGCACTCGAGCCGGCAATCGGCACGCACCTCGAAGTCGGCGCCAAAGCGATGGTGGCCCGCGGCGTGCGCGTCAACGCCGCCGTGTTCCAGGTAAAGACCAAGGATGAACTGGTGGTGGATGCATCATCGGGCGGCCGCACCAGCTATCGCAACGCGAGTGCAACGCTGCGCCAGGGCGGTGAGCTGTCGGTCGACGCGGAACTGGGCGCTGGCTGGAACGCACGCCTCGCCATCAGCATGCTGCATGCGATCTATGACGAAGGCTTCAGCGCCGTGCCAAAGGGCAGCCGCCTGCCGGGCGTACCCAAGTCGAGCTTCTACAGCGAATTGGGGTGGACGGAAGCGGCGGGCCGTTATGGCGTCGCGCTTGAGACGGTCGCCAATAGCCGGGTGTATGCGGAAGACACCAACACCGCGCAGACAGCGCCCGGCTATGCGGTCGTCAATGCCCGCGTGCAGGCGAGCCAGCAATTCGGCGGCTGGCGCCTGCGCCAGTTCGCACGCCTGAACAACCTGTTCGACCGCGATTATGTCGGCTCGGTGATCGTAGGCGACGCGAACCGCCGCTATTATGAAGCGGCGCCTGGCAGTAACTGGCTGCTGGGCGTCAGCGCGCAGTATCAGTTTTAGTCAGGTCCACCGGGGCCGGTGCCGCTGCCGGCGCCTCCTGCCCCGGCAGCGCGGCATCGGGATACAGGCGCGCCAGTGTGGCCGTCACCGCTGGCACCAGGACAGCCTGCACCAGTTTGGTGGCTGCGCCCAGGTCCGGCGCAGCGCGCACTGCTTGCCATAAACGCGCGCCATCGGCGCCGCGCGCAGCCAGTGCACTTTCGGCTTCGGCCTGCCAGAACGGCGGCGCTTCGCTTTCGACATAGTTGCCACGCCCTCGCCCAAAGTGCGCGACTGCCAGATAGCGCAGGATCGCGCCCACCAGCATCTGCTCCAGGAACGGATCGGCGAACTTCACGTTTGCCTGGTTGCGGTCCGTCCCCTGGTTGAAGCCCCATGCGGCGCCGGCGGCCGTGATACCCCCAGCGATGGCGCCCAGCAGTGCACCCGCACCCATTGTCAGGCCACCGGCCATCAAGTCAGCCGACAGACCGGTGGTTGCTCCCGCCACCACCGCACCGAGCAGGCCAGCCTGCGCCCTGTCGACCGGCGCCTTGACGGCAAAGTTGTCACGCACGCGCGCATTGACAGCGACGGCCTGGCCCGGATCGATGCGGTAAAGGGACAACATGCGCGCCGTCGCGTGATTGATGCCATCGTTCAGGCGCTGGACGAGCGCTGCCATGGCCAGCTCCTGGCGGCGCGCCTCGTCCTTGCCGATGCCGACTGCTTTCAGGGCGCTGCGCAGCATGCCGGGGCGCTGTTCGTCCAGCGCCTCGGTATCGCGCGTGGCAGCTGCAATCTGTTCGGCACTCATGTGCAGGGCACTTGCGTAGCGCTCGCGATTGCGCGCCGACCAGGCAGACAAAAGGCGCGCATACGCGGGCTGCTTCTCGGCTGAGATCAGGTGCGTGACCGATTCGTAGAACACGTGTTCATGCACCCAGCAGCGGGCAAAGGCGTCGAGCGGCAGCACTTCCTTGACCACCGAGTACTGGGCCAGATGTTGCTTCCAGCGCTGCGGCTCGGCGTGTTCTTCGTGGGCCGGACGCGGTGGGCCGATCTGGTTGAGCAGCACGACCACGGGTTTGCCGAGCCACTCGAGGATATTCATCTCGGACGGCAGATAGCCCGCATCCTGTGGCGACTCGGACGAGTTGACGAGGTATAGCACGACGTCGGCTTCTTCGCGTGCAGCGCGCAGCGCCTGCTGGCTGAGGAAAAACGGCCGGTCGCGATAGCGATCGAACACCTCGCGCAGGAACCAGCCGATCGGATTGCCCGCGATGGCCAGGCGTTTGTGCAACCGCACTGAATCGCCGAAGCCGGGCGTATCCCACAACACGAGCGAGTCGCCACCCGGTGTGGACAGCAGCGGGTAGCCTTGCGAAATCTGGGTCACGTGGGCGGCGTCGCGGATTTCGCCGACGTCCATCCCGACCAGCGTGCGTGCCAGCGTCGTCTTGCCGTTATTGGTATGCGAGACCAGGGCAAACTGGATCTTGGCCGGCTGGGTCATCGCAGCTCCGGCAAGCTCAGGCCCGCACCCAGTTCAAGCGGATGCTTGTCCGGTTCGAGCAAGTTGACGACGTGCGCCGACGTGCCATGAAAACTGCAGAACTGCCGCCACAGTGAGTGACGCTCGGCAGCGCGTTCGGCGCCGACCTGATCACCGATGCGCTCGAGCAGCGCTGATTCATCAAGCAGCACGGCGACCCCGCGCGGTACGTGTTTGACCAGGTAATCCAGCAGCGCGCCGTGATTTTCCTTCTCCGGCGTCGCCGCAAGGCTGAACAGCACGGTGGTTACCGTAATGCCGGCTTCGTTGAGCATCGTCTCGCGCAGTGCGTCTTTTGGTTCGATGCCATACGCGACCGGCGGCAGCAGCTGAACCCTCGCCTGCCCGCCCAGCGCAGCAGCGGCGATCGCCCACAAGCCACGGTCGCGTGGCTCGTCGAGTGTGTAGGTGTACGGGATCACGCGCAGCACGGCTGGCGCACTGGTGCCGATGCTGTCGGCCAGCTTGCGATAGTACGGCTGGTCAAGGTCGAGCGGGAAGTGACGCGACAGATGGCGCGCACGCAGCCCGGCAACAATGGCCAGCAGCACACGTGGCAGGATCACCAGTAGCAGCAACGTCGCACCATACAGATGCACCCAGCGTTCGCCTACCGGCAGGCCGGCGCTGCCGCCGAAACGCAGTTGCTCGATCTCGGCCAGTGTGAAGCCTTGCAGGAACGGGAACACGGTCAGTGCCGGCGTGAAGAGCCACGACAGCAAGGTGTGGACTTGCTGGGCATCGAGGAAGGTGCTTTCCCAGCCAGTCACATATTGGGTCAACAAGCCACGTGCATACAGCGACGCGACGGCGCCAAGTGCGAAACCGGCGGCCGCAAGGTGCACCGTGCGGCTCAGGCGCGCACGGGTAAGCGGCTCACTCAGGACAGCCCAATCGGCCAGAAAATGGGCAACGCCTTCGGCCAGCGCTGTGGGAAGCTTGCGTGGCGCCACGGCCTTGCCGACGCTCAGGCGGCGCAGCAGGGGCGCGCCGCTCTTCTTCCGGCGCGCGGCAGGCACAACCGCCCATACCAGAAGGCCCAGGTACACCAGCAGATTCCAGGCGATGATGATCAGGAGCGGTGCAGATAACAGGTCGACCCGGTGCGGATCGGCGATGCGGTCGAGCGCGGCCCCGAGCACGAAGGCGATGAACGGCAGCGCGAACCAGATACCGCGCATGCCGGGGGCACGGCGTTGAAAAGCACCGAAAGCCGGCGTGCGTTCGCCAAGGCGCTTGAGGATTTGCTCGGCGCGCTGCTGCAGGAAATGCTGCTGATTGACGGCCGTATGGCTGTCGGCGGCCTGCCAGGCGGCGAGTTCACGTGCGCTGCGGGTGGCGTACTTGCGATCGTCGTCGCTCAGTACCGTATGGCCAACGTCGGCGTGCTCGATGGCGCGCGCCAACACGACATTGCGTGCGACCTGTTCATTCATGTTGTTCCCGTGATTGAAATGACAATGCTGATAAAAGCATTGTGCACCAGATTCAAGGGTATTGGCGGTGGGGTGGCGCACCGTGCTCGTCACATCGACAAGTGCGCACGACAAAGCGATTGCCCAAAGCGAAAAGCCCCACTCAGATCACTGAGCGGGGCTTTTCTATATAACTAGCCTGACGATAACCTACTTTCACACTGGTTGCAGCACTATCATCGGCGCAAAGTCGTTTCAC
>NZ_JCASIJ010000011.1:0-2885 GCF_059685895.1 Telluria sp. ZT3P25
ACGACTTTGCGCCGATGATAGTGCTGCAACCAGTGTGAAAGTAGGTTATCGTCAGGCTAGTTATATAGAAAAGCCCCACTCAGTGATCTGAGTGGGGCTTTTCGCTTTGGGCGATCGCTACACAAAAGATGGTCCGAACCATCTTGATTTCCCAGGCGATGCATCGGTCAGCACCGCGCGTGATAGTGCGAAAAGCCTCTCCACATTCCATCACGCGTGCTGGCTCTGTCTCAAGCTGTCAGCCCACACTTTGTCTTCGTGTGAAAAAACATCGGTTTAGTGAGCAGAACGGATAGAAAACTATGCTTTCCGTACAGAATCAATAGTGCGCTATTAAATCTTCTCTATAATTCCTCGTCATCGTTCAACCTCTTTAGCTGATGGTTGCATGCCAACCTGCGAAACCGTTTTTCTCTCAAAGTCGTTATTCTATGAACATATTTTCCTCAATCAGTACCCGTGCAAAACTCGCCCTCGGATTCGGCCTCGTCGGCATCCTTATCGTCGTGCTCGCGTTATTTGCCTGGCGTGAGTTAGGAAATGTTGGCCAGGAATTAGCCTCCCAGAATGCTGTGCGCACTACCAAGCTCGAGCGCCTGTATGCGCTGCGTGAATCGCTTGCGCAAACCGGCCTGGCTGCACGCAATGCCTATATCGTTCCCGACGCCACGCAAGCACAACGTGAGCTGGCCTTGCTGGACGAGCAGAAAGCCAATTTCCTGAAAGAGTTGCGGGCTCTTGAGCCCTTGTTTGGAGGAAACGCCGATTTCGCGACCATGCGCACCGGCCTGCTGCGTATGGCAGAGGAACTCAACCGTCCGAGGAGGTACCGCGATGCCACGCAGATGGCAGAATATGCGGCATTTCTGGTCAATGAATGCAGCCCACTGCGCCGGCAAAATGTGCTGGACATTAACCGTGTCATCACTGCAGTACAGAAGCAAGTTGAGGCAGGCACGCTGAGCGCCGAGCAATCGATCAATTCCGCCCAAACAACGATCGCCGCTGTTGCGCTCGCTGCAGTGATCATCAGCATTCTTGTTGGTGGCGCCATTACTGCGCACTTGTTGCGCCAGTTGGGTGGCGAACCTCTGGAGGTCAACCGCATTGCATCGGCAATCGCCTCAGGTGACCTAACCGTTGGGATCACCGTGCGTCCCAACGACCGTGCGAGCGTCATGCATGCCATCCGTGAGATGCAAGCCAGCCTGCAGCGTATTGTTGCGCAAGTCCGCGGTGGCACCGACATGATTGCAAATGCCTCGAGCGAAATCAGCACGGGCAACAGCGACCTTTCGATGCGGACTGCACAACAGGCCACGTCGCTTGGCCGCACGGCGACGTCGATGAAGCAGTTCACCGCCGTTGTGGAACAGAACACCGCGCACGCCCGTCATGCCAACACACTCGCAGCCTCAGCGAGCCAGGTTGCTCGCAAAGGTGGAAATGCCGTCACGGCGGTGGTCAGCACGATGCAGGAAATTAACGCATCGGCGCACAAGATATCGGACATCATCAGCGTCATCGATGGCATCGCATTTCAGACCAATATCCTGGCACTCAATGCCGCAGTGGAGGCGGCGCGTGCAGGCGAACAGGGGCGCGGATTTGCTGTTGTTGCCAGCGAGGTGCGGAGCCTCGCCCAGCGTTCCGCCAGTGCTGCGAAAGAAATTTCTGCACTGATTGGCGAATCGGTATCGAAGGTGGAGGCCGGATCGAGGCTAGTCGAGCAAGCCGGCGTGACGATGAGCGACATCGTGACCAGCGTGCAACATGTCAGCGGGATCATCGAAGAAATCACGGCAGCGAGCGAAGCCCAGCACACCGGGATTCAGGAGGTCAACCTGGCGGTCGATCAGATGGATGAAGCAACCAAGCAAAATGCCGTGCTGGTCGAGCAATCTGCGGCATCGGCGGCGGCGCTCAACGAGCAGGCGGGGAGTCTGTTGCGGACGGTGCGCGTATTCCGCATTGATGCCGAGAACAATCTGATGCGAATCGCAGCATAAGCTGCGTCGTCGACAACGTCGACTTAACCGTCGTTGTCGTTCAAGCTATTACGCAGTTCAACCAACTGACCTCGCAACGTCTCGACCTCGTCGGCCGAACACTTGGTCGCACGAAATACAGCCGCCATGACATTGGCAGCTTCTTGCTTGAGCGCCTTGCCGTCATCTGTCAGGCTGATGATGACCTGCCGCTCATCACTGCGGGCGCGGTTGCGCTGCACCAGCCCTTGTGCCTCCATACGCTTGAGCAAGGGAGTGAGCGTCGCCGAATCCAGAAACAAGTGCTCGCCGATATCCGATACTGTCAATTGATCTTGCTCCCACAACACCATCATGACGAGATATTGCGGATACGTCAGGCCAAGCTTTGGCAGCACGCCGCGATACACCCGCATCATCGCCAGGGACGTCGAATACAGGGCGAAGCAGAGCTGTTCGTCGAGACGAGGCGTTGTCGTCGAAGGAGGAGAAGTAGCAGTCATGGAATCCAATATAGGTCGCACACTAGATAATTGCAAGCAATGCCAAGCCCGTAGAACACATCGGTCTTTACGCTGCCAACGCCTCTGGCAGTGATGCTACGTTGTGTTTCACACGATCAAAGTGCGCTTCAAAGAATATTCTTGAAGAGCCCTTGCGCAATACAGCCAAGGTTTGTTATAGTTCGCCTCCGCTTCGGCACTGACCGAAAATGTTAACGTAATCAAGTGGTTACGAGAGCAAGGTCTGCAGAGAAATCTGAGACGAAGCGAAAAGAACGAGTTGACGAGAATTAGGAAACACAGCATAATCTCTCTTCTCTGCTGCAGCGAACAAAACGATTCGCTACCAACAGCAAGATGCACCGAATAAAGTTCTTTAAAAATTAACAGTCGA
>NZ_JCASIJ010000012.1:0-1170 GCF_059685895.1 Telluria sp. ZT3P25
CGGCCAAAAGCGGTCATACGACACAAGCTGAGGCTGCGGATGCGTTTTGAAATTGGATCGGGAATATGGTGCCAAGCCATAGTCAAGACGGCTTACGCCGTGTACGTGTTGAAGAGGATTCATTCATATGCGCTCTGCTAGCAAACAGGGGATGGCGAGCATCTACTCCCCCAACTGGAGCATACTCAGATACTCGACATGAGCGATGGCAAGGCGATGACATGGGTTGAAAGAATGGTGGCAGTGCCATTGCGTGCGACAACCTGTCGTCGGCGATGCCGGGGGCCTCACTAGCCTAACTGGATAATGATCGCCAGAGACAACAACTCAGCAACGCCAAATCATGAAAAACGCTGACTTGCGTCGGCGTTTCGAGGATCGATTCAGAATCCGATTCAGTTCCTGCGACGACCCACCACCAGCAGACCCGTTAAGCCCAGGCCCAGCAAGGCAATCGACGTCGGTTCCGGCACGTCCGACGGTGCATCTGCCCGCGCACCCTCAGCAATGATCTTCGTACTGAAATACGCCACGTCATTCCACTCGTTGTGACCGGCCCAGATCCACTTGGCGTCGGTTGACGTATCGTCGCGGTAATACCACGGCTCCGAACCATTGAAGCCGTAGTCGCCGAGTTCCACATAGTTGCCATCGAAGCCCGTGTTGTTGCCGAGCCAATCGTCGGTGTTGGTCAGCAGGCGCTGGGCACCGTTGACGAACATATGGGTCGAGTCGGTCAATTCAAATTCGCCCAGAACGCCGGCCATGGCACCGAAGTTGTTCGCGACGATGTGTAGGAAATAATCCTGGCCGGCGGCAAGGGTAGCTTGGCCCAGCGAGGCCAGGTCCCACTGGTTGCCGGACGAGAACGCCGTGCCCAGTTCGGTATCGTTGGTCGAAAAGTAGGCGACAAAGCTATCGTCCACGTGGAGGCGCGAATCGAGTACCGTAGCTGACGCGGTGCAGCTGGCGAAGGCAAAGGTTGCGGCTGCGGCGATATGGGTGAGTTTCATGATGTTCTGATGGTGGTCTGTACAGCCTCATACCGGCGTGCCAGGGGCAGGCCGGTATGAAGATTGCGTTATGGGGCGATCAATACGCCTGGTCAGCCGACACCTGGACCGAGTCGCGCATCGGCTGCGGCAGCGGGTTCGAGGTATTGGTCGGCAG
>NZ_JCASIJ010000012.1:1270-2486 GCF_059685895.1 Telluria sp. ZT3P25
GTCAACGCCGGCGCGGTCAGGTTCTTCACCAGCGGCAGAGTGGCCGATGACGGGCCGACACGGATCGCATAGCTGCCCGCATCGACGATCCACGACGTCTTGCCCGGTGCGAAGTACGACAGCGAACGGGCATCGATCGGGATGCTCACGCGCTTGCTCTCGCCAGCATTGAGGTAGACCTTGACGAAGCCTTTCAGCTCCTTTAGCGGCCTCGCCACGGCTGGCTTGGCCGGGCTGACGTACAGTTGCGCCACTTCGAAGCCGGCCATGCTGCCGGTGTTGGTCAGCGTGAAAGTTGCGTTGACGGTGCCCGTCGCGCTCATGCTCGGCGCCGACAACTGCAGGTCGCCGTACGAGTACGAGGTGTACGACATGCCGAAGCCGAACGGGAACAGTGGCTTGACGTTGCTCTTGTCAAAGCCGCGGTAGCCCATGAACACGCTGTCGCTGTAGACCATCGTTTCCTTGGCCGTGCCTTTCGGCGCACCGTAGGAGCCCGCCGGCTGGTAGTCCTTGACGTTCGAGTACGACGCGTACGACGGGTAGTCCTGCTCGCGGCGGCCGATCGTCACCGGCAGCTTGGCTGATGGATTGACGCGGCCGTAGATGATCTCGGCCAGCGCCTGGCCGGCGTACTGGCCGGAATACCAGGCTTGCAGCACGGCGCCGGCGTTGCCGACCCACGAGGCCATCTCCGACGGTCCACCGCCATGCATGATGACGACGGTCTTTGGATTGACCTTGCCCACGCTCGCGATCATCTCGCCCTGGTACTCAGGCAGCGTAAAGGCGCGGTCATATGCTTCGCCTTCGTATTCGGCGTTCACGCCGGCGGAAATCACGACGGCGTCGTAATGCGCCAGATCGGCCGGCGCTTGCAGTGCGGCCCAGCTCATCTGGACGCCCTGAATGCCGCCCAGCGCCGGGATGAAGCGGCCCGTCGTGCGGCGGTATTCCAGGCGCACGGTGGCGGGCACGCCGGCGGTCAAGCCGCCGACCTTGACGAAGTTGCTCAGTGCATTGACAACGTCACCCGACAGCGGCTTGCCGTCGAACTCGAGCACCATCTTGTCGTTGACGTACAGCTTGAACGGGCTGTCGGCGCGCACCTTGAACACGTGGTTGCCGCTGACGGTCGGTACGATGGTGCCGGTAAAGCGGGCCGAGAATGCGCCCGGCGCCGTATTGATGCCGCCCAGGCTCGTGGTGCCGCCAT
>NZ_JCASIJ010000013.1:0-2138 GCF_059685895.1 Telluria sp. ZT3P25
CCTGATAAGATTATTTATCAAGAAAGGATTGATGGCTGTTTTGGCGTGAAACAAGGATAATTCAGGGCATTCTAGCTTCTCTGACAGGCTCGATACCATGTCAGTCACCTCAACGACCGAGGCCACAATGAGCCAGAACACGAACGTCCTGCTTGCTCCCGTCACTTACAACCGCAGTGACTACACTGCGCTACGAGCCCACTGCCTCAAAATCCCGATCGCGAAAATTGCCGAGCTGTACTACAGCGACGACAGCCCACAAGTCGAGATGGGCCTAGAGCGGTTTTTACTAGCCATGCGCGCGGATTTGATCGAGCGCTGTATCGTCAACAATCCCGCCACGGCCGAGATTCTTCAAGGTGCCCGCCAGGGCGGCTCTATCACCAGTCGAGCACTGGAGATCTTGATCAAGGCTGCAGACGCGCCGGCGCCTGTACCGCACCCGGACCATCCGGTTTCGCAGTGGTTTCGTCCATTGACGGCTAAGGCGCTGAGAGTAGAGCACATCCACACGCTTGCCGATCTCACGGCCATCATGACGAATCGAGGCCCCAGCTGGTGGCGCGGCTTACGGCGCATAGGCGTTCACAGGGCCAAAGTGATGCATGCTTGGATCGAACGCCATGAACGCACCCTTGGTACGACCTATCCAGTTGACCTGATGGCACCGCCGGGGCTGTCGAAAATCGTCGTCGATCCTCAGAACGACAATCCTCTAGCGCCCATCGAGCGCCTAGTGGCGCCAAGCTGGCTTGACGGATCAGAAGGTCTTAATCGCGACACCCGGTTCAATTACGTCGGCGCAGCCAACGACCTGGAAGCGATCAACAACTACCTGCACCGGTTCCGTGATCGTCCGCACACCCTGCGTGCCTACACGAAGGAGATAGAACGGTTTTTATTCTGGTGCATCCTGGAACTGCGTAAGCCGCTTTCTTCAGTCCTGGTACCCGACTGCGAAAGCTATAAAGATTTTTTGAAGGCGCCCAGTGCGCGCTTCGTCGGAGGGCGTGCGCCGCGAGAGTCGGCGCGCTGGCGACCGTTTTCGCACACCAAGCTCTCGCCGGCATCCCAAAGACAAGCAGTGTTGGTCGTTAAAATCGTTTTCGAGTATTTGGTGGGCGTGCGCTACCTGGCAGGCAACCCATGGTCTGCCGTCGACTTGCCCAAAGCGCCAGTCGCAGTCAATCGGATGCAGATCGAAAAGGCATTGGCGCAACCTCTTTGGGACGAGCTCATCGAACGCTTGGAAGCAAGTAGTAACCATCCTGAGCGCATCCAAGACCGTGTCGCTTTGTCAATGATGCTCCTGCTTGGGGATTCCGGGTTGAGGCGAGCGGAAGTTGCGGGCGCCCAACGTACTGCTTTGTTGCGCAGCAAGTGGAGCGCAGAGGTATTCGAATTGACCGTCCTTGGCAAACGCAGCGCGTATCGCGTCGTGCCGGTTAGTAGTCGCACTGTCGAAGCGCTGCGCCGGCACTGGAGGGATCGTGGGCTGGATTTCGACTCAGAAAACGCAGAGGGTGCCTTGCTTGCTCCGGTAGTCGTTCCTAGCCACGCTGCAGCATTGTTGCGACATCGAGAAGGAGATGCGCAATCTGGATATACAACAGATGGCCTGTATAAACTGTTTCAGAGCTCGATCAAACGTTTGAGACTCGATCACACGGTCGAAAAGGGCTTCAGCCTAGATGACCTTGCCGCCCTTTCCAAAGCCTCGCCGCATGCGTTGAGGCATACGTTCGGCACATTAGCCGTGGCCGACGGTATGCCAATCGATGTTGCGCAAGCAGTGCTTGGCCACAAGGACAGCGCAACGACAGCCATCTATGTACAAGCGAAGACCAAGCGAGTCATTGAGGAAGGTGCAAAATATTTCGCCAGCAAGCGAGCCAAGGTATCCTGACGACGTGCCATTGTGATCAATGCTGCTTATTTCTAATGCATCGGGGTGGAACCCGCATGGGCAGCGACTTTCGCTAGATAAACCAACCAGTTATCCACAGAAATTGTGCATAACTAGTTTGTCCCAATAATTGCGACCAGACTGGCACTCCTGTGCAGACCCTCGTTAATCGAGGAAAAGAGTGCTTTCTTGTCAATATGTCCGACACGACTAGTACTGCTGATAACCTATT